>CAXSFM010000004.1:0-356443 GCA_964236735.1 uncultured Pyrinomonadaceae bacterium
CCATCTCAGTAGTTTAGCGCCTCTCAAATTGTGCTTAACTACTCTAGCCCCTTAATAAATATCACTAGAAGATGCTGCGCCAGCGTTTGTCGAGCGCGTCACCAAAGATGAAGGTGGTGAGCGACGGCTGCTCGTGCGAGCGGTCGTAGCCGACGAGTTCGACGTAAGCGCGCCCGTCCGTCGCAGTCTCGCTGTGTGTTCCCGCGACGACGCACGCGCCTTCCCAATAGACGATCATCGTCGTGCCGCGCGTGTCGAGTTCCTGCTCTTTGAGGACGGGCGTGACCGTCACGTCAATCGCGCAACGCGGGACGCGCAGACGCCAGCCGGACGGATAATCCGCGCCCGTGCGCGGGCTGCGCCATGTGTCTGTTGTTTCGAGTTGAAAGTCGGCGCGCGTGAGATGCGTCGAGCGGCCTGTGTGGTCAACGTATGTGCCGCTGGAAAAATCAGACGGACGCCCCTCGCGGTCGCGGATGTGATAGACGAGCAGTTCCGCGCCGGTCGAAAGTTGAATGCTGAACCAGTCCCAACCCTTTTGACTCTCCATCGTGCGCCACGTCCCGAACTCTCTGTCCATCCACGCCGCGCCGTCGAAGCTCTCCGTCTCGCCGTGCCAGGTGATGCGCCCTTCGGCTGCCATCCGCGTGTATGTGAAATAGCGCGACGCCTCGCCGTGATCCTTAAAGCTGACGCCGACGCCCGCGTGCCCGTTGAGTACGGCGGGCTTCGACGGTTTCAAACGCGCCTCAAAAATCACATCGTCGCCGAGCGTCGCGCGTAAGTGATGTGCGCCGTCAATCTCGCGCACAGACCAATCGCCGAGCTTAAGTTCATAACGCTTCGCGCTCGCACGCGCGGGCTTGTCGAACAGTCCGTTCGCGCTCTTTACATGCTCGTAACGAAAGTTCGCGCGCGACTCGTCCGTGATGGCGAAGTGCGCGAAGTAAATCGGGTTGCCGAGGAGCCGGAGCGGGACGACGCCGAAGCGGTCGAGGTCTGTGCGGCGTTTGAAAAAGACTAGCTCGAAGCCGAAGCGACGACCGGATCGCGTCCGCAAGTGGCCGGTGTAGTACCACCACTCGGTCTGCGCGTCTTTGTGCGCGTAGAGGTCGCGCGGCAACTCGACGCCCGCGTGTTCCGTCCCGTCGCGCAGAGTCGAGGCTTTGCCGACGACAACATCGGCGAGATTATCCAACACGGCTGATGCCGTCTGCTCGATTGTTTCGATCAAATTTGCGCTCACGCTTTTGTCCTCTGAGTTCGTTTGATGATGCGATGCAGGTTAGATGTTTTGCATGACGAAAGTGTGCGCCTTTTGATGGAGTAAGTGGCGAGTTTGTGGAGAATGAGTCGGTTGCGACATCAACTTCAAATACGTTCGAGCATGACGTGCGGCTCGACCAGAATCGTCCGAAAGCTGGCGAGCCGCACGAGTCCCGGCGCGGCCCCTTTAATCTTGGTGACAAATTTGCGCTGCGTGTAATTGACGGCGGCCTTCGACTCTTCGCGCGCTTGGCTGAAATGCGCGGCGAGTTGCGCGGCCTCGATGAGCGTGCGCGGAGGGATGTCTGCATCTTTGCGCGCGTTGCGGACGACGACGTGCGAGCCTGGATAGTCTGCGGCGTGGAGCCACGTATCGGATGAGCGCGCGAGGCGAAAGGTCAGATGCTCGTTGTCTCTCGCGCCGCGCCCGACGAGGATTTCGTAGCCGTCGGAAGAGAGATAACGACGCACGCCGGGAATAATCGCCGCCGCCGCCGCATCTTTCTTTGAAGACTTGACGGACGATGCGCGATCTTTTTGTCGCGGTTTGCTTCCGCGTGTCGCGCCCGTTTCAAACGCGGAGAGCGCGGCCTCGTCATGCTCTTCGATGATTGAACGCAAGACGGTCAGGCGGTCTGCCAAATCCGCCAGTTCTTGCGTCGTGCTTTCGAGACGTTGCGCGATTTCCTGAGCAGCGCGTTTCGATTTGCCGTAACGCGCAAAAGCGGCGGCGGCTTCCTGTTGGAGACTCTTGTTCTCATCTATCTCTAACTCAATGATGGGTGCGCCTTCCGCGTAATAATCCTGCACGCGAACGATGCCGCCCGTCCGCACGGCGTTGGCGATGTTTGACAGCAGCAAGTCGCCGATGCGTTTGTGCGTCTCGGCGTCGCCGTGTCGCGCGAGGTCGCGTTCGAGATTGTCGCAGAGCTTGCGTCGCTTGTTGATTTCCTGTTGCAGCCGCGCCGACAGGGAAGCCGCACGCGCCTCAAAAGCGCGCGTGCGTTCAAGTTGTTGATAAAAATTATCCGCCGCTTCGGAAAGGGAATTGAACTCGCCGCGCGCGAGCGCAGTCTCTTTCGATGGAACTGAAATTTTGTTTGGCGAAGCTGGAGCAACATACACGTCGCCGACCTGTTGACCCGCACCGCGCGACGGGCGCAGAGCATCAATGATGTGTCCCGTATCGTCGAGCAGTAAAAGATTTGATGTGCGCCCCGTCAACTGCGTGACGAGCGTAGGCTTGTGCTCGATTCCTACCTCATCGCGAATTGAGAAAGCGAAACGCACGACACGGTCTCCCTCATCTTTCGAGATATTTTCGAGCGATGCGCCGCCCAGATATTTGCGTAGGAGAAGCGCGAAGGGCGCGAGAGACGCTTTCTCAAGCTCGCGTGCGGTGCGTCCGATGAGATGGATGCGCGCGTTATTCGGCTCGACGGAGAGAAGCAGATAGCGCCCGTTTCCCATGCGAAGGTCAATCGCGAGGACAGCGCGCGAGAGTTGGAAAATTTTACCGAAGGCGTGCCCCTTGAGCACGCGCGCCAACTCTTCCACGATGTCTTTAATGGTCTGATCGTTCATGGCTGAAAGATTATTAACACGTCTCCTCCGATAGTTCACAAACGCGCGCCTCAACTTTCATCCACGCAAAAAAAAGAAGAGGCACGAAAAATTGTTTCAGTGCCCCTTCACTTAAAGATGAAAGCTGACGGCGTTGTCTCACGCCCGCGCGATTCTTTAACTTTTAACGACCATTGTGCCGGAGAGTTTGTCGTGCGCCGTGCGTCCTTCGGAGTTGAGCAGCGCGTACAGAATGCCGATGCCGCCTGCGGCCAGCGTCAGCATGTAGATGAGCGAGCGGCGGACGCATTGGCCGGTTTTCGGTACAAGCGCGTTGGTCGCGTCAACGGTGTGGAGCGAGAAAAGCTTCATGCCCGGCGTGCGTCCGGCCAGAGCCGTCGAGCACGTCAGATAGAGGAACATCAACACGACGACGATGCCCGCCATCGAACCCGACACGCGCGGGTCGCGCCAGTTTCCGATGGTCAACTCGATGACCGCACCGAATGGCGCACAGAGAAAGGCCATCAATATCAAATCGGTCAGGCCGGCAAAAAATCGCCTCGTGCGTGACGCGCGGTTAACGTAAACATCTTTCGGCTCGACAACTTTGGGTAAAATTTCTTCGTCGAGCCGCGTCAACCATGAATCGTCAATCACGCCTTCGATGCGTCGGGATAGAGGTTTGGCTGAAGTCTCCGTTGCTGCCGCGCTAGTCTCCGGCGACGTTGTCTTAGTATCAGGCGTTGACGTTGAGACGGTTTCTGTTGCTGATAAAAGTTTCGCGGATGCGCTGGCCGGCGTCGCTTCTTTCGCGGACGCTTCGGCAGGCGGAGCACTCTTGACGACCGGCTTGGAAGGCACTGCGACGAGACTCGGCACACGGACAGGTTCGAGCGTCGTCTCGATATTATTCTGACGCGCTTCGGTTGGCGAAACTTCAGGTTGTGCTGGTTCAGAGACAGCGCGGGCTTCGGGTTTGGAGACTGCCTGCAAGTGGGTCGCCGCTGCTGGCTCGGTCATAGGCTCGAACTGTTCTTCTGCGACGCGCGCCGCTGCCGTCGCCGCGGTGCGTCCCGAAGTTGAGCGCGGCAGCATTGATGAAGAGGTCGAATGTTGGCGCGCGCGTTCGATGCGTTGGAGCGCCGCGACGACAATCGGATTCACTTCGGGCGCGTCTTGCGGCGGCACGAGTCCGAGTTGCTTGGCATTCGCGTCCAGCGATTTCCTGACAGCCTTGCCGGTCGCATCCGAAGCGTCAGCCAGTGGTCTTTCAGTTTCGGCAGTGGCGGCAGAAGTAGTGATGACAGCGTCCGTCTCAAGTGCGGCTTCGCGCGCTCGTCTTTGTTGGATTTCGCGCACGCGCTCGCTCAGTTCTTTACGCCAGGCCGGGCGATTGCGTACACCAGCGCCGGGAAATTCGATGAGCGTCGAAACGGGCGCGCTCGGAGCACGGGAGTCTCCTGTGTCGTTTTCATCATTCGACGCGGACGGAGCAATCTCCTCCAGAGGAAATTCGCCGGAGGCTATATTTATTTCAGGATTTGGTGTCTGCATCAGATTTGGTTTCTGGCATCACGGGCAGGCGTCCGAACATTTTCAAAAAGACGATGAGTTGCCGGACACACTGCCTTTCCTTTGAGGCTTCCCTGTCTGAAAAACAAAGTTTGCGATGTTTCAAGGGCAATTGGCCGAAGCCTGTAAACCCAAGCCCATTGCGGAGTCGCGGCGGATGCTATCAGAAATTACTTTAAGTCGTCAACCAGAAAATATACAAGGCACTGTGGTTGGGGGTTTAAGGGGCTACCACATTTAGGCGGGAGAGAGAGAAGTAGCGGGCGGAATTATCCTGACAACCAGCGGCGAGAACACCATTTGCGAGCGTTGCCGTAGCGGAATTCACTTGATCATTGTGCCGGTGCGAGACCAGCGCGTGTTTTTGAAGAAATCGGTGATAAAAGCGAACGCCCCGTCGCCGCTCGGCGCGCTTTTATCGTAAGACCAGATGATGAACATAGCGCGCCCGATGACGAGATCGCGCGGCACGGTTCCCCAGTAACGGCTGTCCGCGCTGTTGTCACGATTATCGCCCATCATAAAATATTCGTTGTCGGGAATGCGGAAAGGGCGTGTGACGGCGAACCTCGCGCCGCTCGCATAATCTGTGTCGCCTTCCTTCGTTCGGGCGAGCGTGTCGGGCGTGTAGTAAACCGTATAAGGCTCGCCGTGCCTCGCGGGTTCGGAAAGTTTTTTTAGCTCCGCCTGATCGTTGCCCAACTGCGGGTCGAGCGCCGTGACGCGATATTCGGGTAGCTTCTCTCCGTTAATCAGGATGTCCGCGCCGCGCACTTCTATCGTCTCGCCGGGAAGTCCGATGACGCGCTTGATGAAGAGCGTCTGGTTTTTGACGATCTTTTCGTTCGTGTCAAAGTCGGAAGGATATTTGAAGACGATGATGTCGCCGCGCCGGATGTCGCGTTGCGGCAGAAAGGGCATGTGCGGGCCGGGCGCGAAGATGAATTTATTGATGAGGAAATGATCGCCGACTTTGATCGTGTTCTCCATCGAAGCGGAAGGCACTTCAGCCGCCTGCGCGACGAAGGTCGTGAAGAAGAAGCCCATGATGAGGACGACGACGGCGGACTCGAAATATTCGCGCCACAGACTGCGCGTCGGTTTGCCTTCGTCCGTCACCGCAGATTTGTCTGTCACCACATTCTTCCCGTCAGCTTCATCCGACATCTTTGATAACGCCCTTCAATTTTCTTCTCAACGCAACATTGTCTGTCCGCAGTAAAGACGCGCGCCTGATGGCTGTTTGAGTCGCCAGTTGTCAGAGCGGTTGCCGCCCCGCGAATCCATCTTCCGTCTCGTGCCACCACTCAATAATTTCGCCCTCCCCTGCTTGCCAGCAGAGCAGGACGACGCGGTCGCCGCGCATGGACGGGAAATCAATCAGTCCGCGCGCGTAGTCTTTGATTTGCACGCCGAGCGACTCCAACTCGCCGGCATTCTCTGTCAGTTGCATCAAAGCGGTGACGTAGCGCGGCCCCTCCGTCATTCCGCCGCCGCCGAGTTTCCCCGCTTCGGCGGCCTTGCGCGCTTCGTCCTGCAAGCTGAGGACGCGACTGTAGGCACGTTGGATTTTATAGACGATCTTCCGCACGGTCGGCAAAAGCGTGTTAGCTTCGGCAAGGGTAAAAAGCTTCATAAGACGGTGGACGGCGGATGAGTGTTCAAAGGCAAATGCGAGCCAGCGGTTTTTTAAGCTGGCCGTCCGTTGAACGTTAACCCGCTGATTTTACTGATCGTCGGTGACGCGGACGAAAGACTCATGCCTGTCGAGATCGTCGGCGTCGTCGGACAAGTCAATGTCCGCTAAGACGTGTGAGACCGCCGGCTCGAAAATCTCGTGATGAATGCTGTCCTGCATGATTGAGGGCGGCAACTCTCGCGTGCCGTTGTTGTGAATGCCTGCGACGGCGTCGCTGTGTAAATCAATCTCGCCGGAGAGCGGCGTGGCGTCGTGTTGAAGAAGATTGTGGCCGGCGTGTGGCTGGTGGTTGATGAAAGACTGCGCGGGCTGCTCTTCGTGCGGATGATGCTCGTAATAGCGCGAGCCGTGCGAGACATCTTTGCGAACTTTTTCGGCGATCTCGCCGAGGTCTATGAAGTAATCCGCCACGTCTATCAATTTCGGCGCGGTGTTCGAGCGGAAGCCCGCCACCTCGACGCGGCAGCCTTTATACGCGACGGCGTTGACGGCATAGACGAAGTCTTCATCGCCGGAGACGAGTACGGCGGTCTCGTAGCGTCCGGCGAGACTCAACATGTCCACGGCGATCTCTACATCAAGATTCGCCTTGCGCGTGCCGTCGTAAAACGTTTTCAATTCTTTGTGGATAACGCGAAAACCATTGCGACGCATCCATAGCAAAAACCCTTGCTGACGCTCTGCTCCCACGTCCACGCCGGTGTAGAAGAAGGCGCGCAAAAGCCTCCCGTCGCCCAAGAGGACGCGCAGGAGTTTGTTGTAATCAATGTCTATGTTGTGAAATCGTGCTGCGTGAAAAAGGTTGTTGCCGTCAATAAAAACCGCGACCCGGCCTCTGTAACCGAGCTGCCAGGAAATATTATTCGTGGGATCAAATTGCATGGGAAAAAGCTCCGTTAAAAATTCGATTTTGTATTTTCAAACATCAGTGAAGTCCAGAATGCCGCCGCCAACCGCGTGCGGTCAAGAGGAAAAAGGCTTTGCGGGACGAATGGCGACTTTTCGCGCGCTCCGAATTTACGACTTCGCGCGCTGCTTTACGTCGTCGGGGGCGTGGCCGCCAGTTGTTCTCCCGTCACGGCATCAACATAGACGAGCAACGGCGCACCCTGCCCGCTGCCGACGTTGATTTCCCACGCGAGATGAAATTCGAGCGTCGCGGCATCCGTTTTTGAAATGACAGGGAAGACGACTAATTGCCGCGCGCTCACATCGCTGGCCGCGACGTTTGAGCGCGTCTGCGCCACACCGCTCGCATCGTTGAAACGGATGGTCTGGTTGGCGAGCGTGGCGGCGGCCTTCTCTGCGCTCAAGGTCTGCCGAAGAGAGGCGAGCGAGCGGCGGAGTCTGTCCGTGTCGGGAATCGCCGTGCTCGAAAGCGACGTGACGCGCAAATTAGACGTGTATGAAATTTCCACGACGCCGAAATTATTCCGCAGGGGGAAATCGAAAGGCTGCTGCTGGTATAGAGCACGATGCGAGCCGTCTGGATTATCCGTCACCGAGACGAGAGACACCTCATTCAATTCAATGCCGAGAAGCGGCGCGGCTGTTTCGAGAAAGCGGCGGAGCGATTCGCGCGTCTCGTCTCTCGATTGATCTTTCTCATCCGGGTTGGCCATCTGCGGCAGTTGCAGCGGCGCGCTCAATCCTTGCGGCAGAGCGCGCAGAGTTGCAGTCACGGGCTGCAAGTCTGGAGCCGGCGCGGCGACGGCCTGTCCGGCGGTCAGAGTCTTCCACGTCGCAAGCGCGCGTGCGCGACGTTCGTCGCTCTCGTTGAGCGTGATGGCGGTTGAAAGTTGATCGCTGCCGGCGCGCGGGCGTCCGGTGTCGGCGGGGCGCGTGTCGGCGCACGCCCACGTCAGCAAGCCGAGCAACAACACGCCGAAGAAGGAAAGCGTGCGGCGCACAATTTGAGTAGTCCAGATGATGTTCACAGGCATTTGAATCACGTAGAAAATAAACGGAAGCGACGCACGGATTATACTCGATGCACAGTCGCGGGCAATGAGGTGCGAGCCGGACGCTCGCGCGCTCTTCAAGGTAACTTCATTGCAAAGCCGCGCGCGCGAAGTATAATCCGTGCGGAAGTAAGTTCATACAGCACGCGACGGAGAGCATCTTTGCCCGACGAAAACGAGTTCCCGGAATTTGACGACATCAGCGCCGGCGAACTACAGACGGAGCGACACGGCTTCGCACAGAATCAGATGATCGCGTGCGAGACGTGCCTGCGCGCCAATCCGCCGACGCGCCTCAATTGCCTCTACTGCGGCGCGAAACTGCCCGTCACGGAATCGAGCCGCCCCGTGCTTCGTCAGATGGAAGAATGGGAGCAGGGCTATAACGTCGTCTTGCCGCCCGCATCGGCGAAAGAAGTTTCAGGCGCGGTGTTGGAAGAAGTAGCGGACTGGCTGCACCTTGAGCACGAAGCGTTGAAAAGTTTAGCCGCGACTGAATGCGCCATGCCGCTCGCGCGCGCCGCGTCCGCCGAAGATGCCGCCATCATCCGCAAAAAGCTCGGCACGTTCGGCCTGCGCGTCGAAGCGGTATCTGACGACGCGCTCCACACAAACATCCCATCGAGACGTATCCGCGCGCTTGAATTGAATGATGACATGCTCGTCGGTCGTGCGAGCGCGGACGGCGAGACTCTGCGCGTCGAGTGGCCGCAAATCGTGCTGCTCGTGTCGGGACGCCTCTACGAGAAGCGCATCGAAGTCGAGGAACGTCAGAGGAGAATCACTCGCAACGAATTCGTCGGAGCGCGCGAGTTGGTTGAAGACGAGGCCGTGCTCGACATCTACGCCGCAAGCGATGACGTTGATGCGGATACTTTTCCCGCGTGGCGCATCTCTGCGGAGAGTTTCGATTATTCATGTCTCGGCGCGGCGAAGTCGCTGCTCGCGAGGGACAATTTCGTCACGCTTATAAGCGCCTTGCACGAGCGCGCGCACGCCGCGAGTTATGAAGAGCGTTATCATCAGGTGCGCCATTTGCTCACGCGCGCGTGGCCGCTCGCGGAACATACTGCGTCGCAGGGCTTGAGACGCGAGCGTCCCGGCAAATTCAACACTGAAGCCGTGACCATCGTCAGCAATGAACTGCAATTCACGCGCTTCTCGCGCTTGCAATATCTGTTCGAGCGGAGAGGCCGCGCGCAAATTTGATGAAACGTCGCACAGGACAACGGACGCCGGCAACACGTCGCACGTTTGATGAAGCGCCTTCTTCACGCACGTCGGCACAGAAGGACGACGCACCGCAGCGCGCCTCTCATCAAACACGGACGGCGGCGGCGCGCGCGGGTGAAAAGCCTGTGGAGCCGACGGACTCGCAACTGTACGGCTTGCTGCCCCTGCTCGAAGTCTTGCGCGCGAAGAGTCGCCCCGTCGAGCGCATCACTCTGGCCGAAGGAGCGCACGACTCACGACTCCACGAATTGCTCGAACTGGCGCGCGCCGCGAACGTGCCTGTCCGGCGCGCGCCTCGTGCGGATTTGCAACGCATGGCGCTCGGCGCAAACCATCAAGGCGTGATCGCGTCGGTCGCGGCGGCGCATTATCACGATGCCGGGAAATTGCTCGATGCACTGTCGGCGCGCATCGGGACGGATGACGCGCCGCTCGCGCTCGCGCTCGACGGCGTGGAAGACCCGCGCAACCTCGGCGCGATTTTGCGGACGGCGGAATGCGCGGGCGCGCACGGCGTCTTCGTCCCTGAACGTCGCGCGGTGGGGTTGACGGAGACGGTGGCAAAAGCGTCTGCGGGCGCGCTCGAATACGTGCCAGTAGCGCGCACGGGAAACATCGTGCGTCTCATTGAAGAGTTGAAAGAGCGCGGCGTGTGGACAATCGGGACGGCGGCGGACGCGGACATGGATTACACCGCATGGGACTGGACGCAGCCGTGCGCGTTGCTGCTCGGAGGCGAGGGCGAAGGTCTTCGCAGGCTCGTGCGCGAGCGTTGCGACGTACTCGTCAGTATTCCTCTGCGCGGGCGCATCGCATCGCTCAACGTCTCTGTGGCGGCGGGCGTCGTGCTCTACGAAGCCCTGCGACAGCGAACCGTCGCACGACAAAGCGCGTATAATGACCGGCGACCAAAAAGCGCGAAGATGGAATGATGCTTGGAGCGCAGGCATCTTGCCTGCCAACGAGCCGTCAGGCGAGTCAAACCTTTCACGCGCGCGCTCGATGAGTTAAATCTTTTCGCGCTTTCGCGCTCAAGGCGGGCAGGGATGCCCGCGCTCCCAGGTATAGACGGCCTTATTTGCGAAGTGGTGTGGATGCTTGAGTGCGACGCGGAGAAGTTTCGTCCGTTCTGTTGATGTCGAATAGCTCGACGGGAGAATCGAAAATGTTTTGTCCAAAATGCGCGGCGCATAATCTCGACGACGCGAAATTCTGTCGCGCGTGCGGCGCGGACATCAGTCTCGTGCCGCAAGTGATGTCGGGGCAAATGTCGGAACGAATAGCGAACGCGGACGCGGGACGTGTGGAGTCGAGGGATGCACGTCGCGAGCGCAGGCCGGCTTCGATTGAGCACGCATTCAAAAAATTATTCGTCGGGATCGCTTTTCTGCTGATTGCGATTTTATCTTTCTCAGGAGTCTTCGGCGTCGGTCGCTGGGGATTGTGGATGTTGATTCCCGCGCTCGCGATGCTCGGCGAGGGCATCGGTGGATTCGCGCGTGTGAAACAGCAACAACAGCAAATGCGCGCCATCAATCCGCCATCCTACGCCCCGCCATACGATGCGTTGTCGCAGCAGCAACAACAACGTGTGAGCGCACTCAACTCGCTTCGCACGGGCGAATTGGTGGAGCGGCCTCCGAGCGTGACCGAAGGCACGACGCGGCATCTCGGCATCCCAATCGAACGCACATCAAACGATAGTTGAACATGATTCTGCCGACATGCTTTCATTTTCACTTCAAGTTGTGAACCGTATTGAACGAGCCGCATGATGAATGACAAGAGAGCCGCGCTCGTCTGTGTGCCCGTCTGCGCCAGCCACGCGCGCGACTTGCCGGTGGCCATCGAACAGGCGGCGCGCGTCGCGGACATCATCGAGTTGCGGCTCGACTGTCTGGAAGATGAAGCCCTCCTTGCGGCTTTCCGTGAGACGCTTTTTCAGAGCGTCGAAAATCCTCAACGCGCCGCGCAACACAAACCACTCATCCTGACCTTCCGGCCACGCGAGCAAGGCGGACGATGCGATATTAACGGCGCAGAGCGTGCGCGTTTCTGGCGCGCGATGGCGGAGTTCATCAATCTTGACACATCATCCACCAACGAAAAGAACTTACCGTCCGCTGAAACCTCAGATGAAAACCAAGAGACGCTCGTGGATGTCGAGTTGGACTTGCTCGTTGGTTCACACGCTCAGACATCGTTCATGCGCGACTGGGATTGGAAGCGAGTCATCGTCTCGCACCACGATTTCAAGGGCGTGCCCGACGACCTCGAAGCGATTTACGAAACGATGGCGCAGACGCCCGCGCGCATCATCAAACTCGCCGTGCGCGCGAACGACATCGCTGACTGCCTTCCGGTTCTGAGCTTGCTTGAACGCGCGCGACGCGATGGCCGCGAGTTGATCGCCGTCGCGATGGGAGACTCCGGTTTGCTGACGCGCATTCTCTCGCCGTCGCGCGGCGCGTTTCTCACCTACGGCGCGCTCGATGAGACGCAGGCGACCGCGCCCGGCCAAATCAGCGCGGAAGATTTGCGGAGGCTCTACCGCATCGAATCAATCGGCGAAGAGACATTTATCACCGGCCTCGTCGGCTCGCCCGTCAGCCACTCGCTTTCCCCGCACATGCACAACGCGGCGTTCGCGGCGCACAGTCTCGACGGCGTGTTTATTCCCTTTGAAGTGAAAGACCTCGGCGCGTTCATGCATCGCATGGCGCACCCGCGCACGCGCGAGTTGAAATGGAATTTGCGCGGCCTGAGCGTGACCGCGCCGCACAAGACCGAAGTGTTGAAGTATCTCGACGAGATAGACCCGATGGCGCGCGAGATCGGGGCGGTGAATACGGTTGTGATTCGGGGAGACAAACTCGTCGGCTACAACACGGACGCGCTCGCCGCGCTCGTGCCGTTACACGCGCTGCTTGAACTAAACGGAGCGCGCGTCGCCGTCATCGGCGCGGGCGGAGCGGCGCGGGCGCTGTTGTGGGGCTTACGTCAAAACAAAGCGCGCGCGACAATCTTCGTGCGTGACGCGGAGCGAGCGCGTGCGACGGCGGGAGAGTTCGGCGCGCATGTTTCGACGCTCGAAGGGGCAAGCTTTGAAAGTTTCGATGTCGTCATCAACGCCACACCGCTCGGCACGCGCGGCGCAAACGAGAAGTTGACGGCGGCCAGCGCGGAAGCGTTGCGCGGCGTGCGTGTTGTCTATGATCTCGTCTATAACCCGTCGGAGACGCAACTGCTGCGGGAAGCGCGCGCCGCCGGTTGCGAAACTGTGAGCGGTCTGCAAATGCTCGCGGGACAGGCGACGGAGCAGTTCAAATTGTGGACGGGAATAGAGATTTCGCCGCAGGTGATGCTCTCGACCGCCGCGCGCGTGTTGGAAGCGAGAAATTCTTGAGTTGAAAGATTGAAGGCAAAAGATAGCATCGCAACTTTTTCATGTCGGAACGATACAGCAGGCAAATTTTATTCGATGGCATCGGCGAAGACGGGCAGCGTCGCCTGCGCGAATCGCGCGCTCTGATCGTCGGTTGCGGCGCGCTTGGCTCGGCGCAGGCTGAGGCACTGGCGCGCGCGGGCGTCGGGCGTTTGCGGATCGTTGATCGAGACTTTGTCGAGGAATCGAACCTTCAACGCCAGACATTGTTCACGGAGCAGGACGCGCGCGAGCATGTGCCGAAGGCTGTGGCCGCCAAACGTCGTCTCGCGGAAATTAACAGCGACGTTGAGTGCGAGACGGAAATCATTGATGTCAACAATTCCAACGTCGAGCGTCTCATCCGCGATTGCGACATCGTCATGGACGGCACGGACAATTTCGCGACGCGCTATCTCATCAACGATGCGTGCGTCAAGCATCAAGTCAACTGGATTTACGGGGCGGCAGTCGGCTCCTACGGCGTGACGCTGACGATCAGGCCTCGCGTGACGCCGTGCCTGCGCTGCGTCTTCCCGGAAACGCCTGAGGCGGCGAGCGCGGCGACGTGCGACACGGCGGGCGTTATCATGCCGATCATTTCCATCGTCGCCGCGATGCAGGTCAGCGAAGCGTTGAAGCTGCTGACGGGACATGCGGAGAGTTTGCACGGCGCGTTGATGAGTTTCGATGTTTGGCGCAACGAGTGGCGAAAGTTGAAGTTGACGACGCCGGAACCGGATTGCCCGGCGTGCGCGCGCGGTGAGTTTGAGACGCTGGCGGCGGATGCGTGCGAGCAGACGGCGTCGCTGTGCGGGCGCAACGCCGTGCAGGTTTCGCCGTTCCGCGCGACGAGAATTGATTTGCCGGCGCTGGCCGAAAAGTTGAGAAAGGCGGGCGAGGTCAAAGCCAACGAATATCTCGTGCGGCTGCGCGTCGCGGAATGCGAGTTGACGGTCTTCGCGGACGCGCGCGCCATCGTGCGCGGCACGGAAGATGTGATGAGGGCGCGCGCGTTGTATGCGCGCTATGTCGGCGCATGAGCTTAACGATGATGAAAGAGACGCGCGCGTCATTTCCGGCGGTGCGCGTAAAAGGTTATCATCGAGGCGAGCGGGAAGACGCTGAAAGCCGTCCCGCAATGTCACCATCAATGCAACCATCTGCCGTCGAAATGCTGTCTTAACGTCGGTCGCAAGAAAAGTCTTAACGTCGGTTGTAATAAAAATCTGAACCATCGCACGTCTCACTTAATGACAAAGAAAACATCCGCGCTTCGCTACGTTTACATTCTTTTCGTTTTCATCGCATCCTTTGCTCTGCTCGCGCCAATCGTTGCACGTGCGGGCGGGCCGGTCGTGTGGGTGACAAGCTCGCGCGCGGAACTCCTCAACGGAGAGGCGCACGGCGTCTCCGTCGCGGACACGGGCGCGCTGACGCTCGCGCCGCAGTTCGCGAAACTTTTCGACACCGAGCAGGCTTACGTCTGGTCGAGCGCGGTGGACGCGAGCGGCGCGGTCTATCTCGGCACGGGACACGATGGGCGCATCTATCGCGTCGGCGCGGACGGCAAAGGCGCGCTCCTGTACGACGCGGCGGAGTTGGATGTCACCGCGCTCGTGATTGGCAAGGACGGCGCGCTCTACGCGGGCACGTCGCCGGACGGGAAGGTCTATCGCATCACTGCTGACGGCAAGGCGGAAGTTTATTTCGACCCGCCGGACAAATATATCTGGTCGCTGGCGTTGATGAACGACGGCGCGCTGGCGGTGGCGACGGGCGACACGGGCAAACTCTATCGCGTGTCGGCGGCGGGTGCGAAGCCGGAGACTTCCTTGCTCGTTGATCTCAACGAGACGCACATCATTTCGCTGGCCGTTGATAAGGCGGGCAATTTAATCGCGGGCACAGACCCCGGCGGCCTCGTCCTACGCATCTCGCCGGAGGGCAAGGCGTTCGCGCTCTTCGACTCTCCGTTGCGCGAGATACACGCGCTCGCCACCGCGCCGGACGGCTCGATTTACGCGCTTGCCTTGAGCGATGCGGCGGCGGGACAGCGCGTGACTTCTGCGCCCGCGCCGGCGACCTCGACGACGAGCAGCGCGGGAGGCGGAAGCGTCTCCGTGACGATCACATCAACAGACGAGAACGGGAATCCGATCTCACCAAACGGCGGGCCACAGACGCCCGCGCGTAGCCGCAACGAGCTACAGACCGCACGCAGCGCAGTCTTCCGTATCATGCCGGACGGCGGGACGGACGTGCTGTGGAGTTCGCCGACCGTCACGGCATTTACAGTTTCGCCCGCGCCGGGCGGAGGCAGCGTGCTCATCGGCACGAGCGACAAGGGACGCATCTATTCCGTGACGGACGACGGGCGCGACACCTTGCTCGTGCAGTCGAGCGAGGATCAAATCTCGTCTCTGCTCGTGCGCGGCAGTGAAATCTTCGCGGCGTCGAGCAATCAGGGAAAGCTCTTTCGCCTCTCGCGCGAATCAATCGGTGGAGGGACTTACGAGTCGCCCGTGCGCGACGCGCGCTTCGTCGCCTCGTGGGGACGAATTAGTTGGCGCGGGAGCGGACAGGTCGAATTGCAGACGCGCTCCGGCAACACAGAGCGACCGGACATGACATGGAGCCAGTGGAGCACGCCCTATCGCGACCGGACAGGCACAGCCGTCAGTAGCCCGCGCGCGCGATTCATCCAGTGGCGCGCGACACTGGGCGTGGCAGCGGGCAGCGAACCAGGAAGCGAGGCGCGTGTCGAAGACGTGAGCCTCGCGTATCTGCCGCGCAACGTCGCGCCGGAAGTGTCGAACATACAGGTCATGCCCACCGGCATCTCTCTGCAACCGGCGATGCAGATACAGGTTGACCCCAGCATCGAAGCCGCCGGACTCGATCCGTCTCTGCTCGGTGCGCCGATTGTGATTCCGCCGCGACGCACGTTTCAACGCGGCGCGGTCTCACTGCAATGGCAGGCCGAAGATCGCAACGGCGACACGCTCGAATACAGTGTCTATTATCGAGCGACGAGTGAAAATAATTTTCATCTCTTGAAGACTAAACTGCGCGATAACTTTTATTCGATTGACGGCGCGACGCTCGGCGACGGGCGTTATCTCTTCAAGATCATCGCCTCAGACGCGCCGGAGAACGCCGCCGGACAGTCGCTGACGGGCGAGCGCGTCAGCGAGCCGGTGGATGTGGACAACACCGCGCCGACCGTGCGCGTGGCAGAGGCCGCGCAGGTCAGCCCCGAAGGGCGCGTGCGCGTGCGTTTCAACGTCGAGGACGGGAGCGGGATGATCAAGCGCGCCGACGCCAGCGTAGATAGCGGCGAGTGGCAGGCAGTCTTTCCCGAAGATGGAATCGCCGACAGCCCGCGCGAAACTTACGCGCTTGATTTGCCTCTGAACGGCACGGGCGAGCACACGATTTCACTGCGCGCGTTCGATGCGAGCGGCAACGTCAGCAGCATGAGAATTGTGGTCAAGCGTTGACGGCTCAATGATGCGCGCTTATACGATACGGTGCGAAGTTGTCCGATACGGTGCGCGTTGATGCGAACAATTGTAAAATTTGTCTTTGAAAGCGCCAGGATGTCGTCTCATGTTGATGTGGCATCCGTCTTGCCATGAAGCGTGACGAGACACGCGCGTCTCTCTCTCGCTCCCTCCCATGCGCGGCTAAAGCAAACATGAGGAGGCCAGACTGCAACGATGAAAGTTTTACGCACATTTCTGTTGACGTTGACCATCGCCGGTACGCTCGCGTTGAGTGCATCAGCGTTCGACGCGCAGAAAAACGACCCGCCACCACCGCCGCCGAAAGAGCACAAGGACATTCCGAAGGAGCCGAAACAGCAACCCCCTCCGCGCGATAACAACAGCAGCAATCGCGGAGGGAACGACAACAAGCGTGGAAAGCCCTAGCGCGATTCATGCCATGCGCGACGCTTCCTTGTCGCACTTATTTTTCGACCGTCTTACCAGCCGCAGACACGCAAAAGTGAAAGCCTCCGAAACTTTCAAACGCGCGTCTGTTTTTCATTTTGGGTGATGATGAAAAGCGTTTCCGTCAAATCCATGCGGGCGATACTGGTCGCATTTCTGATGTGCGCCGCCTTGTTTTTTCAAAACGCTCCGGCCATCGCCTTCGCGCAATCGAAGCCGCTTGATGCGAGGCTGCTGGCGCGTGCGGAAATTTACAGCGGCGACGAATTTAGTTTTGAGACGAAGACGCCGCGCGGCGTGCGCGTGTATGCACTGAGACGCCCGCCCGCCGAGGAGTTGAGCGCGATTGATCGCGGCCTGTCGGAATTATTCGCGGTCGCGCGCCGCCATAATTATCGCGCGCGTCTTAACTATGCAGACTACACGGTCTTCATCGGACGCGCGGATCGCACGCACGACAGCGCGGGCGCGTATTCGCCTGACGTTTCCGTCGGCGCGGCGCAGTACGCGGGAAGCGTCTATGATAAAGGTGGCTACGTCTATGCGGCGGGGATGGTGCTGTCGTTCCAGCCATGCGCGTTTCTCATCGCGGAACACGAGCGCGACTTTCAGCGCGTCGCTAACGTCGCGCGTTACGAAGGCGAACACATCGTACTCTTTCACAACGACCGACGGCTCTACGAAAAGACCGCCGACCATAGTCATGGCGGCAGCCATCCAATCTTGCTGTAAGCTCGACATCGCAGCTTGAAACCAATCAAAAGCCCGCGCTACTTCACACGAGCGCGGGCTTTCGTTATTCATCATGAAGCATGAGAAGAGAAATAATCGAGGCCGGCGGAAATTTATTGGTAGCGGCGTGCATCCTCTTCCAGTAGAATGCGCGTGGCTTCCACGTCACATCCCGCGAAAGGATTAATCATTACATGTCGGAAATAATTAGAAAACGGATTTTCGTCTGTCTCACGCTGTGTCTGCTCGGCGGCCTGCTAGCGACGAACATCGCGACCAGAAAAACAGCCGCGCAAGTCTCGTCAGGATCGAATGAGGTTAGCGTCTCGGATGTCACTGCGCCCGCCATGCATCTCTGGCTGGCGAGTCATGCGGGACTGATGGGTGCGGCGGCAACAACGCAGGGCGCGACGCTGCCAGCAGAGAAGACCGCGGAACAGGCGTACAAAAATATTCAAGTGTTGAAGGGTTTGCCCGCTTCACAGATGTCGCCTCTGATGAATTCCATCTCGACTTCGCTCGGAGTGCGCTGCAATTTCTGCCATGTAAGGCAGCCCAAAGACCCGAAGACGGGCGCGGAAGATTGGGCTTGGGAAAGTGACGACAAGCCTGCCAAGCAGACGGCGCGGCGTATGATGCAGATGACGCTCTCGCTCAACGCCACATACAAAGGTGACTTCGGCAATAACGCCGTCACCTGTTATACGTGCCATCGTGGAAAGAATGACCCCGTCGGCATTCCGTCACTGCCGCTCGCCGTGCCGGCGCACGAAGACGCGCCGGCGACTCCTCCCGCCGGCAACGCGGCGGGCACGCCGCCGGCGTCGAACACGCTCCCATCGGTCGAGCAGATTTTCAGCAAGTACACGGACGCTGTGGGCGGGAAGGCCGCGCTCGCGAAACTCCAGACGCGCACTTTGAAGGGGACATACGAGGCTTCGCAAAATCGCAACTTCCCCTTAGAGGTTGCATTGAAGGGGACGGATAAATTCACGACCACGGTCACGATGCCCAACGGCGTCATGGTGCGAACCATTGACGGCAACAACGGCTGGGTCAAAACTCCGCAGGGCACGCGCGCTATGACGCCCGCCGAAGTTGCGGAGACGCGCCGCGCCGCACAATCCTATCAACTGATAAAAGTCTCCGCGCCGACCACAGAGATGAGAGTGCGGCGGCGTGTGGAAAAAGTCGGCGAACGCGACGCCTACGTCGTTGAGTCGCGGATGAGCGGCAATGTCGAGAGGCTCTACTTCGATAAAGAGACGGGGCTGCTGCTACGCAAATACACGCTGACGAACACGATGCTGAATGCCATCCCTGAACAAATGGACTTTGAAGACTATCGCGAAGTGGACGGCGTGAAAGTGCCTTTCATCATCCGCACCTCGACGATTGATCTTCAAAGTAGTTCGCTCAGACGATTCTCGGAGATCAAACTCAACGCGCCAGTTGACGATACAGTGTTTGCAATGCCCGCTGCGACTCCGAAATAAGCGACCCCGATACGCGCAAATTCAACTTCGAGGCGGGTGATAACTTCGCCCGCCTCTTTTAATGTCTGATCGCGCAACTTCTCCTCCAACTCCGTGCATAAAGCCGTCATCTGCCGGACGCCGAGATTGAGGCTGCTGCCCTTGAGGCTGTGAGCGTTGCGCTGTAGTAACTGCACATCTCGCGCTTCCAACGCCGCGTGCATTTCCGTCAACCGCGTTTGCGTATCGCTCAGATACAACTCGATCAATTCACTGACCAGGTCTGGGCCGTCCTCGTCCTGTAACTCACGAAAACTTTCCAGCACCGACGGGTCAATGATGTCTCCGATTGCAGACCTGAAGGGAGTCGCTACCGGCGCGATAGTTTTCGCCGGCTGATTGACGTGCTCGCTCCAACGCTCCAACGCCGCGGAGAGTTCCTCAGCGTTCACCGGCTTGCTCAAGTAATCATCCATCCCCGCCGCCAGACATTTTTCCCGTTCGCCTTGCAGCGCGTGCGCCGTCATGGCGATGATAATCGTGTGCCGGTCGGTGTCTTGCTCGCGGCGGCGTATCTCGGCAGTCGCGGCGTAGCCATCCATTTCAGGCATCTGGCAATCCATCAGCACGATTGGATAGGCAACGTTGGCGAGCGCGTCCAGCGCTTCGAGACCGTTCACTACGGCGTCGGTTGAATAGCCGAGTTTGTGCAGTTGGCTAAGTGCGACTTTCCGGTTGACCGCGTTGTCTTCGGCCAGCAGGATGCGCGCACGTTGACGCACGTTCTCAAGCACCGCAGGGTCAGAGAAGACAGACGGCTTCGCTCGCGCGTCGCTGGTTTGAGTCGCGACTTGTCCGGCTAACTGCTTCTCGAAGAGCGCGGTGAACCAGAACGTCGAACCCTGTCCGTGCGTGCTCGTGACGCCGATGTCCCCGCGCATCATTTCGACTAATTGCTTCGAGATAGACAAGCCCAGACCTGTGCCGCCGTACTTGCGCGTCGTCGAGCCGTCAGCCTGTGAGAAGGCATGGAATAACTTGTCCTGTCCGGCTTCAGTGATGCCGATGCCCGTATCGCTCACCGTAAACCGGATCATCACAGCCGTCTCATTTTCACTTTCCATCCGGGCGCGCACGACGACTCCGCCGCGCTCGGTAAACTTCAAAGCATTACCGATAAGATTATTAAGCACTTGCCGTAACCGTCCCGCATCGCCACGTAATGTCGTCTGTAAGTCGTCGGGGAGCGAAGCCGTCAACTCAAGCTTTTTGTCTCGCGCCTGATCGGCCAGCAGTTTGATGGTCACTTCGACGGCATCGCGCAGGTCGAAGTCAAGCTTTTCAAACTGGAGCCTGCCCGCTTCGATTTTAGAGAAGTCGAGGATGTCGTTGATAATCACCATCAAAGACTCGCCGCTGGCGCGAATCGTCTCGGTATAGTCGCGCTGCTCGTCGGTCAAATCTGTGTCGAGCAAGATGCCGGTCATGCCGATGACGCCGTTCATGGGAGTGCGTATCTCGTGGCTCATGTTGGCGAGAAATTCCGATTTAAGCTGCGCTGAAGCGATGGCCTCGTCGCGCGCCTCTTCCAATTTCTCAGCGATCTGCCGGCGCTCGGTCATGTCGCGCCCGACCGCATAGAAGACGCCTTCTTCAAGCACGGGGACGGCAGCCCACGAAAAACTTTTGTACGAACCGTCTCGACAACAACAGCGCGTCTCGAAGTCCAACGCCGAGACACCCTGCGTGAGATCATAGATGGCCTCGGTGGCCGTCGTCTGGTCTTCGATGTGAACTATATCGAGAAAGGATTTGGTCAGCAGTTCCGTTTCCGTAAAGCCCAACAATCTTTTGAATGAAGGATTGATGCGTTTGAAAGAACCATCCGTGTGAGCCACGAACATCAGGTCAACAGAGAGACTAAAGATACGCTCGCGTTCTTCCTCGCTGCGCTTGCGCTCCGCCAACTCGCGAAGGGCGGAAATCTCCGCCGTGCGTTCTTCGACGCGCTGTTCGAGGGAAGCGTTAATCTCAACTAACTCCTGCCGCGCATGACGGAGACCTTCGCGCGCCCCGTCGAGTCCGGTGGCGGCGCGACCGATTTCCGCTTGCATGGTATTGAAACTCTCGGCCAGCTCGCCGACCTCATCCCGCGTATGGACGATGACAGGCCGGATGTCCAACTGCGCGTGAGCCGCCTCCAGATCGCCGCTGCCGAGCGCCTGCATGGCGCACGAGAAATCCGCCAGCGTGCCCGTCGCCAGACGCTTCGCGGCGGTGGAAATTTCTTCGGCGGAGTGTGCGATCATGCCCGGCAGCACCATCCCGACGGAGATGGTGAGAATCGCCACGGCGACGAACACATCTTCCAACCCGGCGCGCAAAGCCGTCCCGCCTTCGGGCATACTCTGCACGGCCATCAAATAACCCGCGCCGTCGAGCACCATCACCATCAGCATCGCCCCGGTTAACTTAACGTGGAGCGAGCGCGCCAGTCCCGGCAATCCCATGCGACGCCGGTCAGAAAATTTCCGCCATGCGTAGAGCGCCGTTCCAGAGTAAGCGAAGACCAGCCCGACGATGACCGTCGGCAGGCCGAATTGTTGAAACCCAAGCAAGGCCGAGCATCCCCAGATACAGGCGGCGCAGACACCCAGCATGATCGTCCCGCGCGGCGCGCGATAAGGCCGCTCCATCAACGGCGCATCCCGGCGCAGCAACCAGACGGCAATGCTGGGCAGACAAATGCCGATCAGATACGTGAAATTCGCCGCCGCGATCAACCAGATTGGGTCGCCGATGAGCAAAAAGAAGATTGACATGGCAGCCGTAAATAGGATGGCGACATACGGCGCATCCGTGCGCGAACGCAGGGCTAGAATTCGCGGCAGCAACCCGTCTTCCGACAACTGCGAGAGCGTGCGCGCCGCGCCGGCCAGAGGCTGCACCGTGCCATGAAACATATTGAAGATCAGGAACCAGATGGCCGCGCCCTTCGCCGCACTGCCGAGCAGCGGCGCGAAAGTTGGCCCTAAAACCGCCGCCAAATCCTGCCCCATCGCATTCGACCCAATCGTCCCCAGCCAGACCATCGGCAAGACGATGAAATAAAGTCCGGCCATCGCACCGCTGGCAAACATTGCGCGCGGGACTGACTTCTGAGGCTCAATCGCTTCGCCGACGTGACACGCCGCCGCCTCGAAGGCTGGCGCGGCGAACCCTATCAGATAAAGTCCGGCCATCAGGCTCGTCAACTGTCCGAACTTGCCCGCGAAAGGAACGGTCAGAGTAAACGTCGTGGCCTGATGCCAATCAACGTGGCCGGTGATGATGGGAACGAAACCGGAGAGGAACGCCAGCGCCGCCGACATCGTGGCGATGGGCACGATCAAACGTGTGACCCACTTCATCCCTAACAAATTGACGAACGCGAAGAAGACTACCAGCAGGATCGCCAGCAGCGGGATGGAGATGCCGGGCAAATACCAGGAGTGAATCGCCGAAGCGGAAAGCAGCGCGGTTAGACCGCAAGTAGGAACCCATCCCCACCAGTAACAGACGCCGGTCAGGTTAGCGAGGATGAGACTGTATGGACGAAAAGCCTCGCCGCATGTAGCAGCGATGCCGCCGACACGCTTGGGATACATCAGGATAAGCTCTGTCCATCCGGGGGCGGCAGCCCAACTCAGCAACAAGCCGACGATCAATAACGGAACCGCCGCGCTGCCCTGACCGGGAATTGATCCCTGACCGATAAAGAGCGCCGCCATCAGAAATAGACTCTGATTGCTGCCGCCCATGGCGAGCGATGTCATTCCCACCCAGCCGATAGTGCGCGGGTGTGCGAGCGGGTCATGCGGCGCAACAGAGTTCACCGGCTGTTCATTACCGTTTGAAGTATTAGGCATAACGCGAAAAGATCAGGCTGAGAGATTGGCTCTGCGAAGCGTTGACGGAGTGACGCGCGTAGAAAAAACGCAAGACACGCATCTTGTTTAGCGCGACGATTAGAAAGTCCAGCCATAGTAAACGGCCAGCGCGTTGTTTCCGCGTCCCGCATTGCCGAAGCTGTAAGCGACGTAGAGGACGCTCTTTTTGGAGAGGGGCGATCCGAAACCGGCTGAGGCGTATCCAAAGCGGTTCTTGCCTGTGTACCAGTCGGAATAGAGAGTGAGCCGGCGATTGACGGGCTGCTCGTAACCGAAGATGCCGCCGTTTCTGTCGCCTGTGACTGTCTTCGAGCCGACTGTGCGATAAGCGCCGCCGGTCAGACGTGGCCCGTATGCTGCCCTCACTTTCTTGCTCGCAGTGACGTAAACAAGTCCGAGCGTGTCGCTTTTTTGACGACGTGGAAGCGGTAAAATCAGAACGCCTCCGGCGGCCAACGCGAGTCCTTTATCTTCATTTTGATAGAACTGCCATTTGGCATTCGGCTGCAACTCTACTGCTTGCGTCGTCTCCGCAGCTCTGTTGTAGAAAAGGTTCGCGCCGACTTCGACACGCTTGCGCGCGCCGTAAACAAGACGTAACCCGTAAGACTGAAAACCGCCCTTGTCGAACTTGGTCAGGTGGCCGATAAAGTCCGTCTCGACGTATGTTGTCCCGGTTGCTTGGACATCAGTCGAGGGAGTATTAAGAATCGTGGTTTGCGCCTTCGCGACGGAGCCGAAGCAGGCGAGGAACACGGCCAGCAAGCAGATATGTTTGGTTCGTGACTGTTTGTTGAGCATGACTGAGGATTTTCTCGTGGAGTAGGGAAACGATTTAGCGGCGAGATAGATTTCAAAGGATGTTGCCCGTCAACAAAAAGCGAGGCAGCATTCGTGACAACTCGAACACTCTGCGACATGAATGGCAGAGCATCTCAAAATGTTTCAATCTTTCGTGCAGATTGAAAACTATCAACCCAAAACTCATAGCATTCGTTATGCCAGAGCGCATGGTTTCCGCATTGGCCGGTTGGTTAAGTTCCCGGCTCGACCGGCAAGATCACAAGTGTCGGAATCCCGACGGTTGATGAAGTGAAAGTGCGTATCCACCGTCACCCGCAGCGTCTGTGCAAATATCGCCGGGATTGGAGCCGTTCGAGAAATTCGTGATATAGAAATAGTCGCACACATCGTTGTCATCGTTGCGGCTTAGATTGATGTAGAAGTGATTCGGTGTTGAATCGTTGATGAGGATGAAGCCGGGCGGACACTTTTTTCAGGAGATTGACGTGAGCTTTCCGAGAGCGAGTGGCATCCTTTTGCATCCGACATCGTTGCCGGGTCGTTTCGGCATGGGCGATCTGGGAGACGAGGCTTATACCTTCGTGGATTTTCTCGCGCGGGCGGGACAGAGTTTGTGGCAGGTGTTACCGCTCGGGCCGACCGGCTATGGAGACTCACCCTATCAATGCTTCTCGGCGTTCGCAGGGAACACACTGCTCGTGAGTCCTGAACGACTCGTCGCAGACAACTTGCTCGCGGAAGCAGACCTCGCGGATGTTCCTTCGTTCTCGGACGAGCGCGTCGAGTTCGGTCGCGTCATCGAATACAAAAACGGCCTACTCAAAAATGCATTTGAAAATTTCAAGCGTGCGGACGACGCGAAATTACGCGCCGCATTCTTTGACTTTAAGACACAGTCCGCCGCGTGGCTCGATGATTATGCTTTGTACCGCGCGATGAAGAATGTGCGCGACGGCGTCGCTTGGAACAAGTGGGAAGCGCCGATGGCGAGGCGCGACACGGACGCGCTCACGCTCGCGCGCGAATCTCTGCGCGAGCAGATCGAGGCGCAAAAGTTTTACCAGTTTCTTTTTTTTCGCCAGTGGTTTGCATTACGCGCTTACTGTCACGAAAAAGCCATTCGCATCATCGGCGACCTTCCCATCTTCGTCGCGCATGATTCGGCTGATGTGTGGACGCATCCAGAGCAATTCAAGCTCGACGAGACGGGCGCGCCGCGTGTCGTCGCGGGCGTGCCGCCTGATTATTTCAGCACGACGGGTCAACTCTGGGGCAATCCGATCTACAACTGGGAACGCCAGCGCGCGGAAAATTTCAGTTGGTGGGTCGAGCGCATGAAGGGCACGCTTGCGCTCGTGGACATCGTGCGCGTGGATCACTTTCGAGGCTTCGCGGCGTGCTGGGAAGTTCCCGGCGGCGACTCGACGGCGGAGCGCGGCAGTTGGGTCAATGCGCCCGGCAGCGAACTCTTTCACGCGATCCGTGACGCGCTCGGCGCGTTGCCGATCATCGCCGAAGACCTCGGCGTGATTACGCCCGACGTGGATGCTCTGCGCGATGAGTTCGGCTTTCCCGGAATGCGTATTCTCCAATTCGGCTTCGGCAGCGATGCCGACAATCACGACCTGCCGCACAACTACACGAGCAACTCCGTCGTCTATACGGGCACGCACGATAACGACACTGCCGTCGGCTGGTTCAACTCGGCGGCGGGCGGCGGCTCGACGCGCGACGCCGTGCAGATAGAGCGCGAGCGACGATACTGTCTCGATTATCTCGACACGGACGGCGCGGAGATACACTGGGACTTCATCCGCGCCGCGATGTCATCCGTTTCCGACCTCGCCGTCGTGCCATTGCAAGACGTGCTCGGACTCGGCAACGAGGCGCGCATGAATCTTCCGGCGAGCACTGCTGGTAATTGGGACTGGCGCGCACGCGCGGGCGCGCTGACGCCGGAGGTCGGCGCACGCTTGAAAAAATTGACGGAGACATACGGTCGCCGCACTGGTTTAAGAAATTAGAGGCGCGAGCTTCGATGAGGCCGTGAGATCGCCCGCGCCTGTCTGTCTCTGACAGTGTTCAGTCCAACCAGGCGCAACGCTCTCGGTATTTCTCCGTTACGCATGAACCAGCGCCAGACGTTGCCTGTGCGTAGGTTCTCCGCGCTGAGAAGCGTGATGCCGAGGTCTATGCCGATCACGTCCGTGTCCACCCATCCGGTCGTCGGGTTGAAGGCGTCTGTGAAGCCGTAGTGTCCGTAGATTTGCGCGCCGAACTTCTCTTGCATCGCGCGCAGTGCGGGCAGGGAAATGTCCGGTGTGAGCATCAGCGAGCCGCCCGCCGCACAGGGCACGACCGTCCCGTCAATCGCCGTGTCGCGCGGCGGCCCACCCCACGCCACGTAACCTTTCACGCTGTCCGACGCCGTGATGCCCCACACATTTTCTGTATAGCCGGGAAATTCGCGCGACAAGTCGAGACAGAATTGACGATGCGCGCGCGTCGCCGTGATGGAGTTCTCGAAGTAATTTGTGAACGGATACCAATTTTCGCGCCGCCCGCGAAAGTCTATCCACGCCTGCGAATATTGATGCGTGAAGAGCGGCCCGGCGGTCAGGTATGTGTGATTCGCATAGGTGATGCGGCGTCGCTCCCATGCGAGCCAAGCGCGGGGCGTGATGGCGTGTGTGGGCGAGCCGATGGCGAGCAGTTGAAGGATGAGATGCTCGCTGTAAGTGTCCCAACGGGCTTTGAGAAAACCCGTCTCCGGTCGCCAGCCATGCGAGAGAAGCGTCGGATGCCCGTTGAGCATCCACGCAAAATCCACGCGCTCGTAAATTTTCGTCGCGAGCCGTGAGACCTCTTCGTCGTCGCGAAAGTATCCGCGCGCGGTCAGCGCACCGGCGAGCAGGAGCGCGGTGTCAATCGAAGAGTATTCGCTGTGCCAACGACGCGCGCCGGTCGGTGCGTCCATCCAATGCAGAAACCAGCCGTGCTCCTCTGCGGCGCGCTCGGCGTAAAAATGAAGGACGGTCAGCACGCGACGGCGCGCTTCTTCACGCGACACCCAACCGCGCTCGGCGGCGATGCAAAGCGCGGTCAGGCCGAAGCCGGTGGCCGCGCTGCTCGCGATGTCGTGGCTCGGATGCGCTGCGTCGTGCGCTTGACCGCCTGTGCGCGCGCGGTCGAGGACGAGTCCGGTCTGAGGGTCGGCCTGTTCGAGAAAATATTGAAAGCCGCGTCGCTCAAGGTCTTCGAGTAACGCTTCGTCAGCAGTTGAGAGTCGCGGCGACGGTGCAGCGTTTGAAACGACGTGTCCGGCTGGTTGCGCGTTCGCGAAACAGGAAGGAGCGACGGCAGCCCAGACAAGAAAGAGGCAGACGAAGACGCGCGTTGCGTTTCGTGCGAAGAGCGATGTGAAAGGGCGAGCGCGAAACATTATCTACTTTGCGACGACTTCAAAACTCGCTTCCTGTAAGTCGGACGAGTTGGGGCCGACGAAGACTTTGAACGCGCCCGGCTCGACGACGAAGCGCATCTCTCGATTATAGAAACCGAGTTCGGCGGGCGTGAGCGTGAACGACACATGACGCTGCTCGCCCGGTTTGAGCGTGATGCGCTCGAAGCCTTTCAATTCTTTGATGGGTCGCGTGACGCTTGACGCCATGTCGCGGATATAAAGTTGCACGACCTCATCGCCCGCGCGCTGGCCTGTGTTCGTCACATCCACGCTGGCCGTCAACTTTCCATCCGGCGTGATGCGCGGCGCGCTGAGTTGCAAGTTAGTGAAGCGGAACTGCGTGTAGCTGAGTCCGTAGCCGAAAGGGAAGAGCGGCGTCCACGGCGCGTCTATGTATTTCGACGAATACTTGTTGCTCGCGTCGGGCGGGCGTCCGGTGTTCTTTTGATTGTAATAGAGCGGCTCCTGCCCGACGCTGCGCGGGAAAGAGACGGGAAGTTTGCCGCCGGGATTAACATCGCCGAAGAGCACATCGGCGACGGCGTTCCCGCCCTGCGTGCCGCTGAACCACGTCTCAAGCATGGCGGGAGAATTTTCCGCCAGCCAGTTCAAGACGAGCGGCCTGCCGTTCATCAAGACGACGACGTAGGGCTTGCCCGTCGCGTGAATCGCTTTGACCAAATCCAACTGCTTGCCGGGCAAATCGAGCGACGTGCGTGATGTCGCTTCGCCGCTCATGTCCGCCGTCTCGCCGACGACGATGATCGTCGCGTCCGCTGCTTGCGCTGCCGCCACCGCTCCCTCAAATTTATCCGACGAGTCGCAGTTAAGCGAGCAACCGGGCGCGAAAGTGATTGCCGTTTGCGGCGAAACTTTGGCGCGCAGACCTGCCAGCACGGTAACGGCATCCTCTTTGCGCCCGTCGCCATTCCACGAGCCAAGCATATTGAGTTGATCGTCTGCGAGCGCGCCGATGACGGCGATGGATTTGAGATTCTTACTGAGCGGCAGTGTCTCGCGCTCGTTCTTCAGCAACACCATCGAACGCGCGGCGATGGAGCGCGCGGCATTGAGATAATCGGGACGCATGAGCGTCGCTTTCTCTCGCGCCTCATCTGCGTAAGGATGCTCGAAGAGTCCGAGTCGAAACTTGATGCGAAGAATGCGCCGCACGGCTTCGTCAAGCGTCGCTTGAGAGAGTTGATTGCGCTTGAGCAGTTCCGCGCCGTGCTTGTTGTAGAGACGTGAGACCATTTCCATCTCGACGCCCGCGTTGAGAGCTTGACGCGCGGCCTCTGACTCGTCAGCCGCGACGCCGTGATTGAGCAGTTCGCGCACGGATTCGTAATCGCTGACGACGAAGCCGTCGAACTTCCATTCATCGCGCAGCACTTTCGTCAGCGTGAAAGGATTGGCCGAAGAGGGCACGCCGTTGAGATCGTTGAAGGCACTCATAAATGTCCCGACGCCCGCGTCAACCGCAGCCTTGAACGGCGGAAAATAGATTTCACGCAGACGCCCCTCAGACATGTCCGTCGTATTGTAGTCGCGTCCGGCTTCCGCCGCGCCGTAGGCCGCCCAGTGCTTCGCGCACGCGACGACGCGATCCTGCGCGCTGTAGTCCGCGCCCTGAAAGCCGCGCACGCGCGCGCGCGCCAGAGCCGAGCCGAGATAAGAATCTTCGCCGGAGCCTTCGGCGATCCGCCCCCAACGCGCGTCGCGCGCGATGTCCACCATCGGCGCGAACGTCCAGTGGACGCCCGCCGCGCGTGCCTCGGCTGCCGCGATCTGTGCCGCGCTCTCGACCGCCGCCGCATCCCAACTGCTCGACTCGCCGAGCGGGATGGGGAAGATCGTGCGGTAGCCGTGAATCACGTCGAAGCCGAAGATGAGCGGAATTTTCAAGCGCGAATTTTCGACGGCGAGATGTTGCAACTCATTCGTGATTCGCGCCCCGCGCACGTTGAGCGTCGAGCCGAGCAAGCCTCTGCGGACGAGGTCTGGCTGCTCCGGTTTGTATGTCCCTGCCGCATCGCCATCGAGTTGCTGAAGCTGCCCGAGTTTTTCTTCAACCGTCATGCGCGCGAGCAGGCCGTTGATTTTGCTCTCGACGCTCGCAGTCGCACTTGCTTTTGGGAAGCGTCGTTGTTGTGCGCTGGCGGGCGTTGAAGCAATGACGATGAGCGCGAGCAGGCAAACAATCAATCGTTCAGATTTCATGGCAAGGCTCCTTACAACGTAGCGTCAGCAGACAATTTGAGAAGTTGAATACGTCATAGCAATTGCGACAGGCCGTTATTTGGAAAGAGGTGGACGATATAGACTTACGTTTGACTGCGTAAGCTATATACCTTCCACCTCTTTTTTCCGATCTTCTATGCCTGACTAGAAGTTGATGCGTCCCTGTAGCTCGACGACGCGGCCAGCCAAACCACGATCTGCGCGTCCGAAATTCGGGTCTTCGATGACCGGCGCGAAGAAGCGGAACGGGTTGAGATTCAGATTGTTGAAGGCGTTGAAGAAGTTCGCGCGAAGTTCAAGGAACGATCCCTCGCCCATGAAACTCGGCAATCCTGTTCGCTTGCCCACAGTCAGGTCGGTGCTGAAATAGCGCGGCCCGCGGAACGAGTTGCGCCCGATGCCGGGGGGCAAATTCCCACCCGGATTGTTGATGTCGAAATAGGGCGCGCCGCTCGTGGTAATGCCAGGGAAATTGCCGCCCGGACGCATGAAGGCATCGTTGCTCGTGTCATCGAGCGCGCCTCCGAAGTAGCGTGCAGGTCGTGACGGGCAAAGCGTCGGGCCGCCCGGCGTACTCACACATCTTCCCGTCTTCGGCGTCCAGGGAAAGCCCGTGTGATACGTCGTGATTCCGCTCAACTGCCAGCCGCCGAGAACCTTGCCGACCACATCTTTACGGTTGCGGAAAATCGGCAAGTCCCACAGACCGGAAATGGTCAGCGAGTGCTTCACATCAAAGTCCGAAGGGCCGCGCTCTGTGTGGAGGTCTTGCGGGTATGTCTGGTTGGTCTCCGCGCCGGGGCCTTCGTTCGAGAGCGTGTCTATACTCTTCGAGAAGCGATAGTACACCTGGAACTGATAGCCCTTGCTGAAGCGTCGTTCAATTCGCGCATTCATGCCATTGTAGTTGGCGTTGACATCTGATTGCGGAATAAAGACGGCGAAGAAGGCGGGGTTGTTCGGGTACAGGAAATTCTGATTGACGAGCCGGATCAGCTTGTGCGAAGAGCTTCCCTGATAGCCGATTTCCGCCACATAGTTGTGCCCCATGTTGTACTGGGTTTCGAGAGAGTAAGTATAGACATACGGGTTGGGTGTCTCGGCCTGTGCGCCGTAAACCTCTACGGAACGTCCGCGCGGTGCGCCGGTAGTTGGGTCTATGCCGACGGCGAGCGCAGGGTTCGCCGGATAGCTGAACGGCGAATTGCTGGTGCCGAGCGCATAGAGAATCTGGCCGCCAGCGAAGGGCGCGCCGAACTCATTGTTCGTGCCGCAGCAAATCTGGTAACGAGCGAAGAAGGGCGGATTACCTCGCGTGTTTGAGAAGAGAACGTTCGGCGTGCGGTCGTAGGAGATGCCGAAACCGCCGCGAATAACGGCGCGTCCATCTTTGAAGAGACCGCCCAACGAATCGCCGTAGTTAGGACTGTAGGCAAACCCGAGCCGCGGTGAAAAATTGTTCTTGTCCGAGTTGGAGAGCTTGTCTGTGACGCCGACACGCGCATTCCGCAGGCCCTGTGAGCCGAAGGTGATGTTGCTCAATTGATCGCGCTTTTCGCTGAGGGGCGAGAAAAACTCGTAACGCACGCCGAGATTGACGGACAGATTCGGGCGCACCTTCCAGTCGTTTTGTGCGAAGGCTCCGTAATAGTTCGAGCGGAAGTAACGTTGCGCGTTGGCCGGGCCGCCCGTGCGCGGATCGGCGTTGATCTGATAGAAAAGCGGCGTGTCGTTGGCGAAGTTGAAGAGGCCGCCGAAGGTGTAGAGCGGACGCGAAGCGCCGTTGAGATTGTCGTTGTTTTGTTCGAGACGCACTTCGCCGCCGAACTTCCAGACCTGATTGCCGCGCACCACATTCAGCACGTCACGAAACTCATACTGGTTTTCGGCGAAGATGCCGGGAGTTGTTTCCGATTGGGGCGCGCCGAAGCGGATACGGTCAAAGGGCAGCGTCTCAATTTCGATGCGCGGGATGCCAAAGTTAGTCGCCTCTGCCGATTGCACCTCGTTGTAAGCGAAGCGCGTCGCGTTCAAGCGAGCTTCGTTGACCATGGTGTTCGAAAGCGTGCGTATGTAAGTGAAAGTTGCCGCCGTGTTGGTCGGCGTCGTGCGAATGTCGCTGCCGGGTCGCCCACCCGAACCAGCGTCAGCACCGGTCGTGTCGCTCTTCGTCAGGTAGCCGCTAATGGCAATCTGATCGCGGACAGTCGGCGTGAAATCAAGGCGAAGGTTGTACTGTTTGGCCTTGACGCGATTCGGCAGAGAAACGTTCACACGCTCGATGTCGGGGATGCCGTCGAAGCCGCCGCCCATCGAGCCGACGTTCAGATACTGTCCCGTCGCGCCGGCTGGTGAGCCGATGTCGAGTCCACCTGCGACGACGCGGCAGCGGTTCGGGTCGTTGTTAAAGTTGCTACAGTTTTGCGCGAGCACAGAAGTGATGCGCGGCTCAATCCCCTGCGAACCGAGGATGGTCGAGACGATGCTGTTCGGTCTTTGTTGACGGACGAGAGCGCGATACTGCGGAGTCTCGACGAACGTGACGAGCGAGCCGGCGGAGTTACTACGCAATCCCTCGAAAGAGAAAAAGAAGAAGGCTTTGTCGCGCCCCGTGTGAAACATCGGGTCGCCGGTATAGCCGAAGTTGGGATAGGGCAGCGGGCCACCGATGGAGCCGCCGAATTGTTTGTAGCGTTGATTGACGCGCTCAGGGCCGGCAGCGCCGAAGCCGGGGCCGTATTTGTTAAAGGAGTTCCAGCGCGGATCATTGGCCTTCAGAAACAGGCTGCCATGAAATTGATTTGTCCCGTTCTGCGAGACGACTTTGACCTGCGCGCCGGAATTGCGCCCGTCCTCAGCCGAGTAAGTTGAGGAAAGGACGCGCACTTCTTTGACCGACTCTTGATTCGGCGTCACGACCGCCGCGCCGCCGTGCGTCAGACTGTTGACGCTGACTCCGTCAATCTGAAAATTATTAGCTGAAACGCGCTGGCCGTTGGCCGTGATTTGCGGGGCGTTCTCAACTTGAAAAATCGAGTTGTTCGAGCCGCCCGGCCCGGTCGAGTTCGGCAATCCGACTGCGCCGCCTGCGCCGCCGCGACCCGCGTCGCCGAAGATGCCCGGCGTCAGGCGCAGCAACTCGTAGGGGTCGCGTCCGAACTGCGGAAGACGGCGAATCTCCTGCGTCGTGACGGACTTGCTGACGTTGGCGTTTTCCGTCTCTAGCGCGGTGTTGGACTCATCCGTCACCGTCACGGTCTCGGACACTTCGCCCGTCGTGAGCGTGAGATCGAGTCCCTGCACGTTCTCTGCGCTGATAGCAATATTGTCGAGCGTGGACTTTTTGAAGCCAGTCTTCTCGACGGTCAGCGTGTAGTTGCCCGGAGCTAATTCTGTCAGGCGATAGAAGCCGTCGTCGCTGGACGTGACATTCTGCGTGCGTCCGATTTCCTTGTTCGTAAGCGTGATCGTCGCGCCGGGAACGACAGCGCCTGACGCATCGGTGACGGTGCCTTGCACGCCCGCTCTGAACTGCGCGTTGACCGTCGCGGTCAGCAACAGGAATGCGAACGCGCAGAGTGTGGTGCGAAGAAGACCGGCGATAAACTGCCTCATGTGTGAAACCTCCGTGGAAGGACTATCAAAAATTGGACTCGTCTTGCGTCGTCGCAAAAATTGCGAGAGAGCTAACGGGTTCAGGAATAATGCGAATGTCTGGCGTCAATCGTGCCGGGAAGCTGAAGTCGGGCTGCAAAGAATTTGCGCCGGACAGCGTGCCATGTTTTCTCTGTTTGGTTTGCTGCACAACAAATAGCACTTGACAGCGAAAAATTCAATGGAAATATACGCGCGGCCTTTGTTAAGCTACACTCCGAATCAAGGCAGCCTCAAATATTTTGTTCCTCGATACGTGCCGCATCGTGTATAGATTTGGCAACGGATAGGGAAGGGGCAGAATTTTTCTGACCGGATCGGCGAGCGTGTGTCCGCGCCGGGCGTTATTTATCAAGTCGAGAATCAAAGGAGCATAACTCATGCGAAATGTGAAAATGCGTTGGTTGATGCAGGGACTCTGCGCGGCGTCGCTCGCGCTTGTGTCGGGCGGATGCGTCAGCGGGCCGCAGCAAAATCAGAGCGCGGGCGGCGATAAAACCGGCGGCGCGAAAAGCGGGCCGGTCAAAATCGGGTTTCTGATGGAGACGCTCAAAGAGGAGCGTTGGACGCGCGACAAGCAGTTGGTCGAGCAACACGCGAAAGAGGTCGGAGCCTCGCTCGACGTGCAGGTCGCAAACGGCGACGACGCGACGCAGAACAAGCAAGCCGACAATATGTTGACGGGGAACATAGACGTGCTCATCGTCATCCCGCACAACGGAGAGATCGCGGCTTCCATCGTCGAGGCGGCGCACAGGCAGAATGTTCCCGTCATCTCTTACGACCGTCTGATTATGAACTCGGACGTTGACCTCTACGTTTCGCATCAGGTGACGAAGATCGGTGAGATGCAGGCAGACTACGCGCTTAAGCATGTGCCGCAGGGCAACTACCTCCTGATCGGCGGCGCGCCGACCGACAACAACGCGATTCTTCTCCGTAAGGCGCAGGACGCCACCCTGAAGCCCGCCGTTGATCGTGGCGACATTAAGATCGTCGCTAATCCGTTCGCGAAAGATTGGAAGATGGAAGAGGCTCTGCGTTACACGGAAGACGCGCTGACGGCGAACAACAACAAGATTGACGCGGTGGTCGCGTCGAATGATGGGACGGCGGGCGGCGTGATCTCCGCGCTTGAGCGCGCGCAACTCGCCGGCCATGTACTCGTCACGGGTCAGGACGCGCAACTCGACGCCTGCCAGCGCATCGTCGAGGGCAAGCAGACCATGACCATTTATAAACCCATCAAGCCGCTCGCCTACAGCGCGGTTGACGCCGCCATGAAACTCGCGCGCAAAGAGCCGCTCGACGCGCCAGACAAAATCAACAACGGCAAAAAGGACGTGCCCTCCATCCTGCAAGAACCGATAGCCGTGGACAAAGACAACATGGCCGCGACCGTCGTCAAGGACGGTTATCACACGTTGGAAGAAGTTTACAAAAACGTGCCGAAGGATCAATGGCCGGCGGCGCAAGCTCAAAGTTCAAAGTTTAATGTTCAAAGTCTCGCCTTCGCTCTGAGTTTGATTTTTGGCTTCGGACTTTGAGCCTTGTGCAATGAACATCGAGCTTTGCACAAGGAACTTTGAACCTTGAACATGGAACTTTGAACTATGTCTCTGATGGAGATGCGTGAGATTACGAAGACGTTTCCGGGCGTGCGCGCGCTCGACGGCGTCTCGTTTGACTTGCACGCCGGCGAATTGCACGCGCTCGTCGGCGAAAACGGCGCGGGCAAGTCCACGCTGATGAAGATTCTCGGCGGCGTCTATCCGCACGGCGCTTACGGCGGCGAGATACAAATTGACGGCGAGATGCGACGTTTCCAGAGCGTGCGCGAAGCGGAGCAGGCGGGCATCGCCGTCATCTTTCAGGAACTCTCGCTCGTCAAGGATTTAAGCATCGGCGAAAACATTTTTCTCGGGCGCGAGCCGAGCCGCTTCGGCATCATCCGCCGCGAAGAACTCTACAGCCGCGCGCAAAAGTTGCTCGACGAAGTGCATCTCCCGCTCGACCCGCGCACGCCTGTGGGACAACTCGGCATCGGTCAACAGCAACTCGTGGAAATCGCGAAGGCGTTGTCGCAGGAGGCGCGCATTCTCGTCCTCGACGAGCCGACCGCCGCGCTGACTGACGCCGAGGTTGAGACGCTCTTTCGCATACTCCGTGCGTTGCGCGAGCGCGGCGTCGGGATGATTTACATCTCGCACAAGCTCGACGAAGTGTTCCGCATGTCAGATCGCATCACCGTCTTGCGCGACGGGCGCACGGTCGGCACGCAAGCGACGAGCGCGCTCGATGAAGCCGGCGTGATCGCGCGCATGGTCGGGCGCGAGGTCGGAGACATTTTCCCCGACGCCGATCACGCGCACGGCGAAGTCGCTTTGGAAGTGCGCGGCCTGTCGGTGGAAGACCCGAACCTGCGCGGCAAGCTGCTCGTCAACGATGTCAGCTTCGCGGTGCGGAAGGGCGAGGTGCTCGGCATCGCGGGATTGATGGGCGCGGGGCGGAGCGACTTGCTGATGGGCATCTTCGGCGCGCACGCGGGAAAAGTGTCGGGCGAGATTTTGGTGGAAGGCCAGCCCGCCAGCATCACGCGCCCGTCCGACGCGATAGGTTACGGCATCGGTTTCGTGACCGAAGACAGAAAGCGTTTCGGACTCGTGCTCGATCAAACGATTCTCAACAACATGACGCTCGCCGGGTTGACGAAACTCTCCGGTCGCTTCATCACGAATGAAGACGCGGAAGCCGCCGCCGGGAACAAGGCGATGAAAGACTTGCGCGTCAAGGCGAATTCCGTCTTCACTGTGGCGGGCACGCTCTCCGGCGGCAACCAGCAAAAAGTCGTACTCGCGAAATGGTTGCTGACGAACCCGCGCGTGCTGTTTCTCGACGAGCCGACGCGCGGCATAGACGTGGGCGCGAAACAGGAAATCTACGCGCAGATTAACAACCTCGCGCGCTCCGGCCTCGCCATCGTCCTCGTCTCTTCGGAGTTGCCGGAAGTGCTCGGCCTCTCTGACCGCGTCATCGTGCTGCACGAAGGTCGCGTCACGGGCGAGTTCAAACGCACGGAAGCGACGCCCGAAAAAGTCATGTCATGCGCGACGGGGCACATGAAAGCCGCTTGAAAGTTTCTCGTGACTTGTTTGGTTAGGTAGTTCAAAAACATTCGTGGTTCGTGATGAGAAAGTTTGACGCAACACACATCGTCGTCGCGCTTGCCGTGCTGGTGAATGTCGTCTGGATGATTGACGAGTGGTTGCCGTCGGCAGCGTGGACGGACAGCATTAAGTCAGGACTCGATCCAAAGGCGATGTTGATAAAAGATTATGATCAATACCCGTTCGACTTCTCGATTGACTTTGACGGCGATGGCTTGCCGGACAGATTGTTCATTGAGCAAACGAACAAAAATGCGCCGCACGAGCTGGTCGTGCAAGATACGAACGCGCGCGATTTGTTACGTTTGCCGTGCGTGGACAACGACGGTGTAATTCGCATGGATGTATCTGTCTATCGTTACGAAGGCGAGACGCGCCTACTGCTGTCTAGCTACTCTGAAAATCCAGAGAGGAAGACCTTCGGATGGGATCGCGATGCAAGAAAAATGATTTCACTCGACCCTGTGTCGTCGGATGAATGGGCTGCTGTGGATTTAATAATGCGTCCCCACTACACCGATCCAGGGCCAAGCCTAAATAGTAATGATTTTCTCTGGCTGCGTCGTGGGCTGTACGTCTTGTCGCTCGTCATCCTTTTCGCAATTTACAGGTATCAAAAATCATCGGGCACAGGCGGCTTGAGTTCGCTGCCTTGAGGTCATGCCATGACACAACAACCCAACGAACCCGCCATCAATCGCCCGCCCGCAACAGTTGACGTAGCTCCACCCGGCATAGCCGTCGAAGCGACGCCGGTGACGCGCATCGCGGGCTTCAAGTTGCCGACGGAATCTCTGCGCGCCTACACGATGATCTTCGCGCTCGCCGCCATCTGGCTTTTCTTTCACTGGCAGACCGGCGGCATCTTTTTGGGGGCGCGCAATTTCTCGAACCTCTTTCAGCAGATGGCCGTGACGGGCGTGCTGGCGTGCGGGATGCTGCTCGTCATCGTGGCGGGACAGATTGATTTGTCGGTCGGCTCGGTCGTCGGACTCGCGGGCGGCGTCGCGGCGATGGCGCAGGCGCGCGGCGGACTCGTCGGGTCGCTCGGCGCAGCTATCGTCGTCGGCATTCTCATCGGCGCATTTCAGGGCGGACTCGTGGCCTACGCGAATATCCCCGCTTTCATCGTCACGCTCGGCGGCCTGCTCGCGTGGCGCGGCGTGATTCTCGGTTTAAGCGGCGGCGAGACGATTCCCATTACCATCCCGCTTTTCAGATCATTGGGCAGAGACTTCTTGCCGCCGATGGTCGGAGACGCGATTGGCGTGCTCGCCATTGCCGCCGTTGTGTGGAACACACTGTCACGCAATCGCGCGCGCGCGCGTCACGGTTTGTCCGTGCCCGGTATCGGCGCGACAGCTGCGCGCATCATCATTCCTTCGGCGCTCATCGCCGTCTTCATTTATCAGATGAACTCGCAAGCGGGCATCCCCGTGCCCGTCATCGTGCTGATCGCGGTCGCGCTGCTCGGCGCGTTCCTCACGCAGCACACGACCTTCGGGCGTTACCTCTATGCCATCGGCGGCAACCCCGACGCGGCGCGTCTCTCCGGCATCAATTTGCGACGCTACATCATGTCGGCCTACTGCGTGCTCGGTTTGCTCGTCGGCGTCGCTTCGCTGCTGCACACATCGCGCGTCGGCAGCGCGTCGCCGGACGCGGGCACGTACATGGAACTCGACGCCATCGCGGCGTGCGTCATCGGCGGCACGAGTTTGATGGGCGGGCGCGGGACGATCTTCGGCGCGTGTCTCGGCGCGCTAATTATGGCGAGCCTCGACAACGGCATGTCGCTGCTGCGCGTGGAAAATTACACGCAGTACATCGTTAAAGGCGCGGTACTCGTCGCCGCCGTCGGCTTCGACATGCTCGGCAGGCGGCGCAGTTAGTTTTAGTTGAAGACAGAACAACAGGGAGACGTTTGAAATGAATCACGCGAGCGGAAGTTTTGAAGTGAAGATGACGCCACAGGTGGATGACAACATCGGAGAGCCGATTGTCGGACGAATGTCGCTCGACAAAAATTTTCAAGGCGATCTCGAAGCCGAAAGCCGTGGGCAGATGCTGGCGGTGATGTCGAGCGTCGAAGGCTCTGCCGGTTACGTCGCGATGGAGCGCGTCAAAGGAAAGCTGCACGGTCACGCGGGCACTTTCGCGTTGCAGCACAGCGGCACGATGACGCGCGGCGCGCAACAACTCTCAATCACGGTCGTACCCGATTCCGGCACTGACGAACTCGCCGGATTGTCCGGCACAATGAAGATCAATATCGCCGACGGGAAACATTCTTACGAGTTCGAGTACACTCTCCCCCAACACTGACACTCACATTGACATTCATTGACGATGATTTTGTCAGCGACGCATGACCGGAGAGTAGGGTAGGGAAATGCCCGCTGTAGGACTTGAACCTACGACCCCACGCGTGTGAAGCGTGTGCTCTACCACTGAGCTAAGCGGGCGAACTTTTTTTGTAAGATGCGGGATGCTAACAAGCCTCCGCCAGAGCGTCAAGCGAAAGCTTGGATGAGGACGACAAGTTGCGTATCGCGCGCGGTCTGGCTGGTACGCGCTTGAGAGCGTCGCTTACTGGCCGTTGATCGGGTCTTGCGCCGAAGCGGGCTTGTCCGGGTTGTTGTGGATGCCGCTCGTGTCGGAGCCGGAATAGAAATACTGGCCGCCGGTCGCGCCCGGTTGCTGCGGATTGGCGTTGATGGCATAGGTCGGCGGGTTCGTGCCCGTCTTGGCCGTGACTGTCATCGTGTAGATGTAACCGTTATCAACGGGCGAGTCGCCTGTGAAACGCTTGTCCATCAAATCGGCCTGCACGAGTTGATCGAACGTGCCGTAGCTCGTGCGGTTCTTGAGATTGTAGTACGTGACCTGCGAGGTCGAAACGGAGCGCAGCGTACCGACGGCGGCAGCTTCGTTGGCCGAGCGGACGCTGGCCTTCCATGCGGGGATGCCGACGCCGACGAGAATGCCGATAATCGCGATCACGATCATCAATTCGATAAGCGAAAATCCGCGCTGGCGCATCATACTTTTGGTGTTCATATTTAATACCTCACTGGCTCAACAGTACACGTTGAACGATGGTTCCGGTTCCACAAACTAAATTGTTCTCGACGCGAAAGCGCGGCGGAAGCTTCTTTGTTGGAAGGAATTTTACTACATCGCCGCACGATAAGTCACACGGGCGGCTTTCACTTAAGCATCCACTTTTTAACAGTGCGGCGCGCAAAGTAAAAATGTAGAATAGGCGACATGACAAGAGGTCTCGGATGAGAAATTTACGGACGGCGGACAGGGACGGCGTGCCGCTCGCGTTCGGTGAAGCCACCGAAAAAATCGCGCGTTTGCAATCGGCCATCGAGCGCGTCATCAAGGGCAAGCCCGAAGCTGTCCGCTTCGTCCTCGTGACGCTCTTGGCGGGCGGTCACCTGCTCATCGAAGACGTGCCCGGCGTCGGCAAGACGACTCTCGCACAGGCGCTCGCACGCGCGCTCGATTGCACTTTCCAGCGCATCCAGTTCACTTCCGACTTGCTGCCATCCGATGTCATCGGTCTCTCCGTCTATAACGAGCAGACGGGCACGTTCGAGTTCAAACCCGGCCCTATCTTTGCCAACATCGTGCTCGCGGACGAGATCAATCGCACCACGCCGAAGACGCAGTCCGCTTTGCTCGAAGCGATGGCCGAAGGGCACATCACGGTCGAGGGCGTGACCTATCGCCTGCGCGCTCCCTTCATGGTGCTGGCGACGCAGAACCCGATTGAGCATCACGGCACATATCCTCTGCCCGAATCGCAGGTTGACCGCTTTATGCTGCGCCTACGCATCGGCTATCCAACGGCGGACATCGAGAAGGAAATTTTGCGCGACCGCGAGCACGGCGACCCGCTCACGGATTTGTCGCCGGTGTTGAGCGACGAAGACATCCTCGATTTGCAAAGCAACGTCGCCGCCGTCTCTGTTGACGGTGCGCTCGTGGACTATCTGATGCGAATCGTCTCGGCGACGCGCGACTCGGAGATGCTCGATCTCGGCGTCAGCCCGCGCGGGACGCTCGCGCTCTTTCGCGCCGCGCAGTCGCTCGCGCTCTCCGAAGGCCGCGACTACTGCGTGCCCGACGACGTCAAGCGGCTCGTGCTGCCGGTCTTCGCGCATCGCCTCGTCGTCAACTCGCGTTTCTCTTCATCGCTTCACCGTCGCAGCGAAGAGGCCGAAACCGTCCTGCGCGAGATTATGAAGACGGTCAACGTGCCGCTCTAAAAAATTCCTGACTGACGCGGCGGCACGTCGAGAGGGCGAGATGTCCAGTAGCAGTTCACCCCGGCAGCAAACTTCACAAACATCATTAGAAAATGAAACGTCTCGCGCGCGTCCGAAGCGTGCGCTGTGGGGTCGCCTGTCTTTGCCGGGATGGGCGCGCGGCGTGTTCGGAACGCTAATCGTCGTCGCGGGGTTGGGCGCGGCGGTCTTGACGGTGTACGCGCGGCGCAACGGCGACTGGGAGTTGGCGCGACTCGGCGCGATTGCTTCGCTCGTGAGCGTATTGCTGATCGTCCTCTTCGTCGTGCCGCCTCTGACACGCTCGGCGCGCGCGGAGGCGGCGCAACTCGATCTGCCTTTTCAGGTGACGGCGGGCGGCTGGGTCTTCATCACGGTGCTGACGGTGGTCGTGCTCGCCGCGTGGAACACGGGCAACAATCTGCTGTTCATCATTTTGTCTTTGCTCGTCTCGACGGCGTTCGTGGCGTGGGCGGCGGCGCGCGTGTCTCTGCGAGAGTTGGTCGTGTCGGCGCGTTTCCCGGATCACATTTTTGCAAATGAGGCCGCGCCCGTCATCGTCTCGGTGCAGAACATGAAACGCTTGCTGCCGTCATTCTCCGTTCTCATCGAGGCGCGAATCCGGGAAGACGGCGACGAAACGGCGACGCGGCGCGGCTGGCGTCGAAAGCGCAGGCGTTTTGACAAGCGCGGGCTGGCGTATTTTATGTACGTGCCGCGACGCGGGCGCGGCGAGCAGCGCGTCGAGCAGACGTTCGCGCAACGCGGGCAGGCGCACGTCACGGGCTTCGATCTTTCCACGCGCTTTCCCTTCGGCTTCTTTCGCCTCCGCCGACGCCTGCGCGCGGGCGATGTGGAACTCACCATCTACCCGAAGCCGGAGCGACCCGGCGACGAACTGCACCTGCTGCCGGTTGATGCAGGGCAGACGCCTGCGGCGCGGCGCGGCGCGGGGCACGACCTCTACTCTCTGCGAGACTATCAAGCGCAAGACGACGTGCGGCATGTGGACTGGAAAGCGACGGCCAGACACAGACGCCTCATCGTGCGCGAGTTCACGGCGGAAGACGAGCGGCGCATCCATCTCGCGCTCGACACGTATCTGGATGAAAGCATGATGAGCGCAGACCTCTCCGCGCGCTTCGAGCGCGGCGTGACGGAGGCTGCTTCCATCGCCTCGCACTTCATCGCCGAGCGCGCCGAATTGCGTCTGACGCTTGGCGACGAGGAAGGAAAGTACGGCGTCGGGCGCGAGCATCTGTACAGTTGTCTCAAGCGTCTGGCGTTGATCGCGCCCGCGCAACACACGGACAGCGCGCGAAGGCAGCAGCAATTCTGGCAACGCATCACAGAGGCTTCGAGCATCGCCGGCGACAACTACGTGATACTCCTCACCACCGCCGCGCCCGGCACGATCCCGGCGAGCGTCTGGCGCAAGTCGCATGTGATTTACCTGTGAGTTTGAATGAAGTGTGAGTGGTAAAGACCTGAGTTGAACTTGCGCGCCATCATCACAGTTTAGTTGAGGAAGCAATTGGAATGATGGGAGATTGAGGCGTCAGGTTGTTAGGTTGACATGCTGCGCCTCTCATGTAGCTTCTTCATGCAAACATTAATCTCCCCTTCGGCTCAGGAATCTCTCGCCCTAAATCTTTTGCCGTTTCAATCCACTCATCAATGATCACTTCGATGTTGGCAATCGCCTCAGCATAGGTCGCGCCATCCGCCATACAGCCCGGCAACTCCGGCGCTTCAGCTATGAATGCGGTATCTTCATCGCTCCAATAAATGATAATCTCGTATTTGTATTTTTCACTCATTATCCTGACCTCCGAGCTTATATTTCAAGACCACGCCGCGCACCTGTTTGACCTGATAAGCTTTAGCCTTCGAGCCTCTCGGCTGCAAATTCAAGATTTCCTCAACGCCTTCTCTTGTGAAAATGTGATGGCTTCCACGAATCCGTTCGTCGAAATCCAGATGTCTCAACAACTGGCATAGCCCCTCAAATGGTACATTAACATCAGAAGCGCCCCGCAGAATTTGTATCAACAATTTCTCAAATTTGCTCATCTGATGAGTTGTCCGGCAGACTGTAGCTGCGACAGGAAACTTTCAACCTCTCTTCTTGATCGCAATCGGATAACTTGTTTTCCCGCCCCATGCTTTTCCAGTAACCCGATAATCTCTAGCCGCGTCCTGTTTGGATATGACCAAATCCATTTCGTAAAAATCCAGTCGAATCTCTCCGTGCAGCCTTCGGCCATGTCCGGCCTGTGCGTTCCTCGATACTTCAGGACGCGCTTCATCACACGCCACAGACAGAGCAGGCGCGGCAGGTCGAGAAAGATAATCGTATCGCACGCCTCAAGCCGCGGCTCCAATGTGCCTGAGTAATTCCCGTCCATAATCCACGCATCTTTTTCGATGAGCGTGGCGACAATGTCTTTCCATTGCGGCTTGGGCGTTTCGATCCAGCCGGGATTCCAGTAGTAAGCGTCGAGATGGATGACTTCAATTCCCAGCCGCGCGCCCAGTCTTTTGGCGAAAGTTGACTTGCCGGCTCCGCCCGAACCGATGACAAGAACTCGCTTCATCTTCCCGGCAGCCGCGATAGCTATATTCTCTGACACGCTTGGATGAAATGTTAATTCCAATTCTACGAGGCGGATTTTATCGCCGCCCACGCCTGCCGAATCCCGCCCAGATGATAAGCGGTGTGAACCAACACGGCGAGCGCGCCGGCGATGCCGTAGTCGCCGTCCCAACTCTCATAAGTTTTGATGGTCGTCGAGACTCTCTCGTAACTTTCCGCGAGTCTCTGTTGCGCGGCCTGCCACTCTTCCGGCGTCACCGCACGCACGTTTTGCCAGATGTCGCGCCAGTCCACTTTCTCCGGCAGCTTTTCTTTTTGCATCATCTCATTCAACACGTCGAGGTAGTAACGCACATGCTCGACGTGCGCGGCAATCGTGGCGCAGCCTTCCGCCAGAGAACGCGAGGCGTCTGCGGCGGAGATGCTTTTGAGAGTCTCAAACAGAGACGCGCCCCGATCAAGATAAATTCCGTGATGGTGCGCGAACGTCTCATCCAGACACTCGAAAAACTCTTTCTTGAACAATTCGATGGAAACTTGATCTGACATTAACTCTTGACCCTTTCATAATTATTCGCCTGTGCGGATCGTCTGGCGATGAGCGCGACCGGCAAGCCGACGAGTAGAGCATGTCCGATGAAGGCCGGCAGAAAGGTGCGTAAGGCCGTCGGTCTGAGGCCGATGGCTGAGAGCGGAACGACGACGTAATTCATCACCAGATACGCGGCCAGCCCGTAGAGCAACCCGCACAGAACGGCGTGACGAATCAACGCGGACACTTTCAAACTCGCCACGTAATAAACTGCGGCGATGCCGAACGCGACGACGAAATGAAGCAGCAGGCCGAGCAGAAAAGTCTGCGTGCCACCTTCAAACGCAGCCTTGCCGAGCAGACCGGATGTGATGGATTGAAAAATCCGCATCGTCGGGATGCCTAAGATTAGCCCGTAAAAAACAATGGCGAACAGCCCGTCAAGGATGCCGACGGCCAGACCGCCATACAGGATCGTGTCAAACGCGCGGGGGCGTGCGAATTGAGATGCGTTATCTATGAAAGATGTGTCAGCGTGATTGCTCATAAGTTTATCTGCCTGCCTTGAATCATCTACTCAAATGTTTTCGACAACTTCGCGTAACTCCAAATCGGAGAGCGCGAACCTGACCGCAGACCCCGGATTTTCCAGCACCATCCCGATTGTGCCGTAAGTGAAAGTGGCATCGCGCACGGATGAAACCAGCACGTTATTGATATAGACGCGCAGGTGATCGTTGGAGTTGACGACGCGCAGGCGATTGGAGATGCCCACGCCTGCCAGCAGCGATGGATGCGTCTCGAAACTCACAATGATGCGCCACGCTTTCTTATCGTTTTGCTTCTCATAACTGGCGACGCAGTAATTTCCTTTCGGCGCGATGTCCACGCAGTAACGGCCTTCGTCCGTCGAGCGCAGGGCGAAGCCGAGCCGTCCTTCTTTGTTTATATCCTCGACTTCGAGAAAAGTGATGGTGACCGACGCATCTATGTTGTCGAACGATCCGCAGGACTCAAACAGCCACGCCGTCAACGGCTGCTTGCGGAAGTCGCCGACGAGTCGAGGCTGCCCGCCGTCGCCGAAAACCAGATGGTCTTTCTGATAGACGCGCCAGCCCGGAAGCTTCGGGTCGCGAAAGTCCGCGCCGAGCAACAACTCTCCGCGACGCGGGCGGTGAACTCCGGGCAGTTGATAAACATGGCCGCAATACTGACAGGTGACGTATTGATCGCCCGTGAATTGAATGCTCGCCCCACACGAAGCGCATGTCAATGCTTGCAGAACGCCTCCGCCAGAAGATGCTGGATTCATATCAATACGTTGTTTATATCAATGCCCTATTTTACAAAGCGTGAGGTTACAGATCATTGTCGCTAATGCCGGCAGCCTTCATGAGATGACGGAGAAGCCCCAGCTTAAGCGTTTGGTTGCCATGAATAGGAACGGATAAGCGAACTTCACTTCCAGCCTTGCCATAGATGTGATGACTCCCCTGTACGCGCAGCAAAGACCAGCCACGCCGCTCAAGGATTTTCGAGAACTCCTTGCCGGAGACGGACTTCATACTGCGATTTCCAGCACGCGGTCACTGTCGGCGATTTGTGCCGGTGACACATCAACCGACAGACATCCCTCGACCGCCTCATAGAGATTGGTGAGCAATTCTTCAAAGGTCTCGCCCTGTGTGGCGCAGCCTGGGATGGCCGGGACTTCGGCCCAGTAGCCACCTTCTTCCGCTTCGTGAACTACGATTTTCAGCTTCATGCCATGATTATACGTTCAGGAAGCGTGATGAGGCGAGCATCTAACGCTCGAACTTAACCGGGCGCGAACACGTAGCATTTCAACATTACGGGGGAAGACAATGATGAAAGCCAAGCTAACTCGCGCTCCGGTTGAATGAGTTGTTATGTGGCGCTTTCATCGGAAGCAAACGGGTTGAGCAAGGTTAGCTGGTCAATCCAATCGAAGTCTTTGGTATTTCGCGTAACCAATGTCAGGTTGTGAGTTAAAGCTGTTCCTGCAACAAGCGCATCTCCAAGTGTCATCTTTTTCAACTGTCGGAGCCTCACAGCTTGTGCCAACACACTATCGGAGATTGTTAATACTGTCGCGGCAGTGAAAAATTCCTCGAAATGTTCTCGCTCCTGCTCACTCAATTTATAATAGCCAAGAACCTCAACGTAGCTGACGGCTGAGATCGCAGGCGCATGTTCCGCAATAAATTTACGCAACTCGGCATATTCGGGTTTAGCAGCATAGATGATGATATTGCTGTCAATTAACATCACTCATCCCTATCAGGCAAGGCGCGATCCTGACGCTGATCACGCTGCCACTCTGCTGGGTCGGAAATCCCGGAAAGGGCATTAATAGAAACAAGTTTTTCAAGGACTGCCGCCATTCTTTTCCCTTGAGCCATGCTACTCGAAGAACTGGCAGCCTCTAGCAAAATGGTGACATAAACCTTAACAGGCTGTTCCTTTTCAGGATATTCAGGGGCATCACCGCTCCATTCCAGATGATTTCCTCGCAGAGTAGCTTTATATGTTTGAAGCATGTCTCTCCTCTTTATTCAACGGCCAAGATAATGCTCGCACAAACTATTTACTTACGCAAGATTTATGATTTCATTCAGCGAAGTTATATCTTCGATCTGCGGCGCGTCGGCGACGAATGCATCGGTGGCACCGACGCGGGCGTTTTCAATTGACTGGCTCAAGCGCTACGACGATCCGGTGTTCGGCGACGACATAGGCGTTCACGCGCGCTCCCAGATGTGCCCCCGTCAGGTAATTTGCGAAGCCTGAGTAACGCTGATGGTTCAGGCTAATCGCATAGATACCGCGATACGGTGCAGGGAGAAACACTCCGACCTCAGCATTCTCGATCAGCGTGACCTTGCACGCTGCGACCTTCGCCGGATTGGTGAAGCGGAATACGTAGTAAATGCCGAGTGGAAAGGCGGCGAAAACGAACCCTAAGATTGACATAAAGATGACGATTCCGACATCGCCGCTCTTCAAGAAATTCCAGACGCCGATGCCGACACTGAACACGATCAAGAAGACGGCGGTAAGCCAGACGCCTCTACCGCCCCACTTCCGCACCTGTATCTGGCGAGCGATTTGTTCTTCGGAAACACGCCCCGCGCGGTTCATGGCAATATCGGATTCGTCGAGTCCCTGCGCCGCGAGCGCTTCCTTGATGTCTGTATCCATCATCATCCTCCGTCGAGCAATTCCTTCGTGAAAATCACCGGCGACGCCTGTTCGTTACGCCTCAGCAATGTGCGCGCCGACGCATTTACGAAATGAAACGTCGGCGCGCATCTTTTCCGCCGACCAACGCCCGGCATCACCCGCCGCGCATCCAACGAAACAGGCACGAAGACTTACGGATGAGAGCCGCGCTATTCGCGGTCGGGTGCATGCCGTTGTTGGATTTCGTTCGATAGAAAATATCTCACGTCACGCGAAATCACTTTGCTATCGCTAGACAGTCTTTTTAGAGCGGCCTCAATTTCTCTCGCTTCATACCTGAAATGATCGCGGTAATCAATGTACTCAATGATTGAGGCAATATCCGCCCCTTTCCTTTTGTGAAAGCGAATTGCTTCAAGTACCCAGTCGTCTGTTTCCATATCCATTCAACAGAAATCTAACGCATATTAAACCGCTTGCTACCTTGTGCATTCCACAGAAGTTAACCGTTACACGCTGACTGGATAAACATTATAACGCAGCACATCAACCGTCGTGCGAAGTTTTGCAACTCAATAGACGATACGATTACGTGAGGTCGCGGCTTGAGAGTCCGGCGTGAGGTGTTGATTAAGTTTACGCGCGAGACGAACGAGTCAAGGTTAGAGTAATGCCGAATGACGAGCATTCATAATTGTTGGCTGTTGCGCGCTGAAAGAAGTTCGACGGCGGCAGACTCTCCGCTGCGGATGCAGTCGGGTAGTCCCGCGCCGGTGTAGGCGTTACCGGCGAGGCGGAGCGTGGGATAATTTTGGAGTCGCGCGCGGATGCGCCCGATGCGTTCGAGATGGCCGAGGTGATACTGCGGCATCGAGCGTTGCCATTTGGCGACGAAGGAAAAAAGCGGCGCGTCCTTGATGCCGAGCAGTTCGCGTAGGTCTTGTCGCACAGCGTCCGTCATTTGTTCATCATCGAGCGCGAACATTTCGGGTTGCAACGCGCCGCCGACGAAGGCGCGCAGGAGAACGTGACCGTCGGGCGCGCGTCCCGCAAATTTCACGCTGCTGAAAGTGCAGGCCAGCGTCGCGCGTCTTTCGATGAAGGGCATGACGAAGCCGAAGCCGTCGAGCGCGTGCGGAATGCTTTCGCGTTTGAAAGCGAGATTGACCGTCGCCGTCGAGGCGTATGTGATACCGTCGAGTTCATCGGCGAGTTGCGCGTCAACCTCACGAAGCAGACGCGCCGCAGCATAAGCGGGCAGAGCGAGGCACACCGCGTCAGCGTTGATCGTCTCGCCCGTGTTCGTCGTGATTGTCCAACGCTGCGCCTGTGCGTTGAAAGTGAGACTCTCGGCGCGTGTGTTGAGGCGGGCGGAATCGTTTGGCAAGCGTGCCGCGAGCGCGTCAACGAGCGTCTTCATCCCTTCGTCGAAACTGAGAAAGAGGCTGTAACGCGCGCCGCTCGCCGCGCGCTCCGTCTGGCGCGCGCGCGCATTGCGTCCTCCACCGGCGTGCGCCGTCTTCCACATCGCCCAGATGAGACTGCGATGCGCGCGCTCCATTTCGAGAAAGCGCGGCATCGTCGCGCGCAGAGAGAGTTGTTCGGGGTCAGCCGTGTAAATGCCTCCGACCATCGGCTGCGCCATCCGTTCGAGCGCCTCCTGTCCGAAACGACGCCGCACGAACGCGGCGAGACTTTCTTCCGCATGGCCGTTGCCGTTCGCGCGACGACGCGGCAGCACGAGGTCACACGCCATCCGCGCCTTGCCGCGCCAGCTAAAGATCGGCGTCGTGACGAACGGCCACAGTCGCGAAGGCGCGAGCAGTTGAAAGCCTTCCGGCGTCGGATGCAGGCGACCGCCGCGCACGACGAAACTGCGGCGATGCTCGTCGCGTGTTTCGATGAGCCGCGAACTGATGCCGAGCCGCCCGGCGAGCGCGACGGCCTCCGGTTTCTCGGAGATGAAAGAGTCCGGCCCCGCTTCGAGCAAAAATCCATCGCGCTGCTCCGTGCGAATCGTCCCGCCGAGTCGTGGCGAGGCTTCGAGCAGCAGGACTTCGGAGTTAGGTGTGTCAGATGTTGAAGAAATCTGCGCGCGCAGTTCGCACAGATGATGCGCGGCGGCGAGACCGCCGATGCCGCCGCCAATGACGACGATGCGTTGTGAATTGTGCGAATCGGTGCTCAATAAAATGCCGCCTTAAAAAACTCCGCCGCGAGATGCTCACAAGGAATTATTAACACGGATGGACAGGATAAACAGGATGAGAAAAGCAATGATGAACGATGAATGCTGAGTGATGAGTGAAAGACAAGAAGCTCCGCCCTCTATTCATCATTCATCACTCCGCATTCATCATTTCTTCCGACATCCTGTCTATCCTGTTCATCCGTGTAAATTTTCTTCGCTTTCCGCTGATGTAAATGGTTTCGTAGTCGCTATCCGCGCGCCGTGGGTCGAGTCGCGCCCAGCAGGCAACAGTCTTGCGCGCAGGTGTTTTGACGCGCACCGTGTGTGCCGAGAGCGCGGCGCGGGACGCTCTCGTTCGTTCGTTCGAGAATCAATTCGCGAATCATTCGCACGAACGAGGGATGCGCGCCGACGGTCGCCGCGCGTACCATGTGCAGGCCGATTTCTTCCGACATCTGCCGCGCCTCTACGTCCAGATCGTAGAGCACTTCCATGTGATCCGAGATGAAACCGACGGGCGAGACGACGACATCCGTCGCGCCACTCTCTTTCAACTCGCGTAGATGCGCGCGGATGTCCGGCTCCAGCCAGGGTTGTTGCGGCGAGCCGCTGCGACTCTGGAAGACAAGACGCCACCCTCCCGCGTGCCCGATTTCTTCCACGACGAGACGGCAAGTCTCAAGTAACTGCGCTTCGTAGTCGCAGCCTGCGGACATCGAGAGCGGGATGCTGTGCGCGGTGAAGGCGATGTGCGCCGACGCGCGTCGCTCGGACGGAATCTGCGCGAGCGCGGCGCGCACGTTTTCCACGTTCGGACTGACGAAGCCGGGATGATTGTAGAAGGCGCGCAGCTTTTCCACTCGCGGCGCATCAACGCCAACCGCTTCACGCGCGCGTTCGATGTCTTCTCGATACTGGCGGCAGCCGGAATATGAGCTGTAAGCCGAAGTAACGAAAGCCAGCGCGTTTTTAATGCCGTCGCCGGCCATCTGCCGCAGAGTATCGGCGAGCATTGGATGCCAGTTGCGATTGCCCCAATAGACGGGCAGATGCGGGCCGTTTTCAGCGAGTTCGTTGGCGAGCGCGTTGATGAGCGTGCGGTTCTGTTCGTTAATCGGGCTGACGCCGCCGAACATCTCGTAGTGGTGCGCGACTTCTCTCATACGCTCCGTTGGCACGTTGCGCCCGCGCAAAACGTTTTCGAGAAACGGCATCACGTCGTCCATCCCTTCGGGGCCGCCGAAGGAGACGACGAGCAGCGCATCGTAGGGCAGAGAAGAATTATTGCCGGCGAGTTGGTCAAGCATGTTCATGGAAATTATCTGGCGCTCAGTTCGTGGACGGCCTCGACGAGTGCGACGACGTTTTCGACAGGAGTTTCAGGCAGGATGCCGTGTCCGAGATTGAAGATGTGGCCGGGACGATTTGCCGCCTGCGTCAGGATGCGCTCTGCCTGTTGCCGGATGTGTGCGGGCGAAGCGAACAGTGCGACAGGGTCGAAGTTGCCCATCACGGCTATATCATGGCCGAGTCGCGCCCAGGCTTCGTCGAGACGCACGCGCCAGTCGAGGCCGATCACGTCGCCGCCCGCCTCGCGCATTAGTTCCAGCAGCATCCCCGTGCCCGTGCCGAAGTGTAAGACGGGCGTGCCCTGCGTGACGTTCTGAATCACACTGCGCGTGTGCGGCAAAACGTATTCGCGATAATCGTCGGGACTGAGCGCGCCGACCCAAGAGTCGAAGAGTTGGACGGCCTGCGCGCCCGCCGCGATCTGCGCGTTGAGATAACGTGAGAGCGCGCGCGAAATAAGCGACATCAAGGCGTGCCACGCGCCCGCGTCGTCGTACATCAGACGCTTCGTGTGAATGTAATTCTTCGACGCGCCGCCTTCGATGATGTAAGAGGCGAGCGTGAACGGCGCGCCCGCGAAACCGATGAGCGGAAGATGAGAAGGCAGCGCGCGGCGTGTCTGTCGGATAGCTTCATAGACGTAATCGAGCGCGCTCACGTCTTCGACTTCGCGCAGGCGTTCGACATCGCTTGCTTGGCGCACAGGGTTGTGGATGACGGGGCCTTCGCCTTTCGCGAATTCGAGTTCGAGTCCCATCGGCTCGATGATGAGCAAAATGTCCGCGAAGATAATCGCCGCATCCACGTTCAATTTCTCGGCGGCATAGACGGTCACTTCGGCGGCGAGCGCGGGCGTCTTGCACAGCTCGAGAAAAGACGTGCGCGCGCGTACCTCTCTGTACTCGCGCATGTAGCGACCGGCCTGCCGCATCAACCAGACGGGCGTGTACGGCACAGGCTCGCGCCGGCACGCGCGCATGAAAGGGCTATCGTGTAAAAGTTGCGCTGCGCTCTCCGCGTTTGTTGTCGCTTGCTTCTGGCTCATTCAACCTTTGTCTCCGGCGTCAGTCATCAGAAACTTACGCGCCGGACAGTCCGTTTAGATTTAAGTCGAGAGTGCGCCGCATTCAACTAAAATTTTCGACGCGCGCACGAACAGACTACAATACGAAAGATGATAAACGTTAATGGCGACGCCGGTTTTATCATCTTTGATGGCACACAGGGGCGCGTGTTAGCGTGGAGCCGTGAGAGCGTAGAAAGTTTTTTGTCACGAAAGAAAGGGGCGCGGTGTTTTAGCTTCTGAGTGTGCAAATGAGCGGATACATGGCGAGAGTTTTGCTGGAGACGATGCCCGAGACAGCTTCGAGTGCAGCGGCGACGCCGGCGTTGAATTTCGACGAGGCTTTCACGCTGCATCACAGGGCTGTGTTCCGCGCCGCCTACACGGTCGTGCGCGATGCGGGTCTCGCCGAAGACGTGACGCAGGAGGTGTTTCTCAAACTCTATCGTCATCTCGATTCATTGCAGAACGAGGAGCATGTCCGCCCGTGGTTGCTGCGCGTGACGACGAACGAGTCGCTCAACGCGCTGCGCGGTCGGCATCGTGCGGGTGCGCGCGAGGAAGAGTTCGCGCAATCGGCGGCGACGTTTGAAGGTGGCAGGACGGCGGCGGCAGTGGCGGTTGATGCGGACTACGAGCGGAGGGTCGAATTAGAGGCAGCGCGTCGCGCGCTCGAGCAAATCAAAGAGCCGATGCGAAGCTGTCTCCTGCTTAAGCAGCAGGGACTTTCGTATCGCGAGATTGCGGAGACGCTCTCGGTCAACGAGGTCAACGTCGGAAGCTTGATCGCGCGCGGGCGCAAAGAATTTATCAGGGTCTATGGGAAGATCGGAGGACGCCGGACATGAAAAATTGTTTGGACGAAGGAATGATGCAGACGTATCTCGACGGCGAACTCTCACCGGACGCCGAGCGCGCCGCGACGGCGCACATCGCGGGATGCCGCCGGTGTGTTGAGATGATGTCCGCCGCCAGAAACGAGTCCGGTTTCTTCGCGCAAGCGTTCGCGCTCGCAGATGAAATCGAAGCGCCGACCGAGCGGCTACGCGCGCGCGTCAACGCCGCCATCGCGCAACTTGAATCCGCCGGCGCAGCGCCATCTCGTCGTGAGCCACGCAGCAACGTTAACTCATTGCTCGCATCATTGACGGGAATCTTCACGCGAACGCCGCGCCGCGCGGTCGTAGCGTTTGCCAGTGTCGCTCTCGTCGCGTGCGTGGCCATCTTCGCGCTGATCAACCGTTCGCCTTCGCATCCGAATGAAGTCGCGGTCAATGAAAATCAACCTGCCGCCGTCAACGTTCAGCCGACGGCGGTTCTAGTGGAGAAGGGGCAGCCGACTGTGCCGCCAGTCTCAAAGGGTAACGAGCGGCAGGACGTGTTCGTGAACGTGGGCGAGAACAAACCGGCGCGCGTGCGAATCGAGAATGCTTCGTACAACGCATCCCGCAACGCGGGGACGGAAAAACTTCTGGCGAATGAGAGGCAGTATCGTGAAAGCATCGCGTCACTGAATAAGACGATCACGGCGGGCGGCGATGCGCTGCTGAGGCCGTCTGTGCGCGCCGACTATGAGCGCAACGTCGCGTTGCTCGATAACGCCATCGCCGAGACGCGCAACGTCGCGCTCCGTAATCCGAATGACAGAGACGCCGTTAACTTTCTGCTGTCCGCCTATCAAAGCAAAGTTGAATTGATGACCACCATCGCGAATCAAGCGCAGGTCGCCACGCTCGGACGTTGATTGAATAAATTGAAATGAAATCAGCCAGGTCATTTATCATTTTCATCATCATCGCTGCGCTTTCTTCGAGTGCGTGGTCGCGTGATTTGCCCTCTGCGCGAAACGTCGAGGACGAGAACAAGAAAGATGTTTCCATCGTCGCGGAGCCGGACGTGGTGGTGACGCTCTGTCTCGCTTCGGGCGGCATCGTGGTGCGCGGTTGGGACAAGCGCGAAGTCCGCGCGCGCGCTTCGGGCGGCGAGAAAATCGCATTGCCGTCGAGTCCGGCGGCGGCGACAGCAGGCGCGAGGCGCGTGGACGTGCTCGTCGGTGATGAAGCGGCGCGCACGCCTGCGGAATCGGGCTGGTGCGAAGGGACGGGCAGCATCGAACTCGATGTGCCGCGCGGCGCGACCGTCAATTTACAGATACGCGAGGGCGGCGTTGAAGTCTCACAGGTAGCCGAGGCGCGTGTCGAGAGCATTAACGGTGATGTGAATCTGGAGCGTATCTCAAAGACCGTCGAGGCCACTTGCCTGAGCGGCGACATCTCTCTGGCGGACTCGGTGGGACGTGTGCATCTGCGGACGGTGAGCGGCGAAATTGAGGCGACGAATGTGCGCCCGCTGGAAGCGAGCGACACGTTTTCCGCCGGCTCGACAAGCGGCGAGGTCACGCTCCAACGCATCTCGCACACGCAGGTTAAAGCCGCGACGGTCAGCGGCAGCATTCGGATGAGCGGGGCGTTGACGCGCGGCGGCGACTACGAATTTCGGACGACGAATGGCGACCTGACGCTGACGCTCCCGCCTGACGCTTCCTTTCGCCTGAGCGCGCGCGCGGTGGCGAGCGGCGAGGTCATCACGGACTTTCCCGTCAAGGCGAACGCGGGTGAGCCGGGCGTGAAGGAAGCGCATCAAGATCGTCTCGCCGGCGTCGTCGGCACGGGCGACGCGAGCCTCAACCTGACGACGTTCAGCGGGACGGTGCAAATCAAGCGACAATAAAGGTAGTGGATCAGTTTCAAAGATAGAACAAGTCAGCTACGCAAAGGCGCAAAGACACAAAGACGCACAGCAGATCGCACAGAGCTTGAGCGATGCCGTATCTTTCATGCTTTCCTGCCTCTTCCTGTGCGCCTTTGCGTGAGATTCTTTTTTCCCTCTGTCTCACACCTCAATTTCAAAACTAACCCACTATTAAATTTTACTGCCACAAATCATCCGCGCATGGTGTTTCCAACATAGACGAGGGCGCGAACGTGGTTGATTGAATCAGAGATCGCAGGTGGATTCTCCGTGCGTCGCATCGTCGAAGCAGAAACTTTTTGTAGAAGAGGAAAGAAAAGCATGTCGAGTAAACAAGTGAAGAGTCTGCTGGCAATTTTCTCGTTGCTGCTCTTGCCCGGCGCGAACGTTGTGAGCGCAAGACAGCAAACGCGCACGGACGCGCAGGGAAGGCCGGAGTTAACGGAAGAGTTTCACCAGACGTATCCGCTCGCGGCTGACGGGCGCATGAGTTTGTCGAACATCAACGGCAGAGTGCGCGTCACGGGCTGGGATCGCAACGAAGTGCGCGTGGATGCCGTCAAACGCGCTTTCACGCAGGAGCGTCTGAGGGAAGCACAGATTAAGGTTGAGGCCAGCCAGAGTGAAGTTCGCATCGAAACGAAATATCCTGACCATGCTTTCGAGAGTGACGAAGAAAATTGTCGCGGCTGCAATCGCCCGGCGAGCGTCGAGTACACGATCTCTGTGCCGCGAGGCGCGCGTCTCGACGAAATCGAATTGGTCAACGGCGCGCTCGACCTCGAAGAATTAAACGGCAACATCCGCGCCAACACAGTCAACGGTACGCTGACGGCTCGTTCGTTGAGCGGGACGGTCAGGTTGTCTGTCGTCAACGGGCGGCTGGATGCGAACTTTGAGCGTCTGCCCGGAGCCGGAAACGTGACGCTCGATGCGGTCAATGGCCCACTGATGTTAACCATTCCATCCGACGCTAACGCGCTGCTCAAAGCCAGCACGGTACACGGTTCGATTACCAACGACTTCAATCTCCCTGTGCGGACGGGGCAGTACGTCGGGCGCAATCTTGAAGGGCGTCTCGGCGCGGGCAACACGAGCATCAAAATGAGCAACGTCAACGGCACGATCTCGATTAACCACACCGCAGACAATCGCCCGCTCAGTCCCGTCACCAATCTTTTGTCCGAGACGGGACGGGATGCTGGTGACGACTTCGACGCGGCTGAGATCGGGCGCGAAGCCGCCGAAGCCGCGCGCAGGTCTGTGAGGAGTATCTCTGGCGAAGACATCGCCGCGCGTCGCGATGCCGAACGCGCAAGAGCGGATGGACTGCGCGAGGCGCAACGTGTGCGTGAAGAGGCGTTGCGCGATGCGGAGCGCGAGCAACTGCTGTCTGAACGCGAGCGAGAAAGGGCGCAGCGCGAGGCGGAGCGCGATGTCGCACGGCAGGGACAGGAAATCGCGCGTGAGGTGAATCGTAACGTGCAGGCCGAGTTGAAACGCAGCAGGGTCATCGTCAACGCAACGCATCCCGCTTCTGTGCGCGTCACCGAGCGCGTCTCGAACACGCTCCCGGCCAGCAGCGCGTCCCGTGTCCGCATCGAGAACTTCGACGGCCCCATCACCATTCATGCGTGGGACAGACAGGAAGTTCAATACACGGCGTTGAAGAGAGGGTATGACGATAAAGAGTTGAAAGGCATCAAGATCAACACGCAGCCGGGCAACACAGGACACTCCGACACATCTGCGGGCGCGACGAGCGTCAATGCGGACGTGACCATCCGCTCCGAATTCGACAAGGCCTTCGCGCATGACGTGGTGATGCGCGGAGGTCGCGTCGTGTCTTTTAATTCAGCCGCAACAGTCGAGCTTGACGTTTACGTGCCGCGCGATGCGAGCCTCAACATCTCTTCGGGCGATGGACGCCTGCGCGTCGAGGGCACGAACGGTGCGGTCGAACTCCACACGGGCGACGGGGCGATTGATGTCAGCGGCGGTCGCGGTCGCCAGCGTGCGGAGACGGGCGACGGCCACATCCGCATCGAAAATTTTGACGGCGAAGCGGATGCACGCACCGGCGACGGGCGCATCACGCTCGACGGTCGCTTCCAAAAACTTTCCGCGCGCACCGGCGAGGGAACCATCGCGCTCAACGTCGCCGCCGATCTCAACGCCACGATTGAGACCGATGCGAGAAACGTCGTCAACGACAGTCAGGCCGTCGCCGAAGATGCGAATGAAACTGAACCGGCGAAGCGCGTGCGTCGCTTCCGCGTCGGGAGTGGCGGGCAAATTTTCAACTTAAAAGTTGGCGACGGCCAGATCATCCTGAATCGTCGTTAACGCTCGTAATGGCGCGCGCGTCTGTATCAAAAGTTGAATGAGATTTGCCGGCGTATGGAACTTTAATGGCTTCGCGCTCGTGTAAACAAATGGCTGAACATTTCCGGCGCACGCATCGCGCAACGATTGAAGAATCAAATTAACGTGGACGCGGAAGACCCCTCGCGGTTGAGAATTTATACTTTCAGGAAATGCAATATATGAAGTTCCCCCGAAAACTGCTCATCATCTCTTTGCTCGCCTGTGTCTATTTTTTGACGACCCTGCACGCGGCACACGCACAACAGCAGCAGCAATCCACGCCTCCGGCGCAGTCGGGCAATGGTAGCGGCAGTAGCAGCGGCGTGGAGGGCGCGACGACGACGGTGGAAGTAACGTCTTCAACCACGACCGCCACGAAAGTTGATGCCGCGACGCAGCCCGCCTCGACCGCGACCAAACACTCCGCGAGCAAATCTCTGGCAACATTGTCGCCGGAGAAAGCTCAACCCGTGCGCCTCACTTTGTTCTCCAAGCCGCCCGTGATTGACGGCAAGCTCGATGAAGGCGAGTGGACGCAGGCTTCCGTCTTCAAAGACTTCATACAGTTCCGCCCCGGCGATAACGTCGCCGCTTCGATGCCCACCGTCGCTTACATCGGCTACGACGCGAAGTATTTGTACATCGCTTTTCACGCCTACGATGATCCGTCGAAAATTCGCGCGACCGTCGCCAAGCGCGATTCGGTTTTCGGCGAAGACAACGTGCGCGTCTATCTCGACACGTTCAACGACCAGCGACGCGCCTACGTCCTCGGTTGGAATCCGCTCGGCATTCAGGCCGACGGAATTTACACCGAAGGTCAGGACTTGGACTTGAGTGTTGACGTGGTGATGGAATCGAAAGGCGCGTTGACGGCTGACGGTTATGTCGTCGAGGCGGCGATTCCGTTCAAGTCTCTGCGTTACGAAGCGGGCAAGGGGAAAATTTGGGGCATACATTTGTGGCGCAACATTGACCGGCTCAATGACGAGATGGATTCGTGGGTTCCGATGTCGCGCGACAATTCGAGCACGCTCAATCAGGCCGGACATGTGACGGGACTCGAAGGCATCTCGACCGAGCGCACGCTGGAGTTGATTCCGAGTCTCACCGTTTCGGAAACCGGCACGCGCGCGCGCATTTTGAGTCGCGGGCAGATTGCTGAACAGAGGCGTCTGGGACTGAATCCATTAGACAACGGCAAGCTCGTTAACCAGCCTATCGGACTCGACCCCGGCCTCACGATGAAGTACAGCATCACTCCGACCGTGACGCTCGATCTCGCGCTCAACCCGGACTTCGCGCAGGTCGAGGCGGACACGACGGTCGTCACGGCTAATCAGCGTTTCCCGATTTTCTTCCCGGAAAAACGTCCCTTCTTTCTCGAAGGCGCGGACATCTTCACGACGATTATCAGCGCGGTCAACACGCGCACCATCTCCGACCCGGACATCGCCGTCAAGCTGACGGGCAAGCAGGGACGCAACAGTTTCGGCCTCCTGCTCGCCTCCGACAACGCGCCCGGCAACTACAGCGACGAGCGACGTTTCGACCCTGAACTGTTACCGGAACAGAGATTCATTGACAAGAATTCTTACGTCGGCGTGCTGCGTCTCAAACGAGACATCGGCGCTGACAGCACCATCGGAATGCTCGCCACGACGTACAACTTTATAGACAAGCACAACGATGTCGCAGGCTTCGACGGACACTTTCGTCTGAACAAAACGACGACCTTCACGGCGCAGGTGCTCGCCAGTCTTTCGACGCGCTTTTTCTTTTACCCGAATGAGGATGCGAGCGCGAAGCGCACCGAAAACGGACTCGTCTATGCGTTCAGTCTCAGCGACGACGGGCGCAACTGGGGTTATGAATATTCGGGCGTCGGGCGCACGCGATTTTTCCGCGAAGACGTGGGTTTCAATCGTCGCTTCAATACCAACAACCAGTCGCTCTTCGTCCGTTATCAATCAACCGAAAAGCCGAAGGCGAAGCTCATCAACTGGCGCGCATACAACGCCGCCAACACCAATTTTAACTGGCAGGGTCACAGCCAGAATTTCAACAACGAGACGCAACTGCAACTCAACTTTCGTCACCAGAGTTTCGTCGGCGGCGGCATCGAGGAAGGATACGAGCGTCTGACGGAGGAAGAATTCGGAGCTACGCGCGAAGGGTTCGCGGCTCACAATGCGGCGAACCCGAAGCTCACAGGCGTGAGCGTTCCGCCGTGCCTGAATTACGAGAGCGATCCGACACTGAGCGCGGCAGTGCGCGCGCAACTTTCGCCCTGCACCTTCTTCGGCAGTGATACGGAGCGTTCCGTCAGACGCAAGACGGCATATTTTTTCGGCGGCGCAACTCCGTCGAAGAAGTACAATGTTTTCCTGCTCAACGTCTTCAATCGTGGCGTCTTCGATTACGATTTCGGAGCCAGCGAAAGCTACCCGCGCGTCAGTCCCGTCGCGCTTCTGTACGGCCCGGACGCGCCGCTCGATCCGGGCGCGGGCAACGAGTGGCGCGTCGAAGCCTCCTTCAATTACAAGCCGCTCGACACGCTCAATCTCTCGCTCGATTACAATAAAGATCGTCTGACCAGACGCGACAACAAGCGCGTGGCCTTTGACGACAACATCTTCTCGATGCGCGGCACGTACCAGTTTTCGCGCTTCACCTTCCTGCGCGTCCGCGCGGATTACTCGACGCTCGCCGCGCGCTTACGTCCGCAGGTCTTGCTCGGCTGGACGCCCAATCCCGGCACTTCCTTTTTCGCCGGATACAATGACGACTTGAACCGCAACGGCTTCAACCCTTTCACGGGTCAACTCGAACCCGGACTGCGCCGCAACGGCAGGACGTTCTTTATCAAGATGTCGTACCTCATCCGCCGCAGCTTCGGGAGCTGAACATCACCTACGACTAACCCCTGAAGCATCGCTCCCTGCGTCGTTCTTCGTCTTACTTTCTTGATCGAGGGCATCGTCTCGCCTGTTGCGTCGGCACTTCTTTTTTCGCAGGCTCCGACGACGACCTTAGCCTTAACGTCTTCAGTTCCTTCAACAGCCAAATCGAACCCGGCTCCCGCCGCCGCAATCGTCATTTTTTTATTAAGGCATCTCATTTATTCCGGCGTAGTTTCCGAGGGCGAAAGCCGTCACATGTGACAAGCTTGGAATGACAAGTTAAAATTCTGCTTGTCATCTATTGCTATTCACATGTTACTGCTTTTGTTGGAAGGGAGTCTCCATATGAAAAGATACGTGCGGCTATGCGCCGCCCTGTCGCTGCTCTTGTTGTTTACTTCAACCGCTCCGGCGCAGAACGCGCAGAAACTCGCGCCGGGCGAGAACCTCGTCGTCGAGGGCGTGCCGGCCATTCCCGCCTCTCTCGTCGAAGACGTGCGCCGCTACACAGAGTTTCGCGCGGCTTCGCTCGCAAGCTGGAATCCGACACGACGAGAGATGCTGATCAGCACTCGCTTCGGCGACACCAATCAAGTGCATCTCGTGAAGATGCCGGGCGGAGCGCGCACGCAACTGACCTTTTTCCCGGATCGCACCGGCGATGCGACTTTCCAACCGAAGAAAGGCGATTATTTCGTTTTCGTTAAGGATACCGGCGGCAGCGAGTTTTTTCAGATTTACCGCTACGATATTGCGGACGGCAAAGTCACACTGTTGACGGACGGCAAGTCGAGGAACACCGGCAGCGTGTTCTCGAATGCGGGCGACCGGATGGTGTACAGCTCGACCAGACGCACCGGAACCGACACGGACATCTACGTCATCAACCCGTCAGAGCCGCAGAGCAACCGGATGCTGCTGCAAGTCACGGGCGGCGGTTGGAACGCGGGCGACTGGTCGCCGGACGATAAAAAACTTCTGGTTGGCGAATATCTCTCCGCCAACGAAAGTTACATCTGGCTCGTGGACGCGACGACGGGCGAGAAAACTCTGGTCACGCCCAAAGGGGGTGCGGAGAAAATCCTCTACAGCGGGGCGCAATTCAGCAAAGACGGGAAGGGCATCTACGTCGCGACCGACAAGGACTCGGAGTTTCAACGGCTCGCTTACGTTGACCTCGCCACGAAGCAACACACATTCTTGAGCGACCAGATCAAATGGGACGTGGACGAGTTTCGCCTCTCGCCCGACGGCAAAACCATCGCCTTCGTCACCAACGAGGACGGCATCAGCCGCCTGCACCTGCTCGACGTGAAGACGCGCAAAGAACGCGCCGCGCCGAACCTGCCCGTCGGTATCATCGGCGGACTCGAATGGCACGAGAACGGGCGCGACCTCGGCTTCAACCTCAACTCGGCGCGCTCGACGACGGACGTCTATTCGCTCGACACCAAGACCGGCGCGGTCGAGCGTTGGACGCAGAGCGAGACCGGCGGCCTCAACGTGCAAAACTTCCCGGAGCCGGAGTTAGTGCGCTGGCAAACTTTTGACGGCAAAACCATCAGTGGATTTCTCTACATGCCGCCGGCGGATAAATTTCCCGGCCCGCGTCCCGTCGTCATCAACATTCACGGCGGGCCGGAGGGCCAGTCGCGCCCGAACTTTCTCGGACGAAATAATTATTACCTGAACGAAATGGGACTCGCTGTGTTGTTCCCGAACGTGCGCGGCTCGACCGGGTACGGCAAAACTTTCCTGCAACTCGATAACGGTTTCAAACGCGAAGATTCTTACAAAGACATCGGCTCGCTGCTCGACTGGATCAAGACGCAGCCGCGCCTCGACGCCGACCGCGTGCTGGTGACGGGTGGCTCCTACGGCGGCCACATGAGCTTCGCCGTCGCCACGCTTTACAGCGACCGCATCCGCGCGTCGCTGCCTGTGGTCGGCATCTCGAATCTCGTCTCGCTGCTCGAACGTACCGAGTCTTACCGACGCGATTTGCGACGCGCCGAATACGGCGACGAGCGCGAGCCGAAGATGCGCGAATTTATGACGCGCATTGCGCCGCTTACGAACGTCGGTAAAATCACCAAGCCGATCTTCATCGTCGCCGGCGGCAACGACCCGCGCGTGCCCGTCAACGAGGCCGAGCAGATGGTCAAAGCCGTCCGCGCCAACAACACGCCTGTCTGGTACTTGATGGCGAAAGACGAAGGGCATGGCTTCGCGAAGAAAAAGAACCAGGACTTTCAGTTCTACGCCACGATCATGTTCATCCGCGAATACCTGTTGAAGTAGAGTGAACTTGCGAGTCACAGAATGACGGAGAGGGGCGGCGGTACGGCTGCCCCTCTTTGTTTTGCGGGAAGCATAAAGGCGTCGTCAAACTCGCGGGTTGTGAATTTCCCATGACTCATACCATCGGCTACAATCTGCCGCGCATCCGGCGTTGAGGTCTGTTGCTTGTGGCAGGCTGATTAGTCTAACCGCATCGAATCCGCATCATTCAGGAGTTCTCGGACATGAAGAAAAACATCGTCGGGCGTCCCGTGCCGCGCAAAGAAGGGCGCAACAAGGTGACGGGACGCGCGCGATACATTGACGATCTGACTTTGCCGGACATGCTCTACGGCGCGACCGTCCGCAGCCCTGCGGCGCGCGGCCACATCCGCGAAATCATCTTCGACGAAACGATTCCATGGGACGAGTTCACCATCGTCACGGCGAAAGACATCCCCGGCGCAAACAGCGTCGCGCTCATCCTGCTCGATCAACCTTACCTTGCCGAAACAATCGTCAATCACAAAGAGGAGCCAATCGTCCTGCTCGCGCACGCTGATAAGTATCTGCTCGAAGAAGCGCGCCGCGCCGTGCGTTTTGAAATCGAGCCGCTGCCGCCCGTCTTCAATATCGAAGATTCTCTGAACAAAAAAGAAATCATCTGGGGCGATGATAACGTCTTCAAGTCGTATCTTGTGGACAAGGGAAACGTGGATGAAGCGTGGGCAAGCGCCGACTTCATCATCGAAGGCGAATACGAGACGGGCGCGCAGGAGCAACTCTACATCGAGAACAACGGCGTCATTGCCGTCGCGAACGATACGGACGGAGTGACGGTCTGGGGTTCGATGCAGTGCCCTTACTACGTCCACAAGGCGCTGATGAAATTATTCGCGCTCGACGAAAATAAAATCCGCGTCGTGCAGACGGAGACGGGCGGCGGCTTCGGCGGCAAGGAAGAATATCCTTCGATGATCGCCGGGCACGCCGCGCTGCTGGCGCAAAAATCCGGGCATCCCGTCAAAATTATTTACGACCGCGCGGAGGATATGTCGGCGACGACGAAGCGGCATCCGTCTCGGACGCGCCACCGCACCGCCGTCTCGCGCGATGGAAAACTGCTGGTGTTGGAGATTGATTTCGTTGTTGACGGCGGAGCCTACGCGACGCTCTCGTCCGTCGTCCTCTCGCGCGGCACGATTCACGCGGCGGGGCCTTATCAATGTCCGAACGTTCGCATCCACGCGCGCGCCGTCGCCACCAACGCGCCGCCGCACGGTGCGTTTCGGGGCTTCGGTGCGCCGCAGAGCATCTTCGCGCTTGAACGCCATCTGAATAAAGTCGCCGCCGTCGTCGGCCTCGCGCCCGAAGAATTTCGCCGCCGCAATTTCATCCACGAAAATGAAACGACCGCCACCGGGCAAGTCATACGCGAAGCCGTTGACATGGACGGATTACTCGCGCGCGCCTTTGAGCTTTCCGATTACAAGTCGAAGCAGGAAAGGTTCGCGCGCGAAAACGTGGGCAGCAAAATCAAGCGCGGGATGGGCTTCGCTTCGTTCATGCACGGCGCGGGCTTCACGGGTTCGGGCGAGCAATATTTGCAATCTGTCGTCGGCTGCGAAGCGACGCCGGAAGGCCGCGTGCGCGTGCTCGCCGCCAGCACGGAGATCGGGCAGGGCACGAACACCATCTTCGCGCAGATTGCCGCCGACGCGCTCAAACTCGACTATGAACAAATCGAAACGGCGCAGCCCGACACGGCCAACGTCCCGAACAGCGGCCCCACCGTCGCGTCGCGCACCTGCATGATCGTCGGCAAACTCGTCGAGTCCGCCGCGCTCGGTTTGAAACAGACGCTCATCAACAGTCAACTGCTCGAAGAAAATTACACGACGGATGACTTCACACGCGCCTGTCGCTCTTACATCGAACGCTTCGGCGCGCTCAAGTCATTCAGCCAGTACAGCCAGCCCGCAGACATTCGCTGGGACGACGATAAATATCGCGGCGACGCTTACGGCGCGTATGCGTGGGCGGTGTATGTCGCGGAGGTGAGCGTTGACATGTTGACGTATGAAGCGCACGTCGAAGACTTCGTGGCGGTGCAGGAAGTTGGGCGCGTCATTCATCCCGTGCTCGCCGCCGGGCAGATCGAGGGCGGCGTCGCGCAGGCTATCGGCTACACGCTTTATGAAAACGTCGTCTGGCAAGAGGGGCGCATGATTAACAATCAGATGACGAATTACATCATGCCGACCTCCGCCGACCTCCCACCGATTCACGTCCACTTTGAAGAGATGCCGCGCGGCGAAGGGGCAGGTCCCGCAGGCGCGAAAGGCATTGGCGAGCTACCGATGGACGGCGCGGCTCCCGCAATTTTGAACGCGATTGAAAGCGCGACCGGCGTCAGTTTCAAAAGCATTCCGCTGATGCCGGAAGCGTTGATGGAGATGTTGGAGCCGGAAAGCGTCGAGGTTTAAGGAAGAGAAGAGTGACAGAAACTCCAAAGAAAATTTCCATCAAATGTAATATCAACGGCGAGGCCGCGACGCTTCATGCGTACCCGATGGCGCGCCTGCTCGACGTGCTGCGCGAAGAGTTGCGTCTGACCGGAACGAAGGAAGGATGCGGCGAGGGCGAGTGCGGCGCGTGCTCCGTCATCATTGATGGCGAAATCGTCAACAGTTGTCTCGTGCCCGTCGCGCAGGTCGCTGATGCTCAGATTAAAACCATCGAGGGCGTCGCCGACGGCGAGCAACTTCACGCCGTGCAGCAAGCCTTCATCGAATCGGGCGGCGCGCAGTGCGGCATCTGCACGCCGGGCATGGTGCTGGCCGCCATCAATCTACTCGAACGCAATCCGCAGCCCGATGATGCGGACATCCGCGAGGGACTCGCCGGCAATCTCTGTCGCTGTACGGGCTACATGAAAATTTTCGAGTCGGTCGTGCGCGCGTGTCAGATGTTGGAGGGTAAAGTTTGAGAGCCAGCGTTCCCGCATACGAGTTGATCGTTCCGCGCAGCTTGCCGGATGCGCTCGCGCTGCTTCGCGATGAGCCGGGCGCATGGAGACCGTTTGCGGGCGGGACGGATGTGATGGTGCTGTTTGAATCGGGGCGTCTCGCGCACAAGAAATTTTTCAGCATTCGACACTTGAGCGAACTGCGCGGCGTCGAAGAGACCGAGACGCACGTCTCGCTCGGCGCGTTGATGACTTACACGGAAGTGCAGCGACATGCGACGCTCAGGCGCGAGTTCCCGATGCTCTGTCAGGCGGCGCGCGAGACGGGCGGCGTGGCGATTCAAAATCGAGGGACGCTCGGCGGCAACATCGCCAACGCCTCGCCCGCCGCCGACTCACCCCCCGCGCTCCTCGCCTACGACGCGCAACTCGAACTCGTCTCTGCAGCGGGCACGCGCCGCGTCGCCTATAAAGATTTTCACACGGGCTACAAGCAGACCATCATGCGACCGGACGAACTGATCGCGCGCATCATTCTGCCGCGACCGGGCAAGCACGTCAGACAATCCGCGCGCAAAGTGGGGACGCGCCGCGCGCAGGCCATCTCGAAACTTTGTTTCGCGGGATTGTTGGAATTGGAGGACGGAAAAGTCAGCGACGTGCGGCTCGCGTTCGGCAGCGTCGCGCCCATCGTCATGCGCTGTCTGCGCGTCGAAGCATTGTTGAAGGGGCAAAAACTCGACGCGGCAGTCATCAAAGACGCCCGCGCGGAACTCGCACATGAGATCGCGCCGATTGACGACGTGCGCTCGACCGCTGTCTATCGGCGCAATGTGGCGTGCAATGTGCTCGAAGAATTTTTGAGAGAGCAATCGAGTTGAATCTTACATCTAACCCGGATTTCATCATCCGCAGTCAAAGAGTCGTGATGCCGGACGCAACCGGCGCGGCGACGATTCGCGTGCGCGAGGGAAAGATAACGGGCGTCGGCGCGTTCGATGACGTGCCGCGTGATTGTCAGTTAGTTGATGCGGGCGATGATGTTTTGATGGCGGGGCTGGTGGATTCGCATGTGCATGTCAACGAGCCGGGACGTACTGAGTGGGAAGGGTTCGAGACGGCGACCCTCGCGGCGGCGGCGGGGGGCGTGACGTGCATCGTGGACATGCCGCTCAACTGTATTCCTCCGACGACGACCGTTGAGAATTTGCGCGTTAAGCTCGCGGCGGCGAAAGGGAAATGCTGGACGGATGTGGCCTTTTGGGGCGGCGTCGTGCCGGGCAATGTGTCTGCGCTCGCCGCGCTAGCGGAGGCAGGCGTCGTCGGTTTCAAATGTTTTCTGATTCATTCGGGCGTCGAGGAATTTCCGAACGTGAGGGAGACGGATTTGCGCGCGGCGTTGCGCGAGTTGAAGCGTCTCGACTCTTTGCTCATCGCGCACGCCGAAGCGCCCGCGCCGGTGGAAGCGGCTTTGTTGGAGCATGAGAGCGAGGCGGCGGCGAGTCCTCGACGGTATGCGACGTTTCTCAAGTCGCGCCCGCGTGCGGCGGAAGATGAGGCCGTCGCTTTGTTGATACGTCTGTGCCGGGAGACGGGCGCGCGCGTGCATGTCGTGCATCACTCGTCGTCAGGTTCGCTGGCGCAGTTGCGCGAGGCGCGTGCTGAAGGTTTGCCTCTGACAGTTGAGACGTGCCCGCATTATCTCTCGTTCGCTGCTGAGGACATCAGCGACGGAGCGACCGAGTTTAAGTGTTGTCCGCCGATACGCGAGCGTGAAAATCAAGAGCGTTTGTGGGACGCGCTCGGCGATAATTTGATTGATATGGTGGTCTCGGATCATTCGCCGTGCCCGCCGGAAATGAAGTTGCAGGAGGAAGGCGATTTCATGCGCGCGTGGGGCGGCATCTCGTCTCTGCAATTTCGCCTGCCGGTAATGTGGACGCATGGGAGCGAGCGCGGTTACACTCTCGCGCACCTCGCGCAATGGCTGGCGGAAGCTCCCGCGCAACTCTGCGGACTGGATGGGCGGAAGGGAAAAATCGCCACCGGATATGATGCGGATTTCGTGGTCTGGAATCCAGACGAGACTTTCCGCGTCGAGCCGTCTCTGATTCAACATCGCCACAAGCTGACGCCCTACGCCGGTCAAGTTTTGCGCGGCGTGGTGCGCGCGACATACTTGCGCGGCGCAAAGATTTTCGATGATGGAAGTTTCGCGGAAAGGCCGTCGGGCAGGATGCTCAGGCGAGGAGAATGAATCTGTATGCCGTCCGACTTCACCGAGTTGATTGACCTTGCCGCCGAACGTCTGGGCGGAGCCGTGCTCTACGTCAACGATGATTTTTTCGCGCCGAAAGAAAATCTGTTGAAGGCGAGCGCGCCCGTCTTCATCGAAGGCAAATACACGGAGCGCGGGAAATGGATGGACGGCTGGGAGTCGCGCCGTCGCCGCACGCCCGGCTTCGATTGGTGCATCATCCGTCTGGGTCTGCCGGGCGTCGTTCGCGGCGTGCTCGTGGACACGAGTTTTTTTAGAGGCAATTACCCGGAGCAGTGCTCGCTCGAAGCGTGTGCGCTCGAAGGCGTGCCGGATGTCGAGCGTCTGTTGAGCGATGAAGTTCAATGGACGGAGATTCTCCCTGTGTCGCAACTCAAGGGCGACTCGCAAAATCTTTTCCCCGTGAGCGTTGATGAGCGCGTCACGCATTTGCGTTTCAAGATTTACCCGGACGGCGGCGTCGCGCGCCTGCGGGTGTATGGAGAAGTCGCGCCGGATTGGGAGAGACTCGCGCGCGCGGGCGGCGACGTTGACCTGGCGGCGGCGGAGCATGGGGGACTCGTCATCAGCGCGAGCGACATGTTTTTCGGTCATCGCCACAACTTGATTATGCCGGGACGCGGCCTCGACATGAGCGACGGGTGGGAGACGCGCCGTCGTCGCGGCCCCGGTCACGATTGGGCTGTCATCAAGCTGGGAACACCGGGCACGATTCGTCTGGTTGAAGTTGATACCGCGCACTTCAAAGGTAATTTTCCTGAAAGCTGTTCGCTCGAAGCTTGCCGCGTGAAGGGGGAAGTTGAAGAGAAGGAGTTGGGCGCGCTGCCCTGGCGGCACGTCCTCGCGCGCACGCGGTTGCAAGCGCACACGCGGCACACTTATGAAAAAGAAATTCTCGAAGCCGGCGCAGCAGTGGTGGTGACGCATGTGCGCTTCAATATTTTTCCCGACGGCGGCGTCAGTCGCCTGCGTCTTTACGGGCGCGCGGAGAGGAGCGAGGCGTGAGCGAAGAGCGAGCCTCGATTAGTGAAACGGACACGGCTCAAGGCGAAGAGTTGGCGGCGTTGAATCGCTTGAACACGCTTTCAACGGAAGACGTGACGGCGGAATTTCTCAAGTGTTGCGGCGCGCGCGCGTGGGCGCGAGAGTTAGAAGCGTCACGCCCGTTTGAGAGTTGGAAAGAATTACTGGCTGCGGCGGATCGCATCTGGTGGAATCTGGACAGGGAAGACTGGCTCGAAGCCTTTCGCAGTCATCCGCAGATCGGTGAGAGAAAAGCCGCAGAGCGTGTCAGCGAACAGTCCGCGCGCTGGTCTGAAGCAGAACAGTCGGGCGTTCAAAATGCGACGGGCGACACGCTCTCAATGCTGGCCGATGCCAACCGCATGTATCAAGAAAAGTTCGGCTACATTTTTATCGTCTGCGCGACGGGCAAGACGACGGATGAGATGCTCGCGCTGTGTCGCGAAAGACTCGGCCATGATGACGTTGCGGAGTTGCGCGTCGCCGCCGAAGAGCAGAGACGCATCACGCATTTACGCCTGCGAAAACTTTCGACAGTATGAGCCGCATCACGACACACGTCCTCGACATCTCGCGCGGCAAACCGGCGCGCGGCGTGCCCGTCAAGTTGGAAGTTCAAACGCTCGACCACGAGGAGTGGTCAATGATCGGGAGCGGCGAGACGGACGCGGATGGCCGTCTCAAATCGTTATTGCCGGCAGATGCATCGCTCGCGGCAGCGACGTATCGTCTCACCTTCGACACGCAGCAGTATTTTGACGCGCGCGGCATCGAAAGTTTTTACCCGCAGGTGTGCATCGTCTTTTCAATTCGCGAGACGACCGAGCATTATCACGTACCGCTTTTGCTGAGTCCCTTCGGTTATTCGACGTATCGTGGAAGTTGACGGGGAAGACTTATTTTCTTTGCGCGCGGCATGTTTTCGCGCGGCTTCGTTGATGGAGTTGATGAATGAAAATTCCGCCTGATGTGAGCGAATGGTTGAATTTGCTCGCGCGTTGGATACACGTCTTCGCCGGCATTATGTGGGTCGGGACGACGTACTTTTTCACCTGGCTGGACGGGCGTTTCCACGACGCGCCGCCGCACGATGGCGCGAACGATGACGGGAAAGTGTGGATGGTGCATAGCGGCGGATTCTACGTGGTTGAGAAGCGCGCGGGGCTTGAGTTGGAGCGCGTGCTGCACTGGTTTCGCTGGGAGGCCGCGATTACGTGGTTGAGCGGTTTCTTTCTGCTCGGCCTGCTCTATTACATGGGCGGTGGGCTGGTTGACCCGGACGTGCGCGCCGCTTTCGTGTCGCGCATCGGCACGGGGATGATCGCGGAACACTACGAGACTTTCACGGTCGCGGTCGGACTGTTGACGCTCGTCGTCGCATGGCTCGTCTATGACTTGATGCATAAGTCGCCGCTCGGCAAAAACGAAGTGGCCTTCGCCGTCGTCTCTTACTTCCTCGTGGTCGGAATCGCTTATGGATTGACGCATGTATTCAGCGGGCGCGCGGCTTACATCCACATCGGCGCGATATTCGGGACGATTATGGCGGCCAACGTCTGGATGCGAATCTTGCCGGCGCAAAAGAAAATGATCGCCGCGCTCAAAGCAGGCCGCGCGCCTGACGCCGCGCTCTCCGCATCGGCCAAGCTCCGCTCGAAGCAAAACACTTTCATGGCCGTGCCGCTCGTCTTTACGATGATCAGCAATCACTTTCCCGTCGCGACCTACGGCAACGAGCAGTACAACTGGGTCATCCTCTCAGTGTTGATTTTATTGGGCTGGGGCGCGGCGAAACTGATTCGGCGTGCGTGACGGTTGAACTGAAATACGTCTGAGCACAAGACGCGCGCGTTTGAATCGAGCGCGGCGATTTAAGCCTCACCTTCAAATCAAAAAAACAAGGCGCATGTATTTCTACGTCTTCTCCTCGCTCTGTACAGGAGCAGAAGCAATCCCCCGTCCGTCCTCGCAGAGGGTAGCGGGAATTTTTTTGAGGAGAAACGATAATGAAGAAAACAACTTTAATGACCTTTGCGCTCGCCGTGCTGTTTGCGCTCGCCGCACCCCTCTCAATCCGGGCTGACGTTGAAGACCGCCTGTACGACTTTACCGATGCCTACTACCGCCAGAACGGCGTTGATCCGACTCTGATACAGGGTCGCCGTCAGGGCGTCGCGCCGCGCGGTGTGATTGATGCGCCGATTTTTCTCTACCAGCGCAACGTCCGCACCTTGCAACTTAATCCCGCTTACAACCACAGCGGCGCGCTCACGTATTGGACAGTGATGGGCGACCTTTTCGTCTCCAGTTTTACCAACGACGAAGCGGGCAATCGCGCGCGTCAAATCGCCGACAACATGCCGCTCTACGTCTTCCCGACGCGCACGGGCAATCCCATCGGACTCGGCAACAACCGTCAAGCCGACATCGTTGACATGCGTAATGGTTATTTCAGCAACAACCCGCTCGGCCTCTGGCTGCATACGTGGGTCAGCTACACAGACCGCGCCTTCAATACCGCCGACGGCAAAAAGGCGCTCGCCGACCTCCAGAAGAAAAACGGACTCGCGCTCGACGGCACGCCGATTATCAAGACCTTGAGCGAACTCGACAACCTCTTCGCCAAAGGTTTCGCCGTCAAGCGTTTCCGCAACCCGAACGGCTCCGAAGGCCCGATGTACGGCATCTGCCCCGTCGTCAAAGACCCGACCGACGGCGGCATCCCCGCCGACACGACCCTCTCCTTCGTCCGCAAGCCCGACAACACTCCGCTTGAGCCATACTTCGTGACCAACTTCGATAGTCTGAAGTTCACCGGCGACTGGGCGAAATAAGCAAGACTCCATTTGAGTCGCCACCATTGTTTTAAGGCAGCAACGGCCTGCTAACTCTATTAGCAGGCCGTTGCTGCGTTTAGTAAGGACAACGATGACAATAATGCTATCGAGGTGTTAGTTTGGTCGAGTTGATTGCAGTGCGTTGAATATCACGATTCCACTTCCAAAGTTTCTGTCTGTTAAATACTGAGATGCCCTTACTTGAAAGACCCTCACTATTGTCCGTCACGTTTGTTCTATCACGTAGAGGAACGAAATGTAGACTTTCAGTTTCAAGGTGTAAGTAGTGGTCTGTTGGAGGCGCAGGTAACAAATAATAGGATTGATTCATCTGATATAAATTCCTTTCTTTATCTTCATATAGAACTCTGACAGTCAAATATTTAGGATAAATATCCTCTATGTTATAGGTTTTCGTGGGGATTCTCACCGTAATATCGAACGAAGAGCTAAGTCTTAAAACAGAAGGAATGTCACCATTACCAACAGAGCTAATTGGCATTACGCATTTATACTCATCACTCCACTGATGAGGGATTGTATTTTGCACCTGAATATTAATGGCACCCTCTTCCCCAAAATTTGATACATAAACTTTGGTACAGAAATATTTATCATTGTCATCAGGATGCTTACTCGCTTTAAATTCAGGTTTATCAACTGACACCCATAGGACTGGTCTGACTTTGGATTGTCTCGCCACCTTCATCTCAGCAAGTGTTCTATTTGTGACCACTGCATAAAAAGCCGTGATGCCCACGAGCACAGATGTTAGTAATGCAAGAATAAGATTGCTGAAAGTATTTAAATCTGTAGCGATAACCTTAACTTTGTTCACGTCGAGCTTCAAAATACAGATTACAACGAAGATACTGAGTAACAGAATCGCTATAAAATTCAATACAGATCGTATGGTCAATAATCTCATAGGAATATTACGCTCCTTACTCTGTGTTCAACCGTAAACTCTATTAAGCTTGCCTGTTGTTCAGAATCTTCACGAACGAACCAGAGCGTAATTCTTCGAGCGTGAGACTCGTCAGGCGCAACGCTTCGTCTTCGGTGACGGCTCCGCAGTTGATGGCGCGGAGGAAATAGTTGAGCAAGCCTTGCCCGGTCGCGGCGTCGTCGAAGACATCACCAACGAGCGTTGCTTTGGCGGCCTTCTCGACGAAGTTGCGGAGACGCTCGGAGGCGGCATCGAGGCTTTCGAGGAAGAAAGAATAAACGGCGGCGTAGCGCGTGGGGAGTTGCGCCGGGTGCAAGTCCCAGCCCTGATAGAAGGCGTTCGTGAGCGAGTGTCGCGTGTGCTCGAAATGCAAAGCCCACGCGCGGTGGACCGAGCGCAAATTCTCTTCCGTCTGTTCGGCGGTCAGCGTCGCGCCTTCAGTGGCGCGGTGCGGTGCGACGGGCATGATGTTGGTCGCGCCGTCAGAGAGCCAGACGCCCGTGCCGCCGTAGGCGACCTGCATCATGTGGCGCGCGAAGTCGCAGGCGGGGTGCAACATGTGTTGATGCGCGGCGGTGATGTTGCAACTGGCCGTGTAATCATAAGTGCCGAAATGCGCGGCGGTGCAACGCCCCCGCGCGGCGTCGAGCAGCAAGGGAAGGTTCGAGTGTCCGTGCCGGTTGATGATGGACTGCGTGGTTTCAATCATCAATTCGAGCTTGAGCGTGCCGTTGGGAAGTCCGAGCGATGATTCAAGCAGTTCAAAAATATCCGCGAGCGCAGAAACTTGTTCGGGAATCGTGACTTTGGGAAAGGTGACGTAGAAATTTTCGGGGAGACGCCCGCCGGTTTCCGCGACGAGCGTCGAGACGAAAATGTCGAGCGTGCGCGCGCTGCGCTCTCGTAGCTCCTCGTTGAAGGGTTTGATGCGGATGCCGATGAAGGGCGGAAGCGTTCCTTCCTTCATCCCACGCGCTACTTCGCGCGCGGCGGATTCGGCATGGCCGTCTTCTTCCGCATCGGGACGATTGCCGTAGCCGTCCTCGAAATCAATGCGGAAGTCCTCGACCGGCTCGCGCCGCAATTTCTCAAGCACGCGCTCGTAAATCGTGTAAGCCATCCACGTCGGCCTCTGCTCGCGTCGCACTGCTTCGGGGTTCGACTCCATCAGCGCACGCATCGCAGAATCATTGCCGAGCGTTGAAGGCAATTCTTCCGCCCCCTGCAATCCGACGGCTTGCGCGAAACTGAAAGCGTCGGGCGCGAATTGTTCGAGCGAGCGGAGCGCCAGTGCGCCGAGCCTGCGCGTCGTGTCGGACTTGAAGAGATGCGCGCCGCCATAGACAGTGTGGACGGGCTGGCGTCGCCCGTTCTCGCCGGGAAAGGCTTCACTAAAAGCTTGATTGGCTTGTTGAAGGCGCGCATTGATGTCGCGCGTGGCATCGGGTGTTAGGGAAGTTTTCATGCGTGTGTTTGTATCCGTCTTTGAGATGTTAAATATGCAGGGATTATCAACCTGAGTATTCTATAGCGGATTAGAAGTGTGTGCGAACTCTTAATCAGTACCGCGAGCGGAAGCCTGGCGGGTGCGGCACACCATAGCTCGACCCGCTCGCTACCGCTCGCGGTACTGACAGAAAAAGCCCGCGCGATTTTTATCACACGCGGGCTTTTCACATTCATGCGAGCGGTCGGCCTGTCTGTTATTCAAAGACGCGCTCGACCGGCACGATCTCAACCTGCTCAGGCTTGAGGTTGATTGTGTAAGCCTCGATGAGCTTGTCTTCGTCGGTAATCTCCTTCGGTTTCGGGGAGACGTAAGTAATCGGCGTCGGCTTGCCCGCGAGGATCGTGTCGCGGAAAGCTTCGGCGTCTTTCGTGACGATGACGACGCGCAGGTCGCCCGACTTCATGTACTTCTTAATCGCGTTGTTCACGTCTGCCAGCGTGAGCTTGGCGAGTTGGTCGCGCATGGTCGAGACGTAATCGCCGGTTTTGTAGTAGCGGCTGTCGAGCGCGTAGCCGAGTTGCGCGTCCTGCGTCGCGGTGAGGATGTTGTTGTACTTCGACAGAAATTCGCGCGTCGCCTCGAACGCTTCTTTCGAGAGTCCGTCGCGGACGAGTTTGTCGTATTCATAGAGCGCGGCGCGGAAGATGAAAGGGCCGTTCGTGGGTTCGACGGGTCGCAGCCAGATTTGGAAAATCTGCGACGAGCGCGCGAGGTTCGCGTCAGGCTGGAACTGGTACATGCCGCGCGGGAAATATTCGTTGTAAGAGTAGTCGCCGTAATTCAGGCCGCGCGATTCTCGCAGCCGTTGATAGAGATAACTGTTCGACGAGCGGTGCTGTCCGAAATAAGAAGCGACGAGCGCGAGCGCGGCGAAGTCTTTGTCGGAGCGCGTCACGGGAAGCGGAAAGCCGAGCGAGAAAGCCGTCGAGCGCGTGTCGCGTTTGATAATCTGCACGCGCATTCCCGGCGCGAAAGAGATTTTGCCCAAGTCCAACTTCGACGCTTTGCCCGCCGGGAGTTTGCTGAAATCAGCTTCGACTTTTTTGACGAAGTCCGACGGGTAGCCGCCCGCGAGTCCGAGCACGAGATTGGCCTGCGTGTAATTCTTCGCGTAGAAATCCTTCACGTCGGCGAGCGTCAGTTTTTGCAGAGAGCTGACCGTGCCGAGATTGTGATGACCGTAGGGCGTGCCGGCGTAGATGATGTTGTAGAGCTGCTCTTTGCCGAGTTCTTCATCGTTGCTTTGACGAAGATTGACCTTGAAGAAGTTGAGCGCGTCTTCTTTGACGCGGTTGAAGTCGGCTTCGCGAAAGCCGGGATCGAGCAGCATCTGCCGGACGAGGCCGTAATACTTGTCGAGATTGTCAACGTGCGTCGTGCCGGAGAAGACGGTCATCTCCTTATCAACTTGCCAGTTGACAGAGGTCGCTATCGGGTACATCGCCTCGATCATTTGCTCGTGCGACATGAGCCGCGAGCCGCCCTCCGTGAGCAGCGCGGCGGTCAGCGCGGCGACGCCCTCTTTGCCCTGCGGGTCGAAGGCCGCGCCCGTGTTGAAGAGGATGCGGAAGGTGATGAGCGGCGAGCGGTTCGGAACGAGCACGCTGGCGATAGGGCTGCGAAGCATGATGGAATTTGTTTTGTTAGTTGATGATGGAGCGGCGGCGGCGAAAGTCTGCGCGGCCAGCGCGATGGTCAGTGCAAGGGCGGTTACTATACGTTTCATTATTGTCCCGCCTCCTTTTTGTCGCCGCCCGGCGTCGTGCTCGTGAGCGTGACGATGGTGCGGCTGTTGTCCGTGAAATATTTGGCCGCCGCCGCTTGGATGTCGGCGGGCGTAATCGAGTCGTAAAGCGAGAAGACTTTGTTGAGCGAGTCGGGCGTGCGCGTCAGTGAAATGTAGGACGCGAGCGCGGCGGCAATCGCCTCAGAGCTATCGAGGCCGACGGCGAAACCGTAACGGAGGCGCGAGCGCGTGGCGTCGAGCTTATCCTGCGGCACAGGCTCTTTGGCGTAGCGCGCGAAGGTCTTGAGAATCTCGCCCTGCACGTAGTCAATATCTTTCGGGTCTTTGACGCGCGCGAAGACGGAGAACAGTTCGGGGTCTTTCTGGTCGTCCGCGCCGCCGTTGAGACGATCAACCTTTTGCTCTTTCAGCACGAGCCGTTGATAAAGTTCCGAGTTCTCGCCGAAGGCGATAGGCGTCAAAAGGTCGAGCGCGGCTTTGTCCTTAACCGTATCGGAGAAGGCGGGCGCGCGAAAGGCGATGGCGAGATAGGGGAGCGTCGGCGTCGGCCAGTCAACGTGCGCGGTGCGCGGCGCGGTCTGCGCGGGTTCGGCGGGAATGTCGGGGACGTAGTTGCCGCGCTGCCAGTTGCCGAAATTCTTCTTCACTAAATCGAGCGCGCGTTGATGCGTCACGTCGCCGACTACGACGACGGTCGCGTACTCAGGCCGGTAGTAGCGCTTGTAAAATTCGAGGCTGTACTGGTACTGATTCGGCATGTCCTCGATGTCTTTGATGAAGCCCATCGTGGTGTGCTGGTAAGTGTGATGCGTGAAAGCGGTCGCGCGCAAAGTCTCGAAAAGTTTCTGCGTCGGGGCGGCGCTGTTCTTGTTGTACTCGCCGAGCACGGCGCGCGTCTCGGTCTTGAATTTGTCTTCCGGGTAATCGAGATGCTGGAAGCGGTCGCCTTCAAGCTCCATCACTTTGTCGAGGTCGTCCTTCGAGAAGACTTCGTGATAGACCGTGCGGTCGTCAGATGTGTAAGCGTTGGAAGATGCGCCGGCGCGTTTGAGAATTTCGTCGCGCTGTTCGGGCGAGAAACCCTTGCTGCCGCGAAACATCAAGTGCTCGAAGAGGTGCGCGTAGCCGCTCTTGCCCGCTTCCGGCTCGTTGCGCGAGCCGGTCGAGACGACGATGTAGAGCGCGACGAGGTTCGGATAATCGGTCGGGATGGTGACGAGCCGCAGACCGTTCGGCAAATCGTCAATCGTGGAATCATAAGGAACTATTTTGCGCGGCGTCTGCTGCGCCATGCCCGCGAGCGGCAGAGACAGCAGGAGCGCAAGTGTAATCAAAGTTTTCATTTCGTGTAAGACTCCTGAAACTGATTTTGTTATGTGGCTGGGGACGAGAAGCATTGTAAGAAGGCAAAAGGCAAAAGGCAAAGGGCAAAAGTGAAGTAGCATGGTGTCTCTTCCTTTTGCCCTTTGTATTTGAGCAACTTGTTTAGCGTTTCCTGCGATGTGCAGGTCGAACAGTCAGCGTCGGCTTCGGGAGCGACGAGCCGGGAGGGACAAGTCAGAGTGCAAGGTGCGTCGTGTGAAGACTATTTGTGCGCGAGGGTTGAAAGTGTCTCGCCGAGTCCGTCAGCTAAATTCTCCGGCACGCGCAGGATGCTTTGCCAGTTGGAAACGTCGGCGCGCATACGGGCGGTCAGGTCGTCGCGCAAGTGTCGGAGGCGCGGGCTGAGTGTGTGCGGGTAATTTCTGATGTCCGGGAAGCGCGCGCTCTGTTGCTCGACGAAGGCTTTTTGTTTGGTGATCGAGGGAATCGCTTCGTAGTGGCCGCTTTCCCAGAAGGGAACGAGCAGGCGTTCGACACGAACCGCGCCGGGTATCTCAACGTCTTCTGCTTCGAGGCCGGTCACGTCGGCGACGTATCTTCCTTCGGCGTCCGTGCCGCGAAAAACTTGCAGGCGTCCGGGCAGCGTCGTCTTCTCAGGCGAGTTGGAGGCTTTGAGCGTGGGTCGCCCGTCAATCACGCATTCCTTGAAGATGACGCCCGCGATGCGCTCGACTTCGCCGGAGAGTTTTGTGCCGACGCCGAAGCCGGTCACTTCTGGAAACTCCAGGACGATGCGCCGCACGGTCTCCGCGTCGAGGTCACCGGTTAAGACAGGCATCAAGCCTTTGAGATCGTTGGCCTCGAAGAAGTCGAGACACCACTTGCCGAGTTTCGCCTGATCGCCTGAGTCAACGCGGAAGCCTTTGAAAGCCTGACGCCGCGCATCGGTCGAAGTCGCGGCGAGCGCGGCGTGGACTGCGCCCATGCGAACGTCAACGGTGTCGAGAAGAAGCGTCGTCCCTTGCGGGTTGGCGTCGAGCCAACGCTCGAAGGCGACTTGCTCGAAATGTTTGGGCTGCCCCGTGCGCGCGTCCATCTCCGGCTCGTCCATGAACTCAATGTAGGACTGTTGCCAGTAGTGCGCCGAAGTGCCGACGGCGGGGATGTCGAGACGATGCGCGGCCTCCATGTTGGAAGTGTCGTTGAAGCCGCCGATGAAAGCGTAAGTCGCGACTTCAACCGCGCGCTCCACGTCTCCGTTACGTCTGAGCGAAAAGTCTGATAGCCAACGCTCGCCCGCTTCCATGCGTAACTGCATGGCGATGGCGGCGGTCGTCATCGGCAGATCGAAGGCGTGCTCGAACTTGATTTCCTGCGCCTGCGTCAAACCAAAGGGGCCGTTGATGTCCGCGAACGGCTGACCCGCGAACATAATCGTGCCCGGCGCGACGGCGCGCACTGCGCCCGCGAATCTCATATCCTCAATCGCCTTCGCAAAACGCGACAATCCGCCGCGATCCTGTTCGAGAAAGCGCAGGCGCGGGCGATCCATCCGGCTATCGAGCAGCGAACTAATCAAACGCTCATGTCCGAGACACGGCGCGAACGGCAGCTTGCGCTGCGTCACGTAAAACGTCGCGTTCAAGTCGCACAGGCAACGCCCGTGCATATTCGTCGCCGCCTTGTAAGAGGCGTCGCCCATTGTCGCGTGGTAACGGTCAATGTTCAGCATAAGAAGGTGATAAGTGATAAGTGATGAGTGAAGAGTGAAAGACAGTTCTTGTCTTATCACTCATCACTCATCACTCATCACTGCTTTAGACAATTTCCGCTCCGGCGCGGCGCATCTCGTTGATGGCGCGCGTGTCGTCGCCGGGTTGCATGTTGACGGCGCGCATGGCGTCGGTGATGGCTGTTACTTGAAAGCCTTCTTTGATGGCGTCGAGGACGGTTTGCTTGACGCAGTAGTCTGTCGCGAGTCCGCCGACATAGACGTGCGTGACGCCGCGCTCGCGCAAGAGTTCAGAGAGGTCTGTGCCGTCGAAGGCGGAATAGTTGTCTTCGTCGCCCAGACCTTTGGAGACGACTTTGATGCGCGTGTCTTTGATGAGTTGCGGGTGAAACTCCGCGCCGCGCGTGCGCTGCACGCAATGAACCGGCCAAGTGCCGCCGTAAGACGTGAAGTGTTTCGTGCGCGCGGGATGCCAGTCGCGGCTCTTGACGACGAGTTCATTGCGCGCGAGAAATTCTGCGGCCAGCTTGTTGAGCGGCGCGACGACTTCATCGCCATGCGCGACGGCGAGTTTCCCGCCCGGACAAAAATCATTCTGCACATCCACGATGATGAGCGCGCGTGTTTCTCTTTGTATCAACGGCTTCACGGTCAATCCTCCACTGCGAGTCGGCTTCGTCAAAAGCCCGCGCTAGTTTACGTCAACCCTCTTCCGTCTCAAACGAGAGCGCGCGGTCTTGAGTAAATTTCATGTTCGAGCGAAGGCGAGACATGAACCCGCATGAATTTAAGTTGTTCATAAAAATGGATTGGTGATATAAAAAGTCGTAGGATTCTCACCTCGCAAGAAAGGAAAGTCTAAGCATGTCCACTGACTCACTCAAGCTTGAAGCACAGCAAGTGCTTGATGAACTCATGCGGGAAAGTCTCATTCCATTCAAACTAACTGCCGGCAAGATCGTCTCCGAAGATTCTTTACACTACACCGTGCATTTCTTCGATAGCAGGCTGCGTTCGGTTAATCTGGTATGGGAGGCGGGTCAGTCGTTCAAAGATTTGTTCCGCGCCGCCGTCCTCGATGGTGTAACCAGAGTCAGCGGCCCTTTGTACAGGAAGAAGCCGGAGTGACGTGTCTGCGTCCACCGCCAGATTTATTCACATAAGCAGCACACGCGCGAGAGCGAGCGCAAGCACGGCCTGACGCGCAAGCGCAAAGAAATCACGTCCGGCACGCCCGCGAAATAAGCGTTCCCACACACAGCGCGCGTGCCCGTCGCACACAAACCTCGTCGAGCACGCGCGCTCTTTATTTCAACGCCAACAAAACCTATACGCAGACATTCGACACTTGCTATATTTGCGCTCGATTAAGCGAACGTAAAATCTGATTCACTCACGAGACATTAAACATGACGGAACAAACTTTCGAGACGGCTTTCGCACGCATCAATCAACTCGTCGCGGATTTTAAGAAGCACGAGAAGGCGTATCTCGCGCCGGACTACAAGGAAGACAGCGTGCGTAAAGACTTTATAGACAAGTTCTGGATCGCGCTCGGTTGGGACGTGTATCACGAGCAGCAGACGAATCCATACGAGCAGGATGTCAAACCGGAGCGCAACGTTGATGTGAAGGGCAGAATCAAGAAGGCGGATTACGCTTTTCTTGCCGCTAACTTTCGCGACGTGCGTTTCTTCGTCGAAGCCAAAAAGCCCTCGCGCAACATAGACAACGCGGACGATTATTTTCAGACCATCCGCTATGGCTGGAACGCGCAGACTTCCGTCTCCATCCTGACGGACTTCGAGCAATTCCGCGTCCTCGATTGCCGCTACAAGCCGGACATCACAAACGCGCTCAATCGCGCCTTGAAGAAGTTTCACTATACCGACTACGCCGACGCGGAGAAGTTCGGGGAAATCTACTACTTGTTTTCACGCGCGGCGGTGCTCGAAGGCGCGCTGGAAAAGTTTATCGCCAGTCTGCCGAAGCCGACGGGCAAGGCGAAGCAGCGCGGACTGTTAGGCGGTTCATACAAAAGCGTTGACGAGGATTTTCTGTCCGAGTTGGACGAGTTGCGCGAAGAACTCGCGCGCTCTTTCAAGTTACGCAACGCGCACTTGAACGGCGAAGAATTGACCGAAGCCACGCAGCGCACAATTGACCGGCTCGTCTTCATGCGTTTCCTCGAAGACAAGTTGATCGAGCCGGAAGCGATGGTGGAAAAACTCGGCACGCGCGGGACGGCGTGGGGTGATTTCAAGAGCGAATCCGAGCGTCTGAATAAGATTTACAACGGTATCATCTTTAAGCCGCACCAGATTCTCGACGCGCCGGATTTCGTCGTTGACGGGCGGATGTTCGAGGGCGTGCGCGAGCGTCTGGCGCATACCAACTCGCCTTACGACTTCAACTCTCTGCCCGTACACATTCTCGGCAGCATCTACGAGCGTTTCTTGGGCAAGGTTATCGAGACGACGGACAAGCGCGCGAAGGTGGTGGAGAAGCCGGAGGTGCGTAAGGCGGGCGGAGTCTATTACACGCCCGCGTATATCGTGCGCTACATCGTGGAGAACACCATCGGCAAGCTCATCGAAGGCAAGACGCCGGAGCAAGTCTCTGCCATGCGCTTCGCTGACATCGCGTGCGGCTCCGGCTCGTTCCTGCTCGGCGTTTTCGATGAACTGCTGCGCCATCACACGAGTTATTACAACGAGCCGGAGAATCGCAAGCGCGCGGCGAGGGCGGGCTGCATCGAAGGGGCGGACGGCACGATGCGCCTGTCGCTCAGGCAGCGCAGGGATATTCTGTTGAAGAATATTTACGGCGTTGACCTCGACGCGCAGGCAGTCGAGGTCGCGCAGCTTTCGTTGTTTCTGAAACTACTGGAAGACGAGACGACGGCGAGCGCGAAGGGTCATCAACTGGAATTTCGGGAGACGATGTTGCCGTCGCTCGACAAGAATATCGTGCATGGCAATTCGCTGATTGGTTGGGACATCAACGAGGGGAATCTGTTCGGCGATGAAGAGGAGCGCAAGCTGTTTCCGTTGGACTTTGAGCAGTCATTTCCCGAAGTGATGCGCGGCGGTGGCTTTGATGCGATTGTGGGCAATCCGCCTTACATTCGTATGGAGTCTTTCAAAAGCCTCAAAAATTATTTGAAGAAAAACTATGACTCACACGACGAACGCTCAGATATTTATTCCTACTTTATTGAGCGTGCCCAAAAGTTACTTGCGCCAAGTGGAATTTACGGTGTCATCGTTTCCAATAAGTTTCTGCGCGCAAATTATGGCACGCCTTTAAGGACATTTCTTAAGACTAATGCCAACGTGGAAAGGATCGTTGATTTTGCCGGATTGCCGGTCTTTGCTGGTGCGACTGTTCGGACAATCATTTTGATAACGACACCGAAAAATGAGGGAAGCGATAAACCTACAATTTATTCGCCGCCTGTATCATTAGAGGCATTTGCTGATTTAGAGAGCGGAGCTTTAACTGTAGAACAAGCAATCACGGAATCGGAGTACAAAGTTAAACCCGCGTCGCTTTCACAATCAATCTGGAACTTTGTTGAGAGCGACAGGGAGGAGTTATTCAATAAGCTGCAAATCGGCAGTAAATCTCTGGATGATTATTGCGGAGGGCAAATTTGTAGAGGGATTGTTTCTGGGCTAACAGAAGCGTTTATGATTGACGCTCAAACGCGCGGCGAAATAGTCGGAAAGAATCCCGCCGCCGATCAAATAATCAAACCATTTCTCAACGGGCGTGACGTGCGCCGCTACCAGATTGAATACAAAGACAGCTTCCTGATTTATACGCATCATGGCATCAACATCAAAAAATATCCCGCAGTAGAAGCACATCTGCGCTCTTTCAAATCACGATTAGAACAACGGGCGACGAAACAGGCTTGGTATGAACTTCAACAACCACAGTTCAGATTCGCACCGTTCATGGATAGTGAAAAGATTATCTTTCCCGATATTGCCACTGCGCCACGTTTCGCGTTAGACACAACCGGATTCTACGGATCAAACACAACTTATTTTATACCGCGCAACGACTTGTATCTGCTCGGACTGCTTAACTCTCGCATAGGTTACTTTTATTTTTCCATCGTTTGTGCCGGACTCGAGGGAAAGACGGAAATATATCTACGATTCTTTGGTCAATATCTCGAAGGCTTCCCCGTCCATACAATCAACTTCTCCGACAAAGCAGACCGCGCACGTCACGACCGCATGGTCTCGCTCGTCGAAGCGATGCTCGCCGCCAAGCGTCAACTTCAGGCTGCGCGCACAGACCGCGACCGTAATCATTACGAAGCGAAATGCGCCGCGCTCGACCGACAGATTGACGCGCTCGTCTATCAACTCTACGAACTCACAGCCGACGAGATTGCGATTGTTGAAGGAAGCGCTCATAAGTGATGTGGGAAATGGCGGCAGATGAATGAAGACTTCGAGATTATCGGCAGGATTGAAAAGATCGAGACGATTGCTGTCGGCAACCGGATACGCGAAATCGCCCGGTTGCGGAAGGCCTTTGGCGCAGGGCGTTGGCGTAAACTTAAAGGCGTTGCCAGCGTCCGCTTTGAAGATGGTACAATCCACCGCGTCGAGCTTCACTGGTACGAAGCGCACGGATTGGGACGTAAGAAGCTCAAGATAAAAGAGTATCTCGATTAACTGCCATGTCGAACGATTTAATCTGTTCATACGTGCTTTGCATAGACGACGGGGGCTATCCCGAGTCGCTGGAAGTTCGCAAAGTTTACGCCGTCCTGCCGGACGAACGCGCGGCTTTGAATAATTACATCCGCGTCATTGACGAAACCGGCGAAGATTATCTCTATCCCGCAAAATATTTCGTCCCTATCCATGTACCGCCCGAAGCCGCCAAAATCCTCCCCGCCGGAAATAAGCGAGTTTCAACTTCAAGTTGATGCGCCCGTCAACCTTACCAACTCACGTCTGCTGGTCTTGTCGAAGGAAGCGATAAATGATGATGCCAAATACTCGCGGGCGAATCATCATGGCGTGAGTTTCCGCTTGTGTTAAAATCTCTCACCGATGACAACCATTACGATTCTGCCTGAAGAAACAAACAGCTATCGCGCGCTCGCGGGCGATAAGGAAAGCGTCGGGCGCACGGCTGGCGAAGCTCTGGATGCGCTCACATCACAACTCACAGAAGATGAAAGCGGCACGCTCATCATCGTGCAAAATCACAGGGCAGACCAGTTTTTCAACGCCACTCAGCAAGCGCGTTTGCTTCAATTAACGGCACGCCGCGACATGAATGAGTTGTCTGTTGAAGAAGCGCAGGAGTTGGAAATTCTGATTAAGCTTGAGCTTGACGGCGCGCAGCACAGAGCGAAAACCATGCTTGATGAACTTCAGCCATGAATCCGCATTATACGTTCGTCGCCGTTCGCGCTCATCACATCTGCGAATACTGTCATGCGCCCGAAGCCGTCTTCAACTTGCCCTTTGAAGTCGAACACATCATGCCGCAATCAATCGGCGGCGAAACGTCTGAAAGTAATCTCGCTTTATCCTGCCGTTCCTGCAATCTCTACAAATCTGATGTTGTGTTGGCCTTTGATCAAGAGACACAAAAAGACGTGCGTCTCTTCAATCCTCGTCTTGATGTCTGGAGCGAGCATTTTTTCGTCATCAGCGAAACTGGAAACATTGAAGCCCTCACCGGCATTGCACGCGCTACGCTCCGGCAATTGCGGATCAATAGCAGCCCACAACTAGCAGCTCGAAAGGAGTGGCTCAAGCTCGGCTTCTTTAGTTAGTATTCTCGTCGCCGTTCAGTGTGATCAAGATATGCCGCATCCCATCCTCATTATCGAAGACGACCCCGACATCGCGGAGAGCCTGCGTTACAACCTTGAGCGCGAAGGGTTGGAGACGCGCGTCGCGTTGACGGGGGAAGATGGCTTGCGCGAGGCTTTGAAGGTGCAGGGGCAACCCGCGCTCATCATTCTCGATTTGATGCTGCCCGGCATCAACGGCATCGAACTCTGCCGGCGACTGCGCCGCGAGCCGGCGACGAGACGCACGCCGATTATCATGCTGACGGCGAAATCAAACGAGACGGATCGCGTCGCCGGTCTCGACCTCGGCGCGGACGACTACATCACGAAACCCTTCTCGATGCGCGAACTGCTGGCGCGCGTCCGCGCCGTGCTGAGGCGCGCGGAGGAAAGCGCGCCGGACGGTTATGAAGACGAGCGTCTGTTGATAGACTTCGCGGCGATGCGCGTCTCCTGCGACGGCGCGGGCGTCAAACTCGCGCGCAAAGAATTTCAACTCTTGTCCGCGCTCGTCAAGGCTTCAGGCCGCGTCGTCACGCGCCGGCAATTGCTCGAAGGCGTGTGGGGCTACAGTTATTACGGCGACGAGCGCACGCTCGACGTTCACATCCGACGCCTGCGGCAAAAGCTCGGCGCGTGCTGTGCGTGCATCGAGACGCTCGTCGGCGTCGGCTACCGCTTCGCAGGCTGCGCGCGTGACCAAAGTAAGGAAATTTAACAGGGATGGACAGGATAGACAGGATACAGAAGAGATGAGTAATAAGTGATGAGTGATAAGTGATGAGTGATGAGTGAAAGCAAAGAAGCTTCGCCTGACATTCATCACTCATCATTCCGCATTCATCATTTCTTCCGACATCCTGTCCATCCCCGTTAATTTTGCTTTTCCCGCTTAATAGTTGATAGAAATTTGTGTGAGACGCTCTTGATTGTGATGAACCGTTCGACTGGCATCTCTCTCGCCGTCACGCTCTGCGCTGCCGTGACGACCGCGCTCTTGATACTTCCTGCGCCGGGCGCGCGCGCCGTCTTCGTCGTTATCTTTGCCATCATCACCGGCGCGGCGCTCTGTCTCTCGCTCATCAAAATCACGCGACCCGCGACGCCGCTGTTGCTTGACAGCTTGCAGGCGGGCGAGCAGCCGGACAGAAACGACTCCGCGCAATCCATCGCGCTCGGCAAGCTCTTCGAGGCGACGATCAACGGGATGCGAGAGGGCGTCATCATCATTGATTACGACATGCGCGTGCTGGCCTCGAACCTCGCCGCGCGGCGCGTCTTCGCTTATGCCACCGGCGCGCTCAACAATCGCAGCCTCAACGAACTGACGCGCAACATGGCGATCTACACAGCCTTTCTCGACGCGCTCAAGGGCACGGAGCGCACCGGCATCAAAGTCGAATCGAGAAGCGCGGAAAAAAGCGTCTTCGACTTGCGCGTCTTTCCTTTGAGGCTCGGCACGGATAAAAATCAGACGGGAGCCATCGGCGTTTTCTTCGACATCACGCAGATTGAAAAGCTTGAGCGCGTCCGGCAGGAATTTCTCTCCAACGTCTCGCACGAGCTACGCACGCCGCTCACTTCCATCATCGCCTTCGTCGAGACGCTCGAAGGCGGCGCGCTCGACGATGCCGACAACAATCGTCGCTTCCTCTCCATCATCAGCAAAAACGCCGCGCGGATGCACACGCTCATTGACGACATCCTCGAATTGAGCGCGATTGAGTCGGGGAGCATTTCGATTGAGCCGGTGCAGGTGTCTCTAAGGGCTTTGGTCTCTAACGTGACGGCGGCGCTCGGCGCGAAAGCGTCTGCGCGCGATGTCATCCTGCATAACGAAGTGCCGGCGGAGGCGCGCGTCTTCGCAGACGTTAATCGTCTCGAACAGATGCTGACGAATCTGGTGGAGAATGCGATCAAGTTCAATCGCGAGGGCGGGACGGTGACGATTAGACACGAACGCGAAAGCACGCTCGACGAAATTCTCGTCGCGGACACCGGCGACGGCATCCCGCAGGAACATCACGAGCGTCTCTTCGAGCGTTTTTACAGGGTGGACAAAGCGCGCTCGCAACAGATGGGCGGGACGGGACTCGGACTCGCCATCGTCAAACACCTCGCGCGCGCGCACAGCGGTGAAGTGACGTTGCGCTCCGCCGTCGGCGAAGGCTCGGTCTTCAGCATCAAGTTGCCCTCCGCGTCAGGCGAAGGCGCGCAAAACTAATGCTCCTCCGTGCGCTGCCTGTAGGCGGCGACGGCCTCAATCGCTCCCTCGTGCATCCGCTCCGGCTGGACGTAGCGCCAGTGCTTCTCAAATTCCTCTTCGGACAACTCCTCGTGCGCGGCGCGCTCCTTATTTTTTAACCATTGTTCAGCCCAACGCCTGAGTTCGTCGTCCTGGTTGAGAGCCGTCCGTGCGGAGTGCATGTTGATCGGTGGATTCATATATCTGTCAACGCCTGCCTTTGCTGCAAAATTGTCATCAATCGAGAGACTTCTTCCGGGAGCTTCAAGATAGCATAACTCGTGCCTGCGCTCTGCCGCGTGTGGCGAGCGGCAGACCCGCCACAAAATATTTTCTCACATCCCCCGTAATGTTTTGCCGGCCAACGCCATTCACCTACGAATGAGAGATCAATGCGCGTCGCTCTTTACAGAACGTCAGCGCAAGTTGCTCGCTTTCAAAGTTACTGAATCTGCGTCGTCGGGAGTTAATAAAGATGAACTCGAAATCAATCAGACGGTCAATCGCCGCTTTAGTTTTGTGTGTTGGAAGCTTGCTCTGCGGTGCGGGCGCGCGCGCTCAACAGGCCAGAAGTTTTAGCATCGGGCAGGCGGTCGAGATTTTCTGCAACTGCTCCGGGAGCAGTGGCTGGACGCAGGGCAAGATCGAGTCAATTGACGAGAGCGGTTACGTCGTGCGCTACGGCCACGGAACTTATCAAACCAAGACGGTCAAGTTCGGCAGCGACCGCATACGCGACCCGAACCACCCGGACGCTCCTCCTCCACGCCGGAATTCTTCGGGGCAGGTGATGGACGACGCGGACAACAAACAGGCCGCCACGCAGGAGACGGAATTCAAAGTCGGCGACGTGGTGGAAGTCAGTTGCGGTAATTGCAAAGGCAATCGTGACGGCTGGGTGCGTGCAAAGATCGTCAAAATTGATTTCGACCGCGGGTTCTACATCTACGATTTCGGCGACGTTAACCATCGCGGCGAGCCGAAATACTACCAGACCAACCTCAGCAATCCAGAGTTTCGCACGCTGACCGAAGAGGCCGACGAGCAGACTCGCCGGCAGTTTAAAGCGGAAGCGCAGCCCTTTTCGCGTGCGATCACCGAGATGGCGAGCCTCTATAAACCCGAACTGGCGCGCGGCGAATACAGGCTCTCGCCGGAAGATTTGGAAAAACATCGCGCTTCACTAAAAGCCCTCAACGTCGTCTGCCAGAAATATCCGAATCTGAGAAACAGCCGCAACGCGAGTAAGGGCACGGACATCTCAATCCGTTTTGCCGACTGGTGTCAGATGGCGAAACAACCTGACGCGATGATTGACCGGGCGAAAGCCGCAGGGTTAGCCGAATCGCTCGCTTTCACCCAACGGGACACGCTCGGCGAGTTGGAAAATGCGTTCGACACGCCGAACGGGATGCGGGAAGAGACGCAGCGCATCGTCTTCGACCGCGCGGCTTGGGAGCGCGAAGAGCGCGCCAAATTAACGAAGAATTATCCCGGCACGCCGGAAGATAAACTCAAAAAATATTTCGCCGAAATCTTCACTAAAGCCGACGAAGTTAAAGCCAGAGTCGAAGGCGAGGCTCCCACGAAAAGCTGGAACGCGCCGCTTCTTCACAACGCGACGTTTGAAGGCATGGTCAGAAATTACTATGCGAAGAATCGTCCGGGCGTAACGGTCGTCAAAATCGGGATGTATCAGAGCGACTTCAGGCTGTTCAAAAACTCGCTCGGCATTCCGACCACACAGGTCACTTCCGGCGTCGCGCTCGTCAAAGTCGCCAATCGCCCGTTTTGCCAGAGCCAGATTTTTGAACTCAACAAAGAATATATAGGCGGCGGTCGCTGGTCTGCGGTCAAACCGATTTACATCGGCAGAGAAGGAATCTTCGTGAAGTGCCAGTGACGGCGCGGAACATCTTCACCGGACGGCGGCGAAGCTGACGGCGAAGAGGAACAAGCGCTTCCTACCGTTCACACAGTCGAAGCGCGCGGGCGCGATGCTGCACAAAAACTCTTCCATAATTTTCGATAAGGAGAAACATGATGAAAGCGAATACAAGAATGGTCGCCACATTGGCATTGGTTATCAGCCTCTTCGGCTGGCTCGCCGCGCCGTCCATCTACGCTGAGAAGGCGAAGAAGGCGCGCGCCGCGAACAAGGGTGACAAGCAGGCGGAACGTGAGGCCAAGAAGGAAGCCAGGCAAGAGGAGCGCGCGGCGAAGAAGGAAGAGCGTCAGGCTACGAAGGGTGAGAACGGTGGCGACCGCGCAGCGAAGAAAGAAGAACGCGAAGCTAAGAAGGAGGAGCGTCAGGCGAAGAGGGAAGCGAAGCAAGGCGCGCAGGGCGACGCAACTCAGTCCGCCGAAGCTGGCGGTGACGCATCGGCGAGGAAGTCACGCCGGGCGAACGCCGCCGGTCAACCCGGCGCAGACAATCTAGGCGGGGGCGACGACCCGTTCGAGAAGCAGGGCGGAAAGCGGAACAGGAAGGCCGCCGCCGCATCTGCCACGACCACGTCCGATGTGGCATCTCCCGAAGGGCAAGCCGTCGAACAGCCCGCGCCCAAAGGTCGGAAGGCTAAAGCCGCCGCCGCAGCCGGGACGGGTAGCGCCACTACAACGCCCGCGACTGGAGTGAGCACGGAAGCCACTAACAACAGCAGCACGCCCGTGCAGACGCCCGTCAACGCATCTCCGGCGGCGATCAGAAACAACGTGCCTACTTCCTCGACCGGAGCGGCTACCGAAAGCGTGCCTTCTTCTTCAACCGGCGCGAGCAGCATCGGCGATGTCGCGCCGTCAACGACCGGCGTCGAGCTGCCCGAAGCGGAAACAACAGCGGCAGCCGGAACCGGCGGCAATAATGGCGGCGCGGATCAGAAATTCATGAAGGCGGCCAAGCATGACTTGAGCATGGCCGTCGCCGCCCTGAAGCGCGCGACCGCCGATAAGGGAACACACCGCGACCGCGCGATAGACCTGACGCAACAGGCCGTCGCCGAAGTGGACAAGGGCATGGCCTACGACAACCAGAACCCCAACGACCGCCCCAAAGACCGTCCGCGCAAGCAAAGCCGCAACGAGCAGAGTCCCTGGGGCAATGGCGTCGAAAGCAGTCCGGCGTTCGGGGCGCAGTATGTCGCGGCGTCATGGCTGGCGCAGAAGGCGTCCGCGCAGCCGAACATGCAGATTGCCAAACAGCATCTGCAAAACGCTCTCTCAAACCTCGACAAGGCCAGTGCGGACAAGGGCGGCTTCCGCGTCAACGCGGCGCGGCTCGTGCGCGAAGCCATCAGAGAGGTCGAGCAGGGCATCGCCTACGACAATCAAAATTAGCGCGGCTGGCAGGCATGAGTGGTACTGACGGATGTCACACCCAATTGCAACCCGCTATAGACTGACAGACTCATCGTGGCAGAGATAGCGTCAGCGCACAGAGGGCGCAGAGAAAATCAAATCTCTGCGCCCTCTGTGCGTCCTTTGCGTCTCGGCGGTGAATGTCTTGGCCGCACTCGCGAGCCGGGACGATTGAATCTCTCAGGGCAGCGCGCGGAAGTAGTAACGCGCCACGTCTTCAGTTGATCCGCCGGCGACATTGCGACTTAGTTTAACCTGATAATCACCGGCTTTCAACAAACGCGCGGGGACATCGAAGACGACTCTCGCCTGCCCGTGCGCGCCGACCGCTCTGAGTTTGCGTGCGGCGGTGATTGGTTGGTCTTCGGCAGTCAATAACTCTGCGCGGTATGTTCCCGGTTCGACAGCTTCGAGCGAGAGTTGCAGGCGCACGATGTCGCGCCCGCCTTGCGGAGGCGTGACGCGAGACATCTGGCCGCCGTCGCGTATCGCGCCGGGCAAGAGGACGAAAGTAGCCAACGCGGCGCGCGGTGTAGAGGAAGTCTCCGGCGTGGGCGGCGTTGTCTTTGGCGAGGGGTTCGGCGCGGGCGTGACATCGGTAAACGGCGTCGGGGAGATAATTGTTTGCGGAGAATTTTGCGGCTTTGGTTCTGTGTCCGGCGCATGTTTGACGATGGCCGGCTCGCCATTATCGCGCGCGTTTCTGGCGACGAGCCAGATGACGCCGATGACAAGAACCAACGCCGCGAGCGAAAACGCGAAGGCCAGCGCGGGTCGTTTGAAATCGAATAGTCCTAACAGACGTGCGTGCCAGGCCATTTTATTTTCAATGGCCGCAACGTTTTTTTTAGCGGTTGCCGGCGGCGCAAAATGTCTCTGCAAAGCCTGTGAGACTTCGAGCTTTCGTCTGCGCTCTTCCGTGACGATAAAATTCTTCTCAAGCAGATCGCGCTCTTCCGCGCTCAAGCGATTGAAAGCGTAATCGTCCGTCAGTTCGCATTCGGCGAGACGCACGCGCCGCTCCAACTCGTCGTCAATCAACAGACGCTCTTCAAATCGTGCCCGCTCGTCTTCGCTCAAGCGGCAAAGCAGGAAGCGGCGGATCGTTTCGTCGGAGAAAGACGCCGCGCCGCTGTCACCGCTGTCGCCGGAATTTACTGTTTGCTCATTCATCCTGGAAACACTTGTCCTCAACAGTGAATGTTGATGAGCGGCGTTTTGTTACCGGAAACTTTCAGGATGCCAGACATCTTTCGATGCACGCCTGCAACTTCTCTCTGATGCGAAGCGCGCGCGCTCTCAAAGTGTTGACGTTGATGCTTAGTTCGTCCGCCAGTTGTTTGCGTAAATCAATCTTGGCCTGCCTGTCTGCGGCGTAATATCGCCTGATGAGATGCCCTGAATCTTCGGGCAGATTGTTAATGCAACTCTCCAGACAGTCGTGCTTCTGTTCTGTGTCGGCGAAGCCATCATCGGCTGTCTCGTTAAGCTCTGGCGCGCTCCCGGATGCGGCGGGACGTTTCAAGTATTCGTGATGGACATTATTCGCCACGCCTAAAAAGTAAAGAATTTTATCGCCGATGTAGGTTGCCTGAATGTCTGACACGCGGCGCGCGACGCGGTCAATCGTGACATCAGCCAATTCCTCCGGCACATGACACGAGCGCGCGGCGAAAATCGTGATCAGCCGCCAACGAATTTTCTCATACGTCGCGCCGGCGCGCTCGCGGTCTTCGTCGAGCCATGCCAGCAAGCGTTCAAAGTCTTCCTGCTTGAGTATGTGGATTTTTTTCGGGGGCGGCATGTCGGTCGGGAGTATAAAGACGGGGCGTGGCTAAAGCCAACAATTTGTTGCGCGTGCATTCCCGGAAAAGCTCTTGCGAGGCGAAGGCCATTAACGGCGACATGCGGAAAAATGTTGATTGTTCAGGTCTGCCGGTTGCATTATAACGCGCGCAAGTTGCCCGCGTTCCGACATCTCAGCAAAGTTGACGCCAACAGATTCCTGATGCCCGCAGCCATCCGGCCACTGATGGCGTGAAACGAAAAATGCGACGAGCCATCAAACGACACTCCGCACGAAGGTGGAGACACTGCCCCGCTTTGTTCAGCGTCGCACGCAGATACGCGCGAGTGACCACGCGCCTCTCCTGCATTCTTATTTTTCTCACGCTCTTTCTCATCGCGTCACACGCACGCACGTCGGCGCAGCAGAACAACGCGCGGACGCTCGCGCACGGCCAGACAATCGAAGGGGAATTGCGCGGCGGAGAGTCGCACGCCTACGCCTTGAAATTCGGCGCGGGACAATTCGCGCGCATCATCCTTGAGCAGAAAGGAATTGACGTCACGCTCGCGCTCTACTCTTCGGACGGCAAGCCCGTCATCAGCCTCAACGACGGGAACGATTCGCGCGATGGACGGGAAACGCTCGCGCTGGCAATCGAGTCGGAGGGAGATTACACGTTAGAGGTGAAGTCGGAGCACAAGTGGGCTGCGTCAGGGATGTACAGTCTGAAGTTCGATGAGTTGCGCGCCGCCGGCGAGGAAGATCGAACGAGAAGCGCGAACGAGTTGAAGTCGCTCGCGCTCATGGAAGAGGGGCGCAAACTTCTGGAAGAAGCGACGGACGCATCTTGGAAAAAGTCCGCCGAAAAGTACGCAGAGGCATTGCCGCTGATCCGCGCGCTTAATGATCGCACGACGCGCGAGGCGGCTGCGCTCATCGGACTCGGCGCGACTTACGGCGAGAGAGGCGAGACGAAAAATGCGCTCGAAAATTTCGAGAAGGGGCTTGCGCTCTATCGCGCGGCGGGTGATCGTTGGGGAGAAGCCGACGCGCTCAATAATCTCGGCTCGCTCTCTTACCTCACAAGCGATGTCGAGAAGTCATTCGCCTTCCATACGCAGGCGTTGCCGCTGGCGCATGCCGCCGGAGACCTTTTTCTGGAAAGTGAAATTCTCAACAACATCGCCAGCGTTCACCGGATGGCCGGGCGTTCGCAGTTAGCCCTCGACACGCACCGGCTGGCGCTGCCCCTGCGCGAGGCCATCGGCGACCGTAATGCTATCGCGCTCACCAACAATAACATCGGCTCCGTCTATTATTCGTTGGGAGAATGGCAGCAAGCCGCCGACTACATGGGGCGCGCGATAGAGGGCTGGCAGAAGGTCAATAATCGTCCCAAGATGAGCATCGCAATCGCCAATCTTGGGGCAGTTCATCTGCGTCTGGGAGAAAACGAGAAGGCGTTGGAATTGTTTCAGAAGTCGCTGGCTCTCTCTCTCGAGATCGGCGACCGGCGCGGCGAAAGCGGGAGCCTCAACAGCATCGCCTCGCTCTACAACCAGATTGGCGATTACCGACGTGGAGCCGAATACGCGGAACGGGCGATACCGATACGCCGCGCGACCAAAGACATGCGCGGCGTCGGCCAATCACTACACGAGGCCGGCGTGGCTTACGATGAGTTGGGCGAGAAAGATAAGGCGCTCGAATACTTTGGCGAGGCTCTTTCCTTGCGCCGCAGCACCACCGACCGGAACGGCGAGGCGGTCACGCTCTATCGCATCGCGCGCATCGAGCGCGGGCGTGGACGTTTAGCCGAGTCGCGCACGCGCGTCGAAGAAGCTCTCTCGATCTTCGAGAGTCTCCGTATCAACGTCAACAGCCAGCAACTGCGCGCCGCTTTCTTCGCAACCGTGCAGAGCTATTACGACTTCTACGTCGAACTGCTCATGCAGATGCACGAGCGCGAGCCGACGAGCGGGCACGACGCGGAAGCCCTCGCCGCCAGCGAGCGAGCGCGCGCACGGAGCTTTCTCGACTTGATGCGAGAAGCGGGCATTGATGTCCGGCGTGATGCAGACCGGTCACTCGTCGAACGCGAGGCCGCTGTGCAGGCGAAGCTCAATAAGGCCGCCGAGCAGCAGGCGCGACTTCAGGGAAGCAAAGCCAATGCGACTGAGCTTGCGGGAGCAGCCCGCGAACTGGAAACATTGACCGTCGAGTTAACCGAAGTGCAAGCGCGCCTGCGACAGTCGAGCCCGCGCTATGCCGCGCTCACACACCCGCAGCCGCTCGTGTTGAGTGAGATTCAGCAAAAGCTGCTCGACCCCGACACGGCGCTGCTCGAATACAAGTTGGGCGAGAAGAGAAGTTTCCTCTGGCTGGTGACGCAGAGCGAAGTTCTAACCTATGCGCTCCCGCCGCGCTCCGAGATCGAGTCTCTCTCGCGACAGGTTTATGCCTCGCTGACGGCGCAAACTTTGGCCGCGAAGCCGGGCGAAAGCCTCGCCGCCGTGCAGTCGCGGCGTCGCGATGCGGCTGACCGGTACGGGCGTCTGGCCGGCAAGCTCGGCGACATGATACTCGCGCCCGCCGCCGCGCATCTGGGGAAGAAACGTCTGCTCATCGTGGCTGAAGGTGCTTTGCAGTACATCCCTTTCGGAGCGTTGCCCGCACAAACGTCGGGAAGCGCGGGGAATGTCATGCAAGCGCGCGGGACAACAACTGCCGCCGCAAATCTCAAGCCCGCCGGACAGCTTTCAACGCTCAACGATACACCGCCACTCATCGCCGAGCGCGAAATCATCAACCTGCCGTCCGCCTCAGTGCTGGCCGAACTGCGGCGCGAAACCTCCGGGCGCAAGATGGCGGAGAATTCGGTCGTCGTCATCGCCGATCCCGTCTTTGAAATGGACGATCCGCGCATCAAGTCGGCGGCGAGAAAGAGCGGACAAAACTCGAACGCGCTCGCGTCAACGTCTCCGCGCCCGTCCGAGTTAAGCCGTGCGGCGACGGAAGCGGGCATCACGCGCGACGCCGCGAGCGGCATCCCGCGTCTCATCGCCACGCGCCATGAGGCGAGCGCGATTCTCTCATCCGCGCCTTCGTCAACGTCCATGCGAGCCTTCGACTTCGAGGCGAGCCGCATCACCGCCAAGAGTCCAGACCTCGCGCGCTATCGCTTCATACACTTCGCCACGCACGGCCTATTGAACGCCGAGCACCCGGAGTTGTCAGGACTCATCCTCTCGCTCGTTGACGCGGAAGGACGACCCGTTGACGGTTTCCTGCGCCTGCACGAAATCTACGACCTGAAACTCCCGGCGGAGCTTGTCGTCTTGAGCGCGTGCAGCACCGGGCTGGGTAAAGAAGTGAAGGGCGAAGGACTCATCGGGCTGACGCGCGGCTTCATGTACGCAGGTACGCCGCGCGTCGTCGCTAGTCTGTGGAAAGTTGATGATGAGGCCACGTCAGTGTTGATGACGCATTTTTACAGGGGACTGCTCAAGGATAATTTGCGTCCGGCGGCTGCGTTGCGCGCCGCGCAGATCGAAATGATCAGGCAAAGCCGCTGGCGCGCGCCTTACTACTGGGCTGCTTTCGTTCTGCAAGGCGAATGGAAATGACGACATCGAACAGAGGAAAAATTGGAGAGTAGAGGAATGCCGAATATGATGCGTGAGCGTGAAGCTGTGAACGGTGTATTGCAAGAGGCCTTTGACTTCGCACAGAGCCAGGTGCGGCAACTGCTTGTGCAATACCCTTCGGATTATTATCCGATGTACACGGTGCGCGGAAAGTTCGGTCAAGACCGCAAACGCTGGACGCACTGGTGCGACGGTTTTTATCCGGGCATGATGTTTATCTTCGCCGACGCGACTGGCGACGAGCGATGGCTTGATCAAGCCATTGCCTACGCGACTCCGCTCGAAGAACGCCAGTACGATAGAGCCGTTCACGATCTGGGCTTTATCTTTTTCTCGACGTATCTGCGCTGGCTCGAACTCGGCGGGCCAGCCGCGCGCATCGAGCCGGTGCTGATTCAAGCGGGCAAGACGATGGCGATGCGCTTCATGGAGCGCGGCCAGTATCTACGCTCGTTCGTCGAGCCGGCCTCGCTCTTTATAGACATTATGATGAACGTCGGCACGATCTTTCATGCCGCCATCGAAACCGGAGACGAGCATCTTTACGCCATCGCGCAGCAGCACTGTCTGACGACGCGGCGGACGCTCGTGCGCGGCGATGGCTCGACGGCGCACGAGGCTCTTTTCGATCTCGAAACGGGCGAGTGCCTGCGCCAGACGACGCATCAGGGCTTTCGCGGCGACTCGTGTTGGAGTCGCGGGCTGGCGTGGTCGCTCTATGGCTTCACGCGCTCTTATTTGCAAAGCGGTCGCGCCGAGTTTCTCGAAACGGCGATGCTCAACGCAGACTATTATCTCGCGCACACGCCGCCGGACGGCGTAACGCCGTGGGATTATGACGCGCCCGACGAGGGGACACTTGCGCGCGCGCAGGTTGACACTTCGGCCTGTGCCATCGCCGCATCGGGGTTGCTTGATTTAGCCGACGCCGTGCCCGATTTGACGAAGGCGCGCGCTTATCGCGAGTTCGCGCTGATCTCTCTGCAAACGCTCGCGCAAAAATATCTGGGCACACAGACGCCGGGCTTCGAGGGCATCTTAAACGGCGGCGTCTATCACATACACAAGGGGCTGGGCGTGCATGAGGCCGTCATGTTCGGCGAGTATTTTTTCGTCGAGGCGCTCGACAAAGCTCTGCAAACGCTTGATGAAGAATCGGCAATGCAGGAAGCACCGCGCGTGACGCCTTACCCGGAAGATTCACTGCCCGCACAAGCGCGCCTGTGGAACGATGGCCCGACGGAAGAGGACTTGCCCGCGCCCGCAGAAGTGATGCCGGACAAACATGACACGGAGGCGCGCGATGTCTGACGGCGTGCAGCCTAACGACGCGCAATGTGACGTTGCCACGCATCGTCCCATCGCGCTGGTAACGGGAGCGGGGCGGGGCATCGGGCGCGGCATCGCCGTCGAATTGGCGAAACTGCATCACGCAGTCGTCATCAACTATGCGGGCAACAGGGACGCGGCGGAAGAGTGTTTACAGCTTGTGCGCGATGCGGGCGGCGATGGGCTGGCCGTGCGCGCGGACATCTCTTCAACCGAAGACCGCACGCGGCTCGTGGCGGAAACGCTTGACGCTTACGGGCGCATTGATCTGCTCGTCAACAATGCAGGGGTCGCCCCTGACGTGCGCGCCGATTTGCTCGACGCGAGCGAAGAATCTTTTGAACGGCTCATCAACATCAATCTCAAGGGGACATATTTTCTGACGCAGCGCGTGGCGCGTCAGATGATCGAGCAAGTTCAACGCGGCAATCACGCTGCATCCAATCCGCCGCGCATCATCACGATCTCTTCGGTCTCGGCTTATGCGGCATCGAGTAATCGCGGCGACTACTGCGTCTCAAAAGCCGGATTGGCGATGATGACGAAATTATTCGCGGCGCGTCTGGCCGAGTTCGGGATTAACGTCTATGAAGTGAGACCGGGAGTGATCGCGACGGACATGACTGAAGGCGTGAAAGAAAAATACGATCAACTCATCGCACAGGGCGCATGGCCGATTCGTCGCTGGGGTGAGCCTGTGGACATCGGTCGCGCCGTCGCTGCCATCGCGCGCGGCGATTTGCCTTTCTCGACGGGTGAAGTCATCAACGTGGACGGAGGCTTTCACTTACGCACGCTTTAGCATTTAGTTTTGATTGCTCGTTGGCAATCAAGACTCTGCGGCTTTGCGTAAGCGGCTCTTGATCTGTTTGAGTTGCGCGCCTTCTTCTGAGTTTTTGTAGTAAGCGTCCAGCGGATAACAACCGGAGGGCAGACCGTTGCGCGGCGCGGTCGTGCAATCGCTGAAGGTGCGGCACAGGCGCTTACTCTGAAACTGCGCGCCCTGCAAAATGTCCAAAGGTAGTTCTGGATAAGACAGCACCATTCTTCCCAAGCCCACCGAATCAACCCAGCCTTCACGCAGCGCAGCCTGCGCGACGTGCGGCAGAAAGTCTTGCAGATAAGTGTAGCCCGTGCCGACCATGATGAGATCGGGAAACTGCTCTTTGAGGTCGCAAGTGAATTTCATTTGCCGCGCGACGCCGAGCAATGGGTCTTCGGGTGGTTGATAGCCGTCCGACGGCGGATAGAGCGCGGGACGTTGGATGTGCGGGTTGTAATAAGGACTGCCGGCGGAGATGTTGACGAGCTGGATATTCAGTTCGCGCAGCAGCGAGAGGAAACGCAACGGCTCCGCGCTGTCAGGCTCGACGGGGTTGTCGGGGTTGACGCCGAAGCCCCAGCGATACGGCAGCAGCGACGCGAAAGATTCAGGGATGCCCGGCCCGAGTTTGCCCGGCGTGGAGCGTGTCGGGTCAGGCCGAAAGGGAACCGTGTCGAATGCCGAGAGGCGCACGCCGATTTCAAGACCGGGCGCGACGGCGCGAATGCCTTCGACGATCTCTCTCAGGAAGCGCGTGCGATTCTCGAAACTGCCGCCGTAGTCGCCCTCGCGCGTGTGCGCGCTGAGGAACTCGTGGCCGAGATAGCCGTGACAGTGTTTGATGTCCACGAAATCGTAGCCGAGTTCGTGCGCCGTGCGCGCAGCAACCGTGTAGGCTTCGATAATCTCGCGCACCTCGCCGTCTGCCAGCAGAGGATAATCGTCGGGCAGACCCAGACGGCGATCAAGAATTGGATGATGATAGAGGATGCGCGGCTCCGGCTTGTCCTTCATGTTCGGGCGACAGTAGCGGCCTGAGTGCGTCAGTTGAAGACCGATGAAGAGATCATCGTCTGAGCCTGTGACTCGCTTGTGCTCGGCAATCAAAGTCTCGCGCAGTTGTGCGATGCCGGCGCGCGTGTGTTCGTTGAGTAGAAGTTGATTGGGATTGGCGCGGCCATCGTGTCGCACCGCCACGGCTTCTCCGCCCCAGATAAGTTTCGCGCCGCTCATGCCGAAATACTGCCAGCGATGAAGCGTCTTCTCGGTCGGATGACCGTCGGGCGTGCCGTCCCATCCTTCCATCGGGTGAATGCAGAAGCGGTTGCCGATGGTACGCGCGCCGAGTCGCAGAGGCTGTGCGAACGGAGACGCGCTACCCGTGATGACATCAGCGTCGCAGGGAATCATCAACCGATTTTCTTGCAGGTAGCGTTGAAAAGTTTCCACCGCGCGAAAACTGCCGAGATGCGAAAATGAACGTGTGCTCATGTGCTGTCTTTTATTTGGTCGTGGACAGAAAAATGCGAGTCTGGTTCGGCACGTCTTGAACCAGCAAGGATGATTGCGGGAGTTCCAGAATTTCGGAAGCCACCTCACGGGCGAAGAAAGCTTAAGCAGTTTCAGTTTTCTGCAAGAGCAGTTTCTGTCTGCCGATAAATTGTTTAGGGGTGCATCCGGCGTTTTTTTTGAAGACGCGATAGAACTGCGTTAAGTCGCCGAAGCCCGATTCAAAAGCGGCGAACAAAACATCTTCCGTCTCCAGCATGATGCGCTTGGCATATTCAATTCTGATCTGCGAAAGATACTGCGTGACGGTCTGCCCCGTGCTGCGCTTGAACTGCTCCGTGTAGCGACGATACGACAAGTTGGCGAGCGTCGCCAGTTCCTCGACCTTAATCGGACGATAGAAATTGTTGTTGATGAAATCGAAACTTCCGGCGAAGGCCATCGTGCAAGGGTCTGCGATAGACATCTTCTCCTGCTCCTGATGGATGCGCGTCAAGAAGATGAGCAGTTCGATGAGTTGACACCAGAGCGTGGCGCGGCTGCCCTCGCGCTTTTGCAGTTGCTCGATGAGCATCACCTTAAAACTATTCTTGATCTTGAGGCGACTGTAGTTATCATTGAGACTGAAGGGGACGCCGGATGTAAAAGTGCCACAGAAATGCGAAAGGACTTCGACGATCACCGGATTGACGCCGAAGACGTGGTCATAGAAACAGACCATGACGAGCGTCAGCGGGTCGCCGCTCGCATCCTGAAAGCGGTGCGCGGTGTGCGGCGGAAGATAGAGAAGCTGATTGAGACCGATAGGCAAAGTCGAGTCTTTGGTTTCCAAAAGACCTTTGCCTTTAATGATCATGCACAACTTATGGAAGTCCCACTCGCCGATTTCCATCGAGAAATCTTCGCTGTGCCGGCTCTCGAAAACATAAATGCCTAAATTTCTGAAATGATGTTGATGTGGCCTTTTGCGTTTATTCTTGGCTTTTTCCATACGGCGGATTCGTCCTTTTGCCGAATATGCAAATAAAATAGTCCAAATTATCCAAGACACGCAACACGTCGCGCCTTTATATTCAAGTCTCCACGTTTCGACCAGTACCCGAAGTCTTATAAAAACGCAGAATTTGTTCATCGAACTAACTTAAGACGACGCGAATAAGATTTCATTGCCGGCGAGGGAGATGTTATCTTAGCCCGCATACGGATTGCAGGTCGCTTCACATTAGTTCCTCCCCGCTTGAGTAGCGGGGTAACCGTTTAACTCGGTAACTCAAGACGCTCGATTTGACGAGTCGCGGTTGAGCAGCTTCCACCCACAGCGCATTTCCATCCGGGAATATTTTTAGTCAGCTACAGAGACGGAGGGCGAACTATGCCGGGTTAAGCGTTGACTCAAAATTTCTTTTCAATCCCCTGAACCGAACGTTTTACCACCACTGTAAGGAGATACCCCATGAGCGCGAAATTCTTAAAGACATTTCTGATTCTGTTTGTAATGTGTGCCGGTGCGTTGGCGATACCGAACAGCGCCATCGCCCAGATTGGCGGCAATGGTTCGATCAACGGCACTGTCTTTGACCCGACCGGAGCAGTTGTGCCGGGAGCCACAGTGGTGGCTAAGAACGTTGCTACAGGAGTCGAGACGACCAGACAGACGACAGACGCGGGTCTATATGTCATTACTCCGCTGCCCCCGGCTGAGTACAAAGTTACAGTTTCAATCGCCGGTTTTCAAACTCTCGTTCAAGAGAAAGTTATCGTAGATGCACTCAGCAACGTCACCGTTAATGTAACGCTGAAGGTCGGCAGCATCGGTGAGACGGTGACCGTCGAGAGCGCGCCGCCACAACTGAATACGTCTGATGCCCGACTCGGCACGACGATTCGCAACGAGTTGTACACCGCTCTGCCGTTGGCGATGGGCACCGCCGTGGCCGGCTCTGGAATTGGACAAGGCCCCAGAAATCCCGGTGCTTTCATTTATCTATTGCCCGGCGTCACGGAAGGCAATCGTTGGGGGCAGATCAACGGCGCGCAAGGGTTTTCCAAAGATGTCTATATTGATGGTGTGCCGATCACAGACCCCATTCAGCAAGGCGAAGGCCGGACGATCAGCCTCGGAGTTTCGGTCGAAGCCGTCGAGCAGTTTCAAGTGGAGACGAGCGGCACCGGCGTCGAGTTCAACGGACAAGGCGCGGAGAACTACACGATCAAGTCCGGTAAAAATCAGTTTCACGGCTCGGGGTTTGAGTACTTGCGAAATACCGTGCTCGATGCCAGAGGCTTCTTCCCGGCGATTCGCCCGGTCGAGCATCAAAACGAATTCGGGTTCACTATCGGCGGCCCGATCATCAAGAAAAAAGCCTTCTTCTTTTTCTCTTACGACGGATGGCGTTATCGCGTGACCAGCCCGACGCAGTTAGTCTCCATCCCGTCATTGAAAGAGCGGAATGGAGATTTCAGCGAGTTGCCGGTCGTCATCTACGATCCGGCGACGACGGTGGCGCTCCCCGGCGGAGGCTTCAGCCGCCAGCCGTTCCCCGGCAACATCATTCCGGCCAACCGTATTTCCGCCATCTCAAAATACTTTCAGTCGTTCTTGCCCGCGCCGACCACCAGCGGCCTCCAAAACAATTATTTGGGACAGGTGCCCGTCGCGTATAACAACAACAGCTTCAACGCGAAAGTGGATTACGACTTGACGGCGACGCAGCGTCTCTCAGGTCTCTTTACACACGGCAAGCGAAGCCAGCCCGGAGCCTATAGAGAGGTCGCCACTTCGATTCCGCAATCCGCTTTGCCCCTCCCCTATACGGATACGCGCCTGGTGACGGAAATCCCGACGGTGTGGCAAGCGAAACACAACTGGACGATTTCGTCTTCGTTGCTGAATCAGGTGAGCTTCGGCTACGACCACTTCTTCGTGCCCATCACCAACGCTACTTCAGCCGGTGGGTATGCGACCAAGTCCGGTCTCAAGGGCTTGCCTTCCGGTGACGCGAGCGACTCTTTCCTTGAGGCAACTTTTGCGGGGGCTAACGTGCCTGCCGGCTGGCGCGGGACGAATTCCAGAGACTTCGAGGATGACAATAGAAATTACACCCTCCAAGATAGTTTGTTGTGGACGAAGAATAAGCATTCGTTCAAATTCGGTGTCCAATTCCAGCGCGTCAAGGACAACACGAAGACCAACGACACGGGCAGCTTGCTGGTGACAGGGTTCAGCAATTTACAAACAGCCGGATTCAATGCTACCGGCGGATTGCTTAACGCTACCGGTAACGCCTATGCCAGCTTTTTGCTCGGCGCGCTGAATTCAGCCACTGTCAATCAGGACTCGATAGTTGCCACCGTCGCGCAGTTCAAGAGTTATTCTTATTGGGTGGCGGACGACTATAAGGTGACGCCGCATCTCACCTTGAATCTCGGAGTGCGGCACGACATCTGGCTCCCCTACACAGAGGCGAACGACCACTTTACTTATCTGGACATCAACGCCCCGAACCCGGCGGCTGGCGGGTTGCGCGGAGCCTTGCGGTTCGGCGGCAACTACGCGCCGGATGCCATTAGCTGCCATTGCAGCCAGATTATCAAAACCTACTACGGCGCAGTCGGCCCGCGCGTCGGGTTCGCCTACAGTTACAAGGATTCGACGGTCTTGCGCGGCGGCTACGGCATCATGTACACGCGGCGCGGCGCGGTCGGCGGTCGTGAGAACGCGCGCACGGGCACAGGCTTCACGGGCATTAACGCTAATGCCCCACTCGTCAGCCCGAACGGCTCGTTCACTCCGGCTTTTTTCTGGGACAACGGCATCCCGGCTTACGCGGTTGGGCCGATCTATGACGAGACTTATCAGAGCGGATTCGCGACCGGGAGAGGGTCGGGCGGAACGTTGACCTACGGCAACCCGACGAGCGCGCCGCCACGTTATCAAAATTGGAATCTCTCGATCCAGCACTCGTTGACAAAATCGTTGGTCTTGACCGCCGCCTATGTGGGCAGCAACGGCAAACGTCTGGCGGGGGCTGCTCCGGGATACATCACAAATCAGCTCGACCCCAAATATCTGGTGTTGGGAAATCTGCTCAACTCGACGGCAACGCCGACTACCATTGCACAAGCACAAGCCATCGTGCCGAGCGTGAGATTGCCGTTCGCCACTTTTTCGGGAACGATTGGTCAGATGCTCAAGCCTTTCCCGCAATATACCAGCGTCTCTGCGCCTTACAACAACGACGGGCAGTCGAACTACAACGCGCTGCAAGCCTCTCTCCAGCAACGCCTGTCGAGCGGGCTGACCTTCAACGTCAATTACACATACAGCAAGGCGCTCGGCACCATCAACGGTTTCCGCAGCGCATACATCGGAGAAAAGAATCTCTCCACGACAGATGCGCCGCACGTCTTCAATGCGTTCTTCGCTTACGAACTGCCGTTCGGGAAGGGGCGCATGTTCAATACGGAGAATGGTGTCGTGCGGTCTCTGATCAGCGGCTGGCAGTTGTCCGGTATCACACGGTTCGCATCAGGCGTGCCGCTCGGGCCGTTCACTGCCACTTGCAACGTGCCGCAGGCGGGAACCTGCTGGGCCAGCTACAACCCGAACTTTACCGGCCCGGTGCGGATTAACGGCGGGTGGGGCGACGGCAACGTCAATACGGCGGTGGCAAATGCGACGCCGCACATTGACGTGAATGCCTTCATCTCTCCGGCTTCATTCACCTACGGCAACACTCCTGCGACGGGCGCTTTCGGGTTGCGTAACCCGCACTTCGTCAATCAGGACTTGAGCCTTTCGCGGAACATTCAAGTCCGCGAGAATCTACGTGTGGGCATCGGGATTGACTCTTTCAATCTCTTCAACAATGTTCGCTTCGGAGGTATCAATACGAACATTACGAGCACGAGCTTCGGCAAGGCGACCGCACAGGTCAATCTGCCGCGCGTCTTCCAGGGGAAATTGAGAGTCGAATTTTAACCGCGAAGTGACGGCACGGCAGTCTCGACATGTCGTGCCGTCACCATCCATCAACAGCATCTTCGACTTGTGTCGGCAAACATTCTTCCAACAAGGCCAGCCGCGTTGCTCAGGGCTTGTTGGAAGAATATTATTCTGCGGCAGTCTCAACTCAGGCTCCCCGAATTAGTCGGGGCGGACAGCAATCAAAAAGGGAGAACTACTTTTATGCGTAGATACGGAGTGACAGGCGTCTTTCTGTTTTTAACTTTTGCCATTTTGTGCATCCGAGTTGCCGCCGATGAGCCGCCGACGGAATGGATTGACCCGGACACCGGCCATCGCGTCGTTCGTCTTTCGCGCGAGCCGGGCAGCCAGAGTCTTTACTTCCATCAAAACGCCTACACCACCGAAGGCGACAAACTGATTATGACCTCGCCGACCGGAGTTTATACTTTCAACTTCAAGACGCGCGAGATTGAGAAAGTGGTTGAAGGCCGCGTCGGCGTTATCGTTGTCGGGCGCAAGACACGCCAAGTCTATTACAACAAAGAGGGAGCGATCTACGCGACGAATCTGGATACACGCGCCACCAAGATGATCGTCAAGCTGCCTTTTCGCGGCGGCGTTTCTTCGCTCAACGCCGACGAAACTCTGCTGCTCGGCGCGCGTGAAGAACGAAACGATCAGCCGCCCGCCACTGCTGCCGGCGTCGCAGGAGACCAAAGGCAGTTTGGAACCAACCCTGAGTTGAAACCCATGTTGGGGCCGGACGGCAAGCCTCTGACCTACGCCGAGCGCAAAGAGGTGATGATGAACAATCGCCTCAACCAACGCATCCCGATGGTCATGTACATCGTCAACACTGCGACGGGCGAAGTGAAGACGATTCATCGCTCGACGGACTGGCTCGGCCATTTACAGTTCTCGCCGACTGACCCAAGCCTCATCATGTTCTGTCACGAAGGCCCCTGGCACAGAGTTGACCGTCTCTGGACGATTCACACGGACGGCACGGGGCTGATGAAACTTCACACGCGCACGATGAACATGGAGATTGCCGGGCACGAGTTTTTCAGCAACGACGGCAAGATGATCTGGTACGATTTGCAAACGCCGCGCGGCGAAGACTTCTGGGTCGCGGGCTATGAAATCGCGACGGGCAAGCGAACGTGGTATCACCTGCAACGCGACGAGTGGTCTGTCCATTTCAATGTCTCGCGCGACGGCACGATGTTCAGCGGCGACGGCGGAGACAGCGAGATGGTCGCGCACGCCAAAGACGGCAAGTGGCTTTACCTGTTTCATCCCGAATTGATTCCAGATGTCGCGGGCATCAAGAATCCGAGTTCCGATGATCTGGTCAAGACCGGATTCTTCAAGTCCGAGCGGCTCGTCAACATGTCGAAGCACAACTACGAGCTTGAGCCGAACATGTCGTTCAGCCCGGACGGAAAATGGCTCGTCTTCCGGTCGAACATGTTCGGGCCGACTCACGTCTTCGCCGTCGAAATCGCGAAGGCCGCGAAAAACTAGAGCGGTTTGCAATTGAGTGCGACTACTGAGAGAGCGTCTTGTCAGTACCACCTGCAATGCTGGGTACTTGCTAAGTCACGACCGACCCAGCATTGCAGGTGGTACTGACAGGAAGTCGCATTCATTTGAGAATCGCTATAAGTGACGCGAAATCCGATGCGATCTCTCGCCATGCTATCGCGGCTACTTGTGAAGTGCGATAGCATGGCGAAGCATCGGGAGGAGCGCGAGCGTTGAGTCAAGTGCGGCCACGAATCCGTTTTTCAGTCATCGGGTTGAACCACGGGCACATTTACGCGCAGGTGCGCGCTGTGCTCGGCGGTGGCGGCGAATTGATTTCCTTCTACGCCAAAGAAGCTGAGTTAGCTGCGGCGTTCATCTCCGCTTTCCCGCAGGCGCAACTCGCGCAGAGCGCACGGGAGATTATCGAAGACGACTCGCTTCAGCTAGTCGTGTGCGCGTCTATCCCGCACGAGCGCGCGCCGCTCGCTTGCGAGGTGATGCTTCATGGCAAAGACTTCATGTCGGACAAGCCGGGCGCGACGACGCTCGCTCAACTCGCCGAACTGCGGCGCACGCAGGCGCAAACAAAGCGCATTTACTCGATCATGTATAGCGAGCGATTCGAGAGCCGTGCGACCGTCAAGGCCGGCGAGTTAGTTCGCGCGGGAGCTATCGGCAAAGTGTTGCAGACCATCGGGACAGGGCCGCATCGCCTGAACGCGACGGAGCGTCCCGCGTGGTTCTTCGAGCGCGAGCGTTACGGCGGCATCCTGTGCGACATCGCTTCTCACCAGTTCGATCAATTTCTTTTCCTCACCAATTCCATGCGCGCGGAAATCGTCGCCGCGCAGATTGGCAATCTACACCACGCGGAGTATCCAGAGCTTGAGGACTTCGGCGACGTGTTGGTGCGCGGCGATGAGGGAACGGGCTACATACGTGTTGACTGGTTCACGCCCGACGGTTTGCCGACGTGGGGCGACGGGCGTTTGACAATTCTCGGCACGGGTGGCTACATCGAAATTCGCAAGAACATTGACATCGCCGGCAGAGACGGCGCGAATCACCTGTTCCTCGTAGATAAAAGCGGCGTGCAATATTTTGATTGCAGCCAAACGCCGCTGCCCTATGGCGAGCGGCTTGTTGATGACATCATCAATCGCACGGAAACCGCGATGCCGCAGTCGCACTGCTTTCTCGCAACTGAACTCGCGCTCGAAGCGCAGGCACAGGCGCAACGAATCAACATTGGAAGATAAGCAAATTGTGAAGGCGGAAATGCATTGAGCAAATTAAGAATAGCGCTCGTCGGCTCCGGCGGCATCACCGCGCATTATCTGCCCGTCTATCGCGAGCTTGACTGGGTACAAGTGGTCGTCTGCATGGATGCCCAAACGTCAGCCGCCGAAACAGCGGCAGAGTTTTTGTCGCAGGGAAACGGCGCGCCGAAGCCGCTCATCACTTCGGACTTTACCGCTGCGTTAAGCGAGCAAGTGGATGTCGTTGTCATCAACACGCCCAATCACGTCCATCACGCGCAGGCCATCGCCGCGCTTGAAGCTGGCAAGCACGTCCTCTTGCAGAAGCCTGTCGCGCCGACTGTGCGCGAGGCCGAAGAGATCGCGTCCGCCGCGAGTCGCAGCAAGGGACTCAGCGGCCTGTACATGAGCTACTTCGACCAACCTCTGTTGCACGATTTGAAAGCGATGAAGGAGTCTGGCTTCTTCGGTGATGTCACACACTACTACGCGCGGCTGATGCACCGCTTCGGAATGCTGCGGTCAAAGCAGGCGCTTGAAAGCGGGCGGACGTGGCGCGAGACGACGGCTCAGACGGGCGGCGGCTGTTTTATTCAACTCGCAGTTCACTTCATACACATCTTGTGTTGGATTAGCGAAGAGCGCGTCGTGCGTGCGACGGCGGTTACTAAAAACTTACGCTGTCCGGGCATCGAGGGCGAAGACATCGCGGCGGCAATTCTGGAGTTTGAGTCGGGCGCGCTGGCGACGCTCGACATGGCTTGGAATTGCTACGGCGAGCAACTCTCGATTCACGGCACGAGCGGAAGCGCGGAGTACATCAATAATCGCGTCGTGATACTGGAATCGAAAACGAACTCTTTCACAGGCCGCGTCGTTGATTACACGCCTTCAACTGCCGCGCGTTTTCCAGAGATTCAGGGGGCGGAGCAGACGTTGGAAATTTCGCCTCCGGCCATGAACGATCATCACAACCCGCTTAACCAGCACCGCGTTTTTCTGGAAGCTGTGCGTGACGGTGCGGAACCGTTCGTCTCCATCGCGTCGGGCGTGGAAGATTTGCGCGTCGTTGCCGCCGTCTATGAATCCGCGCGCAGAGGTTGCGCTGTCTCTGTCGAGCGTTGATGCGTGCGTGTGCGTGGAAGCGTCGAAAAGATTTAAGTCGGCTCGACGCCGGATGCGGCTGCGCTGCTGGATTCCGTTAGTTCGGTGAGATTAGCGTTCACGGTCTCGCGCTTCTGATTTCTGGTGACATAGAGCGCGATGCCCATGCCGATTAAGGTGATGAGCGTCACGATCAGAGATTGTGTGATCGTCAGCGGCAGATAGAACATTAATGCGCCCGCGACCATCACGGTGGCGGCGATCAATTTGTCAGTGATGTCTCGCTCTTTGAAGACGAGCCAGCCCATCAGCACCGAGAGCACGATGCCTGCGCGTTTGAGGCTAATCGTAATCACCACGTCTATAAAATTGTGCGAAGAGAACTGGAGCAGATTGACGGCGGTCTCGCCCACGCCCGCGAGGACGATCCAGTAAGGCACAGAGCGCAAGACGGGTCGCCAGTCGGCGTGTCGGATCAATGCCATCACCCCGAAAATTACGCAGAGCAAAATGCCGTAACAAAATGCCAGCGTATAGGCATCGCTCATGCGAACGAGTTTGGCGTCGAGTGGATTGGTGAGAGAAAAAATAAAGGCGACCATCAGCATGTAGCGGCTGCCGCGCTCGCGCACAATCGCCTTCAAAGGCTCCAGCCAACTGATCGCAAAGAGTTGGCGGTGCATGACGAACGAGCCGAGCACGACGAGCACGACGCCGACTAGTTTGACGGTTGATGGTAACTCGTGCAGCAACACGTAGCCGGTCGGTATCAGGAAAAGCGGTGTGAAGGCGATGAACGGCATACACAGAGAGAGAGGCGACACTTGCAGCGCGCGGAAGTAGAGCAGCGTGGCGCAGGTGATGCCCGTAATATCAATCGCAAGATAGATGAGGAACGTGGGGAACGGCGCGAAATGCAGCGACTCGATACCGAAGAGCGCGCCGCTGTCTCTAAATTCCGGCAACCCGACAGCAGAGAGACGCCAGACGAAGACAAGTGTGTAGGCTATGGCTCCGAAAAATTTGGCGCAACTGGTCGCCGCAATCAACTCGTTGCGATCAAGCGCCTTCTTGCGCGAGACATCCGTCAGCACATTAACCACAGAGGTCGCGGTTGCGAGCAACAAGCCGATCAATGCCAGTCCACCGATTTCCATTGTTATTCTCCACCGTCGAAGCGCGTGACGATTTTATTTAAGTTGTTTCACCATCGTGATTCCTGTGCGTCTGCCGGGGTGAGTCATCAACAAACTTTGCGATGCGCTTTGATAAATCTAACATGAAGTTGCTCACCGCCTGTTTCGTGCGGCTAACGGGCAATGCTCTTGGTGGGGAGGAAAACTTTATAAGAATGGGCGAAACTTACGAACGCTTGACGTGTGTGCAGCAAAAGTCGCTGATCAGCCAAAACTTGTAGTCTCAGCAGGAATGCTTACAATCGCTCGTCCAACGTTCATCGCACAGCGATAGTTAATAACACTACAGGCGAGTTTTGTTCAACTGAAATTAAGCGGTTAACTGATGGCTACTATCTCGCGTGGTCAGTTCGAGATTGTGACCCTTGCTGAGACATCTCAATTTTAATCTCCGGTGAGAACGGGTAAGGCTCAGTCTGACCTGCTCACGAGAGGAAGACTTGATAATGAGAAAACTTTTGATCCTGCTCGCGGCGATTGCCTTGTGCGCCTCGACGTTCACGATCTGTGCCGCGTCGCCGTCAAGCGCGCGTGTGAAGTTCAACTTCAATCCGGACTGGAAGCTCAAGGCGGGCGATGTGGCGGGCGCGGAAGCCGTCAACTTTGACGATGCGAATTGGCAGAGCGTTACGACGCCACATGCCTGGAACGAAGACGACGCTTTCAGAAAGAGCATTCAGGATTTACCGACCGGCATCGCGTGGTATCGAAAACATTTCAAGCTGCCCGCACTGACCGCCGGGCAAAAAATATTTCTTGAGTTTGAGGGCATCCGGCAGGCCGGCGAATTTTATCTTAACGGCCAGTTCATCGGCAGGCATGAAAACGGAGTGATGGCGTTCGGCTTCGATATTACAGACAAGGTGTTGCCGGCGGGGCAGGAGAATGTCCTCGCCGTGAAGATTGATAACTCCTGGGACTATCAGGAACAGGCGACGAAGACGAAGTATCAATGGAGCGACCGAAACTTTTACGCGAACTACGGCGGCATCAACAAGAATGTCTATCTACACGCGACGAACAAGCTCTATCAGACGTTGCCGCTCTATTCGACGCTCGGCACGACGGGCGTCTATGTCTATGCACAGGACTTCGACGTGCGCGGACGAAGCGCGCAGATTACTGCAGAGTCAGAGGTTAAGAACGATTCCGGCGCGTTGCAGAAATTCAGTTATGAAGTTGTCATCGAAGACATGAATGGCAAGCCGGTCAAGACTGTCAACGGCGGCTCATACAGTCTCGCGCCAAATCAAACGACGACTGTGCGCGCCACAGCGAGAGTCGGCGGGCTGAACTTCTGGAGTTGGGGTTATGGCTATCTCTACAATGTTTACACGACGCTGAAAGTTGACGGCAAAGCGGTTGATGTCGTGCAAACGCGGACGGGTTTTCGCAAGACGGAGTTTAGTCATGGAGTGACGAAACTGAATGACCGCGCCATTCAGTTCAAAGGTTACGCGCAACGCACGACGAATGAATGGCCTGCGTTCGGTTCAGCCGTGCCCGCGTGGATGAGCGACTTCAGCAACCGCCTGATCGTCGCCGACAACGGCAACCTCGTGCGCTGGATGCACGTCACGCCGTGGAAGCAGGATGTTGAATCCTTCGACCGTCTCGGCCTCGTCGAATCCATGCCGGCGGGCGATTCGGAAAAGGACGCGCAGGGGCGACAGTGGGCGCAGCGCGTCGAGTTGATGCGCGATGCCATCATCTACAACCGGAACAATCCGAGCATCCTCTTTTACGAGTCCGGCAACAAGGGCGTCAGCGAAGCGCACATGGAAGAGATGCGCGCGATTAGAGACAAATTCGATCTGCACGGCGGGCGCGCCTCCGGCAGCCGCGAGATGTTGGAGCGCGGCAGTGCGGAGTATGGCGGCGAGATGCTCTACATCAACAAGAGCGCGACGAAGCCTCTGTGGGCGATGGAGTACTCACGCGACGAGGCTTTGCGTAAATACTGGGACGACTACTCTCCGCCTTTTCACAAGAACGGCGACGGGCCGCTTTATCGCAATGCGCCGGCGCGCGAGTACAACCGCAATCAGGACTCACAGGCGATTGAAGATGTCACACGCTGGTACGATTACTGGCGCGTGCGTCCCGGCACGGGCGAGCGTGTCAGCGACGGCGGCGTCAACATTATTTTCTCGGACAGCAACACGCACTATCGCGGGGCGGAGAATTATCGTCGCAGCGGCGAAGTGGACGCAATGCGCTTGCCGAAGGACGGTTACTTCGCGCATCAAGTGATGTGGGACGGTTGGGTTGATGTCGAGCAGCCGCGCATCCACATCATCGGCCACTGGAATTATGCGCCCGGCACGAAGAAGGACGTGTACGTCGTTTCGAGCGCGGATAAAGTCGAGCTTTTCATCAACGGCAAATCGCAAGGCTTCGGCGAACAGAGCAGCCGCTTTCTCTACACCTTTAAGAATGTCGAATGGCAGCCGGGCAATGTGCAGGCTGTCGGGTACGACGCGAGCGGCAAGCGAATCGTCGAAACAAAGAAGCAGACCGCAGGCCAGCCCGACGCGATTCGTCTGACTCTGCACACCGCGCCCAAAGGGTTGTTGGCGAACGGCGCGGACGTTGCGCTCGTAGATGTCGAAGTTGTAGATGCGACGGGACAGCGTTGTCCGACTGCGCTCAACTTGATTAACTTCTCGCTCAACGGCCCCGTCGAATGGCGCGGCGGCATCGCGCAGGGGACGGACAACCACATCCTCTCGAAAAGCCTGCCGGTGGAAAACGGCGTCAATCGCGTCAGCCTTCGCGCGCAGACTGCGGCGGGCAAGATCACTCTCAACGCGAGCGGCGAAGGTCTCAAGCCCGCATCCGTCGAGATCATCTCGCGGCCTTTTAACGTGACTGACGGGCTATCTCTTGAACTGCCCGGCGCGAACCTTAGTTCTTATCTTGAAAGAGGCGCGACGCCGTTTGGCGAATCTTTCAAGACGACACGCACGCCTGTGCATATCGCCAGCGCGACTGCGGGGTCAAACAGCGACCAGACGATGAAGAGTTATGATGATGATGAGACGACAGGCTGGAGCAGCAAAGGGGAACTGGCGACGGCGTGGATCAAGTACGATTTTGATAAGCCATCGAGCGTCAGCGAAGTGACGCTCAAGCCCGGCGGCTGGCGCGAGCGTCGCTATCCGATTCGTATCACAGTTGACGGGCAGGAAGTATTCAGCGGCACGACGCCGGCGAGTCTCGGTTACGTCACGCTGCCGCTCAAGCGCGTCACAGGCAAGAGTCTCAGAATTGAACTGACAGGGCAGCCGACGGATAAGGCTATCACCAACATCATTGATCTCAACACCCAGAAGAAGCCGGTGGAACCCGGTTTCAGCGGTAGCGTGGCCGACGGGACGCTCAATATCGTCGAGTTGGAAATCTATTAGCGAGGTTGGCTGTCGTCACTGACTTAAAACTTTAAGAGAGGATGGTGACGCTTCCAACTCTTGAGGGCGGGGCAGTTGAACTGCGGATGATGAGATTGGTCGGGAGAATAATTTCCATGCCCGGTTGGCCGGGCTGCTCGATGGTGGTGATCAACGCCTCGATAGCTCTGCGGCCAATTTCCATGCGCGGCGAGCAGACAGTAGTGAGGGGCGGTTGGGAGAGCGCGGCGAAGGCGATGTCGTCGAAGCCGACGATGGAAATGTCCTGCGGGATGATGAGTCCGGCGTCGTGAAACTCGCGCATCGCGCCGAGCGCCATCAAGTCGTTGGCGACAACCACGGCTGAAGGGAGCGGGCTGGAAGCCATAATCTCGTTCGCCGAGCGTCGCCCGCTTTCAAACTTGAAGTCTCCTTCGTAGATGACCGGCGGCAGCTCGCCCGGTAGATGCCGCGCCATCGAAGCGATAAATGCTTGTCGCCGAATCATGCCGGAGCGAATCGTGCTCGACCCTGCGATATGCACAATCTGTCTATGGCCGAGGGAAACTAGATGTTGCACCGCCTCTTCGATGCCGGCGGCATAATCAAGGACGATGTTGCTCATGTGCTCGCCGACTTTGCCGAGATCGTTGAAGACCACACGGACTTGTTTGCGTGCTAATTCATCGAGCAATTGCGGGTCAAGTTCCGCCGTCATCAACGCCACGCCCGCCACTTGCAGCTCGATCATGCGCCGCACGTACTCCGCCGCGCGCTTGGCGTCGTAGTTCGTGTTGACCAGAATCAGATTGTAGCCGCGTTGCGAGGCGGACAACTCGATGCTCTTGACCAACTCTGGAAAGAAGGGATTGGTGATGTCTGAGATGACCAGCCCGATAATGTTGCTGCGACCCGACGCGAGAGTGCGCGCGTGCGCGTTGGGATAATAGTTGCAAGTCTCAATCGCGCGCACGACACGCTCGCGCGTGGCATCCGTAACGTACTTCGTTTTGTTGATGACGTGAGAGACGGTTGCTGTGGAGACTCCGGCCTCTCGGGCCACATCTTTGATTCGCATCGGTTAAGAATAAACTAACAAACTCAGTCGAAATTATAAAGAGACAAGCGGCGTGAAAGGTGTCCGGCAGATGAGCACGACGTTAGCAGAAACGGTGATTGGACAGGGCGCGCCCGATCTTGATCTGTCGCCGGCGGAGTTACGCGCCATTGTCGAGCAGGCGTTGGCGAGCGTCGGCAGAGACGCGCGCGTGCTCGCGATCATTCCCGACAAGACGCGCGACGACAACACCGACCTGCTTTTCCCTTTCGCCGCGCAGACGCTGGCCGCGCGCGGCGTCGCACAGTTCGATGCGCTGGTCGCGCAGGGCACGCACGCGCCGATGTCCGAAGCGGAAAAACGTCTGAAGGTCGGCTGCGGCGATGGCGTGCCCGCTCTGGGACGCATCTACGATCATGCGTGGGATCAGCCGTCAGAGCTTGTCACGCTCGGCGAGTTGAGCGAGGCGCGCGTGCGCGAGTTGACGGGCGGACTCGTCACAGAGCCTGTGCCCGTCCAACTCAACCGCCTGCTCGCGCCCGGTCGCTACGATACTGTGCTCATATTCAGCGCGACCGTCCCGCATGAAGTGGCGGGCTTTGCCGGCGGCGCAAAATACTTTTTCCCCGGCGTCGCGGGGCCTGCCCTGACGCACGCGACACACTGGCTCGGCGCGCTGGCTTCGATTGAGCAAGTGATCGGGCGCGTCGAAACTCCGACCAGGCATCTCATCGAAGCTGCCGCAGATTTCGTGTCAGCGAACACTACCGTTTTCAATTCCGTCGTGACACGCACAGATGATGAGCGGCTCCGCACGCACGCGCTCTTCGCGGGAGATTTTCGTGCCGCCTTTCGGAGCGCGGCGGAAGTGAGCAAACAGGTTCACATCAAATATACCGGCAGAAAATACAAGCGCGTCGTGGCGTTGCTCGATGAGCATTACGAGGAGTTGTGGGTCGGCGGTAAGGCGAGCTACAAACTCGGCGGGATTATTGAAACCGGCGGAGAGTTAATTATCTACGCGCCCCATCTCAAGAGCATCTCGGAGACGCACGGGCGGCTGATTGAAAAGTACGGCTATGCGCCGCTCGACAGGGTGCGCGAGATGGTCTCGCTCAACGAAGACCTACGCAAGAATTTATGCGTCGCCGCGCATCTGGCGCACGTCAGCTACGCCGGTTACATGGATGAGCAAGGGCGTGTCCAGCCGCGTTATCGCATCACGCTGGCCTCCGCGCTTGACGAAGAGACGTGTCGCCGCGTGAATTTAGGCTACATGGATTACCGGCAGTTCCAACGCGCGGATTATGAAGGAGACGCCGACACGCTCGTCGTCGAGCGCGCAGGCCGCGACCTCTACCTCGTTGCGCCGCAGTAGCGCGGCCTGTGTAAGTCGGTTGAGTAGTCCGACCTGGCTTACCTTGTTCGCTTCGTTAGCCTGCTGCTTTGAGCGTGCCTCGTCGCGTGCGCTCCATCAGCGTTCAGTCGGCAACTGCATAACAATGAAAGTTAAAATTCCTATCACGTGCGTCGCTATTCTTCTGGCCGTCATCTGTCTGCCGTGCCTGACGGCGGCGCAAACTCCGCCAACGGCGAGCTTGCAGCGTAGTCCGGTCTCCAAAGTGTGGGTTGCCGACAACGGCGACGGCACGTACAAAAATCCTATCCTCTATGCCGACTACTCCGACCCGGACGTGCTTCGCGTGGGCGAAGATTATTACCTGACCGCTTCGAGCTTCAACGCCGTGCCGGGCTTGCCCATCCTCCACTCGAAAGATTTGGTGAACTGGACGATCATCGGCCACGTCTTCACGCGGCAGCTGCCCGACGATGTTTTCAGCAAGCCGCAGCACGGAGGCGGAGTCTGGGCGCCGTCGCTTCGTTATCACAAAGGTGAGTTCTATCTCTATTATCCAGACCCGGATCGGGGCATCTATCTCGTGAAGGCCACAGACCCGTCTGGCCCGTGGTCGGAGCCTCTCTTAATCAAAGAAGCCAAAGGCTGGATAGACCCGTGCCCGCTCTGGGACGACGACGGCAAAGCCTATCTCGTTAACGCGCTGGCGGCCAGTCGCTCAGGCGTCAAGAGCATCATCGTCGTCAACCGTATGAGCGAGGACGGCACGAAGCTACTCGATGACGGCGTGATGGTCTTTGACGGTCACGACAGGCATCCCACCATCGAAGGGCCGAAGTTCTACAAGAGGAACGGCTACTATTACATCTCCGCGCCTGCCGGCGGTGTGCCGACGGGCTGGCAGTTGATTCTGCGTTCGAAGAATGTGTACGGCCCCTACGAAGAGAAAGTCGTGCTGGCGCAAGGGCGCACGCAGATCAACGGGCCGCATCAAGGCGGCTGGGTGGACACGCCTGCGGGCGAGTTCTGGTTCATCCACTTTCAGGACAAAGGCGCGTATGGCCGCGTCGTACTTTTGGAGCCGATGCGTTGGGTACGCGACTGGCCGGTGATGGGCGTTGACCCGGACGGCGACGGCAAAGGCGAGCCGGTTTCGACTTACAAGAAACCGAACGTGGGACGGACATGGCCTCTAGCGACGCCGCCCGACTCGGACGAGTTTGAAAGAAACGGCCTCGCCCCGCAGTGGCAGTGGCACGCCAACCCGCAACCCAATTGGGCATTCCCGTCCGGCGGGCTTGGCTTCATCCGTTTGTTCAACGTGCCGCTCCCCGAAGGCTTTCAAAATTTCTGGGACGCGCCTAATTTGCTGCTGCAAAAATTTCCCGCGCCCGCGTTCACCGTCACCACCAAAGTCACCTTCACGCCACGCACAGACGACGAGCGCACGGGGCTGATCGTGATGGGTCTCGATTACGCTTACCTGTCAATCGTGCAGCGACAGGAGAAACTGTTCATCTCGCAGACGGTTTGCCATAACGCCGACACACACGCCGGAGAGAAAGAGAGCGCGGGCGTGCCCTTGAAGGGCAACACCTTTTACTTGCGCGTGCATGTCATGGAGGGCGCGCTGTGCAAATTCAGTTACAGCGCGGATGGCCAGAATTTCACGCCCGTCGGCGAGCCGTTCACCGCGCGCGAAGGGAGATGGATAGGCGCGAAGGTCGGCCTCTTCGCCGTCAGGACGGGCAAGACGCGCGAGAACGGTTATGCCGATTATGATTGGTTCAGAGTCGAATAGTCATCGTGCCAGAGTTGGGAGTGACGAGCGCGCTCCACCCAAGGCTCAGACGATAGCTTTTCCAGTCATAGTTTGACCGTCTGACAAACACCCATCAGGGTCTTCTTGCAATTTCTCGGAAAGATGCTAAAGTGCTGCAAACAGCGAGCATTACGCGCACAATCGCCCCGTTCATCTATCTTTTAAGAGTCTTTTCAAGTTATCAGGTAAGCGGTTTACTGGATATTGCGCGCCGGTAACAATTAAGCTGTAAACGCATGTCGCCGGATGCAACTGGTGAGCACAAATCTAACGGTGCGGGATGAGTGCGACTTTAGTCACTTAAGGAGATTGAATGAGCGGACAGCGCGAGCAAAAAGCATTCAAGTATGTGCAATACCTTTGGCAGGATGAGGTCGCCGAAGGGATGTCGGGTCTTGACCGATTAGTTTATCGCTCGAACAAACTTGGCGAAGACTTGACGCTCACCAATACCGGCGGCGGCAACACTTCGTCGAAGCTGTTGGAGACCGATCCGCTGACGCAGGAGAGCGTCGAAGTGCTGTGGCTCAAAGGCTCCGGCGGCGATCTGCGGACGGCCAAGCGCGACGGTTTCGCCTCGCTCTATCTCGACAAGGTGCGTGCGATGAGGTCGCTCTATCTCGGCAGCCCGGAGCGCGGAGCGAAGTCGCCGATTGAAGACATCATGTATCCGATGTACAGCCACTGCGTCTTCAATCTCAACCCGCGCGCCTGCTCCATTGACACGCCGCTGCACACGTTCGTCCCCGCCCGACATGTGGATCACTTGCACCCGAACGCCGTCATCGCCATCGCGGCCTCCGTCAATCAAGAGCGAATGTGCAAAGAAATTTACGGCGACGAACTGATTTACGTCCCCTGGCAACGTCCGGGCTTCGACATCGGACTGAAGATCGAGGACTTGATCAAACAACATCCGCAGGCCAAAGGCGTCCTGCTCGGCCATCACGGCATGAGTTCATGGAACGACGACGACAAGACCTGCTACGAGACGGCGCTGGAAATTATTGACCGCGCCGCCGCCTACATCGAAGCGCACGACCGCGGCGCAGAGACTTTCGGCGGGCAGAAGCATCAATTGTTGCCGGAGTCCGAACGCCAGCGCATCCAGACTGAAATCATTCCTTTTCTGCGCGGGCAAGTCTCCGCCTCGCGGCGATTCGTCGGCACAGTGCAGGACGACGAACGTATGCTCCGCTTCGTCAACAGCCACGACGCGCCGCGCCTTGCGGAACTCGGCACGTCATGTCCAGACCATTTCCTACGCACGAAGATCAAACCGTTCTTCGTTGATTGGAACCCGGAAGGCGGCGACGTGGAGTCGTTGAAGGCGGCCATCAAAGAAGGCATCGTCCAATACCGCAAGGACTACGAGGCTTACTACAACAAGTGCAAGCATCCCGACTCGCCCGCGATGCGCGACGCCAATCCGACCGTCGTGCTCGTCCCCGGTCTTGGCATGTTCGCGTGGGGGAAGAACAAGAGCGAGTCGCGCGTGACCGGCGAGTTCTATAACTGCGCGGTTGAGGTGATGCGCGGGGCGGAGGCGATTGACGAGTACGAGGCGATGGATCAGCAAGAAGCATTCGACATCGAATACTGGTTGCTGGAAGAGGCCAAGCTACGACGGATGCCGCCGGAGAATGAGCTTGACCGGCAGATCATCGTCATCATCGGCGCGGGCGCGGGCATCGGGAAGGAGACTGCACATCGTCTGGTAAAAGAGGGCGCGCACATCGTCTGTGTTGACCTCAACGCGGAGGCGGCGCAGGAGACGGCTGATGAGATCGTCGCGAAGTACGGCCCCGGCATCGGCGTCGCGGGCACGGGGTTGAGCAACTGCGGGCCGGCCATCGGCCTCGCGTGCGACATCACGAATCGCGAGAGCGTGCGGCAGATGTTCGCCGACGTGATGCTCGCCTACGGCGGACTGGATGCGGTCGTCGTCACCGCCGGCGTCTTCGTGCCACCAGACAAAGCGGGGCGCGTCGAAGACCGGCAGTGGGCGCTCACTTTTTCAATCAACGTCACGGGCGCATACATCGTCGCCGACGAAGCGTACAAGATTCTCAAGCAGCAAGGCTTGCCCGCGAACGTCGTGTTGACGACGAGCGCGAACGCGGTCGTGGCGAAGAAGGGCAGTCTCGCCTATGACACGAGCAAGGCGGCGGCCAATCATCTCGTGCGCGAGTTAGCCATCGAGATGTCGCCGCTCGTGCGCGTCAACGCGGTCGCGCCGGCTACTGTCGTCAAAGGCAGCACGATGTTTCCGCGTGATCGCGTCATTGCCAGCTTGACGAAGTATGAAATAACTTTCAGCGATGATGAAGAGACGGAAGACCTGCGCGACAAGCTGGCCGCGTTCTACGCCAAACGCTCGCTCACGCAGACGCCCATCGAGCCTGCGGATCAGGCCGAGGCGATTTTCCTGCTGCTCTCGCGCCGATTGGCGAAGACGACGGGGCACGTCATCCCCGTTGACGGCGGATTGCAGGATGGGTTTATGAGGTAATTTCGCAGGACGAGTTGATGAAGTAATGAAGCGGCACTTATCGCGGAGGATTCATGGCTGATAATTTCGAGATTGACGACGCGCTGATCGCCGGGCAAAACCGCAAGGCGATGCCGTCAGTCGTGGAAGACTACGAGCATCTCGCCAGACAGTTGCGGCGCAGGAACGTGGACATCGAAGACCTGACGGACAAGGCGGCGGCGTTCCGCGTCGCCGTGCCGTCGTGGGGCGTCGGCACGGGCGGCACACGGTTCGCGCGCTACCCCGGCACGGGCGAGCCGCGCGGCATCCACGAGAAACTCGAAGACTGCGCCACCATTTACAAACTCGTCCGCACGACGCCCGGCGTCTCTCTGCACATCCCGTGGGACAAGCCCGACGACGCAGGCGAGTTGCTTGCGTTCGCCAGAGCGCGCGGATTGCATTTCGACGCGATGAACTCGAACACTTTTCAGGATCAACCCGGACAGAAACTTTCATACAAGTTCGGCAGCCTCACCAACCCCGATGCAGCCGTGCGCCGTCAAGCAGTGGAGCACAACATCGAATGTATTGAGCTGGGGCGGCAACTCGGCTCGAAAGCCCATACGGTCTGGATCGGCGACGGCGGGAATTTCGCGGGGCAGCAGCACTTTCGCCAGACGCTCGAACGCTATCTCGAAAGTATGCGCGACATTTACGCAGCCTTGCCCGCTGACTGGCGACTCTTCATCGAACACAAGTTTTACGAGCCGGCGTTTTACTCGACGGTGATCAACGATTGGGGTGTCAGTTACTACTGCGCGCGCGAGTTGGGGCCGCAGGCGTGTTGTCTGGTTGACCTCGGCCATCACGCGCCCAACGTCAATATCGAGATGATCGTCGCGCGCCTCATCCAGTTCGGCAAACTCGCGGGCTTCCATTTCAACGACAGCAAGTATGGCGATGATGATCTGGACTCCGGCTCGATCAAGCCGTTCCAACTCTTCCTCATCTTCAACGAGTTAGTATCAGCCGAACTCGAAGGCGTGCCGGACTTCGCGCCCGCCTACATGCTCGACCAGTCGCACAACGTCACCGACCCGATTGAATCCCTGATGTTGAGCGCGGCTGAAGTCTCGCGCGCCTACGTGCAGGCGCACCTCGTTGACCGCGAGGCTCTGGCCGCCGCGCAAGCGCAATGCGATCCGCTCGTGGCGCTCAACGCTTTGAAGCAGGCGTTCACGACCGATGTCTCGCCCATTCTCGCGCTCGCGCGTGAGCGTGCGGGCGGAGCGATTGACCCGCTCGCGACGTATCGCGCCAGCGGCTATCGTCAACACAAGGCCGAGGAACGTCCGGCACAGAAAGGCGCTGCCGCTTCCGGCATCGTTTGATCAATTCTGCAATTCGTATGAACGACGCGCTCTACATCGCGGTTGATCTCGGTGCGGGCAGCGGGCGCGTGTTTCTCGCCGGCGTGTCGGCGGGCGAGTTGCTGCTCGAAGAGGTGCGACGCTTTCACTATCCGGCGCGCGAGTTGGCAGGTCATCTGCGCTGGAACATCTCTGAAATATTCGACGAGATCAAAGCCGGCTTGCGTTGTGCCGGTGAGCGCGCACGTACTTTGGGGCGGCCTGTCCACAGCATCGGAGTTGATAGCTGGGGCGTTGATTACGGGTTGCTTGATGAGAGTGACGCGCTGCTCGAAGAGCCTATCTGCTACAGAGACGAACGGACGCAGGGCACGCTGGCTGAAGTCACTGCGCGCGTGCCCCGGTCTGAGATATTCGCTCGCACCGGCATCCAGTTTCTCGTCTTCAACACGCTGCTCCAACTCTACGCCCACATGCGAGAAGGCATTCCCGAAACAGCCTCGCGGTTGCTGATGATCCCCGACCTCGTCAACTTCTTTCTGACGGGGCGTGCCGTCACCGAATACACGAACGCCACCACGACACAGATGGTCAACGCGCGGACGGGCATCTGGGATAGTGAACTGCTTGAACAACTGAACCTGCCCGCGCATCTCCTGGCGGAGATCGTGCCTGCGGGCGCAGACCTCGCGCCGCTCACTCCCGCGCTCGCCGACGAACTGCAACTGGAAGGCGTGCGCGTCGTTGCTCCCGCGACGCACGATACAGGCAGCGCGGTCGCCGGCGCGCCGCTCGCGGACGGGTGGGCTTACATCTCGTCCGGCACTTGGTCGCTGGTCGGCGTCGAGCGCGACGGCGTGCTCATCAACGAAGAAGTCGCGCGCCACAACTTCACCAACGAAGGCGGCGCGTGCGGGACGATTCGTTTCCTGAAGAACGTGATGGGATTGTGGGTGCTGGAATCTTGCCGGCGCGAGTGGCAACAGTGCGGACTCGACGTTGAGTATGACCAACTCCTGCCGCAGGTCGCGATGTTGGAAGAGACTCCGTCGTTCATTTTTCCCGACGACCCGCGTCTCTTCAATCCGACGGACATGCTCGCGGCAGTAACGGCGCAACTCGGAGAGATGGGGCAGCGCGTCCCTAACGATCCGCCCGCCATGACGAGGATGATTCTTGACTCGCTCGCGTTTCGCTATGCGTCAATTCTACGCACGATTGAGTCTTTGACGGGGCGGAAGATCGCCGGCGTGCAGATCGTCGGCGGGGGCGGCCAGAACGATTATCTCAATCAGGCGACCGCCAACGCCACGGGGTTGCCGGTACTCGCCGGACACGTCGAAGCGACGGTCACGGGCAATGTGTTGGTGCAGGCGGTAACGGCAGGCCGCTTTGCGTCGCTCGCGGAGGCGCGCGCTCACGTAGCGCAGAACGTGCGGCTGAAAGAATTCACTCCGGCACGTTCGGCTGCATGGACGGAAGCGGCGGGGCGATATGCGAGCGTCGAGGCGCGTTATGTGAACTGAAGTTGATGTGTGATCTTGCGTGTAAGTTATTTTCAGAGCGCGCACGACGAGCGGGAGCGAAAGTTGCGAGTCTCTTTATTTATCACCTGTTTGATTGACCAGTTGTGGCCAGCCATCGGCACGAGCACGGTCGAAGTGTTGCGCCGTGCCGGATGCGAAGTCGTCTTCGACGAACGGCAGACGTGCTGCGGCCAGCCCGCTTTCAATACCGGCTATCGCAACGACGCGCGCACGCTCGCCAAACGCTTCATCGAAATTTTTGAAGCGGATAAGACCGACGCCATCGTCAGTCCTTCCGGTTCATGCACGGCGATGGTGCATCACTTCCGGCAGTTGTTTGGGACGGATGAAGGTTGGCGTAATCGCGCGGAAGCCGTCGCGGCGCGCACCTACGAGTTTAGCTCTTTCCTGGTTGACGTGTTGGGCGTGGATGATGTCGGGGCGCGCTTTCGCGGGCGCGTGACGTGGCACGATGCATGTCATGGGCTGCGCGATTTGAACGTCCACGCCGCGCCGCGCCGTTTAATCAAGAGCGTGCGCGAGGTGGACTTTGTCGAACTGCCGAACGCGGACTCCTGCTGCGGCTTCGGCGGCACATTTTCCGTCAAGTACCCGGAGATTTCCGTGGCGATTCTCGACAACAAAATCGCGGCGATTGAGGGAGCGGACGTGCGCGCGGTGGTGTCGGGCGACGCGAGTTGTCTGATGCAAATCAATGGACGTTTGACTCGCAACAAATCAAAGGTGCGCGCCATGCATCTCGCTGAACTGCTCGCCGCACAGGAAGAACAGTAGGCAGCAGGCAGTAAGCAGCAGGCAGTAAAAAGCGACAAACGGTCGGATTGATGGGATGAGTATGCAAAGCGTGGCAAACAGCGGCAAATTGTTAGCTGGCATCTTGCTGCCTACTGCCTACTGCCTACTGCCTACTATTTTTTGAGTATGAATCAGCCAACAGCAGAGACTTTCGATTCAAATGCGCGCGCCGCGCTGGCCGATCCGCAGTTGCGCGGAGCCTTGCGGAATCTGACGAACACATTCGGCGAGCGGCGCAAAGTCGCCATCACGACGGTTGACGACTGGGAAGGTTTGCGCGAGCGCGCACGCGCCATCAAAGACGAAACGCTCGCGCACCTCGACAAGTACCTGACGGACTTCGCCGATAACGCCGCGCGTGAGGGCGCGCAGATACACTGGGCGCGTGATGCCGCCGAGACGTGCGCCATCGTCATTAAGTTATTGCAAGAGCGCGAGGCCACGCGCGTCGTCAAGTCGAAGAGCATGGCGACCGAAGAGATTCATCTGAACACCGCGCTCGAAGCGGCGGGACTCGCGCCCGTCGAGACAGACCTCGGCGAATGGATTATTCAACTCGCGCACGAGACGCCCTCGCACATCGTCGTCCCCGCGATACATAAATCGAAGGGGCAGATTGCGGAACTGTTCACGGCCAAGTTGGGGATTGAGCCGACGGACGACGTGGCGGTGTTGACCGGCGCGGCGCGGCGCATCCTGCGTCAACGCTTCGCCGACGCCGACGCGGGCATCAGCGGCGTTAACTTCGGAGTGGCCGAGACCGGCACTTTCCTCATTCTGGAAAACGAAGGCAACGCGCGCCTGACCACGAGCCTGCCGAAGATGCACATCGCGGTGATGGGCATCGAGAAAATCATTCCGCGCCTCGCCGACCTCGACGTGTTTCTCAAACTCCTGCCGCGCTCAGGCACGGGGCAGCGTCTGACCACTTATCAATCGCTCATCACCGGCGTCAAGCGCAACGCAGCGGACGAAGGGCCGGAGGAAGTCCACGTCATTCTCATGGACAACGGTCGCTCGCGGATGCTCGGTCATCCGGTGACGCGGCAGTCGCTGGCGTGCATCCGTTGCGGCGCGTGTCTCAACGCCTGTCCCGTCTATCAACAGATCGGCGGACACGCCTACGGCTCCGTCTATCCCGGCCCCATCGGCGCGGTGCTCACGCCACAGTTAATCGGCATCGGCAAGGCCGCGCAACTGCCATACGCATCGAGTTTGTGCGGCGCGTGCCGCGAGGTGTGCCCGGTCAAGATAGACATCCCGGAGTTGTTGCTGCACCTGCGCGCGGAAGTGGCGGAGGGGACAATCGAAGGCACGGCGACGCAGCACGGGCCGGTGCGACGCAAGCTGGCGGAGCGTCTGATCTTTCGCCTGTACACGTTCGCGTGGTCGCGCCCCGCGCTCTACATGTGGAGCGCGCGTATCATGCGCGTGCTGCAAAAACCGGCGGTGCGCGATGGACGCATCGGGAAGGCGAACGGCCTGATCGCCAGACTCGTGCCGCCGCTCGGCGCGTGGACGGCGTGGCGCGACGCGCGACCGTTTGCGCCGCGCACTTTTCGTGAGCAGTGGCGCGACGATCTATCCGGCAAGAAGTGAACGGCGCGAGGTTGAGAGTTTGACCGCAAGCAAGCAACACAACGACGAGGCACGTCGAGATATACTGGGTGCGATTCGCCGGCACTTGAAGGCGAGCGCGCCGTTCGATGCCGTGCGCGCCGAACACCAACATCATGCACAAGCGGAGAGCGGCGCACAGTCTCATCTCGCACAGGCAGCGGTCACACGCGAGCCGCTGGCCGCGCCCGTGCAACGCTTTCACGACGCGCTCGTGGCGGTCGGCGGACACTGCGTCATCGTGCGTGACGAAAGCGAAGCGGCGAACGCGCTGCGGCAGATCATCGAGTCGAAGCGCGCGCAACGCATTGCCGTCTCAGACTCGACGCTGGTGCGAGAGTTATGCGCGCAGATACAAACGGACGGCGTGACATTCGCGCAGATTGATCCGCCCGCGTTGTTCGATTGCGACCTCGGCATCACGGGCGCGCAGTTGGGTGTGGCGGAGACGGGCACGCTGGTGTTGGAATCCGACCGCGAGCGGCATCGCCTGTCGTCGCTCGTGCCGCCGGTGCATGTCGCCATCATCGCCGCCGAACATATTCGTCAGACGTTGGGCGAGGCGTTGCAAGCGATCAACGAAAAAGGTCAAGCCGGTTTGAGCCGTGCGGTCACGTTCATCACGGGGCCGTCGCGCACTTCCGACATCGAGTTGACGCTGGCGATTGGCGTCCACGGGCCGGGCGAGTTACACGTCATCATTATTGAGGGTGGAGATCATGTCTGACAGCGTCTTGCTGCGCGCCACCGACATCACCAAGTCTTACGCCGGTGTGCAGGCTCTCAAGCGCGCCTCTTTCGAGTTGCGCGCGGGCGAAGTACATGCGCTCATCGGCGAGAACGGCGCGGGCAAATCCACGCTCATCAAAATCATCACCGGCGCGGTCACGCCCGACAGCGGCGAGATTGAACTGCAAGGGCAGCCGCTCGCGCACAACTCGCCGCGCATCTCCAAGTCGCTCGGCATCGCTGCCATCTATCAGCAGCCGGCGCTCTTCCCGGAACTCACCGTGGCGGAGAACATCGCCCTCGGAATCGAACAGTCCGGCGCACTGGGGCGTGTTGACTGGCGCGCGCGCCGTCGTCGCGCGGTCGAGTTGCTCGCGCAGGTGGGCGCGAAGATCGAGCCGGATGCGGACGCAGGCGACCTGACGATGCCGCAGCAGCAACTGGTCGAGATCGCACGCGCGCTGGGCGCTGAGGCCAAAGTTTTAATTCTCGACGAACCGACGGCCTCGCTCTCCGAAGAGGACACGCAGAATCTCTTCAACGTGATTCGACGGTTGCGCGAGCGTGGCGTCGGCATGATTTACATCTCGCACCGGCTGGAAGAGTTGCCCTTGATCGCCGACCGCGTGACGGTGCTGCGCGACGGGCAGACGATTGACACGCGCATCATGTCGGAGGTGAACCGGCAGGAGTTGATTCAACTGATGGTCGGTCGCGAATTGTCGGCGATCTTCCCGAAAAGAGAAGTCGCGCTGGGCGATGTAGTGTTGGAACTGCGCGGGCTTGGTTGTGCCGCGTCGAATATCAACGACGTGAATCTGCGCGTGCGCGCGGGCGAGATCGTCGGCCTCGCCGGTCTCGTCGGCGCGGGACGGACGGAGTTGGCGCGCATCATCTTTGGCTTGACGCCGGCGGATGAAGGCGAGTTGAGATTGCGCGGCGAGCCGGTCAAATTCAATAGTCCGGCGGAGGCCATCAAGCGCGGCATCGCATATCTGCCGGAAGACAGGCGACGGCACGGCGTCATTCTTGAAATGCAAATCGGCAACAACATCACGCTGGCATCGCTCGACCGCATCTCGCGCTTCGGCGTGATGGACTTCACGCGCGAGCAGGAGATCGCGGCTGACTACACGCGGCGGCTCGGCGTGAAGACGCCAGCGATTTACGTGCCCGTCGCGACGCTCTCCGGCGGCAATCAGCAGAAAGTCGCCTTGAGTCGCTGGCTGATGACGAGGCCGTCCGTGCTTATCTTAGACGAGCCGACGCAGGGGATTGATGTCGGCGCGAAGTCGGAGATTCATGCGCTGATGACCGACCTCGCGGCGGAAGGCGTCGCTATTTTGATGATCTCGTCGGAGTTGCCGGAGATTCTCGGCATGAGCGACCGTATCGCCGTGATGTACGGCGGGACGATTGTTTCGATACTTGATCGCGCCGAGGCGACCCAGTCGAAAATTCTCGCGCTGGCGTTGGGGCACAATCTCGACACGACGAAGGTGGGGGCGCAGAGCGTAGAGGCAGTGAGATGAAACTCGGCCATTACAAACGAGAGGTGTCGGCGGCGCTGGCTTATGCCGCGCTGCTCGTGTTCGTCGGCCTCGTCGCGCCCTCGTTCTACAGCGCGGCGAATTTGCGCGATCTGGTTTTGAACAATGCGCCGACGTTGCTCATCGCCATCGGCATGACGCTCGTCATTCTGGTCGGTGAGATAGACATCTCGGTCGGCTCGCAATTCGCCGTGTGCAGCGTCGCCGCCGGATGGCTGGCGAAAGAAGGTGTGCCGGTCGCGTTGTTGTTGCCCTGCATCGTTCTTATCGGCGCGGCGATGGGCGCGCTCAACGGTGTGCTGGTCGGGCAGTTGCGACTGCCTTCAATCATCGTCACGCTGGCGATGTTAACGGCTTGGCGCGACGCCTTGCGTTGGGTGACGGAGGGCGCGTGGGTGCAGAACCTGCCCGCAAACTTTCAGTGGTTCGGCTTGGGACAGGCGGCAGGGCAGTGGCTGATCGTCGCCGTCGCGCTTGGCGTGCTCGTGAGCTTTAGCTGGCTGCTGCGTAACCTGGGAGGCGGGCGCGCGATCTACGCGGTCGGCTCGGATGCTGAAGCTGCGCGGCTCGCGGGCATCGAACCACGTCGCGTGGTCTGCGGCGTGTTCATCTTGATGGGCGCGCTCGTCGGCCTCGCGGCACTGCTCAACGCCGTGCGCTTCTCGGCGATACCGGGCAACACAGGCGTCGGTCTGGAGTTGAAAGCGGTTGCGGCGGTGGTGGTTGGCGGGACGGCGATTACGGGCGGACGCGGGCATCTCGTCGGGACGCTCATCGGCGTCGCGCTGTTAGGCACAATCGGCACGGCGTTGACGTTCGCGGGCATCAATCCATTCTGGGAGAAGGCGATTCAAGGGGCGATTATTCTCGCGGCGTTGGCGTCGGACATCGTGCTGGGTCGAGTCGGCAGCCTACGGCTTAAGGGTTTCAACTTGCGCGCTGCGGGGACAGCCAAATGAGTTCAACTGCGCCGCCATCCGCTGCCCGCGCGCTGCAACTGAACGCGCCTTTGCGCCAGCGTCTGTTCCCGAATAACGAGTGGGTGCTGATCGTCGTGCTGCTCATCGAGTGCGGCATCTTTAGTGTGACGGGGAGCAACTTCCTGTCAGCCGGCAACGCTTTTGAGATTGTCCGTCTGAGCGTCGAGGTCGGGCTGCTCGCGCTCGCGCTGACGCCGATTATCATTACCGGCGGCATTGATCTTTCGGTCGGCTCGATGATGGGACTGGCAGCGGTCGTGCTCGGCGGATTGTGGCGCGACGCGCACTTGCCGATGGCTCTGGCCGTGACGCTCACGCTGCTCGTCGGCATCGCGGGCGGCAGTCTCAACGCGCTGATGATCACACGGCTGAAGTTTCCGCCGCTCATCGTCACGCTCGGCACGTTCTCGCTCTTTCGCGGCATCGCCGAAGGATTGACGCGCGGCATCGAAAACTATTCGGGGTTCTCGCCGCAGTTCCTGTTCTGGGGACAAGGCTATGTCGGCGGACTCGTCCCGCCGCAGTTGTTCATCCTGCTCGCGGCCATCGCCGCCTGCTGGTGGTGGCTGCATCGCACGAGCTACGGGCGCAGCCTCTACGCCATCGGCTATTCGAGCGAGGGAGCGCGGTACGCGGGCATTCCCGTCGCGCGACGTCTCGGTTTCGTCTATGTGCTGTCGGGACTCGCGGCGAGCCTCGCGGCGATCATCTACGTCGCGCATCTGGGGCAGGCGAAATCGGATGCGGGCACGGGCTACGAGTTAATGGCGATCACGGCGGTTGTGCTCGGCGGCGCATCAATTTTCGGCGGGCGCGGCACGACGCTCGGCACGGTGCTCGGACTCTTCGGCATCGTGATTTTGCAAAATGGATTGCGTCTGAGCGCGCAGCCGGCGGAACTGGCGGGGATACTCACGGGCGCGCTCCTGGTCGTGACGATATTGTTGGATCGTCTCTCGACGCGCGCGCGGTCGCAACCGCGCGGGCAGATTATTGCGGAGGAAATGGAAGTGAAAAATTCACAGGTCGCGATCTTGAGTGCAGTGATTCTGCTCGGCGCATTGGTCGTCGCCGGCAGCAACTGGATGCTGGTGAGTTCGCTGCGACAGCAAGGCACGGGGACGACTGCGCCGGGCACACAGAACGCACCCGCGACAGCGAAGACGGCGAACGGGCACAAGCCCGTCATCGCGCTGATGCCGAAGGCGAAGGGCGATCCGTACTTCATCAGTTGCAAGGCGGGCGCGGACGAAGCGGCGAAAGAGTTGGGCGTGGAGTTGCTATGGGACGGCCCGACCGATCTCGACCCGGCGAAGCAGAACGAAGTCGTCGAGGCGTGGATCACGCGCGGCGTGGATGCGATTGCGGTGAGCGTCGAGAACAAGGTCGGCATCTCGACCGTGCTCCGCAAGGCGAAAGAGAAGGGCATCAAGGTCGTCACCTGGGATGCCGATGCGGAACAGGACGCGCGCGACTACTTCATCAATCAGGCCACGCCGCAGGGCATCGGCTACACGCTGACCGATGAGGCGGCGAGAATCCTTAACGGCAAAGGCGACTTCGCGATCATCACCGCTTCTTTGAGCGCCGCCAACCAGAACGACTGGATTAAATTTATCAAAGAGCGTCTGGCGCAGAAGTATCCAGACATGAAGCTCGTCGCGATTCAACCGAGCGAGGGCGACCGCGACCGCGCTTTCTCCGAGACGCAGACGGTGTTGAAGGTCTATCCGAACGTGAAGCTAATCATGGCGATTGCCGCGCCCGCCGTGCCCGGTGCGGCAGAGGCGGTCAAGCAGTCGGGACGCGCGGACGTGAAGGTCACAGGGCTGTCGCTTCCGAACATGTGCAAGCCATACATCAAGGAAGGCGTGATTGATAACATCGTGCTGTGGAATACGGGCGATCTCGGTTACCTGACCGTCTATGCCGCGAACGCGCTGAGTACGGGCGGCCTCAAATCCGGCGACAAAGAACTGAGCGCGGGTCGTCTGGGCAAGCTCGAAGTGGTCGGCTCGGAGGTCAGACTCGGCGCGCCCTTCATCTTCAACAAGAGCAACATTGACAACTTTAATTTCTGAACAGCCGATGTTGTGGAGGAAAGATAAAGGTGAAACGGAAAGCCTTTCGCATGACGCTCAAGCCGGATTGTCAGGTTGAGTACGAGCGGCGGCACAACCCCATCTGGCCGGAGTTGCTGGACGTTCTGCGACAGCACGGCGTCCACAACTATTCGATCTTTCTTGAGCGCGAGAGGGATGAACTGTTCGCCTACGTCGAGATCGAGTCGGAGGAGGCGTGGCAACAGATCGCGGGGACGGAAGCGTGCCGGCGTTGGTGGGCGGCGATGAAAGATTTGATGCTGACGAACGCGGACGATAGTCCCGTCTCGCTTGAATTGGATGAGGTCTTTCATCTGGATTGAGGGATGCACGGAAAACTTAACGCGCTCTTCCGACACGATGGAACAATGATGAGATTCGCACGGCGCACAATTTTATCTGCCGCACTATCGCTCCTGTCTCTGTGCATGGCTGCGACAGGTCAGCAACGTCCTGGCAATGTCCATGCGCGTGATGACCATGATGGCGCACAAAAGTCCGGCGCGGCTTATCTCTTCTCTTACTTCAAAGGTAACGGCGAAGACGGATTGCATCTGGCTTACAGTTACGACGGGCTGACGTGGCGCACGCTTAACAATGACAACTCGCTGCTGCGCCCGACCGTCGGCAAAGATAAGCTGATGCGCGATCCGCACATCGCTTTAGGGACGGACGGATTGTTCCGCATGGTGTGGACAAGCTCCTGGTCTGAGCCGGTGCTCGGTTACGCCACCTCGCAGGATTTAATCCACTGGTCAACGCAGCAAGCCATCACGCCGCTGACCACAGAGTCGAACGTGCGTAACGTCTGGGCGCCGGAGACCTTTTATGACGCGGACAAAAAAGAGTACTTGCTGTTCTGGTCAACGACGATTCCAGGTCGCTTCCCCGCGACGGACGACACCGGCGACAACGGCCTCAACCATCGTATCTATCTGACGACGACGCGAGATTTTCAGACCTTCACGCCGACGCGCCTGTTCTACGATCCCGGCTTCAACGTGATTGACGCCACGCTTGTCAAAGACGGGCGACGCTTCATCATGTTCTGCAAAGACGAGACGCGCAAACCTGTCGCGCACAAGTATCTGCGCTTCGCCGTCAGCCGTCGCGCGCAAGGGCCATACGGGACGGCGTCTGTGCCGATCACCGGCGACTACTGGGCGGAAGGGCCGTCGGCGATCAAGATCGGGCGCAGATGGGTCGTCTATTTCGATAAGTACACGCAGCATCACTACGGCGCGGTCGCGTCCACCGACATGCAGCATTGGGAAGACATCTCCGCGCAAATACAGATGCCCGCCGGAGCGAGACACGGCACGGTGTTTCGTGTCTCGCCATCAGTCCTGACGAAGTTGCTGGCATTGCCATAGCTTCGGCGAGTGGATTCGCAGATTGATAAAACGCATTGATAAAACGCAAGGCGACGATAATTCGCCAGAGAAATTCTATGAAACCCATTCCGATTCATCGCGCAAGAGTGTTAGCGGCGGCGTTGCTCATCGTCTTGGTGAGCGGCGCGCAGCAGTATGTACCCGCGCAAGCCATCAAGCTTGATGATCTCCAACGCTCGTTCGCGCATCCGCCGGACGACGCGCGGATTATGATGCGCTGGTGGTGGTTCGGGCCGGCGGTGACGAAGCCGGAACTCGAACGCGAGTTGCGCGTGATGAAGGCGGGCGGCATCGGCGGCGTCGAAGTACAGCCCGTTTACGCGCTCTCGCTCGATGATCCGGAAAAAGGCATTAAGAATTTTCCTTTCCTCTCGGACGAGTATCTCGACTCTCTTCGCTTCGTATCCGCCAAGACGCGCGAGTTGGGCTTACGCATGGACTTGACGCTCGGCAGCGGTTGGCCTTTCGGCGGGCCGCAAGTGCCCGTGACGCAGGCGGCGGGGATGCTCCGCACAGAGCGCGTCAAGGTTGAAGCAAACATGCGGCGCGTGCCCCTCCCCAACATCAGCGCGGGCGAAAAGTTAATCGCTATCTTTCTGGCGAGGCCGCAAGGGCAGGGCATCGCCGCCGACAGTCTCCGCGAAATCACAGACACGACGGATGGCGCGGTGCAACTCCCCGCTGATCTCACTGGCGCGCATGAAGTGTTCTTCTTCATCTCGAGCCGGACGGGCATGATGGTCAAACGTCCCGCCATCGGCGCGGAAGGCTTCGTGCTCGACCATCTCGACCGCGCCGCGACGGACAACTATCTGCAAAAGGTCGGCGACCGTTTGATGCAAGCGTTCGGCTCCGAGCAGCGGCCTACCAACATCTTTTGCGATAGTCTGGAGGTTTATAATCAAGATTGGACAAGCGACTTTCTGGAGGAGTTCAAACAGAGACGCGGCTACGATCTGAAGCCTTACCTGCCCGCACTCGTGACGGACATGGGGCCGAAGACCGCCGCCGTCCGGCACGATTGGGGACAGACCATGACGGAACTGCTCAACGAGCATTTCCTCGCACCGTTGCACGATTGGACGCGGCGCAATCACTCTCTGCTTCGCGTGCAGGCTTACGGCGTGCCGGCGGCGACGCTTTCGAGCAGCGCGAATGTTGATCTGTCCGAAGGGGAAGGCCCGCAGTGGAAGACTCTGCGCGCATCGCGCTGGGCTTCTTCAGCCAATCACCTGTACGGGCATCAAGTGACATCTTCGGAGACGTGGACGTGGCTGCACTCGCCTGTCTTTCGCGCGACCCCGCTCGACATGAAGGCCGAGGCCGATCTGCATTTTCTCATCGGCGTCAATCAATTAATCGGGCACGGCTGGCCTTACACGCCGCCGAGCGTCGAGTATCCGGGATGGCGGTTTTACGCATCAGCCGTCTTCGACGAAAAGAATCCTTGGTGGAGCGTCATGCCGGACGTTGCGCTTTACCTGCAACGCATGAGCTTCCTGTTGCGTCAGGGGCAGCCCGCTAACGATGTCGCCCTCTATCTGCCCAACAGCGATGCGTGGGCGGGTTTCACCGCCGGGCACACGCACATGATCGAGAGTCTGCGTGAATTGATCGGGCCGGATGTCATCGGCAGAGTGTTGGAAGCGGGATACGATCTCGACTTCTTTGATGATGACGCATTGATGAAAGTCGGGCGCGTTGAAAAAGGTGAGTTAGTTTTGGGCGGGAATAAATATCGCGTTGTCGTGCTGCCCGGCGTTGAGCGTATCCCGCTCGAAACTCTGCGGAAGCTCGATGAGTTCGTGCGCGGCGGCGGCGTGCTCATCGCCACACGGCGTCTGCCCGCGCTTGCGCCGGGTTTTTTGGCGACTGATGCGGAGCAAAAAGAGATTGACGAAATTTCCCATCGCCTGTTCGCCGGTGCGACTGCTCCGGCACATTTTGTTGAGAATGAAAACCAGCAACTCGGCAGCACTCTAACGGGCCTGCTGCGTCCCGACATGGCGCTCGCGCCCGCCGTGCCGTCCATCGGTTTCATCCACCGTCACACCAGTGATGCTGAAATTTATTTTGTCGCTAACACATCCAACGCGAGACAGAACGTCAACGCTACGTTCAGGGTCGAGGCGATGCAGCCGGAATGGTGGAATCCTTTCACGGGGCAGACCGCGCCGGCTGAAGTGCAAGCCAGACCGACCGGCGGCACGACGCTCGCGCTCGCGCTTGAGCCATACGAATCGCGCGTGGTGGTTTTCACGAAGCGCACGCTGCCGCCGCAGTCGCTGCAGTCGCGTAGTGTCGCGACCGCTCCAACACCGATTGATTTGAGCACGAATTGGCAAGTGACGTTCGGACAAAGCGGCAAGCCAGTGCTGATGGAGCATCTGCGCTCATGGACAGAGGACGAGGCGACAAAGTACTTCTCAGGTCAAGCGACTTACGAAAAGGATGTGACCGTGCCTCAGAGTATGCTGCAAAACGGGCTGGCGGTGCGGCTTGATTTCGGGCAGGGTCAGCCTGTGCCGGAACAGCCGCTCAGGTCAGGGATACAGACATGGCTCGACGCGCCGATCAGGGAAGCCGCCATCGTCTATGTCAACGAGCGGCGAGCGGGCGCAGTCTGGTGTCCGCCGTATGCGCTCGACGTGACCGGCTTGCTGCACCCCGGCGAGAACCATATCCGTATCGTCGTGGCTAACCTCGCGATCAATCAAATGGCGGGGCAGCGACCTCCCGATTACAGGCTCTTGAACCAGCGCTATGGCGAGCGCTTCCAGGCGCAGGACATGAACAAAGTGCAACCAGTCCCCGCCGGACTTTGGGGCCCCGTACAATTAATCGCCGATGGTAACGCCAATCGGAGGCCGTAAGCTCTGCTGAGAGGTGTAGGTTTATCCTTGAATTTTTTGGATATCTACATCTTTTTGGATGAAATATTCGTTTGAATTCAGCCTCAGCGGCGCTGAACTCAAATATTTACTTGGCATCTCATAGGCAGTAACAAAGGGCATAACATTTGCCTGAAAATTATGAGCCATCTTAGAGTTGTTTTCCCGGCCAAGCTCAAGCATTACTCCAGTTGCATTAGACTAGCAGATAAATTCACCGCAACCGTTGTATTGCCTTGAGTAACTTCTTAAGCTACGAGTTAACCGCTTTACCTGTCGGTTAACCAGCGCATGATCAGAGCTTAAGACGCCTTCATTCGATAGGCTTTAATCCAAATGTCCTTTAGCCATTGAAGCTGTGTATGCCGTTGAGGTACGCCTCGATAGTGCTCAACCAGTGAATCGTTTCCTGCCCGTCGAATGCAGGTATCAGATCACATCTGCGAAAGCAAACACATTTTTCACATTGGCGCTTGAACCCCCAGCGCGCTGTTAGCTCGCTTGAGTCCTGCGCCCTAACCTTAAAACCGGAAGGCCTTCAGCCTTACCTAACCGATTAACTTACCTGAAGAGAGGAAGAAAGATAATGCGAATGATGCGAATTCTTGCGGCAATGTTGATCTGCGCTGTTGTTGCCGTCGGGCAGACAAATAAGGGTGGCATCAGCGGGACGGTGACGGATCAGAACGGCGCAGCCGTTGCGGGCGCGACCGTGGTCATTACCAATCTCGGCACCAACCAGAAACAGACGATCAGCACGACTGAATCGGGCGGGTTCTCTGTGTCTTCGCTCGACCCGGTCATCTACAGCGTGACGGTGGAAGCGAAGGGCTTCAAGAAGGCTTTGGTAGAGAACGTCAAGGTGGATACGGCGGTCACTACTACAACCGACGTGTTGCTCGTGCCCGGCGAGGTGGGTGAAGAGGTGACGGTTAATTCCGACGCGCCGCTCATCAACACAGAGTCAGGCACTGTCAGCACCACCGTCACCGAGCGACAGTTGCGCGACTTGCCGCTGAACAACCGGAGCGTGCTCGACCTGGCGTTGACAGTCCCGAACGTTTCGGGCGACGCCGGCAGCGAAGACCCGGGCGTCAGCGCGGATCAGCCGGTTCCCGGTTTTAACCTGAATGTGAATGGAGGTCGTTCAGGCAGCACTTCTATTCTGGCCGACGGCGTCAATAACACGGGCGTCGGCATCGCGCGCTCGGTGGTGAGCTTCACGCCGGAGACCGTGCAGGAGTTCACTGTGCAGACTTCCGCGTACTCAGCCGAATTCGGGAACACCGGCGGCGGCACAATCAATGCGACCACCAAGTCCGGCACTAACAACTTTAATGGCATCGCGCTCTGGTACACGCGCAATCCGAAATTCAACGCGACGCAGTTCACAACCAGCACAGCGCAACGCCCTCTCAACAATCTGCGATCCAATCAAGTGTCGGTTACTTTCGGCGGGCCTATCTTCCTTCCGAAGTTCGGCGAGGGCGGCAAGTCTTTCTACAACGGAAAGAATCGCTCCTTCTTCTTTTTCGCCTACGAGCCGCGCTGGCGGACGGACTTCGTGCAAGCGTCGGCGCTCGTACCAAGCGCGGCTGAACGCACAGGCAATTTCAACAACCTCGTTCGCACGGCCAGCGGCATTCTCCCGGCGTCTGTCGCCGCGCAGTTCGGCCAGACCTCTAACGGCAATGCGAACATTTATCAACAGTTCGTGCTGGTTAATAATCAGTTAGTTCCAATTGCGCTGGCGACGGGTAATCAGTATTGCCAGTTCAACGATCCGCGAAGAATTCTGGTTAACCAGGTGTACAACGGCGCAACCATCCAGACGCCGCAATGTACTACCGCCACCAATGCCACGCCGAACCCAGCGTTGAATATTATTCCGCAGGCCTTCATTGACCCAATCGGGCAGAAGGTGCTGGCGTTGGAGCCGGATGCCGGGAACTATTTTCTCGATTCGGGAGTTGTCAGAAACTATTTCCTGCAACGTTCCGTCCAGCAGAACGAGACGCGCTACACTCTGCGTCTCGACCACAACTTCACGGACAGCGCGAAGGCTAACTTTCGCTACACGGTCACGCCCGCCATCGCCATCAGAGGCGCGGGCGGCGATGTTAACGGCAACACCGGCGTCTATAGCGACGCGCGACAGTTCTTGTTAGCCTTCAACAACATTATCACTCCCACCATCGTCAACGATCTGCGGCTCAACTATACGCGCGGAAACTTCAGCGAAGACTTTTCGCCGGAGTTCTCAATTAAAACCGGGCGGAGTTTGGCCGGAGAACTCGGACTGCCTCACCTCACGCAGGGCGGCATTCCGTTGTTCTTACTGACGCAGGATGGCAGCACTTACACGAACGCCGACATCGGCGCGGGCGGCTCGACCAATAACTTCAACGTCGAGCAGCGTTACAACATCAACGACATTTTGTATTATACGCGCGGGAATAAGACCTGGAAGTTTGGCGCTGATCTGAGTGATGCACGGCTGACCGTCACGCCCTTCTTCGCTGCCTCCGGCGGCAGGCCTTCGTTCCGCGTCGTCAATACCAGCAGCAACCGCTCGACCACCATTACCAATGGCGGTAACGAATTTGCCAGCTTGCTGATCGGCGTGCCGAACGCGGTGGATGTCCGTCCGATCTTGCTCGACTATGACTACCGTTGGAAGAGTGGCGCGGTGTTCGCACAGAACGACTGGAAGGTGCGCCCGAATCTGACACTCAATCTCGGCTTCCGCTACTCGCTCCAGTATCCGCGCGTCGAGAAGCACAATCTACAAGGCGTGTTCCGGCCTGATTTAGCTCAGACCACGACGCTGACCGACGTGCAGCGTCGCGCCTTAGCGACGAATTTAGGCGTAGCAGCGACGGCTGCGATTCCTGATTTTGTGCCGACTTCAGTGGTTGTCCCTCCATTTGCTTTTTCAGGGATGGGTGGACGCTCGAAGTACATCACGCCGGTTGACTATAAGGGCTTCGAGCCGCGCTTCGGCTTCGCCTATAGCCCGAAGCGTAGAATATTTGGTCTGGAGTTGGAGAAGAGAGCGCTGGTCATTCGCGGCGGCTTCGGCATTTCGCACGCTACGCTGACCGGCAACAATCGCTCCCCGAATCCAGATTTCGGTGGTTTTGTGACCGCCAGCACGCTCGCCACCACCTCGACCGGCACGGCGAATCCGAACCTGCCCATTCGTTTGTCGGACAACGCGCCGTTGCAGGGCACCGGCGGCACACTCAGCTCGATTCTGGGTATTGACTCGAACGGGTTGGTCTTCGCTAAAAGCCTCGGACTGGTCGCCTTCGCCAGCGATAACACGAACGCTTCCGGCAAGGTTCCGTACACCACGAACTGGGACTTGGCTTTGCAATTTCAACCCTTCAAGAACACCAGCATCGAGATTGCTTACGTCGGCAACAAGGGCACGCATCTGTTCCTGCCGCAAGTCAACATCAACGGGCACAACGTCAGCCAGATTGACGCGCTGGAGTCGCAGGGGATTGACGTGACCGGAACTATCGCCGACCCGCTGGGGCGCACGAACCTATCAAATTCCGTGATTACCTTTAGTCGCGCCGCTGCGCTGTCCACGTATCTCGGCTTCGACCCGCTCAACAAGTACTTCGATCCTTCGGCCAGCAGCATTCGCCATGCGGGTTACATAGACATCCGCCGCCGTGTCAATCGCGGCCTGACGATCACTGCGAACTACACCTATGGCAAGGGCATTGACACCGCGTCGGACGCCAGCCCGGATACGCGCGTGCTCTCGACCGGACAGGCTCGCGGGCAAGTCTCGTTGGGCGCGCCGTTGATTTCGGATCGCTCCATCTCGACCTACGACATCAAGAACAACTTCAGTTCGACCTTTCTCTGGGACGTGCCGCTTGGACGCAGGCGCGAGTTCCTCTCCAACGCTCCGAAGGTCGTGGATGCGATACTCGGAAACTGGAGCGTCTCCGGCGTGGTGCGTCTGCCGGGAGGCACGCCGTTCTTGCCGTTTATCACTGACCCGAACAAACTGGCGGGCGTTAATTTCAACCGCATCGTCAGGCCGGACATCGTGCCGGGCGTGCCGCTCAGGAATCCTCTGTGGAAGCGCGATTGCCCGGTCGGGAGTTCTGCGCCGCCAACGGGCTGCGAACCCTACATCAATCCAGCCGCGTTCATGCGTCCCGTCAAGGGCACGCTCGGCAATGCCCCGCGCACGCTTGATATTCGTCCGCCCCGGCAGGAGTACTTCGACTTTTCTCTCTCGAAAGACTTCAAGTGGCCGTTCCTCGGCGGCAAGGATGGACGGCGGCGCATCAACTTCAGGATGGACTTGATCAATGCCTTCAACCACCCTAACTTCCGCTACAACAACACAGGCAATACGCCTTTCGGTCTGGGCACTTTCCCGACTGAAATCACCACCGAGCTTGTGAGCGGCGTCGCTCAACCGATCACCGCAGCGGAATACAATACATGGGCGACGTTCAACAACCAGCCGTTGTCAACCACTACGGCGGGCGCGGCTCAACTCGCGGCGATCAGGGCGAACGTCAATTCCACACGTCAGACCGGCGCGCTCGGCGCGGGAACTGGCGGTTTGCCGCTGGACTTCTTCCACGTCGCATTGCCGCAGGGCTTCGCGACACGTAACCCGCTCTCGTTCGACATCACCAAGCTGGATCAATACAAGCTCTATCGTATCCGGCAGAACTATGATCAGAATTTCGGCACGCTGACCGGCAATAGCTCGGCGTCGAACCCGCGCTATATCCAGTTCGGTCTTAGAATCTTCTTCTAAACGGGAGAGGACATCTGCCAGTTCCGCACTGACAACGTACAACGCTAAGAAGGGCGGTCGGCTCACAGGCCACCGCCCTTCTTAGTTCTGATCGTATCGCAACGCACGAAAAAAATATCTACATGTCCGTCAAGCCAACGACCCGCTCGTTGAAAAAGATGAGGTGCGAAAAATCATGAAGCTCTACAAAATTCTGGCGCTGATACCTTTATTCTTAACCACCGCGCAGGCGCAAAAACAAGAGCCGCCGCGCGAGTGGGTTGACCCCGACACAGGCCACCGTGTCATACGCCTGTCCGACGAGCCGGGCAGCCAGAGTCTCTACTTCCATCAAAACGGTTACACGCCGGATGGAGAAAAGTTAATCATCACGACGCCCACCGGATTGTCCACAGTTAATCTCAAGACGCACGCGATTGAAAAAGTCGTCGAGGGGCGGGTCAATCTCATTATGACCGGCAGAAAAACCGGGCAGGCTTACTACGCCAAGATGGGCGTCGTGTACGCCGTTGACCTCAACACGAAAGCCACACGCGAGATCGCTAAATTGCCGGAGCATGGCTCCGTCGCCAGCGTCAATTCGGATGAAACGCTGCTCGCGGGCACGATCACGGAAGGCAACGTGCCGGGCAGTCCGCCGCCAGCGCAGGCCGCACCGACACCCGACACGTCTTCAACTGCGAACGCATCTCCACAGCGTCCGCAGCCGGGACGCGACAGCTATCCGGGTAAAGGCGACATGATGGAGCGGCGTCTGGCCGCGCACTTGCCGATGCAGTTGTTTATCCTGAATATCAAGACGGGCGAGATGAAGACGATTCTGCGAAGCACCGACTGGCTCAACCACCTTCAATTTTCGCCCGCCGATCCGACGCTCCTGATGTTCTGCCACGAAGGCCCCTGGCACAAAGTTGATCGTACATGGATCATTCGCACCGACGGCAGCGCGCTGACGCAGATTCACCACCGCACCATCAACATGGAAATCGAAGGACACGAGTTTTTCAGCGGCGATGGCAAGATGATCTGGTACGACTTGCAAACGCCGCGCAGTGAAGTGTTCTGGCTGGGCGGTTATGAAATCGCGACGGGCAAGAGAACCTGGTATCACCTGCAACGCCCCGAATGGTCTGTGCATTACAACGTCTCGCCCGACAGCCAACTCTTCGCAGGTGACGGCGGCGGCCCCAGCAGTGTCGCTGCGCCGGGCAACGGGCAATGGATTTACCTGTTCCATCCTGACCTCGTGCCCGACCGCACGAATAATCAACTGGCTAATTCCAAAGACCTCATCCAAGCGGGTTATTTCAAGTCGGAGAAATTAGTCAATCTCTCGAAGCACGACTACAGCCTTGAGCCGAACGTGACGTTTACGCCGGACATGAAATGGATCGTCTTCCGCTCGAACATGTTCGGCGCGACGCACGTCTTCGCCGTCGAAGTGAAGAAAGCTCAGTGAGCGCGCCAGCCCAGCGGACGCCGGGTGATATGTGATGAGCAAAACATTCATGCAAGCGTGTCTGTCCTCGTTTCTACTGATGAGTAGCTTCGTTATCTGCGCGTCCGTTGCGCTCGCGCAAGAACGCGCGCCCGAACAAGCGTTTGCGCTCTGGCCGTCAGACGCGCCGGGCGCGCAGGGGCATGAGCCTGTTGACATCCCGACGCTGACGCCCTTCCTGCCGCCGAAAGAGAAAGCGACCGGCGCGGCCATCATCGTCTGTCCCGGCGGAGGCTACACGCATCTGGCGGAGCATGAGGGGCGACCCGTCGCCGAGTGGCTCAACTCCATCGGCATCACGGCCTTCGTGCTCAAGTACCGGCTCGGCCCGCGCTATCATCATCCGGCTCCGCTGCAAGACGCGGCGCGCGCCATTCGCACTGTGCGCTCACGCGCGAAAGAGTGGGGGCTTGATCCTGACAGGATAGGCATTCTCGGTTTTTCTGCCGGCGGCCATCTTGCGGCGACCGCCGGCACGCATTTCGATGCGGGCAAACTTGATGCGACCGATGTCATTGAGCGTGTGAGTTCAAGACCGAATCTGATGATCCTGATTTATCCGGTCATCACGATGAGAGAGCAGGGGCACGCCGGTTCAAAAAAGAATCTGCTTGGCGATGCGCCGAGTGCGGAACTCGTCGCCCTGCTCTCGAACGAAGAGCATGTCACGAAAGAGACACCGCCGACCTTTCTCGTGCATACCGCGAACGATGCCACTGTCCCGGTAGAAAACAGCCTGCTCTTTGTCGCCGCGCTACGCAAAGCCGGTGTGCCCTTCGAGTTGCATCTCTACGAGCGCGGCGCGCACGGGTTCGGCCTCGGCACGAAGGATTTGATACTGGCGACATGGCCGGGGCATTGCGCCGACTGGTTACGACAACACGGCTTCCTCAATGCGTAGGCGCAGCCATCCATGCCCGCACATTAAAGTGGAGGAGTTCGATGCGATCAACTGACGATAAGCAACTCAACCGGCGAGCCTTCTTGCAAGCGAGCGGCGCGGGACTCGCCGGTCTCGCCCTCTTGCCGGAACTGCGCGCCCAAGCCGCCGTGCAGGGCGCGGCCAGCAACTCGCAGCGGCGCATCTTCCCGCTCAATCACAAATGGCTTTACAGCGACAGCGTCGCGCCCGACTCGGCCAGCCCCGCGTTCGATGACAGCCGCTTCGAGCGGGTCACGATCCCGCACACGAACCGGCGTCTGCCATGGCACGGCTTCGAGGATAAGTCGTTTCAATTCATCTCACGCTACCGGCGTCACTTCAAACTGCCGGCGGAGTTGCGCGGCCAACGTGTCTTCGTTGACTTCAGCGGCGTGATGACGGCGGCGACTGTCCATCTCAACGGGCAACGGCTCGGCGACTATCGCGGCGGCTACACGCCTTTCTCTTTCGAGTTGACCTCGCACGTCAACTGGAAAGGCGATAACGTGCTGGCCGTCGAAGTTGATTCAACGGAGCGCGCGGACATCCCGCCCTTCGGCGGCGACATTGATTACCTGACCTTCGGCGGCATCTATCGCGACGTGGCGTTGCGCGTCGTCTCTGGCACGTTCATCGAAAACATCTTCGCCAAGCCCGTCGCAGTGCTCGGCGCTGACCGGCGGGTTGACGTGCGCTGTTACCTCAACGGCCAGAGCGCGAAGCCCACCACGACGATGCCGCCGCTCAAGCTGACAATTGAACTGCGCGACGGCGAGCGTCTCGTCGCCACCGCGAGTCGCGAATTGTCGCCCGCCGATTCGTCGCCGCACTACGACGTGACGCTGACCAATCTGGGTGCGGTCGAGCTTTGGGATTTAGATAAACCCAAGCTGTATCAAGTGCGCGCGCAACTATATGCGGGCGCGGAACTCCTCGATCACTTCGACACGCGCATCGGTTTCCGCGAGGCGCGCTTCACGCCCGAAGGTTTCCATCTAAACGGGAAGCACATCAAGCTGCGCGGCCTCAATCGCCATCAGACATTTCCGTTCGTGGGACAGGCGATGCCCGCGCGCGTCCAACGCCGCGATGCGTGGCTGCTCAAGCGCGAACTCAAGTGCAACATCGTCCGCACGTCGCACTATCCGCAGTCGCCGCATTTCCTCGACGCCTGCGACGAGTTGGGTCTGCTTGTCTTCGAGGAGATACCGGGCTGGCAACACATCGGCGACCAGCCGTGGAAAGACCTCTCCGTACAGTACGTCGAGACGATGATCCGTCGCGACTGGAACCATCCCGCGATTATCCTGTGGGGAGCGCGCGTCAACGAGTCGCACGACGACCACGATTTCTACGTCCGCACGAACAATCTGGCGCACTCGCTCGACGACTCGCGACAGACGGGCGGCGTGCGTTACAACTATCAATCGGAGCGGCTGGAAGATGTCTTCACGATGAACGACTTCGGCTTTCCGCTTCGTCCTCCGAACCATCCGCTTTATCTGAACACGGAGTTTGTCGGGCACATCTACCCGACAAAGCAGAACGATAACGTCGAGCGCATCACTGAACACACGATGCGCCACGCGCGCGTCCACAATCAACTCGCCTCGGATGACAAGTACGCGGGCGGTCTCGGCTGGTGCGCCTTCGACTACAACACGCACGCGAACTTCTGTTCCGGCGACCACGTTTGTTATCACGGCGTCAGCGACATCTTCCGCATCCCGAAACCGGCGGCTGGCTTTTACAAATCGCAATGTGATCCAGGCGAGGAGATCGTACTCGTGCCGGCCTTCCACTGGGCGCGCGGTGATCGCAACGAAAGCTTCAGCACCGCGATGGTCTGCTCCAACTGCGAGAGGTTGAAATTTTATCTGGCCGATCAACTTCTGGAAGAAGTCGAGCCTGACCGGACAAACTTCGGCCACCTGCCGCACCCGCCGTTCGTCACCGATCTCCGCGCCGCCTTCCGCAAAGGCTGGGGCGACCTACGCATCGAGGGCTACATCGGCGGGCGTAAAGTGATTACCAAGACGCTCTCAGGCAAAGGCGCGGACGCGCTGTTTCACGTCGAGCCGGATGACACCGAACTGTTCGCCGACGGCATAGATGCCACGCGCGTCGTCATGCGCGTGACTGATGAGTTTGGCGCGCAACGCCCGTTTGCCGGTAGCGCGATTGCGCTGACGATTGCGGGGCCGGGCGAGATCATCGGCGAGAATCCGTTCGCGCTCGCGGGCGGCGTCGGGGCTGTCTGGATCAAGACGAAGGAATTGCCGGGCGTCATTCGTCTCAGCGCGACGCATCCGACGCTCGGCACGAAGACGATTGAGATACGCGCGACACGTCCGCCGGTCGTCGCTCAAGCGTTGTAAAAAAAACTGCGAACGACGAGGATAAAATTGATGGCCGTGAAGTGGGGATTGATTGGTTGCGGAGACATCGCGCGCAAGCGTATCGCGCCCGCTTTGCTCGCCTTACCCGATTGCGAACTTGTGGCCGTCAGCCGCGCGCAGTTCGCACAGGCCGAAGCGTTCGCCAGAGAGTTCGGCGCGCGGAAGTGGCACGAGGACTGGCGGGAACTGTGCGCCGACGAAGAGCTTGATGCAGTTTACATCGCGACTCCGGTGCATCTGCACGCCGCGCAGACCATCGCCGCCGCCGAGGCCGGCAAGCATGTGCTGTGCGAAAAACCTATGGCGCTCGATGTGCGCGAGTGCGAGCGAATGATCGCGGCGTGCCGTGCCAATCACGTCAAGTTGGGCGTCGCCTATTACCGCCATTTTTATCCGGTCATCGCGCGCATCAAAGGCTTGTTGGCAGCGGGCGCAATCGGCCAAGTCGTGCTCGCGCAGATTAACGCCTTCGAGTGGTTCAATCCACCGCCGGATCATCCGCGCCGCTGGCTGCTCGAACAGGAACAATCCGGCGGCGGCCCGATGTTCGACTTCGGCTGCCACCGGATCGAAATTCTCCTAGACCTCTGCGGGAAGATCACAGACACGCAGAGCGTGCTGCGTAAAGTTTTATTTGAGCGCGCGGTGGAAGACACCGGCGTCGGCATCTTTCAGTTCGAGCGTGGGACGTTGGCAACACTGACCGTCACGCACGCGGCGCACGAGCCGCAGGACACGCTCGACATCTACGGCAGTCAAGGCTCGCTCCACGTCGCGTCGCTCAATGAAGGCAAGTTGCAGATTAAGTCGAGTGACGGCGAACGCTTTGAAACGCACGCGCCCGCGCCGAACATCCATCAGCCGCTCATCGCCGACTTCGTGCAAGCCATTCTGGATGAACGCGAGCCGCTCGTGAACGGCGAGACGGGGCTGGCTGTGGCTCAGGTAGAAGCGGATATTTATCGTCGCCCGCTCACTGCTTGAACCGCGCGGCGTAAGTCACTTTGCGCCCGCACCGTTTTTACTCTTGTCATCTGCGGGCGCAGCGCTCCCCGGCAACTGTCGCAGCAGACGCTTCATCTCCTGCACCGTCCGCGCATACTTCGGGTCGGCGGCGAGATTCTTCAACTCGTGCGGATCGTCGGGTTGCTCGAAGAGCATCGCGCCGGCTCGCCCCTCATCCCACTCGACATAATGCCAACGCTCGGTGCGGACGGATTTGCCGAGCTTGCCTTGAAAGAGCGTGACGCTAAAAGCCGGATGGTTCCATGCCGTGTTCGGCTTACGCAGCAACGGGACGAGACTATGCCCCTCGACGCCTTGCGGTTGAGGCAGGCCGCACAACGCGGCGAGCGTCGGGTACATGTCGAGCAGTTGGACGGTGCGCGCGCTGCTGCTGGCCTGCGCCTTCGCGCCGGGCACGGCGATGATCAAAGGCACGCGCAGGCCAATCTCATAAAGTGAATAAGCCTTCGACCACTTGCCTTTCTCGCCGAGGTGATAACCGTGATCGCCCCAGAAGACGATGATGGTCTTGTCGCGCAAGCCGAGCCGGTCAAGCTCCGCCAGCACGCGGCCAACCTGCGCGTCCACGAAGCTGGTGGAGGCATAGTAGGCGCGGATCATCTCGCGCGCCTCTTTCGGTGAAGCGTTGCGCCCGATAAAGAGATCAGTGTTGCGATGCGGGATAGAAATTTCAGGGAGACCGGGCGGCGCAGACGGGTGCGTGGCGAAGTCAGGCGGGAGCGGTATCTGCGCCGGGTCGTAGAGATCGAAAAACTTTTTCGGCGCGGTCGGAGGGCTGTGCGGTTTCACGAAACCGACGGCGAGAAAGAACGGCTGGTCTTTGTACTTCTGCAAATATTGAATCGCGCGGCTGGCCGTCTTGTAGTCGCCATGCGTCTCGCCGTCTCCTTCGAGCATCACGATACGGTCGGACGCCGAGCCATGCCCGCCGCCGGTTGTCGCGCGTGGCGACGGCGGAGCAGACGCGCCTTCGGGTTCGTCAGCATCGCGTTCGACTCCGGCGGCCTGTTTGCTGGGCGCGCGTCCCGTGATGGCGGGGTCGGGCGGCTCGCCGCCTTCAGTCCATGAGACTTCGTCGTCAATGCCGCCGTGAAAAATTTTGCCGGTGCGTAAAGTCGCATAGCCGTGCGTTTTGAAGTGCTGCGGCAGGCTGACATAATCGGGGTGTTGCGCGCGGAAGTAAGTATTATTGTCCATCACTCCGGTCTGCGTCGGATAGCGACCGTTGAGCAGCGACGAGCGCGAAGGGTTGCAGAGCGGGAATTGCGCGTAAGCGCGGTCGAAGCGTGTGCCGCGCGCGGCGAGCCGGTCAATGTTCGGCGTCTTGATGATCGGGTTGCCGTAGCTGCCCAACTCCGGGCGCAGATCGTCCGAGGCGATGAACAGGACGTTGTACTTGACGGGCGCAGCCGACACGTCCGGCGTGGCCGGTGGCAGAGCGGGCAAGCTGTAAGCCGGCAGCGCGAGGCAGCAAACCGCTAAAGCGAGACGAAGGCGGAACGGCTTCATGGTTTCTCCCTTTGATGGTTGATGTGTGCTCGCCAGTTATACGAGGTTCGCAGTCGTCCTGACAAGCAAAAGTATGATGTGGATGCGCTCAGGTTAGCCGAACATCAAATTGATTCTGCTGTAAGTATGACGAACAAGATTTTCAGACAACTGTGCTTCGCGGGTTGCGCCCTCGCGTTGCTGCTGGTCGCGCAGAGTTGCCAGCAGCGCCGCACCGCATCGCATGACGCAACATCAGCGGATAACAGTAGCGCGTCGTCGCATACGTCGGGTGAGTCGTCGTCGCTTGCAGTATCCGCAGACGGGCGCGTCTCTCATGTTGAGCATAACGGGATGGTGATGATTAAGGGCGGGACGTTCTTGATGGGCGCGGATGACGGGATGCCTTATGAAGCGCCGGTGCATGAAGTGTTGAGCGACTCTTTCTGGATGGACGAGCACGAGGTGACGGTCGCCGCGTTCGCTGAATTCGTCAAAGCCACAGATTATCAAACGGACGCGGAGCAATTCGGCTGGTCGGGCGTCTTCAATCTCAAGACCGGCGCGTGGGAACATGTAGCCGAAGCCGACTGGCAACACCCCGAAGGCCCCGACGCCGCGCCGGCAAGTCCCGTCGAGCCGGTCTGTCAAGTATCGTGGGGCGATGCGACGGCTTACGCTAAATGGGCTGGCAAGCGTCTGCCGACAGAGGCCGAATGGGAATACGCCGCGCGTGGCGGGCTGGTGGGGCAGCGTTATGCTTGGGGGAATGAGTTGCGTCCCGGCGGCAAGCCGGTGGCGAACTGGTGGCAGGGATACTTTCCGGCGCACAACACGGGCGAGGATGGGTTCGTCGGGCGCGCGCCGGTCGGGAGTTTTCAGCCGAACGGCTACGGGCTGTTCGACATGGCCGGCAACGTCTGGGAGTGGTGCGCCGATTGGTACGCGGACGATTACTATGTGCAGTCGCCGCGCGTTAATCCAGACGGCCCCGCCGTCAGTAAGGAGCGCGTAATGAGAGGCGGCTCTTGGATGTGCGCCGAAAACTTTTGCACCAACTATCGAGTGGCCGCGCGCAGTCATGCGACGCCCGATAGCGGCTTGAACAATCTCGGTTTCCGTTGTGTCCGCGATCTGTAAGCGGCAGCATCAGAATGCAGTGGCAAGTTGTCAGCACGCGGCTTTGCAAGCGTGTGCGGTTAATTCTTGCTCGACTGTGGCGCGGGCACGTTCTGGCTGTTGGAAATTTTCACGGGTTCGCCGCCCGGCGTTTTGATCCGTACGTTCTCCATCGTCCAATCGCGCGCGTATTCGATGAAGCCTGCTTCCTGTCCCGCCGCTGTGATGTTGCGCCACTGCACGTTGTTGATCGTCTGCTCCGCGAGGCCGGTCGCCGTGAAGATGCGTTTCGCCCCGACGACTTCCACATTTTCAATGGTGATGTGACGCATCGCGCAGAGGCCGCGCGCGGGCGGCGTGACCGGTGTGTTGAGGACGAGCCAGTACGCCGGGACGTTCTTCATCTCCGGCGGGATCGTCGCGTAGCTGTAGCTCGGATTCCAGTTCAGCGTGAAGGTGAAGGGCAGCGGCACGTTCTCCAGCTTGAGGTCGCGGATGAGCACGTCTTCGATATAGCCGCCGCGCGTCTTTGCGGATTTGAAGCGGATGCCTTCGCTCGTGCCGATGCCTTGATTCTGGTAGGCGACTACCTTGCGGATGCCGCCGGATGTCTCGCTGCCGAAAGAGAGGACGCCGCCGCCGTGTCGTGAGATGTTATTGCGGACGACGATGAACTCGGTGGGACGCGCCACGCGCAGCCCGTCCGAGTCGCGCCCGGACTTCAGACAGATGTCGTCGTCGTTGTTGTCTATGTCGCAATGCTCGACGAGGACATAGCTCGACGAGTCAATGTCAACGCCGTCGGTGCTGGGGCCTTTGTTGTCGGTGATCTTCACCGCGTCCACTGTGACGTGATCGGAATAGACGACCTGCACCGTCCAGAAGCCCGCGCGCTTCAAGTTGAGATTCTCGATTGTCACGTCCGCCGATTTCCAGATGACCAGCAGGCGCACGCGCTCGGCGTCGTAGTCCGCAGCCCAACGCAGGCCGCGCGGCTCGTACTCGCGCCGCAAAGCCCAATACTTGTCCCACCATTTCTGACCGCGACCGTCAATCGTGCCGCCGCCGGAGAGCTTGACGTTACGCGCGTCGTTGACGTTGATGAGCGCGGCAGGCCATTTCATCTCGATGCCGGCGACGCGCGTAGAGATGGACGGATAGTCCGCGTCGTCCTGACTGCCGAGCAGCGTCACGCCCCCATCAATTTGCAGATTGACGTTGCTCTTGAGAAAGAGCGCGCCGGTCACATAGCTGCCGGGTTTGAAGTTGACGACGCCACCGCCCGCTCCGGCGCACACGTCAATCGCTCGTTGGATAGCTTTGGTCGAGTTCGTCTGGCCGTCGCCGGTCGCGCCGTAAGCATTTGCCGCAAAGATTCGTTTGCCGCGCGGCGTGTGCTGCGCGCCGACTTGCGTAACCCACGCGGGCAATCCGTCCTTGCCCGTCGTTGACATCTTCGCCTGTGCAAAGACAGGCGGCGCGGCCATCAGGCAGCCCGTCAGAATAATTAAAGTCAACGCCACTAAACGTCCGCACGATGTCGGCAACATGTTGCGTCTCTCCTCATTCTTCGCATCTATGCAGCAGCCCCGCGAGCGCGTGCGACAACGCTTCGACTAAAAAGTCTTTTGCTCGGCGCGGTCAATGTGCGTGTCCGCCACAGGTCGCGACTGGCGCACGGTAAAGTCCGTCACGTTGTTGAGAGAGAAGGTGGGCACGTCTTTTGTCTTCTGCGCGTTGACGTGAAAGAAGTCCACGCCCTGCACATCGTCGAGGGCGAACGCGGGGCGGAGTTCTTCGCTCATGTAGCTCACCTCGATGTTGTTCAACTCGATGCCTTTCGCGTGGCGGATGTAGAAGCCGTAGGCGGGAAGCGTGCCGAACATGGACGGCTCTGGATAATTCGTCTCGCGCTCCGGCGGTTGGAGCGCGGCCTGTTCCTTTGTGCCGCCGCCGCGATAGAAGATGCGTATGTTGCTCAACTTCACGTCTTCGATTAAGTGGCCGGGCAGTCCGGCGATGATCGAGGCGTAGCGCGGGTCTGCGTTATAGACGACGACGTTGCTAATCTGGACGCGGCGCAGCGCACCGACGGGCGTGTCGGCAGGCGCGCGCATACGTCGCCCTAGGCGGAGAAAAATCGGCGCGGTCACGATGTCGCGCATGGTGATGTTCGTGATGGTCACGTCTTCGAGCAGCCCGCCGTCAACAGTTTCAAGCGCGAGGCCGCGACAGTGGTCGAAGACGATGTTCGAGATCGTGATGTTCTTGTAACCGCCGTTCGACTCCGTGCCGAACTTGATCCGCCCGGTCGGCCCGTCGTTATCCGGTGCGGCGGTGACGTTGCGCTTGTACGTGCCGTCGAGCATCGAGCCGATGTCGTAACCGCTGACGAGACAGTCCGAGATGGTGACGTTTTCAGTTGCGCGCGCGAAGCCGAGACCGTAAGAGCTTTTCAACACAATCCCGTCATCGTTCGGCGTGTTGACGCTGCAATTCGAGATGCGGACGTTGCGGCAGGCGTCTATGTCGAAGCCGTCGCGGTTCGTATCTACCTTGAGATTGTCAATCGTGAGGTTGTCCACGCCGGTCGCGAGCAGCGAGAAATGACCGCCGTTCAAAATCGAGAAGTCGCGCAGCAAAACGCCGCGACAAAGTTTCAGGGCAATCGCCTTGTTGCCTAAACCATCCATGACTTTGACGCTGGCATCTTCGCCAAGCGGAGCCTGCGGGCGCGTGCCCGTCTGTCCGCCGCCCATGCTGACGGGCGTGTCGCCGGCTTGCGCGGGTCGTCTTGGGCCGGGGCCGCGGCGCGTCAGTCCCTTCGTGCCATCAATCAGGCCGGGGCCGATGATGGCGACATTCTCCAGACCGATGCCCCAGATCAGACTGTTCTGCCAGTGGCTATGGCCGAAGTCCTGATACATGTCCCACTCGTTCGGCTCCGGCATGTCATAGCTGCCGTGCGACTCTTGCGGGTCGGCGGCGCGAATCGTCGCCCCGTGTTCGAGGTACAAAGTGATATTGCTTTTCAGTCGAATCGAGAAGCACAGGTAAGTCCCGGCGGGGAAGCGCACAGTGCCGCCGCCTGCCGCCGCCGCCTGTTCGATGGCATGGTTGATGGCCGGACTGTCGAGCGTCTGGCCGTCGCCACGCGCACCGAACGCGCGCACATCGTAAACGCCCGCGACACCGGCAGGCGCGACGGTCTTGGACGGCGAGACTTGTCGTTGGCCGTGTGCGGCGAACAGGAAAAAGGTTGAAGCGCACAGGACGACGGCGATAACGCAAAGCTGTCTGGTCGTTTTCATCTTGGTCTCCTAATTTATCGAACGATTCACGCACATGAAAGGCCGCGACCTAGCGCAACAGCGCAGAGGCCGACCAGAGTATCGGCGCTTGGCCGTGCAGGTCGCCGACGTTACGCGGGCGCGTGAGATAGAATTTTAATTGCGCGGCCAGGTCGCCGCCCGCGACTTGCGAAGCCTTGTTAGTGCCAACACAGACTTCGCGCACCTGTGCATCGCCGTCAATATATTTGACGAGACCGAGCCACGCTTTGCGCGCCGCCGGCCCGTAAGTCCTGGCATCGAGCCAGCCCTGCTTGACGCCCGTCACCATCGCGAAAGTGAACATGCCTGTGCCGGAAGTCTCCGCCCACGCTTCGGGATGGTCTATCAGTTGTCGCCACAGTCCGTCCTCATTCTGGTACTTCAGCAGCGCGGCCATCATCTGTTTGTAGCCCGCCAAAATTCGCGCGCGCCGTGGATGCTTGGCGGGCAGCGAGCGGAGCAATTCGGCCATGCCTGCGGCCACCCAGCCGTTGCCTCGCCCCCAGTAGAACGGCGAATCAGGCGCGTGAAAGAACAGGCCGTTGGGTTGTTGCAGCTTGTCGAGATAGACGGCCATCGTCGTCGCCGCACGGTCAATGTACTTGGCATCGCCCGTCGCGCGATAAGCCTGCACTTCGACGGCGGTGATCATGTACATGTCGTCAATCCAGTAACGCGCTTCCGCCGTGATGCCGTCGGGCGTGGTCTTCTCCCACTGCCGGTCGGCGAAACCTTTACCGAGTTCGAGGTACTTCGGCTCTTTGGTCTGCAAATAAATTTCCAAAGGGACGACGCCGAAGACGTGGTAATCAACGTGCGCCTCCGGCGAGATGTGCTTCGCGCCTTCCGGGGTTAGAAACTGATCGAACTTTTTGACGAGTCGCCTGTCGAGGTCTTGATCGTGCGTCAACTGCGCGAGGGTCAGCGAGCCGTATAAGGCGCAGACCTCCGGGTAGATCACAACCTGCCTTTTGGGTTTTTCTTCACCGCCTACTTTGACTAACTGATCAATGTCAAACTTACGCGCGGCGAAGCTCTCGGCCACACGCTTGCCGACCTCTTGCGGCGAAGCGCCCGCCGGCCAGTTGTTGAAATAGTCCGCCTTCTTAGCGAGGACGGTGATATTAGTTAACAGCAATAGCCCGGTCGCCAGCAGCAGCGCGAGCGATTTATGTGTTCTGTGCATATTCAATATCTCTACTTCCGTCAGCGGCTGTTAGCGAGCTTCGACGCGGGCGCGGCGGCGATGGTGATCGTGCCATCGCTTAAGCCGGGAGCCGAAGCCACGAGGGTGATGCGTCCCGCCGGCGCGTTGGCCTTGAGCATGGCGAAGCAGCGGCCTTGATAAGCGCGACGTGCGGAAGCTTGAAAAGGTTCGTGGCTCGTATTGTCCGCGCTATCAACGGCGGCGACACGACCGGAGCCTGTGATTTTGAAAGTGATTAAATCATTGGCGACAGGAATCAACACGCCATGCTCATCAACGACGGTGGCGGTGACGTAAGCGACATCATCCCACGCGCGGGTAATTTTATTGCGGTCTGTGGCAAGCAAAATCCTGGCGGGCTTGCCGGCGGTGCGTAGCTCGTAGTTGGCGACGATGCGCCCTCCATTTGTGCCGACGGCTTTGAGCGTGCCCGGCTCGAAAGGCACTTTCCAGTTGCGCGGCGCATCATCGCCCGGACGCGGTTTGACGCCGAGTGACTTGCCGTTGAGAAAAAGCTCCACCCCCTCGCAGTTGCTATAAATCTCCACGTTCTCTTCATGCGCCGACTGCTCGCGCGGCGTCCAGTCGGAGAACAAAACCTGCGGGCGGCGTTCAGGTTCAGGCGAGTAGCCGGGGTCTGTAGGCAACAGCGGCGTGGGCGCGACGCGGCGTGCGATATAAACCATCGGCTGCGCGCTCCACCAACTCTGTCTCTGGAAGGCGAGCGGGCGCGGCGTCGCCGTGCGGTCGAACAGTCCCGCGTTGTTGCCGATGGTCGGCCAGCGCGCCGCTTCACCGAGATAATCAATTCCACACCATAAGAACTGCCCGGCGTAAGGCGCGTGGTCGCGCAGCGCCAGCCAGATCGTGCGGTCGTGTCCGTTCTCCGTGCCGAGAATTTTGCGCGTCGGCTTTTGCTGATGCGCGGCGAGAATCTCGTTCTCGCGATAGTTCTGGCCGACCACGTCGAGAATGTCCGCGAGTCCGTCCTCGTAGTCGTGGCTGACGTTGGGGCGGAAGAGCGCCTGCGTGACGGGGCGCGTCGGGTCGTACTCGTGGAAGGTGGCGACGAGCGAAGTGAGAATCTTTTTCGCCAACTCGGCTTTCGGCGTGTCGTGAATTTCATTGCCCGCGCTATAGACGACGATGCTCGGATGATTGCGGTCGCGGCGCACGGTGTCGCGCGTATCTATGAGCGACCAGTCGTTGAAATAGAGATGATAGTCGTAAGGATTCTTGGCGACGGTCCAGCAGTCGAACGTCTCATCCATGACGATGAAACCCATGCGGTCGCAGAGGTCGAGAAATTCGGGCGAGGGCGGATTGTGCGCCGTGCGGATGGCGTTGACGCCGAACTGTTTGAGCAACTCAAGCCGCCGCTCCCAAGCGCGCAAGGGAACCGCCGCGCCGAACGCGCTCGCTTCGTGATGCAGGCAGACGCCTTTGAGTTTGAAGTTGCGGCCATTGAGCCAGAAGCCCGTCTCGGGGTCGAACTTGAATTCGCGGATGCCGAACGTCGTGCGCTCATCGTCAAGCGTGGCGTTATTCGCGCGCACACGTGTGACCGCTGTGTAGAGCATCGGTTGCTCAAGACTCCAACGCTGCGGCGTCTTGACGACGAGGTCTTGCCGGAAAGCGACGGTCTGCCCCGCCGCGACTGTCTGCGCTTTGGTCTCAGCCGTTTGGACGACTTGCCCGTTGGGAGCGAGCAGGCTGACTTGCAGCGTGACAGCGCGCGCCGTGTCCGATTGATTGACGATAGAACTTTCGACGTGAACGGTGGCCTGCTCTGCCGCGACCTTCGGAGTGCTGACGAACGTGCCCCACTGTTCGACGTGGACGGCGTCGGTCGCTACCAGACGCACATGCCGGTAGATGCCCGCGCCGGAGTACCAACGCGACGCGGGCTGGTTCGAGTTGTCCGCGCGGACGGCGAGCACGTTGGGCTTGTCGTTGCCGAAGTTGAGATGGCCGGTCAGTTCATAGCGAAAGCTGATGTAGCCGAAAGGCCGCTGCCCCAGATGAAAGCCATTGATCCACACGTCGCTGTTCGCCATCACTCCGTCGAAGTCTATGAAGACGCGACGCCGGTGTGCATAGTCTGCGGGTAGCGTGAAATGCTTGCGATACCAACCGACGCCGGCGGGCAGAAAGCCGCCCGCGCCGCCCGTCGGGTTGTCTTTATCGAACGGCCCTTCAATGCTCCAATCGTGCGGCACGTCCAACTTGCGCCACGCCGCGTCATCGAAGTTGGATTGTTCCGCGCCCGTCGCATCGGCTTTGAGAAAACGCCAATCATTATCGAATGATGCGTTGATGCGCGCCGGGGAACTCGCGGGCACGGCGGCTTGAATAGCAAACTCAGGTTGCAATCCGATGAGCAATCCAACGTGCAATGTGATGAGTATCAAGTAACAGACGAATCGTGGCCGAAGAATATTTGCCATCATCAATCTCCGTGGATGTTTGAAGCAAGTTAACCGCTTGCCTTAATGCTAGAATGACGACTTCATGTATCGGTGACGGAAAGTTTCTGCGTGTGAAAATTCTTTCTGTCCCGCTTTGAGTGAGCGTGGAAAATCTGACTGCGGTGCGCGTACATTAACTCGCCCGGTTAACGTTGTGCAACCTATTTGCCGCGTGATAGCGTGTGGCAAATCCAAACCATACTGTTTCGGTGTTTGGTCGACATGGGGCTGAGATACTCGCGGAGCCGTATCACATCTATATTGAGCCGTACCTCCCTGATACTTTAACGAGCGAGCATGACCCGGCTGTCCGCTTTAAGTAAGTCCATCAGACAAAACAGGAGAATAAGATATGCCGCGTGGAGTCCAGTTGGAGCCGGAACCCGGCGATCTCACGCCCGTAGTCGGAGCCGAGACCGATGTTGCGCCGCTCGGACGCAGTACGCAGAAGCCCGCGCACGAGCGGACGGCGGACGAAGAGATTGACGCTGCCGACTGGGAGCGCGTCGCGGCGTTAGAGTCGTTCAAACAACTACTGGCGAGCAAGCGACGTTTCATTATTCCGGCCACGATCTTTTTCGTCGTCTATTATTTCGCCCTGCCGGCGTTGGTCGGTTACGCGCCGGAAATGATGTCGCAAAAAATATTCGGCGTCGTCAATCTCGCCTACCTGTTCGCCCTCTCACAGTTTTTCATGGCGTGGATTATCGCCGCCCTCTACGTGCGCGCGGCAGGGAAGTGGGACGTGATGGCGCACGACATCATCGAGCAGTGGCGCGCGTTGCGGGGAGGGAAATAACGTGATGTCAACTTCACTCCTGATGTTTTTAATCTTCATCGGTATCACGCTGATCATCACCTACTGGGCGGCGCGGCGTTCGAGCGGGTCGAGCGCATACTTTGCGGCTGGCCGTTCCATCAAAGGCTGGCAGAACGGCATCGCCGTGGCGGGCGACTACATGAGCGCCGCTTCATTCTTAGGCATCGCGGGCATCATCGCATTTCAAGGCTACGACGGTTTTATGTATTCGGTCGGCTGGCTGGTGGCGTACCTGACCGTGCTGCTGATCGTGGCCGAGCCACTGCGTAACGCGGGCAAGTACACGATGGCGGACGTGTTGGCTTATCGTCTCAACCCGCGCCCCGTGCGCGCGATGGCGGCTTTGAGCACGCTCACCGTGAGCACCTTTTACATGATCGCGCAGATGGTCGGCGCTGGCGCGCTCGTCACACTCTTGCTCAAAGATTCCGGCCTCACATACCACACCGCCGTCATCGGCGTCGGCGTGCTGATGATCGTCTATGTGGTCTTCGGCGGGATGCTGGCGACGACATGGGTGCAGATCATCAAAGCGATTTTGCTGATGGGAGGCACGCTCCTCTTGAGCATCCTCGTGCTAAGACATTTTGATTTCAGCTTCAGCAATTTTTTCAACGCGATTACGCACGTCACTTATCATGATGCGACGGGCGCAACCGTGACGCAGAATTTCCTGCAACCGGGTCTGCGTTATAAACCGCCATACGGCGCGCTCGATTTAATCTCGCTCGGACTCGCTTTAATCTTCGGCACAGCAGGCTTGCCGCACATTCTCGTGCGCTTCTACACCGTGCCCGATGCTAAGACTGCGCGCACGAGCGTCGTCTGGGCGATGGCTTTGATCGGGTGCTTTTATATTATGACGACGTTCCTCGGCTTCGGCGCAGCGACCATCGTCGGGCGCGACTTCATCGCCAAAAACGGCGGCACTAACATGAGCGCGCCTTTGCTCGCGCAGGCGCTTGCCGGGAACGTCTTCTTCGGTTTCATCTCGGCGATTGCCTTTGCCACGATTCTCGCGGTGGTGGCGGGCTTGACCATCAGCGCCTCGACTTCATTCGCGCACGACTTCTGGACGAACGTCATTCATCGCGGGACGGAGCGCGCGCCGGGCGAAGAAGTCCGCGTGGCGCGCATCACTGCGTTTGTCGTCGGCGCGATTGCCATTATGATCGCGATTGTGCTGGGGCCGACGGCCAACGTCGCGTTCCTCGTCGCGCTTGCCTTCGCGGTCGCGGCGTCGGCCAATCTGCCGGTAATAGTTTTGTCTCTGTTCTGGCGACGCTTTAACACAAAGGGCGCAGTCGCGGGATTGGGCACGGGGCTGCTCGCTTCGATTGCGTTGATTCTGATTAGCCCCAGCATTATGACCATTGACCCGCCAAGCGTGACCGGGGCGGCGCGTCATTTGATTCAGGCTGCGCCGATTTTCCCCTTAGAGAATCCGGGCATCGTCAGCATCCCTCTCGGTTTTCTTGGCGCAGTCATCGGGACGCTGTTCGGGCGCGAGCCTTCGGCGGAGGCCAAGTTCACGGAGTTGAGCGTCCGCGCCAATACGGGCTTGGGCGCGGAGAAAGCGACGCCGCATTAACGTCTCTATCACGTTCCTAAGTGCTGTGACCAACTTTCGCTTTGCCGACCGCTTTGCCTTTCGCCGAGAAGTAATGCGAGAGCGGGTCTTTCTTGAGCGCCTTGAGTCCCGCGACGACGCTGGCCGCGTTTAATTCGGCTCCGGCCATACTCGTGTGCGTGTGCGGGTCGGCAAACATCGCCTCGACTTTTTCCATCCCCATTTGATCGTAGCGCGCCGCGATAATCTCGTTGAGATCAACGAACGACACCTTTTCAGATTTCGCCACAGACTCAGCCCATCCGGCGTAGTCCGCCGAGTTGCGTGCGATTTTATTGTCCTTCCAGGTTTTTCGCGGCACGAGCGAGCAGACGATAGGCGTTGCGCCTTTTGCCCGCGCGTCGTGGATGAACTTTCGCAAATACCAACCGTAACTATGCACGACCTCATGCTGCTTGGTGAGGATGTTGTCAATCTCTTCGGTCTCTTCACCTGTGCCTTTGATCGTGCCGCGCGCTCGTGAGTTGTCGTTGAGCGCGCCGTTGTCGTTGTGCCCGAACTGCATGATGACGAAGTCGCCGGGCTTCAACATGGCGAGCACCTTATCCCAATTCCCTCCGGTCAGATACGTGCGGCTACTGAGACCGCCGACCGCGCGATTGACGACGTTGATTTTCGTCGTGTCGAAGTAAGCGACCAGCGGCTCGCCCCAACCCCATTGACCGCCCGCGCCGTCGCCCTGCCCGTTCCTGACCGTCGAATCGCCGATCAGGAAAAGCGTCGGCAGTTTAGGATTGGCCGGCTCTGGCAGAGGCCGTCTGGGACGTGGATTATTATTTCCATCTGCTGCTTGAGCGACCACGTCCGCGCCCTTGGCCGAGAGGTCTTTGCACAGAGGGCAACTGTTGAGACCCTTGAGACCCGCGACCACGAGCGAGGCGTTGAGTTCGGCTCCGGCGGGACTGGTGTGCGTGTGGTCGGGGCCGAACAACTCTTTGACTTTCTCCTGTCCCAACGCTTCATACTTGTTGGCGATGATCGTCGTCAGGTCAATGAAAGTCACATCCTGCGCCTTCGCGACTTCGGCAGCCCATTGGCCGTACTTGCCGGAGCCGCGCTCCACTTTGCCGTCTTGCCAGATGTTTCGCACCGTCAGGGAAAACACGATGGGCGTCGCGCCTTTGGCCTTCGTGTCGGCGATGAGCTTACGCATGTACCAGCCGTAAGTGTGGACGACTTCGTGCTGCTTGGTAAGCAGGTTGTCAATCTCCTGCGTCTCTTCGCCCGTGCCGGGCAGCGAGCCGCGCGCGCGCGAGTTGTCGTTGATTGCTCCCGCATCATTGTGTCCGAATTGGAGCAGGACGATGTCGCCGGGCTTCATCTCGGCCAGCGCCTTGTCCCATAACCCTTCGGTGATGAACGTCCGGCTGCTGCGCCCGCCGCGCGCGCGATTGAGGACGTTGATTTTCGACGCATCGAAGTAAGCGATGAAAGGGTCGCCCCAACCGAGTCCGCCGTTGGCGTGATTGTTGGCCGTCGAATCGCCGATGACGAAGAGCGTCGGGAGCGTCGGGTTGGGCGTCGGAGTCGGAGCGGCGGCAGCGGCGGGTGGATTCACCTGTGCAGTGACCTGAAGAGTCGTGCAGATCGCGAGCATCGCCATGGCAGCGAAGCCGAGCATGAACGACGCCGGCGTCTTAGTGTTGATGTGCGAGTTGTGCATAAAAATTTCCTTGAAGAAGATGTCAAAATCTCAATCGCTGACTTTCAGTTACCCAACGGCTTAACGTCGGTGACGACGGGACTCGCCGGAATCTTGAAGCCGGCGAAGGGATCGGGATGAGTTGGATCAAACGGCGGCACGTCTTTGACGAGATACTTGACGAGGCCGAGCTTGTTCGCACGGATGCCCGCGACGATGCACTGCGCCAGTTCGTAGCTGCCGTAGTTGCTGTGGTGCGTGGCATCGCCGTTCTTGAAGGCCACGCCGGACTGCTCTTTCCCCATCGCCTCGTAAAATAGTTTGCTCATCGCGTGCAGATCAATCAGCGGGACGTGTTCTTCCTGCGCGGCCTGTCGCACCGCCTCCGGGTAGTCGCCGTGCGAGTTGGTGATCTTGCCCTGCGCGTCAAAGGTGCGCCGGTGCATCGGTGTGATGAGCACAGGGATGCCGCCGCGCTTGCGCGCCTCCGCGACGAATCGCTTGAGGTCGGTCTTGAAGGTGGTGAATGCGCCGACGCCCTCGCCGCGCTCCTTCTCGTCGTTGTGCGCGTACTGGATGAAAAGATAGTCGCCGGGTTTCATCACACTGAGCACCTTGTCCAGACGGCGCGCGCCAAGCGAACTGCGTAGAGATTCGCCCGACTCGGCGTGATTGGCGACGGCGAGTCCCGGCTGGAAAAAGCGCGTCAACATTTGTCCCCAACTGTTGAAAGGCTCGCGCGGCTGGTCTGTGACGGTGGAATCGCCGAGCAGAAAGAGCGTGGGAATCTTGTCATCTGCGCGCGTGATTTCGAGCGCGCACACAGAGGGGCGAGTGTTGTTAAATTCAAGCGTCAGCTTCTCGTCCCACGCCCAGAGTTCGGTCGTCTTCTCGCGGTCTTTTAACTTGACCTCACCGCCTCCGGCGATCTGCGGCGTGCGGACGTTGACCGTGAACGTGCGCGTCTCGAAGTGGCCTTTGGTCGTATGTACTTCTTCCAGCATCAGCCGGCGCAACTCGGCTTTCACCGTCGTCGTGGATTCACCGGCGGCGTCGCCGAGCGTGAGACTCACATTGTAATTACCTTCGGGCAGCGCGACGGAGAAATAGAACGGCTTCTCGCCCGTGCATAAGTCTGCGCGCAGAGCATCCTTGCCGCCACGATCCAGACACGAAACCGTTGCGCCCGGCTCGAAACCGTAGCCAACATCCTTGCTATAGATAGTGGTTGGTAAAATTTGTGTGTAGCCCGCCGCGACTTTGCCGGGGCCGAAGTCGAATTTGTAAGTCGGCCTGTTCGTCTGCGCGTGGACGAGTCCGGCGCTCAACGCCAAGCTCAGAATTATCCCGCCAATCAAGATAACAAGTGACGCTAACGCTGCGCCTAAACGATACTTCAACATTTGCAATCCTCCAGCTTTGACCCTGACCAAAGTAGAAAATTTACCGGAGCTTCAGCCCGGCGAGTTTCAGCACAAAGGCGTCGTCGCCAACTTGAGCGGCAGGCCATAGTTCTCTGTGTCGGCCATTGGGCGAACTGCCTTGACGTTTGTTTGGCGTGCCACTCGTTGTGATAAGCTGTGGCGGTGTTGATGCCCCGGTGGATGAAGATGCTGCGTGCAGTCCTTGCACACGTAACAAAGTCGCACCTTTTTGAGGAGCGTTTAGTAATCCTCCTGCGACTCTGAGTTAACCGCTTCACCTCATGTCCGCAAGGCTACCTTGCGGAAGGAAATTCTCGTTGGTATTCACAAACAGATGGAGGAAAAATTATACCTGAAAAACGGAGATTGCGGCACCCCAATGCGCTTGAGCCGGTCAGCGTCAATGATGAGGAAGAGCATGGAATGATAAAGCACGAAGCGTTGGGTAGAACAGGATTGCAAGTTCCGCCCGTTGTCTTCGGGACGAGTGGGCTGGGCAACCTGTACGAGGTTGTGGCGGACGAAAGAAAGCTGGCTCTCGTGGCGGAGATGTTCCGCGCGTGCCCTGTGCCCATCGTGCTGGATTCGGCGGGCAAGTATGGCGCGGGGTTGGCGCTGGAAGTCATCGGTGATTGCTTGCGTCAGTTAGCGATTCCGCCGTCGAGCGTGATCATCAGCAACAAACTTGGATGGTATCGCGTGCCTCTGCGCCTGTCTGAGCCGACGTTCGAGCCGGGCGTATGGGCGGGTCTTGAGCATGACGCCGAAGCGCGCATCAGTTACGAAGGCATCCTGCAATGTTGGGAGCAGGGTTGCCAATTACTCGGCGATGACTACGCGCCGGTAATGGTCTCGGTGCATGACCCTGACGAGTATCTGGCCGCCGCTGCGACCGCTGCCGACCGCGCACGCCGATTCAGTGACGTGATCGAAGCCTACCGCGCATTGTTCGAGTTGAAAGCCAGAGGCGCGGTGCGCGCCGTCGGGATCGGGGCGAAAGACTGGCGCGCAATTCGTGAAGTCGCGGAGCATGTGGAGTTGGATTGGGTGATGTTTGCTGTGAGCCTGACCGTGTACACGCATCCGCCGGAGTTGCTGGCATTCATCGTCGGCTTGCATGAGCGCGGCGTCGGGATAATTGATTCGGCTGTGTTTCACGGAGGCTTCCTGACAGGCGGCGCGTGGTTCGATTACCGCCGGCCTGACCCCAACATAGACGCGCCGCTCTTCGCATGGCGTGAACGATTTTTTTCTGTCTGCCGTCAGTTCGACGTGAAACCAGCGGATGTCTGTGTGCAGTTCGCTTTGTCCGTCCCCGGCGTGGTCGCCGTCGCGCTTAACACGTCCAACCTTGAACGTCTGCACGACAACGTCGCGAGCGCGCAGGCGGAAATCCCCGCTGGCCTCTGGCGCACGCTGAAAGATGAGGGACTGATCGCGCGCGATTTCCCGTATCTGAGTTAGCACAGAACACGTTAATGACATGCGCCAGACCTATATCCCGGTCTGCGCGAAGATTAAATCGGAGTTCGCTTGAAGATAGACGCGCATCAACACTTCTGGAATTATGACCCGACCGAGTACGGTTGGATTGATGACTCGATGCGAATCATCCGTCGCGATTTTTTGCCGCCACATTTGCAACAGGAGATCGCGGCGACTGGCGTGTCCGGCGTGGTCAATGTGCAGGCGCGCCAGACAGTCGAGGAGACGGTCTGGCTGTTGGAACTGGCCGGACAACACAATTTCATCAAGGGCGTGGTGGGCTGGGTTGAGTTGGTGTCGTCGAATGTCAAAGCGAACTTGGAGCGGTTCGCGGCGAACGCGAAGCTCAAGGGCGTGCGCCACGTCGTGCAGGGCGAACCCGACGACAATTTCATCTTGCGCGATGATTTCAACCGGGGCGTGGCCTTGTTAAAGGATTACGGCCTGGCTTACGACATCCTTATCCTTGAGCGGCAGTTACCGCAGGCGATTAAGTTCGTTGACCGTTATCCAGATCAAGTGTTCGTCCTCGATCATTTGGCAAAGCCGCAGATCAAGGCGGGCGAATTTTCGCTCTGGAGTAAGCGCATCCGCCAACTCGCCGGGCGGCCTCATGTCTATTGCAAAGTCTCAGGCATGGTGACGGAGGCCGATTATGGCTCATGGACTGAAACACAGTTGCGGCCTTACTTCGACGCGGCGCTTGAGGCCTTCGGCGCGAAGCGATTGATGTTTGGCTCGGACTGGCCCGTCTGTCTGGTCGCGTGCGGTTACGACCGTTGGTTTCGCATCGTCTCCGATTGGGTCGGGCAACTCTCAACGGATGAGCAAGCGCGCATCTTCGGTGGCACAGCTATGGAGGCATACAAGCTTTGAAAGCATTGGTCATCTCAGAGCCGGGCAGAGCCACGTTGACAGACGTGGCGAAGCCGGAGCCGGCAGCCGACGAGGTGTTGCTGCGCGTCAGCGCCGTCGGTTTTTGCGGCACGGATTTGAACATCTTTCGCGGGCAGAATCCGCTCGTGCAATACCCGCGCATCCCCGGCCACGAGTTGAGCGCGATCATCGCGGCGAAGGGACGGGAAGTTCCCGAAGAGTGGCCGGTCGGGTTGAAGGTCACGCTGCACCCCTACACCAACTGCGGCGCGTGCAGCGCGTGCCGGCAGGGACGATTCAACTGCTGCCGCTTCAACGAGACGCTCGGCGTGCAGCGCGAGGGCGCGTTGACCGAGTACGTCGTCGCGCCGTGGCGAAAGTTGTATCGTTCGCCGAAACTCTCGCTCGCCGAGTTGGCGCTGGTCGAGCCGCTCACGGTCGGCTTCCACGCGGTAGATCGCGCCCGTGTGACAGAGGACGACACGGCGCTCGTCTTCGGCTGTGGCGGGGTCGGATTGGGCGCGATTGCCGGCGCGGCATTTCGACGGGCGCGCGTGATCGCCGCCGACATTGACGACGCGAAGTTATCGCTCGCGCGCAAGTGCGGCGCGGCGGAGACCATCAACACGCGAGTCGCATCGCTGCACGAACGTTTACAGGAGTTAACCGCCGGGCACGGGCCTGATGTCGTCATCGAGGCGGCGGGGTTGCCGGAGACGTTTCGCGCGGCGGTGGAAGAAGTGTCGTTCGCCGGTCGTGTGGTTTACATCGGCTACGTTAAGCAGCCGGTCGAGTATGAGACGAAATATTTCGTGCAGAAGGAACTCGACATCATGGGTTCGCGCAACGCCACGCCCGCCGACTTCAAGGCGGTCATCGCGCTTTTGGAAAGCGGCCAGTTCCCGACGGGCGAAGTGATTACGAAAACCGTCCCGCTCGCGGAGGCGGCACAGGCGTTGCGCGAATGGAGCGATAACCCGTCGGCGTTCACGAAGATTCACGTTTCGCTTTGAATGCGAACCGCCGGGCGTCGAATGCGGAGAACGAAGGCAAGCAATAAAAACATTTACTTCGGAGGAAGATGATGAAGATGAAACTTCTGACAATCCTGCTGGCAGCTTGCTCGCTCGCCGTCGTCGCGCAATGTGGCGGAAGCAAGAAGCAGCAACAACTCGGAGTAATCCCGAAGAGCACGGGCGGCGAGTTCTGGGAGACGGTGCAGAAGGGCGCGCAGGGTGCGGCGAAAGATAAAGGCGTGACTATACGCTGGGAAGGCCCGGTCTCCGAGACGGAGATCGCCGAGCAGAACAAGATCATCGAGAACATGGTCAACCTCGGCGTGGACGGGCTGGCGATTGCGCCGCTCAACCGCACGGCGCAACGCAAACAGATCGAGAGCGCGGTCAAGGCCGGCATCAAGGTGGTGGTGTTCGACTCGGCGGTCGAAGGCGACGCTTATTCGAGCTTCGTGGCGACGGACAACGAGAAGGCCGGCGCGATGGGCGGCAAGCAGCTTGTTGAGTTGATCGGCAACAAGTCTGCGAAGGTGATGGTCATGCGGTTCATACAAGGCACGGGCAGCACGGAGGCGCGCGCGAAAGGATTCATTGAGACGGCGAAGGCGGCGGGCTACACCGTCGTCGCCGACCCGTACCCCGACACGGGCACGATTGAAGGCTGCAAGACGACTGCCGCCAACACGCTTGAAAAATTTGTCAAAGACGGGCAACTGCAACTCGACGGCATCTTCGCCACCAACCTCTACTCGGCGCTCGGCGTGGCTTCGGCGTTGGACGATCTGCGGAAGGGCGGCATCAAGGTGGACGTGAAGTTCGTCGGCTTCGACACTTCCAAAAAACTAATCGAAGACGTGCAGGCCGGCAGGATTGATGCGCTCGTCGCGCAAGACCCGTACAAGATGGGTTATCTCGCCGTCAAAACGCTCGACAAGGTAGTTAAAGGCGAGCAAGTGCCGGCGCTCATTGACACCGGCGCGGTCTTAGTCACCAGGCAGGCTTTGGAAAGCGATCACGCAATCCGCAAACTCGTCGGCTTAGAGTAAGCCGCCGCGCTTCGACATGAGCTAAGAGCAGCGCATGACCACACGTTTCGAGAACAGCACAGGACAGGCCGCGCCGCGTCTGGAGATGCGCGGCGTGCGTAAAAGTTTCGGCGCGACGCAGGCGTTGAGGGGCGTGGACATCTCGGTCGCGGCGGGCGAGGCGCTGGCGCTCGTCGGCGAGAACGGCGCGGGCAAGAGCACGTTGATGAAAATTCTCTCAGGGGCGCACGCGCCTGATGCCGGGCAGATGTTCCTCGACGGCGAGCCTTACGCGCCGCGCGATCCGCTCCATGCGCGCGCGCGCGGCGTGGCGATGATCTATCAGGAATTGGCTCTCGTGCCGCATCTCTCGGTGATGGAGAACATCCTGTTAGGGATTGAGCCGACGCGCGGGCCTTTGATGAACTGGGGCGAGATGCGGCGTTTGGCCGCCTCTGCGCTGCACGAGGTCGGACTCGCGCACGTAATGCCTGAGACGCCCGTGCGCCGTTTGTCCATCGCGCAACAACAACTCGTCGAGATCGCGCGCGCGGTCGCGCTGGATTGTCGCGTGCTCGTGTTGGATGAGCCGACCAGTTCGCTCACGCTGCCTGACATCGAGAAATTGTTCGCGTTGATTCGCCAACTCAAAGGCCGAAACATTTCGGTCATCTACATCTCGCATTTTCTGGAAGAGGTGCGGGAAATCTCCGACCGCTTCACCGTCTTGCGCGATGGCGAGACGGTGGGGACGGGCGTCACAGAGGGAACGCCGGTCGCGCAGATCATCACGCTGATGGTCGGGCGCGATGTGGCCGACTTGTATCCACGCGCGCGGCACACGCCGGGCGAAGTCATACTGGAAGTCAAAGACCTCGCGGGCGCATCCAAACCCGAAGCGGCCTCGCTCGCGCTGCATCGCGGCGAAGTGCTGGGCATCGCGGGGCTGGTCGGCGCGGGGCGGACGGAATTGCTGCGCGCGATCTTCGGTCTCGATGAAGTGAGGAAAGGGCGAATTCGCGTCGGCGTGTACGAAGGCGCGGCGACGACGGCGGGGCGTTGGGCGCAGCGCGTCGGGATGGTCAGCGAGGATCGCAAGACTGAAGGGCTGGCATTGAATCTGAGCATTGCGGACAACGTGACGCTGCCGCGCATGAATGGACTCGGGCCGTGGCGGCTAATTCTGTCTGCGCGCCAACGCGCCGCCAGTTGGCCGTGGATCGAAAAAATCTCGATCAAATGCGCGGGGCCGGAGCAGCGCGTCAGCGGATTGTCGGGCGGCAATCAACAGAAGGTTGCCATCGCGCGCCTCCTGCACGCAGACGTTGATGTGTTGTTGCTCGATGAGCCGACGCGCGGGATTGATGTCGGTTCAAAGGCACAGATTTATCAACTGATTGATGAACTCACCGCGCGTGGCAAGGCGGTGTTGATGATTAGCAGTTATCTGCCCGAATTGCTCGGCACATGCGACCGCATCGCCGTCATGTGTCGCGGCCATTTGAGCGCAGCGCGCCCGCGCGAGCAATGGGACGAACGGCAGTTGATGCTGGCGGCGACCGGACAGGAGGCGGCATGAGCGACAACATCACACCAACCGCGCCGCCAGGCGCAAACATACAGACGCACGCCTTCCTCAAATCGAAATGGGCGGACATCTTTGGCCGGTTTCTGGCGTTGGTCATCGTGTTCGTGTTTTTCTCCGTGATGGTTGAGGGCGGCAGATTCTACACGTTGCGTAATTTGGAAAACATCCTCCGGCAGAGCGCCGTGTACGCGACCGCCGGACTGGGCGTGACGCTCGTCATCATCACAGCGGGCATTGATCTCTCGGTCGGCTCGATGATCGCGCTCTCGGTCGTGAGCGTCGCATGGGTTCTCAACCTGGGCGGCGGCACGGGCGCGGCGACCGCCGGCGCGGAGCAGGCGCACTATCTTGTCTATCAACATCCCATTTTAATCCCGCTTCTTGCTGTGGCGGCGGGCGTGCTCACGGCAACGCTGGCGGGACTGGTTAACGGCAGTCTGATCGTCCGCTTGCGTCTGATGCCGTTCATCGTGACGCTCGGAACGATGGGAATTTTTCGCGGGCTGGCGAAAGGCATCGCGGGCGAGCGCGACATATATCCGCCCGAAGCGACGCGCATCGGCGCGCTGATGGACCCGACCTTGACGAGCAGCACGGGGAGCGGCTGGCTGCTGCCCGACGGCGTGTGGCTGCTGATCGTCGGCGTCTTGCTGACGGCGTTTCTGCTGCGTTACACGAGGTTGGGACGACACATCTATGCGGTCGGCTCGAATGAAGAGACGGCACGCTTATGCGGCGTGCGCGTGGGTTGGACGAAACTGATCGTCTATACGCTGTGCGGTTTTTTCTGCGGCGTGGCGGGACTGATGCAGTTCTCTTACATCGGGGGCGTGGGGCAGCCGACGACGGCGCAGGTCTATGAGTTGTTTGTCATCGCGGCTGTGATCATCGGAGGCGCGAGTTTCACGGGCGGCGAAGGCTCTGTGTTGGGGACTGTGATCGGCGCATTGATGATCACGATTCTGTACACGGGCGGACAACTGATGGGCTGGCCGAAGTGGGTGCAGGAAATGGTCATCGGCGGCATCATCATCGCCGCCGTCACTCTAGACCGCCTGCGCCATCGCCGCGCCGCATAGACGCGAAGAGACGCGCCGTCGTCATCGCCTGTGGCCCGTTTGGGTGTGAGCGTGCGCGAGATAATTGTCAGACTCTCCGACTTTGAGATACGGTTCGTCAAAATCTAAGGTGGACAGGAATTCAAGCACAGATGATTAAAACAAAACTTCTAACTTTGCTCGCGTTCATTTTGTCACTGCCCTTGCTGTGTGTCGCGGCCACCGGCCAACTGACAGTCAAAGCCGTGAACAAACTGGACATTGCTCGGCATAGCCAGACCATCGAACTGGCGGCCACAGACCTCGCGCCGCTTGGCGAAACTGATTTGACCAAAATCCACGTCAAGGATGCCGCCGGGAAGGAATTACTCTGTCAGGCGGTGGATACGGATTACGACGATTATCACAAGCCGGATACGTTGATTTTCCAGTCCGACTTCGCGCCGCACGAGACGAAAACATTCACCGTCAGCGTCGGGCAGAAACAGCTTTACACCAAAGATGATTTCAAAGCCTACGGACGTTTTGTCCGCGAGCGGTTTGATGATTTCGCGTGGGAGAATGACCTCATCGGGCATCGCACGTATGGCCGCGCGCTCATCAACTGGAAAGGCGAGCCGTTGACGAGCAGCGCCATTGACCTCTGGTCGAAGCGCGTCTCGCGGCTCGTCATCAACGACTGGTACATGGCGGACAATTACCACACGGACACGGGCGAAGGGTTGGACGATTATTCCGCAGGCGCGAGTCGCGGCGTCGGCGGCAGCGGCATCTGGGCGAACAATCAACTGTTTGTCCCGTCGAACTTCGTTGACTCGCGCGTGCTGGCGAACGGCCCCATCCGCGTGATGTTTGAACTCGTCTATGAACCGTTCGATGCGGGCGGCGCGAAGGTTTCGGAAGTGCTGCGCGTCTCGCTCGATGCGGGCAGCCAGTTGGATCATTTCCAGAGTTTCTATCGAGGGCAGAGCGGCGGGGAGTCTCTGGCCGTCGCGGTGGGGATTAAGAAAACCAAAGGGGAGCAGAAAGAGTTCAACGCCGCGCACGGCTGGCTCTCCATCTGGGAGCCGATGGAAAAGAATCTGGGAATGCAGGGCGTGGCGGTGATCGTCAATCCTCAATCGTTCGACAGGCAGGCCGAGGACAAGCTGAACAATCTCGTCGTCCTGAAGACGGGGACGGAAAAAACCGTCTCGTACTGGGCGGGCTTCGCGTGGGATCGAGCCGGGAAGATTACATCCGCCGAGGCGTGGAAGAAGTACGTGGACGAGTTCGCGGAGGGCGTGATGTCGCCGGTTGATGTCAGCGTCAAGCCTTAAAGTTGCTCGTCTTAAGGAGCAGAAGCAAATGACGGAGAATACTATCGCCACGCACAGCACGAACGATGTGCGGCTGACTGAGCGAGCGGAACTCAGGCGGCATGTCTTGGAGGTCGTTAATCAAACTCCGTTCATAGACATGCACACGCATCTGTTCGCCCCGCAGTTTGGTGAATTGAATCTCTCCGGGATTGACGAGTTGCTGACCTATCACTATCTGGTGGCCGAGTTGTTCCGCGCGTCGGATGTCGCGCCCGGACGCTTCTGGAAGATGAGCAAGCCGGAGCAGGCCGATCTCATCTGGCAGACGTTGTTCGTCGAGCAGACGCCGCTCTCCGAAGCCACGCGCGGTATCGTCGCCGTGCTTGATGCGTTCGGCCTCAACACGAACGCTCCCGACCTCAAGGAGGCGCGCGGCTTCTTTCGCGCGCAACCTGTCGCCGCGCATCTCGAACGTGTGCTCGACATGGCGCGCGTCAGCGATGTGGTGATGACGAACGATCCGTTTGATTCGCACGAGTCACACGTCTGGGAGAGTGGCGTTGAGATTGACGCGCGCTTTCATGCCGCGCTCCGCATGGATGCGTTGTTGAATGATTGGCCGGACGCGGCGGCCAGACTCGCGCAGATGGGCTACCACGTTGACGCCGGAAATGTGAGCGGCAAGACAGTGTCAGAAGTGCAACGCTTTCTGGATAGATGGATCGCGCGCATGAAGCCGCTCTACATGGCGGTCTCGTTGCCCGACGATTTCAAATTCCCGGACAGCGACGCGCGAGACAGGCTCATACGTGAAGTCGTGTTGCCCGTCGCGCGCGAGTGCAAGCTGCCGTTCGCGTTGATGATCGGCGTGCGGCGCGGCGTGAATCCGTCGTTGCGCGGGGCGGGCGACGGATCGGGTCTGGGCGATGTCAAAGCAATCGAGCGACTGTGCGCCGAAAATCCTGAAGTGCGTTTCATGGCGACGTTTCTGGCGCGCGAAAATCAACACGAGCTATGCGTCGCCGCGCGCAAATTCAGTAACCTGATGCCGTTCGGTTGCTGGTGGTTCCTCAACAATCCCTCGATCATCTCCGAGATTACGCGCGAGCGTCTGGAACTGCTCGGCACGAGTTTTATTCCGCAACACTCCGACGCGCGCATCCTCGAACAACTCATCTACAAATGGCAGCACTCGCGCCGCGTCATCAGTGAAGCGTTGTATGAGGCATACGAGCGGCTGCTAGTGAGCGGACGCGCCGTGACGCGCCGCGAGATCGAGCGTGATGTCGCGCTCCTGTTCAACGGCAATTTCCGGCAATGGGTAAACCTCGATCCAGAGCCGGAAGCGACAAACGAAATTTCACGCCGCGCAACATCGTGAAGTTAGCCATCGAAGTCTTGCCAATCACGAATGAGCATAGAGTCTTAGACACGTCCTGCGGTTCAGGCGGTTTCCTGCTTTAGAGCGGTTTGCAAATCAATGTATGGAAGGCTGTTCTGCCTGCCGCCAACTGTGTGGGCGCGGCAGGCAGAACAGCCTTCCGTACATTCAAACGAAATCCGCTCTAGTTTTGGACAAAGTGCGGCGTCAGGCTGACAGGTGTTTTGACCTTGAAAACATCAAAGTATTGTTGATTGAATAAAGATGAAGGCGGTGGGCCGAATTGAACCGATGAATGAAGGTTAAGTTGAAATCGAGTTGAAAGCCTATCTTTCAATCAGCCTTAACATCTTTTGAATATAGTTAATTCGATCTTCATATTGAAAGAAAATCTGACGCTTTTGAAAATCTGATAAGCTTAATGATCTTCCCCATGAAACTTCATGCTGTGCCGTGTTAGAAACTATAAATGAGTTGAGCACAATTTCGGGGGCGGTTGCTTGCAGGTCTTTTTCAAGGTCTTTGATTGTTTGATGAAATTTGATTTTAAGATCGTCAATGCCGTTTAGGTTACGAATGCCCTTCGGATCAATGAATGAAACAAACTGTTTGTCAGGGCGCAGAATCCACAAAATAAAGTCAGGGAAGAAGTTTCCAGCTTCAAAAAATCCAACGCCTTTCCCACGACTTTGATTGCGTAACAGATACAACTCGCGCTCGCCGAGTTTGAAATAATCAGTATGCTGCTCGCAATACTTCTGCAAGTCTTGAACAAAATCTTTCTCGCTGCTGTCTAGGGGAACTGGCGAGATTTTGATTCCCATTTTGCTATCTACTGCTAACAACGGTAAGTACAGATGTTTGTTAAATCCGATGGCCGTTAAGTTAGAAAATTGCCATTCCCCATCTTTCAAAAGCTCGCGACTTTCTATTAGACGCTTTAGCTCTTCCAGCTTTTCAATGATTGCGCTCTGCGAAGCTTCAACTGTCAGACGATAAGCATCAATGAAATTCTTCGAGTCTTCCGGTTGAAGGTCGTAATACTCATATTCGCTTTTCTCGTGTTCCTCTTTCTCCAATTTGTAGAAACTCTCACAGTATTTTTTGAGCAGAGAAGTAACTGTTTCTTGCCAGCGACGCGGATTCTGAAAGCTTGTTGGTATGTTCAACTCTGCGCCAGGCATCAAAAGTTGATACCAATCCCTGCGGTGCAATAGTTCTTTAATCGCGTGCCTGCTAAGGCTGAAGTTGTTCCAACCACGTTCAGCTTTGAATGCCTGCAAATCAAGATATAGCTGATCGAAATTAAGGAATGCTAAATGGTAAGATTCAAAGAAAGCTGATTGTTTGTTGCCGTCATCTGCTTTCCATGTAGAACTAGCCATTGCTTCAAGTTTTGGGTAAGCATCAATCTTCACTTTTCCTTGAAGTCGCGGCGGCACGTTGGCGCTCAACGAAGCTGTTTGACGATCAAACTCCCCCCCTGCACGCACACGAATCATCTTGAGCTTCTTTTTTTGCCAGTAGTCCAGCGTCACGACGGGCAAGACAAATTCTATTGACGAAACTACCGGCAAGCCTTCTTCTTCTAAATACTCCTTGAACTGCGCCATGTAATCGGCGCGCAAGCCAAAGACGTTGAGCGTTTCAACTAACTCAATGCCTTTAGGCAAAACAACTGATTTGTCTTCAAGGTTGCGGCTTCGTTTGAGGCCGAAGTTATAGCCTTTCAATCGCACGCCGCGCCCGAACAGTTGGATGATTTGAGAGCCTTCGGTCTTCCCGATGTTCATCAAGCCCATTGTTGAGACACGCCAACTGTTCCAGCCTTCGCTGAATTTGCGCGAACCAATAACGAGGTTGATTGTCGAATTACTATTGTTGACACTATCGAATAATGATCGGGCGAAGTCGCGTTGTTTGACGTTGAGTAAATCTTTGTGACGCTCGCATAATTTGACGAGCTTGGAATCCTCACCAACGTTAATCACGCCAAAGGGATCGTTCTCACCGACGCTCAAAGCTATTTCGCCGTTGATCTTGGCGAGATTCTCGACGCGCAAAAGCGCAGAAGCAGGCGCGTTGAAGAGGCGGAGCAAAACATCTGCGTAAACTTCATCTCCGCGTAAATTGCTCTCAACTAGAAAGTCGAAAGATGCGCTGAAGATGTTGCGGCCAGCGTCATCAAGCAAATTGGCGCGTCCAGTCAACAAGCGTTCGATGATTCGCACGCTTTCATCGCGTTCACGAACGAAGCGCGCCAGAAAAAGCAGAATATCAACCACGTCCGTCAGGTCTTTCTCGCTCGTTGTTTTGGTCACACTTGCGCCGACAAAGACCCATAGCGGTCGAGCCACATCGAAAGGCTTGAGCGCGTCTTTGCGTCCGTCATAGAAGCGCAGTTGTTGATAGAAGGTGAGCAGGCCAGCCGTAAGATATTCATGGCGTAAATCATTAGTGGTTGCGTCAGGCAAATTTAGAATGCGGTAGTCTTTGCCGTAACCATCGCCGTGAAAATACTTGTAAGAGTAATCAAACAGAATGGCCTTTGCATACTCTTCGATAAGGTCATCTTTCTTTGCCGCTTTGACTGCTTGGCCGAAGGTTGCTGAATACTCGAAAGCGAAACCCTTTTCCGCCAACTGTTCGCGGATAGCCTTCCATTCTTCGCCACTCGCGCCCCTATGCCCTTCGTCAACAAAGACGAGGTTTGTGCCTTCAAAAGAATCAACTGAAACGGTGTCTTTGCCCGCATCTTTTCGCAGCTTGTGAATTGCGAGAATTTGCACCGTGCCGGTTGAATAAAAACGGCGCGCGTTTTTGTCGAACAGTTCTGCTTCGATGCCGGATGCTTGCAGTTCTTCAAGGTGCTGGCGGGACAGCCCTTCGTTCGGCGTCAGCAGAATGATTTGGTCAAACTTCTTCGTCGGAAAACGCTTCTGCCAGTAATGGAGGATTTGTTGCAGGTGAACGTGGAGCAATAAAGTTTTGCCTGAGCCGGTGGCATTCCAGAATGCGAGTTTGCGTAAATCCGTAGGGGTGAAATCGCGCACGGCATCTTCCGTGTGTGCGGTGTTGAAATCTCTGACGAACCAATTCAAACGCTTGAGAAATTCCGTTTCATCGCTTGCCCAAAGGTCAAGATAAATTTCGGTGAAGAGAAGCGAGAGGTATTGAAAATATCGCCAGCGAACGGGTTGCCGCCGGTGGCGATTTAGTTTCGCTGTATATCGGACAATGTTGCCGTCATAACGCAGGAGGTCTTCGGAGCGTAGCCGCGTGTCATGGGCAAAGCGCGCTTTTAGCGCGTGATGCAAGCGCGTGATGTTATCAGCGTCGAGCAGTTCGAGCGCGCCGTCCTTCAAACCTTCGGCGAGTTGTTCGAGTGAATCAACGGCGAAGATTTTTTGCAGGAAGAATTGATTGAGGACGAGTCGCTGATTGAACGACAGCCTGCTTTTAGCTTTCTTTGCTTTTGCCATTTACGGCTTAGAGATTCTCAAACAAATTTTTAAGATCGGTTGAGCCATGCCGAACGCGAGTGATTTCCAGAATGTCTTCGTGAACTTGATAGAGAACAATGTATTTGCCAACGAGCAATGATCGCCAGCCAATGACAATCTCATTGCGCTCCTTACCCATTTCTGGGAACTGAGCCAGCAACGCAAATTTTTGTTGGAAGGTTCGCATCAAGCGGACTGCAGCTTCGACATTTTTCTCCGCCGTGAAGGTATAAAGCTGCAACAAATCGTCCTGGGCGACTTCCGAGACGCGGAGCCTTTTCATTTACGAGAGCCATTCTGTCGTTCAGCCAGCCGGTTGTTTCCGCGTTCGATAATGTCGTCAATCAATTCTTCGGCGGAGTCGTATTCCGTGTATTGACCGTTTCTCAATTGGTCAATACCTACCTCAGCATCTTCGCGCAATTGATCGAGATAGGCTTTTTTGAGCAAAGCCGAAACAGCTAATCGTTCAACCGTCGTGTTCGCTTTTTGCGCTTGAGATTTGAGACTCTCAAGCAATTTGTCAGGGACTTCCAAAGTTAAAACGCTCATTGTTTTTCTCCTCTCGCCCATTCTAATTTATTCGGAGAACATTTGCTTCAGAAATTCGGCTTCGATCATCTTGATTTGCCACGTCGCGTTTTCTTGCCGCACGTTGCCGGTGGGGATGGCGGCGTCGCCGTTAATGTAGAGCGTGTCAATCTCGCTGAAATCGAAGTTTTGTTTTTCGAGAAAATCATTGAGACGCTTATCCGCTAACTCTTGTGCAAGGTCTTTGGTCGTGCGCCAGAGAATCAGACAGCGTTCATCTTTGCGTGTTGTGCCGCGCACGACGCGGAAGCCGTCAACCTGCTGCATCTTCTCGACGTGCAGGCCGATGAGGTAGTTGAAGGTTTCGATGAGATCAACGGGCGTTTCCTGCGTTTCACCGACGCCGTTAACGGCAATCTTCATGCGGTAATCGAAGGGCGCGGCGAAGTTGTCAAGGTTCAACAAACTTTGCGAGCCTTGCGCTTCCGTATCAAGCATGTAGTTGAGCAAGTAGTCTTCATAAAATTCGTTGGTGAAGTTGAGCAAGCCTTGATCTTGCTCCGCCGTCCGTGTGAGCGCGAGATTGTTCATCGCGTCTTCATATGATTCGAGCGCAAAGTATTTCAGCAGGTGCGACGAGCCTTCACGTTTCGTTGGCTTGCCGTCTTTCCACTCTTTCGCGTAGATGACTTTTTTGACGCGCGGTAAGGTGACGGTATCAAAATACTCGTTTGTCTCGACCAGAATGTACTTACGACTTCCACCATCTTCACGGTTGAGGTTGATAACCGCGTGTGCTGTCGTTCCTGAACCGGCAAAGAAATCAAGAATCGTAGCTTCCTTATCTGTGCGACATACGATAGCAACACATTTCTCAACTGTATTGATAGATTTAGGAAAAGAAAATAATTTCTCACCCATTATGCTTATCAGTAAATTGTTCCCATATTTTCCAGCATCGTAATCCCCACCAGTCCAAACAGTTTTAGGTACGGCTTCTTCAGCAGTTATAAAGAGGTCAAGCAAATTGTCATTCTCAGCTACAACAATTCTATCCAGATTCTTGTTTATTGAATCTAAGCCAAAGTTCCACCGACGCTCTTCACCTTCTTGGTCTATCGGCCATATTTCAATCTCACCTGTATCTAGGACAACATTCTTGCCGATTGGATGAAAGTCATCCTCCGGTTGCTCACCAATCCTTACAATCTCACCATCCTTAACGTAGATAGGATAGAACATTGTTGGACGGGCGCTTCGCTTAGAGTTTTCCCCCCACCTACGCATTTTGCGAAATCCGCTCTCATCATCTCTTGCTCGCAAAATAGAGGATGACAACTTTTCAGTCAGGAAAAGTGCATACTCATGAACCTTTGCGAAGTTGTTAGTGATATTGCCTCGTGGATTATGAACAACTACAACTGGAGTAATATCGTGATCGCTGAACTCCATCTCTAGTAACTGCCAAAGATTGATTAGCTCGTTATCATCTATGGCTACCGTCATTACACCTTTAGAAGCTTTAAGCGGTTTTGCGAGGCTCACTCGGTCGCTCATCAAAGAAATCCAGCTTGAATGTTTATAACCATTTTTATAGATTATTTCTGATGGACCCGTGTTATACGGTGGGTCAATGTAGATACAATTCACACTCTCACGATATCGCTCCTGCAATAAATTCAAAGCATGAAAATTGTCCGCCTTGATAAGTAAGCCGTCAGTCGCCGCGTCCAAATCGTCAAAGCTCGCCAGCAGTTGTAGTTTCCACTCTTCCGAGAAATAGCGCGTATCAATGATTAAATTTTGATGCGCCTCAAGAAACTGCTCATTCTTTCCGGCATTGCCGTTAAGTAAATTGCCCTTAATTTCATCTATTGCGTAGAGCCTGCGCCATTCTTCAATCTGTGCCCCGTTTGCCAGCACTTCCGCCCATAACTCACGCGGTACGCGGTCAAGCGTCACACAGTAGTGCGCGCGAATGACAAACTTCTTTTTGAGAAACAGCTTCTTCTGAAAATTCTCCACCTGCGCCAGAAAGCTAATCAGCTTATGCCCGACACGGCGCAGGGCTTTGACCTTCGCCAGATAGAGTTCAACGCGCGGCGCATCTTCATTCTCGATGTCATCAAGCATGACGATCTCATTCTTGATGTAGAAATCGAGTTCGCGCCGCAGGAAGGCTTCAAGGTCTTTGTGGATGAAGTAATCAAAAGTGTTCTTCGCCGTGTATTCGTTCAGGCGCTTGTCAATCAAAGTGCGCTGCTGATTCTTGTCTGTTGGTGTGCTCTCGCCCAAAGCCTTACGCCATTCCAGAAAGCCGTCCGTCTCTTGCAGAATGCGCCGCGAAGTTTCCGCATTGATCTCTTCACGCTTGCGCTTCCCGTCGTCCGTCTCATAGCGGAAGAAGATGAATAGTTCGCCATTCTCTTCGCGCATGAAATCATTTTCGAGAAGTTGAAACCTGCGCTCTTTGCCCGCCTCCGTTTTGTTGTTACCTGTCTCTGTGTTCGCCGCCATGATTTTGAAATGCACGGCTTTCCCGTCCGGCAACAGAAAACGGTAATCGCGGAAACGCTCTGCGGTCTTAACGTAGTATTGATCGGCGTTCGCCCAATGCAGCTTGACCTCTTCGCCGTTGTATTCAATCGCGTAAGAGTTTTTACGGTAGCGCGGCAAACTCAAAAAATCGCCTTCCTTGTAATAACGTCCTAAGAACTGCACAAGGTCGGACAACACGCTTTCTTCCAGACTCTCCCGATGCTTGATTGCGTCAAGCGTCTCGCGCAACTCTTTAACTTTCGGTGATGAGTCAGGATCAAAGCCGAGAGCGATTGCGCCATTGATCGCTTCGGTGAGTTGTCTTTGCAGGTCTTCGCCCGTCTGCGTTTGCCATTTACGGAAAGACTGGCGCAAATCAATCAAAAGCTGCGTGTCGAGATAGGTGTCAAACTCCACGCGCTTCTGGCTCATGATGCGGTAAATACCGAAGTCCAATTCAGCTTGATCGGACTGGAAAATTTCATGGAACGTCGCCTTTAGTTGTTCGATTGGTTTGTGCATTAGCGTCTAACGCGCAAGCGATAAGCAAACGTAAGTCTCAGGTCTTGCGGAAATTTTTATAATTAGACTTCCGGCAAAAGTAAACAGGAAGTTCACCGCCGCCGCAGACGCAGAGACGCAGAGATGATTAATAATCTTTCCCTGCGTCTGCGGCGGTTCAATCTCTCTTTGGTAAGAGGTCTGGCATTGAAAGGAATGGAGGCGGTGATCGGAATCGAACCGATGAATAAAGGTTTTGCAGACCTCTGCCTTACCACTTGGCTACACCGCCGGAAAGCAATGCTGAACGATGAATGCGGAATGATGAATGAAAGAAAATTCATCACTCATCATTCCGCATTGATCTCGACCAAAAGCGGGAGACGAGATTTGAACTCGCGACTTCGACCTTGGCAAGGTCGCACTCTACCACTGAGTTACTCCCGCGCTTCTTGCGTGAGTAGAGATTCTACAGATTCAACTTTCCTTGTCAAGCAGACGTAGTTTCGGCTGATTCGACGTGTGAGAGCAGAGGCGGACACGCAGAGCAAGCGAGTGTTTTGCGCTCTTCGCGAGGGCTTCGCGCGCCCTCTGTGCCTTGCTCCATCTGTGCGTCGCTTGTTTATTCAGCCCAACGCCGCTTGTTGAATTTGGCGTCAGACCAGAAATGTCTGAAGAGTTTGATGCGCGGCGCGGGCGCGCGTCCTGTCTCGCCGGGCGGCGGGAGAATGACGGCGACCACGTCGTAGCGATAGCTCACATTGTTGAGCGCAAACAGACGCCGGTAAGCGCGTGCAGCGCGCGTGATCTGTCGCTGCTTGCGGAGGTCAACGTTGGCTTCGGGCGCGGCGTACCAGTCGGAGGCGCGTGTCTTGACCTCGATGAAGCAGAGCGTTGAGCCTTCGTAAGCGACGATGTCAATTTCATTCTGTAACATCACGCCGCGCAAGGAACGCCCGACGTTGATTTTGAAATTCGCGGCGACGAGCTTGTAACCCGCGCGGCTCAAAAAATCCGCTGCCATTTGCTCGCCGCGCCTGCCGAGTTCCAGATGGGGCGCGAGCGTGGGCGCGGGCGGGCGCGAATTTTTCGACGCTCGCGCGAGAGTTTTGATGTGATTCAACGTGGGGAAGTGAAGCCGTCGCATGTTTGTCTCGTGTGCCTATTGCGGGTTGCAAATGAATGCGGTCAGAGATTAACCACAGAGGACACAGAGAGAGACAGAGGAGACAATCAAAGCTCAGTCTTTCCTCTGTGTCTCTCTGTGTCCTCTGTGGTGAAAAGTCTTTCTCTCAAGTCGCACCTAATCGCAAACCGCTATATACGTGCGTGCGAAGGCTCATTATCCTTGCGGGCAACTCGCGACGCAAGCTACACTCCATCACGCTAAACCTCGTCCTTTAATTTCCCCTCCACGCAGAAGAAGCGGGTTTGTGTCTGCGGCATGATGGATGCCGCGCGGACGTGTGGTTAATACAAGCATTGAGAGAATGAGTGTTGAAGATGAGTGAAACGGAAAATGAGTTAGTTGAAAGCACAGTGGCGGAGCCGGAAGTGTTCGTGCCGCTGCCGCTGATCGCGATTGTCGGACGCCCGAACGTCGGCAAGTCCACGCTGTTCAACCGGCTGGTGGGCGAGCGTCGCTCCATCGTCGGCGACGAGCCGGGCATCACGCGCGACCGTATCTACGGCGTGACGGAGTGGGCGAGGCAACGCATGTCGGTGGTGGACACGGGCGGCATCGTGCCGGACGACGATGCGATTATCCCTTCCAACATTTTGAAGCAAGCCGAGTTCGCCATCAGCGAAGCTGTCGCGCTCGTCTGGGTCGTGGACGCGCGCGCAGGGTTGACGCCGCTTGATGAAGAACTGGCGCGACTGTTAAGGACGACCGGCAAACCCGTGCTCATCGCCGCCAACAAGTCCGACTCCGTGCGGCTCGAAGCGCACGCGGGCGAGTTTTATCGTTTCGGCTTCACGAATGTGATTCCGATGTCGGCGGAGCAGGGCGACGGCGTGGCGGACTTGCTCGACGCGCTCGTCGAGCAACTTCCGCAAAAAGAGAAAAGCTTTGACGCGGCGAGCGCAGACGAAGCGGCGCGCAGGGAAGTGCGGCTCGCGATTGTCGGACGCCCGAACGTCGGCAAGTCTTCGCTCTTGAATCGCCTGCTCGGAGAGGATCGCGTCATCGTCTCGCCCGTCGCCGGCACAACGCGCGACGCCGTTGACACAGTGCTTCAACACGAAGGCAAAACGTTTCGACTGATAGACACGGCTGGCATCCGACGCAAGGGCAAGACGGCGGAGATGGCCGAGAAGCTTTCCGTCGTGATGGCGCGACGCAGCCTCGAACGCGCGGACGTGGCCGTCATCGTCGTGGACGCGACGGAGGGCGTCGTCGCGCTCGACGCGCACATCGCGGGCTACGCGGTTGACGCGGGCTGCTCCGTCATCATCGCCGTCAACAAATGGGACGCGCTGCCGGATAAGTTGACGGGCACGCCCGCCGCCTTCGAGCGCGACCTGCGCGACAAGATGAAGTTTCTCGACTACGCGCCCGTCGTCACCATCTCCGCGCTCACAGGCCAGCGCGTGAGCAACTTACTGCCGCACGCCATCCACGCGAATGATGCGCGCAATCGTCGCATCACGACCTCGCAACTCAACGACTTTTTCGAGCGTTCAGTCGCCAGCCCGCGCGCGCCGTCTGCGCCCGGCCCCGTCAAAGGCGGGCGCACGCGCCTTCATGTGCAATACGTGACGCAGGTCAGCGTGCGCCCGCCGAAGTTCATCGTCTTCACTGCCGGGGGCAAAGCCGGCCTGCATTTTTCCTACGAGCGTTATTTACAAAATCGCCTGCGCGAGGAGTTCGATTTCTTCGCCACGCCACTGCGAATCGTGGAGAGACATAAGAATAGAGGTTAGAGGTTTAAGAGGCTGGAAGATAGCTGTCAGGCGACTCTTTTTTTTAACTGGCCTCTGGTCACCAGCCTCTGCATTCGTATGACGGATTTTGAAGCGTTGTTCGAGCGGATGAGTGATGCCGCGCTCGTCGTTGACGAGACGGCGGGGCGCGTGCTGGCGTCTAATGCGGCTTTCGCTATGCTCGTCGCGCGCCCGCTTGACTCGCTCGCAGGCATCGAAGTGAAGACGCTGTTTGCGACGGGCGACGATGTTGTCACAGGCGATGCGCGCGCGCGCGTTCAGTTAATCACAGATGATGCGGAGAGGGGCGGCGACAGCGGTGACGGGGGCACAAGCGTCAGTCTGCAAAAGATTTCGTGCCGTTGGAATGAGCAGGATGCGTGCCTCTATCTCGTCGCGCATGAATCGCCGTCGGTAGACAGACGCGGACGTGATGCGGCGGAAGATGAGCGATTACACGCGCTGCTCGAATATTTGCAGGAGGCGACGGATCAACTTGAAGTCATCAATCGCATCGTCTCCGCCGTCAATGCCAGCCGCACCATCGAAGAAGTCTTCAGCCTCGCCAGCGAGCAGATGCGTTCGCTCCTTCCGTTCGACCGCGCTTCGATTGCACTGTGCGAGCCGGACAATGAGCGCCTGCGCGTCTTCGCGCTTTCAGGCGCGCACGCCGGCTCACTCACCGTCGGCGCAATCGGCAGACTGCGCGGCTCCGTCACCGAAACCGCTTTGAACGAGCGACGCATGATCGTCGTCCCCGAATTACAAAACGAAACGCGCTTCAACATCTACGAAGACTTGCAGCGCGAAGGTTATCGCTCCGCCGTCTGCGTGCCGCTCTACTCGACGCATCGCGCCGTCGGCAGTCTCAATTTAACGAGCCGCACGCCGGACGCCTATCAACGCAAACATCTGCTCGCGCTCGAACGCCTCTCCGTGCCGCTCGCCATCGCGATTGAAAAAGTTCTGTTGCTGCAATCTGGCCGCGAGCGCAACGAGGAACTGCGCGGGCTGTTTGAAATCTCGCGCGCCTTCTCGACCCTGAACGACACGTCCGAGATTAGCGGGCGGCTCGCGCGCTCCATCGCCAAACTCGTCGGCGGAGAGATGTGTCTGATTGCCACGTATGACCGGCGCAAAAACGTCGTCCGCGCGCAGTCGCCGGGCTATCACACTTCACCCGAACTCATTCAACAATTTCGCTTCACGCTCGACACGGAAAACGCCGGCGCACCGCTTTATCAAATCGGCGAATCGTTTCTCTCGAACGAGCCTCTGAGCGACGCGCGCCTCAATCACAAATTCATCGAGCGTTGGGGTATCACATCCGTCCTGAGCGTGCCGATGCGTTTGAAAAGGGAACTCATCGGATTCATCTACGTCGCCAATCGCGCGAATGGTTTCAGCGCGCGCGATCTGGGACTGCTCGAAATCTTCGCCGTGCAGGCCGCTGAAACTATCGTCAACGCGCGGCTCTTTCTCACCGTGCAGGCACAGGCCGAGCGCGAGGCCGTCGTCAATCGCCTGCTTCTGTCTTTGCAACGAAGCGGCGAGCCGCGCGAGAAAGTCAAGTCAGTCATCGAGCGCATCGGCGAAGTTTTAGAACTCGACCGTTGCATCGCCGTCCTCTTCGCCGACACAGAGCACGAAGATTATTACGGCGAATGGTGCGCCGACGAGGTTGAGCGCATTACGGATGAGGTGGACATCCGCGAACGCTCGCCGATCCGTTATGTCTTGAACACCGCGCGGCGTCCCGTCTATGCGTCTGACGTGCGACAGCATCCGCTCGCCAACGGCATCGAAGATTTAATCGAGCGCGCGAAACTGAAAAGCCTGCTCGTCGTGCCCATCATGCACTTGGGGCGCGTCATCGGCTCGATCAGCGCGCATCAAACGCGCACGCAGCGAAACTGGGCGGAGGACGACATAGACTTGATGATGGCCGTCGCGACGCATGTCGGCGCGACGCTCGAAAACGCGCGGCTCATCGCCGAACTGCGCGAGGCCAACCGGCTCAAAGACGAATTTCTCGCCACGCTCTCGCACGAGCTACGCACGCCGCTGACGGCCATCACGGGCTGGATAGATATTCTCGCCGAAAGTAAATCGCTCGCGCTCGACGCAGACCTCTCGGATGGAGTTGAAGCGATTCGCACGTCTTCCACTTCGCTGACGCAACTCATCACAGACCTGCTCGATCTTTCGCGCATCGGTCGCGGCGTGTTGCGTCTGGAGCGACAGTTTTGCGATGTGAACAAAATCGTCCTCAACGCGACGCGCAACATCAGACACGCGGCGGCGGCGCGCGGACTCGATTTGCGTCTCGACCTCGCAGAGCATCTGCCGCACACCATTGCCGACGCGCAACGCATCCAGCAAGTGCTCTGGAACCTGCTCTCGAACGCGATCAAGTTCACGCCCGAAGCGGGCAGCATCACGGTGCGGACGCGGCTGCGCGAAGGCGCGACGGCGAAGCGGGATGAATCGCCAACGCAGCAGCCTGCCAGCCGCGCGGAATGGATCGAGATCGAAGTCGAGGACACGGGCGAGGGCATCACGCCGGAATTTCTGCCTTTCATCTGGGATCGCTTTCGACAGGCCGACAGTTCCGCGACGAGACGGCACGGCGGACTTGGCATCGGCCTCTCGCTCGTCAAGGAACTCATCGAAGCGCACGGCGGGCAGGTTGATGCGTCAAGTCTCGGACAGGGCGCGACGCTCGTCGTGCGCCTGCCGGTCATCGAGATCGAAGAGTGGTTCGAGCGAGAAGAGCCGCGCAACGAATCCACGCGCCGCCGCGACGGAAGAGATGCCGAACCGCGCGAGTTAAATTAAGGTGATTATCTACTTGAGTCAGGGCGAGTCAATGATAAACTTGTCGGATGGCAAATAGACGTAAGCTCACACCAAAGCCTATACCAAAAGCCGAGAACAAGTCACTCCCCGCGCAGGAAGTCAGTCTTACTCCTGGTCGTCACATCGGGCAAGCCGTCAAGCGTCTTGCTAACTCGGCTATTGACACCGCCCTTCAAAGCGTATGGCCTGCTATTGGAGGTGGTGTTGTGACTACCACCATTGCGTTTTGGTTTTTCCTTGTTAGCGGACGAGTACCGTGGATTTATCCGCTTGTAAAGTATGCTATTGGATTTGTTGGCGGCTGGGTGTCGCTGACTTTGTTGATTTTGTTTGTCGCGCTTATAAAAGCGCGACACCGAAAAACACTTGAGCAAGCTAAAAATCTAAAATTCGTCTCACAAGAGAAAGGCTTCCTAGACCACATCGTAAATCAGAAGAAAGCCTTTAAGAATTTTACTGTCATCTTGACGGCTATGGCTACTGAGATTGAAAAGGTTGGTAAGACGAGTAATAAGGGAACTGCAAGGATAAATCTTGCAAAAAAAATTCTGGGTGATAAAGCCGCTAATATGATTCTTAGAATCTCAAGTAAGACTGCCTCGAAATACAACTGGCACTCTGAAAAGATGGAGCGGCAATTACTAAGTCTTGAGCAGACTACAGACCTGTTAATCGAAAGCACTCTCGGTTATTTGAATTGGTTTATCCCAAAGACAGAGGAAGATGTTAATCGGCTGCTGAATGACCGCGCATCATTAGCGAAGCTCACAAATATAACGAGCGGATGTGCATCTTCTATTCAACTGTTTCGTGAGTCTCAAGTTTCACTTTGGGGAACCTCACAGGATTTGAACACCGCAATTAACCGGATGGTTAATTTCACAGATGGTGTTCTTCAATTTATGCAAAAGGCCGAAAGACATTGGGGTGAACTCATCAAGTCGATAGACAAAAAGCTAAACAATTCTCATTCCTGATTTGTAATCAAGTCAATATTAAGACAATGAGTCTGCATTTATGAGTCTCAACAACGTGTCACGATTTAATTTCAAATGAGTGAGAGCGCGCTCGGCTGGCAAGTCATAGCGAAAGAAGGCGAGGCTCGCGCGGGTCTGCTCCAGACTAGACGCGGCGTGATTGAGACGCCCGTCTTTATGCCCGTCGGCACGCTCGGCAACGTCAAGGGCGTCCGCTTTGAAGCGCTCGAAGCGGCAGACCTCGACGCGCGCATCATTCTCGGCAACACGTATCATCTCTGGCTGCGTCCCGGCGCGGACGTAATTCGACAGTGCGGCGGCCTGCATCGCTTCAACAGTTGGCAACGCGCGATGCTGACGGATTCGGGCGGCTTTCAGGTGTGGAGTCTCGGCAAACTGCGGCGCATCACGGAAGACGGCGTGACGTTTCGCTCGCACGTTGACGGCAGCGCGCGTTTTTTGTCGCCCGAAGTTTCGATGGAAGTGCAGGCCGCGCTCGGCTCCGAGATCGTGATGGCCTTCGATGAATGCGCGCCGGGCGAAGCGACGCACGAGCAGGCGCGCGCGTCTCTGGAATTGACCGCGCGTTGGGCGCGTCGCTCGCGCGCGCGCTTCGACGAGTTGCAGCAAGCGGCGTCCGACACCGGGCGCGTCAGTGAAAATGTAGAGGGCAGTATCACGGGCGCGCAGGCTCTCTTCGGCATTGTGCAGGGCGCGACGCATCTCGATTTAAGGCGCGAGAGTCTGGCGCGCACGGTTGAAGTCGGCTTCGACGGATACGCCATCGGCGGCTTGAGCGTCGGTGAAGAGAAGCGTTTGATGTATGAAGTCGTCGAGCATCTCGCGCCGCTCATGCCGTCTGAACGCCCGCGTTATTTGATGGGCGTGGGGACGCCGGAAGACCTTGTGGAGTGCGTCGCGCGCGGCGTGGACATGTTCGATTGCGTGTTGCCGACGCGCAATGGCCGGACGGGTCAGGCGTTTACTTCACGCGGCAAGCTGAATATCAAAAACGCGCGCTGGACGACGGACACAAGGCCGCTCGACGCCGCGTGTACATGCACGGTCTGCCAACGCCATACGCGCGCTTATCTGCGTCATCTATATATGACGGGCGAGATGCTGGCGAGCATCCTGTTGACGCATCACAATCTGGCCTTCTTCCTTGACACCATGCGGAGCGTGAGGCAATCTATCCGGTCTGGTGAATTCACAAAATTTCGGCGGAGTTTCATAGAGGGAATCAACTCCGGCGTTGAATGAATCAGGCGACCCGCCGCACGTCATAGACGGCAACTTCAAATTGCAATCATGCACAGATGTGAAGATGCGAGTCGCCGAAAGCCTGCGCGCGACACGTTGGTAAATTTTATTGAAAGAAGTGTTTCGACATCGAGTCGCAGCATTAAATTTTAGACACTAAAACCTACATGACAACTCAGCTTTATCTACTTATTCAGACCGGCGGGATGAGCGGGTTATTCGGCGGAATCATGCCGTTCCTGCTGATTTTCGGCGTTTTTTACTTTCTCATCATCGTCCCGCAGCGTCGCCGCCAGAAGGCTCTGCAAGAGACTGTCGCGCAGATTAAGGCCGGCGACCGCATCATCACGAACGGCGGAATACTCGCCACCGTGACCGCCGTGCGCGAGAAATCTCTGCTCGTCCGAAGCGCGGATAAATCAATCCTCGAAATCACGCGCGGCGCGGTCTCCGCGTTGCAGAATGAAGAGGAGCCGGCGAGTTAGTCCGGCGAGTTTTTTTGCGTCCTCAAGTTGATTGTTGAATGCTGAATTACCGGCAGCTTGTCTTATGAAAAAGAACTTACTTCAACGTGTCATCATCATCGCCGTCGTCACGCTCGTCGCGCTGTGGATCGTCATCGGCCCGCGCCACACGCCGACGGCCAAAGACTTCACCATCGCGGGGCTTGAGAACACGCTGCGCGAAAATATCCATCTCGGCCTCGACCTGCGCGGCGGCTCGCATCTCGTGATGCAGGTGCAGACGCAGGAATATCTCAAGCGTCTGACGGAAAACAACGTGGTGGCGATTCAGAAGGCCGCCGCTGATGCCGGGTATCCCATCAAAGAAGTGCGACCGGAAACGGGCGAGAATACTTTTCGCGTCGTGGCAGAGGCGAGCGATCCATCGAAGCTCGGCGAGATTCGTGACGGGCTGGCGCGCAAGGTTGATCTGAGCGAGTGGTCTGCGAGCACATCCGGCAACGCCGTCACTTACGAATTGAATAATGCGGCGCAGTCGAAACTCAGCGATCAGGCCGTCGCACAGGCATTGAGTATCATCGAGAGCCGCATCAATGCTGTGGGCGTCGCGGAGCCGACTTTGCAGACGCACGGCGCGCAAGGTTCGCATCAGATATTGCTTCAGATGCCCGGCATCCAAGACCCTGAGCGCGTCAAGAAACTTCTCGTCGGCGAGTCGCGGCTTGAGTTAGTACACGTTATTGATCAGCCGCAGAGAACTTACCCGACGCAGGAAGCCGCCGTCGCGGCGCTCGGCGGCACGGTTCCGAAGAATCGCCGCGTGATTCCATATTCCGAGCGCGACGAGCCGACTGCCGCCGGAACTCAAGCCCCTGCACAAGCGAACGACAAGCCGAAGCAATGGGTTGTCGTCGAATCTCCGGCGGTGATTGACGGCAGCGAATTGCGCGACGCGCGCGGCGAGCAGGGCGATGCGGGCAGCGCGGATAACTATCAAATCGGCTTTCATCTCAAGCCTTCGGGCGCGGAAAAGTTCGGCGCGTGGACGGGCGCAAACGTCGGGCAGCCGATGGGCGTCGTCTTGAACGATGAAGTTAAATCCATCGCGACCATCCAGTCGCAGATTACGGACTCCGGCAGAATCACCGGCACGTTCACCAAACAGTCTTCGGAAGACCTCGCGCTGACGCTCCGCTCCGGCGCGCTGCCCGCGCGTCTCGTCTATCAGGAAGAGCGCACGGTCGGCCCCAGCCTCGGCGCAGACTCGATTCGTTCCGGCATCACGGCCTCGCTCGTCGGCCTGATGTTCGTCGTCCTGACGATGGTCATTTATTATCGCGGCTCAGGCGTCAACGCCGTCGTCGCGTTGCTCTTAAATATCGTCCTGACGATGGCCGCGCTGATTCTGTTCGATGCCACGCTGACGCTGCCCGGCATCGCCGGCTTCCTGCTCGGCATCGGCATGGCCGTTGACTCGAACGTGCTGATCTTCGAGCGCATACGCGAGGAGCGACGCACGGGCAAGACCGTCCCGTCCGCCGTTGACGAGGGATTCAAGCGCGCCTTCGTCACGATTATTGACACGCACATTACGACGATCATCTCGTCGCTTTTCCTTTTCGTCTTCGGCACCGGGCCGATTCGCGGATTCGCCGTCACGCTCGTGCTCGGCCTGCTCGCCAATCTGTTCTCCGCCGTCTATGTCTCGCGCACGATTTTCATCTGGCTCTTAAGCCGCAAAAATCGTCGCGCCGAAACGCTGAGTATTTAACTGCCGTGATGAGTGATAAGTGATGAGAAAGAAGCTTTGACTTATCACTTATCACTTATCACTTATCACTTATCACTGAACTTATATGTTTGAATTATTCAAAGACGTTCGCGTTGACTGGCTCAAGAATCGGCGTATCTTCATCATGCTTTCGACGACGATTATGTTGGCGGGGCTGGCGTCGGCCATGTACCGGCACGCATTTCATCCAAACGGGACAGAAGCCTTCAATCTCGGTGTGGATTTCAAAGGCGGCACGGTCATTACAGCGGAGTTCAACCGTCGCCCTTCGGCGGAAGAAATTCGCGACCGTCTGGCGCAGGTCGGCGTGAAGGATGCAGTCATTCAGCCTGTGCTTGATAAATCCAATCAGATGCTGATCAAAGTGCCTCTGACGAATACGACTGAGCTGTCTGCACAGGCGCAGAATCAATCGGAAGTTGATCCCGGCGCTTCCAAAGTTGAACAGGCGCTCGCTTCGTTGGGCGATGAGGCGGGAGCGAAAATCGTCCAACGCGAAGCGGTCGGGCCGGTGGCAGGGCAGGCGCTCAGAAATCAGGCCGTCTCGGTGACGCTGCTCGCGCTGCTCGGCATCCTCGCCTACATCGCTTTCCGCTTTGAATGGACTTATGGAGCGGCGGCGGTCATCGCCGTCTTTCACGACGTGCTGGTGACGCTCGGCTTCTTCTCCATCTTTCAGTGGGAGATAAGCTTGACGGTGATCGCCGCGCTCCTGACGCTCGTCGGCTTCTCCGTCAACGACACCATTGTCGTCTTTGACCGCATCCGCGAAAACTTAAGACTGCATCGTCGCGACCCGCTCTATAAAGTCACGAACGACTCGATCAATCAGACGCTCTCGCGCACAATCATCACGTCAGGTCTCGTCTTCCTCTCCGTGCTCGCCTTGGTGCTCTTCGGTGGTGAAGTCCTGCGCGGCTTCTCGCTCGCGCTGCTCATCGGCATCGTCTTCGGCACGTATTCATCCATCGCCATCGCCAGCCCGATTATGGTCTGGTGGCAGGAGCGTCTCGACGTGTCGAAAACGCAGGGCGCATCCGGGAGAACAGCCGGCGGCGGAACTCGTGGCCGGACACCACAGGCAGGTGCCCAAAAAGTTCGCGGCGCGGCGGCACGTTAAGATCGAGAGGATTAGGGATGGATTATTAAGAGGCGGGCTTGTTTGCCCCGCCTCTCGCTATTTGAGAGCCATGAAAAGTTCTGTGCGTTGTGCCGCCAGTCGAACGCACCGTGAGTTTCAAATTTGAGCGCTGTTAATGAGCGCTGTTAAATTGCCATGAAGAATTCTTTTTTATGCTTGACTTCGCGTGCGCTTGCGACATAGACTGAGCGCGTTGCTGGCCAATCGAATATTTGACGAATCCGCCTCTCTTAAGCGTTGAGTTTAAGACGGACGTTTCGCGCGAGCGTTTGTATCCGCTGCGGCTGGCAGGCCGAATTCCATACCTGTACCGCAGCAGAAAGCTCTCAGTAGAAATTTATTTCGAGAAGCTTTTTTGCAACGCTGCCCCCCAAACCTTTAGGTCAATTAGTAAATTAACAAGCGGTCTTGATTGACAATCATTTAGTAGTCGCGTTACTTCGACGCGATATTGTGTGAGACGAACTTTCACCCCTGATCCACCTGGCAACGGAAGTAGGGAGGTTTAAAGACATGTTCGATAGTCTGGTTGAGTCCGGTTCGCATAAAGATGATTTTGCGCGAAAAGGCTCTTTTCTTCTCGGCACGCTCATCATCTATGCGATTTTCTTCGTGGCGGTTGGGATCGGTAGCATCTACTGGTACAACTCCTCGATTCCTGATCCGAGCCTGGAATTGCTCACGCTAGTCGCGCCCGTTCCGGTGCAGCAACAGCAAGAGGCCAAGCCGCAGAAGGAAGACCCGAAGCCCGCTTCTTCAAAAGAGCCGCAGGTCTCGATGAGACAGGAAATCTCTGTCATCGCGCCTGTGACGCAAAACCATGAAGTTGCAAAGGCCGAGACGAAAGAAGTGGCGCGCAACGTTAGTAGCAACATTGCCATCGGTGATCGCAACTTTGATGCGCCGCCTTCTTCAAACGGCCCTATCGGCCCGGCAATTGGAAGCGGCGGCGGTGGCGGTTCCGGGAGCGGCCCATCTGCGCCCGTCGTCAGGGATGATGATCCGCCTCCGCCTCCCGCCCCGAAACCAGACCCGCCGAAACCGAAAACAGTCGTTTCAGGCGGCGTGCTTAACGGCAAAGCGATCAGCAAACCGGCTCCGGCTTATCCGCCTATCGCTAAGGCTGCCCGCGCACAGGGTACTGTGACAGTGCAGATTCTGGTGGACGAAGCGGGACGTGTGGTGTCGGCGAGTGCTGTCGGCGGCCACCCGTTGCTGCAAGCGGCGGCGGTCGCGGCGGCGCGTCAAGCGCGTTTCTCGCCGACGATGCTGTCAGGCCAGGCAGTAAAAGTTTCAGGCGTCATCACCTATAACTTCGTGCTTCAGTAATTGGGCGCATGTCATCGCCTCAGAGGGGACGAGTAAATCTCTCCTTCGCAAGGCAGCCACGTACGCTTCAGGCGCGCGATTTCGCAATAGTATCTCTAGTAACCTTGGGAGGTTCTTACCGTGACGATTCTAATGAGCATCCTCGGAAGCAAGGCTCTGAGCTTCTTCGCTTTTCTTTTCCAAGAAGCCGCCAGCCCCGATTCTGAACTAAACAAAGCGTTCTCCTTTCAAGAGATGTTGAAAAATCTTGGATGGGTCGCGCGCATCGTGATCCTGATCCTGCTGATCATGTCCATGTACTCGATTGCGATTATGGTCGAGCGCTATCTGACTTACTCGGCAGCCAAGAAGCAGTCTCGTGAGTTTGCGCCGCGCGTCGCGCAGGCGCTCAAGAACGAGCGTATTGAAGAGGCCATCAACATCAGCGACAAGCACAAGAAGTCGCATCTCGCGATGGTCGTCAATGCCGGGCTTCAGGAGTTTCGCGCCCACGATGCCACGTCTGACATCTCCGGCGATGAGATTGACGCTTCCAAGCGTGCCTTGCAGCGCGCCATCGCGATTAAGTCCGCCGAATTCAAGCGCGGCCTGTCTGGACTCGCGACCATCGGCTCGACCGCTCCGTTCGTCGGCCTCTTCGGCACGGTGTTCGGCATCATTAACGCCTTCACCGGTATGAAGAGCGCAGAGAGCGCCGGTATCGGCGCTGTCGCCGGCGGTATTGCCGAAGCACTCTTGACGACGGCGCTCGGTCTGTTGGTGGCAGTGCCCGCCGTGTGGCTCTTCAATTATTTCACGGGCAAAGTGGACGGCTTCATCGTCGAAATGGACAATTCGGCCTCGGAGTTGATTGACTACTTCCTGAAGAATCGCACGCGCCAGCTCAAGTCTTAAGCTATACGCTGATGCCGTCAGCAAGCCTGGCGTGTTGCGCTGTTGCTCATGCCGTCGCCTCCTGCACAAAGTGCGTGAGCGACGCTATCAACGGCGCGCCAGCCTCGCTGCATGATGGTTGAGGAGATCAAGTTATGGGAATGTCAGGTGGTGGTGGCGGACTGACCTCCGACATCAACGTCACGCCAATGGTGGACATCATGTTGGTGCTGTTGATCATCTTCATGGTCATCACGCCATTCTTGCAGCAGGGCGTCACTGTCGCTCTGCCGCAGAATATGAAGAACCCCGAAGAAGACAAGGCGATCATCAAGGATACTTCGGTCGTCGTCGCGATTACGGCGGATGACAAACTCTTTGTTGGCAAGCAGCCCATCGAAAAGTCCGATCTCAAGGCTGAGATTGACAAGAAGATGGAAAACAAAAAGCCCGAAGAGCGAATCGTCTATCTGAGAAGCGACATCAACACTAACTATGGCACGGTCGTTGATACGATTAACGCCATTCGCGAGTCAGGGATTGATCAAATCGGACTCGTCGCGGACAAGAAGAAGGGTGGCGAAGCTGCACCCGCGCCCACGCCGCCGGCTTCATAAAGGCGAGCTTTGAATGTGATTCACGGCTCACCGCGCACGGTTTGCGGCATCCGCTTTCGATAGTTTACGGAGGTATTAGAAGTTATGGGTATGAGTGCAAGTGGCGGTGGAGGTGGGGCAACTCCAAACATCAACGTCACGCCGCTGATTGATATTCTGCTCGTGTTGCTCATCATTTTCATGGTCATTACGCCTTTGAAGCCGACGCGCTTCAAGACGCTCGTGCCTGAGAAAAGCGAGGAGATGAGCCAGAATGCCAAACAGAGTCCGCGCACTCTCATCGTCACCATAGACAAAGACCTGAAGGTGACCTTGACGCGCGGCCAGAGCCAAATCGCAGAGGCTTCAGTCAACGAACCCGGCGAAGTGGCAACCACGCTCACGCAGGAATTCAAAGCGCGTAAAGATCAGCAGATTTGGTCTGACGCCGGATTGACGCGCCCCGATCTTCCCCCGGACGAGCGCATTGAAAAGACTGTCTTCGTCAAGGCTCCGCAGAGCTTCAAGTATGGCGAGGTGGTCAAGGTGATAGACGCTGTCAAGGGTGCGGGAGCGAGTCCCGTCGGCTTGCAGACCGAGGCGCTGGAACCTTAAGTTTTCTTTGATCTGTGGTATCCGCCATCAATTTTCCGGGCGAAAGTTGATGGCGGAATATTTTAGAGAGCAACTACTGTACAAATTACGGGCCACATCCCGGGAGCAATTGAATCAATGAAACTCTCTCGACTCGGCATCTTCGCGCTGCTTTTGGTCACAGTTTCGGCGTCCGCAGGCTGCGGTATGCTTAACCGAATCCGAGCCAAGAATGCGCTCAACGAAGGCGTGAGCGCGTATAGGCAAAACAAGTTTGATGAGGCTCAGGCTAAATTTGAGTATGCCTACGAACTTGATCCCACCCAAAAGAACGCGCCGCTTCTGATCGCCCGCGCCATCCAGCAACAATATAAGCCCGGCGTTGATTCACCGCCGAACCTCGCGAAGGGACAGGCCGCCATTGATCAGTACCAGAAAGTGCTGAAGGACGACCCGAACAACGATGATGCTTACAAGGCCATTGTTTTTCTCTACGGCCAGATGAAGAATGATGACAAGGTCAACGAGATGTTGAAGAGGCGCGCTGACTTGACGGACGCCAAACCTGAAAAACGCTCTGAGGCACTGACCATCCTGGCGAGTAAGCAATGGAATTGCTCTTACGAATTTACCGAGCAGAAAGAGAACAAGGAGATTATCAACAAGCCGGGCGCGCCTCCAACTGTGCATTACAAGAAGCCCGCGAATGAGGCCGACTTCAATAAGGCGCACGCCTGCACTGAAGAAGGCATGAAACTGGCCGAGCAGGCGATTAGCCTCGATGCGGAAAACGCCAACGCATGGTCTTACAAAGCCAACCTCTTGCGCGAAATGTCCAAACTTGCCGAGATGCAGGGCAACCAGCCACAAAAGGCCGACTACGATAAGAAGTACGATGAAGCGCTTGAAATTCAGAAGCGTCTGAGCGAACAGGCCGCGAAAAAGAAAGAGGCTGCCAGTTCGCCGACTCCTCCGGCCAGCTAAGTCCTAGCGCGTTAAGTTCAGTCCGCGCGGCACGTATATTTATCATCTTATGCTCAGGTGATGCTCGACGAGTAGGTCGAGCATCACCTGTTCTCATAAAGAGCGGTCGTTCATCAGACATCAACAAGTAGCTTTTGCCCATCTAAAGAATTCATGCAGCGGCGCGAAGCTCATTTGTTCATTAAAAGTCGAAGGCTGACTTTTCTCTATTCGCTTTAGTTATGATTCGCATTGAAGAAATCGTCGAGAAAGTCGGGCGCAACCACCCGCAGGCCGATTTGGATGTCCTGCGCCGCGCCTACTTTTTCTCTGCGCGCGAGCACAGAGGGCAGACGCGCGCTTCAGGCGAGCCATATCTCGTACATCCGCTCGAAGTCGCTAACATCCTCGCTGACATGCGGCTTGATGAAGTGTCTGTGGCGACCGGTCTCCTCCATGATGTAGTTGAGGATACGCTTGTCGAGCCGGAGGCTATCCGTGAACTCTTCGGCGAAGAGATCGCACATCTCGTTGATGGCCTGACGAAAATCGCGCAGATCAGCAACCAGTCGCGCGAGGATCAACAGGCCGAGAACGTTCGCAAGATGTTGCTGGCGATGGTGGACGACGTGCGCGTCGTGCTGGTCAAACTCGCCGACCGCCTCCACAACATGCGGACGCTACAGTTTTTGAAGCCGGAGAAGCGGCGACGCATCGCGCAGGAGACGCTCGACATCTTCGCCCCCATCGCGCACCGGCTCGGCATGGGTCGCATCCGTAGCGAGTTGGAAGATTTAGCTTTCCAGCATCTCCATCCTGAAGAGTATCGCGAACTCGCACTGCAACTCGAACAGCGGCGTCCTGAGCATGAGGCTTTCCTCAGCGAAATCACCGCGCACATCGAAGAAAAAATGCGAGAGGCGGGTGTGCCCGTCATTCGCGTCGAGGGTCGCGTCAAGCGTCTCTACTCGATTTGGAAAAAACTGAAGCGACAGAAAATCGAGTTGGATCAAGTCTATGATTTGATTGCCGCGCGCATCATCACGCCCGACGAAGTGCGACATTGTTATGCGGCGCTGGGCGTCGTCCATAATATGTGGCAGCCGATTCCGGGACGTTTCAAAGACTGGATTGGAATGCCGCGCGACAATCTATATCAATCGCTCCACACCTCGGTCATTGGCACGAAGGGGCAGCCGTTCGAGGTGCAGCTTCGCACAAGCGAGATGCACCGCATCGCGGAAGAGGGCGTGGCCGCGCACTGGAAATACAAAGAGGGAAAGCGCGGCGCGCGTGATGATGACCAAGCATTTCAATGGCTCCGCTCGCTCGTCGAGTGGTCGCAGGAGGTCAAGGACTCGCGCGACTTTCTCGAATCTCTCAAGCTCGACCTCTATCCGAAAGACGTGTACGCCTTTACGCCGATGGGGAAGGTCATCCAACTCCAGCGCGGCGCGACGCCGGTTGACTTCGCCTTTATGATTCACACCGAAGTCGGCAATAAGTGCATGGGCGCGCGCATCAACAACCGCATCGTCCCGCTGCGGACGCCCATCCAGAACGGCGATGTAGTTGAGATTATGACCTCCGCTGCCGCGCGCCCTTCGCGCGACTGGTTGAATTTCGTCGTGACGCAGCGCGCGCGTAATCGCATCCGTCATTGGGTGGCCGAACAACAGCGCACCGAGAGCATAGAGATCGGACGCAAGCTGTTTGAAAAAGAGTCTTTGCGCTTTCAGCTTTCACCGAAAAAGCTGCTGGCGGATAACAATGGCGACTCGAAGCGCATCGCCAACGAATACGGCTATGGCCGCGTGGATGATTTGCTCGCCGCTATCGGGTACGGAAAGCTCGCGCCGCGCAACGTCATCGCTAAATATCTCGACCCCGAGAAGTTTGCCGAGCTAGAGCAGAAAAAAGAGTCGCGCCTGAGAAGCAGCGTCAATGCGGGAGTTCAGGCGGTCAGAAAGTTCATCCGACTTGGTGAAGACTCCATCGTCGTGCGTGGCGTTGACGACCTGCTCGTGACGCGCGCGCGTTGTTGTAATCCAGTGCGCGGGGAAGAAATCGTCGGCTATATCACGCGCGGCAAAGGCGTTGCTGTTCATGCCAGTCGTTGCAAGAATGTGCAGCAGTTGATGATTAACCCGGAGCGAATCGTCGAGGTCGAATGGGCTGGCAACGCGGATCAGTCGGCATACGCGGTTAAGTTGCTCGCCATCACGGAAAATCGCACGGGCATCATCGCCGGCCTCTCTGACGCCATCTCAGAAATGAAGACCGGCATTCGCGACATGCGGGCTATCGTGGCTCCTGATAATCGCGGGCGTATTGAAGTGACGGTTGAAGTGTTTGACGTGAAGCATCTCGAAAAGGTGATGACCAAAATTCGCAAAGTGCCGGGCGTGATAGATATTGAACGCTTGCAGGGAGCAGTCTAAAAAGCAGTCAGCCTCGAGACCTCTGACGCAGATTGCTCGTGTCCGATTGCTGACAAGAGAAAGCATCTGTTAGAATGCGCCGTTTGTTCGGGAAGATAATTAAAAGGATGTCGAGACCGTGAAGCAGATCGTCCAGACGAAAGATGCGCCGCAGGCCATCGGGCCTTATTCGCAAGCCATAGTCGCGGGTGGATTGGTCTTCGCTTCGGGGCAAATTCCACTCGATCCGGCAACGGGCGAATTCGTTCCGGGCGACATCATAGAGCAGACGGAGCAGGTTTTACGCAATCTTTCAAAGGTGCTGGAAGCGGCGAAAACGGGACTTGACCGGGTTGTGAAAACAACGGTCTTTCTCGCCGATATGTCAGATTTCGCCGCGATGAATGATGTCTATGCGCGCTACTTTGCGGCGCAACCTCCCGCCCGCTCGACCGTGCAGGCGGCGCGACTCCCGCGTGATGCGCGCGTGGAGATTGACGTGATAGCCCTGGCCGGCGAGTAAAAGTCAGACGCGCTATTTAAGAATTGTGACGGGCAAAAAAAAGCGAGAGCGCCGAAAAGTCAGACGCTCGTCGCAGTGATTTTTGAATTGTGGTTAAGCAGCCTTGGCGATTTTCCCGCCTTTGATGCAGGTCGTGCAAACTCTTTGACGCTGCGCGCCGCCTTTGGGAAGTTGAACACGAATTGATTGCAAATTCGGATTGAAGCGGCGGCGCGTGCGGTTGTTAGCGTGCGAGACATTGTTACCGAATTGCGGCCCCTTGCCGCAGACTTCGCATCGTTTAGCCATGATGTTGTTTAAGACCTCCGAGCATTAAAAGAGCGCAGCCGCTGTTGCCATGTAAATACGGTCACGGCGGGGTGCGCGTTGAAACCAAAATTTATAGCAAAGGGTTTCATCCGTCGTCAAGTTGGGACGCCGACGCAATGTCAGCCCGGCAAGTTTGCCGGCAAAATATTTACGGAGTTAGAAGGAGCTGAGAGTTACAGTGCATAAAAAACAGATCGCAATTTTTACCCTCGTTGTTTCATTCGCCTTCGCCTTGGCCGGCTGCAACAACAATCAGAATACGCCGGGCAGCGGCGCGGGTGGCTCTGATGTGGCGGCCACCGTTAACGGCACAAACATTATGTTGAGCGAGGTTGACCGCATTATCACTCAGCAGACCGAGCAACGGCAGGTTCAAATGTCTCCTTTAGAACGAGCCGCCGCGCGCTTGCAGGTTCTCGATAATCTGATTCAGCGACAAGTCATTTATCAAAAGGCCGTGAAGGATAAGACTGTCCCGACAGAGGACGAGATAACAGCTAAAATAGGTGAGCAGCGTCAACGCGCCACAACTGAGGAGTGGGATAAATTTCTCAAGGACAATAACATGACCGAACAGGGTTTACGTGAAGAGGCGCGGAAAGACCTCGCAATCCAAAAACTTCAGGAAAAACTCTACGGCAAGATCAGCATTCGCGATCAGGAGATAGACGATTTTTTCAGCAACAATCCGAAGCAATTCGTGAATCCGCGCGGCGTCTTTCTCTCCGACATCGTGTCCGACCCGCGTGACAGCGCCGGACAATTTCCCGATGATGCGAAGAGCGATACCGAAGCCAAAGCGAAGATTGATCGTATCTACGCGCTGCTGAAAAGCGGTGGCGCAGACTTCGCGACTGTGGCACACAATAACAGTGAAGACCAAAGCGCCATCCGTGGCGGCGACATCGGTTTCGCCGGCGAGAGTGATCTTAAACAAAACGGCTTCGCGCCTGATTTAGTTGACAGGTTCTTTAACAAAATGCCCGTCGGCGGATTCACCGAGCCTATCCATTTCCCGGATGGACGTTGGATTATCTTCAAATTGACGAACCGGCAGTTAGAGAATCAGCCTTTGACTCTGAGTAGCGCGGGCGTGCGCGACCAGATTAAAGAAGCATTGCTCAATCAGCGGCAGACGCTTTTGAACGAAGCTCTCCTTCGTACCGCGACGACTGACGCGCAGATTGTCAACAATCTCGCTGCCGGGTTGCTGAACGATCCCGGCATGCTCGGCGGTTCGCAACCGGTCGCTGGCAAGCCTTCAGCATCTGCAACGCCTGCCACAACGCCAGCTGCGGCGACAACAACGCCCGCCGCTGCGACGCCTTCACCATCTGCTGATAGCAAGAAAAAGTGAGAGGCGATTTCGGCGCGAGAAGTTGATGCTTTGAAGTTGAAGTGGCTTGCGTAAAAGTCGAAAGCTGAAGCGGGCTGTTGCGCTTTCTCAAAAGAGGCGCAAGCGCCCGCTTCAATTGCGTCAAGGCAGATTGTTTTATTCTCGACGATTTTATTCGGTAAAGTTCCGGTATGTTATTTCGCCTTTCCGAAGTTCATAAATCCTATGGCTCGCAGGACATTCTGCGTGGCGCTTCGCTGCAAGTGAATCCCGGCGAGCATGTCGGGTTGGTGGGGCGCAACGGGGCGGGCAAGACGACGATGTTTCGTCTCGTCAGCGGCGAGGAGACGCCGGATAGCGGCGAAGTCGTGCGCGCGCGCGGTGTCAATCTCGGTCTGCTGGCGCAACACGTTGACTTCGAGCCGGGCGTCACAGTCCACGAAGCCGCGCTCGCTGCTTTCAAAAATCTACAGCGCGTCGAGCACGAGATGCACGAGCTTGAGCATCGCATGTCTGAGTCGCCGGATGATCTCGAAGCCGTGCTTGAACGCTACAGCGATCTGCAACACGAGTTTGAGCGCGAGGGCGGTTTCGAGTACGCGGCGAAGGCCGAGGCGATTTTGCAGGGACTAGGCTTCGAGCGTGAAATGTGGACGAAGAGCGCGGCGATCCTCTCCGGCGGCCAGAAGAATCGGCTCGGCCTCGCGCGTTTACTGCTCGCCGAACCAGACGTGTTGCTGCTCGATGAGCCGACGAATCATCTCGATGTCGCGGCGGTCGAATGGCTTGAAGAATTTCTCTCGTCTTACAAAGCTGCATACGTCATCGTCAGCCACGACCGTTATTTTCTCGACCGCGCGTGTACGCGCATCGTCGAGATTGAGAATGGCCGCGCCGCCAGTTACGTGGGAAACTACTCGGCTTTCCTCGTCGAGCGCGAAGAGCGACGTGAAGCGCAACGTCGCGCCTACGAGAATCAACAGCATCTGATTTCCAAGACGGAAGATTTTATACGTCGCAATCTCGCAGGACAGAAGACGAAGCAGGCCAAGTCACGGCGCAAGATGTTGGAAAAACTTGAGCGCGTCGAGGGCGTCAGGCACGATCAATCTTCCGGTGATTTTCGTCTGCAAAAAGTCGAGCGCGCGGGCACGCAGGTGTTGACCGTGCTTGAAGCGTCAGTCGGCTATCCCGGCTCTTTGCTGGCACGAGACATTTCCTTCATGCTCAAACGTGGCGAGGCGCTTGGCGTCATCGGGCCGAACGGCTCCGGCAAAACGACTTTCGTGAAGACCTTGCTCGGCAAAATCCCTGCGCTGGCGGGAGATGTGCGCTGGGGGACAAACGTCAAATTCGGTTACTACGCGCAGCAGCTAGATGACTTGGACGACCGCAACGAAATCATCATGGAGTTGCGCCGCGTGGCAGCTTCAACCGCGACGGCTGGCGAGTTGCGTGGCTTCCTCGCCAAGTTTTTATTCACGGGCGATGATGTCTATAAAAAAGTTGCAGACCTTTCCGGCGGCGAAAAGGGAAGGCTCGCGCTTGCCAAGTTGATTTACTCTCGCGTCAATGTCCTCGTGCTCGACGAGCCGACGAATCACCTCGACATTCCTTCTTGCGAGGCGCTCGAAGAAGCGCTCGACGCATACGAAGGCACGATTATTACGATCAGCCATGACCGTTATTTCCTCGACCGTGTCGCCACGCAGATACTCGCGCTCGACGGCGAGGGCGGCGCGGAATATTACGAGGGCGATTATACTGAGTACCACGATTGGCACGCCGAGCGCCGCGCCGCGTTGCAGGCAGCATCAAGAAATGAAGTTGAGAAATCTGCGAGCGGGAAGGCCAACATTCCCGCGAGCAACACGTCGAATAAAAGCGTGAAGCCACAGGACAATGCGAAAGCGCAAAACAAAAAAGGCTCGAAGAAAAAGAACGCCGCGCGCGAACCGCAAGTCATCGAGGTCGAGATTGCCGAAGTCGAAAAGCGCATGAGCGCGCTCTCGGAAGAGATGGGGAAATCCGAAGTGTCGCGCGCGCCTCAACAACTGGCGGCGTTGAATCAGAAGTATGAAGAGGCAGACGCGCGCCTGCGCTCGCTCTATGAAGAGTGGGAGCTTGTGGCGGCAGAAGCATCGAAGACTTAAGGAAGTTCGAAATTGTATTTGATTGTGCCGGACACTTTCACGGGCGCACCGGAAAGCATCGTCGGCGCAAATTTTGCCAGCCGTGCCGCGTTGGTCGCCGCATTCTGTAGCAACAGAGGCCCCGAAGCGGCGCGCGCCTCGATGACCTTTCCCGTCTCGTCAATCAATACTTCAACTAACACGACGCCCGCTATGCCCGCAGCCCATGCGTTCTGCGGATAGACGGGGAGGGGCAATCTTATTGCCTTGCCATTGAGCACTCCGCTGGAGACTGGAGCTTTCGCTGAACTAGACCCGGCAGGTGTGGGTTGTGGTGTCGGCGTCGGAGAAGGTTTTGCCATGGTTGAAGTTGAGGCGCGAGTCGGAGTTGAAGAGTTGGACTTGGCGGAAGTGGCGGCGACTGGCGTCTGCTTGACGGATATTGAGACGGTATCCGTATTCAACTGAACGGGTGATTCGACGTTGAGAGCGACTGAGTTTGTCTCAGATTCGCTCTCGCCTTCCGGCTCATCCGGGCCGGGTTTACGGCTCGCCGCAGTATCGCGTCTCTTCAAGTTGGTCGCGGTGACTTTTGAAGCCGGGGCAGCATCAACACTTGCCAAATTGTAAAGATTTGAGGAAGCAGTCCGGGCGACGTTCGGCGAAATTTCTCCAGTCAAAGCATTAACGTTGTTCGTTCCGGTCATCGCCGCGTTCGTGGAGTCGTTCGGTGTGGATGATGGATAAAATCCACGTCGCGCGCGGACTCGCAAATTCAAGCGAGTCCTGACGCGCAGCGTGATAAAGCGAAAATACTTGTCCCTGCGCTCGTCCTGCGGGTAATAACTGAGCACGTATTGCTGCGCGAGATCGAGCGAGATTTGCGCGAAGACTGCGTCAAGATCGGCGACGACCAGCGGCACGAAGACTGCGCCGCCGGTCTGCCCTGTGATTTTTTCCAGACGTTGTTCAGCGACGATGTCGTGTAGATTCGGGTCTTCGAGTTGCCGTGTCTGCACAACATAAATTTGACAGTCGGCGCGCAACGCGGCTTGCATCGCATCGTCGAGATTGACGCTGCTGACAGTATCTGTGCCATCTGAAACAATCACGATCACTTTACGTCCCGGAATTGGTCGCAGATAGGAAGCAGCCGCCGAGATGGCGTCGAATAGTGCGGTCGCGCCTTCCGGTTTATCGAAATGCTCGATGGTGCGGACTAGTCTCGAAACATCATTTGTGAGTGGCTGTGAAAGCGTCGGGACAGTCGAGACGGAATAGACGGCGGCGCGATCAATCGGGCGCACGACGCTGGCGAAAAATTTCGTCGCCGCTTGCTTCTCAAAATCACGAGCCGTCGAGAGGCTTGAGCTGTTGTCGAATAAAAGCGCGATGTGAACAGGCGTCTCAGCACGATTCACATCGCTGATTGGTTTGACCTCGCCGTCAACACGCAGTTCAAAATCGGCAACCTTCAAATCCGTAATCGCGCGCCCACGGCTGTCAACGACTGAGGCCGGCACAAGAACGAGATTTGAATTGACACGCACAACTTCATCATCACCAACGTCCTGTGCTTTAGGTGCTTCGGGTGCGGAAGTATCTGGCTGTGTTGCCGCCTGCTGCGTCTGTTTTGGATCGTTAACTGTGCGGGGTCGTGTCTGTTGCGATGTGTGTGGTGTTGAAGTTGTCTGGCTACTCGACGGTTGAAGAGGTGGCGATGTTTGGAGTTGTATAGAACCGAAGTTGGAAGATCGTTGCGAAACGAAGCGTGAGAAAGTTAAGAGAGGAGCGTTAAGCAAGAGGATGAGTGAGGCGCAGCATATAACGAACGTCCTGACATCTGTCTGGCCTCGACGCTTCGACAGTTTAGCTGTCCACAGAAATCTTTTTAGTGAAGGATTGTTCAAGGACAAGACCCGTATTCTCCACGCTGTGTCGGGATTGATGAACGGAAGCGCTTGATGAGGCAATGATAGACCTACCAACCGGATTGCTGCCTGTTAACCAACATATCTGAAGCGGGAGTTGTTGTGTGTTGATTGACTTAACTCTTCGCGGAAGTGGTTCCCGCCCGTGTGTATGCTAACACTTGCGCGGCTCGTATCACCAGCGGAAAATTTGCGGAGACGGTTGCATTGCTCACAAAAATCAGGAATCGCCGGCTTCCTTGACAGAGACGTAAACGGTTTGCTAATTTACGAGTCGCTTGATTGAAAGCATTTGTTATGAGGGTTTTAGGCGCGTAGCTCAGGGGTAGAGCACTACCTTGACACGGTAGGGGTCTGGGGTTCAAATCCCCACGTGCCTACCATTTTCATCTTCACCTCTCAAAGCCTTCATCTCGTCTTTTGTACGTCCAGCGCATTCTCAGATTTCAACAAATTCCCGACACTTCATCAATCAAGTTATCGCCGTATCTGAAGGGTCGGAGCGTGAGCCGGCCTGACATCCGACGAAGCGATAGCCCACACCTACAAGCGTCTCGATACAATCACCGCAACCTCCGAGCTTTGAACGTAGGCGTCGAATATGCACGTCGAGCGTGCGCGTGTCGCCGTAGTATTCCTGTCCCCACACTTCGTCGAGCAGACCTTGCCGCGTCGCCACACGCCCGGCGCGGCGCGCGAGCGCGGTCAGCAGTGCGTACTCTTTGCGTGTGAGTTTAATCTCAACGCCGTCGCACAGCACGAGTACGTCATCGAAAAAGACTCGCAGCCGCTCGTCTTCGTAAAACGACTCGGCGTGATTCTCGGCGCGACGCAGAACGGCTTTGACGCGCGCGATTAATTCGCGGACGGAGAAAGGCTTCGTGATGTAATCGTCCGCGCCGAGATCGAGACCGGCGACGCGCTCGGATTCAGAAGTGCGCGCCGTCAGCATGATGATGGGAGTGCGGCGCGTTGAAGGCTCGCGGCGCAGTCGCCGGCATAACTCCGTCCCGCTCATGCCCGGCAGCATGACATCGAGCAGGACGAGCGCGGGCGGATTCTTTTTATCGAGCGCGGCGGCCAAACCACGTTCGCCCGTATTCGCCACGAGCACAGGCAAACCTTCGCGCTCAAGGTTGTAACGTAAATTCTCCGCGATGTCCGGGTCGTCTTCGACGATCAATACTGGTCTCATAATTTGACTGATGAGTGATCAGTGATGAGTGATAAGAGAGAAGAAAATACAACCGCATTTTCTTTCTCATCACTCATCACTGATCACCGCTTTAATTGCTGTGTTTGATAAAAGCGGCCTCCGCCATGTAAACCGTCAACTCGCAGATGTCCGTGACGTAGTCGCCGATGCGCTCGATATGTTTGGCGACGAAGAGCAGGCGCGCGGCGCGCGAGGTTGTCGTGGGGTCTGTCATCATCAAGTCAATCAAGCCGTGAAAGATTTTGTCGTACATTTCATCCACCACTTCGTCGGCTTCGATGATGCCGCGCGCGTCGGCGGCGTCGCCTTCGGTGAAGGCGTTGAGCGCCGCGCGGAGCATCTCGGAAGCTTTCTCCGCCATTCCCGGAAGATTGATGTAGGGCTTTAGTTCCGGCTCGTCGTTGAGGTCTATGGCGGCGCGCGCGATGTTGCAGGCGTGGTCGGCGATGCGCTCAAGGATCGGTGTGATCTTGGCGACGGCAACGACGAAGCGCAGGTCACGAGCGGCGGGCTGCCTCAGTGCGAGCACGTCTATGCAGAGACGATCAATCTCAACTTCAAGTTGATCAATCGCATCGTCGTTCTTGAGCACGCGGCGCGCGGCCTCGCTGTCGCGTTCCATGAGCGCGTGCATGGCGCGCTCAAGCGCCTCTTCTGCCTCGCCACCGAGCAGCAGCACGCGGTCGCGCAGAGAAGCCAGTTCATCATCCAAACGTCTGTGAGTTTCAGCCATCTTAGTTTCTTTCCTTTTATTTCGTCGCCTCTTGACGGATAGATGTGGTCTCAGCCGAAACGCCCCGTGATGTAGTCTTCGGTCAGCTTCTCGTTCGGGTTCGTGAACATCTTTTCGGTCGAATTAACTTCGATGAGTTTGCCGAGCCAGAAAAATGCCGTCCGATCTGAGACGCGCGCCGCCTGCTGCATGTTGTGCGTCACGATGACGATGGTATATTGCTTCTTCAACTCAACGATTAGCTCTTCAATCTTCTGCGTCGCGATAGGATCGAGCGCGGACGCAGGCTCGTCCATCAAGACGACATCGGGACGCACGGCCAGAGCGCGCGCGATGCAGAGCCTTTGTTGTTGCCCGCCGGAGAGACCAAGCGCGGAAGACTTGAGACGTTCTTTGACTTCCGACCACAGCGCGGCGTCTTCAAGTGCGCGTTGTACCCGCTCCTCCAACTCCGTTTTATTTTTCGTTAGGCGATTGATCCGCAAGCCGTAAGCGACATTATCAAAAATGGATTTCGGGAACGGATTCGACTTCTGAAAGACCATTCCCACTTTGCGACGCAACTCAACCACGTCCGTGCCGGGCGCGTAAATGTCCGCGCCGTCAATCTCGACTTGACCCTCTGCGCGCGTGCCTGGAATGGTGTCGTTCATGCGGTTGAGCGTGCGTAGGAAAGTTGACTTGCCGCAGCCCGACGGGCCGATGAAAGCCATCACGACGCGCTCCGTGATGTCGAGCGAAATGTTGTAGAGAGCCTGCGTGCGATGGTAGAAAAAATTCAGATTTCGCACGCCGATCTTTTGCGCCGGCGCATTCGTCACAGCCAGCGGTTCGAGCGCGCGACGCGGTTCGGCGTCCCGTTCAGAAAATCCAGATGCAGTGGCTGAGGTTGGCGTGGACATGTGTTTTAGATTTTAGCTAATCAACTGAGAAGTTCAGAGTTACGGCTTGAGCCGTGATGTCATAGATTCACGCACCATCACGCCTGAAGGCGTCACGCTGAACGCTTGGCTTTATTCTTGTGCGGAGCATGTTAGAATTTTCTCCGTGTTAAAAATCTTACGGCGACGTTGATGACGAGAATCATCGTCATTAAAACGAGCGTCGCCGCCCACGCCTGCCTGTGCCATTCTTCATACGGGGAAATGGCGTAGTTGTAAATCTGCACGGTCAGCGAAGCGGTCGGCTGATTGAGATTCAAATTAAAAAAGCGGCTGCCGAAGGCCGTAAACAAAAGCGGTGCAGTCTCGCCGGAGACGCGCGCGACCGCGAGCATCGCGCCCGTCGCAATGCCGGATGCGGCGGCAGGGACGACGACGCCCGTCGTCACGCGCCATTGCGGCGCACCCAATGCGAGCGCGCCCTCGCGCAGAGAGGCGGGGACGAGACGAATCATTTCCTCCGTCGTGCGCGCGACGATGGGAATCATAATCACGGCCAGCGCGACGCCGCCCGCCAGCGCAGAGAATTGCTTAAGTGGCAGCACAATAATCGTATAGACGAAGACGCCGACGACGATAGACGGCACGCCCGTCAGCGTGTCCGCGACGAAGCGCACGAGCGTGGCGAAGCGGCTATTGCCGAACTCCGCGAGATAAACTCCGATGGCGATGCCGATTGGCATTCCCGCCGCCGTGCTGAGTGCGAGAAGTATCAATGTGCCGACGATGGCGTTGCCGATGCCGCCGCCCTCGCCGACGGGCTTCGGCGTCTCGACGAGAAATTGCCAACTGATCGAGCCGATGCCCCTGTAAGCAATGTAGCCGAGAATGGCGAGCAGGACGGCGACGGCGAAGAACGCGCAGGCCGCCGTCGCGCCCGTCATCAACGCGCTGATTGAGCGTCGTCTGGTGTCGCTGGCGTTCATGCTTCGTTGCGCTATCATGCCGCCCTCGCAGTTCCGCTCGTGCCGCGCGTGACGCTCCAGACGAGAAGTTTCGCCGCGCCGTTGACGGCGAAGGTGACGAGGAAAAGTATCAAGCCGAGTTCCACCAGCGCGCTCAAGTAAAGAGCGTCGCTCGCTTCCGTAAATTCGTTAGCAATGACAGAGGCGATGGTGTATGACGGATCGAAGAGCGACGCGCTGACCTGCGGGCGATTACCAATGACCATCGTGACGGCCATCGTCTCCCCGACGGCGCGACCGAGTCCCAGAATAATTGCGCCGGCGATGCCGGAAGATGCATTGCCGAGGACGACGCGCGTTGTCTCCCAACGTGTCGCGCCGAGCGCGAGCGCGGCCTCGCGTTGCGTGTTCGGCACGGCGGCCAGCACGTCGCGCACGACCGCCGAGATAATCGGCGTAATCATAATGGCGAGGATGATCCCGCCCGTGAAAAGTCCGATGCCGGTGACGGGGCCGCGAAACAGCGGCAGCCATCCGAGCCATTTTTGCAGCGGTGGCTCGACGTATTCGCGCAACACCGGCGCGAGCACGAAGATGCCCCACAATCCATAGACGACTGAAGGAATCGCCGCCAGCAGTTCGACGATGAAGGCGATGGGGCGAGCGAGACGACGCGGCGCTTGCTCGACGAGAAAGACGGCGATGCCGATGGAGAGCGGCACGGCGATGACGAGCGCAAGCAGGGAGGAAACGATGGTGCCATAGACGAACGGCAACGCGCCGAAGTCGCCGCGCACGGGATTCCACTTGCTGCTCGTCAGAAAACTCCAGCCGAAATGTCTGAGAGACTGCGCGGAATTCGAGGCCATCGCGGCGATCATCGCGCCGAGAATGATGAGCAGGAGCAGCGCGGAAGCGAACAGCGCGCCACGAAAGACCGCGTCCCCGGCGTTGCCCGTCGGCGAAATCGTGCGACGCCAGTTCCACACGCGCGCCTGTGCGCCGTAGGCGGCGGAAGGCGTGGGCGTTACTGGCGTCGGGTTAGACATGAGAAGAAGTGATGAGTGATAAGTGATGAGTGATGAGCGAAAGACAAAAACATTGCTCCTTATTTATCATTCATCACTCATCATTCGTCATTGGGTGTGGAGCGTCTTGCCGCCGGAAGTGATGGAGTTGAGTTTTGCTTCGGCTTTCTGTACGACCGGTGCGGGAAGCGGCGCGTACTGCAAATCCTTCGCGAACGCTTCGCCGTCGTGAATCGCCCACCAGAGAAAATCAACGAGAGCTTTGCCCTTCGCGGCGTCTTTCTGGTCTTGATAAACGAGGACGTAGGTGTAGCTGGAAATCGGATAGACGGTTTCGCCAGAAGCATCGGTGATTGAGACGCGCATGTCGTCGGGCATAGAAGCGACGGTCTCGGCAGCGGCGGCGGTGACTGCTTCGATGGATGGCTCGACGAATTTGCCAGCTTTGTTCTTGATGAACGCCACGGGCAGTTTGTTTTGCACGGCGTAGGCGAGTTCGATGTAGGCGATGGTGTTTGGCGTCTGCTTGAGTTGGCCTGAGACGCCTTCGTTGCCCTTCGCGCCGATGCCGGTCGGCCAGTCAATTGACTTGCCGACGCCCGGCCCGCCCTTCCAGTCCGCGCTCACCTTCGACAAGTATTCGGTGAAGACGGCGGTCGTGCCGCTGCCGTCGGAACGGTGGACGACGGAGATGTCTGTGGAGGGGAGTGTGACGCCGGGATTGTCCGTCTTGATGCGCGCGTCATCCCATTTCTTAATCTTGCCGAGAAAGATGTCTGCGAGAACATCCGGCGAGAAATGAAGCGGCTGTGTGATGCCTTGCAAGTTGTAGGTGATGACAACCGCGCCGAGCACGGTCGGGATGTGGATGAGTTCGCCGGGAGCTTTTTTCAAATCGTCGTCGCTCATCGGAGCGTCGGACGCGCCGAAGTCAACGGTCTGAGCCTGTATCTGTTGAATGCCGCCGCCGGAGCCGACGGACTGGTAATCAATGCGCGCCTTCGGATTGAGCTTGCCGTATTCACTGAGCCACTTTGTATAGAGCGGCGCGGGGAACGTCGCGCCCGCGCCTTGCAGTCGAACTATGTCCGAGTCTCCGCCCGCGCCAGCATTGCCGTTGCCGGAGCGTTCGCCGCTGCAACCGTATGCCAGCGCGAGCAGCGTGATAAATAAGAGCGTGATGAACGAGCGGATGAAATTTTTTGTCAATGGCACAGGCGTCGTCTCCTCGAAGATTTGATAGTTGGTGGAACGGTATTCAAGATGAAAAAGAATGATGCGGGCGTGTTACGTTAACGTGAACTCGCCCTTAAATGTCTGTTAACTGTCTTTCGGTGTGTGGCGTGTCAGACGTTTGTTGCCGTTTGGTGAAACGGGCAGCAAACGATAGCCGACGTTGATCATTGTCTCGATCTCGACGCCGAAAGGTTGGAGCTTGCCGCGCATCCGGTGAATGTGTACGCGCAGGCTTTCCGTGTTGTAAGGCTTGCGGTCATTCCACACAGCGCGCCAGAGTTCGTCGCCTTTGACGATGCGCGCCACGCTCCGTACGAGCCGCGAGAGCAGGAGAAATTCGGTGCGTGGAAATTTCAGCGTGTGGCCGTCGCAGGCAACGTAGTAATTTTCGTGCTCGATACGAAGATGGCCGTCGTCGTAAATATCTTCGTCCACGACTGCGTGCGTGTGGCCGGAAGATGCGAAGGGTGGCAATTTTGTCGTCATGTCATTGCGACTGGCGTTGGCGATTTTGACGAAGATGAAAGTCTCGACGAGGTAAAGAGTGCGACGGGACACACCAAGTTAAGTGCATGTGCCCCGTCACGTATTGATTAGAAGTTGAGACGCAGCGCGAACTGGATTTGACGGTTCGTGCCGAGTCCGACGGTGCGCTCGACGGTCTGGCGCAGCAATCCGAAAGTTTGTCCGGCGGCGGACTGCGTATAAGCCTGACCGGGCTGCGTGCCGGAACCGACGGTGAAGATGCCACCCGCCTGGCTGATGCTCGGCAGCGCGAGGTTCAGACGCGAGCCGGGAATGTCGAAGTTCGCGCGATTGAAGATGTCAAAAATCTCCGTGCGAAACTCAATGTTCATCGTCTCGCGGATGGGGAAGCGTTTGTTGAAGACGAGGTCGAATTGCCGGAAATTGGGGCCGCGCAGAGCGTTGCGTGGCACGTTGCCGAAAGTGCCCGGCGCAGGCGCGGCAAACGCCGCAGGGTTCAAGACATTCCGGTCGTTGTTCAAATACGGACTGACTCCGGGCACGTAATTAGGCCGCCGCACGTTGCGCGACGCGCCACCGCCGGGCGTGTTGACGACGGCGATGAAGCCAGGCGGGAGCGGGTTCGTGCCGTTAATCGTACCGGGCAGTTGGGCTGTGAACCCTTGCGAGAACGTGGTCGTCGCCCCGCCTGCGCCGGTCGGGACGACGCAGCCGCCTGCGGTCTGGCATTGAATCACCACGTCTGGACGGACGATGCCGATTTCAAGCGGCAGGCCGGAACGCGCGTTGATGATTGTTCCAACTTCCCAGTTGCCGAGAATGGCATTGCCGACACCGCCGAAGTCGTGGCTTTTGCCTTTACCAAACGGCAGATCGTAGAGCGCGGACAAGTTGAAGGTGTGGCGCACGTCAAAGTTGTTGTAGCTGCGGTCGTATTCGTAGTCTTGAATCGCACGCGCGTTGTTCGCGGCGGTGCGCGCTTCGTTCGAGCCGGAAGTGTTGCCGAACGAACGCGAGAGGGCGTATTGCGCGTTCAAGGTTAGCCCCGCATCGAAGCGGCGACCGAGCGACATTTGCAGCGCGTTGTAATTGTCGCTGCCGCCGCTCGTCTTGTAGTCAACTTCGGCGAACGGGTTTTGCACCGAAGACGTGCCGGAGACGATGGAGAACTCGCGCACGGTGTTGACGGCGATGACCTGTCCAGTCGCGTTCGTGCGATTGATGATGCCGAAGCTCGTGGGGAGCGTCGTGCCGTCAGTGATGGTGGTCTGGCCGGGCAGGATGCGATTTGAGACGCTTCTTAAGAAGAGGTTGCGTCCCTGCGAGCCGACGTAAGCAGTGGTCAGCACGAGTTGGTAAGGCAATTGTTGTTGGAGCGAAAAGCTGTACTGATAGACCTTCTCCGGGATCGTGTAGTCAGAAGCATAAGCGCGCGGCTGATACGAGCGGTTGTTCGGGTTGTTGAGAAAGAATGCCGCAATCGTATCGGGACTTTGCGGGAACGCATTCGTCACGTTGCTAAGAGTCGAACTGATGCGGTTCGACTCAATCGGTTGAATCTGATCTTCGGTCTGGCCGGGACCATAGTAGATGCCGAAGCCTCCGCGCACGACCGTGTGACCGCCTCCGAAGAAACCCGTGCCCGATTGATTCGGCGACCATGTCAGAGCGATGCGCGGCGCGAAGTTATCTTTCTTCGAGCGATAGGGCGACTGGCTTGAATCGCGCAGTTGTCCGGTGTTGATGTCGAAGAGAATTTGACGGTTCGTGTCCTCCCGCAGCGGCGAGTAATACTCGTAGCGCAGGCCGTAGTTCAAGGTCAGGTTGGGTCGGATTTTCCACTCGTCCTGCACGTAGCCGATGTAGTAAGTCTGCTTGGCGAGCGCCTGCCCGGTTGCGCCGTTGAAGAAAGGCGAAGGCGCGGACAAGTCGCCGAGATACTGCACGGTGGCCGCCGTGTTGAGCAGAAAATTGTTGAGGCTTGAGTACGAATAAGTGATACCGCCCTGCCTGTCCGTGTAGATGCGAATCGGGCGAATCTCGCCGCCGAACTTGAAGCTGTGGTTGCCGTGCGTCCAGTTCAAGCTGTCCACGAACGAGACGGAGTAAGGCGTGTATGGCTGGCCGCGCCCGTTCTGCGCGCTGTTGGCGCGAATGAGTCCGCCGGGCGAAGCGAGCCCCGCGCTCGCGCCCTGACCGGGCAGCGCGAAGCCGGCGACCGTGCCGCCGAGATTGATGGCGATGTTCGAGAAGTCAACGCCGTTGACGGTCGGCGCGAGACCGTTGATGCGCGAGAGCGCGCTGTTGTAGCCGATCTTGAAATCGTTGAGAACGGTCGGAGTGAAAATTGACTGCAAGGCGAAGACGCCATTTTGCGGCACGTCGCGGATGGCAATCTGGCGACCCGTCACGCCGTCTGGTTGCAAGTTCGTCCCTTGATCGCGGAAGAAACGAAAGTAGGCCGAGTGCTTCTGTGTGAACTTGTAATCAATGCGGAGCGCGGCGGAATTTTCGTTGACGCGATTGGTGGCCTGCAACTGCACCGTGTCGAAGAGGTCAGGCCCCGCGCGTAGCGTCACTGCGCCGGGCGCGCGGAAGGCGGGCAGGAGCGCGACGGTCGAAGCGTTGCAGGGCGTCGTCGTCCCGTTGGCATTCACAATCGGGCAGATGCGCGAGGCCAGACCGGGCACGGCTTCAATCGAGTTGACGCCCGCGCGCAGGCGATAGCCTTCATAAGAGAAAAAGAAAAACGCTTTATCCTTGATGAGTCGGCCACCGATGGAGCCGCCGAATTGATTCAAGTGAAGCGGGGCTTTCTGGCCGATGATGTTGTCGAAAAAATTCGGAGCATCGAGCGCGCTGTTGCGGAAATATTCAAAGACCGAGCCGTGATATTGATTGCCGCCCGATTTCGTCACGACGTTAATCTGGCCGCCCGTGCCCGTGCCTTGCTCCGCCGGGTAGTTGCTCGAATCCACGCGAAATTCCTGCACATTCTCAAGAGAAGATTGCAGGCGGAAAGGCGTCGGCACTTCGCCGTTCAAGTTGCCGGGCGAGGCGTCAATGATCGCCGTCCCTTCGATGCCGTCGTAGCGGACGGTGTTCTGCTCGACGGCGCGACCGGAGAAGCGTATGTCGCCGAACGTGCCAGAACCGCTGTTCACCGCGCCGGGCGCTTGCAGGTAGAGTTGTGACAACTGTCGTCCGTTAAGAGGTAAAGCTTCAACTTCGCGCTGGCTGACGTTTGCGCCGAGACGCGCCGAACCGGTGTCGAGCGTTGTTTCCTGTGACGAAACCACGTCAACCGTCTCCGCGACGCCGGGCTGCACGACGATGTCGAGGGTTAGCTCCTGACCGACGCTGACCGTCAAGTCCGTCGCTTTCGTGGTCTTGAAGTTTGGAGCCATGATCGTCAACGTGTACGTCGAAGGCTTGAGCGCGGTGATGAGATAGATTCCATCATCGTTGCTCGTGACGGTGCGTTCTTCGCCGGTGCGCGTGTTGGTGGCGGTAATTGTTGCGCCGGGAACGACCGCGTTGTTCGCGTCATGCACCGTGCCGGCGATGCGTCCCTGATCGCTCTGCGCGAAGGTGACGGCTGGCGTCAGAGACAGCAGCAGCGCGGCGCACGTTAAAATAAAAGTGAAGTGGCGGGGGATACGCCGCAGATTAAAGTGAATCATCGAAAGCCTCCTGTGGAGCGTAAGAAAAGTGAAAAGGTTTTGTTGGCGAATGGGCGTCTGCCATGACGGAAGAAATTTGAGCCTCGTGCCCGACTCCCGCATCGACTGTGTGAATGAAGATGTCTTGATTCGTGATTTCGCAAGGACGGAGACTATCGCCAGTTGATTAAATCAAAGTGAAGGTCGGATGAAATATTTGTTAACTCGGCAGAGGTAGGAATGTTGTGAGTGGAAAATCGAGAGACGTAAACGACAACGAAAAAGCCCGTCGAGTGGTCATCTCTACGGGCTAAAGTGAATTGGGAATTGGGTGTGTCTGTTTTGTTTGTCGGGGAAAATTACTTAGCCAGCGCGAGTTGAGAGTTTGCCGGCAAACCTCCGATTTGGTCTGCGTCCCAGATGAGCCAGTATTGTTTTTGTTTGCGGTTCGATTGACGATTGACGAAGGCGAGCCGCACGAATTTTGACTTAAAGGAACTAAGTTCGCTACCGGGCAGTGCGGTGTAGAAGTAATCAGCGCGCTCGGCCAGACCGCATTCGCGTCTCATCTGATTGATTAAATTTTCGCACGCGCCCGCGTCGCCAATCTGCGCTGAGTCGGTCGAGTCGTGAACGACGTGGTCAATTTCGTGCAGCACGCCCCAGCCAACGTTAAAGGCCGAGAGTGCAGGCGCGTCACCCAAGAGATGCGAAAAATCGGAGAAGTCTATGTACACGACATAGACAGGCGGTTTCGAGATGTCAGACCTCTTCCATCTGCCTTCAACGACGCGGCAGAAAACCACATCCGCGCGATTGCTGGCGTCTTCAAGCACGACCAAGCTCTTGCCGTTGACGGCTTCGGATAAAAGTGCGCGTGCGGTTAAAGAGCCGCCATTCGGTTGTGACTGACCGAAACTCAGAGCGCCTTCTCCATCGAAATCCAGTTCAGACCAGCCTGTGATGGCGCGAAGTTTGAGGGCCAACTCCTGCTGTCTTTCAGCCGACATCTCCGGGCGGGACATGATTTTTGAGTTGAAGCGTTCGGCCTGAGCTTGAGTTGCACACAGGATGATGAGAAGCGCGCAACCCGGCCAGAGGATGTGTTTTGATGCTATTGCTTTTAATGTTGCGCGCATCGCGACCTCTGTCGAAAAATGGCACTGCAATCGCCGCCAAGTGCTATGAATTGTGATAGTCACGCTCCTGATCTGGAGCAGTTAAGGATGAGATTACCAAATTGTTAAATAAATGTGTACAGAATATTAAAGAGCGGACTAATTAAAAGAGAGCGAAAGGTCTGGGTCAGACAGAAACGGAGATTTTTCAGCTAGCAAATGATGCGATCAGGCCGGAAAAGTTGAGATGGAGAATCGCCCGTTGATTTCAGTGTACAACGGGCGGACGAAAAGATGGCGATTTAACATTGAAGTAACACAGGACGCTTATAGTGGCTGCCTTCCTGTCGAAACGTTTTTGGCCTAAGTCTGTGTCGGGAGTCCCCTCTGATATGTCTATTGCCAACGAACTAAGCAGCGACGTGGCAGCCGCCGTGCTCGCGCGCGAAAATGAAGAGCCTGCGGTTGAGGCGAGAAAATTATTGGACTTGGTGAAAGAAGTGCATACCACATTGCGGCACTTGACGGCATCGGCGCGCAAAAAGACTCGCGACTCGGGAAAGATTTCACAACCCGCTCCTTCAACGGGCAATGCCGCCGCCGGCGGTTATCAATAAAACTTCAGATGCGTGAGGAGTGCAGCGCGCACGACGAAGTTATTTAACTCTTCATTAAGTCTTGCGGCGTCAATAGCCATTGAAGTCGTCCGCTGCCTTCCTTAATCTGACTCCACGCTGCCACATCGAATATGATGTTTGCGAGCGATGCCGTCGTCATGCGCCGCGCGTCGCCGGTCAAATGCATCAACAATTCTTCCAGCCCCGGATTGTGTCCGACGAGCAAAACACTGTCAGACGTGTCTTCGATTTGTGCAATCAATTCCAGTAAGCGCGCGACGGTCGCCTCATAAATAGCGGCATCATAATGCGGCATGATGGAGAAGCCTGCCGACTCCGTGACGAGCAGTATCGTCTGTTTCGCTCTTTCCGCGGGCGAACTGATAATTAAATCGGGCACAATTTTACGCTTCCCCAAAAGGCGTCCGATGAGTGGAGCGTCATGCCGCCCGCGCTCATTTAATGGCCGGTCGAAGTCGGTTAAATTTGCATCGCTCCAACCTGATTTCGCATGGCGCAAGAGTAATAAAGTCTTCATCTTCTTTGTGCTCCTGGAAAGTTGTTGGCGGCAAACACCGGCAACGTCTGAAATCGAATGCTACACCCTTTCGCCCTGTGAGTTGAAAACACCGGGAAGATATTTCACTGTGATGTAACAGCGCGCGTGTAAAATCCAACGCATGATTTCTTATGGACAACATCGCTTCCCCGGCAGGCTCTTCGTCGTCGAGGGAACGGACGGAAGCGGTAAGTCAACGCAACTCGCTTTGCTCTACCAATGGTTGAAGGCAGAAGGCTATCCGGTCTTCTTCTCCGAGTGGAACTCTTCGCCGCTCGTTAAAGATACGACGCGACGCGCCAAGAAGCGGAGACTTTTCACGCCCTCAACTTTCTCGCTCCTCCATGCCACAGACTTCGCCGACCGCACTGAGCGCAACATCATTCCGCCGCTCAAAGCGGGCGCGATTGTGCTCGCCGACCGTTACATCTACACTGCATTCGCGCGTGATGTGGCTCGTGGTTGCGACCGCGAGTGGGTGCGAGAAGTTTACAATTTCGCCGTTAAGCCGACCGTCGCATTTTTCTTTCGCGCGCCGCTCGAAGTGGCGATTGACCGCATTATCTCCGGCAGGCCGCAGCTCAAATATTACGAAGCCGGAATGGACATGAACGTGTCGGACGACGAGGAAGAAAGCTTCAAAATCTTTCAGGGAAAGATTCTCGACGAGTACGACACAATGGTCAAAGAGTTCGGCCTGACGGTCATTGACGCGACGCGCTCGATAGAAAAACAGCAACGCGAAATGCGCGAGATCGTCACGCGCCACCTCAGAGAGAAGTTGAAGGAGAGAGCGATCACCGCGTGATGAAAGAAATGTCTTTTTACAGCGCGCCCCCGCCGGGCGTCGAGCCGGAGCCGTACAGCGGCAAGCTCATTGTGGTTGAAGGACCGGACGGCGTGGGACGCACGACGCACATCGCCCTGCTCAGAAACTGGTTGGAGTCGCGCGGCCATGCTGTGCTCGATACGGGCATGACGCGCTCCATACTCGCGGGTCGCGGCATCAAAGAGGCCAAGCAGGGACACACGCTCGGCAGCCTGACGATGCAACTTTATTACGCGACGGACTTCGCGGACCGGCTTGAGAACGAAATGCTGCCCGCGCTCCGCTCCGGCTTCATCGTCCTCACAGACCGCTACATTTATTCGGCGATTGCGCGGGCGGTAGTGCGCGGCGCGGCGTCAAGTTGGATTCGTTCCATCTACGGCCTCGCGCTCGTGCCCGACGCGATCTTTTATCTGCGCCCGCATTCGGCTGACGAACTCGTCAAGCGCGTCATCGTCTCTGGGCGCGGCTTCGACTACTGGGAGTCGGGGATGGACATGCGGCTCGGCGAAGATTTTTATGAGAGCTTTGTCGAGTATCAGAAACGTATGCTCAAAGAGTTCGACCGTATGAGCAACGAATACGGATTTCGCGTGGTGGACGCATCGCGCTCCGTCAAACGTGTAGCATCCGACCTGCGTCGCGCAGTGGCTCGTGTGGTTGATGAAGTAGGATCATCTGCTGTTGCTGATGTTGAAGCCATCAGCGAAGCGAAAGCAGCGCTCTCTGTGGTCGCCGAGAGCGCGACGAAAGTTGAACGTAAAGGCGAGAAGACAGAGGCGGCGACGCGCGGATGAAACTGGCGGCCATTGACATCGGCTCTAACTCGATCAAGCTGGTCATCGTTGATGCCGTCGCCAGTGATTCGTTCGCCGTGCTCGCGCGCCAGAAAGAGTCGGTGCGTCTTGGGCGACAGACGTTGCGCGAAGGTTTTCTCTCATCGGAAGCCATCGAGCGCGCGGCGGAATGCGTCAAACAGTTTCGCTCGATGGCCGAAGCGCGCGGCGCAGAGCGTCTCTTCGTCATCGCCACCGCCGCAGTGCGCGAAGCCTCCAATGCCACCGAATTTATCAAAGAGGTGAAGACGCGCACGGGCGTCCGCGTCGAAATTCTCTCCGGCATCGAAGAGGCGCGACTCATCGGGCTGGCTGCCGCGCATGGCTGCGGAGCCGGACGTGACGCCTCGCTCATCAATATAGACATCGGCGGAGGCTCGACTGAAATCTCGCTCGTCCGTGACGGCATACCGCTGACACTTTATTCAATCAAAGTGGGCGCGGTCGGCCTGACGGAACTCTTCCTCGCTGCAAATCCGCCCAAGTCGAAAGAGTTGAAAGCGTTGCGCGAGGAAATCCGCGCCGCGCTCGAACGTCCGAGCCGCGAGTTGGGCGAGGAGAGTTGGCAAATTGCGACCGGCACGTCCGGCACGATTCTGTCTATCGGCGAGGCGTTGAATTACAGCGACGACGCCATCCATCTGACGGATGCCGCGCAACCCGCCGGCATGGAAATCAACTTCAATCGTCTCGAACAATTCAACGAGCGCATGGCCGCGTTGAATGTCACACAGCGGCGAGCGTATCCCGGCATCAGCGCGCAACGCGCGGAGATCATTGTCGCGGGCGGTCAAATTCTTGAAGGCGTCATGCGCGCGCTCAATCTTAAAAGTTTACGCACCTGCGCGTGGGCTTTGCGCGAGGGCGTCATCATTGATCGCCTGCGCGAGATGGAGTCTGAGTCAAGCCCGCCCGTGCCCGATGTGTCCGACCAGAGGCTGCGCGGAGTTCACGCCGTCGGGCGTCGTTTCGGTTATGAGGAAGTTCACGCGCATCAAGTGGCGCAACTCGCCGAACAAATTTTCGACGATATTGTCGCGACGACAAAATTGACGCGCCATCAACGCACGCTTCTCTCCGCCGCCGCTCTCTTGCATGACGTTGGTTATCACATCGCGCACGAGTCGCATCACAAGCACACGCTCTACCTCATCAAAAATTCCGAACTGACGGGATTCTCCGAGTCCGAGCGCGATGTCATCGCCAACGTCGCGCGTTATCATCGCGGCACTGCTCCCAAAGAACGACACACGGAATACGCCGCGCTGGGTCAGGCCGACCGCGAGGTCGTCTGCCAGTTGGGCGCGATTCTGCGTCTGGCGGAAGCTCTCGACCGCAGCCATGATAGCCGCGTGCGCCGCGTGCGCTGCACACGAGAGGGTGAAAATTTCTCGCTCGTCTTAAACAGTAAACAAAATTGCGAGAGGGAAGTCGCGGCAGCCGAGCGGCGGCGCGAAATGTTCGAGCAGGCGTTCAACTGCCGTCTCAGCATCAGTCAAACATCGGCCTGAAATTGACTTATGCAGGCTGATTGGTTAAATTTACCTCATTCAGAAATGGTGACGCAGAGCGACGCGATGTTCTGAAGTGTTTCAGCCGGTGAGCAGAGATTGTTTGAGACTTTCCGCGCTCGACGGTTTTCAATTTTTCGACAGCAAGCTCCAGAAGACCTTTGCCTGAAATGTTGACGCGAACTCGAACTACATTTCGATTTTAGTCACAGCGAAGCCCGCTCCTACAAAAAAGCGGTGGGTATCTGCGGCGAGGGCGCTTTTGTCGAATCCGATCTGTTAGGAAACGTTCCCAAACACGGGACAATCAAATTCGGTTGACGCTGCCTTTCGTCCGCGATGACGCACTTTGAAGAGTGCGTTTGAATTGGCGTCAGGGAACCGTTGCGAAGCTTTCAAGCGCGCATCAGGTCTCTGAATGCCGTGGATGTTTTTCGCGGAGAAGAAAAGCCATGAGTGAAATCAGCGTACAAGTAAACGGCGGCGAACCGGCGCAAGTGGCGTCGGGCGCGAGCGTGGGCGAAGTCCTTAAACAACTCGCGCGCGATACGTCGAAACAGGCGCTGGCGGCGAAAGTTAACGGGCGCGAAGTTGACCTCGCGTTTCGTCTCGACGCCGCCAATGGAAACGGCGAGCCGTTGCAGGTTGAGCCGGTGCTGCCGCAGACGCTCGACGGCCTCGATGTCATCCGCCATTCGACGGCGCACCTGTTGGCCGCCGCCGTACTGGATTTATTTCCCGGCACGAAACTCGGCGTCGGCCCGGCGTTACTCGACGATCCGCGCTACGGTTATTTCTACGACATCATCGCCCCGCGCACGCTGACGGACGAAGACCTCCCCGTCATCGAAAAGCGGATGCGCGAGATCGCCAAACGCAATTTGCCTTATCGTCGCGAGGAAATCTCGAAGGCGGAGGCTCTGCGTCTTTTCGAGGAGCGCGGCGAGCCTCTCAAATGCGAATTGGTGGCGAACAAAGGCGGCGAGACGGTGAGCGTCTATTACATAGACAACTCGCCGTTCATAGATTTCTGTCTCGGCCCGCACGTCCCGAACACGAACAAGTTGAAGGCGTTCAAGCTGCTCAGTCTGTCCGGCGCGTACTGGATGGGCGACTCCGAGCGCGAGCAGATGCAGCGCATCTACGGCACGGCCTTCGCCACGCAGGAAGAACTCGACGCCTGGACGAAGCAGCGCGAAGAGGCGGAGCGGCGCGATCACAGGCGACTCGGCAGGGAACTCGATTTGTTTTCGATTCAAGACGCTTACGGGCAGGGACTCATCTTCTGGCATCCGAACGGCGCGATGATTCGCAAGCAGATGGAAGACTATCTGTACGCGGAGTTGAACCGGCGCAACTACAAATTCGTCTCGACGCCGCACATCGCCAAGCGCGAGTTGTGGCAGATTAGCGGGCACGACCAGAATTACGGCGACTCGATGTTTGCGCCGACCAAACTCGAAGAGACGGAATTTCGTCTCAAGCCGATGAACTGTCCTTTTCATATCGGCATCTATAAATCTCAGCCGCGCTCGTATCGAGACTTACCGCTTCGCTACGCCGAGATGGGCACGGTCTATCGCGCGGAACTGTCGGGGACGCTGCACGGCTTGATGCGCGTGCGCGGCTTCACGGTTGACGACGCGCATCTCTTTTGCACGCCCGAACAGGTACGCAAAGAAATCGGCGACTGCGTGGATTTGGTCGTCGCAGTCTTCAAGACGTTCGGGTTCGAGAAGGTCAAGTTTGAACTGTCCGTCAAAGGCAGCGACACCGGCAAACAGTGGCTCGGCTCCGATGAAGATTGGACGCAAGCGGAAAATGCTCTGGCCGATTCCTTGAACGAGCGCGGAGTTTCTTACGAGCGCATCGAAGGCGAGGCGGCCTTCTATGGCCCGAAGATTGATTTCAAAATCGAGGACGCCATCGGGCGACTCTGGCAGTTGGGCACGGTGCAGTGGGACTTCAATCTGCCGGAGCGTTTCGAGCTTGAATACACCGGCGAGGACAATCGTCCACACCGTCCCGTGATGGTTCACCGCGCGCTCTTCGGCTCGGTCGAACGTTTCTTCGGCGTGCTCATCGAACACTACGCGGGCGCGTTTCCGATGTGGCTTGCGCCGATGCAGGTCGCGGTATTGCCGATTACGGATCGCGTCAACGATTATGCGGAGAGCGTCGCACAAACTTTGCGCGATGCTGGTTTGCGCGTCGAGACCAACACGCGCGGCGATAAGATCGGCGCGAAGATTCGCAACGCACAGTTACAGAAAATCCCTTTCATGCTCGTGCTCGGCGACCGCGAGATGGAAGATGGGACGGTCGCCGTGCGCGAACGCACGAAGGGCGACATCGGCGTGATGTCGCTCGATGATTTTAAGGAAATGGCGCGGCGGCTCATCATCACGCGCGCGCTCACGAATGAATAAGTTTAAGGTTCAAAGTTGAAAACATCTTTCTAACTTTGAAACTTGAAACTTTGAACTGCTGACTGAGGAGGTGTAGGTATTCCAAGTTTTAGAGGTCGCGGCCATCGCCCTGATCACCGGCGCGCGCCTGCCACGCGCATCAACGATAGGATTCGTGTGCCGCAAGTGCGCGTCATCAATGACGACGGGGAGCAACTCGGTTTGATGAACACGCGCGAGGCTGTCACTCTCGCGCGCTCGCGTGGTCTGGATTTAGTCGAAGTCGCAGCGACCGCAGACCCGCCGGTCTGTCGCATCATTGACTTCGGAAAATTCCAGTACGAGGCGAAAAAGAAAGCGAACGAGGCGAAGAAGAAGCAGGTCACGATTACCGTTAAGGAAGTGAAATTTCGCCCCGGCACGGACGATCACGACTACAACTTCAAGATGAAGCACGCGCGCGACTGGCTCGGCGAAGGCGATAAGGTCAAGGCCACAATCTTCTTTCGCGGGCGCGAAATTACGCACCGGGAACTTGGCGCGCAACTTCTCGAACGTCTCGAAAAAGATTTGCATGACGTGGGCGAAGTTGAGACGCGCCCGCGCATGGAAGGCAATCAGATGTTTTTCATCTTCACGCCCAAGCGCAGCAAAAGCGTGATGAAGCAAGAGGGCGCGGCGGCGGCGAAAAAGGTGTCGAAGCCGAAGCCCGAAGGTGGCGAGAAGCCTTCCGCCAATGCGGAAGCGTCTGCAAGCGCCGTCGAAGGCGTTGAGCAGCCGGCCACGCCAACCGCAGACAAAGTTGATGAAGCCGTTCAGCAGGGGCCAGCGGTTCCAGCCGAGACGGGCGGAATGATCGAAAGTTAAAAACAGTTTTCATTTGACGGACGTGAAGTGAAAATTTTGTGAGCGTCGAAAACTGAACGCTGTGAATTGAAGACAGTTCAAAGGGAGAAGCAATTATGCCGAAACTGAAAACACACAAGGGCGCGGCCAAGCGCTTTCGCACGACCGCCACAGGCAAGGTCAAGCGCGGCCACTCGCACGCGCGACACATTCTGACGAAGAAAACCAGCAAGCGTAAACGGATTCTCGACATTGACGTGATGGTGTCGGACTCCGACATGGTGCGCGTCAACAAGATGCTGCCCTACGGGCGTAGTTAAATGATGAGCGATGAATGCGGAATGATGAATGAAAGACTAAGGCTTTGCTCTTCATTCATCATTCATCACTCCGCATTCATCATTTAATATGAGGAGGTTATTATGCCGAGGGCAAAACGTGGTAATAAGCGCACTGAGCGGCGCAAGAAAATTCTGGCTTTAGCGAAGGGCTATCGCGGCACGAAGTCGAAACTTTATCGCTCTGCGAAGGAATCCGTCGAGCGCGGTTTGAACTTCGCGTACACCGGACGCAAGTTGAAGAAGCGTGACTTTCGCGGTTTGTGGATCGTTCGTATCGGCGCGGCGGCGCGTCTGAACGGTCTCAACTATTCGCAGTTCATGCACGGCCTGACACTCGCCGGCATCGAGCTTGACCGCAAGGTGCTGGCAGACATCGCTGCCAATTCACCCGCCGCGTTCGCGGAATTGTCGGGGCAGGTCAAGAGCGCGCTTGAGAATAAACCGCAGCAGCAACAACAGGAAGCTGCTTAACTTTATTTCCCAAACTTCGCATGAGTTCTGAAACTTTGGAACCACAGTCACAAGTCGAAGCCGTGCGTGAAGCGTTCGAGCGAGAGTTCGGACGCTTCACGCGCTTTCGCGACGGCGACACGGCAGAGTTTCCACTTGCCGATGCGGAAGCCGCGTTACGCGAGTTGGCGGATTTGCGAACTCGCCACACGGGAAAAAAAAGCGCGCTCGCTTCTTTGATGAAGACCGTCGGGCGCGTGGCGGCTGAAGAGCGCGCGGCCTTCGGGCAACGTGTCCAGCAAATCAACGCGGAGTTCAGCGAGTCGCTTGATGCGTCGGAAGAGACGCTCAAGAATTACGTTGCCGCCGCGCGCATCGAGCGCGAGCGCATTGACGTGACTTTGCCGGGACGAAGACCCAACACAGGGCACATTCATCCAATCAACATCATCCGCCAGCGCATTGAAGACATCTTCGTCTCGATGGGCTACACGGTCGAAGACGGGCGCGAGATCGAGACAGACTTTTACAATTTCACCGCGCTCAACATTCCTGAACTGCATCCCGCGCGCAGCCCACAGGACACTTTTTACACGACCGACGGCCACAGCCTGCGCTCGCAAACTTCGACCGTGCAGATACACGCGATGCAAAAACGTCGCCCGCCTCTGCGCGTCATCGCGCCGGGACGTGTCTTTCGTCGCGACACGCCGGACGCGACGCACAATCCGATGTTCTTTCAAGTCGAAGGCTTGCTCGTTGATCGCGGCATCCACATGGGGCATCTCAAAGGCACGGTCACGGAATTTCTGCGTCGCATGTTTGGCGAAGATACGAAGACGCGCTTTCGTCCTTCATACTTTCCGTTCACAGAGCCGAGCGCAGAGTTCGATTTCACTTGCTTCAAGTGCGGCGGCGAGGGCTGCCGTCTCTGCAAAGGCTCCGGCTGGATCGAGCTTGGCGGCTCCGGCATGGTTCATCCGAACGTTTTGCGCGCCGTCGAAATTGACCCGGAAGAATTCAGCGGTTTCGCCTTCGGCTTCGGCATAGATCGCATGTGCGCCCTGATGTACGCGCTCGACGACATCCGCCTCCTCTTCGAGAACGACGCGCGCTTCCTCGAACAATTTCAATAGCAGTGACGAGTGACGAGTGACGAGTGACAAGTTAAGACTTGTCTCTTGCTCGTCACTCGTCACTCGTCACTTATCACTGCTTTTATATGAACATCAGCTACAACTGGCTCCGCGAACTGGTTGACATCAAGATGGACGCGCGCGAATTGGCGCGGCGTTTGACGATGATTGGTCTGGCCGTTGATGCCGTGCATGAGACGGGCGACGATTACGTGCTTGAGATTGATTTAACCTCGAATCGTCCCGACTGCCTATCGCATCTCGGCGTCGCGCGCGAAGTCGCCATGCTGGAAAATACACGGGTGCATCTGCCGGAGTCGCACGCGCATACTGTCGAAGGACAGACGAGTTCTTACGCCTCCGTCGAGATTCAGGATGCGGAGTTGTGCCCGCGTTATACGGCGCGCGTGGTGCGCGGCGTGAAAATCGCGTCGTCTCCGTCGTGGCTCGTCGAACGCCTGCAAGCCATCGGTCAACGCCCCATCAACAACGTCGCGGACATTACCAACTACATCTTGCACGAGTTCGGCCAACCGCTCCATGCCTTTGATCTCGCAACTTTGACGGACAGGAAAATCATCGTCAGGCGCGCGAATGCGGGCGAAACAATCAAGACGCTCGATGGCGTCATGCGCGAGTTGGATGCGGAGATGCTGGTCATCGCCGATGCGTCGCGCGCGGTCGCCGTCGCCGGCGTGATGGGCGGAGAAGAGACGGAGATTTCCGGCGCGACAATTGACGTGTTAATCGAGAGCGCGTATTTCAGTCCCGCCTCGATTCGCCGCACGTCGAAAACATTAGGCATGCAGACCGACGCCTCGCACCGCTTCGAGCGCGGCGTGGATTATGACGGCGTGCGCCGCGCGCAGGACAGATGCGTCGCGCTCATCTGCGAAATCGCGGGCGGCACGGCGACCGTTGACGCGATTGACGTTTATCCGCATCCCATCAAAATGCCGACGGTCTCGCTGCGCCCGCGTCGCGTCGAGACATTGACGGGCGTGCCTGTCGCCGCTGAGGAATGCGAGGGCATCCTGAGCGCGCTTGGCTTTGTGCGAGAGAGTGAGTCGGAGAATTTATCAGCGACGGACGGTCGAGCGCGCGGCGACGATGAGTCATCAGATACGAGTCTAAGCTTCCTTGTTCCATCGTGGCGTGTTGACGTGAGCGTTGAAGAAGATTTGGTCGAGGAAGTTGTGCGTCATGCAGGATACGAGAAGATTCAAGACGCGCTGCCGCCTTCAATCTTGTCAGGCGAGTATCTTAAGGACGAGCATCGCCGGCGCGCCGCGCGCCAGGCACTGACGGCTTCCGGCTTCAACGAGGCGATTAATTTCAGCTTCATTGATGCCGCGCATGATGGACAGTTCGAGTTGATTCCCGGCATTGAGCCGGCGAACGGTGAAGGGGCGGCTTTCGTCACGCTATCAAATCCGATCATCGAAGGCGTGACGCGGATGCGACCGACGCTCTTGCCCGGACTGCTTGATGCCGCGCGGCACAACTTTAACCACGGCACGCGCAACGTCCGTCTCTTCGAGTTGGGGCGTGTCTTCGTAACCTCTTCCGTCAACGGAGAATTGCCCGTCGAGCAGCACTCGTTCGCGCTTTTGGCGACCGGCGGCGTGTTGGAAGAGGGACGCGCCGAACCCTCGCGCCAGCTGGATTTTTACGACCTCAAGGGCGCGCTTGAGTCCGTCGCAGGCGCGATGAATTTGGGCGAGTTGGAATTTGATGGCGCGAGCGCGCGACATTTACGCGAAGGACAGTCAGCAAGTATCTCGCACCAAGGCCAACTTGTCGGGACGGTCGGGAGACTCGCGGAAGATGTGGCCGCCGCGTACAAATTCCGCCAGCCGGTTTACGTGGCGGAAGTAAATCTCGGCAAGCTGTTGGAGGCGGACGTGGAGGCTGCGCGGTACGCGCCTCTGCCGCGCCATCCGTCAATCTTGCGCGACGCCTCTCTGCTCGCGCCGCGCCGCACGACGTTCGACGAAATCCGCCGCGCCGTCCTCCATCTCGGCATGGATGAATGTCGCGGCGTCTCGCTCGTTGATGTGTACGAGGGCGCGAACGTGCCGGAAGACAAACGCTCGCTGACCATTCGCATCGAGTATCGCGCCGACGAGCGCACGCTGCGTGATGAAGAGGTGGACGAGATGCAGGCGCGTGTCGTCGAGACGCTGGCGACAAAATTCGGCGCGCATTTGAGAAGCTAAGAGACTCTGGGTGTCAGGAATAAGAGGTTAGAAAAAGATAAATGCTAACCTCTAGCCGCCAACCTCCAGCCTCTGCTTTTTATTTCTTGCGCTGGCGACGTTGTCGTCGCATAATCGTGCGGCAGTTTTGCCGCAGAGCAATTCTTCAAGTTCACTAAGCCGCAAAGTTTGGAGAGTGACGATGGTCGGACTCACAGGTCTGGAAAAATTCTCGCACCTTGAAGATAAAATTTACCGCACCATCGAACTGACGAAATCGCTGCGTCAGGAGAAGGAAGCGTTGGAGCGCGAGATCACTTCGGTGCGCCGTGAACTCGGCACGCTGCTCGATGAAAAGGAACGACTCGAATCACACGTCGAGCGTTTGATGTCGGAGCGGGATACGGTACGCACGAAAGTCGAGGCGATGCTCGACGCCATCGCCGTGCTCGAACCGGAAGCTTTTGAAGTGATGCGAAAGTAGTTCGCTGGGTAAAATCTTATGAGCGCCATCAAAGGCACGGGCGATGGGAACATGACGCCCACCATCCGGGTCGAAATCTACAATCAGACTTACAACATCCGCTCGGACGGCGACAGCGAATACGTCACCGGCCTCGCCGAGTTTGTTGACCGGCGGATGCGCGAAATCTCTTCGGGCACGCTGACAGTTGACTCGCTCAAGGTCGCGATTCTCGCCGCGCTGCACATCGCCGATGAACTGCACCGACTCAAACGACTGCACGAACAGGCCGACTCTCAACTCGCTTCGCGCAGCGCCGAATGCGCGGAAATGCTCGACCGAATTTTGAAAACTCGCACTGCCGAGCAGTCCTCCACAGGTTCCAACAACTCTTCGTTTTCGTGAACGTCCCGCCGGATTTGTCAAGTTTAATGCCGCAGTTTTTCGCCTGTAAAAAATCTGAAAAACGAACTTTACCTGTGCTAGTATTTTCACGGCTGAGGGGACAGTCTGCGGGGTTCGTCACCGATTTTTCGATGATTGAGCCAACGCCGTTTGAAAGGGAGACCGACGCCGTTTAAGCCAGTGCAATCCCTCAATGAAGGGAGTTGCCGGAGGCTGCGGCTTTCCAAGGTCACCCACCTGTCAAGTGCAGGTTCAATTTCGGCTTCGGAGCGGCCCGTGCGGAATCCTCTCTGCCTTCTAAAAATCGTGAATCATCAACGTGAGTAGTCACCTTGAAGATTCACGATTTACTTTTTTTACGCAGGCGGATTGTCGTCGGGAACGCGCAAGGCGCGCGCTGCGGCGACGGCCAGAGGCGGCGCGGTGAGCGCGTGGCGGTAAATTTCAGGCAGCGAAATGACGCGCCCGTTCGGGTCTGTGACGACGTGGCCGGTTTCGCCCTCGGCGATTACTTGATGATCAGCCGGGCGCATAATTTCGTAGCCGAAGCGGACTGAGCGGCGGCGCAACTCCGTGACGCGCGTGCGGACGAGCAGTTCGTCGTCATAATAGGCGGGCGCTTTGTAACGGCAGTAGCTTTCCGCGACGACGAGAAAAGCGTGGTCGTTTTCCTCCATGTCTCGATAAGCGAAGCCGCGCGCGCGACAAAACTCCGTGCGTCCAATCTCGAACCACACAAGATAGTTCGCATGATAGACTACGCCCATGCGATCCGTTTCGGCATAGCGGACACGGACGGGGGCTTCATGCCAGTCTTCGGAGTGGGCATTGTCGTGAGTAATTTCCGTCATCTGAAATCTAATGCCTCCTACTTTCGTCTGCGGCGCGCGAGCGTTATTGTGGGTTGCGGGTTCGTTCGGTGAGCGGACTATAAAAGCGAAGTGTTAAAGATGTCAAAGCAAAACGAACTGATGAAATTGACGAGATATGCGTGCGCGCTGTTGGTTTTGTGCGCGTTGTTGTCCGGCCTTGGAAATGTCGGAAGCGCACAGAAGGCCAAGCCTGCCGCCATCAATCCGAAGTCCGTCGCCATCCGTGAAGCGACCGACGAAGTTTTGCGCGAGACGAGTGAAATCAGGCAACTCTCCGTGCTGCATCCCGTCGCGAGCGGCGCGCAATCGCGTGCGGAAATCGAGCAGACCTTGATTCATAATCTCGACGAAAGCTCGACGCCCGCGCAGTTGGCGGCTTCGGAAACGTTGTTGAAAAAAATGGGTCAAGCGCCGGTTGATTTTCAACTGCGCCCGTTCATTATCAAGCTGCTGACGGAGCAAGTCGCAGGCTATTACGATCCGAAGACGCAGAAATTTTATCTCGCCGACTGGATTGATCCCGACGGGCAAAAGCCTGTCATCGCGCACGAGTTGACGCACGCTTTGCAAGATCAGCATTTCAATCTGCGGCGTTTTGAGAAATGGCCGAAACACGATGCGGACGCGGAACTCGCCGTACACGCGCTCATCGAAGGCGACGCGACAGCCTTGATGATTCAGTATGCGACGCGCAGCCCCCTGCGCGTGCTGGCGATGTTGAAGTCCTTGGCCGAGAGCGGCGCGGCCTCGACCGAACAGATTGACAAAGCCCCGCGCGCAATCCGCGAGTCGCTGCTGTTCCCGTACACGCAGGGCATGACGTGGGTCAATCAACTTTACAAGCGCGGCGGGTGGGAAATGGTCTCGCACGCTTACACGGATTTGCCGAAGTCCACCGAACAGATTCTGCACCCGGACAAATATTTCGCGCATGAAGCGCCGCTCGCCAACATCACCGCGAAAAATCTTTCGGCGTCGCTCGGCAAAGGTTGGAAGCAGGCGGACAACGACGTGAATGGCGAGTGGGGGTACTACCTCATCCTCGACGAGTTTCTGAAATCGGCGGACGAGTCGCAGCAGGCCGCCGCCGGTTGGAACGGTGATCGCTACGCGCTTTACACGGGGCCGAACAAAGGCGACGTGCTCATCACGCAGAAAACTTTCTGGGACACGGAGATGGACGCGCGCGAGTTTTTCGAGGCGTACTCGAAGCGCACGACGCGGCGTTACGAGATTGAGCCGACGGAGAGCGCGACAACGGAAGTCTCTCGCCAATGGAAGACGAAAGAGGGCGGCGTAATGATCGAACGCAGAGGCAAGAGCGTCTTGATTGTCGAAGGTGTACCCGACAAGTTGAAAGTCGAATCGCTGATTAAAATGCTCTGACGAATCGAATTGCGTGCGTTGTTCTCGCGCGCGCATCTGTGTTATTTTTCAATCCTCCTTCAAGCTCTTAAAATTTGCTCGACAGACGGCTCCGCGCACGCTCGATGTGAGTGCGTGTGTGCGGATGCCGGTGTGGGTTATTGATGAAATTAACGTCGCCGCCACAAGCGGAGAAGAGAACGCGACTGCGCGAGTTAACCGCCGAATGGCGCGCGCTCGAAGCGAAACTGCGCGAAGGCGGCGGCAGCGATAAAATCGAGCGACAGCACAAACAGGGAAAATTGACGGCGCGCGAGCGTGTCGAGTTGTTGTTTGACAAAGACACATACCGTCAAGAGATCGGCCTGCTCGTCGCTTACGATCAATATGAGGGCGGCGCGCCGTCGGCGGGCGTCGTGACGATGGTCGGGCGCGTGGCGGGGCGTGAGGCGGTCGTGGTCGCCAACGATGCGACGGTCAAAGCCGGCTCGTGGTGGCCGGAGACGATCAAGAAAATTCTTCGCGCGCAGGAAATCGCGATGCGCTCCCGCGTGCCGATTATTTATCTCGTGGACTCGGCGGGCGTCAATCTCCCGTATCAGGGCGGCGTCTTTCCCGGACAATACGGCGCGGCGCGCATCTTCTACTACAACTCGATCATGCGGCGTTACCTGCATGTGCCGCAGATCGCGGCGGTGATGGGGCCGTGCGTGGCGGGCGGCGCGTACCTGCCCGCGCTCTCGGACTTCATCGTGATGGTCGAGAATACTTCGTTCATGGGACTCGGCGGCGCGAATCTGGTGAAGGGCGCGACGGGACAGACGATTGACAACGAGACGCTCGGCGGCGCGCGCACGCATACGGAACTTTCCGGCGTCGCGCACTATCGAGTCGAATTCGACGAGGCGTGCGTCGAGAAAATCAGAGAAGTCGTCTCGGAGCTTCCCGTGCCGCAGAAAGCGCCGGTCTCTCTTGCCGAAGTTCAAAATGGCGCGCGTCCCATCGAAGATTTATACACGCTGATTCCCGAAGACCATCGCCAGCCCTACAACGCGCGCGAAGTCCTCTCGTGTATTTTCGATGAAGGACACCTGGACGAGTTTCAAGCTGATTATGCGAAGGAAATCATCACCGGGCACGCGCGCATACGCGGCATACAGGTCGGCGTCATCGCCAACAATCGCGGGATGATTCGCGAGCCGGGCGGCAAAGCTCCGAAGTTCGGTGGCATCATTTACACGGACTCGGCGGAGAAAGTCGCCTACTTCATCGAGACGTGTCATCGTCATCGCACGCCGCTCGTCTTCATTCAAGATGTGTCGGGCTTCATGGTTGGCGCAGACGCAGAGCATTCGGGCATCATCCGCGCGGGCGCGCGCTTCGTCGAAGCGATGGCGACGGCCAGCGTGCCGAAGATCGTGCTGACGATCAATCACGCATCGGGCGCGGGCTATTACGCGATGGCCGGACAGGGCTTCGACCCCGACTTCATACTTAGCTGGCCGACCGGCAGGATGGGCGTGATGGAAGGCGACTCGGCGGTGGGCGCACTGTTCGGCACGCAACTCGACAAGTTGAAACGTGAGGGCGGAGAGCCTGACGAAAAGTTGAAGGCGGAGATGGCGCAGGTGCGCGCCGACTACGATCAGCAGCTTGACGCGAAGTATGCCGCCGCGCGTGGCTTTGTGGATGCGGTCATCGCCCCGGAAGAGACACGCGACGCGCTCGAACTCGCGTTGCGCGTGAGCCTCAACCATGACGGGCCGCATCTCGGCCAGTTCGTGTTGCCCGCGACGTTGGCCTGATCCGTCTCTTCAATTTTCACGCTCCCGGATTTTGGCGGCGGGTCTGCAAAAAATTAGTGCATTTGAGGCCGCTCTTGTGCGACACTAGGGCTTCATTCCGCCAGACTTTAATTGATTTACCTTTCGCTTAACGGCGAAGCCGGTTTTTGGGTTGGTGCGTCCGAGGGCAGAAGTCCCTGATCGGTCGTCAACATTTTACAGACGTGCGTCCGCGCGACGCGCGTCGTCATCACAGCAGGAGGAAAGCATCCATGAGTAAGAGCAACAGCGTGAGATTCGTTGGACTTCTTTTATTTTTAGTCATCGGCACGGCTGCCCTCGTCACCGCCGACCTCGGCGTGCTGGCGCAAAATTCCAACAGCAGCACGACCGGCGACGCCATGCAGAACGGCAACATGTCGAACATGAACATGAACGCGAACACGAGCCGTCGCAGCAGAGGTCGCGGCAGTCGTCGTGGCAGCCGCAGCATGAACTCGAATATGTCGGGCGAAGGCAACATGAATATGTCCGGCGATTCAAACATGAACATGTCGCAGGACAACAGCAACATGTCGTCCGGCAACGCGAATATGTCAACGGACAATGCGAACATGTCCGGCGGTACGGGCAGCATGAGTACGGAAGGGGCGGGAACTCGTGGCGGTCGTCGCGGTCGTCGAGGCAGTGCGTCGAGCGCGCCGATGGCTAACTCAGCACAGGCGGGCATGACGCCGGGCGAAAGTAATATGAGTGGCGAGCAGACCGATCTGTCGGGAACTTATACCGGCAACCTGACGATGACGGGCGGACAGGAAATGTCCGGGCCGGCGACGCTGACCATTACCGGCAACCAGTTCACGGTCGAGAGCGGCGGGACATCGCACACAGGCCGCGTCACCGGCGTCACGACGCGCGGTTACACAGGCATCACGATGTTCTTTAGCGACCTGACCGATTCGACCACCAACACTCCTCTGGCCGTCTCTGCGCGCGCGCGCAAGAGCGGAGATCATTTGACGCTGACGGCAGTCCCGAACACGCGAAATACTATCTCCTTCTCGTCAGGCGGCGGCGCAACGACGGGCGGCGGGCGTCATAGCCGCCGTGGTCATCACGCGACGGGTACGGCTCCGGCGACAGACGCGACGCCGATGACCACCGATACGACGACACCGGCGACGCCAACCGATACGATGACGCCGATGACACCTCCCGCCGATTCAGCGACGCCAGCTGCCACACCGCCGAGAGGCCGTCGCGGCAGCCGTCGTGGGCGTGGCGCGAACACGAACAGCAACATGAGCGACAACATGAACATGAACGGCAACAGCAATATGAACCCGACGACTCCGCCGAGATAAAAAGTTCATTGCGGCTGTTATTGACAGAGAAGCGGGGCGTGATTTGAAAAGTTGAGACGGCTCAACACCAGCCCTTTCGATTGCGGGTGGCGCGTTTTCCGTCGGAAATGCGCCGCCCGCTTTTCTGTTTGCGACGGTTCGCATAAACGTCTGTACTTGATTAAACTAAAACAAATTTGAAGACCAGATAGGAGTGAGATGAAAGAGCGTATTCGTATCGCGGGCGGGCAGGGGTTCTGGGGCGACATGCTCGATGCGCCCGTGCGACAGGTTGAGGGCGGCCAGATTGATTATCTGATGCTCGACTATCTGGCTGAAGTCACGATGTCAATTATGCAGAAGCAACGCGCGCGCGATCCGCAAGCCGGCTACGCGCGCGACTTCGTGCCTCTGATGCGCGAGATTTTGCCCGCGTGCGTCGAACGGAATATTCGCGTGATGGCGAATGCCGGCGGCGTCAATCCGCAAGGCTGCGCGACGGCAGTGCGTGATGTCGCGCGCGAACTCGGCCTCGCCGGTCGCTTAAAAATCGGTATCGTCACCGGCGACGACGTGATGGATCGTCTCGATGAATTTGCGGCGCGCGGGCTGGAACTCCTGAACATGGACACCGGCGCGCCGCTCTCCGAAGTGCGCGATAAAATTCAGAGCGCCAATGTCTATCTCGGCGCGTGGCCGATGGTCGAGGCTCTGCGAAAAGGCGCGCAGGTTGTCATCACCGGGCGCGCGACGGACACGGGTCTGACGCTCGCACCCATCATCAACGAATTCAACTGGGGAGAGTCTGACTGGAACTTACTCGCCGCCGGAACCATCGCCGGGCACATCATCGAATGCGGCGCGCAATGCTCAGGCGGCAACTGCCAGTTCGAGTGGCAATCAATTCCAGACCTCGCAAACGTCGGCTACCCCATCGTCGAGGCGTACACGGACGGCACGTTCGTCGTCACGAAGCACGCAGGGACGGGCGGGCGCATCTCTGTTCCTTCCGTCAAGGAGCAACTCGTCTATGAGATGGGCGACCCGCACGAATACATCACGCCCGACTGCGTCGCAGACTTCACCTCCATTCGTCTCGAAGACGATGGCGCAGACCGCGTGCGCGTGCATGGCATCGAAGGTCGCCCCGCGACAGACTTCCTGAAGGTTTCGATCAGCTATTCGGCGGGATACAAAGCCGTCGGCACGCTCGTCTATTCGTGGCCTGACGCTTACCTGAAAGCGCAGGCCGCAGATAAAATTTTGCGCGCGCGCCTCGAACGTCTCGGACTTAAATTTGATGAAGTGCTGACCGAGTACGTCGGCGCGAACTCGCTGCATGGCGCGCTGGCCGGACAGCCTTCGCCCGACTTGCCGGAAGTACAACTACGCATCGGCGTGCGCGGCGCAGACCGCAAAGCCGTCGAGCGTTTCACGAAGGAAATCGCCCCGCTCATCCTGACAGGCCCGCCGGGCGTCACGGGCTTCGCCGGCGGACGCCCGAAGGTCGAAGAGATTGTCGCTTACTGGCCGGCGCTGATTCCGCGCACAGAAATCAAGACGAGCGTCGAGGTCATCGAAGTTTGAGCGAGCATGAGAGAAGCAAACAGAGACGCGACGGCGAAGCTGATGCGTTAGCTCCCGCCGCATGGACGCGCGATAGCTCAGAGCAGTTGGCGGACTGTCGCGTCTTTCGCGTGCGTCGTGACGTGAGCGTCAATCCACGCGACGCCAGCGCGCATGATTTTTACGTCATCGAAGCGACGGACTGGATCAACATCATCCCGCTCACGACGGACGGCGACGTTGTTCTCATCGAGCAGTACCGGCACGGCACGCAAGAAGTCTCGCTCGAAATTCCCGGCGGGATGATTGACGCTGGCGAGTCGCCGGAAGTTGCCGCCGCGCGCGAGTTGCTGGAAGAGACGGGATACGCCGCGAGTGAAGTCGTCAAACTCGGACAGACGCGACCGAATCCGGCGATTCAGGATAACTGGATTCACACATTCCTCGCGCGCGATGTTGTTTACCGGCACGAGCCGGAGTTCGACGGGACGGAACACACGGTCGTCCGTCTCGTGCCGCTCGCGGAGATTCCAACGCTCATCGCCAACGGAGCGGTCACACACGCGCTCGTCGTCGTCGCTTTCCACTGGCTCGCGCTTCAAGAGCGCGAACTGGTGACGAAGCCCTAGAGCGCACTATCAAATCGTCGAATTAAAGTTGACGGCACGAAAATTTCGAGATGAAAAATATGCGTATTCAACTGGTGAAACTCGCGCACGCGCGCTCCGGCGATAAGGGCGACACGGCGAACGTCGGCCTCATCGCGCTGCGTGAAGAATACTATCCAATGCTGGCGCGCGAGGTGACGGTCGCGCGCGTCCGTGAACACTTCGCAGGTCTCTGCAAAGGCGAGGTCGAGCGTTTTGAATTGCCGAATTTAGGCGCGCTCAATTTTCTTTTGCACGAAAGTCTCGGCGGCGGCGGCACGCTCTCTCTGATGATGGACGCGCAGGGCAAAACTTTTTCCACCGCGCTCTTGAGAATGAATATCGAAGTGCCCGACGAAGAGGCGCGCGCTCTGGGCATCAGTTGAGAGTTTAATGGCAGAGGACACGCCGCAATTTATGAATTCTGATTCATCCATACGCCACGACTACGCGCAGGTCGGCGACGTGCGGCTACATTACGCGGAGACGGGCATGGGCAATGAACGGCTCGTCGTGCTGCTGCACGGTTTCCCTGAATGCTGGTATTCGTGGCGTCATCAACTACAAGCGTTGGGCGAGAGTTATCACGTCGTCGCGCCGGACATGCGCGGCTACAACTTAAGCGATAAGCCTGCGCGCGTCGAAGACTATCGAATGGAAAAACTTGTAGACGACGTGACGGGACTCATCCGCCATTTCGGTGCGAGCGAGGCGGCAGTCATCGGTCATGATTGGGGCGCAGCCGTCGCGTGGGCAGTCGCGCAAAAATTTCCCGCTTACGTCTGGAAACTCGCCGCGTTGCAAGTCCCGCCGCCGCGCGTGTGGGCGAAGAATGTTACGCTCCGGCAACTTTTTAAAAGCTGGTACATGTTCTTCTTCCAATTGCCGAAGCTTCCCGAATGGCGCATCAGCAGCAATGATTTTGACGGACTCGAAAAGATGTTCCGTGCGACATCTCGTCCCGGCACGTTTTCCGCGCAAGACCTTGCCATCCTCAACTCCGCGATGCGTGAACCCGGCGCGCTGACCGCGAGCATCAATTACTATCGCGCGAATTTCTGGTCACTGCTCAAACGCAACTTGAACCGCCAGAGCGAAGATGCGAGCGATGACGGGCGCATCCGTGTCCCCGTGCTGTTCATCTATGGCGAGCGCGACTTCGCCATCGTGCCGGCGACTGTGCGCGGAGTCGGCGACTTTGTTGACGCGCCTTATCGTGAACGGCGTTTCGCAGACGGCAATCATTGGATTCAGCAAGAATTTCCAGATGAAGTGAACGCCGCGTTGTTGAGTTTTCTGGAAGAGTAAGCGACGCCAAGTCTAAATCTTATGAATGAAAACGACTCCGTCCTCCACACCATCGAAGGCTCCGTCGCTCTCATCACGCTCAACCGCCCGGAGAAGCGCAACGCGCTGAACGACGCTTTGATTGAAGGATTGAAGAACGCGCTGCGTGAAACTGACGCGCGCGAGGATGTGCGCGTCATCGTTATCAACGGCGCGGGCGCAGACTTTTGTTCGGGCGCAGACTTATCCGCGCTCCAGAAAATAACGGACAGCTCGATCACGGAAAATCTCGAAGACGCGCAAAACCTGTCGGAACTCTTCGCGCTCATCCGCCGCGTGCGCGTCCCCGTCGTGGCGGCAGTGCGCGGCAGAGCGCTCGCCGGTGGATGCGGGTTGGCGACCGCGTGCGACATCGTGCTGGCCGCAAGTTCGGCGCGCTTCGGATACCCGGAAGTGAAAATCGGATTCGTCCCGGCGATAGTGCTGGCGATTCTGCGCCGCAACGTCTCGGAGAAACGCGCGTTTGAACTCGTTACGCGCGGCGCGGAAATCAGCGCGACGGAGGCCGAAGCGTTTGGACTAATCAATCAAGTCTTTGACGATGACAGCTTCGAGTCGGAGATTGAAAAATATCTGGCGGGGTTCGAGAAGGTCAGCCGTTCCGCCGTCATGCTCTCGAAACGACTGCTCTATCACATGGACGGCCAGACCTTCGACGCCGCCCTCCAATCCGGCGTGGACATCAACACCATCGCGCGCATGACGGATGATTGCCGGCAGGGAATCGCGCGCTTTCTCAAAAAGTAGCCGCGCTATTGTCATCAGTTTGAGCCGTCGCGTATTTCGTGCGGGCAATCCTCAGCGCACATGCGAGTGCGTCGTTCTCAACTGCATCAATTAATCCAAACTGCAAAGCTTCGTCTGCGTCTAAGCGTCGCGCGGTCGTGAACATCTCAAGCGCGCGAGCCGTGCCGACGAGTTTGTTGAGACGCTGCGTGCCGCCCCAGCCCGTGATGATGCCGAGACGCGCGCCGGGATGCGCGAACACGGCATTGTGATTGGCGATGCGTAGGTCGCAGGCGAGCGCGAGATCAAGTGCGCCGCCCATGCAATAACCGTTGATGGCTGCGATGGTCAATTGAGTCGCGTCTGAAATTTTTTGAAAAAGTCGCTGGCCGCGTTCAGCAAATTTGATGGCAGTGACGGGCGTGAGAGTTTGCAACTCGCGGATGTCTGCGCCCGACGCAAACACATCGCCCGTGCCAACGAAGATGATTGATTTAATTTTTATGCGGGAAGTGAGTTCAGAAAAAGCATCGTCTAAATCGGAAAGCGTGGCGGCTGAGAGCGGGTTGCGTTCCTGTGGGCGGTTGAGACGAATGATGGCGTGCGTTTCACTCTCTTCGATAATGACGGGATGGTTAAAGTTTTGACCGTCGTCGCTCGTCATGTGCGCGGTTTGATGTTCTCGTTCAGGAATTTGACGATGTCTTCGGTGGATGTGCCGGGAAGAAAAATTTCAGCGACGCCGAGAGCTTTTAACTTAGGGATGTCTTCCTGCGGCACGATGCCGCCGACGAGAACCATGCAATCGTCCATGCCGCGCTCGCGCAAAAGTTGGACGATGCGCGGGCAGAGCGTGTTATGCGCGCCGCTCAAAATTGAAACGCCGACCGCGTCCACATCCTCTTGCAGAGCCGCCGCCGCGATCATCTCCGGCGTCTGACGCAGTCCTGTGTAGATGACTTCCATTCCCGCGTCACGCAAGGCGCGCGCGATTACTTTCGCGCCGCGATCATGGCCGTCGAGTCCGGGCTTGGCGACGAGCACGCGAATCTTTCGTTCGTTCATAAGCAATCAGCCGTCAGCACAAGCCTCTCGCTGACGATGTGCCGCCCTTCGTTCAGCAACTCTGACATTAAAACGCAGGCTCTTCGTAGAGACCGTAAACATCACGGAGCGCATCACAAATTTCGCCGAGCGTCGCGTATGCGCGCACGGCTTCGATGGTCGCGGGCATCGTGTTTTCGCCGGCAATCGCGGCTTTTTTCAATTTCTCAAGCGCGTTAATGACTGCGCCTTGATCGCGTCTGTCGCGGGTTTTTTGCAGTCGTTCCAGTTGATGCTCGCGCACGGCGTCGTTGATGACGAGAGTCGGAATTTCGGAAACTTCACTCTTCATCCGATATTTGTTGACGCCGACAATGGTCTGCTCGCCGCGCTCGACGGCCTTCTGATATTGGTATGCGGATTCCTGAATTTCGCGTTGCGGGAAACCCTTCTCAATGGCCTCAGCCATGCCGCCCATCGCGTCAATCTTTTCAAAATAATCCATCGCTCCGTCTTCCATCTTCTTCGTCAAAGACTCGATGAAGTAAGAGCCGCCGAGCGGGTCAACAGTGTTCGCGACGCCGGTCTCTTCGGCGATAATCTGCTGCGTGCGGAGCGCGATCAACGCCGCCTGATCGGTCGGCAGCGACAACGCTTCGTCGTAAGCGTCCGTATGCAAACTCTGTGTTCCGCCGAGCACGCCCGCAAGCGCTTGAATGGCGACGCGAACAATATTGTTCAATGGCTGCTGGACTGTCAGTGAGACGCCAGCCGTCTGCGTGTGAAAACGCAGTTGCAGAGTACGCTCGTTAGTCGAGCCGAAACGCTCGCGCATGACGCGCGCCCAGATGCGGCGCGCGGCGCGATACTTCGCGATCTCCTCGAAGAAATCATTATGCGCGTTAAAGAAAAATGAGATGCGCGGGACAAACACATCAACGTCCAGACCTGCGCGCACGCCCCATTCGACGTATTCGATACCATCGCGCAAAGTGAAGGCGAGTTCCTGCAAGGCGGTCGCGCCGGCTTCACGTATGTGATAGCCGCTGACGGAAATCGGATTGTATTTCGGGACGTGCTGCGTGCAGAACTCGAAAGTATCTATGACGAGTTTCATCGCGGGGCGAATCGGGTAAATCCACTCTTTCTGCGCGATGTATTCTTTGAGAATGTCGTTTTGCAGCGTGCCCGAAATTTTGCGAAAGTCCGCGCCTTGCTTTTCCGCGACGACGAGATACATCGCGAGCAGCACGGAGGCCGGAGCATTTATCGTCTGCGAGACCGTCACCTGTTCGAGCGGGATGCCGTCGAAGAGGACTTCCATGTCCGCGAGCGACGAGACAGCGACGCCGCACTTGCCGACCTCGCCTTCGGAGAGTGGAGAGTCGGCGTCGTAACCCATCAGCGCCGGCAGATCGTAGGCGACTGAGAGACCCGTCTGTCCCTGCGCCATCAAATATTTGAAACGCGCGTTAGTCTCTTCAGGCGTGCCGAAGCCCGCGAACTGGCGCATCGTCCAGAGCTTGCCGCGATAACCTGTCGGATGGATGCCGCGCGTATAAGGGAAGTCGCCGGGGAAAGAAATGTCACGCGCGAAATCAACGTCGGATGCGTCGGCGGGAGTGTAGAGGCGATTAACATCATCGAGAGAGACAGTCTCGAAACGCGCTTTGCGTTCAGGGCGTTTTTTGAGCGCAGGCTCCAGAGTTTTCTGCTCCCATTGTTCATCTGCCGCATGTTCCGGCGAAGTTATCTCGTTTGTTTCAGCCATGATTGTTTTACGAACTTTGCCACTTGCTCGCGGCTATCGTGAAAGCAGTTAACTCTTTATCTTTGAATGAATAGAAAACGATATTAGTTGACGCTTGCGAAGGGTGTCAACTAAGTGTCCAGCATGAAAAATAAGCTTGGTGAACAGTGAAAGGCAACGCGGCTGAAGGTCGTAACCAACAGCCGCGTCAGATCATAGGCAGGCTCAGGAGCAGGGCAACAAGCGGGCAATGAACGGCAGGCGACCGGCGGAAAAAATGTTTCACACTTGAAGGCTGCGACGGCGATTCGGTTGTGCAGCTATTTGAGTGGAACGACGATCTCGTTGGCACGCGACATGTTCAGACGCGCGCGCGCCGCAGACTCGATTGAACGCGAGTCTGTGCGTAAATTTTCGAGTTGGTTCTTGAGCGAAGCATTGACGCTGCGAACTTTTGTCACATCGGAATTAATCTGCTCGTACTTCATTTCGGCAGTGCTCATCTCCGCGTGCGTTCGCATCGTGACTGTCACGCAAACGGCGAAGGTTGCCACCATAATCATGCAGAAAACGACCCAGGAGGGAACGGCAAAATCAAGACGGCGAACAGCGGCGCGCGTCGGAGTAGCTTCACCCACGCTCTGGAATGTGGATGAATATGAGCGCAATGTCGGTCTCTGCATTGCGAGTCGTGAGTCAGTCAAGTAAGAATTTGCGGCCTTGTTCAAGGAGCACCTCCAGGTCTTTCTTCGATTCAGTTTCAGCGTAGATGCGTACCATCGGCTCAGTCCCCGATGGGCGCATCAATAGCCATGAGCCATCTGCAAAAATAAACTTCACGCCGTCCATCCGGTTGACACGCTCGACGCGACGCCCGCCGATGTCCGAAGGTTCGCGAGCGAGTTTCTCTTGTAAGGTGGCGGCGATGTCCGGCGTCAGTTTCACACCGATGCGACCGTTTTCAAGTTTTCCGACTCGCGCGTACAAAGCTTCCAACTGTTCGTTGAGAGACGCGCCGCGCACTGCGACCGCTTCCGCCGCCAGCAGGCACGCGATGATTCCATCTTTCTCAGGATAGTGGCCGCGAATCGAAAGTCCGGCTGATTCTTCACCGCCGAGAATAATCTTGTCCTCGTTAATCAACTCGCCGATGAACTTAAAGCCCACCGGAGTTTCATAGACCGGCAGCCCGCGTGATTCGGCAACGCGATCTACGAAGTGCGATGTCGCCACAGAACGCGCCACGCCGTCCGTCCATCCACGCGATTCGGCCAGATAGTCGAAGAGAATCGCGATCAGATTATTCGGCGTGATGAATGTGCCGTCAGCATCGAGCACGCCGAAGCGATCTCCATCCCCGTCGGTCGCTAAACCCAGCGCACACTTGTTCTTCTTGACGACCTCGCGCAATTCGTCGAGGTGGTCTTCCCCCGGTTCAGGTGAACGGCCACCGAACATCACATCGCGCCAGTCATGTATCGTTTCTACTTCGACGCCATGTTGTCGAAGCGCGTAATCCAAATAACCTCTGCCCGTTCCCCACAGCGGATCGTAGGCATATCGCGCCCCCGCCTTGACGATGTCGTCAAAGCGAATTTTGCTCTCCAGATCGGCGATGTATGTTGGAAGCGGATCATAGGATTCAAGGTCAACTGATGCGCTCGCGTCCCGACTTGTCTCACCCAGCGCGCCATCGTTGCTAAGAAATTCCTCGACCTGCTTGGTCGCTTCAGGTAAAGCGGGCGCGCCATCTGCTGTGGAAAACTTCATCCCGCTGTATTCAGGCGGGTTATGTGAAGCCGTGAAGTTAATCGCGCCTATCGCCTTCCGGCTGCGAATGGCATGGGAAATCGTCGGAGTAGGCGTAGGGCGATTACAAAGCAAGGCCTTAAAACCGTAAGCTTTAATTTCCTCAAGACACAAATTGGCGAAAATTTCCCCCATAAACCGTGTGTCGTAACCTATTATTAGAGAGTTTCCTTTGTTCGCACCTGTAGATTGAAGATACTGGCAAATCGCTCTGGTCACGCGACGCACGTTCGCAAATGTGAACTCATCTGCGATAATCGCTCGCCAACCGGAAGTGCCAAAACGTATTGCCATTTAGAGTTAACCTCGAGTTAAATCAATAGGAACACAATATGATGTGTGGATAGCGATGAGCAGCACAATAAGACGTGGTGTGAAACTGTCCATCCCTTTGTCATTCAATAAGTTAGCGACAAAGTGGCGGGAATTTACCATTTATGCCAAAGTCTGTAAAGACATATATTCTCAACGGTTTGAGCAGCTAACTTCAACATTTACATGAGGTAAGAGCAACAACAGACATCATTCGGCGAACAGGGGGCGAACGGATATTCACGTCTAGGGCAGCGCGTGCAGATCGCTATATCTCACATAAGGATAACAGGATTCAATGTATCTTGTGGGTGTGGAAAAAATTGAGTATGGGAAGTTCTGTCAGTTGTTCTCAAGGGTCTTCTAAATGTGTTCTTGGGTTTCAAATCTAGCTGAATGAAAAATATTTATCTTGATCTGCTAAATTTTTGAGATGATCGTGCCTGTATGGAATTAGTAGGTTCTCAGTACTTTTAAGGCAAGACTAATGTCCTTAATCAATCAAGGAAAACTATCTTAATTCAATAAAATTAGGCAATAATTGAAGTTTTAGGTAAACGTTAGGCTGGTACGAACATTGCTATAAACTTTGAAAATGGTCTTAAAACTTTAGTTTGGGTAGGAGGAATTACAACATGGGTTTCTGGGATAAAATGTTTGGTCGAGGGGCATCTGATGCTCAAAAACAGCCTGACGCGCAGCAGCGTTACAACGAGTTGACGCAAAAATATCAAACCGCCTTGAATTTGGCCGACCAAGAGCATATTCAATTTCAGAATTTGCACTTGCAGGATAACAAGCTTTACATTCAAGGAGTTGCGCCGTCAGACGATGCGAAAAACAAATTCAATGAGCAGCTCAACTTGATCAATCCGAGCGGAGATGATGTGAGTGCCGAGATCAATGTGCAGCAAAGCCAAGCGCAAGCGGCGACGGCCACCGGAGGGACTTCGACCCCCGTGACATACAGCGTCAAGTCGGGCGACACGCTCTCTAAAATCAGCAAGGAGTATTACGGCACGTCTAACGAATACATGCGTATCTTCTATGCCAACCGCGACAAATTACGCGACCCCGATCACATTCAAGTAGGACAGGAATTGGTTATCCCAGCCGACGACAATGGTTGAGGAATCGTGCCAAAGCCTTTTGGGGTTTGGTAAATAACTTCCAGACAACATGAGAGACAAAAGTTGCTTGGAGAGGTTGTTTTAGGATGGTCTGACCGAATCTAAAGAGAGGAGTTAGCAGATGAGACGCTAACTCCTCTCTTTTTCAGCACATAAACAACCAAATCTGCAGAGGTTTCCTTGTCGAAGGGCAGATAACATTTGACAGCCAACCCGATGGTCGGGTATATAAATCCTTGTCTGAGGGAGTAACCTTTACACTAGATGAAGCACCATTCGCATAACAGTGTCACGCATCATGGCAACCATCATCGCCATGCGAGCGGCGTGTTTGTGGATGGCGTTTCTGTTAAGAGCGAAATTTAATAGCGCAAGACAGAATCGCACGACTTATCGTCCACAGACACGCTGCCGCGACATCACAAGTCCGGCAGCGTTTTTCTTTTGTACATTTCAGCAATAATTACCCGCAAGCCGTTGATTGCCTATCGCTTGTTATGAATGAGCCACTGTCAAAAATTCCAAGTGGGATGCGCTACTACTTTGGAGCGGAGGCGCGTCTGCGTCGGGCAGTCGAAGACAGGGTGATGTCGGTCTTTGACGGCTGGAGTTATGAAGAAATTACGACACCGTCTGTTGATTACAATGCGCTGTTTGAGCGTGGAATGGGACAGACAGAGGCGCAACGCGCTTTTCGTTTCACGGACACGGACGGGCGTATGTTGGCCTTACGCTCCGACGTTACTTCATCTGTGGCGCGCGCCGCCGCCACACTTTTTGCGGCGCGTCCGAGACCCTTACGTTTTTGTTATGCCGCGTCGGTCTTTCGCCAACGCCCGCGTTCCCGCGCGGAGTGGCGCAGGCAAAACCGGCAACTTGGTTGCGAGTTGATCGGCGCGGGTAGCAGCGCGGCAGATATGGAAGTTCTCCTGATAGCCGTTGAGGTGCTTGAAAAGTTGGGTTTCAATGGACGCTATCGCATCACGCTCAATCATGTAGGAGTCCTCAACGGATTGTCTGAACAATTCGCTCTCGACGTATCCGGGCGGGAACGGATGCGGGAAATGATTGACACCAGAGACGACGCCAATTTGAAAAGTTTTTTTGATGGTTATGCACCTGCCGGGATGAGCGACGCGCTGGCGGGAAATTTCACGAAACATGCGGGCAAGTTGGAGATAATGAGAAATGCGCGCGTTGTGTTGAAAGGAGCACGTGCGGTGGCGGCTCTTGATGCGCTTGAAGAAGTGTGGCGCGTCGTCGAGGCTCTGGAATTGGATAAGGCTTTCGAGATTGACATGGCCGACGTGTCAGGACTCGATTATTACACGGGGCTGATCTTCAAAATATATGTGGAGGGCGCGGGCACGCGCGTCGGGAGCGGTGGACGTTATGACGATCTCACCGGCAACTTCGGGCGCAGCGAAGCCGCCGTGGGTTTCGTCCTCGACCTCGATGCAATCACGGACGTGCTGGCAAAGGGCAACACTTTCGAGTCGAACGACTTTAAGCAGCCCACGCCATCCATCATCGAAGATGATTCTCAGAAAGAAGCGTTTAGGGACGCAAGGCGCAGGCGCGAGAGTGGTGAGAAAGTGCGTTTGGACGAGGGGGGCGCGTGATGCTGACCATCGCGATTGCCAAGGGACGGATGCAGGATGAGGCGCTCGACTTGCTCAGACGCGCGGGCATCCGCGTGAGCCAGGAGGCGTTGGCTTCGCGCCGTCTGGCGATTGAAGACGACGGCGGCGCGTATCGTTTTATCTTCGTCAAGCCGGCTGATGTGCCGGTCTATGTCGAGCATGGCATCGCGGACTGCGGTGTTGTCGGTCGGGACGTGCTGCTGGAAGCGGACGCAGACCTGCTGCAACCGCTTGATCTCTGTATCAGTCGTTGCTGCATCGCGGTGGCGGCGCTGAACGGCGAATGGAGGAAGGATACGGGAATGCTTCACGTCGCGACGAAGTATCCGCGCATCGCTTCCGCCTACTTCGGTTCGCGTGGCGTGCCGGTCGAGATTATTGAACTATCAGGCTCGGTCGAATTGGCTCCCGTGCTCGGCCTCGCCGATTGCATCGTTGATCTCGTCGAGACGGGGCGCACGTTAGTGGAAAACGGACTCTCAATCATCGAGATGATTACGGAATCAAGCGGGCGGCTGGTCGTCAATCGCGCGAGTTACCAGTTAAAGGCGGCGGCGATCTCGGAGCTAATCGAGAGGTTGAGTGAAGCGGTCAGAGAAAGCGGGGCGAGCGTGTGATCGAAATTATCAAGAGCGCGGACGCGGTTCGGCGTCGCGAGAAAATCGCGCGCATCAAAGAGCGCAACGTCTCGTTCGATACTGAATTGACGAGCGTCGTCGCGGAGATTATCGAAGAGGTGCGGCGACGAGGCGATGCGGCGTTGCTCGACTACACGGCGCGTTTCGACAACGTGCGTCTCAAGGCGGATGAGCTTCGCGTAGATGAAAACACCTTGCGCGCAAACGCCGCGCGGGTTGATAAAAAAGTGTTGGAAGCGTTGCGCGCCAGCATCGGCAACGTGCGCGCATTTCACGAACGCGAGCGCGTCGCATCGTGGGAGATGGAGATGGGGCGCGGCGTGCGTCTCGGCCAGCGCATCACGCCCATAGAGTCGGCTGGTTTGTACGTGCCGGGCGGGACGGCGAGTTATCCTTCGTCGGTAGTGATGAACGTTGTGCCGGCGCAGGTCGCGGGCGTCAGACGCATCGCCGTTGCCACGCCGCCTCGCACGCTGGCGGAGACACCGGCGGTGGCGGCGGCGCTCGTCGAACTCGGCGTGACGGAAATTTATTGCGTCGGCGGAGCGCAGGCCATCGCCGCGCTGGCTTATGGAACCGAGACCGTTCCGCGTGTGGACATCATCACAGGGCCGGGCAACAAGTTCGTGGCGGCGGCGAAAAAAAATGTTTTCGGCGCGGTCGGGATTGATTCAATCGCGGGGCCGAGCGAGATTCTGATTCTGGCGGACGAGACGGCACGCGCGGATTTCGTCGCGGCTGACATGCTTGCACAATCCGAACACGGAGAAGACGCATCCGCCGTGCTGGTGACGACGAGCGCAGACTTGGCCGGAGCGGTTACTGATGAATTAGCGAGACAGATTCAGACGCTCCGGCGCAGACAAATCATCTCGCGCTCGTTGACGGACTACGGCGCAATCTTCGTCGTGCGCGACATTGAAGCGGCGTGCGCGCTCGTCAACGAACTCGCGCCGGAGCATCTCGAAATCGTCATGCGCGATGAAGAGGCAGCGGCATCGCGCGTGCTTCATGCGGGCGCGATTTTTTTCGGAGGGCACACGCCGGAAGCGGTCGGCGATTATTTCGCGGGGCCGAATCACGTCCTGCCGACCGGCGGCGCAGCGCGTTTCTCATCCGCGCTCGGCGTCCACAATTTTTTGCGGCGCACGAGCATCATTCGATACACGCGGGAAGAATTGAACGAGACAGGCAAACAAATCGTCGCGCTCGCCGACGCGGAAAGACTCGACGCGCACGCGCGCTCGATTCTGGCGCGTCTGGATGCCGACTAAAATTCGATTAGTGGATTAAAAACGCGAATGAAGAATCCGCTCGATAAAATCAAAACCGGCGTGCGCGAGTTGCGCGCTTACACGTTGTCGGCTGACCGTGCGACGACGAAGATCAACCAGAATGAAAATCCGTTCGACGTGTCCGAGCGCATCAAGCTGGAAACAATCCGGCGTCTGAACGCGCGCGAGTGGTCGCGTTACCCGGACTTCGTGCCGGTCAGCCTACATGGAAAACTGGCGGCCTTCGTCAACTGGTTGCCGGATGGAATTGTCGCCGGCAACGGCTCGAACGAATTGATACAGGCGTTGTTGATGGTGACGGTCGGCGAGGGAAAGCGCGTGCTTCTCTCGGAGCCGACGTTCATGCTGTACAGACAAATCGTGACGGTGCTCGGCGGCGAGACGTTAAGCGTGCCGCTCAACTCTGATTTGCAATTTGACATTTCTGCCTTGAAGGATGCGATTGAAAAATCACAGCCGGACGTGACCATCCTCTGCTCGCCAAATAATCCGACAGGCTGTCGCATCGAGCGTGACGATCTCAAACAGTTGCTTGAAGTCGCGGAGGGACTCGTCGTCGTGGACGAAGCCTATTATGAGTTCGCGCGCGAGACGGTCGCGCCGCTCTTGAACGATTACAAGAATCTCGTCGTTCTCCGAACCTTCTCGAAAGCGAAGGCGCTGGCGGCGTTGCGTGTCGGGTATCTGCTGGCTGCGCCGGATGTGGCGCGCGAAATCAGCAAGGCTGTGTTGCCGTACAATCTCAACCTCTTTTCGCAGACCGCCGCCGAAGTGGCCGTCGAGTTTTACGAAGACGAAGTGTTGCCGACGGTGCGCCTCATTATCTCTGAGCGCGAAAGACTTTTTGAAGGACTCGCGTGCGTGCCGGGTCTCGCGCCAATTCCGTCGAGCGCGAATTTTATGATCGTTCGCTCGTCCATGCATCCAAGACAAGTCTTCGCGGAACTGCTCAAACGCGACATCCTGATTCGTGATGTGAGCGGCTACCCAATGCTTGCCGATTACTTTCGCGTCAGCGTCGGGACGCCTGTAGAGAATGACAAGTTGCTGGCGGCGCTGCATGAGATTTTTGAGAAAGGAAACGAATGAAGTGATGATGGCACGCATGGGCGAAGTTCAGCGAAAGACGAAAGAGACGGACGTGAGAATGAGTCTGACGCTCGACGGCAGCGGAAACTCTGAGGTGTCAACCGGAGTTCCATTTCTCGATCACATGCTTGAGCTTTTCGCGCGTCACGGCTTGTTCGATCTGGAAGTCGAGTGCAAGGGCGACCTTGAGATTGACGACCATCATACGGTCGAAGACATTGCGATTTGTCTTGGTCAATCGCTCGCCAGTGCGCTCGGAGACAAGGCCGGCATCACGCGCTACGGGTCGGCGCTTGTCCCTATGGATGAGGCGTTGTGCCGCGCCGTGATTGATCTGTCGGGACGTTCCTTTCTCGTCTATGAAGTCGAAACCAGACGACACACCATCGGCAATTTCTCGGTCGAGTTGGCCGAGCATTTCTGGCGTTCATTCAGCGAAGCGGCGCGCTGCAATTTGCACATTGATTGTCTGCGCGGGCGCAACACGCACCACATCCTCGAAGGCACTTTCAAGGCGACGGCTCGCGCTCTGCGTCAGGCAGTGGAGCGCGATGCGCGCGTGGTCGGCGTGTTGAGCACGAAAGGAGTGCTGTAAAACTTTGTCCCGCGTGGCGATTATTGATTACGGTGTGGGCAATCTGCGCTCGGTCGAGAAGGCGTTCACGGCTGGCGGCTGCGAGGCCGTCGTCAGTTCAAACGAGCGCGTGTTGCGCGATGCCGAGCGTCTGGTGCTGCCGGGCGTCGGAGCTTTTCGCGCTTGCATGGACGGCCTGCGCCAGCGCGGCTTCGACAAACTCGTGCGCGAGCGCGTCGCCGAAGGGACGCCGCTGCTTGGCGTCTGCGTCGGAATGCAAATGCTCTTTGAAGAGTCGGAAGAATTCGGGCGTTGCGAGGGACTCGGAATATTGCGCGGCAGCGTGCGGCGTTTCAGCGATGACCTGCGCGTTCCGCACATCGGCTGGAATCAAGTGGTCTGGCAGAGAGAACATGCGCTGACGGCGGGAATTGAAAGCGACAGTTTTTTTTATTTCGTCCATTCATATTTTTGCGATGCGACTGATGCGAATGCGGTGCTGGGGAAAACGGAGTACGGCATCACCTACGCATCCGTCGTCGCGCAGGGAAACGTGTGCGGCGTCCAGTGCCATCCAGAAAAAAGTCAGGGGGCGGGCCTGCGCCTGTTACAGAATTTCGTGCAGGGCGCATTGCCTCAATCATAAACGACATGCTGGCGAAAAGAATTATTCCCTGTCTCGACGTTGATCGCGGGCGCGTGGTCAAAGGGATGCGTTTTCTTTCTCTCGTTGATGCGGGCGACCCGGTGGAGCAGGGGCAGCGTTACGACCTCGAAGGCGCAGACGAGTTAACCTTTCTCGACATCACGGCCTCATCCGATAAACGCGCCATCGTAGCCGATCTCGTGCGGCGTGTGGCGGATCAAGTTTTCATTCCGCTCACGGTCGGCGGCGGCCTCAACTCTATCGAGGATGTGCGCGCGATCCTGCGTGCGGGTGCGGACAAAGTCTCGCTTAACACAGCGGCGGTCGAACAGTCTGAGCTAATCACAGAAGCGGCATCTGTCTTCGGCAGCCAGTGCATGATCGTCGCCATTGACGCGCGCCGGCGTAATCCACACGATGCGAGCGAGGGTTGGGACGTTTACACGCACGGCGGAAGAACAAGCATCGGATGGGACGCAATTGAATGGGCCGCGCGCGCGGAGAAATTGGGTGCAGGCGAGATACTTCTGACCAGCATGGATAGAGACGGGATGCGCGATGGTTACGACTTGGAATTGACGCGCGCCGTCTCGGATGCGGTTCGCATTCCCGTCATCGCGTCAGGCGGCGCGGGGACGCTCGAACACTTCTATGAAGCATTCACGAAGGGCGGCGCGAGCGCGGTGCTCGCTGCGTCCCTGTTCCATTTCGGCCAGTACAAAATCGGGGACGTGAAAAATTATTTGCGCGAGAGGGGAGTCGTCGTGAGATGAATCTCAATTTAGAAGCGGTCAAGTTTGACGAGCGCGGACTCGTGCCCGCCATCGTGCAGGACGCGAAGACGCGCGAAGTGCTCACGCTGGCCTACATGAATATGGAGAGCCTGCGGCGGACGCTGGCTGAGGGCGAGACGTGGTTCTGGTCGCGCTCGCGCCAAAAGCTCTGGCACAAGGGCGAAACTTCGGGCAACACACAGCACGTCGTTGACGTTCGTCTCGATTGCGATGCGGATGCGCTCGTCGTCCTTGTCGAGCCATCCGGCCCTGCATGTCACACCGGCGCACGCTCTTGCTTTGTTAATGATGAAGACACAGCGCGTCGTATAGATATTGAAGCGAGCGAAGAATTAGAAGCGAGTACGGACGGCATCGGAGTCGTGCTTGAAAATCTCTATGCTATCGTGTCGAGCAGACGACGCGAGATGCCGGAAGGGTCATACACGACCTACTTGTTTGAAAAAGGGCTGGACAAGATTTTGAAAAAGGTCGGCGAAGAGTCTGCGGAGACAATCATCGCGGCGAAGAATGATGAAGCTGAACCACTGACGGCGGAGTTGGCTGATTTGATTTATCACCTGACCGTGTTAATGGTGGAAAAGAATCTCACGCTTGATGCCGTCAGCCTTGAACTCGCCGGACGTGCAGGGAAGCGAGCCAAGTCATGAAACCTGAGACGGACGAACTGCAAACGCTGCTCGACTTTAGTGTTGAACTGGCGAGAGAAGCGGGTGAAATCACACTTCGCTATTTCCGTAAAAAAGTAGGGACGTATCTCAAAGCCAACAAGACCTTTGTCACCGATGCCGATCTGGAAGCGGAAAAGTTTCTGCGTCATGCCATCGCCGAGCGTTTCCCGGAAGATGCCATCCTCGGCGAAGAAGAAGGCGAGCGTGATGGCTCGTCCGGCAGGCGTTGGATTCTCGACCCGATTGACGGCACATACTCGTTCGTCCACGGCGTGCCGCTTTACGGCGTACTCTTGGGTCTTGAGATTGAGGGTGAACCGATGATCGGCGTTATCAACCTCCCCGCGCTCGACGAAATTATCTACGCGGCGCGCGGACTCGGTTGTTACTGGAATGGAGCGACCGCGCGCGTCTCGCAGACACCTTCGCTGGGCGAGGCCTTAATACTGTGTACGGATTTCGGAACCTGCGAGCAACATGGGTTCAAGCGTGCTGCCGAAGAGCTTCAACGGCGCGCGGCCTCAAGACGAACGTGGGGAGATTGCTACGGGTATGCGCTGGTGGCGACGGGTAGGGCGGACGTGATGTTTGACCCAATCGTCTCTGTCTGGGACTGTGCCGCACTGTTGCCAATCATCGAAGAAGCGGGCGGAACCTTTACCGATTGGGCGGGCAAGCGAACAATCCATTCAGGAAATGCAATTGCGACAAACGGGGTGCTTCTGGACGAAGTGATGTCTATCATCCTTGAAAAATAGCCGGAATTTGTACCTCCAGCTTGCATAACGGGTCAAAAACTAAAGAAGGTTAAAGATGCTTCCACGATTCGGGTCATTATGTCGCCCTCATGTTGGGAAGCCATAGGATGAGACCGTTTGACTCGAATCCATTCCTCGTGTAAGCTCACGCCTCAATCGCAGTATCTCGTTTAGTCCAACTATTTGTTTATTTAGAGTTAGATTCCGTATAACGGCACGGTCATTGCTAGACGAACTCCAGATAGACTTCCTTGTCGGGTCGTCTCTTCATCAACAAACTTTAAGTAAGGCAGTGATTCAGACGGACTCGACATTAAATCAATTAAATTCTTCAACGAAGGAACGCGCATGAAACCAATCAAACACGCCGAAAAAGGTCTCACAGCAATGGCTGGCGGCCTATTCAATACCATCCAGTTTTTTAATAAATACAGGCCGAACGAGTCATTCATCCCCAAATGGTCTGATAAGCCGCTGCTCAAATCATGGCAGAAATCCAAGCCGCCGCTCGGTTTTCCCCGCACGACCGACAGCCTCTGTCCCAAGTGCGTGATTGAAGCGCGCCAGAAGATTCTCAGCCAGGAAGTTATTGATCCGTCAATTCTGGTGAACGAGAAGGTCGGCGAGATCAAGGCCACCATCATCGAGCGCAACGGTGAAATCTGGATGATTAAGGATTGCCCGATTCACGGCCATTTTGAAGACATCATGGCGATTGACTCGGCGTTTCTCAAGCACATCGAGACGATGTTTCCGGGTCGAGACATTCAGGCGCACAACGACGAGAAGCTGCACAATCATGGTTCTTCGACTATCAAGTACGGGCGCGGCTCGGTCTTGACGATTGATCTAACGAATCGCTGCAACATGATGTGCGACCCGTGCTTTATGGACGCCAATCAAGTCGGATTCGTCCACGAGTTGAGCATGGATGAGATTAAAGACATCCTCGACAAGGCCATCTCCATCAAGCCGCGCCGACAGATGTCCGTTCAATTCTCCGGCGGCGAGCCGACGATCTCGCCTTACTTCCTTGAATCCATCCGCTATTCGCGTAAAGTTGGTTATAACTCCGTGCAGTGCGCGACGAACGGCATCGAGTTCGCGAAGAGTAAAGAGTTTTGCAAAGAATCCGCCGAAGCCGGTTTGCGTTACGCTTATCTGCAATTCGACGGCGTCGGCAACGATGCGAACAGCCACCGGCAGGTCGGCAATTTGTTCGACGTGAAATTGCGCGCGATTGATAACCTCCACGAAGCGGGCGTCGAAATCGTGCTCGTCATCACCATCGTCAATAACATCAACAACGATCAGGTCGGCTCCGTCATCCGCTTCGCATTGGAGAATCCGAAGAAGATCGCTTTCCTCTCGTTCCAACCCGTCTCGTTCACCGGTCGCGACGAAGAGATCACGGACGAGCGACGTATGCAGCAGCGTTACACGTTGTCTCATCTCGCGCAGGATGTGAAGAAACAGGTCGGCATCACCGAGCCGACGCGCGACTGGTTCCCGCTTTCGCTGATGGGCGCGTTCGCGGATTTCGCAGACCTCGCGCACGGCCCGGACGCCGAATGGGGGCAAGTTTCCTGCGGTTGCCACCCGAACTGCGGCGTGGGTACGGCGGTGATGATTGACAAAGAGTTGAAAGAGATGCGTCCCGTGCCGGAGTTCCTGAACATTCCCGGCCTCGTCAAAGACATGCGTAAGATTACGGATGCCGGACGCAGCAAATGGCCGACGAACATGATGATGGGTCTCGCGCTCTTGAAGCACTACAACCCGTACAAGTCGCCTTCGCAATTTACGCTGGCCGAATTGTTCAAAAAGTTCGATAAGTCGTTTGGCCTGACCGGAAAATCTTACGGTCGAGTTGACGGCAAGCGCAGCCAGACTGACATCGAAGTGCGACGCGCGGATCGCTGGAACTTCCTCTTCATTGCGGGCATGTGGTTCCAGGATTTGTTCAACTATGACTTCCGCCGCACGGAGATGTGCATCATCCCTTACGGCACGCAGGAAGGCGAGATTTCCTTCTGCGCCTACAACACGGGCATCGGCTGGCGCAACATCATCGAGCAGATGCACCAGAACGCGACCGTCGCCAAGTGGTACAAAGAGCATGGTCGCCACGAGATTTTCGCCAAAGGCAAAGAAGTCGCGCTTGAGTATGAGTCGCCAGTCTCGCTCGCTTTGAACGAAGTGGACATCCAACGCCCGAACAAGCCCGTCATGGACGGGCCGAAGACGGCGCACGAAGAAGCTGCGATGATGCGTAAGCTGTATCAGGAAGCGGTGCTCAAGCAGAAACTCGGTTCCGACGTTGATAAAAACACGCCGGTGCAAATCAAGGGTCTCTCGCGTAAAAACGAGGACGCCGTCTCCGCCTAATGCTTCGGTTCTCAACGGACGCGCACCAAAGCCCCGCCGACGCTTAAACACGTCGCGGGGCTTTTATCGTGTGCTGACAATGTGCGAGCGTCTCTGCAATTCGCACGCGCACATTTGAAAAGACGAACGCTTGAATAATTCAGTGCTTTCGGTTGTAATGGCTTTCGACTAATAATTATGGCTCGCATACTTTTAACAAACGACGACGGCATTCATTCCGATGGCCTGTCGAAACTCGAAGAGGCTTTGAGAGAAGTGGGCGACGTGTATGTCGTCGCGCCGGCGTCTGAGATGAGCGGGGCGTCGCACAGTCTGACGCTCTCTCGTCCGCTTCGCATACGGCAGATTGACGAGCGCCACTGGACTGTTGACGGCACGCCGACTGACTGCGTGACGCTCGCGCTCAATAAAATTCTTGGCGACGACGAGCGACCGCACGTCTGCGTCTCCGGCATCAATCACGGCGGCAATCTTGGCGACGACGCGACGTATTCGGGCACGGTGGCGGGCGCGCTCGAAGCGACCATCCTCGGCGTTCCGGGTCTCGCCTTCAGCCTCGTCGCGCGCGAGCATTACGACTTTACGGAAGCCGCGCGCTTCGCCGTCATCGCCGTCCGCAAAGTCTTGAGCGAAGGATTGCCTGAAGGCACGCTGCTCAACATCAACGTCCCGCAAGGCGACGTGAAAGGCGTGCGCGTCGTCAAGCAGGGAATTAAATATGCGCGCCCCATCATCAGCGAGCACGTTGATCCGCGCGGCAAGTCGTACTACTGGATCGGCGAAGAAGTTTACAGCCGGGGTCATCAGGAAGGATCGGACTACGCCGCCGTCGAACAGGGTTACATCTCGGTCACGCCGATGCGTAGTGACATGACTAATCATCGCGCACTCGCCGAATTGACGCAGTGGAACGCTATCAGCGCGGGAGAATTTTCGGACGAGAAAGAAGATCAACCTGCCGGACTCGGCTAAAGTAAGCTACAGCGTCATTGTTGAGACGTGCAGTGCTTTGTCTTAAACCTTTTCCAATAATTCTCCGAATATCTTCAAACCGAACTTGTCAGCCGCACATACATCAGATTATCGCAAACAGCGCGAGCGCATGGTCGAGCGTCTGCGTGAGCATTACAGCGTGCACGATCCCATTGTGCTCGCCGCGATGCTGGACGTGCCGCGCCATATTTTCGTCTCGGAAGCCTTGCAGAGTCGCGCATACGACGACCACGCGCTGCCCATCGAAGCCAATCAGACCATCTCGCAACCTTACATCGTCGCGCGGATGACGGAACTGCTTGAGGTCAACTCGCGGAGTCGTGTGCTGGAGATTGGCGCGGGTTCCGGCTACCAGACGGCGGTGCTGTCGCGCGTCGCGGGTCAGGTCTATGCAATCGAGCGCATCGCTGAACTGGCGCGACTAGCGCAGTCGCGCATACGCAGCCTCAACATTTATAACGCGACCGTCAAATGTTTCGACGGCACGCTCGGTTGGAGCGCACACGCGCCTTATGACGCGATACTCGTAGCGGCTGGCAGCCCGGAAGTGCCGGAGCCGCTGCTGACGCAATTAAAGTTGGGCGGAAAACTCGTGATCCCGGTTGGCGCGACGAGAGAGTCGCAACGGCTCGTGCGCGTCGTTCGCACGGAAGACGAGTTCGTACATGAAGAACATGGCCCCTGCGTGTTCGTCCCGCTCATCGGGCGATACGGCTGGGCGAAATAAGAGTTCAAGGTTCAAGGTTCAAGGTTCAGAGTCTAATTCATACTTTGAACATTGAACCTTGAACAATAAACTTCGGAGTAGAAAATTGATCGCAAGAATCATCGAAATACTTTCAGGCTTTATCGTTGCTGTCATCGCTAAATTGGGTTATGCCGGCATCATCCTGTTGATGGCGATTGAGTCGGCATGTATCCCTCTGCCTTCGGAAGTCATCATGCCTTTCTCAGGCTATCTGGTGTACACGGGTCAATTCAATTTGTGGTTGGTCGGTGTGGCGGGCGCGCTCGGTTGTGTCTTAGGCTCGCTCGTCGCGTACTGGGTGGGATTTTACGGCGGGCGTCCGCTCATCGAAAAATATGGCCGCTTCGTTTTAATTTCGAGCCACGACCTTGATCTGGCTGATCGCTGGTTTACGAGTTACGGTGAAGTCATCGTTTTCGCCAGCCGACTGTTGCCGGTGATACGCACGTTCATCGCTTTCCCAGCCGGTGTGGCACGGATGAACTTAAAGCGATTCGTGATTTACACATTCCTCGGCTCGCTGCCGTGGTGTCTCGGCCTTGCTTACGTCGGACAGCTTTTGGGTGAGCAGTGGGATAAGAACGACACGCTCAAGACGTGGTTTCATCGTTTCGATTTCGTCATCGGCATCATCGGCGTGCTGGCCGTCGTGTGGTGGGTGTGGCGGCACGTCAAACACTCGCGCGCGCCGCATCAAACATAAATCGAGCGTGTGAAGCTTATCGCCTGCGAGCGAAAGATGATTGCTTGTTTGACATGCCGGCGAGACGCACCTTAAAATGCCAGCACGTTGAATGTGTCGGGGCGTGGCTCAGCCTGGTAGAGCGCTCGGTTCGGGGCCGAGAGGTCGGAGGTTCGAATCCTCTCGCCCCGATTCAACATCTCACTCTCTTCACTGAAACTTTCCTTTTTATCTCCATCAAAAAAAAGTAGGCGAGATTCGAAAATAGAATTGATGTATGCAACTGTGCGTGCGAACGAACTGTATCCGATAATTCGTCCATGCGGCTTTCGGTAGCTGCCGGATATGGATTTACCGGCACAGTTATTGACTACCCTCTTATCTAAGCAACTGTACACGAGCCGTTTTCGGACAGGCAGAGGCATGGTCGCTGCCTGTTATGTCCGAAAAACGCTAATCATCAGGAGACAGGGAAATGGCGACAAGTATGAAAGTTTAGCCAAGCAAACGGGCAGCAAGAGTAATGCGAAGCGAAGTAGCCATCAAGTTTCTTCGCACACCAAACGATTTTGAGAGAACAAGGGAGAATCAAGATGAAAAAAATGATGCAGGCTTTATTTGTCGTGGCGTTCGCACTCGCCGCGCTCAGTTGTTCGGGCGCGGATGACCCGAAGGAGTTCGTCAATGAAGCGGCGCAGGGCGGCATGTCGGAAGTCCAACTCGGCAGTCTCGCGATTGAACATGCGGGCAGTGATGCCGTGCGTCACTTCGGGCAGATGATGGTGTCGGATCACTCGCTGGCGAACAGCGAACTCAAGGCTCTAGCCAAACGCAAGAATATGGATTTGCCCGCAGAGGTTTCTTCGAGCCAGAAATCAATATCTGACAAGCTGGCGAAGCTCAACGGCGCAGAGTTTGATAAAGAATATGTTGACACGATGGTCAAAGACCATGAAGACGACGTGAAGGAGTTTCAGTCGCAGGCGGATAAGAGCAAGGACGAGGACGTGAAGGCATACGCCGCCAAGACGCTCCCGACGCTGCAAAAACATTTGCAGTTGATTCGCGACATCAAGTCGAAAATGTAAATCGCTGAAGGTGGATTTCCAGGAAGCGTTCTTTAGAGGTAAACCGAAAAAGGAGTTGAGGCGCATGACTGACACAGACGAAGACGACGAGGTGAACATCGGGCACAGCAGCACGACCATTCCCGGCGGCGAGAAAGAACTGACGGGCGATCCTGGCAGGACGCCGGGCAAGGCCGAGGGCGATGAAAAGACTGCGGATGAAGATTTGCAGCGCAAGGAAGGACAGTAGCGACTGAGGGAGTAAGAGCGTTTGAAATTCAGTTTTCGGCTCACACCCTGAGTTCAAAAATATATCTCGCCAAATCGCGGCTCCGGCTCGTCTAAGTCTGACAGGCCGGAGTCGCTCGCATTTTTACCGACATTTTCCCGCCAAAAAGAATGTTTGAAAGTATTGTTTGCCTCCGGCGCGCTCTGTGCTATATTGAATTTGCGCCCCGTTTGGCCGTTGCGGGCGTCAGGTTAGATGTTACGCCCCAAATTTTAATCACCTCATAACTGAATAGCTGATTCGCGGAGACATAATGAAAGTGTATCCCTTCTCCCGTCTAGTCGCGCGCTTCGTCAAATTTTCAAGCGCTTGCGTCATCGTCGCCGTCGTGTGCTGTGCGACCGCTGTGGCTCAAACGCCCGCGCCCGTCCTGCTCAGTGAAGGCACTGGCACGACGACGCGCGCCGTCGCTTTCGAATCTGTCTCGCACGCGCCGGAGCCTTTCACGGTCAACTCCAACATCGCCTGGAGTCCAGACACGCGCACGCGCGTCACGCTGTTTGCGATGAACCTCTCGTTTCTGCCGGGCGAGGGCGCGAACGCAGTGACGGCGGACGCGGAGGACGGCACGAAGCGTGTCTTCCCGCTCACCGTCGAGCATGTTGATTTAGTGCCCGGCCAAAACTGGCTCTACTCCGTCGTCGTGCGTTTGAATGACGGTATGACGGACAATCTCGGCGATGTGTTAGTGCGTGTTAGCTTGCACGGCGTGTCATCGAACCGCGTCCGTCTCGGCATCGGGCAAGTCGGCGGCGGCCAGACGGATCAGGCAGCCGGTTTGACGCCTAGCCCCGCGCCCGCGACGCCGCCACCACCTGCGACTCCGCTGACGCCCGGCACATACGGCCCCGGAGAGACTTCTGTTGCCGATACTGTCCGCTTCCTCGAACAGGCATCGTGGGGGCCGACGAACCCGGAAGTGACGCGCGTGCGTAACATGGGTCTGCGTGCCTATCTCAACGAACAGTTCAGCGCGCCGACCTTGAACCCCGCGAAGGGTTCCGATTATGCCGATCTCACTTTCCCGCTCGACGACAATAACGCACAGTGTCCGACGGGCAGCCCGCAGGAATGCACGCGCGATAACTACACGATATATCCGATTCAGAGGGCGTTCTTCACGAACGCGCTGACGAGTCAGGATCAACTGCGACAGCGCGTGGCATGGGCGCTTCATCAAACTCTGGTCGTTTCCGGCACTGAGATCAATCGTCCAAGTTGGATGACTCCTTACCTGCAATCGCTCGACCGCAATGCCTTCGGCAACTATCGCACGCTCCTCAACGAGGTCACGCTCAACCCCGGCATGGGCGAATATCTCGACATGCGCCTGAGCACGAGGACGAGCCAGAATGAAAACTTCGCGCGCGAGATTTTGCAACTCTTCTCCATCGGCGTTAACGGGTTGAATCTTGACGGCACGCCGCAACTCGACGCGCAGGGCAAGCCTCTTCCGGCCTACGATCAAAACACAGTCGTCAATTTCACGAAGGTCTTCACGGGCTGGACATTCTCGACCGCTATCGGCAACGGCATCACCAACTATCGCGACCCGATGGTTCCGCGTGCCGTGACCAATCACGATCAGACCGCCAAAACGCTTCTGAGCGGATTGGTGACTGCGACTAACCAGACGACGCAGGCTGACTTGAACACCGCGCTCGACAACATTTTCAATCACCCGAACGTTGGCCCGTTCATCAGCAAGCAACTGATCCAGCATCTCGTCACGAGCAATCCGAGTCCGGCTTACGTGCAGCGCGTGGCCTCCGTCTTCAACAACGATTGCAGCGGCCTCTACCCGGATAACTGCACGAGCGTGCGCGGCAACTTGAAGGCCGTCATCACCGCCATCCTGCTCGACCCCGAAGCGCGCGGCGACGTGAAGAGCGATCCGAACTTCGGCAAACTTCGCGAACCCGTCCAACTCATCAACAACGTGCTGCGCGCCTTCAATGCCAAGTCATTCGACAAGACGACGACGAGCGACGGAGTGTTGGCTTCTCGTTCAACGACGGACTTCCCAAGTTCGCTCGCGCAGCCGGTGTACCTGCCGAACACAGTGTTTAGCTATTACACGCCCGGTTACTATATCCCCGGCACGCCGCTGCTCGGCCCGGCCTTCGAGATACTGACGACGAGCACCACGCTCAAACGCGCGAACTTCGTCAACAGCATCGTCTATACGGGAGTCACCGCTTCGACCGGCGGCGTCACCGACAGGCCACGCGGCACGGCTCTCGACCTGACCGACGCGACAATGAATCTTGAAGGGATGGCTAATAACCCGGCACAGCTTGTTGACACGCTCAATACGCTGTTGCTGCACGGCACGATGACGGCGGCGGTTCGCACGTCAATCATCAACGCCGTGTCGAGCATTCCGACAACGGACGGCAGCTTCGCACACAAGCGCGCGCAGTCAGCCGCCTATCTGGTCGCCACATCCCCGCAATACGACGTACAGAGATAAAAATCATGGCATCCAATCGCAGAGACTTTTTACGAACAACGGCCTGCGCCCTCGGCGGCGTGGCGATGGCTTCGAGCATCAAGAGCTTCGGTCTCGTCGGCGCGCTCGCACAACAGCAAGCACCGGCGTCAGACTATCGCGCGCTCGTTTGTATTTATATGAACGGCGGCAACGACGGCAACAACATGATCGTGCCGATTGATGCGGAGTACGCTTCATACAGCAACGTGCGCGCCGCTTCGACGCTCGCCATTCCGCAAGCCAGCCTGTTGTCGCTCAACACCACTAGTGCCGGTCGGCAGTTTGGTTTTCACCCGAACATGCCGGAACTGCAAGGGCTGTTTAATTCAGGCAAGCTGGCTGTGATGTCCAATGTCGGGCCGCTCGTCGAGCCGCTGTCGCGCGCGACCTATCAAAACGGCGCGGGGAAAAAGCCGCTCCAACTTTTCTCGCACTCGGATCAGGTCAATGAATGGCTGACCTCCGCCGCCGACACCAGCAGCCAGACCGGTTGGGGCGGACGCACCGCCGACCGCGCTGCCGGACTCAACGGTGCGGCGTCATTCCCGCAGATAACATCCATCTCCGGCGTCAACATCTTCGTCACCGGAGCCACGACGCACCCGCTCGCCATCAACGATTCAAACACATCTCTCGCCACCGTGCTGCCCTTGACGATGAGCGGCACTTCGAGCGAGATTGCCGCACGCCGCGCGGCCTTCGATCAAATCAGGTCGCTCGACTTGGGCGGCCAACTCGTCAAAGCCTCCGCAGACATTCGCGCCAGTTCGATTCAGACGGGGCAAGCGCTCGCCAGCGTCAGCCCGGTCATCGTGACTGCTTTCCCGAACACGACGCTCGGTCGCCAACTGTTACAGGTCGCGCGCGTCATCAAGGCGAGCATAGACCCGACCGCCGGCATCAACATGAAGCGACAGATTTTCTTCGTCTCGCTCGGCGGCTTCGACTCGCACAGCAATCAGCGTAGCGCGGGCAGCCAGGACGGCTTGCTCCTTCAACTCAGCGCGGCGATGAATGCTTTCTACAATGCGACGGTCGAACTCGGCGTGCCCAACAACGTCACGAGCTTTACGCTCTCCGACTTCGGACGCACGCTTCAACCAGCCGGCTCAGGCGCGGGCGTCGGATCGGATCACGGTTGGGGAAATCACCATTTCGTGATGGGCGGCGCGGTGCGCGGCGGCGATTTTTACGGACGCTTCCCCACGCTCGCGCTCGGCGGCCCCGACGATACAGACACACGCGGACGCTGGATACCGTCCACCTCCGTCGAACAATATTCCGCGACGCTGGCCTCCTGGTACGGCCTGTCGAGCAGCGATTTGCCGGCGGTCTTCCCCTTGCTCAATCGTTTCTCGCCGGGCAATCTCGGCTTTATGATTGGCTGAGGCTTGGTGGTGTGGCGAAAGGCATTTCTTGATAGGCGTGCTGACAGAATTCATAGCCCGGCGTACTTTTGCCGGGCTATCTTTTTGAATGATTCACGACGACATCAGTCCAAGTGGTGACATTTACACATTGCTAGATTTTTAGTTTGCGATGCACAAGACGAATCGAATCAAACTCATCATCGTCTGTCTCTTCGCCGTCGGCGGAGCAGCAGTTCTTTTCACGAACAATGTTATCAACAGAACCGCGCACGCATTTTCTTCCGGCCCGCCCGCAGGTTACACGCACGCGCCCGGCGAAGAGCCTGAAGCCTGCGCCGAGTGTCACGTTAACGCCGATCCCGGCACAGGACGTTTGACGATCATCGTGCCGCAGAATTACGTGCCGGGGCAGTCCTATCTAATTACCGTCAGCCATGCCAACGCAGATCAGACGCGCATTCGCTGGGGCTTTGAACTCACCGCGCTCAACGACAGCGACGAGAAGGGAGGCACGCTTGAAACGCTCGACAACCTGACGCGCTTGCGCGAGGGGCAGGGGCCTTTCCCCGCGCGCCAGTACATCGAGCATACTTCGACCGGAACTTTTCTAGGCCAGCACAATGGCGCGAGTTGGAATTTCAAATGGACTGCGCCGCCGGCGGATGCCGGCCCGATTACGTTCTACGTCGCGGGCAACGAAGCGAATGGCGATGGCAATAGCTCCGGCGATAACATCTATTCGACCTTCGCCACCGTGATTCCCGCGACTACTCCAAATCAGATTGACGATTCAACTTTTTTTGTCCGCCAGCACTATAACGATTTTCTCAACCGCGAGCCGGACGCCTCCGGCCTCGCCTTCTGGGTTAACCAGATTGAGAGTTGCGGAGCGGACGCTGCATGTCGTGAAGCCCGGCGCGTCAACGTCTCGGCGGCCTTCTTCCTCTCGATTGAATTTCAACAGACGGGTTATCTCGTCTATCGCTTCCATCAAACCGCCTTCAACACGGGCGAGACGCTCAAGTTCAATACATTTCTCGCCGACACGCAGCAGATCGGGCGCAACGTCGTCGTCGGGCAGGCAGGTTGGGAGCAACAGTTGGAGACGAACAAGACCGCCTTCGCAAATGCCTTCGTCGCGCGCGCGCAATTCACCACAGCTTATCCGCAGACGTTAACCCCCGCGCAGTTCGTTGACGCGCTCAACCTCAACACGCGCGACCCGCAAAACGCTTCGCCTGTCGGCGCGCTGACACAAGCCGAGCGCGATCAACTCGTCGCCGATCTCACGTCCGGCGCGAAGACGCGGGCGCAGGTGTTACGCGCCATCGCAGAGAACGCGGAATTCCAGAGGCGACAATTCAATAAGGCCTTCGTGCTTATGCAATACTTCGGCTACCTGCGCCGCAACCCGAACGACACGCCCGACACGGATTTCGGCGGCTATAATTTTTGGCTGGGAAAACTCAATCAATTTAACGGCAACTACATCAACGCCGAGATGGTCAAAGCATTCCTCTCATCATCCGAATACAGAAAGCGGTTCGGCACGCAGTAAGGCGCGCGTACAAATCGTGTGCATGGGGATTGAACGTGAGGAAAAACGCGGGTTAAGTTTGACGCGCGCCCGTCAATGCGTCTCAACGCATTCCAAGCATCAGCAGCACAGAGCGATCTGACACTTCACCATCCCGCTCTTTCCAACTTCGATACGCATCAAGTTCACGCGCCTCGACGGGGCGATTGCCTAGACGCGCAGTAGGTGTCTTCACGAACGCATGTGATGTGAGCGCGAGATGCGGAATCCTCGCGGCGAGTTCGCGCCCGCTCGCCAGCGCAGCCTCCGCCGCTTCAACATCCGGGTAAAAATCCTCGTAGATCAAAATGTGCCACACGACTGACGCGCCCTCGCCCTCGACGGCGAGCATACGTATCAGCCCGAAGCCGCTCTCGACCTGAAAAACTAAATCGTCCCCCGGCAGATAAGTCAAAGCCATCGCCAATCATCCATTCCGCCGCAGCGGGAAAAATTATTACAAGCTCCTAATTCGTTAAAGATTAACATACGGCGGATAACATTCCGGCAGTCGGCGTGCATCTGTTAACGATCTCAAGGGCAAAGATAGACGAAGACGACTCTCACAAGTTAGTATCGTCATCACTTCTAAATAAGCGGTGAGATAATGTCGAAGCCGGAGCCTGACAAGAGCTATTATTCAATTCTCGGCGCGGATGAGTGCGCGTCGCAGGAAGAGATTGAGCGGTATTACAAGCGTCTCGCGCTGGCGCATCATCCTGATCGCGGCGGCGATGAAGATGAGATGAAGTCCATCAACGAGGCTTACGGAGTTCTCGGTCAACCGGAATCGCGCGCAACGTATGATGAACGGCAGGCGCAGCGTCGCGTGGAAGTTTATCGAGCATACACACCGACAACTTCGCCGGCGGCGACCATGGACGCACTCGGCGGAAGGCTCGCCGGCGCGTTGCTGTGTCTGCTGCTCGGTCTGTCGCTTTTGTTTTTGGTGAGAGCGCAGTACGTCATTTTCCTCTGGCCGCTCGGATTGCTGGCCGTGGGGATTGTTTTGTTGGGAATCTGGATGGCGCACGCCGCTCTGTCTTTAATCAGAGAAGGCAAGGCTGCGACGCATCCTCTCAGACGTTTCGCATGGGCGCAGGAAGTTGCTTTCTGGACGTGCGTCTGCGGCGGCGTATATGGCGTTTATGAAGCGCTGACACTGATTTAATAATGAGCATCAACGGACTCGACTTACTCTTTCTTGAAGTTAACGACCTCGAAGAATCGCTGGCCTTCTACGTCGAACGGCTTGGCTTTGAGCTTGAGGCGACAACCCCGGAGGCCGAGCCGCCGCTCGCGACTCTGCGCGCCGGTCGCTTGAAAATCATGCTCGCGCAAGTGCCGATTACGCTCGTGCGTCGCGGGCGCGGCGTGCATTTCTTTTTAACCGTGACGGACGTTGACGTGTATTACAAAAAATTGCTCGACGCCGGAGCCGAGGTCGCGCCGCCTTCAAACGAGGGTTGGGGCGGACGCTTCATCACGCTGGAAGACCCGGATCATTACCGACTCTTTTTCGTCGCGTGGGATGAATGAAGAAAATGATGAATGCGGAGTGATGATTGATGAAATGTGGCCGCACGGAAAATCTGTTGATGCGCGCCTGTTCCGGCATATAATGCGCTTGCTCGATTCGGACATCCTCGAAGGGAGAGTCAACAACATGGTCACTATCCGGCAGGTAGTTTGTAATCGCGAGCCATACTTTGTGCGTGAGACGGCGACGGCGCTCGATGCCGCGCAGTATATGGCGAGCCGTAAAATCGGGGCGGTCTGCGTGCTCGACGAAGAGGATCACTTGCGCGGAATTTTTTCCGAGCGCGACTTGCTCAATCGCGTCGTCGTCAAAAACCTCGAACCGACGGCAGTTTCCATCCGCGACGTGATGAGCGAGCCGCGCGCCATCATCGAATGCGGCGACACTCCGCACGAAGCCCTCGAAAGGATGGAGCGCGTCGGCAGCCGCCACTTGCCCGTGATGGACGGCGAGAAATTTATCGGGATGCTTTCGATGCGCGACATCATGCGTGTCGAGATCAGCGAGCAGGGTGCGGAACTGCAACTGCTACACGAATACATCGCACACTAAAATTACTCCCAAGTGATTAAAGAACAGAGCATGACGCCGGCGATTTTGATGTCCGTGATTTGCGCCGCAGGACTTCTCCTGTCCTGCCGCCAGCCGCCGCCCGGAACAAAAGCGGGCGAGATCATCGCGTCCGCCGACGGCGCGACGAATTTCCGCGTGGAGACAGTCGCCGGCAATCTCGAAGTCGTCTGGTCAATCGTTTTCACGCCCGACGGAAGGATGCTCTTCACGGAGCGACCGGGGCGCGTGCGCGTCTTCGAGAATGGACGTTTGAGGCCGGAGCCGCTCGCCGTCATTCCCGATGTCGAGCCGACGGGCGAAAGCGGTTTGATGGGGTTGACGCTGCACCCGCAGTTCACGCAGAACCACCTGCTGTATCTCTCTTACGCATACAAGTCCGGCGGCGATCAGCGCGTGCGCGTCGTGCGCTTTCACGAGACGGGAACAGCTTTGACCGAGCGCAAGGTCATCGTCGAAGAGCTTCCGGCATCGCAGTATCACGCGGGCACGCGCCTGCGCTTCGGCCCGGATGGGGAACTCTACATCACGACCGGCGACGCGACGACGCGCGAGATCGCGCAGCAGTTAGATTCACTCGGCGGAAAAACTTTGCGGCTCAATGATGATGGAAGTGTGCCGCCCGACAATCCTTTCGTCGGGCAAAAGGACGCGCGTCCTGAAATCTGGTCTTACGGACACCGCAACTCGCAGGGACTCGACTGGCAGCCAGAGACGAACCTGTTATTTGAAACCGAGCATGGCCCGTCCGGGTTTGACGGCCCCGGTGGCGGCGATGAAGTGAACATCGTGGAGCGCGGGAAAAATTACGGCTGGCCTCTCATTCATCATCAACAGGCGCGCGAAGGGTTGGAGTCGCCCCTACTCGAATACACGCCGGCGGTCGCGCCTGCGAGCGGCATGTTTTATCGCGGCGCGGCCTTCCCGCAATTTCGCGGTAACTTCTTTTTCGGCACGTTGCGCGGCGAGTCAATCATTCGCGTCGTGCTCGACGGGCGTCGCGTCGTCAGTCAGGAGCGTCTGCTGGAAAAGAAGTACGGGCGCATCCGCGATGTCGTCGAAGCGCCGGACGGCGCGATCTACTTCTCAACCTCAAACCGCGACGGGCGCGGCTCTCCTGCAAAAGACGACGACCGCATTCTGCGCCTCGTCCCTCAACGATAAAAACAACTTGTTAGAAAAATTTCCGGCAGTGATGCTCAGAGCGTGCGCGTGACTTTCGCCAGCGAGCGCGGGGCGTCGGGGTCGAGTCCTTTGGCGTCGGCGAGTAGCGCGGCGAAGAGTTGCGCCGGGAAGATGTAAGGAATGGGCGCGAGCATTTCGTTGATTTCTCCGGGCAGCATCACGGCGCGTGTGCATAGGCGAGCGGCTTCTGCGTCGGAGGTGAAGACGAGCGTATCGGCGTGCAGTTCGCGCAGGCGTTGAAAAAGTTCTTTCGCGCCGGCGAGCGTGACGCCGGGCGGCGCGAAGACGAAGATCGGAAAATGTCTCTCGACGAGGGCGAGCGGGCCGTGAAAAAAATCTGCCGACGAAAAACGCTCGGCCACAACGTAGCACGTCTCCATCAACTTGAGCGCCATCTCGAAGGCATTGGCATAGATGATTCCGCGCCCGACGACGACGCAATTTTCCATAAAGACGTAACGCTCGACGAGTCCTTCGATAACAGAGCGCAGTTCGAGCGCGCGCGCGGCATAATCGGGAATCGCCTCGTAACCGAGTTTCTTCACGCCACTATCTGCCAGAGCCTCCGCGAGCATGTAGAAATGTAGAAGCTGGCCGGTATAGGTCTTCGTCGCGGCGACGGATCGCTCGCGCCCTCCGTGCATCAACAGCGTCTCATCAACGAGTTGAGCCATCGTGGAGTTCGCCTCGTTCGTGATGCCGACGGTGTACGCGCCGCCTTGGCGCGACATCTCAAGGACGCGGTTGATGTCTTCGCCTTCGCCCGACTGCGAGACGCCGACGACGAGCGCGCGACCGAGATTGAGCCGCGCGCCGTAGAGCGTGCTGACCGAAGGCGCGGCCAGCGCGACGGGAATGCCGGTCGTGATTTCGAGCAGATAACGCCCGAAAAGCGCGGCGTTGTCGGACGAGCCGCGCGCGACGAGCACGATCAAATCAATGTTGCGAGCCTTCAAAAACGAGCCGAGCCGCGACACCTTACCGCGTTCTTCGGCGATGGTCTTCGCCAGCGCGGCGGGCTGCTGCGCGATCTCTTCAAGCATCAATGACACGATAGACTCTTTTCTCCAGATTGCTGTTAATCTCTCCTCGATTATAATCGAGACGAAGAACTCGCGTCGTCTTAAATCATTCTTCAGCCGGGAGAATTTCACGAAAATGAGCAGCGAACGAATGTCCACGCTCGGTGACGTGGCGAAAGCAGTGGAAGGAAAGTTGACGGGAGACGACGCGACTGCGGCGACGCCGGTCACTGACGTGACGCATGACTCCAGACAGGCGAGCGCGGGATGGTTGTTCGCCGCGATTCGTGGCGAGTATGTTGACTCGCACAAGTTCATCGCACAGGTGATGGGAAAAGGCGCGGCGGGAGTTATCTCCGAGCGCGTGCGGCCAGATGATTTCGAGGGCGGTTGGATTCAGGTCGAGGATGTGCGCCACGCTCTCGCGCTCGCTGCCGACGAAATTCAGGGGCATCCATCGCGTGAATTGAAACTCGTCGGCATCACGGGAACGAACGGCAAGACGACGACGACCTATCTTGTCAGAGCCATCGCCGAGAATGCGGGCGCGAAAGTCGTTCTGTTGAGCACGGTCGAGTATCGCGTCGCGACTGAGCGCATCATCGCGCAACACACGACGCCGGAATCGTGCGACGTGCAGCGTTACTTTCGTCGCGCGATTGACGAGGGCGCGAGCGTCGCCGTCATGGAGGCTTCGTCGCAGGCGCTGGACTTGCACCGTTGCGATGCGCTCGCTTTCGACGTGGCCGTCTTCACCAATCTCACGCGCGACCATCTCGATTATCACAAGACGATGGAGAACTATTTCGCGGCGAAGCTCAAACTTTTCGATGGGAGCCTCGGCACACGCCCGCGCGTCAACATCATCAATGTTGACGACGAAGCGGGAGTGCGTCTGGCATCCGACCTCACGGAAGACGGGCAGCGCGTCGTGCGTTACGCGCTCGACGGCGAGGCGGAAGTGATGGCGCGCGAAATTGAATTTACTTTTCAGGGGATGCGCTTCGATCTCGTGACGCCCGAAGGGGCGAGGGAAATCGAGTCGCCTCTGACGGGTCGCCCGCACGTTTATAATTTGCTGGCCGCCGCCGCGACGTGTCTCGCGCTTGGCTTCGACCTGGATACAATCGCACAGACATCGAAGACTTCGACGGGTGCGCCCGGCAGATTCGAGCGCGTCACGCACGATGGCGGCGACTTCGCCGTCGTGGTTGATTACGCGCACACGGACGACGCGCTCGATGGTGTCTTGCGAACCGCGCGAGACGTGACGCGCGGGCGCATCATCACGGTCTTCGGCTGCGGCGGCGACCGCGACACGTCGAAGCGCGCGCCGATGGGCGAGATCGCCGCGCGTTTGAGTGATGTCGTGATCTTAACTTCCGATAATCCGCGCACGGAAGACCCCGAAAAAATTCTCTCCGATGTCGAAAAAGGTTTGTGCGAGACGGGCAAGCCCTATCACAAAATCGCCGACCGGCGCGCGGCAATTCATCGCGCCATCAGTGAAGCGCAAGAGAACGACCTCGTGCTCATTGCCGGCAAGGGACATGAGGATTATCAAATCATCGGCACTGTCAAGCATCACTTCGACGACAAGGAAATCGTGCGCGAAGCGATCAGGGAAAGAATCGAGGCGTCGCCAACAGGCGCGTAAAACTTCAGGAGAATCATCCATGAAAATCATCGTGACGGGCGCGACCGGACTCGTCGGACAAGCGTTGGTGCAATCTCTCATCGCCGACGGGCACAGTGTCACGCGACTCGTGCGCGGCAGTTCGTCACCATCGAGCAATGACAAAATAACGGATGTCACCTGGAATCCGGCGACGGGAGTGGTTGACGCGCAGGCGCTTGAAAGTCACGACGCGGCGGTACATCTCGCAGGTGAGCCAATCGCCGAAGGCAAGTGGGACGAAGTGAAAAAGAAGCGCGTGCTTGAGAGTCGCGTCAACGGCACGCGCTTTCTGTCGGAGACTTTGGCGCAACTGAAAGCGAAACCGGAAGCGTTCGTGTCGGCGTCGGCAATTGGTTTTTACGGCAATCGTGGAGCGGAAATGCTGACGGAAGCGAGCGCGTCGGGCGACGATTTTTTGAGCGAAGTGTGCCGCGAGTGGGAGACGGCGGCGTTGCCCGCGAGCCAGGCGGGGATACGTGTCGTCAACATCCGCATCGGCATCGTGTTGAGCAGCGAAGGCGGCGCGCTCGCCAAAATGCTGACGCCGTTCAAGCTCGGCGTCGGCGGACGCTTCGGCGACGGCGAGCAATACATGAGTTGGATTACGCTCGATGATGTCGTCGGCATTATCAAGCACGCCATCACGCACAAGGATTTGCGTGGAGCGGTGAACACGGTTGCGCCCGGTGCGGTGTCGAACAGCGAGTTCACGAAGACGCTCGGACATGTACTCGGACGCCCGACCTTCTTCGCCGTCCCGGCTTTCGCCGCGCGCCTCGTCTTCGGCGAGATGGCCGATGCGCTGCTGCTCTCCGGCGCGCGCGTCGCTCCGGCGCGTCTCGAAGCCAGCGGATACAAGTTCGCGTATCCACAACTCGAAGTCGCTTTGAGGCACATCCTTAAGACAGCATGATGATTAACTTCGATGGTTAGTCTTCGTCGTCGTGCGCCTCGGTTGAAATGATGCGACGGTGGCGAAAGAAGAAATAATAAACCGGCAGTCCAAGCGCAATCAGGAAAATACCGACGAGGGCTTGCATGGGTGTGGCAATCAACGTGTTGATGAGCAAGAATCCTGTCACGAGTAAAAAGAGAACGGGCACAACGGGATAGCCCCACGCGCGGTAGGGGCGGGCAGCGCTAGGCATTCGGCGTCGGAAGAGAAAGATCGAGGCCGTCACGAGTCCATAGAAAATCCACGAGCCGAAGATGACGTAGTCAGTCAAGGTGTCGAACGAGCCGGAGAGCGCGAGCAGGCACGCCCACACGCCTTGCACGACGAGCGCGCCGATGGGCACGCGCGTCTTCGGATTGAGCCGCGCGAGATTCTGGAAGAAGAGTCCGTCGCGCGCCATCGCATAGGGAACTCGCGCGCCGGTCAGAATCGAGGTGTGGAGCGTGCCGATGGAAGATGCCATCAGACCTGCTGACATCAACCCCACTGCGGCAGGGCCGAGAAAAGTGAGCGCGACCTCTCTCGCCACCGAAGAACTTTTCGAGACGCCGGCGATTGTCGTCGGGTCGAGGACATAGAAGTAGGCGAGATTGACGAAGACGTAAAGCACGATAATCGTGATCGTCCCGCCGATAAGCGCGAGCGGAACGTTTCGTTGCGGATTCTTGACCTCGCCCGCGACGAGCGTCAGATTGTTCCAGCCGTCGTAACCCCACAGCGCGCCGAGCATCGCCGCGCCGAAGCCCGCCACGCCGAGCTGCGTCGCAGGGTCAACGCCCTCACACGCGCCGCCGACGTTCGCCAGCATAAAGTGATTCCAGTTACCGCTCGCGAGTAAGAATGCACCGACGCCGATGCCCAGCACAAGCGCGATTTTGACGCCGGTCAATGCGGTCGCGACCCAGCCGCTGACGACGACCGCCGCGCAGTTGAGCAGCGTGATGATGGCGATCAAAGAGACGGCGATGAGTTGCATCGTGCCGAGCGGAAATTCGTAGCCGAAAATTTTTGGTGTGAGGTAAACAGTCTTGAGCGTGCCGCCGACGAGATCGTTGAGGAAGATAGCGAACGCGACCGCGACCGACGCCTGCGAGCCGGTCTTGGCGATGAAGATTTGCATCCATCCATAGAGAAAGCCTGCGCCCGCGCCGTAAGCTTCACGCACGAAAACATACTCACCGCCAGCGCGCGGCATCATCGCCGCCAGTTCGGCATAAGTGAGCGCGCCCGCAAGCGACAGCAAACCCGCGACGACCCACACCGTAATCACCATGCCGGGCGTCCCGACGTTACATGTCATCACACGCGCCTTGAGAAAGACGCCCGTGCCGACGACGTTGCCGATGATGATGGAGATGGCGGCGACCAGAGTGAGGCCGCGAATCAGCGTGACAGGCGAGGGAAGTTTGGGTGTCGTCGTTGTCATGTGGTGGATGATGTTTTCGCGTTTATTGAATGATGTCCGCGTCGCTCAAGTTTAGAACACGTCGCTGACAACCAAGTCCGCGTAAGTTTCTCGACGGCGGACGAGGTCAGCGCGTCCATCTTCGCGCGTCATCACGGCGGCGGGCATCGGGCGTCCGTTGTAGGGGAACGCCTGCGCCAGCGTGTACGCGCCGGTGTTGAGCAGCGCGAGAACTTCATTGGGACGCACATCCGCCGGGAGCATTCGGTAATCGGGGAGACGCCCGTGCCGCTCGATGTCAAAATACACGTCGCCGGAATCGCAGAGCGGCCCCGCGACTTTGTAAGCGGTTTGATGCGGGGCATCGGCGCGCGTGGCGGAGATGAGGTGATAGTACCAGTTGTAAGTCGTCATCGAGAGTAAGAGGTTGAAGCCCGCGTCTGTCAGCAGCCACACGTCGCTGGTCTCAGGTCTGAGCTTGATGTTTCGCACGGTAGTCAGGACGACACCCGCATCGGCGATGATGCTGCGTCCCGGTTCGAGCAGAATGGTGACGCGGTTAAGTAGGTGTTCCGCTCCGGCAGTGCGTGCCGCATCGCGCGCGACTCCGAGCGCGGCCTTGAGCACGTCGCCGGGTTCAAGCGAAGCTCCGAGCATGTCGCGCTCGTGCGCGGGGAGTTGATCGGCTTGCGAAGAGTCGCGCAGGTAATTGACGGGGATGCCGCCGCCGAGATTGATGTGTTCGAGCGCGTGGCCGGTCTCTTCGTAAACTTTTTTGAGATGCTCCCACATCGTCTTGAAAGCTTCGGCGTAAGGCGCAACATCGGGCGTCTGCGAGCCGATGTGGATGTGGATGCCAGAGACGTGAATGAGTTCGGGGTGTTGCAGCGCGCGGAGAAAAGCGTCGTGGACTTCGACGGCTGAGATGCCGAACTTCGAGGTATGAAGTGCGGTCTGCAATCCCAGATGCGAGCGCGTGCCGATTTCAGGGACGAGCCGCAGCGCGACGCGCGCTCGCTTGCCAACGCGACGTGCCGATGCTTCAATCAATTCGATTTCGTAAATCGAGTCCACGTTGATTGAATAGATGCCGGCGCGCACCGCTTCATCAATCTCGGCGTCCGTTTTGCTCGTGCCGTTGAAGATAATTTGATCAGGACGGAAGCCCGCTGTGAGCGCCTTAAAGAGTTCGCCGCCGCTATTAACTTCGCAATCAATATCGGAGTCGCGCACGGCCTTGAGAACGGCCATATTTGAATTCGCCTTCGAGGCGTAGAAGAATCTGACCGGACGCTCAACCTGCGCCGCGCCGCGCTTGAGGCGTTCGATGTTTGAGCGGATGCGCGGCTCGGAAAAGACGTAGAGCGGGCTATCGAATTGGCGTGTGAGTTCGAGCGCGTCGAGTCCATTAATGAAGAGATGGCCGGCGTGCGTCTCAAGGTATCCGGGAATTTCCCATGCGGGTGACGAAGTGGCGGCGTCAGTTAAAATCGTCGGCGTCAACATGCTGTGCGTCTGCTCCGAAATGCTCATCAGTTTGTAATCGCGTGCGAAGATAGAACGGTGTGTGGACAGCGTCAAGGTTCAGAAAGGAAACGAAGATGCAGCGTGAGCAAAACGTCTCGTTGGAGAGCGGCGTTGACTGGGTAAAAGTGCGTAGTGATTTTCCCATCACGGAGCGCACGGCATATCTCAACAGCGCGGGGGCGGGGCCTGTGCCGCGCGTCGTGTTGGAAGCGGCCACGCAGTTTTATCAGGAGACTTTGGAGAGCGGCGACCATAGTTGGGACGCCTGGCTCGCACGTCGTGAGGACGCACGCGCGCGCATCGCGCGTCTCATCAACGCGGAGCCTGACGAGATCGGTTTGACGACCAACACTTCGTCGGGCATGAATCTGATCGTGGACGCGCTCGAAGGCAGAGGCGATGTCGTCTCGTGCGATCTGGAATTTCCGGTCACGACGATCCCGTGGCTGCACAGGGGCGTGCGCGTGCGTTTCGTCAATGCTGTCGAGGGCGTGTTAAGAACAGATGACATCGAGAGCGAGATGGACGAGAAGACGGCGATCATCTGTCTCAGCCACGTTCAGTATTCAAACGGCTTTCGCGCAGACCTTGAGGAGATCGGCAACAACAAAGGCCGCCACGCTTTCGTCGTCAACGCCAGCCAGTCCGCCGGAGTGTTTCCGATAGACGTGAAGCGGATGAAGATTGACGCGCTGTGTGCGACGGGACACAAGTGGATGCTGGCGGGTTACGGGTCGGGCTTCGTCTATCTCTCGCGCGAGCTTCTCGCACAGACACGCCCGCGCGCAATTAGCTGGTTGAGCGTCGAAGACCCTTTTGCGATGCGTAACGACAATTGGCGCGCGCGCCGTGATGCCGCCATGCGTGCGGAGACAGGCTGCCCGCATTTCGCAGGCATCTTCGCGCTCGGAGCCGCCGCGCGTTATCTGCTTGAGTTAGGCGCGGAACAGATTGAGCAACGCGCGCTCGCCATCAATCGTCATCTCACAGAAAGTTTGCAGCGTGAGGGTTGGCAAGTTCTGTCGCCATTAAATTCAGAGGCGTGGCGTTCGGCTGAAACTTTGGTGCGAGCGAACGATCCGGCGCGCGTCGTCAAGCATCTCTCACGTCGCGGCGTGGCTGTGACCATCAAGCCGCAGGGCTTTCGCGCCGCCACGCACTTTTTCAACGACGAGGCCGATGTCGCGCGTCTGATCGAAGCTCTGGAAGAATTTGAGGAAGATGGAAGTGAGAAAGAGCGTGACGGCAAACAGACGCAAGTTTGACACCCCCTGCGAGGTTGGGTATCTTTTTCACATCGCAGAGAATGTTCTGTCGAGTGCCGAGTTTTTCCGAATGTGCGCGAGTAGCTCAATGGTAGAGCATCGGCTTCCCAAGCCGGGGGTTGCGGGTTCAATCCCCGTCTCGCGCTTTTCCTTCAATAAAATTACTGCGTATCGTGTCTTCACGCGCACGACAAATTCGCATGTCACCTCTAATTTTATGCACAGCCATGTGACACATAATCTTCAATGGAATTTACTTGTAGCCTGATCTGCGTGCAGTCTCATCGCAGATGTAGTAAAAGAAAAGCGAAGAGTGACAAATGGTCTCACATTGACGAGCATATAAAGATGAAAACTATAAAACTCCGTTCAATATTCGTGATCTGCCTGTTCCTGATGACGCTGGCAATGGTCAGCGGGCAGCCGCCTAAAATTTCTGCGGTCAATGGATTCGAGACGCGGTGTGGCTGGTTTAGCAATCCGACGCCTGCTAATGCATGGTTGGATGATCGTGAAGGCGAATGGATTATAAGTGTGCAGGGCGGACACCAAGCGGAGGGTGAATGGCCTGTTTTCAAAAGGGGGCAATGGGTGCGGACAAATGCCGGCAGCTATGGTTATGGTTGCGCGTGCCTCAAAGTCCGAGTCAATCATCAAACGCGCGAAGTCTTAGAGATCAAGACTGCCACGGCACGTCCCTTGGCTGCATGTCGGAAGGATCAATCATTGAAAGAGCCGAAATGATGTGTAGATGACGGGTGGCCTAATAATTTTTGTAACAATAGTTGAGGTCTAAAAAGATGAAAGATAATTTTGCGGAAGTGGTGGAAGAAGTGAAAAATCTCTCCACCGATGAAAAGCTGGAGTTGCAAACTCTCATCGAAAAATATCTCACTGAAGAAAGAAGGCAGGAGATATACGAAAATTATCAGGCCAGTACAGATGAATTGGACAAAGGCAAATTGATATTCTCAAATGACATGAACATGCTCAAAGGAATGCTCAATGATTGAGATAGCTTTCAGTTCATCCTTCAAAAGAGCGTTCAAAAAGAATGTCGCTGGTAACGCAAGTTTGGAAGCAAGCTTTTGGGAGCGAGTAGAGCTTTTTAAGAACAACCCGTTCGAGCCGAAGATGAGGACGCACAAGCTGTCGGGCAGGTTAAAAGATTTATGGAGTTTCAGCGTTGAATATGATTTGAGAATTATCTTCTTATTTGTTGAACAAGATAAAGTCGTCTTTGTAGCTATTGGCACACACACAGAAGTTTATTAGCAAGGCAAATGAAGTGGGAAGGAGTTGGCTATGACAGAAACAACACGCTGGACAATTATTTGCCCTTGCTGCGAAGCGACGTTGGTCGTGGACGCGCAGACCGGAGCCATCATTTCTCATCAGGAAAAGGTGAAGCCGGTGGCTTCTTTCGAGGAGATGGCGAAGGATTTAGAGAGGCAAAAGCAGACGCGCGATCAAGTTTTCTCGCAGGAACTCGGCTCGATGAAAGATCGTGAGCGTTTGCTGGAAGAGAAATTTCGAGATGCGATGAAACGCGCCGACAAGGATAAAGATAAACCTTACAGAAATCCGCTCGACTACGATTAGGCGCGAGCGTTGAGAAATGAATTTGTGAGACTCGAATTGATTGCGCGAGCCTTCTAGTCGCCGGTCATCGTCTCAGGCGGCTTGCTCGTCAACTGCCGCCACGTCAGCGGGTGTGTGCCGTCATCGAGTCGCACCATCGAGATACAATCCGGCGATGGGCAGACAAGATAGCAGAGATTGCAGCCGACACATTCACTCTCGTCCACGACGGGGAATCGCTGGCCGTCAATCATCGTGAGAGGTATGCACTGGTGCGCGCCGTCCTCGCAAGCGATGTGGCAGAGATTGCACTGGATACATTTCGCGTGATCTATGCGCGCGACGGTTTTGTAATTGAGATCGAGATTGCCCCAATCCGTCACGCGCTCGACGCTGCGCCCGATGATGTCGTGAACGCTCGCGAAACCTTTTTCATCCAGATAATTCGATAGCCCGTCAATCATGTCCTCGACGATGCGATAGCCGTAGTGCATGACGGCGGTGCAGACCTGAACGGTCGTCGCTCCGAGCAGGAGAAATTCCGCCGCATCGCGCCACGTCGAGATGCCGCCGATGCCGCTGATGGGCACGCGCACCTCCGTGTCGCGCGCGAGTTCCGAGACCATGTTGAGCGCAATCGGCTTGACCGCCGGGCCGCAGTAGCCGCCGTGCGCGGCCATGCCGCCGACGTTCGGATGCGGGACGAGCGTGTCGAGATTGACGCCCATCACGGAGTTGATTGTGTTGATAAGCGAGACCGCGTCCGCGCCGCCGCGCACGGCGGCGCGTCCCGGCGGGCAGATGTTCGTCACGTTCGGCGTGAGCTTGACGATGACGGGAAGGCTCGACGCTTCCTTGACCCACTCCGTCACCATGCAGGTGTATTCGGGAACCTGTCCCATCGCCGCGCCCATGCCGCGCTCGCTCATCCCGTGCGGGCAACCGAAATTCAACTCGAAGCCGTCCGCGCCCGTGTCTTGAACCTGCTTGACGATTTCCTGCCAGGCCTCGCGCTTCGACTCGACCATCAGAGAGACGATGATGGCGTGCTTCGGATACTTGCGTTTGCACTCGCGTATCTCGCGCAGGTTCACTTCGAGCGGTCGGTCTGTGATGAGTTCGATATTGTTGAGGCCAATCATCCGCTGCGGGCCGAGGTCTATGGCGGCGAGACGCGAAGAGACGTTGCGAATCGGCTCGCCCAGAGTTTTCCACACCGCGCCGCCCCAACCGGCGTCGAACGCGCGCTCGATCATCGAACCCATGTTCGTCGGCGGCGCGGACGCGAGCCAGAAAGGATTCGGAGATTTGATGCCCGCGAAATTAACGCTCAGGTCTGCCATGTCTCTCGCTCCGTTTTTAATGTGACTTGATAGCTTGAGTTTCTTCCAGTAAGGGGACGCGCGCTCCCGCGAATTCGACGGCAACGCCCGACAGCGCGAGATGAATCCCCTGTGCGGCGCGCTTGCCCATCTGTGAAGCGTCAACCGCCTCGCGTCCGCCGTTGACGCAGTCGCCGCCCGCAAAGTATTTAGGATTGCCGGTCTGCATCGTCTCTTTGCTCACCTCAACACGCCCGGCTGAATCGAGTTCGACGCCGGAAATTTGCGTGAACAAGTCGCGACGTTTTTGCTGCCCGACAGCTTTGATGATTATGTCCACAGGGATGTCGAACTCGGAATCTTTGACGGGCTGTGTGGACGCGCGCCCTGTTGCGTCTGCGTCACCTGCTTCCATCTTCACGCAACGCAACGCAGCGACGCGAGCGCCACTCTCATCCGCGATGATTTCAACGGGTGCGGTCTGCCAGTAGAACTCGACGGCGTCGCGTTTCGCCAGTTCATACTCATACTCGTAGGCGGGCATCTCGCGCGCCGTGCGGCGGTAGATGAGCAGCACGCGCTCCGCGCCGAGACGACGCGCCTGTGTGACGGCATCAATCGCCGTGTTGCCCGCGCCGATAACGGCAACTGTGCGCCCGACGGGCACGCTCGGCCAATTGCGCGTCTTGATGCGCTCGATAAAATCAAGCGCGTCATAGACTCCGGCTAAATCTTCGCCGGGAATATTGAGCCGTGTGGTTGCGCCGAGTCCCGCGCCGAGAAAGACAGCGTCGTGTGTGGATTCTAATTCGTCGAACGAAACGTCACGCCCGATTTCCGTGTCGAGTCTGAGCTTGACGCCGAGACGTTCGACCATCGCGGCCTCGCCGGTTGAGACGGACTGGCGCATCTTGTATTCCGCCATGCCGTAGGTGTCGAGTCCGCCCGGTAGTGTTTTGCGTTCGTAGATCGTCACGTCGTAACCGAGTCGCGCGAGATATGTCGCGCACGACAGTCCGGCAGGGCCGGAGCCGACGATGCCGACGGATTTGCCGTTGGACGTTCCCGCTTTGAATAGCTCGCGCCCCGCGCTCATTGCCGCGTCGGTCGCGTAACGTTGAAGGCGTCCGATTTCAATGGGCTTGTCCATCAAAGTCTTTTCGACGCACGCGCCCTCGCACAATACTTCGACAGGGCAGACGCGCGAGCAGGTCGCGCCGATGGGGTTGGCATCGAAGATGACTCGCGCCGAGCCGGTCAGATTTCCGCTCGCGATTTTCTTGATAAAGGATGGCACGTCTATGTGTGTCGGGCAGGCGTGCGTGCATGGCGCGTCGTAGCAATAGACGCACCGGTTGGATTCCATGATGGCTTCGGCTTCCGTGAGCGGCGGCGCGATCTCGCGAAAGTTGCGCTCGATCTGCTCGAAGGTGATGGGGGATTCGTGTGTGACGGACATGTCTGATGCCGGCCTTTCATGAAGTAAGCACAAGAAGTTAATCGGCGACGATGGCGTCGTAGGTTTCCGGCCTGCGGTCACGGAAGAACTGCCACGTATTCCTCACCTGTCGAATCATGTCGAGGTCGAGGTCGGCGACGATCAGCGCGTCTTTGTCGCGTGGAGCTTCGGCAATGATTTGCCCGCGCGGGTCGCAGAAATAACTCTGGCCGTAAAATTCTCCGATGTCCCACGGCTGCTCATGGCCGACGCGATTGATCGCGCCGATGAAGTAGCCGTTGGCGACGGCGTGCGCGGGTTGTTCGAGTTTCCACAAATATTCGGAAAGTCCCGCGACGGTGGCCGATGGATTGAAGACAATCTCCGCGCCGTTTAAGCCCAGACAACGCGCGCCTTCGGGGAAGTGGCGGTCGTAGCAGATATAGACGCCGATGCGCGCGTAGGCCGTCTCGAAAGTCGGGTAGCCGAGATTGCCGGGCTTGAAGTAGAACTTCTCCCAGAAGCCGGGATTGACGTGCGGGATGTGATTCTTGCGATATTTGCCGAGATACTTTCCGTCGGCATCAATGACGGCGGCGGTGTTGTAATAAATGCCGGGTATCTCTTCCTCATAAATCGGAACGACGATGACCATGCCGTGCTGCTTCGCGACTTCCTGCATGAGCTTGACGGTCGAGCCGTCGGGGATTTTCTCGACGGCATCATACCAGCGCGTCTGCTGCTCGGCGCAGAAGTAGGGCGTCGTGAAAACTTCCTGCATACAGAGTATCTGCACGCCCTGCTTGGCGGCGTCTTCGATGAGCGCGAGATGCTTGTCGAGATTGGCGCGCTTGATTTCTTCGATGGGTGCGTCTGTGCTGCCGGCGTGAGTCGCCTGAATCAGTCCGCATTTGATAACTCGTGCCATGTTCTATTCTTCCTTTGTGCGAAAAATTTGCGGCTTCAATTTTTGAAGATGAACCAAACGGAAAATCAAGTTTACGCTTCTGTCGTGATGCTTTGCGACGGCGGAGAGAGTTTCATCAGCAAGAGATGTGTGACGGCGGACGCACCGAAGCCGACAAACCATGCGTAATCATAAAGCGGTCGCAGCGTAGGCACAACCAACCCCACCCACGCGAGGCCGCAGCCGACGAGCGTCGCCACCACCGCGCGCCAGTTCCAGCCGCGCGTGTATGTATAGATGCCCTTCGCGCGGTAGAGGTCGGGCAGCGCGAGCCGTGTGTCGCGGACGAGCCAGTAGTCTGCGATGAGCACGCCCGCGATGGAGCCTAAGCCGCCGGAGTAGCCGACGAGCCAACTGAAGATGTAGCCGGACGGGTCGGCGAGCAGTCGCCACGGCTGCATCAAAATGCCGATGATGCCGGTAATCAGTCCGCCGAGTCGAAACGAGATGAGACGCGGGAAAGCGTTGGCGAAGTCGTTCGCCGGAGAGACAACGTTGGCCGCGATGTTGACGGCGAGCGTCGCGACGACGACCGTAAACATCGAAATCGCGATAATCCACAGTTGGCTGAACTGTCCGACGAGTTTCATCGGGTCCCACAGTTTATCAATCCCGACGTTCGGATAAATGACGACGGCGGCGGACGTAATCATCACGCCCATCGCGGCGAAGACGGTCATCGTCGTGGGGAGTGCGGCGACCTGCCCGATGACTTGCTCGCGCTGGCTGCGACCGAAGCGCGTGAAGTCTGGCATGTTGAGCGAGAGCGTCGCCCAGTAACCGATCATCCCGGTCAAACTCGGAACGAAGACGGGCATAAAGTCGCCCCAGGTGTGAAACTTGCCCGCGTCTGTGAACAGATAGCCGAGGCCGCCCGCGCGCCAGATCGCCCAGACGAGCAACAACGTCGTCATCACCAGCACGAACGGCGCAGCCCAGTTTTCCACGCGCCGCAGCAGATTCATCCCTCGATAGATGATATAGATGTTGAGTCCCCAGAAGAGCAGGAACGAGAGCCACTCGGTCGTCATGTGCCCGCCGATGGGGCCGCCGAGCAAATTATTCCAGCCGGGGATGAGCGCGCCAAAAAAAGTGTTGAGAGCTTCGCCGCCAATCCAAGCTTGGATGCCGAACCAGCCGCAGGCGACGATGGCGCGCATCAGCGCGGGCAAATTCGAGCCGTAAGTTCCGTAAGCCGCGCGCGCGAAGACGGGGAAGGGAATGCCGTACTTCGTGCCGGGATGCGAGTTGAGCAAAATCGGCGCGAGCACGATGATGTTGCCGAGCAGGATGGTGATGAGCGCCTGCCACCAGTTCATCCCGACGTTGATGAGGCCAGAGGCGAGAATGTAAGTCGGGATGCAGTGCGCCATGCTGACCCAAAGCGCCGCGTAGTTATAAGTCGTCCAATCGCGTTTGGCGACGGGCACGGGCGCGAGGTCTGCGTTATAGAGCGGGCTGGCTTCCAACTCCGCGTAGTCGCGCAGTTCGACGCGCCCGTCCGCGTGTTGAATAACTTCAGACTCTAAAGTCGCTGCCACTTGTCTGGACGCCTCCGTTATTTCACAGGTGATTCGATCTTGATGTCAGAGTTGAAATCGGAGACGGTGACGACCGTGTGTGACTTCACGCCGTTGAAATCGCCGTCGGTTTCGGTTTTGCGCGGCAGTCCGTCGGCGACCGAGAGCCAAGTCTTCGCCGTGCTCTTCAGGTTCATGCCCAGAGGATTGTTCTGCGTGTACTGATAGACAAGCATCGGCTGGCCGTCGAGCGTGTCGGGGCCGACGAGTTTCACGTCCGCCGTCTTCGTCAATTCTTCAATCGTCTTCGGATCGCGAAACGCTTTAATCATCACGCCCGCATCAATCGGCGATTGCACCCAACCGCCGTTCGGCGTTTTGATGAACGTTTTGTTGTCGGCGATGACGAACTCCATCTGCGCGTTCTTGCCCGCGCCGCCAGCAGCGTCACCCTCTCTGACCATGCGATAACGGTCGGGCGCGGCGTACTCGACGGTCATCGTGCTGTTCGTGCCCTTGTCGGTCGTGGATGTGATGTGCGCGCGAAACGATTTCGCATCGAGTTGCGCGTGCATCGCTCTGAGCATCACGTCGAGCGGCTTGTCGTCGGCAGAGATGGCCGCCGCACCATTGTTGTTGCTGCCATTCCTCACGTTGCCGCTGTCACTACCCGGAGCCGATGCGACGCCGCCTCCGTTGCTTGTGCCGGTCGAAGCGCAGGCAGCGAGCAAGAGCGCAGAGATGAAAATTGTAAACAGTTTAATTTTAGGATTCATGGGGATAACCTGTTCTATGCTAGTGCGTCAATCGAGACGAATTCAATTCTTTACTCTAACTCAAAGCGGACGGTGACGCGCGCGTTGACTTTGATTTGTCCGAGCGCAAGCGTGCCCTCTGAACTCGATGTATCTTCGGAGCGTCCAACAACTCCGTATGAAATGTTGTTCTGAGCCAGATAGCCGCGTTGCTCTACTTCTTCCTCAATCGAATAAGCCTTGCCGATCTTCTGGCCGATAACGCCGGTAAGCGCGACGGCTTTCTCCTGCGCGGCTTTGATGGCGCTGGCGCGTGCCTGATCGCGATACTTGCGAAGTTGAGAAGTTTGAAAGCGCACGGAGTTGAGTCGCGTGACGTTCGCTTCGAGAAGTTCGGAGAGGATCGCTTCGGCCTTCGTCACATCACGGAGCGTGAAGACGAGGTCTTTCCTCACCGAATAGCCGAGTAAGAGTCGAGCCTCATCATTGCCGCGATAACGCGGTTCGAGTTTGATGTAATCAGTCTGCACGTCTTCGGGCGCGACACCGTACTTTTTCGTCAAGGCGATTAAATTCTTCAGCCGCTCGTCGGTTTGAGTTTTCGCCTGCCGCAATTCTTTGTTGAAAGTCTGCACGGTCACGTCATAGACGACTTCATCCGGCACGACGTTGACCTCCGCCTCGCCGGTGACGGTGATAAGTCGCGGCTCGATCTTATCCTCGGCATGCACGGCGACGACGGCGAGCATCACGACGGCGAGTGACAGAAGAGTTCTACCGAAATAAGTTTTCATTCGCATCTCCAATCAAAGAATGAACACGCACAATTATTAAATTCAGATGCGGACGCACGTTCCGCGTTTCAAAAACTGCCCGTCACCAGCCTTCCCCTTGTACTCTCCGTTTTCAATCACGACGCGCCCGCGCGAAAGCACCGTCTCGACGACGCCCTTAATCGTTTTGCCTTCATAGGCGCTGTAGTCCACGTTCATGTGATGCGTCGCCGCGCTGATGGTCTGCTCTTTCTCCGGGTCGAAAATCACGATGTCCGCGTCCGAGCCAACAGCAATCGTGCCTTTCTTCGGGAACAGCCCGAACATCTTGGCGGCAGCGGTCGAAGTGAGTTCGACGAAGCGGTTGAGGCTAATACGATTCTCCACCACGCCGCCGTTGTAGATGAGCGGGACGCGATGCTCGACGCCCGGCGCGCCGTTCGGGATTTTGGAAAAGTCTCCGCGCCCCAATTCCTTCTGCTCCTTCATGCAGAAAGGGCAGTGGTCGGTCGAGATAACTTGCAGGTCATCCGTCTTCAAACCCTTCCACAATTCCTGCTGATTCCATTTCTCGCGCAGAGGCGGCGTCATCACATATTTCGCGCCGCCGAATCCCGGCTCGTCGTAATTATCGAGCGAGAGGAAGAGATACTGCGGGCACGTCTCGGCGAAAGCGGGAAGGCCACGGTCGCGCGCCTCGCGAATTTGTTTGAGCGCGTCGGCACAAGAGAGATGCACGATATAGACGGGCGATTCGGCCATCTCTGAAATCGCAATCGCACGGTGGACGCCTTCGGCTTCGGCGAGAGTCGGGCGCGTCAGCGCGTGATACTTCGGCGCGGTGCGTCCCTGTGCGAGCGCGCGTTTGATAATCTCATTGATGACGATGCCGTTTTCCGCGTGCATACATATCAGCCCGCCGCGCTCGCCCGCCGCCGACATCGCGCGAAAGATCGTCGCATCGTCCGCGAGGAAGACGCCGGGATAGGCCATGAACAACTTGAAACTCGTCACGCCTTCATCCATCAAGCGATGAAGTTCAACCTTGTTCTCGTCTTCAAATTCCGTGACGATGAGATGGAAACTGTAATCAATCGCCGTCTTGCCCTCGGCCTTCGCGTGCCAGAGGTCAAGCCCTTCGGTCATCGAACGACCTTTGGTCTGGACGGCGAAATCAATAATCGTCGTCGTCCCGCCAAACGCCGCCGCAATCGTTCCCGTGCGAAAGTCGTCCGACGCTTGAGTCCCGCCAAACGGCAATTCCATGTGCGTGTGCGGGTCTATACCGCCCGGTATGACGAGCTTGCCCGCCGCATCAATCACGCGGTCGGCTTCCATCTCAAGCGTCGCACCGATGACTGAAACTGTATCGCCGTCAATCAGGATGTCAGCTTTGTAATCGTCAACGGCGGTGACGATGTGACCATTACGAATGAGTGTTCTCATAGTGCTATTCAACTCAGAAGAATTAAATGACGACGAGTGCTTGTAGACAATGAGGCACATGTCCGACGAAACTATGGGCAGCGAAAAATAAAAATTCTAATCGGTCGATTTATTCAGTCTTATATATGCTCTCAACTTCCGGGCTAAACTCTTCCTTTAATGATTCCTTCTGCTCTGCAAGCTGTCTCCAGATGGAAGCCCATTTACTCCTTAGCTCGCGAGCCTCTGACTCTTGAACTTTTAAGATGTCGCAGGAGCCTAAAGTTTCACCCCCAGCCCCCGAATACCATTTGACTACGAAATTGAAACCAGAAACCCAAAGAAAATCATAGGATAAGTTGTGCGACACGGGCTTAAGGTAAAATGCATCCAGCTTGCTGGCACGCATTCTTTTCAGTACGCGTTCATAGTCGTGATTTGCTTTTGTTTCACTACCTAGAAAAACTCGCGCAATTCGCCCACCTTCATCGCAAAATGTCTTTTGAAGCGTGAGAAGTTTACTAACATCGGGATTCGGATGTTCAATTAACCAAATCCTTATCGAATTGGAATGCGTAATCCTAATAACTAGATTTTCTCCGCTGTCTTTTCTTTTTTTCTGCTCTTCCAAGAGGCATTCCCAAAAAAAATAATAGCTCCTCAATGCCCAATCCTCTCCTTCGACTTTGAATCCATCATCGAGCGTTCTGAAATTACTCAAATAGTCGTTGTACGTCCTTTCCGCAGCTTCCTTGATAACATCAGGGAAGTCAGAAATTAGCTTTTCTTGGTTCGAGCCTTGCTGATCGCCGCTTAAACGTCGATCAATCGTTCCTAATTTTCTTTGGATGGCTTCTACCGCATTCGACACAGTTCTATTCTCCGTTGAACTAGCTAACTTGTGGGCTACAGTTCGCACTGAATTGAGTGAATAGGTTAAATCGAAAAGAATGCCCAACGAGGATAGCAGCACGGACAGAATGATACCGTATGAAATGGCTGCAAAGATTTCCGCCTTTAGGAAGAGGCTGAGTAAAGTATAAAAAATACTCAGCACGATTGAGACCAAAACGATGATTATCGCCACTTGGGTCTTTGCCCTGTCATCTGGAGTTTGTGAGTTTTTAGCCATGAGTAATTTAGTCTCCTTTGTTAGAGTGTTGAAAATGATTCGTCGAGGACGTGAACGAGTTCGTCCACGATGTCTTCCGTCGAGTTAAGCATTAGTCCCGTGCGGATGACGTTGCCGTAGAGCCCGCCTTTGCCGATGAGGACGCCGCGCCGCTTCGTCTCTTCAAAAACTTTGAGGACGGATTGCGGGTCGGGTTCTTTCGTCTCGCGATCTTTGACGAGTTCGAGCGCCTGCATCAAGCCCATGCCGCGCACGTCGCCGATGACAGTGTATTTCTCTTTCAACTCTTCGAGCTTCTCGCGGAAGTATGCGCCGACGGTCGCGGCGTTGGTGCGGAGGTCTCCGTCTTCGATGACTTTGATAACGGCGAGCGCGGCGGCGGACGAGACGGGATTGCCGCCGAAGGTCGAGAAGGTGATTCCGGGAAACTTATCGGCGACTTCGGGCGTCGCGACGGTGATGCCAATGGGCACTCCGTTGCCGAGTCCTTTCGCGGAAGTGATGATGTCCGGCTCGACGTTCCAGTGTTCGATGCCGAACCACTTATCGCCGGTGCGTCCCCACGCGGTCTGCACTTCGTCGGCGATGAAGAGTCCGCCGTGCGCGCGCGCGATTTCAGCGGCGCGCTCGAAGTAGCCGGGCGGCGGGACGATGAAGCCGCCGACGCCCAAAATCGGCTCGGCCATGAAGGCGGCGATCTCGCCGGTCGTCGTCGTCATAATTAACTCTTCGATGTCTTCGGCGCAGGCGAGTCCGCATTCCGGGTACGTCAGCTTGTAAGGGCAGCGATAACAATAAGGCGCGCGCGCGTGGACGATGCCGGCGACCTGCGGCGGCAAGGGTCGCCACGTCGAGTGGCCTGTGGCAGAGAGCGCGGTGGCGGAGCGTCCCGAATAGCTGTGGCGCAGGACGACGATCTCGTGTCGTCCGGTGGCGATCTTGGCGGCGTGGATGGCCGTGTCGTCGGCTTCCGTGCCGCTCGTCGTGAAGAATGATTTCTTCAAGCGTCCGGGCGTAATCTGATGCAATTTTTCGGCGAGGTCGCCCTGCGGCTGGTTGGCGTAGAGCGTCGAAGTGTGCGAAAGCGTCTTGACCTGATTGATGATCACCTCGTTGACCTGCGGGTTGGCGTGGCCGACGCTGACCGTGAGCACGCCGCCGAAGCAGTCGAGATACCTGTCGCCTTTATCATCCCAGACGTATTGACCTTCGCCGCGCACGAGCGCGAGCGGCTCTTGATAATAAGTGGCGACGGCGGGGAAGAGAAATTCCTTGTGCTTGCGGACGATCTCGGACGTTTGTGTGACTGGTTCGGCGGTGCTCATATAGATGTCTCCGTTAAATTTTTTCGCAGGATAAGATGGCGTTTTCGCCTCAAGAATTTTTCGCGGGTTGATAGGCTTTGCCTTCGTTCTTCAGCTTGAAGAAAATAATGTAGAAAGCCCACACGCCGCAGAGCAGCATCGCGCCGAAAGCGGGCAGGCCGCCGAGTGTGTGGTTAACTTTATCAGAATTGAGTGACCCCACGATGACCGGCGCGAGGCCAATGACGGCGAGCAGGTAAGTGCGCGCCACACGCGCCGCCGTTAGCTTCGCCTGGCCGAGAACGCGAAAGCTCGACGTTTCGCTCCCGTAGGTTCTTTTCTGTTCGAGCGGTTGAATGATGTAAGCCGAGAGCGGCGCGATGGGTAGAAAGAGCGCGACCACCCAACGCACCGCCTCGTAAGTTCCGTCCGGCAATTTCCGGTAGTCGAGCAGCGTCGTGCCGAAGCCGTTGAAGGTTTTGAAAGACGGCGCGGTGAACTCACGCATCTTCTCATTGAGTTTCTTCAACTCGTCTATGTTCTGCTGAAGAATCGCCGGCGCAAGCGGCTCATTGCACTGCGCGCACTTTGTTTCGATAGCAGCGTCGGCGTTAACGAAGTTGCAAGCGGGACACGCGACAGTATGCATAGTTTCGACAATTCGACAGAGATGAGAGAACGTTTTCCTTTCAGTTCAACGGATTAGAACAGCGAGCCGTTATCATTTGCTCCGAGCATGGCTTTGCGTACCAACGGAATCGGCGGGCCGCCGTATTGCAAAAACGCATCGTGAAATTGCTTCCACGCGCTCTGGCCGCCGCGCGTGGCCGTCCAATCCTGACGCAGTTTGCGTATCATTAATTTGCCCATCGTGTAATTCAGATAAGCCGGATCGAACGTGCCGCGCTCGGCTTGCTGCTCCGCGCTGCCTTCGTCCTGAAAGCCCTGTTCGAGAAACATCTTGCGCGACTCTTCAACCGTCATGCCCTTCGTGTGCATTCCGATGGCCGACAGAAAACGCACGTTACGCAATAGAGCTTCCTCAAGTTGCCCGATGTGCATTTCAGCATCGCCCGCGCCGAGTCCCGCTTCGTACATCATTTCTTCCGTGTAGTGCGCCCAGCCTTCGGCGAAGGCGTAGCCGACGAAGACTTGGCCGAATTTTGACGACGAGCGATTGGCATGGAGAAATTGCACGAAGTGGCCGGGATAAACTTCGTGGACGGAGGTGAACAGCAGGCTGCCTTTGCCCGGAGTGTACGAGTCTTGCTTGGCCTTCGGCCATGTCGGGTCGGGCGGCGAGACGTAATAGACGGAAGGCAAGCCTGTCTCATACGGGCCGGGAATATTGATGTACGCGAAATTCCAAGCCTTGTACGGAGGCGCCAGCCCGACCTTCGCTTCTTCCGTGCCGGGAATCGTCAGCACGTCTTTGTCCTGTATGAATTTTCGTAAATCCGTGAGTTGAGTAGTCGCCGCTTCGACGACGTTGCTCCCCGGCGCTTTATCCGCCGAAGCCTTTTCCTTGCACTGCTGTAAAGTTTGATTCGGCGCAAACTTCGCGCATTCTTCTTTCAGCGCGTTCGTGTTGCGCTCCAGATCACCCTTGCCGATCTCTTCGAGCTTGGCGAGATCAATGTCCACGCCTTCGGTTGCCTTGAGCATCTGCTTGAACTTGTCCGCGCCGAGCGCAAAGTTGTCAGTCGCGTTAGGCTCTTGCTGCGCGAGCCACGAGTCGAAATCCTTAACCGCTTTAATCGCGCCATCGTTCGCTTCCTTGAAATCTTTTTGCGACCCCTCATCCTTTATCGGCTCGAAAACCTTTGGCACGTCCTTGCTGTAAAAATCCGCGAGTCCGCCAATCGTCGTGCGCCCGATTTTGACGAGCGTTTTCGCCATCGGCATTTTCAAGTTCGCTTTGATCTGTTGGAGCGCGTTCGGCACATTGCGCGCATAAGCGGTGTACGCTTTGATGCGCGTTTCGAGCGGCGCATAAGGACGCGAGACGTACACGTCCGGGTCAATCGAATCGGCGTAGAAATAAGGATTCGTGTGCGGCTGGTCAACCGTCTCGCGCCAGAACAAATCTTTATCAATCTGCGAGATTAAATAATCGCGCTCGAATCTCTGTCGCTCGTCCAATGAGTCGTCTTTGAAGGCGGCGGCCTTGTCGCGCTCGGCGTGGAGGCGTTGAATCTCTTTCTTCAAACTGTCCTCGCTCCAATCGGGGAGCTTGCCGTCAAATTCGTGCTTGCCCTGCATGATGGCGAAATCAGGATGCGCGACGAAATAATCATTCAAAAATTGATTGACGTAGCCATCCCACTGTTGCGATGAAGGAGAAGCAGTGGTCGCTACTTGATTCGTCGTCTGCGGCGCGGGCTGCTGGCAACCGGCGAGGGCGAGAAGAAACATAAAGGCGAACGCGGCTGAGAGCTTGAAGGTTAAGCTATTGGGTTTTGACATAAGTTTTTATGGCCTGTGCAGATTTTGATTCTGTTGCAGTCATTTTCCTTCTTGCTTTTCAAACTTGGGCGAAGGTGAACTGCCGGGAAATTGTTGGTATTGAGCTAGCAGGGCTTTACTTCCATCGCCACTGATAGCAAAGGCAAACCATTCACTGAAATCACCGTTTTCACATTTAATGTTATAGACGGCTCTCACGGGGACAGGGTCATGCGCCACATAATTTATCCAATGATCGGTTACTTGAATCACCTTACCCGTTCGTTCATGTGTCCTTTTCATCGTAGGTAAAATTAGATTTTTCTCATTGGCAGTTTTGAAAACATCATGTGCGTCATCATAAATTGCTTCATACTGTTCTTCATTTATCCTTTTATGAAATTGCTCAACAGCGCGTTCGGCGGTCTTCTTTTCATCTTCAATCCAAACGGGTCTGGCCGAGAAAGTGCATGAACAAAATATTGAAGCAATCAGCGATAGAAGAAGTAGATGTTTACCCTGTCGCATACATTGCTTTCCAACTCCAGCAAGTTTAATTCTGAATCTTAATATAAATTTCCCTCGCGCTTGCGTCCCGTGTAATCCACATAGACGACTTTTAGCTCGGTGTAGAAGTCGAGCGCGGTCGAGCCTTGCTCGCGCTCACCGATGCCGGTGGACTTGATGCCGCCGAAGGGGATATGCGCCTCGCCGCCCGTCGTGGGCGAATTGATGTGCGTCATGCCGGTCTCGATTTCATCAACGAAGCGAAAGATGCGCGCGGCGTCGTTCGTGAAGATTGAAGACGACAAACCGTATTCACTGTCGTTGGCGACAATCATCGCTTCTTCAAAATCACGGACGCGCAGGACGGAGAGGACGGGGCCGAAAATTTCCTCGCGCGCGATACGCATGTCCGGCGTCACCGCGTCGAAGACGGTCGGCTTGATAAAGTAACCCTTGCGTAGATTCGCGCCATCGGCAATCGCGCCGCCGCAGGCGAGCGTCGCGCCGTCTTCGCGCCCGATGTCTATGTAGCCGAGCACCGATTTGAATTGCGAAGCGTCAACGATGGGGCCGACTTCCACGCCGTCGTCCATGCCGTTGCCGATTCGATAACTCTCCGCGCGCGTTTTGAGACGTGTGACGAAATCATCGGCGACGCTTTCGACGACGATGGCGCGGCTCGTCGCCGTGCAACGTTGACCCGTCGCGCCGAACGCGCCCTGAGCGGTGGATTCGACGGCGAGTTCCATGTCTGCGTCTTCGAGGATGATGACGGGATTCTTCCCGCCCATCTCGGCCTGTACTTTGACGCCGCGCCGTGCCGCCTGCTCGTAGAGTTTGAGTCCGACGCCGTTCGAGCCGGTGAAAGAAATGGCGCGCACCGCCGGATGATTGATAATCTCGTCGCCCGTCTCTGACCCGTTGCCGAGCACGAGATTGAGCACGCCTGCCGGAATGCCGGCCTCGACGAACAATTCGACGAGGCGGACGGCGGTGGCTGGCGTCAGCGTCGCGGGCTTGAAGACGACGGTGTTTCCGGCGACGAGTGCGGGCGCGATTTTCCAGACGGGAATCGCGACGGGAAAATTCCACGGCGTGATGCAGGCGACGACGCCGTGCGGTTGCTTGATGGTGTACGCGAAGTTCGCGGGAAGCTCGGAGTTGATCGTCTCGCCGTTCATGCGCCGAGACTCGCCAGCGCAAAACTCCGCGACGTTGATGGCGCGCTGGACTTCTCCGCGCGATTCGGCGAGCGTCTTGCCCTCTTCGCGCGTGAGCAGCGCGGACAAGTTTTCTTTGTCGTCTTCCATCAAACGGGCGGCGCGTGCGACGATACGCCCGCGCGTCGGGGCTGGCGTCGCGCGCCATGAGCGGAAAGCTTCGGCGGCGGCTTCAACGGCATGACGCGCTTCCTCGCGTGTAGAGAGCGGGACGTGTCCGAGTATCTCGTCCGTGTTCGCGGGGTTGATATTTTCGACGTGCTTCGGTGAAACTGACTCGACCCACTGGCCGCCGATGAAGTTGCGATAAGTCTGCATAGATAGCTTTATCTCATAGAGCGAGAAGAGAACCCTTTTGCTCGATGCCTTAAAGAGTTCAGGAAATTTATAGGCTTAAATGATAGCCGTTGCTGAATCGGGAGCGCGTTAGATAACTGCGGCGAGCGCAATTTAATTTTCTTCGATAGCACGCGCGATTCTGTCTGGCTGCGACGGCAAATATATCACAGCGCGCGTGTGTGAAAAGCTAAAAAGGATGGAAGACGAGAAAGCATGACAGCCAATTTACGCGAACTGCTCGACACGCGCGTCGCCACCACGCCGGACAAAATCTTTCTCATTGCAGAGAGTGACAATCGGCGATTCACATATCGAGAATTCGACGCAGCCGTCAATCGCACGGCACAAATGCTGGCGGCGCATGACATCGGTAAGGGCGATGTGGTGAGCCTGCTCTTGCCGAACAGCGCGGAGTACGTCATCGCCTACTTTGCCTGCTTCAAACTCGGTGCGCTGGCCGGGCCGGTCAACTCTCTGCTCAAGCCGGAGGAGATGGCCTACATCGTCGGTAATTCAGAGGCGAAGGCTCTGCTCTATCACACAGAGTTTGAATCGCAGGCCAATGAGCTACGCGAAAGCGTCAAGACGCTCGTCGCCGCGATTGTCTTCGATGATGAAAAAATGGCGACTGCGGAATACGCGAGCGACGACATACGCGGTCTCGATGCGGCGATTAATGCCAATGATGAGGCGATCATCATTTACACTTCGGGCACGACGGGAAAATCGAAAGGCTGCCTGCTCACACACGCCAACTTGCTGGCGAACGCGCGTCAGATTGTGGAGTGGCTCGGTTTTACGGAGCGCGACCGTCTGTTGAGCGTGATGCCGCTCTTTCACATGAACGCCGTCTCGGTGACGACGTTGAGCGCGCTCTACGCTGGAGGCTCGACCGTCGTCAGCCCGCGTTTCTCCGCGTCGCGTTTCTGGGAAATCATCTCTGAACATCAAGTCACTTCGTTCGGCTCAGTCGCCACGATGCTCTCGATGTTGCTGGCGAAGTACGCGGACGGCGTGCCGGAGAATTTGAGCACGAGTCAACTGCGCTTCGCGATGTGCGGCAGCGCGCCCGTCCCTGCGGAAGTGCTGCGACGCTTCGAGGAAAAATTCAAGTGTCTCGTCGTCGAAGGCTACGGCCTCTCCGAGTCAACCTGCCGCTCGACTTTTAATCCGCCCGATGAGAGACGCAAGCCCGGCTCGTGCGGCCTGAGCATTGGCAACGAGATGAAAATTTTTGACGAAGAAGACAGGGAAGTTGCCGCCGGCGAAACGGGCGAAATCGTCATGCGCGGCGCAAACATTTTCAAAGGCTATTTTCGTCAGGACGAGGCGACGGCGCGCGCCTTTCGCGGCGGATGGTTTCACACGGGCGATGTCGGCTACTGCGACGCGGATGGCTTTTTCCACATCGTTGACCGCAAGTCAGACATGATCATTCGCGGCGGCGAAAACATTTACCCGCGCGAAATAGACGAAGTGCTGTATCGTCATCCGCAGATCGCGGAAGCGGCCACCGTCGGCGTGCCGGATGAATTGTACGGCGAAGAGGTCGCGGCCTTCGTCGTCCTGCGTGAAGGCGAGAGTGTGAGCGAGGCGGAGATTATTAAATACTGTCAGGCGCATCTCGCGGATTTCAAATGCCCGAAGACTGTGCATCTCGTCAGCAGCCTGCCCAAAGGCGCGACGGGAAAAATCCTCAAGCGCGAATTGACCCGCCGCTTCAAAGAGATAGTGATTTGAAATTTCGAGAGGGAGCATGACGGAAACTTGAATGGCACAGCTCAAAGATAAAATCACGCATGTCCTCGACGAAAGCCGGATGCTCGTGCTCGGCGCGCAGGTCATCGTCGGTTTACAGTATCGCTCAATCATGGAAAAGGGTTTCGAGTCGCTGCCGTTTGTCACCCAACTGCTCAAGCTCTGCGGACTCTTCGCGATGCTGGTGTCAATCGCGCTGCTGATCGCGCCGACGGCATATCATCGCATCGTCGAGCGTGGCGAAATCTCGGATGAGTTGCACCGCTACGCGACCAGAACCGCGACGCTCGCGCTGTTTCCGTTGAGCATCGGACTCGCGATTGACATGTACATGGCGACGGAAAAAATCGTCGGGCGCACGGCGGGCATCTTCGCCGGTGCGGGGATTCTCGTGTTCGCGCTTTTTTTCTGGTACGCATTGGAACTCGTGAGAAAAAGTCAGAGCGTGTCTGCGACACAGGAGCGTCAAGAGATGGACGAACAGAAAGAAGAGCAGGATAGCGGCGAAAAATTGAAGGACAAGGTCAAGCACGTCTTGACTGAGGCGCGCACGGTGTTGCCGGGCGCACAGGCGCTGCTAGGTTTTCAGTTCATCGCTATCCTGATGGAAAGTTTCGACAAACTGCCGCCCGCATCGAAGTACGTTCATCTGTTTTGCCTGACGATGACTGCGATCACCGTCGTCTTCCTGATGACGCCGGCGGCCTATCATCGCATCGTCGAGCAGGGCGAAGACACGGAACGCTTTCATCGTTTCGCGAGCCGCATGGTCGTTGCCGCGATGGTTCCGCTCGCGCTCGGCATCTGCGGTGATGTCTATGTCGTCGTCAACAAAGTGCTCGACTCGCAACTAATCGCCGTCGTCGCTTCAATCATCATCCTCGCGCTCTTCTGGGAACTCTGGTTCGGCCTGACCATCTACCGGCGCACGCAACGCGACCACGCGATGACTTAGATCACCCGACAAACTTATTGCGCCTGCGAAAGGCAAAGAAATTAACAGGGATGGACAGGATAGACAGGATGAAAGAAGAATTGATGAGTGATGAATGCGGAATGATGAATGAAGACAAGAAGCTCCGCCCATCTATTCATCATTCATCACTCCGCATTCATCATTTCTTGCGACATCCTGTTCATCCTGTCTATCCTTGTGAATAATTCTTACTGGTCATCTCGTGAAAATATCAATGGAGATAAAAATGAAACATCAACGCACGCTCGCTTTCGCGCTCATGCTGATGTGTACAGTGTCGAGCGTCGCGCAGCAGGTGGTTGTCAGAAACGCATCAATCGTTGAGACTGCATCTGTCGCGCGACAGCAAAAAATCGCCGGCCTCGCCGAAAGTCTGCGCGCGCAATTGATCGCGCAACGTCGAGACTTTCATATCCATCCTGAGCTTTCCAACCGCGAAGAGCGCACGTCGCGCGTCGTCGCCGAGCGTCTCAAAGCTCTGGGTTTGACAGACATCAAAACGGGCGTCGGGAAATATGGCGTCACCGCGCTGCTCGTCGGCGGGAAGCCCGGCGCGGTCGTCGCCGTGCGCGCAGATATGGATGCGCTGCCGATTAACGAGACGATGGACGTGCCTTATAAATCGCAGATGCCGAACGTCAAACACGCCTGCGGCCACGACGTGCATACGACGGTCGAGCTTGGCGTCGCGGAAGTTTTGAGCCGGATGCGTGCGGAGATTCCCGGCACGATCAAGTTCATCTTTCAACCCGCCGAAGAAGGCGCGCCTGCGGGCGAAGAGGGAGGCGCGGAGTACATGATCAAGCAAGGCGCGCTCGACAATCCGCGCCCGCAGGCCATCTTTGGTTTGCACACGGAGCCGAACGTGCAGGTCGGGCAAATCGGTTATCAATCCGGCCCGGCGATGGCTTCGTCCGACACTTTTTCCATCGTCATACACGGCAAAGATTCGCACGGCGCGCAACCGCAGAAGGGCGTGGACGCGGTGGTCGTCGCTTCCGAATGCGTGCTCGCGCTGCAACATATCAGGAGTCGCCGGATTGATCCGCTGGAGCCGCTCGTCATCACCGTCGGGACGATTAACGGCGGCACGCGCTTCAACGTCATTGCCGGTGAAGTAAAAATGACGGGCACGATGCGGACGTTTAATGAAGCTGTCCGCGAGCAGTCCATCAAATTTATGCGCGAGACGATTAATAACGTCGCCGCCGCTTACGGGGCGACCGCCGAATTAACGATGGAGGACAGCAATCCCGTCACCTACAACGAACCTTCGCTCGTCGAAGAGACTTTGCCGAGCATTCGCAGAGTCGTCGGCGAAAAGAACGCGCTCGTGCTCAAGCCCTTCATGCCGGCGGAAGATTTTTCCAAATACGAAAAAATCGTTCCCGGCTTTTTCTATTTTCTCGGCGTCGGCAACAAAGCCAAGGGCATCACGGCGGGATGGCACACGGCGGATTTCGATGTTGATGAAGAGAGCTTGGTCGTCGGCGTGAAGGTCATGTCGAACGTGCTTTTGGATTATCTGGAACATCACGCCGGAGACAAAAAGTAGCTTCCATCTGCTCGCTCTCATCGGTCGCGTCTATCTGCAATCGGCGATAAAATACACGCATGGCTAATTCTTCACGCCGCTTGCGCGAAAACATCGCCGGCGATTTCTTCGTGGACGAGACGTGCATTGATTGCGACGCCTGCCGCCAAATCGCTCCTAGTATCTTCCGCGATCATGGAGAGCAGTCGAGCGTTTATCGTCAACCGTCAACGGACGAAGAAGGCAGGCGCGCACTCATGGCGCTCGTCGCGTGCCCCACCGGATCAATCGGCGCACTGGAAAAACACGACGCGCGAAGAGGCATCAATGCGTTCCCGGAATTGGTTGATGCCAACGTCTATTTTTGCGGCTTCACGTCTGAGTCGAGTTTCGGCGCGTGGAGTTATCTGATCGTCCGGCCAGACGCAGAAGGCGGCAACATCCTCGTTGATTCGCCGCGCTACACTTCACATCTCGTCAGAAAGTTTGCAGCCCTCGGCGGCGTGCGGACGATTTTTCTCACGCATCGCGACGACGTGGCCGACCATGAAAGATTCGCACGGAAATTCTACGCGCGGCGCGTCATGCACAGCGATGACAACGCCGCGCGTTATGGAGTTGAGCTTATCGTTGAAGGCGAGCGTGAAGTGCGGCTCGACAAAGACCTCGTCGTTATCCCAACGCCGGGACACACGCGCGGGCACGCCGTCCTGCTCTACAAAGATAAATATCTCTTCACGGGCGATCATCTCGCGTGGTCGCCAGTCAAAGAATCTCTGACGGCGTTCAGGAGCGCGTGCTGGTATTCGTGGACGGAACAGACGCGCTCGATGCGTCGCCTGCTCGATTATCGTTTCGAGTGGGTCTTGCCCGGACACGGGCGCATTCATCACGCGAGCGCGGACGAAATGCACGCGCACCTTGAGCGTTGCGTGCAGTGGATGGATGCGACGAGATAGCGCGCGACGATGGCGGCGATGGCAGTTTACAAGTTCAAGGGCGACGATGGGGCACGCGACGAACGGCGAAACACGCGCGTCGCTTGAGAATTATTTGAGAGGATCGCGCAGGCGCGGCGGCGGCTCGCGCCAACTGTTGAGGTCGAGGACGGTGCGGAGTTTGCCGTCGAGCAAATAAAGCCTCTGCATCTCCGCGAGATTGAATGGACGCGCACCCCGTCGCCCGAAGACGGCGAGTTGATTGCCGCTTTCATCAACGGCGCGATCTCGGTCGAGACCTTTCGAGACGGCGAGCGCCGCGCCGCGCGTGCGGTAGGTAGCGATTAACTTTGGCTCCGGCGCGGGGCTGAAACCGCCATAGGTCGCCATCGTTTCCGGCGAGGTTAACTGCAAAACGCGCAGCCCGTTTTTCCCATCCGCGACGTAAGCGAAGAGGCTCGCGTTCGTCATCGCGATCTTCACTTGTCTAGTGTCGTTCAACTCACCGCCCGCATTAAAATTCAGATAGAGACGTGGTTGTTCGGGGCGTGTGACATCAACAATTGCGATGCCGTCCGCGCCGTCTGCGACATAAGCGTAAGTGCGTGCGACATACACATCCTGCGCGTGCGCGAGTGGAACGAAGGCGTCGCGGACGATGGAGAGATGCGAGGGGTCAGTCACGTCGAACACTTTCAAGCCTTCATCATCGGCGACGAAAGCGTATCTGAATTGCACCGCGATTGATTTCGGGTGTTTCAATTCGGGCGCGCTCGTCCGCGATTCGATGCGTGGATGAAGCGGGTCGTCGAGACTGACGACGACGAGCGCGCTGTCAGTCGTGATGTAGGCGTGCGTGCCGGCGATGGTGATGTTGTTCGCACCGCTCAATGCGTTGTCGGGATTGAACGTCAGCGCGCGTTTGAGAAAATTATTGAGCGGGTCGCCGTCAAGTAGCGTCGCGGCGTTGACGAGAATCAGCCCCTCGTATTTATCCACGACGTAGAGATAAGCGTAGAGCGGATGAATCGTTTGCTCTTCGTTGACGAGCGGCGCGGGACGATTCGCGCGCTCCGCATCAGAAAGTTTCTGCCACTCGCTCCACAACCGTTTTGCTTCTTCTGGTGAGACTGATTTGCCGTCGCTCGTTAAGCGATAACGCGCCGGGTCAACGGCGAGCGTCGTCGGTGCGGCGACGGCGGTCGCGTACTTCGTATCTACCCAGAACTTTTGTCCGAAGCGCGAGACGGGCGCGGTCGTAATGCGCTCGGAGAAACCTTTGTGGTCAATCTGCGCCACGTCATAGACGCGCAGTCCGCCCTCGCCCGCCGCGACGTAAGCGTATTCGCCGCGCAGTTGCACGCCCAAAATTTTCGGATTGCCCGTGTGCTCGAAAGAGTCTCTCAACGTGCGATTACTACGGACGAAGCGCGCGAACTCGTCGGGGTAGGCGACTTCGTGCAGCGTGCTGCCGATGACGGCCTGCGGCTCGTCGTGCTCTGTGACGGGAACGACTTCGAGCGCGTCGTCTGCGGCGACGTAGGCGTAGCGTCCCATGAAGTTGACGAAGTTCGTGCCCTGCAAAAACAATTGCGCCATCCACGCATTGTTGTCGCGCTTTTCAGAGACGTGACAGTCAACGCACGTCTTCGTCTCGGTGGCGCGGACGGTGTGCGGGACGTGCGTGTTGAAGGTCTGGCCTGAGAAGCCTTCCGCCGAGACGGTCTGCTGCTGCGAGTAAATCCACTCGCGATTTTGATTCTGCGAACTGACGATGACTGCGGATGACGAGCGCGCGGGCGCGACGCGATGACCTGTCACCGTCCCGTCTATGCCGAGCATGAACACGTCGTCGCGCAGCACTTGGTAATTGTACGTCGTGAAGTTGCGCGAGAGTTCGCCCTCGTTGTGGCGGTTCGGCATCTTCGCGTTGGCCTTCATCGAAAGGTGACAGCCGAAGCAACTCGTCATCCATGAAGAGTGGCAGGCATAGCACGTCATCTTTTTGTTCGGATGCGCGAGCTTGCTTTCGTCCGACGGCACTTCGCCCCACGTCTCCATTTTGTCTTCGTTGATTCGCACGGTCTTGGCATAAGCGGAACGCCAGTTGTAATCGCTTTCGTGGCCGGGCGTCTTCGTCACCGTGTAAGCCGTCTGCTTGACGCGCCACCAACGTCCCGGCTCGACCATCGAATTTTGGATGATGTCGCCCGCGTGGAGTTTGACCGTCGCGCCGTTCGTGTCCTGCTTGTCTTGATCGCGCTCGATGCGTTGAAAGACGGGGATGGGCACGGCACGTCCGCCGCTCGTGCGCGTGAATGGAGTTTTAACTTCGCGCACGCTCGCGAGATTACGCCCTTTGCCTTTTTGATAATTGCCGTCTTTCGTGTCCTGGCCTTCGGACGGATCGGGGAGGTTTAATCCAGCCGCGAGGCCGGACGTGACGAGTTTCGCCGGTTCCTTGATCGTGCCGTGACAGTCAATGCAGTCAATCTCAATCGCGGCGCGCGGCTCGTTATAGAGCGCGCCGTTGCCGTGCGTGTCCTGTCGAAAATGACAGTCAACGCAGTGCATTCCTTTTTCGAGATGAATGTCTTTGAGATGGACGGGCACGCCCGCCGGCGGCTTCGTCGCATCGTCGTTGTCCGTGTCTCGATACTCGACGGCCTCTTTTAGTTTCGCTGCGCTCGCATCTTTGACGCGCTCGCCGTTCGCGTCGAGCAGATGGCCTTCGCGATCCTGCTTGAACACGGCGCGGAAGAGCCAGCCGTGACCGTGAAAGTCCGCGAACTGCGTGCGCTTCATTTGCGAGTTGACGGCGTCCGTCCCCGTCTTCAAAAGAAAATCGAGGTCTGACCAGTTGCCGCGTACGGACGCCGCTTCAGGGTTGCGGTCGAGCTTCGCGTATTCTTCTTCGGATGAAAGGTGTCTATCCTTCGATGGGTACATCCCCGCGCTCTTAGCGTCGGTTTCGTTGTCCCACCATGTCAGTCCGAGATACGTCGCCTCCATGTTCGTGCCGGGGTGCATGTGGCAGGTCATGCACTGCGAGGTGGGAATCTGGTTGGTGAATTGATGACGGATGGGATGCCCCGGCTCGCCTTTTTTGTTTTTGATTTGCTCGTCGCTCGATGCGGACGCGCCACCATTTCCGAACGAGGCCCAGACGGGACTGGAATGGACGACACTCGTGTCGTTCGCGTAAATGACGTGGCAGGCCGTGCAGCCGGACGAGCGATAATCGCCGGGCTGATCGTTCGTGCCGAGAAAGTTGAGCGTCGGGTCGAAGAGCCGCGTTTTTTGTAAACCGAGATAGACGGGGTCTGTGCGTTGGAGTGTGCCAAGTCCGCGCGGGCTGAGTCCCTTGTCGGGTTTGCCCGGCTCCTCTTCGCGATCCGGCAGGCCGACTTCGAGACGACGCTTGCCGCCGCGCTCGAAGACGCGCAGGACATTGCCCGGTTGCGAGATTTCCCAGCGCGGGAGCGGGTCGAGAAACGCCAGCACGCCCATTTTGTACATCGTGAGGGGAGAGGGCGGCGGTTGTTGAAGGATTCTTTCGGGCGCTCCCGTCTCGTCGCTGTAGCTTTCGCCGAAGCGCGCGTCTTTGACGGGCAGGCCGCCATTATTGTAAAGCGCCGCGCCCCAGAGCATCGCGCCGTGCCGCATCATGCTGTTACGCGCGGCTTTGAATTCGTCAACGTGGCAACCATTGGAACTGCAGGTCAGATCGGCGACGCGCAAATCGCCGGGATTGACGAAGCGGACGAACTCGCGGCTTTCGGCGGCGAGCAAGGCGTTCGTGCGCTCAGGATTCGCGCTCGAATATTTGCCGTCTTTGCCCGTCCAGCGTTCGGGAAAGCGTGGCTCGACGTGCGCGGCGCGCATTATCTTTTCAAACTGCGGATCGGCGCGATTGAGTTTGCCGCGTCCAGCTTCTTCAACGCGGACGAATGGGTTGCCGCCATGACAGGAAGTGCAGGTTAAGTTTTGCGCGTCTGTGCCGCCTGTGCCGAGTTTGCCGTCGCGCGTTTTGTGCATCGGCTCAATCTGGCCGTGACATGAAATGCAGCCTTCCATCTGCGGCTCTTTCGTCGCAGGCGCGGCGGAAGGTGTGGTTGGTGTTTGAAAATGCGAGGCATGTGCGGTGACGACATGTGGCGCGACAATTCGCGTGTTCGACGCGACGTGCGAAGACACGCCGCGCAAACCTGTCGAGACGGCCACGCCTAAAGCCGCGATGATGAACAACGCTTTGAAAATCTGCTTTGCGTCTGTTTGCCTTGGCGTGAGAAAGATTTCACGCAAAGGCGCAAGGACGCGAAAGATGAAAGACATACTTATCATGTCGTCAGTGCCAACTTAAAAAACAAACCTGACCTGAGCGAATAATGCGTACAGGGGCTTCTTCGGGTCAATCAAAACATCGTCGGGCGTGCAGTAGTCGCGGACGTTGGCGGGACAGTTGCGCGATGCGTCAGTGAAAATGTCTCGAAAGCCGCGTCCCGGTTTGAGCGTCGAAGCGCCGAAGGTCAGCGTAATGTTGTTGATGAGCCGTGGCCTGTAAGCGACGCCGATGCTCAAGTCCTGCCCGATGTCGTGGCGGATGTGATTTTGGAAGAGCACGTATTCGAGCGGCTCTGTGCGATGAAAGCGCAGGTGATTGAAGTTGAAGACGGCCTTGATGCGCTGCGTCAGTTCGATGTCGAAGCCCGCGTTATAAATCAGGATGCCGGGATTGACGAAGTTCGATTGTCCCTGCGTCTTGCTGCTTCGCAAACTCGGCAGCACGCTCGAAGGCTGCACCAGCCCGACGTTTGTTCCGGCGAGCGGGATTCCGACGCGATTCCAGAAAGAGAATTGGCCGCCGGCGAAATTCGGATCGTCGAGGATTGAGTCGAAGCCGGTCGCCGTGCCGTCCGTCGGATTCTTGTCGCCCGACGCGAAAAAGAAAGATGCGCGCAGACGCACGAAATTTTTATCAACGGAGGCTTCCGCCGCCGCCATCTGCGCGCGGACGTGCGTGTCGCGCCCGGCGATGGGATTGCGCGAATCGTTGCCGAGCGCGAAGTAATAAGAGTTCGACAGATTGAGGCGTCCGATGTGGCCGTCGCCGGAGAAGCCGAGATAAGCGACTTTGACGGAGTGCGGGCGCGCGTCGCCAATGACGGCGGGACGCACTTGAAAACCGTTGCGATCAAATTCGACGCCTCGTCTATCGTCGTTGAAATGAAAACTCAACTGGCCTGTGTAGCCCTTCGCCAGAAAGTCCTGTCGAAAGATGTTGGCGATGTAAACGTTTTGATGTCGCAAGTCGAAACGGTTGAGGCCGCTGTTAGTGTCTTTCTCAAGCTGCGCGAAGTAGGCGAGGTTGAATTGATAACGATTGTTGTCGAAGTTGCCGAAGACGCGCGCGCCGAGATTGTTGTCGGTGTAAATGAAGCCGCGAAAGTCCGAGACGAATGGTTGAATCCCCGCGCGCACGGAGATGAAATCGTAATGCGCGTTCACGTCTTCGAGTTTCACTTCGGCGAAGGCATCTTCAAAAGAGACGTGCGTGTCGGTGCGTGTCGTGCCGCGACGCGGGTCTATGTTGATGATGCCGTTTTCGCGCGCGCGGACATAGTTCGGCAGGCTGAACGTGGGCGAAATTTTAATCGCCCAAGAGCGCGGCTTGAAACTCGTGTCGCCGCCGAACATCTCGAACGAGAATTGCAAAAGCTCGCTCGTCGCCAGCACTTCGGGCTTGCCGAAAAATTCCGCGCTGCCCGGTCGCGCGCTGCTCACGTTCGACGGCGTCGGCGTGCGTTGCTGCTGGACGCTCGTCGTGCTCGTGGCCGAGAGAATCATAAAAACGTGCTGGCCGAAGATGGGATAGTCGCCCTTGAAAACGTTCTGGTCGTAAGGGTCGAACAGGCGGCCTTTCTTGAAAGGGATGTCGCGCCCGCCGGCGACGCTGCCGTAGCGCTCGTATTCGGGAAAGTTGATGCGCCAGCGATCACGCACGCTCACGCGATCCGGCTGCGTCGCGGCTTCGTGGTTGATGCCTGACTCTCCGGCGTATCCGGTCGGAGCTTCGACGGCGCGCGTGTTCGCTGTGCTCGCGGTGGCGTTTGGCGCGGCTGCGTGTGAAGTCGCATTCTTCGCCAGCGGAATGTCGAGCACAGTTTCTCTGCCCGATTCGATTGAGATATTTTCCACGAACGTGCCGCGCGCGATGGCGAGCGCACCGAAGTTTTCGCCGCGTTTGAATTCGGCTGTGGACGGAGTTTCGAGTTGGACGCGATAAGCTCCCGCCGACAGTGTGAGAGAGTAACGCCCGTCGTGTTCCGCACGGACACGGAAAGTTCTACCCGTCACTTGATTCACAGCGATGACGAAAACGCCGCTCGCCGAATTCGCTGTTGACGTGGACGAGTCAACAATCTTTCCGGTGAGACGCCCTATTTCCTGCGCCGACACGTATTGAGTCGAGAGCAGTATGGACAGGACGAGCGACGTGACGCGGCAGATGAAAGACAAACTCCATGCACGACGACGCTTCAAGCGTGTGAACGTGAGCGTGGCGTTGATTTTGTAATTAAGAGATTTCATCATGCGATGTGCGCGCAAATCTGTTTTGCCTTGTAGCACGGTGGCTGTCTCGCTGGCAATAAAAATTCTTCATCGTAAAAGGGAAGATGTCAGCGAAGTTCAAGGGATGTCGTGAACAGCCGTCAGTGAGGCGAAAAATCTTGACTCGTCAAAAGGAGGTGCTACATTGAACGCGGCATCGCGCAGTTATTATTTTGAAGCATTGTCGCCTTCATTTTCCAGATGAAAAGGTACGCTCTACATTACAAGCGACGACTCGCGCTCATCATCGCCCTCGCGAGCGGTATGTGCTTTGTCCTGCGCTCAAGTTCAGCACAGTCAGCGAGACCCATCCTCATCAGCGAAGCAACTTCGACGCGCGCCGTCGCCCTCGACTCTCTGACCAGACAGAGCGAGCCGTTCGCCCTCGTCTCGCCCGTGCGATTCGGCGCGGACTCACGCACGCGCGTGATGCTCTTCGCCTTGAATCTTAACCTCGAACAGGCGGGCGATTTTTCCGCCGTCTCGGTTGATGCTGAAGACGCCGCGCATCGCGTCTTTCCGCTCGTGGTCGAGTACGTGGGAGTTGTGCCGGGACAGGAATGGATGACCTCCATCGTCGTCAAGTTGGGCGACGAATTGCAGGATGCGGGCGATGTGCTGGTGCGCGTCAATTATCGAGGCGTCGCGAGCAATCGCGTGCGGGTCGGCATCGGCCACATCGGGGGCGGCCTTGCGGACGACATCAATTCTGTGCCGACTCCTGCGCCTGCCGCCGTCACGCCGACGCCAAACACGAATCCCGTCACCGCCGGAAATTTGACGACAACTGATGTGCAAAATGTCATCGCGCAGGCCGTCTCCGCCGCCGCATCTTTGAATCGCGCTGTGACGGTCGCCGTGACGGACAGGGAAGGGAACGCGCTCGCCGTCTTCGTGATGAGCGGCGCGGGCGCGACGACACAGATACGCGGCGGCGGTCAGGCGGGGCGCGGACTCGAAAGCATCAACGTGCCCGCGTCGCTGGCGGCGATTTCCAAAGCGGGGACGGCGAGCCTCTTCAGCACGCAGGGCAACGCCTTCACGACGCGCACCGCCGGCTTCATCATTCAGGAACACTTTCCGCCGCGCGTGGATTTTCAACCGGGCGGGCCGCTCTTCGGCGTGCAATTTTCCTCGCTGCCGTGCGGCGACATCAAACGCCCCGCGTTGCCGCTCGGACTCTCGGCTGATCCGGGCAGCGTGCCGCTTTACAAGAACGGCGTGGCCGTCGGCGGCGTCGGCATCGAGGGCGACGGCCTGTACACGATTGACAAAGACCCGGCGGATTTTGATGAGCCGTTTGAAGAGTTGATCGCTGTCGCATCGGCGCGCGGATACGAGCCGCCGTCGCTCATACGCGGAGACAATATTCTGGTTGGCGGCATCCGTCTCGCCTATCTCAACGTGACGGACGCGGACGCGCCTCGTCCCGCCACGCTTCCTTTCACAAGTTTGCCCGGCGCAGTTGATTCGAGTTATCCGATACGCGGCGCGCAACCGTCATCATTCGTGCCTGCGACAGTCGGCGGTGTGAGCGGAGCGGTTGACACGCGATTTTTTCCGTTCGTCGGTAGCTCTCTAATTTCGACGAACGCGCTGACGGCGGCGGACGTGAATCGCATCATCGCGCAAGCGGCGCAGCAAGCAGAAATTACGCGCGCGGCGATCCGGCAACCGCTCGGCAGCCAGGCGCGCGTGAGCATCGCCGTCGTGGACGCGGAAGGCTTCGCGCTCGGCATCTTTCGCACGACGGACGCGCCGGTCTTCGGCTTCGATGTCTCGGTGCAGAAAGCGCGGACGGCGGCGTTCAACTCCAACCGCAACGCGGCGAGTCTCTATCGCAGCGCAGGACTCGGCATTTATGTTGACCGCGCGCGGGCGGACGGGATTTTGCTCGACGGCACGGTGGCGTTCACGGATCGCGCGGGCGGTTTTCTGCATAGACCGTTTTTCCCGGACGGACTCAACCCGAACCCCGCCGGCCCCTTCAGCACGGAAATTTCAGAGTGGAGCGTCTTCAACAACGGCCTCCAACTCGATTTGATAAAAACGAACTTGCTGGCGGCCATCGGCGGCGCGAGCGTCCCTTGCTCGACGATTCCGAATTTGCGAAACGGTCTCCAGATTTTTCCCGGCAGCGTCCCGCTCTATAAAAACGGAGAACTCGTCGGAGCCATCGGCATCAGCGGCGACGGAGTTGACCAAGACGACCTCATCGCCGCCGCCGGCAGCAACGGCTACGCCGCACCAGCCGCAATGCGCTCAGATCAAATCTTCGTCAGAGGCACGCGATTGCCTTACGTCAAATTCCCACGCAGCCCGAATCTCTAAGTAGTCAAGAAGGCAAAAGGCAAAGTTCAAAAATCAAAAGGCAAAAGTGAAGAAGAGGAGAGACGCCTGTCTTCATCTTTGCCTTTTGCCTTCACCTTTGCCTTCACTCAGGGCAACGCTTCGATGTTGTCGCGCAGAGATGAGAGGTCAGGATTACGTGCGTCGAGTTCTTCGAGATGTTTGAGCGCTTCGGTGGCGACAGTCTTGTCCCTCTTGAGCAGAGCGGCGGTGGCGATGTTTTTCCAACTGTTGAGATGGTTCGGATCAAGCTGGATTGACTTGCGGTATTCGGCGATGGCGCGGTCGTAGTCGTGCGGGATGCGGTTGAAAAAAGTGTTGCCGAAGTCGGTTCGCACATCCGGCTCATCCGGGTTGATGGCGAGCGCGCGTTCGTAGTAGCTTGCCGCGCCGACGTAATCGCGCGCGTCGTACTTCGTATTTCCCATCCCTGCCAGAGCCTCGAAACTTTGCGGCTTGAGCGCGAGCGAGCGGTCAAAGTAGAGCGCGCTTTTCTCGAAGTCATGCGAGGCGTAAAAAGTTTTCGCGGCGGACATCTGCGCGTCAAAGTCCTGCGTGTTGCGGTCGGCTTTGTCCATCGCGGCCTGCGCTTCAGCGGAGGTTGACGCCGCGCTCGCGCCCGTCTTGTTCGTGTCTGCCTGCATGTCTCCGCCGTTGTTGATGTCCGGGTGTCCGGGCGGGAGTCGGCCTCCGCTCTGCTCCTCGTCGAGCGGGCCGGCATTGGTGATTGATGACGCGCGCGTTGCAGGGACGTTTGCGCCGGGACGCGAGACGGCATTCGCGATGAAGAAGCCGATGCCGAATCCGAGGACGATGCCGAGCGCGCACAGGATAAAATTTCTGGACATAATTTAGCTTGGAAGAACGAATACCGGCGGCGCAAACATGCTTGGCCACGCTACTTGTCGGTTAATAAATCGTCAACTCAACGTGCCTGTGAATGATAACAACTACAGTCGGGCATTTGAAGCCGGGCGTTGATTCACCAACCCGGTTCAGTGAGTACGGGGCGACTCAAACGTTAAGAAAACTCTTTTCCCGGATAAGAATTAGGTCGCTTTTGCATGAGGGCTGAATAAGTTGCCGGTCAAGCGTCGTTCGGCTATGATGAGGCGTACTCAAAGAGGAGCATGGCATCATTTGCGGCGGTGTTCGTCTGATACCATACTCAACACTTCATAGTTTTTCCGTCATTCATAAAACAATGTCAGCCATCGAAGAAACCAAAAGCGACATCAACGCTCAGACTTCGCCGGCGCGTGCAGCAGAAGCGCCCTCCATCATTACGCGGACGCTCAATCTGCTCAGTTCCGTCCGCTTTGGCGTGACGCAACTCGTGCTGCTCGTCATCGCTTCTATGATCGGAATGCTCATCATGCAGCAGAACGTCGAGGGCTTTGACAAGTATTACGCTGAGTTGACGCCCGCCACGAAACTGCTCTTCAGCAAACTCGGCTTCTTCGACATTTATCACTCGTGGTATTTCAACGCGCTTCTGCTCGTCCTCTCGCTCAACATCATCCTCGCTTCGATTGATCGCTTTCCGAGCGCGTACACCTACATCTCGCGCAAGAAGCTCGACGCCTCGGTGCACTGGCTCAAAGGGCAGGAGCAGAGCGCGACGCTCAACGTGCGGAGCGAGAGCCAGAGCGCGGCGGTTGAAAAAGTCGCGGTGGCTTTCAAGAGCGTGGGCTTGAGTTCGCGCGTGACGGAGAAGAAGGGCAAGACCTACGTTTTCGGCGAGCGCGGGACATGGAATCGTCTCGGCGCTTATGCCGTCCACGTCGCATTATTGACGATTTTCACGGGTGGCTTTCTCACCGCGCAGTTCGGGCGCACGGGTTCGATGCCGCTCATGCCGGGCAAATCCGCAAGCGAGATGTCGGAGACGGTCAACGATGTGGACAAAATCGCGAAGTCCATCACGCCGCTCCCGTTCACCGTCGAATGCACGGACATTCAACAGAAGCTCATCAAAAAAGACGGCGCGATTACCGCCGACAATACGCTTGACTGGCTGACGCGCGTCAAAATCAAAGACCCCGACTACGGCGAGCGCGAGGCGTTGATACACTTGAACGCGCCTTACGATTATCGCGGCTACAGATTTTTTCAGGCCAGTTTCATCGCCGACGGCAAGGCGCGCAACGTGACAGTGCGCGTGACGCCGGAAGCGGGCGGCGAGTCGCAGGACATCAATATTCCGCGCGGCGGCTCGGCCAAACTCTCAGACGGCACGCGCGTTGACCTGACGGATTTTTCCGCACAGTTTAGTGTGGGAGGTGGCGAGCAAGAGACGGAGCGCAGCGTCTATACGAATCCGGCGGCGACACTTCTGGTGCATCAACCTTCGGGCGAGACGATCAAGGCTTTCGCCTTCACGCCGGAGATGGCGGAGCGCGCGCCGTTCGCGAAGAAGCCTGTCGCGGGCTATACATGGCGTTTGATTGACTTCGAGAAAGTGCCGCTCGCGCACGTCCTCTCGATTCAGAAAGACCCCGGCTCGTCCGTCGTCTATGTCGGGTTTCTGTTGCTGGCGTTGACACTCTCGGCGGTCTTTTTCTTTTCTCATCAGCGCGTCTGGGCGCTCATAGAGGAACGCGGACAGGGAAATTTCGAGGTCACGCTTGGCGGCAATACTAATCGCAATAAACTCGGGTTCGGTGACCGCTTCAAGCGTCTCGCCGGCGCTTTGGGCGGGGAAGTCAGGGAGGTTGAGAAATCATGAGTGAAGTTTTAGAGCAGCCGACAATGCTGGGAATGCATGAGCAGACAGTGAATGACTCTGCCTTACAATCTTATTTTCCAGCCATCTTTGCTGTGGGCGGCGCGGTGCTGATGGCGCTGCTGCGCTGGCAGATGGGCGGCGCGCATTTCATCTCGGACGGAGCGTTGATGATGCTGGCGCTGGCGTCGTATCTGACAGCAGCCGTCTTTTTTCTGACGAATCTCTACGCGCCATCTACGCTCTTCCAGAAGATCGGTTTATGGACGGCGACGGCAGGCGTCTTCTTCAACGCATCGAGTTGGGGCGTGCGTTGGGTCGCCGCGCACGACCGCGAGTTGGACATCATCATGCGACAGGGCGGCGGAGAGATGCCGTGGTTTTTCCGTTACATCCCGTTCGCGAATCTTTACGACTTGAGCCTCGCGTTCGCTTTCGGCGCAGGCATTACGACGCTGCTCATCGCGCACCGTCGCAACTTTCGTTTTCTCGGAGCCATCACGCTGCCGCTCGCTTCGCTTGTTCTGATACTCGCGCGCTTCATCGGCAACGAATTTATCAACTTGCCGCCGGTGCTTGATTCTTACTGGCGACCGATTCACGTCGGCATCGCTTCGTTGAGCTACGGCATCGCGCTCGTCTGCTTCGCCATTGCCGTCGTGTATCTCTTAAAGGACGGAGTCAAGGTCGAAGCGATGGCGATTTGGGCGAGCATCTTCGCCTTCGCCGTTATCGCCACCGTCAGCCGCTTCTCTGTCTTCTCGCCTTCGACATTTGGAACTTATTCAGCCTCGACGTTTCTGCCGCCGCGTATCCCTCTGCCCTTGCGCGCGGACATTCCTTATGTCGGCTGGCTGCTCGCGCTGGCGGGGCTGCTCTTGCTCGGCGTGATGGTGCTCTTCGGCAAATACATCGCGCAGCAGGACGAGGGCGCGAAAAAGTTGGGACACTATTTTCTCAAAGGCGCGCTCGTCGTGCAGGCGCTCGCCATCGCTCTGCTCGTCGGACAGGTCAAAAATTTGACGAACGTCGGTGTCTGCACAGGCGCGCGTCCAGATGGAACGGCGTGCGTCAACGCGGGACAATTCCGCAAGTTCGGCGTGTGGATGGCGCAGCAGGACAACATGTCGCCGGAGCAGATCGCGCAGGTTCCAGATGAGCGTCTGGAGCGCGCGGCGGGCACTTGGGTGAACGCCAATCAGTCGAAACTTTTCCTGAGCCTGAACGCCAATCCGGTCGAACTCGCCGCGTTGATCACTGCGTTTGCGGCGACGCTCTTCGTCATCATCTTCAGCTTCCGCACAGAGAAATTGCGCGCCGCACTGCCCGACAAAGAAAAGATTGACAGCCTGATGTACAAGACGGGCGGCGTCGCCTTCGCCGGACTCGCGCTGCTCTTGATGACCGGCGCGATCTGGGCGAACGAGAGTTGGGGACGCTGGTGGGGCTGGGACTCGAAGGAGACCGGCGCGCTCGTCGCGTGGCTGACTTACGGCGCATTCCTGCACGTCCGCATCTCGCGCGGCTGGACGGGACGCGCGTCCGCCTACTTCGCCATCGTCGCTTTCCTGCTCGTCATTTTCACGTATCTCGGCGTCAGCTATCTGCTGCCGGGACTGCACTCTTACGCCTGAAGAAAAGTGATAAGTGATGAGTAATAAGTGATGAGTCAAGAGAAATCGCTTTCTTCTCATCATTCATCATCCATCACTCATCACTCGTCACTATGACCAAAGAGAACGTCCTTTTTTCCATCATCGGAATTTTGCTCGGCTATGTCGTCGGTTTCACCTTCGTCGTCTATGTCAACGGGCAGAGCCAGACGCGCGTGCCCGTGTCGAGCGATGGCGATGAACAGTCACAAGCGGAATTGCCTGCGGAGCATCGCGCGCTTCCCGACAATTCCGTCAAAGATCAGCAGACGTTGAAGTCCGGCGCGCAGCAGGCAGGGAACGACGCGCGTAACGCATCGCAGGATTTCGACGCGCAGATGCGCGCTGCCGTCGCGTGGGGCAATGCGAACAACTTCGAGGAAGCGATTGATTACCTGACGCGCGCCAACGAGCTTCGTCCCGACGATTACGAAACGCTGGTTAATTTGGGCAACGCGAATTTCGAGGTGCGACGCTATGAGATCGCCGAAAAGTGGTATCTCGCCGCGCTCTCGAAAAAGCCTGAGGACGTGAACGTCCGCTCCGATCTTGGCCTTACATATTTTGTGCGCGAGCCATCGCAGCCCGACAAAGCAATCGCCGAATTTCGCCGCGTTCTCAACTTCAATCCCGAACACATCCCGACGCTTCGCAACCTGACGCTGACGCTTCTCAAAACGGGCGACGTGCCCGAAGCCGAGCGGACGCTCGCGCGCCTGCAAAAGTCCGACCCGAATTACACGGACATGCCTCGTCTGCGTGAAGAGTTGGAAAAAGCTCGCGCGAATAAAACTTCAACATCAACTGACGCGAGTAACAAAAACCGGAAAGCAACGTGAGCAAGCGCGCCGCACTTAAAGTGATTTTGATGCTGGCGATGGCGGCGTCAAGCGTCTGCGGCCTGCGCCTCCTCGTCTTTGCACAGGCAACTCTTCACGCCAATGGCTCCTGCAATGTCCGTCAGGCGCAAGGGATCAAACCGGAGACAGCATCATCGTCCACAGAAGGCGCGTCGAGCGGCATCAAGCTGCTCGTGACGGGCGCGGACGGCAAGCCGCTTCAACGCCAGCGTTTTTATCTTCTCAAAAAAGACTTGCAGCTTGTAGGCGGTCTCGATTGGACGAACGCGCCGCGTCGCGAAGACTTTCTCGCCGGAGCCAGCCCGCAACTGCGCGAGTGGTTGCGCCGACACGACTGCGATACGCTTTATTGCCCGGAGTATGAAGCGGAGTATGAGAGCGCCGTCCAGAGCGTGCCGGAATTTAAGCAGGCCTACGAGGAAGGACTGCGAAAATATAAAAGTCCGCAACTAGCGATGCGCTGGATCACCGTCAACTTTCCTTTGAAAAACGTGCGGACTGATTATTACGAAAAGAAAAAGGCTTGGCTCGCGCGCGCCGCACAACAAAGCGGCGGAGTCTCATCCGTGATGACGGACGAGAAGGGCATCGCTTATTTCACGAATGTGCCGCTGGCGGAATTTTATGTCTCGAATCTCATGCCGCTCGTGCAAGGAGATGTTGTCTGGAACTGCAAAGTAAACGTTCCGCCGCCGATACCACGCCAGCTTTATTCTGTGCTGCTCGAACTCAGCGTCTCGAAGCCGGCAACTCCTGAAACCGGGGCCAAATAAACTGATCGCGTACCATGAACCGGCGAACAATCACGCTTGTTTTTCTCGTCTCGTTAGCATCATTCGTGTTCGCCTTCCCGCGCCTTTCGTCAAACGCATTTCAAAGATTGGGCGAGGAGAAAACAAAGGTCGCGCCGCGAAGGAACGCTAAATCAACGACGCCGCGCGGGAAAACTTCGAGCGAAAAAACGCGCCAGCCCTTTTCAGCTTTTTCTCACCGGACACCTCAACATCAAAAAGATTGCGCTTCGTGCCACACCGCCCCGACGGAGAATTGGACGCGCGTTGTGCGCGAGAGCGGTGAAGCTTTCCCGGACGTGACGGATTATCCAGACCATCCATCATGCGTGAATTGCCACCGGCGCGAATTTTTTAGCGGCGCGCGTCCGACGATTTGCGCGATCTGTCACACCAACGTCTCGCCGCGAGACGGCACGCGCTTTCCTTTCCAGAACCCGAAGGAAAATTTCGAGGCGTCGAGGAGCACGAAGAAAACCTTTGCCACCGAATTCGGCCTCAACTTCCCGCACGACAAGCATCAGGATGTGATGGCGCAAATTCCTGCGAGCGTCCAAACAGCGACGGACGATTTTTTCGTGCGCGCGTCTTTTATGATGCAGGGCGCGCAGAAGAAAATTGATAGTTGCTCAATCTGCCATCAGACGTACCAGCCGGAAAATGATTCTGCGGAGCGTTACGTCGTCAAGCCTCCGCTCGATTTGCCGAAAGACTCTTTCTGGTTGAAGAAGGGAACGTTCAAAACGACTCCGCAGGGCCATGCCTCCTGCTTCAACTGTCACTGGCAGGACGGAGGAGAAAAGCCTCTCTCGTCGGACTGCGCGGGCTGCCACAAACTTCTGCCGAGCATTCAAACGTCCGCGCAAATTCCAACACACACGGACGCGGACGCTGCGCTTGCCGCACGGATGAACTTAAACGACCCGGCAATGTTAGCCGCATGGCTGCGTCGCCATGCCGCGACCTTCAGGCACGAAGAGACGAAACATGAAAGCGTCGGATGCACGAGTTGCCACATCAACATTTCGTCCATCAACCGGCTCGACGCGCAAACACTACACGTCCCGCTGCTGACGTGTGGCGGCGGCGGCACGGGCTGTCACATCAAGGCGACGATCCCGAAAAAGATTCTCAACCTTGAAGTGGAAAAGCGTCGCGACGATTCGTCGTTTCGTTGCGCCAAGTGCCACATCAATTATGGAACGGAGGCGATTCCACAAACACATCTTGACGCGGTCTCAGTCGCCAAGCCGAAATGAAAGTCTGGACATGAGAGCAAAGTTGATTGACGTGTGTATGCGAAAAGACGCGACTGAAATTAAACGTTTCGGTCGCGCCAAAGCCTCATTGATGCTCTTGCTCTGTCTCGCCGCGTGCTTCATCTTTCTGATCTCTTTAGTGTTTAAGACAAACGCGAGTGTCACGGTTTCAGAACCGACCGGACGAGATTTGCCAGCCAATTTGTCTATGACGGAACAGTCGGGCGAGACGGGTGATTTCTTGATGTTCTCGCACACGACGCCGCGACACGCTTCGCTCTCTTGCGCGTCCTGCCATCGCCGCGAAACCAATTCGCCGCGACCGGATTTGCCCGGACACAAAGCCTGCACGGATTGCCACGTCCAGCAGTTTGTCTCTGCCAGCGGTGGCGAAGCCATCTGCGCTATCTGCCACACCAATCTCGATTCAGGCTCGCCGGCGGTCAAAGCGTTTCCATCGCTGAAAAGCTTTAACGCGCGCTTCGATCACGCGCAACACGCGAGCGGCGCGGCGCGTCCGCAGGCCGGTTGCGTGGCCTGCCACACGCCGGCGCGGCGCGGCGTCGCGCTCTCGATACTCGTCAATCTCGACGCGCACGCCAACTGTTATCAATGCCACAGTCCGGGCGCAACGAACGCCACAGGGGGGGACATCTCGACGTGTGGAGTCTGTCACGAGCCGGGTCGTCTCACGCGAACTTCCACCAACGCGCGTTCCTTCGCGTTGAGTTTCAGCCACGCCGCACACGGGTCGAGACAAAACCTGAGTTGCGCGGATTGCCACACGGTTAAAGCTAATTTGCCGCAGTCTCGACAAGTAGAATCACCACGACCATCGCAGCATTTTCCGCCCGCGCGCGCGCGCAGTTGCGCCACTTGCCACGATAATCGTCGCGCTTTCGGCGGCGAAGACTTCGCGGATTGCAGACGCTGTCATCGCGGCGCGACGTTTCGTCTGTCAGTGACAGGCGGCAAACATTAAATTTGACAAGCCCTCTCATGCGGCATATATTTTTGACGTGTTGTGCAATGTCGCTCCAAACCACGTTCAAAAGTTTTGCTCCCCCGAACAAACACAACATTCTTCTCCCGCTTCATCTCAGTCAAACTTGAAAAGGTTGTGAAACGAATGCAAGCGATCTTGAAAAAAATCGTCGTGCTGGCGACACTGTTTGCCTGTCTGTTTGCCGCAACGAATTGTCACGTCTCCTCCATTGGCAAATCCGCATCAGCTTCCTTGATTGCAGTTGGCGGGCAAACTCCGAAGGACGTTTACAAACTCGCCACGGATGCGAAGAAGCCAACTGACGCGCCCGCCGTCACGTTCAATCACTTGAACCACTCGACGAAAAATTACAGCATTGACGGGACGAAGCCGATTGCGTGCATCGAGTGTCATCACACGGAGCAGCCCGCGTCGGAAGTCGTCAAGCATCCGCCGCTCAAAACCGCTTACCCCGCAGACCGCACGACGACTTTAACGACGGAGCTTCTCAAGGACGCGACAGCGCCGGAAGTGCAGACTTGCCGCGCCTGTCACGCGCAGGAAGGTGCGAAGCCGAAGTTGCTGGCGGAAATTCCGAAGGTCACTTATGAGGGCGACACAGACCCGACCGTGCTCACGAATGAAGAGGCGTATCATCGCAACTGTAACACTTGCCACGATCTCGTCGCAGATAAGCGGAAGGGTTTGAAGATTCCGACCTCGCAACAATGCGCCGAATGTCATACCGGAAAATAATCGCCGGTGCGTGTACAAAGACGTGCGCGCGTCGCTTGATCTTCCGGTGAAGTTGGGGGCGTGCGAAAACCGAGTTTAAGAATGCGAATAACTTTCAGTGTCCTGATGTTGTCGGCTTGCATGACGCTTGCTGCTTGTAGCGGCGGCGCGCAGATGGCAAATCAAAACGCTCAAAACCAATCTCGAAGTGTGGCGACTCCGGCGGCGACACAGGCGAGCGATGCAACGTCGAGCGCGTCGAGTCCGATGGTTCCACTCGGTGTCGCGCCTGCACATGGCAGCGGCAGCATCAATAGTTCAACCGGCGGCAGCGTGCCTGTGGCTGCGGGAGCAACTGACAAGGCTCCGGTGGCGACGCCGGAACTCGACGCCAAAATTGACAAGACGTTGAAGAAAGCGAAGGCTGCGGGCGCAACGGCATCAGACAAAAAAGCCGCCGCCGATGCTTACATGGCGCGCGGGAATTTTTACTGGTCGGCGGGCGACGTGCGGCTCTATCATTTCGCGCTCGGCGACTTTCGCCGCGTGCTGCGCTTTGACCCGTCAAACGCAGATGCCCAAACAAAAATTGATGAGTTGGTGCGGATTTACGGTTCGCTCGGCAGGCCTGTGCCGGACATTGGGAATGAACCGTAACTTTCCACAACGAACAAAAGTCTTGACTTGAAAAATCAAGAAGCCCCCGACCATTAAATTTCCTCTCATCCGATTTTAATTCCGATTGATTCGAGAAATTTGGTCGGTCGGTCTCCGCCGATCATGGCGAAAATATAGTCGTTGGCTATCGTCTCCGTCACCTCGCCCGTGCGCGCGTTCATCAAGACCACTTCATCATCGAGTATCTCTTTAATCCTCGTCCCGAAGTAAGCTTTGATTCGGCCTTCATCAAGACAATCGTAAATCTGCATCTTGTTCGCAAATTTGAGATCGTTCTTCAGGTCGCTGCGTATGACGAGCGTGACTTCGTTGATTTCATCCGCCGGTCGAAAGATGAGCCGCGCTCCATCGCGACGCGCGACGAGATCAACCGCCGCTTCGACCGCCGAGTTGCCCGCGCCCACCACCATGATTCGTTTACGCTGATAAACATCCGCACTCGCCAGTTTGTATTGCACTTTGTCGCGTGCCGTGCCGTCGCGCATAACCTTGATGCTTTCACCTTGTACTTTTAATTTCATGGGCGCGCCGCGATTGCCGAGCGCGAGCACGACATGTTGCGCTTGATAAGTGACTGGCTCGTTCTCAAATCCGCGCGCTGTTTCAATGATGAAGTGCGCGCCGTCGCCGCTTTTTTTGATTGACTTGCAACTCTCATTCTCGTTGATGAGAACGGCGTTCTCACGCATCGCGCGCTTCCAGTCTTCGAGTATGTCTTCGCGTTGCCCGCCCGCGCCCACGATGCGAATCGCGCCGCGCGCTTCCATCGTCTCCGGCTTGAAGAAGATAAATTTATTTGCCGGATAAGCGTCAATCGTCGCCAGCACTGTGTCCTGCTCGACGGCAACATAAGAGAGTCCGAGTTGCTGTGCCGTGATGGCCGCAGAGAGTCCCGCCGGCCCGACGCCGATGATGGCGACCTCGATGATGTCTTTCTGTTTTGTTGATAAAGATGTCGCGCGACCGGCTCCGCGCAATTCATCGGCGATGTGTTTGATGCAATCCGCGCCCTCGTTGGCGGCGTTCTTGATGAGCGGCGTCCCAGACACGTCGCCGATGAGATAGCAGCCGGGAACGTTCGTCATAAATGTCGCATCGCGCGCAGGAATTTTGCGCGGCGGCATTTTCTTCAACGTGTTGACGACAATGCAGGCTTTGGGATTGACGGGGCACTCGATCTGGCAAGACGTGTCTTCCATGCACTGATCGCGCGCGACTGGCGTGGCGTAATTGTTGACCATCGCGAGCACATCATGCGGGCACGCCTCGACGCAGGCGTGGCAGCCGATGCAGCGTTCCGTGATGATGACGGGGTGCGGATAATCCGGCCCGTCCGGGTCGTATTGCTCTAACTGCTCGCGCGTCAAGAGCGCGTCGGCTTCATCTGCGGACGTGTCGGAAGTGGAGAGTTGCGCCAGCAATTTGCGCTCGCGCGCTGTTTTCCAGAAGAGAAAGATGAGGCCTGCGAGTGCAATGAAGACAGACGCGCCCACCCAACCAGCCCATGACAATCCGCCGAACAGTGGATTGCCCTGTGCGGCAAACATTTGATTGAGCGCCAGCAGCAACAATGTAAAAACGAGGATGATGAAGAGTGATGCCTTGTTCATGTTGCTTGAAGAATTTCAGTCAGTCGGCGCTTTGATTTCAGTTAGCGTTCGATTTAAGAAAAGTTGTCGCCCACGTTTGACGATCCTGCACATGCTGGACGTGACATGAAATGCAATTGGGCTTTTCGTTCGCGAGCAATCCTTTGAACTGCCCGCCCGCGTCACCGTTATGGCACGCGCCGCAGGTCGCGCGCGGCGTCGCGCGGTCAATTGGCGCGAACGATTGATGACAACTTGAACAGGACAACTCGCCCTCTCTGTTGCCTTTGAGACTGCCGACAATTTTTACGCGATGCAAATGCAGGAGGTGAAACTGCGCGCTGCGATCTCTGTCGGCAGCATCGCCGGAGGCAGGCCAGCGTCGCGTTGTTTCTTCCATCCGCAGCAGCGCGTCGCGCATCTCAGGCGGCTTCTGCTCCCACTCTTGCTGTGTCAGTCCGCGCCAGACCCACTTGCCATCTACGACCGGATAGCCGAACGTGCCGCCGTGCGGTGTGAAGACGGCCTTCCCTCGATAGAGTTGATGATTGTCGCTGTTGTGGCAACTCGTACAGGCATTGATGCTGGCCGCAGCGGGAGTAAATTGCGCGCCGCGATGTTCAGCATGGCAGTTAATGCATGTCAGTCCGGCATTCATGTGCGACTCTGTCATGGAAGCGTTGAAAGTCTCCGTCCGATGACACGAGGCGCAAGACGTTTCCATCTTCGTGCCGGGCGCGTGGCAAGTCGTACACGAGTCGGCGTTGACGCGCGTCGCTATGGCGGGCGCAACCAACATCGTCGAGCGCGTGTGAGCAGCGGAGAGCGGCGCGGGCGAGAAGGCTTTCGCGTAGCGGAGAGTCGCGACGAGCGTGAGAAGCGCAACGATCAACGCGCCCCAGAAGAACAGAGAGAGAGGCCACGGACGCGCCAGATCGCGTGTCGGTATCCAGTTGAAACGCGCCTTCCCGACCACGCGCGCGGGAGCCTGCGGCCTGAGCGCAGAGAGACGCTGCATCGTGCCCGCCTCGCGCTTGCGTTTCTCCCAGAACACACTGAGCGTGTCTGAGGTCGTCCCCGTCCTGTGAATCGCCCGGCTGGATGCGGTGGTTTCAGACGAAGACTGAGGCTTGTCTTCGCGTGCATCCGTTTCGGCGACGTTGACGGCGATCTGCATTGTGACCGTGAGGGCGAGCGCATCATCAACGCGACCGACGTGCAACAAGAACGGGCCGATTCTCAGCACGTCGCCATCCGCGAGCGTCTCGGCTTCCTCCACGCGCAGGAGTCTCCCGTTCAAAGTCGTGCCGCTTGAATGGCTAAAGTTGAAAAGCTGAAACTGCCCGTCCGCCTCGTTGATGCCGGCATGAAGCCGCGACACCGTCGGATGATTCAGGACGATTTCACATGACGGCAGGCGACCGATCTTCAGCCCTTCAGAGGTCAGCGTGAGCGGGTCAACGCTTAAATCCTCGCGCGTGATGATGAATTTGCCGCCGCTTGTCGCCATGAAAATTTTAGAATTAACGGACTGCGAAAAATATCACTTGAACGATGTGTACGAGCATCAACGCCAGCATCAGAGAGGTTGAGACGACGTGCGGCGCGAGCCAGAGTTTCAAAAGTTGATGCAAATAAATGAGCGAGTCTATCCGGCGCAGAGTGACAGTCGCTTCGATGGCTTCCAACAGCGATTGACGTGAGAAGCCGTCAAGCCGTTTCGTTTCGTCCTCAAATTCTTCGCGCGCAGACGCCAGCAGTCTCGACAACTTTTCGCGGCGCATGTATTGGCGCAGCAAGTAAGAAATAGAAAAGAACCTTCTGCGAATTTTCTTCTTGAGAAACACGCGAAGGCTTTCGCCGCTCCGCGCGTTAATCTCCGCCAGCGTGTCGAGCAATTCTGCGCGACGCGCGCGGAGGTCTTCGATGAGCAGCGGCTCGCCTTCGATGCTGGTCATTATGCGCGGACAAATGTAGTAGCAAGCGAGGCCGAAGAGTCCTGTGAGAATGACCGCGTCGAAAGAAACCATGAGCGCGGAAGTCACCAAGCCTCCCGTCGTGCGCCCGCCGTGCAGCAACAGCGTGACGCCCGCGATGACGCCGATGTAGATGTGCGCCTGCAACCAGTAACGCAGCGGCCCCGCGCGTCGCCTGTAAATTTGTTTGCGCGCCGGGTAAGTCATCACCGCCGCGACGCCGAAGAGTCCCACGAGGCCGGTCAGCCAGCGGATTGTGAGCCATGAATCTCTCAGCCGTTCATCAATGCCGTAGCGCAAAAGTGCGAAGGCAAACAGTGTGGTGACGGCGAGCGTGACGGCGATGCCGAGCGCGTGAAAGATGCGTGCGAGCGTGTCGCGCTTGTGTATATTGCGCCCGATGGCGTGCGTTTGATCGCGATAGACGAGGCCGAGACGCTCGTTGACTTCGGAAAAATATTCGCGCGGGTTGACGCGCACGAGCGCGCCCGTCGGGCAATTCTCCTGACAAGAATAAGCCGGCTCGCGCGCGCCCGGCGGGTTGAGCGGCGTGCCTTCGCACAGATTGCATTTCGCCGCCAGCAAATTTTCCGTCGTCAAGACAGGAGAGGGAAGACTCTCCGGCGCGAGGCTTAACCAGTCCTTGAGTCGTTTGATTGAAGATAGCGACGCGGGTAAGTCGGGTTTGCGCTCGATCATCGTGATCGCGTTGTAAGGGCACTGCGTCGCGCAGTCGCTGCAACCGATGCAGGTCTGCGGGTTAATATCAATGTGTCCGCTCGCGAATCGCCCGATGGCTCCGGTGGGGCATCCGGTCAGGCACTCCGGGTCTTGACAGTGCATACAGACCGACGGCACGAGTACGTGTTGAATTGCTGAACTGCCAATTTTGTGCGGGCGTTCGATATGAATGCCTCGACGCAGCAAGCGCGACTGGCCGTGGACTTGATGACAGGCGAGCGAGCAGTTGCCGCAACGCACGCACTTGTCCATGTCCATCACGAGCAGGTTCGCGCCGTCCACGACGCCCGACGCGATCTCACGCTCGGTTGCGGCCAGAGTAGGCTTCTCAACATTGTCGGAAATTTTCGCGTTGTCATCGGCGAGTGAAGCGTTCGTGAAAGCGCGTGAGAGGGCGCGACGCAATTCCTCGTCGGCGCGAAGGCGCGGAATTGAAACTTCAAGCGCTTCGGTGCGTTGAAGCACGGTCGCGGTGTATGCCCAGCGCGCATCTTTCTCCACGCCTTCGAGTCCGAGACAATTGCCCGCGCCGAGAAAGTCTAACGCTTCATCATCGGCCAGCCCTTCCACAAGCAACTCTGCGCCGAGCGTGCCCGCGCCCAATCCATGCACGCGACGCAGCCAACCATTTCGGATGAAGATGACGCGGTCAACCGGATCGCCCTCACGCACGAGGACATGATGTCGCGCATACACCATGAAGCGCGCAGCTTTGCCGAGTCGTGCGAGCAAATCCGGCGTGAAAACATCATCGGTAAACTGCTCGACTTCGACGAGCGTGCGCGCCAGTCCATGCTGACGGTAAGTCGCATCGAGTTGCTGTCCGAATTTGGGAAATTTTCGCAAGAGCCTGAGCGCGGGACGTGAAAATTCGAGCACGGTTGAAGACGTTCCGGTAGGAACTTTGATCGTCGCATTGCGGGGCAAACCGGCGAGCACGGACATTTCGCCGAAGCTCGTGCATGGTGAAATGTCTCCGACGCGCTCCTGCATATCGTTTGCCGGGTCGTGGACATAGACATCGAGCGCGCCCGTGACGGAGACGTAAAACGAATTCCCGCCCCAATCATTCTGCCGGATGACAACCTCGCCGGAGCCGTACTCGAACAGGCGCACGTAGGGGCCGACTTTTTTGCCGTTGTAGTTGCGCCCGTAAACCATCACTTCGAGATCGAGTTCGTGAGAATATGCGCCATCACGTTTCTCAACCATCTCGGCGATGATGTCCACGCTCTCGATGGCTTGAAGGATGGCGCGGTGATTTGTAACTTCCTTCGGCATAGCAAACGATCAAGAAAGCGGAGCGCTAACGCCGCGCGTGGCGGCAGTTTGAGTTAGTCGTCTGGCAAAGATACGGGGTTGAAGTGACGAAACAAGGGCATTATAGCATTGACGCGGGCGATGCGTTTTGACTTTGCCAGAACGAGAGCGAGACATTTTGGAACCGGCGTTGGATGGCAGCGTGTATCACTTCCGGGTGAAGTGTGCTCCGGGTGTATAATTTTTTCGCGAGGCTTTCCGGTTCACAGAATTCGTTCGGGCGAAAAATAACTTTTTGTACTTGATTTCGGAGCCTTCCTGTCCTGCATGAGTGCGATCTCAACCATCGAAGAACTGTTGTTCACCACCGCCGCCGAGACGGGGACGGCCAGCAGTATCTCTGTCACTGCGCCGTCCGATCCACTCTCGGATCACGGTCTGCTCGCGGCGACACTGGCTGGCGATGAGACCGCTTTCAGCGAGTTGGTGAGGCGTTACCGCAATCAAATCACGAACTACGTCTATCGGATGACGAACGACTACGAACTCGCGATTGATCTGGCGCAGGAGACTTTCATACGTGTCTATTGCGCGGCGGAGCGTTATCAGGCGACCTACGCATTCTCGACGTACATTTATCGCATCGCGACCAATCTCGCGATTAGCGAGCTTCGACGGCGCAAGCGTCGCAGGTTGCTGTCGCTCACAGATTTTTTTCAGAGCAGAGATCAGACAGGCGAGAGACGCGAGTTTGACGTGGCGGATTCGCGACCGTTGCAGGACACGGCGTTCGTTGATGACGAAAGACGCCAGGCCATCGCGAGGGCCATCGCCACGCTGCCGGAAAAATATCGCGCGCCGCTCGTGCTGCGTGATGTGGAAGAACGCAGCTATGAAGAGATCGCAAACATTTTGGAAATCAGCGTCGGGACGGTGAAGTCGCGCATCAATCGCTCGCGCGCGTTCCTGCGCGACAAGTTGCTGGCGTTTAAGAAATAGAAATACGGGGTTTCAATGAGCTGTAAAATTTATCAATCTGAAATTGCGGAAGCGACAACCGGCGGAGAGTTGAGCGGCGAAGCACACGCTCACATCGCCTCTTGCCGGAAGTGTCTCCGCGCTTACGAGGCGCGCGTTGTGGTTAAAAGTCTCGTTGGCGGGCTGGAAAAAATCGAAGCCCCTTCCGACTTTGAATTTCATCTACGCGCGCGTCTCGCCGCCTCAAAAATGGCGACACGTCATACGCCTCGACGCGCATGGTTCGTGCCCTCGCTTGCATCCATCGCGCTCGCCGCCTGTTTCGTTCTGACCATCGCGGCGACAGTCTTTCTCAAGCGCGCCGCGACGACACAATCAGTCGCACAGACATCATCGAGCGCGCCCGCGTTAGCTTCGTCTGTGCTGGCAACTGACATAAGACGCGACGTAGTTCCGGGTTCGGAAGTGTCGGAAATCAACGGTGGCTCACCTCAGATCGTGAAAATTAAGAAGGCCGGTGTCAACAATTTCTCTCAACAACAAACAGCGGGGTTATCAAAAGCGGAAGGTAAACGATTCGCCGGCGCGCGCCGTTTAGCTGCTTCTGAATCCTCTGATTTGAGTTTGAGGAGCGCGAACGTCATTACAGAAGAAGGTGCGCCGGTTCGTTTCGTACATGTGAATAACACGGCTCCGATTTCGATTCAGGTGCGCTCCGCATCCATCGAGCCTTTGCGGATTATCTGGCGCGACGAGCAGGGAAACGCGCGGCCAGTCTCGATCAAGTCCGTCAGCTTCGGCGCGCAGAATACGTCTGGATTACCACCCCAATCCACAATAACTTCACGCACGGATGTTGAAGGAGTCTGGTAATTCGCTGACATGATGAGAATGTTTTTTTACCAGTGGCAGCATCTAAAGCAGAACGCGCGCGTCAATTTCATTTTGATTTGGTGCGCGTGTGCTGTGTTCGCCTGTTCAGCGATGGCTCATGCACAAGAAGCGCCGCGCGCACCAGCGCCGCAGCAAAGTACGCAAGCATCGCCGCCATCGCCGACCACATCGCGCCCGAAGATTTCCACGGCTCCCGCAACTGAAACAGGCGTCGCTCCACCTGCGGTCAGGGCGAGGCCCCTAGCGCGCGGAATTCGCACTGTTCAAGTCGCGCCTGTGCCTGCCGTGCGCGGTGTGAAGCCGCTATCAACACTGTCGCCCATCGCTCCCACGTTGCCGCAGTCTCCGCGTCAAATTGTGACGGTCGTGCATCGTCTCTCCGGTTGGAAGCTCTTGACGTGGCTCGCGCTGACCGGCCCGTCCTCACTGGAGATTGATGAATTTCCGTCCGCCGATGTCGCGCACACGAATATCGTCGCCGGCTTAATCTCGGATGACGGGCGCACGGTGTTGGCGCGTCTGCCGCAAGCAGAAGTTGAGATTGAATCTCTGTCCGCGCCGCCATTGCCGCCGGAACTATTTTTCTCGAAATCGAAAGACGTGCAGCAGGAATTTACGCTCGTGCGGGCTGACGGTACGAAGGTCGCGGCAAAATTTGTCGGGCTTGACGCAACCACCGGCCTCTCTCTGCTCGAAGCCGCCGAGACGCTTTCAATGTCAGCGCCGCTTGCCGGAGACGAGGGCAGCACGGACACGCCCACGGTCGGCCAGCGCGTGCGTCTGTTCGCCCCGGCGCAAGCGCCCGTCCCGCCGACGGTCGCGCGCAAAGGCGTCAGCGGCGATGAAGGAGTCATCTATCTCAACATGGGCGAGGCTCAAGGTCTGTTGACCGACGTGCAACGCGCGCCTTCGGGGAAAGTCACACAGGCCACGGCTCGCGCCAGTCTCTCCTCGCCTGCATGGACGGGCGCAATCGCGACTAACTCGTCAGGCGCGCCGCTCGGCATCGTCGCGCAGAGCGGCGCGGATGATACGAGGATCGTGCCCATCGAAGCTCTGCGCGGCGCAACCACGCGCGTGCTGGCGCGTCACGCGAGCGTCCAGCAACCGTGGCTCGGCGCGCGTGGCGACGCGGCTTCCCGGCTTCCGCTCGCATACTGGGTTGAACGTGGATGGAAATCTGACTTGGCGACAGCCTTCCTGCAAAAGCAGCAGGGAGTGTTCCTGACTTCGGTCATACCAACGACGCCGGCAGCATTAGCCGGCCTGCGCCCCGGCGATGTCATTACGAATGTCAATGCGCGCGAAGTACGCAGCAATGAAGACCTCTCCGCGATGCTTCGTGATTCAGGCGTCGGTTCGATGGTGGACGTAACGGTCAGACGTGCGTTTGAAAATGCGCCGCTCAAATTTTCTTTCAAGTTGAGCGGGTCGCAGAATCCCGCGCTCGAAACTGCGGATGCGGAACTGAGCGCGTTGCGTGCGGAATTGTTCAAAGTCAAAGCTGATCTTCGCGCCTTTCAAGGTCAGGCGCGGGGCGGACAGGGAAACGTCAATCCACTGACGGGAGAAACTCCTGCGGCGGCGATGGATAAAAAGTTGCGCGATGCCGAGCGAAAGTTCGCCGACACGCAACAGAGATTCAACGAAGCCGCGATGCGTGTCGCGCAGGCGCGCGCACAACTCTTCAACGGCTCGCCGGCAGTAGCGATCAACGTGAAGCCGCTTGCGGGACATTATTTCGCGAGTCCGTGGCAGAGCATCGGCCTTGAAGTCGTCGGTCTTTTGCCACGCAGCGCCGCACACTTCGGCGCACAAAGAGGAGTTCTAATTCTCGCCGTCCGATCCGGCAGCCCGTCGGCGTTGAATGGCCTGCGTGCGGGCGACGTGATCGAGAGCGATAACAATCTGCCCTTCGACCTGATGCCGCTGCGTCGTCTCCTGCGCGGCGAAACTGACGAGCCGCTTCAACTCGGTGTCATCCGCGCGGGGCAGAGAGTTGCCATCAAATTTTCACTCTCCAAAACCCCTTAAGAGATAGCTCACAATTTAGCCCGGCATCTGTCACGAGCCATCAAACGGCGCGTGTCTGTGATGCGGGCTATTTTCTTTCGCGCCATCAACGATGGTTGTGCTACTCTTACCCCTACAATTCGCTCGTTTTAGAAAATTCGTCAGCACAATTCCTTTTTGAGACGCATGTTGCAAGAAGCCGTCGAGTACTACCATCAATTGCTTGAAGAAGGCGAGCTGGCTGAAACTTCCCGCCGGATGCTCGATGAAGGTCTGGAGCGCGCCAAGCTAATCTTCGGCGGGCGTCGGCTCTCTCCATACCTGCGCCCGCATTTCGTCACCGAGACGGACTTCGCGCGGGTCACGAAAATCTGCGAGACAGTGTGGAGCGCAATTCAGAAAGTGAAGGATGCGGCGGTCGCTGACGAGACGCTGATTGACGAGTTGGGACTGACCGAGATTGAGCGCGAACTCGTCAAGATTGATCCCGGCTATCAAGCTGTTTCGCCCACTGCGAGGCTCGACTCTTTTTTGATCGAGGATGATTACAGTTTCGTCGAACTCAACGGCGAGAGTCCCGCCGGCATCGCGTATGCAGACGCGGCCTACGAAATATTTTTCTCGCTGCCCGTCATGCGTAAATTCGGCGAGCGTTATAATCTCAGACGATTCAACGGTCGTCCGCTCATGCTTGAGACGTTGACGAAAGCCTACGAGGAATTTCTCGGAAGAAGCCCGGAACACGCGCCGCACATCGCCATCGTGGACTTGAAGGGGCTGCCGACGCTCAAAGAGTTCGAGTTATTCAAAGAGTATTTTGAGGGTGAAGGTTATCCATCAATCATCTGTTCGCCGGATGAGTTGGAGTTTACCGACGGGCGTCTCCGCGCGGGCGACTTCGAGATAGACATCGTTTACAAGCGTCTGCTCGTCAATGAATATCTCCCTATCATGGACAAGCATCCCGCGCTGCTTGACGCTTATCGCGCGCGCGCTATTTGCATGGTCAATAGCTTTCGCTCCAAGCTGATTCACAAAAAAGCTCTCTTCGCCGTCCTCACCGACGAGCGTCACGCGCATCTCTTCAACGATGCGGAGAGGGAAGTGATTGCGAAGCACGTCCCATGGACGCGCAAGGTGCGCGACGAAAAAACCATGCGCGCCGGCGAGCAGATAGACCTCCTCGATTTCATCAGAAACGGGCGTGACCGTCTCGTCCTCAAGCCGAACGATGATTACGGCGGGCATGGTATCTACATTGGTTGGAACACAGACGCGCAAGAGTGGGATGATGCGTTGCAGTTAGCTATAAGGAACGGCGACTATCTCGTGCAGGAGCGCGTTCGCACAGCGCGCGAGGTCTTCCCGGCTTTGCAGGCGGACGGCTCGGTCATCTACATGGAGCAACTCGTTGACCTCGATCCGATGCTCTTCAACGGCAAGGTCGGCTCGGCTTTCACGCGCCTCTCATCAAGCGAGCTTGCCAACGTCTCTTCGGGCGGCGGAATGGTTCCGACTGTCATCATCAGCGAAAAAAGTTGACGGGGGTTTTGAAGCGAACAATGAACTTTGTCAACAGCGAGACACCGCATGACGAGCGACGCCAGAATGAACGCGCGCGCTTAATCATAGACGTGTTCTTCGATGGCGCGGACTTGACCGGCGTCGCGAGCACGAAGGACATCTCCGCCGGCGGACTCTACATGAATTCGCAGACGGACATCCCCGAAGGCGCGCTGCTCACGCTCCGCATCCCGCTCGCGGGCAAGGATGTCATCTGCAACGGCGAAGTCGTCTATAGCAATCCGGGACGCGGCGTCGGCGTTCGTTTTCACGGCATTACGGAAGCAGATCAATCCGCGCTTGAAAATGAATTAGCGAAGAGTTGATGAATTTTCCGGTACTACAATCGGAGGAAACCCAATGATTACGCCAGAAAAATACACGCTCGGCATCGAAGAGGAATTTCAAATCGTTGACCCGCAGACGCGCGAATTGCGCTCGCACGTCTCTTCGGAAATTCTCGAAGAGGGCACGCGCATCCTCGGCGAGAAGGTCAAGCCGGAGATGATCCAGTCCATGATTGAAGTCGGGACTGGCATCTGCGCCAACGTGCAGGAAGCGCGCGAGGACATCACACGCCTGCGCGCCGTGATGTCTTCGCTGGCGCGCAAGAAAGGTCTCGCCATCGTCGCCGCTTCGACACATCCCATTTCGCACTGGCAGGATCAGGAGATTTTCGACGACCCTCGTTACCGCCTGCTCGTGGATGAATTGCAGATGGTCGCCAGTTCATTGCTCATCTTCGGCCTGCACGTCCACGTCGGGATGCCGGATCGCGAGCGCTCTATTCACATTATGAATGCGGCGCGATATTTTCTGCCGCACGTCCTGGCGTTGACGACATCCTCTCCTTTCTGGCTCGGCTTCAACACGGGACTTAAATCTTATCGCTCCGAAGTCTTCAAGAAATTCCCGCGCACGGATATTCCAGACCATTTCGATTCTTACTCTTCGTTTGAGCGATACATCAATTTCTTGATCCAGACGAACTGCATTGATAACGGCAAAAAAATCTGGTGGGACGTGCGGCCTCATCCGTTCTTCCCGACGCTGGAATTTCGCGTGTGTGACATTACGACGCGCGTTGACGATACCATCGCCATCGCCGCGCTCTTTCAAGCCATCGTCATCAAGCTCGACAGGTTGATTGAAAAAAATCTAGGCTTCCGTCTGTACCGCCGGATGCTGATACAGGAAAACAAATGGCGCGCGGTTCGTTACGGTCTCGACGGGAAGATGATTGATTTTGGAAAGCAGAAGGAAGTTCCGACTAAAGATTTGATCCGCGAGTTGCTCGAATTTGTTGATGATGTAGTTGATGACGTTGGCTCGCGCAAGGACATCGAGCACATCCACACCATACTCGAACGCGGCACTTCGGCTGATGAGCAACTCAGAGTTTTCGCGGAAACGAAAAGTTTGAAGTCAGTGGTTGATATGCTGATGGTACGCACGATGGAGAATGTGCCGCCTGATTGGAAAGGCGACGATGTCATCCCCGCGATTTAGTCACAGCCCGCTGAGCAAGTGAAATCCAAGCAGAAGAATACCTACTCGTCGAGCGTCCGGCACGAGTAAGTTTTGAAAATGAGCCACACTTGCTGCCCGGCGGTTAGCCCTAATTCGCGCACCGATTGTTTGGTCACGCTGGCCGCCCAACTGACGCCGCTCGACACGCGCACCAGCATTTGATCGCTGCGGTCTTCAATTTCATTGAGACGCCCCGCAAGCACATTGCGCGCTGAAATTTCGTGCGGCTCGGCTGTCGCCAGCAGTATGTCGGCAGACCTCACCGCGATTATCACACGTTCACCTACAGACTTTTTTCCGAGCGGGATTTCGACGAGACAGGGCGTTCCAAACACGTTATCTAACTCAACTGCCATCGTCCCGAAAACTTCGTCTTTGCTCTTCACACGTCCCTTAAAAACATTCTCGACTCCGGTCAGCCGCGCGACGCTCGCTTTCAACGGCGCGCTAAAAACTTCGGCTGGTTCTCCGTCGGCAACAATGCGCCCGCATTCGTAAATGAGCGCCCTCTGGCCGAGCATCAAAGCCTCATCGCGGCTGTGCGTCACGTAGAGAATAGGCAGTTGAAGCTCACGGTTGATTTTCAACAGGTCGGAGAGGATGTCGAGTTTGACTGGATCGTCGAGTGCGGAAAGCGGCTCATCGAGCAGCAGCAAGCGCGGTTCGCTTGCGAGCGCGCGTGCCAGCGCGACACGTTGCGCTTCACCGCCGGAGATGTCGCGCGGCAGGCGACTGGCGGCATGATCCACATTGAACTTTCGCAATAACGAAAGCGCGCGCGCGCTTCTTTCGCGGCGCGGCAACTTCGTCAGCGAGAAAGCGACATTATCCAGCGCAGACAGATGCGGAAAAAGCGCGAGGTTCTGGAAGACGTAGCCGGTGTGCCGGAGGCGAATCGGGAGGTCAGCCCCGAGCGTCGAATCAAACAGAATCTGATCGGAGATGTTGATGTAGCCAGTATCGGGGCGAATCAGTCCGGCCACGCACTTAAGCGTCAGAGTTTTGCCGGAACCGGATGCGCCAAACAAAATCGTCACGCCCGGCGCGGCAATAAATTCAACGTCGAGTGTGAAGCCATTGTCGGGATTGCTTCGTGCGTTGTCATTTTGCTGTTTCGCGATGCGGTTGCGAGTCGTGCGCTCGAATGTTTTCCTGATCTTGACGTTCAGCATGTAAAGCGGCTTTGTGTCTCACTACTTTTTCTATCAATGAAAATCCAACTCATCTCAAGCTGCATATTCAATGCTTCAGAGAGGTTGAGTTTAACTATTACTCTGGATGAGCTTATTGGTCGCATACATGAAGGCCACATTAAAAACTGAAATGATCAGGACGAGCATCAATGCGTTTTGCTCGTGGCCTGATTGCGTGGCGTCATAGATCGCGATGGCCGCCGTCTGTGTGCGTCCGGGAATGTCGCCCGCGACCATTAGCGTCGCGCCGAAGTCGCCGAGCGATCTGGCGAAAGCGAGCATCCCGGCAGCCATAATCCCGCGCGCGGCGAGCGGAAGCGTGACGCGACGAAAGATGAGCCACTCGCTGTATCCGAGTGTGCGTGCCGCATCTTCATAAAGAGTGTCAACGCTGGTGATGGCCGCACGCGAAGTTTTCACTACGAGAGGAAGCGCGCCCAACGCTGCGGCGAGGACAGCCGCGCGCCAGGTGAACACGAGTTCCAGCCCGGTGAGTCTCTCGAAGAGTTTTCCGATAACACTGGAGCGACCGAGCAGGACGAGCAGGTAATAACCAAGCACTGTCGGCGGCATCACGAGCGGCAGCGTCGCCAGCGCATCTAAAGCCTCTCGCCCGAAGAAACGCCTGCGTGCGAGCAGCCAGCCCAACGGAACGCCGCACGCGACAACGAGAGCGGTGGAGATCAGCGCGACACGAAGCGAAAGCCACAATGGAAACCAGTCAAACTCTCTCATCGAGCGTCGAAGATAGCACTGCGTTCAGAGCGGCGTAAACAGCGTGTGACAAATAAGCCAAATGGAGCTTGATGAGAAATCAAAACTAGCGGCACGCGCGTCGCAAGCAATGTGTCGGCGAGAAACTTTGACATCATTTCACACCCGTGATTTATTGACTGCATGAACAGACAGCCATCCAACACTTTTCGTCGAGGGACATGCTGCTTAATTATCGCGTCCCTCATATTGTTAACCACCTGCACCGGAACTAAAACGGATGTGCAGCCAGCGAAAGAAATAGTCGTGGCCGCCGCCGCGAATCTGAGCGACTCTTTTGAAGAGATGGGAAAACGATTTACGGCGCGAACCGGCGTGCGCGTGACGAATAGTTTCGGGGCGACGGCGCAATTGTCCACGCAGATAGAAAACGGCGCGCCGTTCGATGTCTTCGCGGCGGCAGATGTGAAACACGTTGACGATCTCGCCGCCAAGAACTTATTGACGGATGGATCGCGCGCGGTGTTCGCACGCGGCAGCCTCGTCCTCTGGACACCGCGCGGCGGCGCGGCGGAAATAAAACAGATCGCAGACCTCACCGGCGCGCGCGTTTCAAAAATCTCCGTCGCCAATCCTGAACTCGCGCCCTACGGTCAGGCCGCAGTCGAATCATTGCGCGCGTTGAATTTGTGGACGCAGGTTGAGAGCAAGGTCGTGTACGCGCCGAACGTCGCGCAGGCCAAACAATTCGCGGCGAGCGGAAATGCCGAGGCCGCATTCATCCCGCGCTCGCTCGTCAAAGCGGGCGAAGGAACTTTCATCGAAGTGGACGAGAGTCTGCATCAACCGCTCGATCACGCGATTGGCATTGTGCGCTCTTCCAAACAGCAGGACGACGCGCGGCGTTTTGTGGATTTCGTGTTGAGCGAAGAAGGACAGGCGGTGCTTGAAAGCTATGGCTACCGGAAATCTGCGGGCGCAAGGTGAATACTGTGAGGAAACCTTAACTGGCGGGCGACGCAGTTTCGAGTTCCACATCAGTGCGAGTGCTTTCGACGTGATTGAGCGCCTCGCGAAGAAAATTCTCGAAGAGAATGCGCCCGTCGCGCGATTCGTTTTGGTGCGCCCATCGCGTGCGTTTGCTGGCCTCTTCGCGAAGCATACGCCGCCGGTCATTTGGGTCTTTGCGAACAGTGCTGTTGTGGCTCAAGTCTTGAAATGATTTCTCAAGATGAAACTGCACGGCGTAGATCAGTTGTCCATCCGCGCGCCGCACCATCATCTGATTCTTGCACAGATAAGCTGTGGCGAGTGATTGGAAGCCTTCGGGAATGTGATCGAGTTGCAGCCCGTGATTTTGCCACACGCGGAGGATGCGCCCTTCGGTCGTGTAGTCCTGCCAGACGCCTGAATCCTCATCGTGGATGCCGCAAAAGATGGGGTCGTTCGGCTCCGTGATGCGAATAAAACGGTATTGATACTCAAAAGAGCGGTTCGCGCGAAGTTCGTGCGGCTCGCGGTTGTTGAGCGTGACGATACGCGCGCCAAAGCAGAGTCCAATCAGTTGATGGCCGCCACAGATGCCGAGCACAGGAATCTTCGTCTGGCGGATAAAAGTCCCGAACGCTTCGATGATCGCCGGATTATAAAAATCAAAATCGCTGAGTGTTCCGCTGAGGACGATAGCATCAGGTTGAAAACGCTCGACGGCGCGGGTCACATCGGAGAGGTGCGCCACTTCAATTTCAGGATGTCGGACGAGATGCCGGATGTTGCTCCGAATATTTTCCAGCGCCAGCGTCGCGATGTATTGCTCAAGCGCGATATGCGTCGCCGTCTGCGCGCCCCATTCGCGACGAGCCACGTCAGAGAGGTCGCTTTCATCCTGCAATAAATCGTTGACGACGAGGACGCGGATTGACTCGATGCGTTGCTCGATTCTTTCGTACCGGCAAAAAGTTCGCTGGTTGAAGGGAAAGGGAAGCGGTTCCGGCTGGTCGAGTGGCGTTGGCGGTGTCAGTTCTTGAATCATCACATCAAAGTTAAATCGTCTCTCGTGAATCGTCAACCGTAAAGTGAGTAACCTCTAATAAACAGTGTCGAGTCATAGCTTATCAGGCTATGAAATGCGTCGCTGTTTCGTGTTTTGATTGAACTGCGGAACCGCAGTCCCCGCCCCGGCACGCTCGATTTCTTCACGCACTTCTTTGATCAGCGCAGCGCGAACGCGGGTTGTGAAACTCTTGTTGCGCCCTTCGGAGAGATGCTCCACATAGAGCAACATGCGTTGCCACGCAGATTCAAGCTCATCCGCGAGGCTCGAAATTTTCGTGATGTCGTAGGGGACGGCGACGTTCGTGCATCCGATGCGTGCGAAGACAGCGAGATAACGCGCCGTCGCGTAATCCGGGCACGAGATGCGACGGCGGCCAACTTTCAACTCAACGCCCAACAGCGTGTGCTGCACTTCGACCGGCGCGCCTTTGAGAGAAGGCGTGACAATGTGCGAGCGCGTGCGAAGCGTCAAAACTTTCTGGATATAAATTAAGGCGGGGCTGTCATCGCCGAGATGATTTCTGACGCTCGCGAGAATCTCGTCGGAGGTTGGCGAATGTGTTTTGACGCCGGACTGTTGCTGCTGCCCTGCGTTCTCTCCACCGTTCTTATTTTTAACGCTGGCCTTCATTGACATTCCAAACATCGGAGCAGCCACGACGAGACGAACACTGTATCGCACTGCCTGAGACGAGTCGCGGCTATTTCAAAGATGTGACAGCCACGACCGGCTGCGTCGAGCGAAAAGCGTTGAGAATGCTGTTCGGGAAAATTCCCAAATAAATGACGCCGATCACCGTGATAATCAACGCCAGAGTGATACTCGCAGGGATACGCGGCGCGCGCCATTCGGTCGTCCGCTCGCGGAAAAACATGACGACGATGAGGCGCAGATAATAATAGACGGAGATCGCAGAATTAAGCACTCCGATGACGACGAGCCACGTATAGCCGTGCTTGAGCGCTTCACGAAAAACAACGATTTTGCCCATGAACCCGCCCGTCAAAGGCGCCCCCAACAAGCTCAACATAAAAATCGCAAGCGCGAGCGAGAGGACAGGCGCGCTGAATCCGATGCCGTTGTAGTCTTCGATTTCAGTGCGCCGGTCACCGTTGCGCGCAATCAGTGTGACGACGGCGAATGCTCCCAGATTCATCACCGCGTAGGTAAGCAGATAAAAAATGACGGCAGCTACGGCATCGGCCTGCTGCGCCGCGTCTGGGGCTGCGCCAGCGGCGACGAACCCGACGAGCACATAACCGGCGTGTGCGATGGATGAATAAGCCAACATGCGCTTGACGTTGTTCTGCACGAGCGCGACGACATTGCCGACCGTCATGGTCAGAACAGCCAGCACCGCCAGCGCGGCGAGCCAGGCGTCGTGAAGTTGCGCGCCGACGCTTAAGTTTTGCGTCGTTGTCGCGGCGACAAAAGGGAAGGCGAAGAGAAACACGCGCATGAATGATGCGAAGCCGGCGGCCTTCGGCCCTGCGGCCATAAATGCCGTGACGGGCGTCGGCGCTCCTTCGTAAACGTCTGGCGTCCAGACGTGGAAAGGAGCGGTGGCGACCTTGAAGCCGAAGCCGATCATCAGCATCGCCGCGCCCGCGAACAAAAGCGGCGGATATAATCCGTCGTTCAAGTGTTCGGCAATCTCGGCGATGTTGGTTGTGCCCGCCACGAACACATGCCGCCCCGCATCGTTCACGATTTCGTGCGCCGTCCCGCCGTAGATGAGCGCGATGCCGTAGAGCAGAAAAGCCGATGAGAACGAGCCGAGTATGAAATACTTCATGGACGACTCGTTCGAGCGCAGGTCAGTCTTGCGGAAACCCGCCATCACGTAAGTAGCGATGGAAAGAATTTCGAGTCCGAGAAAAAGCATCACGAGATCGCCGCCCGATGCCATCAGCATCATGCCGACGGTGGCGAACAAAAGCAGCGTGTGAAACTCTCCGGCGGGTAAGCCCTCCCATTCCATCCAGATCATCGAAACCAGCACGGTGAGCGCGGAGATGAAGATGAAGACGAGCGTGAAAGAGAGCCGCGTGCGATTGAGCAGAATCATGCCGTTGAAGGCGGCAGCCGGGAGACTGGAGCCGGCCTGCCATAACCAGAGCGCAGAGGCTGCGGACGCGGCGAGTCCGGCAAGCGAGATGCCGCCCGTCACCCAGCGTTGCTGCGGGCGACGGATAAATGCATCAACCAACATCAACACGACGCCCGTCACGGAGAGGATTAACTCCGGCAACAGGAGCGAGAAATTGATGTCGGGCGACATCGCAAGCATGGCGAAACTAGGATTCATCATCTCAAACTCGAAATTTCCTAACCTTCATTCAATCTTCAAAGCGCAGGTTAATCGGTCTGAGCCGCGCCCGTTTTTTTTGTCGGCAAGCTTCGGGAGCAAAAGGTTGACGCGCCGGCGTATCAACGCTTTGAACTCGGAAATTTCCGAAGACATCCCCCTATGTGTGGGAGCGGAAAATTGTCCGTCGCGGTCGAAGAAGGCGACGACCGGGATGCGCGTCGTGTCGGCAAACTGGAGAAACGTCTCCATCGTCGGATCGCGCAAGACCGGAAATGTCACGCCACGCTCTTTGACGAAATCGCGGAGCAAATATTTCGACGCGCGCTTCGGGTCGTCAATGCTCACCCAGAAAAATCTGACGGGTTGGCCTTGATATTCTTCCTTGAGTTCCTCAAGGGCGACGAGTTCCCAGTTGCACGGCGTACACCACGTCGCGCCGAATGAGACGACGAGCACGTCTCCGCGCATCCCTGCAATGTCGTAAAGTTTCCCGTCCAGACCTTTCAAACGGATGCGATGGCTCGGCTGCGTCTGCGGCGCGTCCGTGCTCGTTTGCCTCGCATCGGCAATCTGCGTCGCAGTTGAAGCGCAGAGCAAAATCAAAAGCGCGAAGATGAAAGCAAATCTCTGAAACATTGTCGTGCTGCGTCATGCGTCGGGCGCGTTTAATTTCACTTGCTTGATGGCGCGCTGTTTTCGGCTTTCACATCGGAGTTGAAAGTGTTCTGCGTCTCAGGCGCGACGAGTCGCGTGCGTATCTCGTCAATGCTCAGGCGCGAGCGTTTAAGAAACGTGTTCGGATATGCTCCCATGAAAACCATCAGGCCGAGCAAGGGCAACAGCAGCCCGATTTCGCGCGCGTTCAAATCCAGCAGTCGCCGATTTTTTTCATTCGTGACGCGACCGAATAACACGCGCTGCAACATCCAGAGCATATAGACCGCCGCCCAGATGACGCCCGTCGCCGCGAGCGCCGTCGCCCACCAAGGCCACGTCACGCTCGCGGTGGAAGTCCACATGCCAAGCATGATGAGAAATTCGCCGACGAAACCGTTTAAGAGCGGCAGTCCGACCGACGAGAGCGAAGTGATGACAAGGAGCGTCGCGAACCACGGCATCGGTTTCGAGAGTCCGCCGAACTCGGAGATTTGTCTTGTGTGACGCCGCTCGTAAATCATCCCGACGAGCAGGAACAGCGCGCCCGTCGAGATTCCGTGATTGAGCATTTGATAGAGCGCGCCCTGCATCCCGATTTCTGTAAACGAGAACATGCCGAGCACGATGAAACCCATGTGGCTGACCGACGAATACGCGACGAGCCGCTTCATGTCCGGCTGCACCATCGCGACGAGCGCGCCGTAGATGATGCCGATGATGGCGAGCACGACGAAGAGCGGCGCGAATTTGCGCGAGGCTTCGGGGAAGAGCGCGAAGTTGAAACGCAGCAAGCCGTATGCGCCCATCTTGAGCATCACGCCGGCGAGCATCACGCTTCCAGCGGTCGGAGCTTCGGTGTGCGCGTCCGGCAGCCAGGTGTGAACGGGGAAGATGGGAACTTTAATCGCGAAGGCGATGGCGAACGCGCCGAAGAGCAGCGCCTGCGTGGTCGTCGCGACGCCGTTGTCTGTCAGAGACATGCGGCCTTTTTGTAGAGAATCAAGCAGCACCGTATAGTCGAACGTGCCGCCGATGGATGGCACTTGCTGCGCGTGAATCATGTAGAGCGCGATGATGCCGACGAGCATCAGCAAACTTCCCGCCGCCGTATAGACGAAAAATTTGACCGCCGCATAGACTCTGCGCTCGCCGCCCCAGATGCCGATGAGCAGAAACATCGGAATCAGCGTCGCCTCGAAAAAGAGATAGAAGACGAGCAAGTCGAGTGAGACGAAGACGCCGATCAACGCCGACTCCAGCACGAGCATCGAGGCGTAAAAAGCTAAAGGCCGTTTCTCGAAGGCGTGCCAGCTTGAGAGAATCGAGATGGGGACGAGCAGCGTCGTCAACAACACGAGCCAGAGGCTAATGCCATCCACGCCGACGTGATAGTGCGCGCCGATAGCGTCAATCCAGGAAACGTTCTGGACGAAGTGAAATCCGTCTGTTGTTCCCAGACCGATGTTATCGCCGAGCAGCAACAGCGAGACAGCGAATGTGACGAGACTGAAGCCGAGCGCAATCAGGCGGAACTGATCTTCACGTTGTCGCCACGGCGCCCAATGATGCGCGGCGACGGCGAGCGCGCCGGCGAGGGGCAGGACGATCAGGATACTGAGCAAGTATTGCAGCATAAAATTCTAACGAACGAGGAATGCGCTGTATGCGAAAAAGCCGATCAGAGCGAGCGCGCCGAGCAGGATGATGGCCGCGTAGCCGCGCACGTAGCCGGGCTGGATGAAGCGCGCGACAAAACCCATCTCGCGCAAGCCGCGACCGACGCCGTTGACGATGCCGTCCACGACTCCCACATCAAAGATTTTCCACAAACCTTCACGCGAGCCGACTTTAATCGGATTGATGATAACCGCGTCGTAAACTTCATCAACGTAATATTTGTTTTCCAGCAGGCTCGGCATCACCGTCAACGGCTTGCGATAGAACACGAAAACGCCGATGCCGATACCGACGGCAGCGATGAGAATTGAAATGCCGGTGAACAGTCGCTCCATACTGACTTCGTGGCTGTCCGGGACGCGCTCGCGCGCCGGTTCACCGATGCTGCCCTCGCCGACGGAAAGCGGCGATGCTCCGTCGTGGGGTTGCGGAGTTGGCGAAAGCATTTCAACGCCGCGCGTTTGCGCGTTCGTCTCGCCGTCAGCGATTCGCGCGGACGCAGTGTGTCCCGCTGGCGATTCTTCGGTCGCATGAATCACGACCGGCTCAAGCGTTCGCTCGAAATAGTTATGAATTGCACCGCCACTCAGGGCGTAGGGCACGCCGAGCAGACCGCCGAAAGTGGAGAGGACGGCCAGCACGATGAGCGGCACGGTCATCACCCACGGCGATTCGTGCGGGATGTGCGGCCCCGCTCCATGATGCGCGTGCGCCTCGTCGTCGTCTTTATCCATGTCATGCGCGTGCATGTCATCGTGTGTGGAATCGGCGAGCGTTAAATTATGCGCGCCTGACTTGCTGACAAAGCCTTCGTTGCGCGTGCTGACGTGGTCGCCGGCCTCGTGGTGCGAACGGTCACCTGCGGAGTCGGAGTGCGCGTCGTGCGTCGCGTCGCTTTTGTCGTAAGCAGCCGCGTGCGCTTCGTCCGCCTGTCCGCCCGCATTTGTTTCGAGGAATCTTTCTTTGCCCCAGAAAGTCATCATCATCAGGCGCGTCATATAGACGGCGGTCAGCAACGCGGTCAGCGCGCCGACGCCCCACAAAATTTGCGGGACGTATGAGACGCCGAGCGCGTCCGTGCTCCAGGTGCGCCACAGAATTTCATCCTTCGAGAAGAAGCCCGCGAAGATGGGAATGCCGCTGATGGCGAGCCAGCCCGTCAGCATCGTCGCAAAAGTGATGGGCATGTACTTTCGCAGTCCGCCCATCCGTCGCATATCCTGCTCGTGGTGCATCCCGTGAATGACGGAGCCGGAGCCGAGAAAGAGCAACGCCTTGAAGAAGGCGTGCGTCATGACGTGGAAAATCGCCGCGACGTAAGCGCCGACGCCGCACGCGAGGAACATGTAACCGAGTTGCGAGACGGTCGAGTAAGCGAGAACTTTCTTGATGTCGTTTTGCGCGATGCCGATGGTCGCGGCAAACAGAGCCGTCGCCGCACCGATGAAGGCGATGATGAAAGTTGCGGTCGGCGCGTGCGAGTAAATCGCGGAGCAGCGCACGACCATATAGACGCCCGCCGTGACCATCGTCGCCGCGTGGATGAGCGCGGAGACAGGCGTCGGTCCTGCCATCGCATCGGGCAGCCAGACGAAGAGCGGTATCTGTGCGCTCTTGCCGGTCGCTCCGATGAAGAGCAGCACCGCCGCCGACGTGATGCCGCCCGCGATAATCGCGCCCCACGTAAAACTATCAACCGGCATCGCCGCGATAATCTTTAGCGCGCTCGGCATGTCCGTCTTATCGAAGAAACTTATCGAAGGATGGCCGGCCTGCTGTGTCAGAAAAAAGACGAGCATGATACCGAGAATGACGCCCCAGTCGCCGATGCGGTTGGCGATGAAAGCCTTTTTCGCCGCGTCGCCCGCTTCCTTGCGATCCGTGTAATAACCGATGAGCAAGTAAGAGCACAGTCCGACGCCTTCCCAACCGACGAACATCAAGAGCAGATTGTCCGCCAGCACGAGCGTCAGCATCATAAACATGAACAGATTCAGATACGTGAAGAAACGATAAAACCCTTTATCGTCGTGCATGTAGCCGGTCGCGAAAATGTGTATGAGTAAGCCGACGAAGGTGATGAAGCAGACGTAGATGCCGGACAGCCTGTCCATCGCAAAACCGAAGTCGGCGCGAAAGTTTCCCACCTGCAACCACGTCCAGAGATGGCTCATCACCGGCGTCGCCGCATCGTTCGTGAGCGCCGCGCCGTTCCCCGCAGTGAAGGCGATGAGAAAAGCGATGACGCACGACACGCCGACCGACGCGCACGCGACCGTGCCGATGAACGCTTCACTTCGCACGCGACGGCCAATCAACCAGTTGACCAGCGCGCCGACGAGCGGTGCGAAGACGATGACGGAGAGCAAGTGGTTAGTCATACACTCAAGTGATGAGTGATGAGTGATGAGTGATGAGTAAGAAGAGATGTATTTATCTCATCACTCATCACTCATCACTCATCACTTCGCCTACAGTCTCAGAATGCTGGCCTCGTCAACGTCGAGCGATTCGCTGTTGCGGAAGACGGCGATGATGATGCCGAGTCCGACTGCCGCTTCTGCCGCCGCCACCGTCATCACGATGAAGACGAAAAGTTGACCCGTCACGTCGGCGTAGTAGCTGGAAAAAGTGACGAAGGTTAAGTTGACGGCGTTGAGCATCAACTCGATGGACATGAACATCTGGATGACATTGCGTTTGATGATGACGCCGGTGACGCCGAGCGTGAACAGGACGGCGGAGAGCGCCAGATACCATGAGATTGGAACCATCGCTAGAATTTCTCCCCTCGCGCGTTCGACGTGGATGCTGAGGCGTTATCGGCCTGTGCGATTTGCTCGCGCGCCAACGCCCGTCCGGTAACGGCAGTCAGTCCGGGTTGAATGGTTGAGCTGCCATCGCTGACGAGTTCAGGCGTGAGCATCTCGCCCGCCGTGCCGAAGTCTTCGCGGCTTTGCGGAATCGCCGATGAGGCGCGTCGAGCCAGCGTCATCGCGCCGACGAGCGCCATCAAAATCAACACGGATGTCACTTCAAACGGCAGTAGGTATTCGGTAAACAGTCCCGTCCCGATGGACGTTGTCAGACCGACTCCCGCGTCTGGTATTTGCGTCGCTTCAACTTGCGCGCGCGTGCCGTGCAGCGTCAGCATGAATGCCGTCTCGGCGATCAACACGGTCGCCAGCCCGACGCCAATGGGAATCAGGTAGTGAAGTCGCACGGGGCGACGCACTTCGTCTTCCACGTTGAGCAGCATGATGACGAAAACGACCAGCACCATAATCGCGCCGGCATAGACGATGATTTGCACGGCGGCGATAAAAGGTGCGGAGAGCGTCACATAAATACAGGCGAGCGAAAGGAAGACGCCGACGAGCGAGATGGCGCTGTAGAGCGGATTGCGCTGCACCACCATTGAGAGAGCGCAGCCCAACGCCAGCCCGCCGAAGACGATGAAGAGTATGACGCTTGGGCTAAACATAAACGGTTTTCAATTTTCCATCGCCATCTGTGAACCAGCGATTGAAAACTGCACTAACGAAACCAGAAGAAAGCGACGGTCGCTGTGATGATGACATTCAGAATTGCGACGGGCAGCAGAAACTTCCACCCGAAGTCCATCAATTGATCGAAGCGAAAACGCGGCAGTGTCCCGCGCAGCCAGATATAAAGAAAGAGGAAAAAGAAAATCTTCAAAAGAAAATACACGACGCCGAGCGCGGGAAACGTCGCGACGCCGGGGCCGTTGAACCCACCGAGAAAAAGCGTCGTCGCGAGAGCCGAGACCGTCAGCATATTGACGTATTCGGCCATGAAGAAAAGCGCGAACTTGAGCGCGCTGTATTCTGTGTGGAAGCCTGCGACAAGTTCGGTTTCAGCTTCAGGTAAATCAAAGGGCACGCGGTTCGTCTCGGCGATGGCGGAGATTAGGTAGACGATAAATCCGAGCGGTTGATAGATGATGTTCCAGTTCATCCCGTACCAGCCTGACTGCTGCTCGACGATGCCGTAAAGATCGAGCGTGCCGGACAAAAGCACGACGCCGACGAGCGAGAGTCCGAGGCTCAGTTCATACGAAATCAATTGCGCCGACGCGCGCAGACCGCCCATCAGACTGTACTTGCTGTTCGACGCCCAACCCGCCAGCGCGATGCCATAGACGCCGACGGACGTAATGCCGAGCACGTAAAGCAGCCCAATGTCGAAGCGCGCCACGACGAGCGTCACGGGGCCGAGTATCGGCAGGTTGATGGTCGGGCCGAAGGGATAGACGATCATCGGCATGAAGGCTGCCGTGACCGCGATGATGGGCGCGAGAAAATAGACGAACTTCGTGGACTTTGAAGGCGTGATTTCTTCCTTGAAGATGAACTTCAACAAGTCAGCGAAGGGTTGCAGCAGCCCGCCGTAACCGACGCGGTTCGGCCCCAGACGCCCCTGTATGAATGCCAGCACGCGCCGCTCGGCCAAGACCGTATAGGCCACAATCATCATCACCACCACGAACGCGATGTTGATGCCGACGAGCTTGAGCAGTCCCTGTATGTACGGGTTAGTCAAATCCATAAACTAAATGATGAGTGATGAATGCGGAATGATGAATATAAATTAGAGTTGTTGTTTTAACTCATCACTCATCATTCCGCATTCATCAATTGTCTTTAATCTCCTGCGACTGCCGCCGCTTCGCTTTTCAGCGCGGGGTCGAGCGTGATCTGGTAGAGCGGCGAAATCAAGACGCTCTCCGGCTCAGGGTTGCCCGCCGCGAGCAAGTGGAACTGCGGGACTTTGCCCGTCAGCGTGCCCAACTTAAATAACTCGTGTCCGACCGGCGGTGTTTGCTCGATGGTGGCATCCGAAATATTCATGTCCTGAACGATGCCGCGCAGTTCGTTGAGTTGCGCGGTCATGTCACGCCGCGCGGCGAGCGCGTGTTTGACCTGCACGGGCTTCGATTCGTCTTTGAGAAGCGGATAACGCAAGCCGTTGTAAGCGGGCGTCTGTTTCGCCAGTTCGAGAAAGACGGAACTGGACGACATCTGAAAATTGAAGTCCGTGCCGAATTCTGCCGCCAGCATCGCCGTAATCATCCAGTCTGGCTTCGACTGATGCACGGGCGGAATGGATTGACGCACGCGCCCGACGATGCCGTCGTTGTTCGTGTACGTGCCGTCCACTTCGGCGAACGACGCGGCGGGAAAAACAACGTCCGCGTACTTCGTCGTCTCCGTCTGGAAAAGTTCCTGCACAATGAGAAAGTCGAGTTTTGACAGAGACTCTTCACGGCCTTCGAGATGCGCGGGAAGAAAACTTCCGGCGACGTACATCGCATGAATGTCGCCGCCTGAAGCGTCGAGAATTTCCAGCGGATTCATCGCTCCGCTCATCAAGCCGAGGTCGTGCGTGCCGATGCTGTTATTGAAAAACGGTAGAGGGTGGAAGAGAAAACGGCGTCCCTCTTTTTCCGTAAAGCCGAAAGGCATTTGCGCGAGCAAAGCTTGCGCCTCCGCCCCCAACTCGCCGCCGAACATGACGACCACATCGCCGTTAGTATCTTCTAAAAGTTGACGCACATTTTTAAGCGCGTCAGCCTCGACGCCCAACTTACCGGAGGCCATCGCCGCATCATCCGTCGAGACAAGAGCGAGTACCGCCGCATCCTCCGTGCCCGGTTTGATGTGTATGAACTGAGTCGCCGCTTGTTTCAGACGAATCGGCACGCTGTTGATGATGACGAGTTTCGCGCCGCCGTTTCGCACGGCCTGACGCATCTGCCGCCCGGTGAGCGGCTGCAATTCTTCCGGCTCGCCGCCGATGAGCACGATGGTTTGCGCGTGGCGGATGTCTTTGTGCGTGGCGAGCGGCGCGCTGAGATGCTCGAAGAAGGGAACGAGCGAGAAAGCCTCCGTCGCCGTGTAGTTGTTTGTGCCGACGACTTCGCGCGCGAATTTCATCAGCGTGTAATTCGCCTCGTTCGTGAGGCGCGGGCTGCCGACGATGCCGATGGACTGCCCGCCGTGCGCTTCCTTCACTGATTGAAGTTTTGACGCCGCGAAACGAATCGCTTCATCCCACGTTGCGGGCACGAGCCTGCCGCCTTTTTTGTAGCGAATCATCGGCGTTCGCAGACGCTCTTCATGGTTGACGAACGGATGCGCGAAGCGTCCCTTGATGCAAAGAAATTCGCCGTTGATGCCGTTGACGTAACGGTCGCGTGCGACGGCGCGCATCACTTCGCCGGCGCGCGAGCCGAGTGAAAGCTGGCAGCCGTCCGAGCAAAACGTGCAGGTTGAAGTCGTGCGGCTCAGTTCCCACGGGCGCGTCTGGTGGCGATAGGTGGCGTCGAGGAGAGTTCCCGTCGGGCAGACTTCGATGCAGTTGCCGCATTGCGAGCAGTTGAGCCAGCCGCCGTAAGTTCCGATGACGGTATGCGCGCCGCGCCCGCCTGCTTCAATCGCGTCTTCGCCCATCCACTCGTCGCAGACGCGCGTGCAGCGTTTACACAGGATGCAACGTTGCGAGTCGTTGGCGACCATCGGGGAGAGGAACTTTTCCGCCGCGTAATTTTTCTTCTCGGTAAAACGCTCTTCGAGTCCGCCCCAATCGAAAACCATTTCCTGCAACTCACACTCGCCGCCGCGATCACAGACGGGGCAGTCGAGCGGGTGATTGGCGAGCAGAAACTCGACCATCCCGCGCTGCGCCTTCTCGATTTCTTCGCTCTCGGTGGTAACGTTCATCCCGTCCGTGCAGGTGATGGTGCAAGAGGTCTGGAGCTTCGGCATCTTCTCGATTCGCACGAGACACATGCGGCACGAAGCCTGTAACGCCAAGTCCGAGTAGTAACAAAAAGAGGGAATGGCGGAGCCGTTTTCGCGGCACACGTCAATGAGCCGCGCGCCTTTTTCGGTCTCGACCGACCGCCCGTTGATAATGACTTTGATTGCTTCTGCTGGCATAAGAATTTAACGGTTATTATGTAATCGTTATTCCGTATCGGCCTTCGCCTTAGCTTCCATCTCCAATTGGTATTCTGTTTTCAGAGATTCGGTAAGGTGTGCCTGTAATGCTGGGATGATTTCATCTAACGCCTTCTTGCCACCGCCTAATCGCATGGCTGTTTTACGATCAATATATTTGTCAGGGTTATCTACAACAACAGTCAAAGTGTGAAGGATTTTTGTTTGTTCGTCATTGTGAAAACATATCTCTGCTTCAATTGATTTGTCGTCGCCGTCATTCACTTGAGTCCATGAAATTTTCATCGCTATTTCCTTAATCGAGTGACGTTTGCTATCTACTTGACGCATTCAACTCAACTTGTCGCGTTTCAATCGTCAGAGGATAGCCCTTCTCCGCTCTCACTTGCAGACACAATGCAATCGCATCCTTAACGTTTTCCAGTGCTTCTTCTCTGGTCTTCCCCTGACTGACGCAGCCCGGTATGGAAGGGCACTCAACGATCCAAACACCATCTTCATCTCGATCAATCGTTACCTTGAAGATCATCGGGTTCTCCGTAGATAAAAATATCTGGCATCACGATACGCAGGCTGCTCTTAGATTGTCGGCAATCCATCTTTGCCAGCATTATTGCCGTTTGTCATGGGCAACAAGTGACGTTTGAAGTCTTCGGGAAACTTCTTAATCGCTGACTGAATCGGCCAAGATGCCGCGTCGCCGAGCGGACAGAATGATTTGCCTTCGATGTTGTCCACGATGTCGAGCAGGAGTTGCGCGTCGTCGGGCCGGCCTTCGCCGCGCGCGATGCGTTTGAAAACTTTGACAAGCCAGTCAGTCCCTTCGCGGCAGGGCGTACACCAACCGCAGGACTCGTGCTTGTAAAACTCCGTCAGATTTTTCGTGGACTCGAAAATATCAACCGTGTCGTCCATCACGATGAAACCGCCGGAGCCGACCATCGAGCCGGCGGCGACGAGTCCCTCGTAGTCCATCAACACTTTTTTGCCGATGATGTCGGAGGCCGGCATGATATAGACGCTGGAGCCGCCGGGAATCACGGCCTTCAATTGCCGCCCGTTGGTGATGCCGCCGCAGTCTTCCATGATGAACTTTTCCATGTCGTCGTAGCCCAGTGGAAGTTCATAGACGCCGGGACGCGCGACGTGGCCGGAGACTGACCACACTTTCGTCCCGCCGCTTTTTTCCGTGCCGAGTTTTTGCCACGCCTCGCCGCCCATCTTGATGATGTCGGGCACGGCGGTCAGCGTCTCGACGTTGTTAACCACCGTCGGGCATCCATAGAGACCGGCGATGGCAGGGAAAGGCGGCTTCATGCGCGGGTGTCCGCGCAGGCCTTCGAGCGAATTGAGCAAGGCCGTCTCTTCGCCGCAGATATACGCGCCCGCGCCGCTATGTGTGAAGACTTCGCAAGAAAAGTCTGTGCCGAGAACTTTGTCGCCGACGAGTCCGGCGGCGCGCGCCTCTTCAATCGCGCGATCCATGATTTCGATGAGATAGCGATACTCGCCGCGCGTGTAGATGTAACAAGTCTTCGAGCCGAGCGCGTAAGCTGCGATCAACATGCCTTCGATGAGCATGTGCGGGTCGCGCTCCATCAGATAGCGATCCTTGAAAGTGCCCGGCTCGGATTCGTCGGCGTTGCAGACAACGTACTTCGGCTTCACTGAGTCCTTGGGCACGAAACTCCACTTCATGCCCGTCGGAAAACCCGCGCCGCCGCGCCCGCGAAGGGCAGACTTTTTCATCTCGCCGATCACGTCGTCCGGCGACATGCCGTCAAGCACTTTCTTGAGCGCGACATAGCCGCCGTTTTTGCGATACACGTCAAGCGTATGCGAGTCCTCAAAATGGACGCGCGCCAGTTGCAGCGGTTCGCAGCCGATAGCTCCGATGAACATAAGCAGTAGTCAGTAGCCAGTAGTCATTAGCCGGCAGTTTGTTGACGACGGCTGGATGACTACAAAAGAGTTCCAACAAGTAAGTATAAAAATCCAACTTCTGCAAGTCACGTTAAAACTTAACGGACGCCGTTTGATAACTCGCCGCTTTGGCACTTCTCGATTATTTCATCAACGCGCGCCGTGGTTAGATTCTCGTAATAATCAAAACCGATCTGCATCATCGGCGCAGTGCCGCAGGAGCCGAGACACTCAACTTCGGAGATGGTGAACATTTGATCGGCGGACGTCTCGCCCGGCTTGATGCCGAGACGTTTGGTGCAGTGGTTAGTGATCGTGCCTGCGCCGAGAATCTTGCACGAGAGCGTCTTGCATATCTGCAAGTGATACTTGCCGACAGGCTCCGTGTTAATCATCGAATAGAAGGTCGCGACCTCCCAGATGTCGGTGATTCGCACGCCTAATCTATTCGCCAGATAAGCCACGCCCGGCGGGTCGAGATAGCCACCGCGTTCGCGCTGCACGACAAACATAATCGGCAGAATCGCCGAACGCACGACCGGATATTTCACCAGATGGCCGTCAATCTCCGCCTCGACCGCAGGCGAAAAAACCGCGATCTCGTCCGGTACATGAACTTCCTGCGGCAGCGGATTGTCTGGCAAAAATTGCTGGCTCATACACTCAAGTGATGAGTGATGAGTGATGAGTGATGAGTAAGAAGCATGTTTTGCTCATCACTCATCACTCATCACTCATCACTCTATCTGTCTATTTCTCCAAGCACGATGTCTATCGAGCCGATGACGGCGACCACGTCGGCGACCATCTCGCCGTCAACCATGTAGGGCAGCGCAGAGAGATTGACAAAGCTGGGGCCGCGAAAGTGTACGCGCGCGGGCTTGGGGCCGCCGTCGGATTTGATGTAGCAACCGAGTTCGCCCTTCGACGCTTCTATCGGATGATAGACTTCACCCGCCGGGACGTTGAAGCCCTCGGCGACGATTAAAAAGTGATGGATGAGCGCGTCCATGTGCGTCTTCATCGCTTCACGGTCGGGCAACACGATCTTCGGCGCGTCCGCTTTGACTGAACCGGGCTTGAGACGCGAGATGGCCTGCACGACGATCTTGTGCGACTCCGCCATCTCGCGCATACGCACCATGTAACGCGCCCACACGTCGCCGTCAGGCTCGACGGGAATGTCGAAATCGTATTTCTCGTAACCCGAATACGGATTGGCGCGGCGCAGGTCGAGCGCGATGCCGCTTCCGCGCAGCGACGGGCCGGTCAGTCCGAGATCAATCGCGTCTTCGGCTGAAATGATGCCGACGCCCTTCGTGCGATTCTGGAAAATCCTGTTGCCGGAAAGCAGGGAATGAAACTCGCCGAGCGCGTAGGGGAAGTCGTCCGTGAACTGTTTGCAACGACGCTCGAAACCGGCGGGGATGTCCATCATCAAGCCGCCGATGCGGAAGTAAGAAGGCGTCAGCCGACCGCCCGAAGCGGCTTCAATCAAGTTGAGAATTTTCTCGCGCTCGCGAAAGGCGTAGAAGAAGACTGACATCGCGCCGATGTCGAGCGCGTGCGTTCCCAACCAGACGAGATGCGAGGCGATGCGCTGCAACTCGCAAAAAAGCACGCGGATGACTTGCGCGCGCTCAGGTATCTCGATGCCGAGCAGCTTCTCGACCGCCATCACATAGACGAGGTTGTTGCCGAGCGGATTGAGATAATCCATCCGGTCTGTGATGACGATGCCCTGCTGGTACTTCTTATACTCAAAGAGCTTTTCCATCCCCGTATGGAGATAGCCGATGTCCGGCGTGCATTTGATAATCATCTCTCCGTCGAGCACGAGTTCGAGGCGCAGCACGCCGTGCGTGGAAGGATGCTGCGGTCCCATCGAGATCGTCATCTGCGTATCCAGCGGACGATCCACGACCTCGAACTGCGGCGGCAAGTTTGTTGTTGCGCTCATCAATATACACCAGACTAAACGTCGAAAAGTCTCACGACGGAAGTTTTGAAGCCGGGCAGCAAGGGGCTGGTCAATTCGTCTTGATCGGTGAGAGAAGCACGCAACTCCAGCCCGCTATCTTTCAATTCGTATTGCTCGATGGTGCCCATCTCCCAGTTCACGATCCAGTATTCCTTGACGCCATGTTTACCATACAGGTGACGTTTGACGACTCGATCCCTCCGTTCATTTTCTGCGCCACCTGACTGTATCTCGATAGCCAAATCGGGAGCCTCAAACAACTTCCCGCCGTCAATGATTCGGTAAAATCTATCAATGGCGACGAAAGCAAGATCGGGAATAACCGCGTCCTGCTCGCTTAAAAAAACGCCGACCTCCGGGAGAATTCTGCCGATTGGATTACGGTGCAGATATTCCTTGATGACGTAGAGCAAATTGGAGAGAACAACTTGATGTACAAGGTGAGGGGCGCGTGACACGTGCAAGTCTCCTTCGATAATCTCGTACCGTTTGCCGTCGTCAGGCAACACGGCAAGATCAGCAACAGTTAAAATTGGATTAATTCTTGTGCTCATCTGGCAACATTGTTTTTAGGTCAGGCTGTACGGCTCGTACCCGCGCAAGGGGAAATCTTTACGAAGCGCGTGGCCTTGCCAGTCGTCGGGTAAAAGTATGCGTCGCAGGTCTGGATGCCCGTCGAAGACGACGCCGAACAGATCGAATGTCTCGCGCTCGTGCCAGTTCGCCGTGCGCCAGAGGCCGGTCACGCTGGGGACATGCACGTCGTCTTCATTGAGTAAAACTTTTAGACGCAATCTGTGAAATTTCGTGGTCGAGAAGAGATGATAGTTAACCTCGAAGCGCGGCTCTTCTTCCTGCCCGCGATCCGCGCCGCAGATGTCTGAGAGAAGGTTGAAATGAAAGTCCGGCGATGTTTTGAGATGGCCGCAAAACTCTAAAATATGCTCGCGGGGCACGATGATAGTGATTTCACCAAGCAAATGTCTGACTTCGCTGACCCAATCGGGATGCTCGCTTTTGAGAGACTCAAGCGCAGCGGATGACGGGACGGGATAGACGCTCAACGTATTGACGGCTGCCGTCTCGATCTGTTTTTCGCGCTCAATATCCTGTGACATAGTTTTTTGTGTCAGTTGAGTTGTGAATGGCAGCGCGCTAAAAAACGCTCTCCTGCTCGCGCAATCTTTGACCAGCTAACGATTCAGGATGAACGCCGGCGTTCGTGTCTTGATGCGATGGTGTATGGACGCGGAGTCTCACCTTGCGCCGCCGATTCATTGACGGCGGAGACGCCGGTCGCGGGCAGCGTGCCCGGCGGGACGGCCTCGAAAGCATCGCGCGGCGCAACGTCGCGACGGTCGCGCAGAGTCTCTTTAGAAACCTTGTCCTGCAACATCATCACGGCATGAATAAGCATTTCTGGGCGCGGCGGGCAGCCTGGAATGTACACATCCACCGGCACTACTTTGTCCACGCCCTGCACGATGGCGTAGTTGTCGAAAACGCCGCCGGAAGTCGCGCACGCGCCCATTGAGATGACCCATTTCGGTTCCGGCATCTGGTCGTAAATGCGACGCAGCACCGGAGCCATCTTGCGCGAGACGCGGCCTGAGACGATCATCACGTCGGCTTGTCGCGGGCTGGCGCGAAAAACTTCAGCGCCGAAGCGCGCGAGGTCATTGCGCGAAGAAGTGGCGTTCATCATTTCGATGGCGCAGCAGGCGAGGCCGAACGTCGCCGGCCACAGACTCGACTTGCGCGCCCAGTTGACGAGCGAGTCCAACTGCGTCGTTAAGACTTCGGGCAGCGCGTCAACCAGTAAACTTTCCAAACCCATAAAGCTTGATCCTTTAAGCGGCGCGGGCGGCGTCTTGTTGAGCTGCGACGGCCTTCTGTCTGTTCTCAAGAACAATCAAGGCTTGAGCTTCGGCGACGGCTTCATGGCGCGCGCGCTCGCTCCACTCGAACAGACCTTTCTTCCAGACATATACGTAACCGACGAGCAGCAACAAAACGAACAGCATCATCTCGTAATAAGCCAGCGAGCCGAGTCCATCTTGAAGCGTCAGCTTTTTGAAAACGACCGCCCACGGCATCATAAAAATCAACTCGATGTCGAAGAGAATGAAGATCATCGCGATCAAATAAAACTTGACGGAGAAGCGTTCGCGCGCCGAGCCGACGGGGTCTTTGCCGCACTCGTAAGGCATCGTTTTAGTGCGCGTCGCTTTGTGCTGCCCGACGTATTGCGAAAGCAGCACGTTGCCGCCGGCAAACCCGACGGCCACCAGAAACATGAGCAAAACAGGCAAATAGGAGGTTAAATCAAACACACCGGCCTCCTCTCAGTGAACACTGAAAAGTTAGCTCGCTTTCGAGCCGCCACACTGTTTGAGAATCTTGTTACAGGCGTATCCTAGTCGAAGGCAGAAGGGGTGTCAAGAGAACTCTCAGGCGATGCAAAGCCCTTAAAAACAACGAGATTGACCAGCTTCAAACGCTTATGTTACTGTCAATTTAGCCCACGAACGGGCGTCTGACTTCCTCCATTTATACCCCGCTGAAGCGAACACATCTAAGATACGTGATTACCGGATTCAACACAGACATACAGCACGAAGGCACGACTTATCACGTCCAGACGGAAGACAAAGGACTCGACACACCGCTCGTCCTTTCGCTCGTCTATGTCGGCGGCGCGATTCTGGCGAGCAAGCGTTCGCCTTATCAAGACTTGATTGATACCGGCTTCGACGAAAAAAAACTCATTGAGCGTCTTCATCGCCAGCACAAACTAATCTGCGCCGCCATCAGCGCCGGTCGCATCGAAGACCTCAAACGCATGGCTGGGCGCGACGTGACGCGAAGTGCGGAAGAAGCGTCGAAGCAGATTGAGAGCCAGCCGAAGCCGACTGAGAGTAAACTGCCGGAGCTAAATGGAGAGGAAATCATCATTGGCCCCGCCAGCCTCTCTTATGACCCGTATGTTTTCGCGCCGTCAACGTTGTCACCTTCGACGCCCATCGCCGAACCTCTGACGACTCCGAGTGTTTCAGAGACAACTCGTTACAAAAGAGAAGAAAGCGCGCCAGCGTTGTTGATTGAGGAACGCGCCGTTGACGATTCCGCCGACGAAGAATTGTATCTGCATCTGCTGGACGATGAGGGCGAATTTCGCGCCGGACAGTTGGCGACGATTAAGATTCACGTCGGGCGCGGCGCAGGCGGCCAACTCTCCATCGCGGACGCGAGCGTCACGATCAAAGTTCTCGGCACGACATTTCGCCCGATGATTTTGGAGACGCAGACGGACGCGGAAGGTCTCGCCGTCATTCGCGCTTTGCTGCCGCGTTTCACGACAGGCCGTGCCGCCATCATCATTCGCACCGAAGTAGGCGAAGATCATGCGGAACTCCGTCGCATCATTCATCACACATAAGGATAAAGCCTGCTTGAAAGTTGTCTTGAACGGTGAGCCGAAGGAAGTGCCGGACGGCGTCACGCTCGAAAAGTTAATCGAGGCGCTCGCGCTCGCGCCCGCGCGAATCGCCGTCGAATACAATTACGAAGTTGTGCGCCGCACAGAATGGCCGCGCGTCTCGCTCGCGGAAGATGACCGGATAGAAATTGTGCATTTCGTCGGCGGCGGTCGCGTTTGAAATTTTCTCCGGCACGCTCTCACTCAAAAAAATAAAACTATCTTTTGCTCGCAGAATCAAATTGTGCGTCGCGCTTTCAGTTTCTCAGGCGTGCGGTGTAAATTCAGCAGCCGGATAAATTTTGAGAAAGGCATCGTTTATAGCGGTTAGCAATTGAGTGCGACTATCGAGAGAGCGACTTGTCAGTACCACCTGCGATAGCGGGTGGGTGACTTGATAAGGAAGCACCCACCCGCTACCGCATGTGGTACTGACAGGAAGTCGCATCCATTTGAGAATCGCTATAGACTTAAATTTTATGTCAACGACCATCGTCGCGTCTGTCGAGAAACTGGAAATAGCGGGGCACGTTTTCACTTCGCGCCTCATTATCGGGACGGGCAAATATCGAAGCTATGATGAGATGAAGAGGGCGCATCGCGCGTCGGGCGCGGAGATGGTGACGGTGGCAGTGCGGCGCGTTCCGCTCGACCGGAGCGCGGAATCTTTTCTCGATCACCTTGACCCCGCGCTCATCATCCTGCCGAACACGGCGGGTTGTTATAACGCGCAGGAAGCCATCCGCACGGCGCGTCTGGCGCGCGAGGCTCTGCAAACTAATCTCATCAAACTCGAAGTGATCGGCGATCCCGTGACGCTCTTTCCCGACAACGAGCAGACATTGGAAGCGGCGCGCGTCCTCGTCAAAGAGGGCTTCGCGGTGCTTCCTTATTTCACGGACGATCTGATCATGGCGAAAAAATTATTGGACGCGGGGTGCGCGTGCGTGATGCCACTGGCCGCACCCATCGGTTCGGGACTCGGCGTGCAGAATCCCGCGAACCTCGCCATCATGCGCGAGCAGTTGCCGGACGCGACGATCATCGTTGATGCGGGAGTCGGGACGGCGAGCGACGCGGCGGTCGCGATGGAGTTGGGCGCGGATGCGGTGTTGATGAATACGGCGATTGCCGAAGCCGGAAATTCTGAGGGGATGGCGCGCGCCATGCGTCTCGCCATCGAAGCCGGACGGCTCGCATATCTCGCAGGGCGGATGCCGAAGCGTCTCTACGCGAGCGCGTCAAGCCCTGTGACGGGCGTCGTGCGTTAACCTCAACTGAAACTTCTGAAGCCCGCCGCTTATTTTTCAAGATGAAGAAGCGGCGGGCTTTCGTTTGCCTTCTCGACGGTCGGCAAATGCGTTGCGTAGAAATCAACGTCGGACGATTCGTGCGCCGTAAATAATTGCCATGCACTGAGCGCGTCGAGCGTTGAAATGTTTTTTGAGAGATGCCAGGACTGAGTTGTAAACAGCATCGGCGAATGTGCTGCAAACAGCGTCTGTCCCGGCGCGTCGAAGGGTTCGCCGGCACTCGTCGAGCTTGATGAGCCGGCGCAAGTCGAGATTGGCGAGAGGCTGTTGCGCGGGTTGGGCGCGGCGACGCTGAAGTCTGCGGAGTTGTTGCCGGTGTCGGTACAGCCGCCGTTCTTTCTCACGTCAGCGGTCGTCGTGGCTGGAGCGGGAGCCGGCAAAGTCTCTGAGCAGTTAGCCGTACTGCCGTAGCCGACGAGATCAACGATTGATGCGGTCGCCGGGCACGTTCCGGTAAGTGCCGTCGTCGTGTTGACGAGCGCGACCTTGCCAGCCGTCGCGCTCAAGGCGATAGCGCCGGTCGCGTCGGGTGCGGGGAGCGAGTTGACCCCGTTCGCGTTGCCCGCTTCCTGCACGAGATAATACTGCCCCGGCTGTAGAGTCAGATTCAACAGATTTGTCACCGACCACGTCGCGCTCGTGGCCGCGCTGTATTGCACAGACCAACCATTCAACGAAACCGGCGCGGAGCCGCGATTGAAGAGTTCGATAAAATCGTTTTTGTAAGGCGAGCATCCGGCAGTCGTGCAACCTGCGCCGCCGTAAATCTGGCTGACGACGATTGCAGTCACCGGAGAAGGCGTCGGCGTTGGTGAAGGGGTCGGAGAAGGCGTCGGTGTTGATGTCGGCGTCGGACTCGGCGTGGGTGTAGGAGTCGGCGTGGGTGTTGGCGTGATGACGATTAACGACGATGGATCGCTGTTGACCGTGTGTGTGGCGTCTGCGCCATTGGCAGTGATTTGTGATGTCCCTTGCGCTTGTCCTTTTAACGTCGCGCTGCCGGAGCCTGCGCTCACGTCGGAGGTCGCAGACTCGATGGTGGCGACGTTGGTGTTGCTCGATGCGAAAGTGATCTGGACGCCGCTCATCGCATGATCGTACTGGTCGAGAGCCTGCGCGTTAAATACCTGCATGGCTCCGACGCTGATGGATGCTGATGCTGGCGTGAGGCGCACTTTGGTCAGGACAGGCGGAGGCGGATTGACGGTTAAAGGAGCCGTGCCTTCCGTCTGTCCGGCGCGTGCGCGAATCACGGTATTGCCTGCGGCGATGGCCTTCGCGCTCGTCGAGACGCCGATGGTTGGCGAAACGGTCGCTGTGCCCGCATCGCTCGAATCCCAGACGAAAGAGACGGAGGCGATTTCAGACTCCACGCCGTTCGTGATGCCGAAAGCGCGTGCGTTGAAAGTTTGCGTCGCGCCGATTTCAATTGAAGTGGTTGTGGGCGTGACTTCGATGCGCGAGACATTGGGCGAGCCGAAGGGCGTCCCGTCCGTGCGCGTGCCGGGCGAGAAGCTGCGCCCTGAAGCGAACTGCGCGGTCTTATGCGGCACGAAATTTCCGCCGTCAAGATTGACGCTCACATCGGGCGAGCGCGTCACCGATTGATCGCCCGGCGCGGCGACTGTGCCGGAAGCGCCGTAAGTCAAAGCGGCGATAGTGACATCCGAATTAGCGACGGAGAGTTTAAGCGTTACTGTGTCGCCGGTGTCGTTGAGGCTAAGTGAGGAAGTCGTGAATATCATCGCTCCGCCGAAATTCGGATCGTTGACGGGAGGCGTGCCGCCGCCGAAAATGACGAGGGCTTTGCCTGCCGCGAGGCTCGTCCCGCTGGGGAAAGTGTAGCGCGTCGTCGTGGCGTCGGAGATGCGAATGCCGGAAAGATCAATCGCAGCATCGGAGTTGTTGAAAAGCTCGATGAACTCATCGTCATCGCTGCTGCGAACTCCATCACGATTGGCATCGCCTTCGATTTCCGTCGTCGCCGAATTATCCGGCGGCACGTCGGCCAGCAGTTCGTTGATGATGAGCGGCACGCGCACGGTGAGCGCGGCTGCGCCGGTGACGCGACCGCCGCGTCCGTCATCCGTCGTGGCTGTGAGACGGACGCTGCCGACGCCCGAGCCGCGAGCCAAGCCGTCTGCGGAAACAGCAGCCACCGCCGCATTGTCGGACTCCCAAGAGAATACGATATTGGGAATAATCTGATTGTTCTCGCCGTAAGCCGTAGCGATGAATTGCTGAGTCCCGCCGCGATTGACTGTGAATGAAGCGGGCGTGACTTCAACGCGCATAACTTTTGGCGGCAATGCCTTCACATTCAAAGTCGAAGGCGCGCTCGCGACCATCAACGCGCCATCGCCGGCAGTGGCGACAATCTGCGTCGCGCCCGCATGAAGGCCACGCACGAAGACCGTGATGAGGTTGTTATTTTCATCAGTCGTCGTGCGATCAATGACCGCCACGTTTGTGTCGCTTGAAGTAAAGTTGATGGCGACATTGTTCATCGCGCGTCCGAATTGATCGAACGCCTGCGCGTTGAACTGCGCCGTCTCGCCTTCTGTAATTTCCTGCGAGACGGGCAAAAGTTGAACGCGCGTCAGGTGACTGTCATGCGGCGCGAAGAAATTGCCGTCGGCTTTCGTGCCGGGTGAAAACTTTTTGTCACTCGCCGTCGTGTGGCGTGCAAACGCGCCAGCGATGTCGGGCGCGCGCGTGATGGATTGGTCAACATTATCTCCGCCCGCAATTTCATCGGCAGTCCCATAACTGACTTGCGTGACGAGATTGCCCGCCGCGTCGCGCACGAGAATGTATAGCCCGGCGTTGGTGAGCGACAGCCCGCTCGACGAAACTTTGCCGGCCTGCGCGCCGCCGAAGATTGGATCGTTCGCGTCGAAACTGCCGCCGCCGAAAAGGACGCAGGCGTCATTGGCAGGAATGAGTGTGTTGATGGGGAAAGTGTGGCGCGCCGTCTCCGTCGTGCCGTTGAGCGAGCGCGTGCGGAGCGTCCAGCCTGACACGTCGAGCGCGTCGCCGGTGGCGTTAACGAGTTCGACAAACTCATCGTCCGAACCGCTCCGCATGCCGTCGTGGTTGGCGTCACCGGCGACGCCATCGGGAGGATCAAAAAGAACTTCGTTGATGACGAGCGTGCGCGCGACAACGTTCAACTGCGCGGATGCAGAGGCGTTTCCGCTCGTCGCCAACACAGAGACAACTCCCACGCTTGAGCCCGTCGCGAGTCCGGCGATATTGACGTTGACGATGGACATGTCGCTGGATGAAAAAGAAATTTGCGCGTCCTTGATTTCCTCATCATTCGCGTCGTACACCGTCGCTGTGAATTGAGCGTTGCCGCCGACCGGAATGGTTTTAGTGTTTGGCGTGACGCTGATTTTGGCGGGTCGCGGGCTGCCACCGTTGTTCGTGATGATGAGCGTCGAAGAATTGCTCTGCGCTCCGTCGCCGCGCAGGTTGAGCGTTGAATTTCCCGCGCCCTTCAAACTTGAAGAGAGGGCGACGTGTATTTCGTCGAGGCCGGGCAAGTCCGTTGAAGCGACGACATTTTCAACTTTGAGACTGCGCCCGCCGACGGTGACGGTGACGTTTGAACTGCCGCGCACGCCCGTGCCGAATAGGATGAGACGGCGCGGGTCGCCGCGATAGTCGAGCGCGTCGAACGGGCCGCGCTGGAGCGTGCCGCCATCAAGCGCGACGGCCTCGCCGCTTCCCGTGCTGTTCAAGGTGAAGAGGCCGGGCGCGACGCTCGCGACCTTCACCGTCCCGTGAATCTCAAGGCCGTCCGGGTTACGCACGACGACTTGCGCCGCGCCCGTTTCCGTCTCGCGCGGGATGTGAAAATTGATTTGCGTGGGAGAGACGTAGAAAATTTGCGCCTCGCGATTGTTGACCTTCACCGTTGTGCCTTGAAGGTTGAACGGAAACGAATAGTCAGCTTGACGCACGGCTTCGACGCTCGACAGTGCGAGATGCGCTCCGGTGATGATGGCGATGGAATCGGGCGCGACTGTACCTGCCTGCGATGGCGACTTATCGAATGATGCGCCGTTGAAGATTTTTAATCCGGTCTCGAAAGGCGCGCGAATTGGCAGTGTCGCAACATAAATCTCGGAATTGTTGGCGAAGTCGGCGGACGTGTCGGGGTCGGAGAGGACGCGCGGAAAATTGAAAGCGACGAGCGTTCCGTCGTCATTGAGCGACGAAATAATCTCGGCGGTCGCCTGCGCGGGCGCGCTCGTGATGCGCGAGAGCGCGCTGGCGGGAATGTCGTAGAGATAAAGCTCGACGCTTGAGTCGCTGTTGCCGCCGCTAATCACGCTGCGGCGCGTGGCGAAAGCGATGCGCGTGCCGTCGCCGCTGATGGCCGGCTGCAAACTGACATCGCTCACGCGAGAGCCGAGCGATGTCAGTTGGCGGACGAGATTGTTGCGCCCGTCGTAGAGAAAAACCTGACTCGTATTGGCGTTCGTACTCGACGCATAAACCACGCGCGCGCCATCGTCGCTGATCGCGCGACCGTAGGCCAGCGCGAGTCCTTCCGCCGCAGAGACGACGGTACGTGATGCGCCGAGAGACAGTTCGCGGATGACGAGATCGCGTGTCGTTGACCCGGCTGGCGAGCTATCGTGGATGAAAGCGACGCGCGAGCCATCGCCGCTGATTTTCGCGTCGGATGCGCCGGCTTCGTTGACGCTGTTAGTGATTTGCGCGAGCGTCGAAGTGGAAGCGTCGAAGAGAAAGATTTCTGAATTGCTGTCCGTGTTATCACCGCTGAGATTGCGGTTGGAAGAGAAGGCAACGAGCTTTCCATCATCGGAAATGGAAGGGCGAAAGGAGCCTTGCGTGGCGCGGCGCGATGGATCGTCGGCAAACGTGTGCGTGAGTTGTTTGAGTTGCGCGCCGTCGTGAAAAAAGATTTCAGAATTGCCGTCCGAATTTTCTCCAAGCGGGTCATTGTTGGAGGCAAAGGCCATGCGCGCACCGTCCTGCGAGACGGCAGGCGCGGGAGCGCGCGACGAGGCCAACTCCGTGAAAGACGCCGGCTCTGAAGATAGATTGGCGGCGACGGCATGGAATGAATGCAGGCTGCCCGTAGCTGCGACATCAGTGTTCGACTCGAAGACGACGCGCTTGCCGTCGCCGCTCAAGGTTGGATTGAGATTGAAAGTTTCCGGCGGCGTCTGTGTCACGCGGCGCAAAGCGTCGCTCTGCGAGTTGACGTTGGAGGCAACGAGACACAATACGGTGCTTACAGTGAAGACGAAGACGAGAAGCCTTGTGTGAATAGTCAAGGCGATACTCCTTTTTCAGTGTCAGCTAGTGGAGAGTTGACACGATGAGGTTGGCGGTAATTATTTGCGATACCCATTGGAAAAGGCATCGCCTAATCTACGAACGTCTGCGAAAACTGACGCGCTCAAGTTAAAAATTATGTTGCGATGACTGAGGTTATGAGAAGCGCGTTAAGTTGTTCGGCTCGAACGCGCGCATTCTACAACTTACTTCAAAAAAGGCAAGAAAAATTTACGAGGTGGAAGCGTGCTGTCAGTTCTGTGTAGTGGCGAGCGCGTTACCCTCTTTTGCTCGACTGAATTCCGGCAAAGCCTCGAAGACTTCGAGCGCGTAGCGGACGTTATTGAAAGGCGCGGAGACTTGCACGCCCTGTATCAAGTCACGGACTTCGAGCAGCGACTCGCGTGCGATCTGGAGTCCTTCGTCGCGCGCGAAATCTTTTCCTTTGTCCGACGCGAGACGCATCCTTTCCATGATAGAGGCGGTGACGCGCACGCCGGGCACTTCGTTGTGTAAAAATTCGGCGTTGCGATACGAGACGAGCGGCCAGATGCCCGCGACGACGGGGATGCGGACGTGCTCGATGCGTTTGAGAAAGTCGCGCAGTTGCGCCACGTCGAAGACGGGCTGCGTGATGGCGAACTCCGCGCCGGCTTCGACCTTGTACTCGAAGCGTTTGATTTCCTCTTCGAGGTTGAGCGCGCCGGGATTGACGCCGACGCCGATGCAAAAGGAAGTCGGGCAGCCAATCGGATTGTTGCCGAGATCGAGTCCGTGATTGAGCTTGTTGACCATGTTAGTCAGTCCGATGGAATCAATGTCGAAGACGGCGGTGGCGTCCGGGTACGGCCCCATCTTCGGCGGGTCGCCGGTGATGAGCAGCAAGTTACGCAAACCCAGAGCCGCCGCGCCGAGCAAGTCTGACATCATGCCGAGCAGGTTGCGGTCGCGGCAGCAATAATGGAGGACGGCTTCGAGTCCTATCTCGCGCTCGACCAGGATGGCAGTGGCCTGCGCGCTCATGCGCGTCTGCGCGCGCGGGCCGTCGGGAATGTTGACGGCGTTGACGCCCGCCGTCTTCAAGAGTTTGATTTGCTCAAGCGTCTTCGCCGCGTCGCAGCCTTTCGGCGGAAGCACTTCAACCGTCGTCACGAACTCACCGTTGACGATGCGGCGCGACCAGTTGGAACGCTCTTCGGGCGGCACGATTTGAATGTCGGCGGGCGTCAACTCCTCGACGCGCGCGGGCGCGTAAGACGACGGCACGGTCGCGCGTTGCAGGCGCGGCGAGATGGCGCGCGCAGCGTCCGAGATGAGCTTGATGTGCGCGGGCGTCGTGCCGCAACAGCCGCCGATGAAGGTGACGCCCGCCTGCATCAGACGCTTGGCGTACTTCGCCATGTATTCGGGCGAGCACATATAAAACTGTCGCCCTTGCACGTCGCGCGGTAGCCCCGCGTTCGGTTGCGCGGAGAGTTTTTTGCGCGTTACGCCGTGCATCTTCTCAATCGCGGAGAGAACGATGGCCGGGCCGACACCGCAGTTGAGACCGATCACGTCCGCGCCCCATTCGTCGAGACGATTCGTGAAGACTTCGGGCGTCGTGCCGAAAGAGGTATTGCCATCCATCGAGATGGTCATCTGCGCCACGATGGGCAGGTCGCACAATTCGCGGACGGCGCGCATGGCCTGTCGCATCTCGGAAATGTCGGAGAAAGTTTCGAGCGCGAAGAGGTCAACGTCGCCTTCGAGCAGGGCTGAGATTTGCTCCTTGAATAAATCCTTCGCTTCTTCAAAAGATGTCGGGCCGTAAGGCTCGATGCGAAGACCGAGCGGGCCGACCGCGCCGGCGACATAAGCTCTGTCGTCGGCGGCTTCGCGCGCGAGCCTCGCGGCGGCGATGTTGATGAGACGCAGGCTGCCTTCGAGTCCGTATTGTTGCAGCTTGGGCGCGGTCGCTCCGTAGGTGTTGGTCTCGACGATTTCAGCGCCGGCGCGGATGTACTCTTCATGCACTTCGCGCACGAGGTCGGGCGCAGTCAAATTCAACTCATCGTACGAGCGATTGATGTAGATGCCTTTGGTGTAGAGCATCGTTCCCATCGCCCCGTCGAAGACCGTGATGCGATTGCTTTCCAGTAAATCTCTAAAATTATCCATGGCAATATTCGATAGTTTATGGTTGATAAAGGCGCGAAAAGTCGGCGACACTTTTAATTGTTGAGAATGTTGTGGGACATGCCAAAAAGAAAAGCCCGCGCCAAACAACGCGGGACTTCTGTCGCAGTAGAAGTGACGGCCAGGAAAGCGCCGAGCTGTTTAGCAGTTTATTTTACGTGGCCGCAAGTCGCTTTAACTCTCCACGCATTGACAGACGCGCTTATACGCCCGTCGTCGCGCCGCTGTCAAGTGAGTCTCCAGCGTAGTGTATAGTGGTCGTAAACAAAAGACGTATTATTCAAAGGGACTGTCTAAATCAAAGCAGACAGCGATATAATGCTTGATATGATTACTTGT
>CAXSFM010000005.1:0-262090 GCA_964236735.1 uncultured Pyrinomonadaceae bacterium
TCCCGTTGAGCTACGTTGTCGCATCAGTCAACCGACTTTTGCAAGAGGTCTAATAAAGTTCTTGCCCTGAGTGTTATGGGTTAATGAGACTGAATGAATAGTGAGCGTCTCTAGTAGGTTGGACTATATCGCCCACTCGTTTCGCTATCTAAAACCTTGGTGGATCTTTACGCTAACACAAAAAGAACTAAACCGGAAATATTTTTAATCGAAATTGTTTATTTTGTTATCACGCGGCGATTCCACGCCAGCACAACTCGTGCTTGCCTTGGAAGTGTATCAGCCTGATGAGCGACGGAGATCAATGCTCATCACTCAAGCTCATTGATGCAGAGCGCGAGACCCGCACACGAGCAAGAGTCAGATGCAGCAGGAACAACCAGCAGAAGGCCAGCGAGTACGTCTGTAAAGAGTTTCGTATTTCCCTGCTAGTGCTGCTTTGACTTGCGTGCGAGCAGGCGGGCGACCGTTTCGGCGATGAGCAACGCTTCGTCGGGCTTTTTCAGAAACACATTTGCACCGGCGCGGCGCGCGCTCGTCTCCGCTTCATCGCCGGAGAGCATGATGATGGGCGTGTGCTGGCGGTGCGCCATCTCGCGCGTCTGCCGGATTAACTCGACGCCGGTCGTGTCTGGCAACAGGTGGTCGAAGATCAGCGCGTCGTAGCGCGCGCCGCTTTCGAGCCGCTCCAACGCCGTCGCGCCGTCGCCGCACGTCTCGACCATCCATCCCTCGTCATCGAGCGCGGCTCGTATTATCTCCGCCACGAGGCGATCATCCTCGACGTGAAGGATTGAGACAGTCCGCATCTCAGTGCAGTCCGAGTCGTCACGAAAAATCAAACTGCGTTTGCGCGGCTCGATTGGCGTCCGCAGATGCGCGAGGGCTTGATGGCGTCCCTTGTGCAGCATCGAGTCCAGACTTTGACGCCCGACGCCGAGCATGTCCGCCGCCCGCGCCACGTTGCCGCCCGCTTCCTTCAACGCGCCTTCGATGAGACAAGCCTCATAGTGATTGACCGCGTCATAAAAGTTAAAGTCCTTCCACGTTGGCGGCGCAGGCAGCGAGCCGACGAGGAACAGCACGCGGCGCGAGGAAGCCACCAGCCGTCCCGTGTGTTCGCGGTTGCCGGACGTGGAGAGCAGCGTCGCGGCGTGGTCGAAGGTGATGCTCAGGTCTTGCGCTGTCAGATGCTCGCCTAATTCTTCGATGATGGTCAGTGCGGCCAGCCCCGCCGCTTCCGTGTCGCCCGCGTTCTCCGCGACCTCGACGGCGCGTTGCAGGGTCAGGCGCGCGAGCGGATGGCTGCCCATGCGCGCGAGCGTCAGGCCGTGCGTCGTCAGGGCTTCGGCTAAGAGCGATTGCTGCCCGCCGCGCTCAAGCGTCTGGACAGCCGTGCGGACGAGTTTCTCGGCTTCGGCGATGCGGCCTTCGGCGAGCAACACTTTGGCGCGCGTGTCGTCCACCTGCGCGGTGTGTACGTTGTCTTTCATGCTGGTAAAGAGAGCCTGCGCGCGGTCGAGATGCTCGTGCGCGTCGTCGAATTTCTTGATCGTGCAGAATAAATATCCGAGATTGTTTTCGACGCAGGCTTGATAACGCCTGTGCCCGGCCTGCTCGAAATGGAAACTGGCCGCCGCGTATTCTATCAGAGCGTGGTCTATGTAGTCTGGCCGTCTTTCTATATTACTAAGACTTCTTAGAACAAAGCCGAATTGATTGTGAAACTTTCCCCTGTGCGCGTGGCTCGTGCTTTTCTCGAATAACGGTGCAGCTTCAATATCTAGCCGCAGGGCATCATTAAATCTCTTTGCTGAACCTTCAACCGCAGCCAATCTCAAAAGAGTTACAGCCTTAACGTCTCCTACCACTTCGGGCAGTTTGCCTAACGCTTCATTAAGCCAGACGCGAGCCTCGTCTAAAGCACCCTCGCGCCAGTAACAATGCCCGAGTTCCATTTGTGCCTCAGCGACCTTCTCCGTGTCTTGTAACGTCCCGAATCTTGAGATACTTTCGCTGATCAGGTTCTTCGCCGTCTCCTGCGTCCCCTCGATCTGCTGGGTGCTGCCGAGCCAGCCCGTGAGGACACCGACGCGCAACACCACTTCCGCCGCTGTCGCCTCATCAAGTTCATCCAACACCGGACGCGCGCCGAAGTCCGGCCACAAATCGCCCAACGCCTCGCGCGCGGCGTCGTAGTTCCCGATGTCCTCTAATTCTTTGGCGAGACGGCATCTGAGCCGCGCCCGCTCGTCGCGGGTCAGGGACGGGTCGGCTATTTCATGGAGCAACTGTCTCGAAATAATCATGTGAGGACTACCTTTCTTGGAAAGTCGGTAATAATGTAGAGGCCGCATCTCGACGCGGCAGGTTGTTAAGATTCACCCGCGTTACCCGTTTCAGATGGCCGGGTCGGAACTTTACTCCCGTCCGCCACTGGAAATCCACCATTCAGGAGAACTACATGAAAAACTTACGTCGTCTGAGCATCGCGGTCGCGTTCACTTGCGCGCTCGCCGTTCCCGCCTTTGCGGGTGAGATTCAAACCACGCTTGTCCCGCCGACCGCGTCCGCGCATATCACGCAGGGACAGATTGATACCCCCGTCGCAGGGCAAGAAGAGGACACTGCCACCGCGACTAATTCAGCGAGACAGGTCGCGCTGGACATCCTGCAAAGCGTGCTGTCGCTGTTCTAAGCAGCCCGCTCGAATTCAACTAGCCTCCAGCTACCGAAAGTTAACACAATCGGCGGCCTCAGGATACGTGTGTCTATACGAACTTGAAACTTCAATGCCGGGAAGCCGCGAGCGCAAGGAATCTCGACGCAGAGGCGCGAGAGGTGAGATTACAACCCCGCGCCCCCTAAAGCAATAATTCTTTCCCGTCAAGTTAATCCATTTATTAGATTTAGGCCGCCCTGCAATAAATGCAGCACGGGCAGTTTTTGAGGCTCGCCGGACGAAGCCACGCAGCACGCGAGATGAATGCGCGAAGTATGTGGCACGGCTTTGACGCGGTTGGCGAAATCTTTTGTAGAATTTCAGCGCAAGACCTGACCGGCAGAGTTGCGCTCGCGCATCCGTCAAGGTTATGAACTTAATGTATGAAAAGACGAACACATGGCCTGTTCCGAATCCTGCTCGTCGCGGCTTTGCTCGCGCAGATTAGTTGCAGTGGTTTGTTCTCCGGCGGCGACAACAACGCCGGCGGAGACAACGCGCGTGGCGACGGCGGGCGACCCGCGCCGCACTTCAAGACCGGGTTCAACTTGTTCAGCCCCGATCAGGACATCGAACTCGGCAAACGTTCGGCGCAGGAAATCGCGGGACAGGTGCAACTCGTGCGCGACGAGGCCGTCGTGAATTACGTGCGACAGTTGGGCGTGAAGCTCTCGTCAAAAGCGCCGGGCTACAACTTCCCGTACCAGTTCGCCGTCGTCGGCACGCGCGAGATTAACGCCTTCGCGCTGCCCGGCGGCTTCGTCTTCGTCAACGCGGGGACGATTGCGGCGGCGCGCAACGAAGGCGAGTTGGCGGGCGTCATCGCGCACGAAATTTCGCACGTCGCTTTGCGGCATGGCACGAATCAGGCGTCGAAGGCTTACGTCGCGCAACGCGGGCTGGACGTTCTCGGCTCGCTCGCGGGCGGCGACACAGACCTCGGACAGGCCATCAACTCCATCGGCGGCACGGGCGCGAACATGCTCTTTCTCAAGTTCGGGCGCACGGCGGAGTCGCAGGCCGATCTCGAAGGCGCGCGCATCATGGCCGCCGCCGGTTACGACCCGCGCGACATGGCGAAATTTTTCGAGACGCTGGAGAAGCAGGGCGGACAACGCGCCCCTGAACTTTTGAGCGATCATCCAGACCCCGGCAACCGCGTCGCTTCCATCAATCAACTTCTGCCTTCGCTCCAACTCAACGCGAAGCCCGTCCACGACACGAACGAATTTGAAGCGGCGAAGGCGCGTCTGACAGGCGGCGCAGCGCCGGGCGCGCTCAAGTCAGCGGCAGAGCCGGAGCGCAAAGGGCCGCGCGACCCGAACAATCAACAACCGGCAACGCGACCCGCGCCGCCTTCCGCATCGCTCAAAGATTTTCAGGCGCGCGATAATTCTTATGCGATGCGCTACCCTGCGAACTGGGACGCGCTCGGCGCGCGTGGCGACGACACGAATCTCATCTTCGCGCCGCGCGGAGCTTACGGGCAGCGCGGCGACGCGGTCTTCGTGACGCACGGCATGTTCATCGGCGTCGCGCAACCATCGGCGCGCGATCTCGCGTCGGCCAACGCCGCCTTCGTCCAGCAGCAGATAGAAAACAATCAGGACTTCCGCGTCCAGCGTCAGCCTGAGCGCATCAACTCCGGCGGGCGCGACTGGTATCGCACCATCGTCGCAGGGCCTTCAGCCGTCTCCGGCGTCATCGAGATTGACGTCATCTACACCGCGCCGACCGCCGACGGGCGACTGTTCTATCTCATCACGATGGCTCCCGAAGATGAGTTCCAGACGTATCAAGGCGCGTTCGAGGGTGTCATCCAGAGCTTGCGGCTGGCAGGTTGAGGCGTGCGTGTAGAGAGGACAGTTTGAATCCTGCTGCGGCTTGATGTGAACGGCGTTGAGTTAATAATCTGTCAAGAAGAATTTGTGGGGAATCTCTGGCGCGGGGAAATTTCAAGTTCGTGCGATTTAAGAGTTTTTGTTTTTGGAAGTCTTATTTCCGGCAGGCGGCAATCTGCGCTCAAACTTCAACATCTCATTCTCTAAACGCAACGCTAACTTTTCCCGCTCGTGAGTTTCATTTTCGCGTGCATGATCCGCCTTCTCGCTGACTCGATGCACTTCATAAGCGAGACGCTCCAACGCTGACGCCATCTCTCGAAATTGCTGACGCAACTCCTTGATCTCGTCACGATTCTGCTCTGTCCGGTGAGTCAAAAGCAGGATTTGCCTGACGGCTTCATAGAATTGCTTCCACATATCTTCAGGCTGCTTTCAATCTCTCCAGAATTTCGCGCGTCTCTGACTTGAGTCGTTCGATCTCTTCCTGATCGAGAGCCGTCTTCTCATTGGCCTGCTCTATTTCAACAAACATCTGACGAATGGCCTCTTCGTAATTGATAGACTCGTGAGCGGCGACATCAGGATTCAGTGTTTTACTCATAGCTACCTCCGAAACGCATTTTAGCACTTTTCATTTCCAACCACTCGGCAAACTACATTTCAAATATTAGAACATAACCAGCGACTAAAACATCAAGTCGAAATCGCCGCCGAACACGCGCTCGATTTTGCCCGTGCGCCAGCCGCGCGCAGTGTCGCGGACGAGCGGCGAGGGCTGCTCGCGATAACGCCGGACGACGTTGGCGAGCGGCGCGTTGCTGTTGTTGTCGTGTTGGGCGGCGAGCGTGAGTTCGGCTTGCCGTCGGAGCGCGTCGGGGGTGTGGCCGGCGGGTTCATCGGGCTGCGCGACGACGCGCACTTCGACTCTGGCGCGGGTGAAAGATTTTTCGTCCTGCGGCGATTCATAGACGTGGAGTCCCGCTTCGGGCAGCAGAATCGAGTACGCGCCGAAGCCTGAGACGGCGAGGAGCGCGCGATATTCCTGCGTTGAGTTGTTGCCGTCGCCTGCGCTGTCGCCGCCTTCTCTCGCGTTGTTGTGTCCGCGCGTCCTTGAAGTTTCTTCCGCGCTCTCTTTCAACACGACGAGGCGCATCCTTCTTTTCTCAGCCCAGCGTTGGTACATCTCGCAGATGCGACGCGCGAAGTCGTCGCCATCGTGTGAAACGTCTGCGCCCGTTTCGCGGACGGCGCGGACGGAGACGAAGGCGTCGCTGTGTGGCTCGCCGTCGGCGAGAGCGCGCGCGGCGGCGTCGAGCAGATAGAGTTGTTCGGCGAGACGCGCGACCAGATCAGGCGGAAAAGTTTTACGCTCGTGCTGACCGTCGGTTGTTGTTGGTGTCGCTGTCGCGTTCGTGCCGCTCAAGCGATGGATGAGCGAGCCGGCGGTGTCGAGTCCGGCCTCGATGCGATCCATGTATTCGGCGAGGCCGAGCACACTGAAGCGCGCGGGCGAGTTCCAGAAGTCGGGCGTCTGCGTCTGTTGCAGCGCGCCGGTTTTACGTGCGCGCCAAGCGTCGTTGTTAACCTCTGCGGCCAGCGCGTCGAACTTGTTTTGCAGGACGCGCACCTCATCCACAGCGCCGCGCGCGTCGAGCGCGATTGATTCGAGCCGCAACGCACGCGCGGCGGACGACGGCGTATCTTCTTCACTAGGCGGAGAGATTGGGAGAAGCGAGTTCGTCGCTTGCTCCGGCGCGTCCGGGTCAACGAATTGCACGTCGAGCGCGGAGTTGTCGGCGGATGAGCGCACGAAGAGAAACTGGTCGCCTTCGGGAAATTGATGATTGACGATGGTCAACGAGAGCGGCGAGAGCAGGTAACGCTCAATCGCGCGCTTCAGCGGACGCGCGCCGAGGTCTGCCGTGAAGCCTTTGTGCAGCAAAAATTCGATGGCCGACTCGTCCCACTCGACAGCCCACTGGCGCGTGCGGAAGCCTCTGCGTTGGAGCACGTCGCTCAGTTCCTTGCGGAGCAAATCGCGCATCACGCCTAAGGCCAGCGGGCGGAAGACGACGATGCGGTCTATGCGGTTGACGAATTCGCGCCGGAAAGTTTTCGACACGGCGCGCTCCACTCCGGCAGAGGCGAACTGTGCGGCGTGCTCCTGCGAAAATCCGATGCTCGCGCCGGTCGGAAGAGTCGCGCCGAGGTTCGAGGTCATAATGATGACGCAGTGGCGAAAGTCCGCCGTGCTGCCGCGACGATCCGTCAGACGCCCGTCGTCGAAGACCTGCAAAAATAAATCCCACACCTGCGGGTGCGCCTTCTCGAACTCGTCGAGCAAGACGACGGAGAAAGGCTGCTTGCGAATCTGGTTGACGAGCGCGGCGCTGCCGCTGCCCTCGCCCGTCTCGCTCGTGTCGCCGAGAATGCGTTCGAGCGATTCGGCGGTCATAAACTCGCTCATGTCGAGACGAATCATGCGCTCATGCGTGCCGAACAAAAACTGCGCGAGCGTCTTGGCGATTTCGGTCTTGCCCGTGCCCGTCGGACCGACGAAGAGAAAGACGCCCTGCGGCCTCGTCGGGTCAGTCAGGCCAGCTTTAATCATCGCCACGCGCTCGACGAGGCACTCCACGGCTTCGGGTTGTCCGAGCACGCGCCGGTTGAAGAACGTGTGCAACTCTGAGAGGTCTAATCCTTCGCGTTCGTCGAGAATGCTAGAGGGCAAGCCCGTCAATTGCGAGAGCGTGTTGAGCACATCGTCGAGCGTGATTTGCGGCGCGACGTTGGTAACGGCGGAAGTTGCGCGCGAGGCGGCGGCAGCGGCGAGGCGGCGATGTGTCGTGTCGAGTAGGACGAGCAAGTTGCCGGGCGCGGCCTTGTCGCCGAGATACTGGCGTGCGAGTTGGAAGGCTTCGCGCAACGTCTGCTCGGAGATGCGCGGCGGCACAACAGTTATAGATGACGATGCTTTTTCGTCTGGATTTTGTTGGACGATGGTAGCGGAAGACGCGGCGTGTCTTGCAGCCCAACGGCGTGCGAGTTCGAGCGTGTCGGCATCGTCGAGCGGCGCGACGCGGCATGTCTGCATCGCCGTGCGGAGTTTCGGCCTGAGCCGCGCCAACTGCTCGAAGGACGCGGACGGGACTTCGCCGATGACTTTCAACTTCCCGCTCTCGATGTGCGGGAGCAGCAAATCGAGCAGCCCCGTGGGACTGTACTTGTGCCGCCCCGCCCAGAGCGTCTCCTGAAAATTCGGGATCACCCACAGCACGCGCTTGCCGCCCATCTGTCGAATGATCGTCTGCACGCGCTCTTCCAACTGGCCGATGTACTGCTGGCCTGCTAGCACGTCCGCCGCACTCGCCTCGATGATCGTCCAACGCTCCGCTTGCAGGCGCACGGCGAGCGCGCGCACGAGCGTCGTCTTGCCGACGCCCGAATCGCCGACGAGCAACACGGAGCGCGCGATCTCTCTCCTGATCGCCGCTTCCAATTCGTTGACGCGCTCCTTGACGGCGTCGAGCAGCACGATTTCATCTTCACCGCCGTCCGCGCTCTGGCTCGCATCCGCCGCAGCCCACACGCGCCCGAAGGATTTGAGGAAGGTGAGATCAACCTGCTCGTTCTGCAACTTGCCGAGTTCTATAATGATGTCCGGCGAGAGAAGGCTGCCGAGGTCAGAGACAACGTTCTTCAAGTCCGCTAGACGCGACTCGTCGAGGTTGTCGCGCGTGACGAGGTCGAGCAACTCCGCGCTCGTCACCGTCTCGCCTCTCGACGCCAACTCGGAGACGAATTCCCGCAGAGATTGGAGCGAGACGAACTCGCGCCAGGTCGAATCCAGTCGCACCAGTACGTGCGCGAGCAGGGGGCGTTTGGCACGCTCGCGCAGGGCGCGCAGAGCGTAGTAACGCGGCCACTGTCTCAGTTCATTCAGGAGGTCAAGAACTGAGTCCGCCACGTAGTCGTCGTTAGGGCGAATACTCAGAGCTTCAAGCGCCATGCAACCGACGACGGGCTGCGAGCCTTGCGCGTAGGCGAGCAGGTCATAATCCGTGTAGCGTTCGCTGCACAGGAGCTTGACGCCTTTGATGAAGCGCGCGTGGTGCAGCAACTCTTTCGGAAAAGAACTGCGCTCGAAATAATCGTTGATGTTCCATGCGAGCGCGTAGATGTCGGTTTCGTCAACGGTGTCGGCGACGTGCGCGGCGGACGGCTCTTCCGTGCGGTGCGGATCAATTGAACCAAGAGTCATCGCCGCCGCGTCGTCTGTCTGGCGCGCATCGTCATGGCCGGCATTCGCGTCGTTTAATTGCTTCGACTCCTGCGGCTCGAAAGTTTTGTGGACGCTCTCGCGCTCGCCACGCAGGGCGTTCAACTCATCTTCAATCTGCCGCCGACGCGCGCGCGTGTTCTTTAAGTCGCGCAGGAGATAGAAAACCAATCCCACGCACAGCAGGCACAGCGACAAAAGAATGGCGTTGGTGAGTTGAAGCATCAGACGTGTCGTGGTCGAACTGAAGATGGGCGTTTCGCGTTGACACGCCGCGCGTCAGAGGCCCGCTTCATCTTTCTTGCGCGTCCACATATCCGCCATGCTGTTGGCTTCGGCGAGCGTCATGTTGTCGAAAATGTCCGCGTTGTTTTTGACTTCGCCGTTTTCCATCTCGCAGACTTCCCAGTCCGGCGCTTCCGGGTCTGTGCCCGCGCAGCCCGCGCTGACTCTCACTTCGTATGAAACCTCTGGCGTCGCTTCCAGTTCTTCGCTCATCTGTCTTGTCCTCTCAAAAAAAATATTAGGTCGGAAAAATTATCAACTACTTGTCGGAAATTATCACCTGCTCCGGCGTCGGCGGCAGCGGGTGAATGACGCTTCGCGAGAAGCCCGCGTTTTTGAACATCGCATCAAACTCGCGGAAAGTGTCAGCGTCGCCGTGCAGCGTCGAGCCAAACTGCTGCGCCCGCATCTTATCGGCGTCGTAGAGAATATTCAAAGTCCTCTGTCGGATAACATCCGCGCTTGATGCTCGAATCCGCCGCTGTGTGCGATAAGTCGCACATTCCTCGCGCGATTAAATTATTCCCATTAATGCGGCAATCCTGTAAATTGTGCGCTCGATATTTAAGTGTCGGAGGTGCGCGCGCGTGAGCAACGGTTGGGAAGGCGAGAAGGTACGTTTGGTTGGACTCGACAAGGGGCGTCATCTTGAAAACGCGCTCGTGTGGATTAACAACCCGGAGGCTACGCAGTGGACGCTCGTCGGCGACATGCCTATGACGCGCCTCGCCGAAGAAGATTTTTTCAGGCGCATGACGGAGTCGCCGGGCGCACATCCGACAGACATTGCGCTGGCAATCGAGACGCTTGAGGGCGAGCACATCGGCTTCAGCGGCTTTCATCGCATTGAGTGGCGACACGGCGCGGCGCACACGGGGACGATCATCGGCGCGGGTGATTATCGCGGCAAGGGCTACGGCTCGGACGCGGCACGCACGCGCACGCGCTACGCCTTCGAGGTGCTGGGCTTGCGCCTGCTGCTCTCGGAAGTGATGGCCGATAACGTCGCCTCGTTCAAGATGCTGCTGGGCGCGGGCTACAAAGAAGTGGGACGCATTCCGCGCCGGCACTGGAAGCGCGGTGCGTACCGCGACGAAATTTTACTGGCGGTCGAGCGCGAAGCCGTTTGACGACAAATTGAACGACATGAATTAACGTTAATTTGAACAACTTGAAAAGGATGACTCTGATATGAACAAACCCCCTAAAAAATTATTGGACGGCGCAGCGATACAAACGTCGAAGCTCGCGACGCTCGTCCTCTTCATCGCGTGCGCCTGTCTCCTGCCTGTTAACACACAAGCGCAGCAACCACATCACGACAACAAGGCGATGCCCGTCTCCGGTGCGGCGAAGATGCGCGAGGTCAGGCAGTACACTATCGAGCAATTCATGGCGACGACGCGCATCGGCGGCAGTTCTTTCTCGCCCGACGAGAAGCAGATTCTTTTTCACAGCAACAAGACGGGCATCTTCAACGTCTATACTGTGCCGGTCGCGGCTAACGCCACGCCGCAGGCTCTGACGAATTCGACGAAGGAGAGCACCTACGCCGTCACGTATTTTCCGAACGACGCGCGCGTCATCTACACGTATGATCGCGGCGGCAACGAGAACAGCCATCTCTACGTGCGCGAGACGAACGGCACGGAACGCGACCTCACGCCCGGCGACAAAGTGAAGGCAGACTTTCTCGGCTGGAGCCACGACCGCAAATCATTCTTCTACGAGTCGAACGAGCGCGACGCGCGTTTCTTCGATGTCTTCGAGATGAACATCGCTGACTTCAAGCCCGCGCTCATCTACAAAGACGAAGCCGGCTACAACTTCGGCGACATCTCGGACGACAAAAAATTCATCGCCTTCGGGAAAGTCGGCGGCTCGCCTTCGGACTCGGACGTGTATCTCTACAACACGGCGACGAAGGAGATGAAAAACATCACCGCGCACACGGGCGACGTGGCGAACAATCCGCAGGCGTTCGACGTTGACTCGAAGTCCTTCTATTACCTGACGGACGAGGGCGGCGAGTTTGAGCGCATCGCGCGCTACGATCTCGCGTCGGGCAAGCGCGAAATGATGAAGGACGCGCCCGCGTGGGATGTGTCGTACACATATTTTTCGCGGGGCGGCAAGTATCGCGTCGTCGGTACGAACGAGGACGCGCGCACGAAAATTAAAATTTACGAGACAGCCACCGGCAAACTCGTCCCGCTCCCGCAACTGCCGAACGGCGACATCACGGGCGTCAACATCTCTCCGAGCGAAAAGTTGATGGCGTTTTATCTGAACGGCGACCGCTCGCCCTCGAATCTCTACGTCTATGATTTCGCGTCGAAGAAAGCCACGAAGCTGACGGAGAGTCTCAACCCTGAGATCAACGCGGCAGACCTCGTCGAGTCGAAAGTGATTCGTTACAAATCTTTCGACGGCGTGGAGATTCCATCAATTCTTTACAAGCCGCAGCAGACGGACGCCGCGCACAAAGCTCCCGCGCTGCTCCTGATTCACGGCGGCCCCGGCGGGCAGACGAGAGTCAATTACAGCCCCAGTATTCAGTATCTCGTCAATCACGGCTACGTCGTTTTGGCCGTCAACAATCGCGGCTCGTCCGGCTACGGCAAAACGTTTTTCACCTCCGACGACGGCAAGCACGGGCACGAGCCTCTGTGGGATTGCGTCGAGGCGAAGAAATATCTGGCGACGCTCGGCTACGTGGACGAAAAGAAAATCGGCATCATGGGCGGGTCTTACGGCGGCTACATGGTGCTGGCCGCGCTCGCGTTCAAGCCGGAAGAGTTCGCCGTCGGCGTTGATCTCTTCGGCGTCTCGAACTGGGTGCGGACGCTCCAGTCCATCCCGCCTTACTGGGAAGCGCAGCGCAAGGCTCTCTACAAAGAAATCGGCAACCCTGATACGGAGCTTGAGAAACTGCGCGCCGTCTCGCCGCTCTTTCACGCCGACAACATCACGAAGCCGCTCATCGTCCTGCAAGGCGAGAACGACCCGCGCGTCATCAAACCGGAGTCGGACGAGATCGTCGAGAACATCAAGCGGCGTAACGGCACGGTCGAGTACGTCGTCTTCGACAACGAAGGACACGGCTTCACGAAAAAGGCCAACGAGATTCGCGCCTACAAAGCGATTCTCGATTTCCTCGACAAGTACCTGAAAGGGGAGAAAGCAGAAGGCGGAAGGCAGTAGGCAGTAAGCAGTAGGCGGGAGGTAGTAGCTGGTGGGCTACTCGACATAAGCAACATCCGCGTTCGTGACATTCAAAAGAAAGAAGGCAGTCAAGAACATTGTGTCTTGACTGCCTCCTGCTTTCTGCCTCCTGCTTACTGCTCTAAGCGATGCCGCACGCGGTCAGGTCTTCGTGGCCGGGAATGTCTGCGGCTTCGATGGTGGAGAGGATTTCTTTGTTGACCTGCGGCAGAGAGACGATGCGGTTGGCCTGTTTGCCGACGGTCGTCTCGAAGAGGTTGCGAACAAGTCGCGCGTTGCCGAAGGTTTCATCGCGCGAGGCCGTGAGGATGCGAAAGATACCTGCCAGCGTCTGCTCGGCGTCGGGCATGATGTGAAAGTCGGCCTTCTGGCAAAACGTCTTGAAGATGCTGACCAGTTGCGTCTCGTCGTAGTCGTCGAAATGAATGTGCTTGTTGAAGCGCGAGCGCAAACCCGGATTCGAGTCGAGAAACTCGCCCATCTTCTCCGTGTAGCCCGCGACGACGACGACGAGATCGTCGCGGTGATCCTCCATCATCTTCAACAATGTCTCAATCGCCTCGCGCCCGAAGTCGTTGCCGCCGCCGGAACTGAGCGCGTAAGCCTCGTCAACGAAGAGCACGCCGCCGAGCGCCCTGTCCACAGCCTCTTTCACTTTGAGCGCGGTCTGCCCGACGTAGCCCGCCACCATCCCGGCGCGATCCGTCTCGACCAAGTGCCCGCGTCGCAGAATGCCGAGCGTGCGATAAATCTGCGCGAGCAGGCGCGCGACCGTCGTCTTGCCCGTGCCGGGGTTGCCGTAAAAAACGAGATGGCGCGAAGCGGGCAAACTCTTCATGCCCTGTTCCTCGCGCATCTTCTGCACCTTGAGAAAATTGATGAGCTGGCGCACGTCACGCTTCACACGCTCCAAGCCGATGAGCGCGTCCAACTCCGCGAGCAACTCTTCGAGCGGGCGCGGCGGTTTCTGTTCCTCCGTCAATTCATCTTCATGCTGCGCCGTCTTCGTGCCCGCTTTGTCGTCGCGCTCGGTTGTGCCAGCCGGGTACAAAATTTCTTTGAACTCGGCGAGCGCGGACGCTTCAACAGGCGTGACCTGTTCATCGAATTTGATGACGAGATTGGCGAACTGAAACAGCATCCGGCGGTCGCGGTCGGCCTCGTGCGTGCCGTGTCGCGCGTCGTAGGTTTCCAGATACGAGACGCTGACGGGCGTGCGGTCGAGGCGTTTGAGAAGGTGCGGGCTGAAGTCGCTCGACGCATCGAGCGGGAACGTGTCGCTCGCGGGGCGCAGGCGAAAGCGGCGGCAAATGTCTTCGTATAAAAGTTGCTTCTGCGTCTCCGAAACTTCGCGCAAGTTGACGAAACGCTGCGTGATCAAAAGCAACTGATTCTCCAGCACCATCCGCGCGTCAGGCGTTGCTGTCCCGCCCTCACCGCGCCAGACCAGACGGATGCTCTCGCCGAGCGGCGCGACCAACTCGTCCAGCGTTTTGAGTAAATGTAAAATCAGTTGACGGTTGCTATCGTGAGACGACACGGTTCAGGCGCTCTCCCATAAATGATGATGACGGCGGCGCGAAGTATAACACCGTCGCTCACTCGCCGGATTGAAGCTGATGAACAGGACTGCCCGTGCAACTTTGTCAGCCGGAGTGCTGTGACATCAAGCGACAGCGGCGCTCTTACCATGAACGCCGCTGACATCAATTATCCGAAGAGTTATTGAGAGGTGAAAGAGATAGCGCTAACGAGGCTCGAACTCGTGGTCTCCGCCTTGAGAGGGCGGCGTGTTAACCAACTACACCATAGCGCCTTGAAGACACACGAGATTATAAGAACGCCCGCGCTCATTGGCAAGTGCGCTTAAAAAATGTCGTTCGCGAGCAAGATGCGTTTTACGGATGGTTAGTGTTAGACGCGACAAGGATGTGCCGCGTCTTTAGATGGATAGCGATAAAGCACGCGCTAACTTGGCTGGAACTTCAAGCGGGAAGAAGCGTTGAGCAGCATACCAATATCCTTCGCCACTCTCGTCAATGATCGTCAGATAACCGTGTTCAGCCGCTTCAGTGTCCGGCACAACTTGATATAACTTGCCGAACTCAAGTGACGCTTCATAGCTCTCATTGCTGATGCAAACTGCAAATTGCGTTGTCGGATTCTTACGTTTACTCATAGCTAATCCATCAAAGGCGGAATGATCTTGTGTTCAAATTGTCCGACGCCGTGCGCCTCATTTATTCTCGTGCGGAAGTCGTTTCAATTCTTCGCCGCGCGCGATGTTATACTTCGTCAGAGCCTGTCTTTGACCCGCGCGTCCTTCGAGTGTTGCGGCGAAGATAATCTGAAAGTCGCTTTCAACACAAAGTTACCTGACATTTACTGACGACAAAATGGCACAGAATCTTTCCACCAACTCAGAGAATCCTTCTCAACACACAACGAACAATTCGCAGGCAGACGCCGATTTCACATTGGGCATTGAAGGCTTCGCTTACGGCGACCTTTATCGCCCGCATCGCCTGCGCGAATTGGCGGAACTGTTTTATGCGGAGCTGCACAGGGAAGACGCGGCGTTGCACGAGAGGTTGATGAGTTATCTCGACGCGCGCGGCGAAGGATTGGCGGGGACGAAGGCCGAGTCGGAGCTTTTAATCCACGGTGCGCCACACCTCTCGCGCTTCATCGCGCGCCTGTTCAATGTCGAGCCTGAGCGCGAAGCGTTGATGAGTAGCATTCGCGCGCAAGACCCGCTCTTCGAGTTCAAGTCGTTCGTCACACGCCGCGCGCTCAAAAGTTTCCCGGCGGAGAAAGCCGGCGCGCTCGACGCCGCGAAGTTGGACGACGCGCTCGAGCGCCTGCGCCACACGGCTTTCGATGACACGCTCGGCGCGGATCGAGAGTTGAGCATCGCGACAATGACGGCGCGTCTGCTCGCGTGGGAAAAGAATTTCGGGCGCGCGGGCGTGCGACGCGAAGAGGAGTGGTCGGAAGAACGCGCGCTCGCCGCCGTCTTGTCGAGCGCGAAGATTGCGGGAACAAAAGTTGAAACGTCGCTCGCGGCATGGCGTGATGAAAATGACGCAGCATTGAGTAAAGAGGTCACAGCACAGGGTGAGAGTGAAGCGAGTGGCGACGCGCCAGACTACACGCGCGCGCAGGCATTCGTCCGTTCCGCGCTGCGTCTCGTCGAGGCGTGGGCGGCGGCGCACACCGCGCAGCCTGCGGCGCGAGCGCGCGTTGCAGGTTGGGTCACGTTTCATCAGCCGCATGCTTTGAACTACGAGCATCTCGTCCAGATCGAGCGTCCCGACCGGGACGTGCCGGAGCGCGTGCGCGGGCTTGAAGAAAACCTGCGTCGGCGCGACGGCTTCGGACTCACCGACATGCGCGCCTCCACGCGCGAAGCGCTCGACGAAGTTAATTATTGTCTCTACTGTCACGAGCGCGATAAGGATTCCTGCTCGAAGGGTTTGAAGGAGCGTGACGGCGCGCTCAAGCGCAACCCGCTCGGCATCGCGCTGTCGGGATGCCCGCTCGACGAGAAGATTTCCGAGATGCACGTCCTGCAACGCGACGGCGACTCCATCGGCGCGCTCGCGCTGATTATGATTGATAACCCGATGTGTCCCGGCACGGGTCATCGCATCTGCAACGACTGTATGAAGTCTTGCATTTTCCAGAAGCAGGAGCCGGTCAACATTCCGCAGGCGGAGACGAACGTGCTCACGAACGTCCTCGCGCTGCCTTACGGTTTTGAAATTTATTCGCTGCTTGCGCGTTGGAACCCGATCAACGCGAAGCGTCCGTATGCGCTTCCTTACAACGGCAAAAACGTTCTCGTAGTGGGCCTCGGCCCCGCCGGTTACACGCTCGCGCACTTTCTGTTGAACGAAGGTTTCGGCGTCGTCGGTATTGATGGTCTCAAGATTGAGCCGCTCGACGCAGAGTTGACTGGCAACGGAGTGACCGGAGAAGCCTTGACCGGCGACAAGTTGATCGGCGACACATCGAACGGCGACGAATTGAACGGCGACGGGCGCGTCGTGCCGCGTCCCGTGCGCGACGTGCGAGAGATTGAAACTCAACTCGACCGGCGCGTGCTGGCGGGCTTCGGCGGCGTCTCGGAGTACGGCATCACCGTGCGCTGGGACAAAAACTTTCTGACGCTCATCCATCTCACGCTCGCGCGCCGCGAACGTTTTCGCTTCTACGGCGGCGTGCGCTTCGGCGGCACTGTGACCATTGAGGATGCGTGGGAACTCGGCTTCGATCACATCGCGATTGCGTCGGGCGCAGGTCGTCCGACCATCGTCGAGATGAAAAACAATCTGCTGCGCGGCATTCGCAAGGCTTCGGATTTTCTGATGGCGTTGCAACTGACCGGAGCGTTCAAACGCGACGCGCTCGCTAATCTTCAAGTGCGTCTGCCCGCCATCGTCATCGGCGGCGGCCTGACCGCGATTGACACTGCGACAGAGTTGTTCGCCTATTATCCAGTCCAGTGCGAGAAAATTCTTGAGCGCCACGAAAAGCTCATCGCGGAGTTGGGCGAAGAGGAGATCTTTCAACGCTTCGACGCGGAAGAGCGCGCCGTATATGAAGAATTTCTCGCGCACGGTCGCGCTCTTCGCGACGAACGAGAGCGCGCGGCGGCAGCCGGTGAGTCGCCAAACTTTGTGCCGCTCGTGCGCGCGTGGGGCGGCGTCTCCATCGTTTATCGCAAGCGCATGATTGATGCGCCGGCTTATCGCCTCAACCACGAAGAAGTCGCGAAGGCGCTCGAAGAGGGCATTGACATCGTCGAGAACATGACTCCGTCTGAAGCCGTCCCGGACGAAGCGACAGGCGCGGTCAGCGCGATTATTTTCGAGCGAATGCGGCACAATCCCGACACGGGCAAGTGGACAAAGTCGGGCGAGTTCGTGCGCCTCCCGGCGCGCACAGTCTGCGTCGCGGCGGGCACGAGTCCGAACACGATTTACGAGAAGGAGCGTCCCGGCACGTTCGCGCTCGACGAGTGGAGAGAGTTCTTCGCGCCGCACAAAGTTGAGAGAGACGCGGGCGGAAATTTCCGTCTCGTCCCGGCGGCGAAGGGCGAGCGAGCGTTCTTCACGTCGTACCAACACGAAGGGCGTTTCATCAGTTATTACGGCGACAACCATCCAACCTACGCGGGCAACGTCGTCAAGGCGATGGCCTCCGCCAAGCACGGCTATGAATACGTCGCCGACTTGTTCGCGGATGAGACAGCCGCTGTTTCTACCGTTGGATTTGAGAAGGCCGGAGCGATAGTAGAGCGTCAGGAACGCGACGGTGTGCGGCAGGCGCGTGACGAAAAGTTCGCGCGGCTCGTCGAGACACTGGACGAAAACTTGATCGCGCGCGTCGTTCGCGTCGAGCGTCTGACGGAGACCATCGTTGACGTGATCGTCCGCGCGCCGATGCAGGCGAGAAAATTTCATCCCGGCCAATTTTATCGCCTGCAAAATTACGAGACGGACGCGCGCGTAATCGGCGACACGAAGCTCTTGATGGAGGGACTCGCGCTCACCGGCGCGTGGGTTGACAAGGATGCCGGGCTGCTCAGTCTGATCGTGCTGGAGATGGGCGCGTCGTCCAGACAATGCGCGATGCTGAAAGAGGGGCAGCAGGTCGTCGTGATGGGGCCGACGGGCACGCCGACGGAAATCCCTGTGGGCGAGACGGTGCTGCTCGCGGGCGGCGGACTCGGCAACGCCGTGCTCTTTTCCATCGCCAAAGCTCTGCGCGAGAGCGGCAACCGCGTCATTTATTTCGCGGGCTACAAGCGCGGCGAAGACCTCTTCAAGCGCGAGGAGATCGAAGCCGCGACCGATCAAATTATCTGGGCGACCGACACAGGGCTGGAGATCGAGCCGCAACGCGCGCAGGACAGACACTTTCGCGGCAACATCGTGCAGGCGATGTGCGCCTACGCTGAAGGAAATTTGGGCGAGCGCATGTTCGATTTGCGCGAAGTTGACCGCCTCATCGCCATCGGCTCCGACCGCATGATGGCGGCGGTCAAGGCGTCGCGGCATGGCGTGCTCGCCGCGCATTTGAAGGCGGGGCACATCGGCGTCGGCTCCATCAACAGCCCGATGCAGTGCATGATGAAAGAAGTCTGCGCGCAATGTCTCCAACGCCACGTTGATCCGCAGACGGGCGCGGAGTCGTTCGTCTTCTCGTGCTTCAATCAGGATCAACTGCTCGACGAAGTTGACTTCAAAAACCTCAACGACCGCCTGCGCGCCAACACCGTGCAGGAGAAACTATCGAATCTGTGGCTCGACCGACTGCTCAGAGAGTGCGAAACTTCGCCGTCAGATGCAGCGGTGCGTTAAGACGAACGCACCGCTGTCAAATTCGGGCGAGAAGATTGTCCATCCACTTCTACTTCTTGAATTCGATTAAATCCCACAGATTGCCGTACAAATCTGCAAAAACCGCGACCGTTCCGTATTCTTCGAGCTTCGGTTCTCGGACGAATTTGATGTCTTGCGCGAGCATGTTTTTGTAATCTCGCCAAAAATCATCGGTCTGCAAAAATAAAAAAACGCGACCGCCCGTCTGATTCCCGATGCGGCTACGCTGCTCTTCGCCGACGCCTTTTGCCAGCAACAAACTGCATCCGTCTGAACCCGGAGGCGCGACCAAAACCCATCGTTTCGTTTCGCTCTGCGGCGTGTCTTCGACGAGCGTGAAGTTTAGTTTGCCGGTATAGAATTTGATGGCTTCGTCGTAATCATCCACCACCAAAGCGATGTGCGCGATGCTCTGTTTCATAATTTTATTCATCAACCATTGAGCCGAAGAATTTTACGATTCACTTCTGAATTGTGCAGGGCGACGCTTGCCTCACTCTTTGTCGAGCGCGCGTTCGGAGACGAGGCGGCGATAGGCTTCATCTCTTGTCAGGCCGAGTTCGCGCGCAGCACGCTTGAGCGCGGCACGTTGGTCGAGTCCTTCGTTTTCCAGTTCCGCGACGCGCGACGCGATTGTTTGCGGCGTCTCGACATCGCCTGACTCATCCGCGCCGATGACGCGGCGGTCAATGATGAGCACCATCTCGCCGCGCGCGGCTTGCTCGGACGCGAAGCGCGCGGCCAGCTCAGACAGACGCCCGCGCGAGAACTCCTCGTAAATTTTCGTCAACTCGCGCGCGACGCACGCCTCGCGCTCGCCGAGCATCTCGCGCGCGTCCGAGAGCGCGTGCGCGATGCGGTGCGGCGTTTCGTAGAACACGAGCGTCGCGGGAAGGTGTCTGACGGCGGCGAAGCGCGCGCGGCGTGCGTGCGTGCGTGCGGGCAAAAAGCCGCCGAAGTAGAACTCGTCCGTTGGCAAACCTGATGCCACGAGCGCAGCCACGAATGCCGTCGCGCCGGGCACGGGCACGACGCGCAAGCCGCGCTCGATCCCAGCGCGCACGATGCGGAAGCCCGGATCGTTGATCGCGGGCGTGCCTGCGTCCGAGACGACGGCTATATCCACGCCCGTCTCCAGCATCGCGCACAATTCGGCGGCGCGCTCTTCTTCGTTGTGCTCGTGATAGCTGATGGTCTTCGTTTTAATCTGAAAACGCGCGAGCAAAACGTTCGTCCGTCTGGTGTCTTCGCACGCGATGAGGCTCACTTCCGCCAGCACGCGCAGGGCGCGCTGCGTGATGTCTTCCAGATTCCCGATGGGCGTTGACACGAGATAGAGCGTGCCTTTGGACTGCTGCGACATGCGCGGCATTGTCTCATTGCGCGCGTAGTAAGGCGAAAGACAATTAACAGGGATAGACAGGATGAACAGGATAAAAGCAGTGATGAGTGATAAGTGATGAGCGATGGGTTAAGACAAGAGCCTTCGCCTGACATTTATCACTCATCATTCCGTATTCATCATTTGCCTTCTATCCTGTCCATCCTCTCCATCCGTGTAAATGATTCTTCAAGCGAGGCGATGCGGGGAGCGTCTGTAAGCAGGTTTACTTGGCGTCGAGCAGATGATTGAAATGCCGCCGCACGCCGTCTTCGTCGAAGGCGTGGCGCGTGCCGGACTTGGCGAGCACGAACCAGCGCGCCGCTCCACTTTCAGAAGCGACGAGCAGCATCTCTTCGCCCGCCGCCGCGTCGCCGAAGTGTGAGACTTGCGCGCTGGCGAGACCGTTGCCGCGCACGATGCCATCGCGGGGCGTCCGCGGCCATCCCGCTTCGATGGACAGGTGACGGATGCCGACGTTGAAGGTGAGGCGCGCGCCGACCATCGTCGAATGGCCGACGCGAAAACGATGCGCGTCCGTGCGCGCGAGGTTCAGCCCCGCACCCGCACGGTTGGCTTCACCCGCGAACGCCATGAATGTTTCGAGCAGCCATTGAAGACCGTCCGCGCGGAGCACGTCGTTCGTCGCGCGCAAATCGAGATAGTCGAGCACGTCGTTGCGTCCACGCACGCGCGCACTATTGTTGCCGCCCGCGTCTCGCGCTTCAGTCAGACGTTTCTCATATTCCGCGTCGAAATCGTTCACGCCTCGCCTCTCGAATCCCGCAAGCGCCGTCTCTCTATATCTGACGACACCGGCTCGCGCCGTCAAACGTGGCGATGTTATCATGCCCACACATCAGCCGTTAATCAGCCCGGACAAGAGCGTCCCTTTCGCATCAGAACACAATGCACATCAACACGCAGACACAGTTTCCCGCGTCTCGCCTGACGAAAGAAACGAGAGCCGCAGGCAGTTTCACGCTCGCGCTGCTTCTCGCGTTGCTCACATGTTTCAACGCGAGCGCGCAACAACAGCAAGCAGCGCAGATAACCAGACGTCAAACGACGCACGCTCGCACTGCGACTAATGCCGCGACGCAGAGACGCGCGACGACAACAACAACAAGCACGACGGATGCGCCTGCTGCTGCTGCTGCGCGTCCGCGACTCGTGCTGCTCATCGTCGTTGACCAGTTTCGCTACGATTACCTCGAACGCTTCGGCGACCTCTTCGCCGCCAACGGCTTGAGAAGTTTGTTGCGCGACGGCGCTTCGTGGACGGACGCCAACTACGATCACATCCCGACCGAGACCGCGCCCGGCCACGCCACTCTGATGACCGGCGCGTGGCCTGCCGAGACGGGCATCGTCGGCAACGAATGGTATGAGCGCGAGACGCAGCGGCGCGTCGCCAACACGCAGGACGACGCGGTGAAAATCATCGGCGGTGGCAGTATTGGCGGAGGCGAAGCGGAGAAGGGTTCAAGCCCGCGACACCTGCTCGTTTCGACCGTCGGCGACGAGTTGAAACTGGCGACGAACATGCGCGCGAAAGTCGTCGGCATTTCCGTCAAAGACCGCGCGGCGATTTTCCCCGCCGGGCGCATGGCGAACGCGGCCTACTGGTTCAGTCCCGCGACGGGACGCTTCGTCTCAAGCAATTATTATTTCAACGACGTGCCCGCGTGGGTCACGCGCTTTAACGACGCGCGTCCGGCGGACAAATATTTCGGCGCGAAGTGGGAGCGTCTCTTGCCGGATGAAGGCGAGTATTTGCGACGCGCCGGAGCGGATGCACCATCTTGGGAAAATATCGGCAACGCCAAAGACACGAATACGTTTCCGCACGTTATCACGGGCGGGGCGACTGCCGCCGGCAAAGATTTCTACGACGCGCTTCTTTATTCTCCATACACGAACGACCTGCTCGTCTCGTTCGCCGAAGCAGCCATCGCCAACGAGTCGCTCGGCGCGGACGCGGACACGGATGTGTTGACCGTTAGCTTCTCCGCCAACGACATCGTCGGCCATCGCTTCGGGCCGTACAGTCAGGAAGCGATGGACATGACGTTGCGCGTGGACATGCAAATCGGGCAACTGCTGGACATCGTCGAACGCCGCATTGGATTGCGTAATACCGTCGTCGTCTTCACCGCCGATCACGGCGTCGCGCCCGTTCCCGAACACGCCGCTGCGCTCAACCTCGGCGGCGGTCGCGTCCGCACGACGGACGTTTTGAACGCCGTCCGCAACGCCATCAAAGTCCGCTACGGCAAACCGGGCGCGGAAAAAGATGCGACCGGCGACTACATCCAGAACTTCGTTAACAATAGTATTTACTTCGACCAGATCATGCTCAGACGCGACGGCGTCAGCGCGGAAGAGATCGAGCGCGTCGCGGGTGAAGCGGCTCTGACCGTGCCCGGCATCTCAAGATATTTCACGCGCACGCAACTCGCGCGCGGCGCGATTTCGCCAGCCGACGCCGTCGCGCGTCGCGCCCTGCACGGCTTCAACTCTAAGCGCAGCGGCGATGTCGTCATCGTTCAAGAGCCGTTCAAATATTTGACCGACGGCACGAACGGCGCGACGCACGGCGCGCCCTATTCTTACGACACGCACGTCCCGCTCATCATCATGGGCAATGGTCTCGCGCGAGGCGTTCGCTACGCGCAGTCAGCGACGCCCGCCGACATCGCGCCCACGCTCTCCAACATTTTGCGCGTGCAACCGCCGAGCAACGCCATGGGGCGCGTGCTCATGGAAGCCTTCAAGTAAGCCAGTTGTTTTTGAAGCAAGAATATGAAATTAAAATTCACAACATTTCTCGCCCTCCTGTTGCTGTGCGGCTCAATCATCGCTATGTCAGCGGCCAACGTTTCAGCGCAACGACCGGCGACGGGTAAAAAAACGGCGACGACAAAGACGACAACAGCAACAACGAAGACGACGGCGGACGAGCAAGCCGCACCGGCGACAGGTACGGCGGCGAATGAAGAGACTTTGAAGACGGAGCTTGACGCGATTGTGCTGCTCGCGCCGGCAGAGCGCGCCGAACGCCTGCAAGCGTTTCTCAAAAAGCGTCCGTCGCAGACTCTCCGCCTGCGCGCGCAGGAACAGTTGACGAGCGCGCGCGCCGCACTCGGCGACGAGAAGTTGCGGACGGGTGACAGGCGCGCGGGCGTCGAGTTGTTTCGTCTCGCCGTCACCGAGGCTCCGCCGGAGATGTCCGATAAGCTGTTCGTCGAAGTCCTCTCACAACTGCCCGCTAATCTCTACCTGCTGCACGAGAGCGACGCCGCGTTTGATCTCGCGCGCCGTCTCGAACAGAAGGTGAGCGACAATGCGCCGCGCCTGTTGAGCATCGTGACGTTTTATCTCGGCGTCGAGCAGCCGGACGATGCGGCGCGCGTGGCTGAGGCCGCGATCAAGTTGAAGCCGGACGTTGCCATCGCGCATCAGGCTCTGGCGACGGCGCGGCGCATGGCCTTGCGTCTCGATGATGCGGCGACGGAATACGCGCGCGCGCACGAACTCGATCCATCTTCAAAGAGCGCGCGTTTGAGTCTCGCGGATTTGCGGCGCGCGACGGGCAAGCCGGACGACGCGCTCGCGCTTTATCGGGAGCAGTTGGCGTTGGATGCGAAGGATGCCGCGGCGCGTGCCGGCGTCGTGCTGTCGCTCTTCGATGCGGGCAAGCGCGAAGAGGCGGAAAAGGAATTGCAGTCCGCGCTCGAAGAAAGCCCGGATAACTTGCCCTTGCTCGTCGGCGCGGCCTACTGGTACGCGGCGCACGACGGCGCGGGCAGCGGTGGCGGCGCGGGCAGTAGTAGCAGTAACGCGCGTGGCGTCGAGTTGGCGGAGCGCGCCGTCGCGCTTGAGCCGCGCTTTCATTGGGTGTGGGCGCGCATGACGCTCGCACGCGCTTTGCTCGCGCAGAAGCGTCCGCTTGACGCAGAGCGCGCTCTGCGTCCGGCGCTCGCGTTAGGACAATTCCCGACGCTCAATTACGAACTCGCGAGCGTGCTGGCAGCGGCTGGCCTCTACGACGAAGCGGCGACGGAATTATCGCGCTCGTTTAATTTGCGTGGTGACGGCGAGCTTGAGGCGCAATTGGCCGGTCGCGTCCGCGCGCACGCGAAGACTTTTACCGAACTGCTCGCGCCAGAGCGTCGCGCCAGTCTCTTCCAGTTCACGGCGGCGGACACGGACGAAAACGCGCGACAGTTGAGAGCCTTACTTGCCTTCACTTTCGCGACGAGCGTGAAGGCCGAGGTCGAGGGCACAATCGTGTTTGACGAGAAGGGCGCGCTCGCGGCGGCCAACGATTTCGCTTCGGGCGCGGACGAGATGCGCGCGTTCAGGCAGTTGTACGCGGCGAACCGTATGTCGCAGATTGGCATTAACTGGGGCGCGGTGGTGGAGTTAACCGAGAGCGCGAAGAGCGGAGTTGAATCCGCGCTCGATGCGCCGTCTGCCTCGGTCGCCGCGTTCGCCGACGAACTGCGCGACATGCGCGCGCAGGCCATCGCACAGGGCGCGACGACGACCGCGCCCAACGTGTCGCGCGACTTGCTCTCGAAAGTTATGCGCGGGCGCATCGAAGACCTCGGCGGATATGCGCTCTACAATCAAGGCAACGTCGCGGAGGCGGTCGTGCGCCTGCGCCGCGCCGTCAGCGTGATGCCGGAGAACAGCCCCTGGGCGCGCACCGCGCTGTGGCATCTCGGCACGGCGCTCGACGCGAGCGGCAATCAAAAGGACGCGCTCGCGACGTACATCAAGGGTTACAAAATCGCGCCCGACCCGGCGCGCCGTCTCGTCGTCGAGGCGTTGTACAGGAAGATGAACAACTCGCTCGACGGACTCGACAAGTTGCTCAATGAAACGCCCGCGCCCGTCGCGACGAACGTCAGCACAGAACCGGCAACGGTCGCGTCGCCTCCTCCAACCAATCTGTCTTCGCCAGCATCCGCGAGCAAGACAACGAATCCGACCACAACCAACACGCCTGCGAACGTCGAAGCATCAGCCGCGCCGACTCAAACTCCCGCGCCGGCCATCGTCCCCGCCGCGACTCCGTCGGAAACTGTGCCCGCCCCCACGCCGGAAGCGACGCCCGCCGCAGCCGCAACAACCACGCCGACGCCCGACGCTTCGCCCACGCCGCAAGCAGCCGCAATGCCGGAAACGAAACAGCCGCCGGGACAGCAGAAAGGCATCGGCGATTCATGCACGGCGTCGGTCAGTGAAAGCGCGGTCGAGTTGGGCAAAAACGGAGGGAGCGCGACTCTCATGGTGAGTCTGGAAAATTACGGAGCCGCGACGAAGCCGCGCATCGAAGCCGCGACGCTCAACTGGTCAGACATCGTCGTCCTCGCCGAACCGCACGCCGCCGCAGACGGCAACACGTACAAGTTCACGATTACCTCGACGAGCCAGAAGGCGGGAACGTTCTCCGTCAGCTTCACGACGCCCTGCGGCAAACGCGCGGTGACGGTCAACGTCAAATAGCGTCCGCGTGTGCGGCGAGACGCGCGGCGAGGACGTGTTTGGGTTGCGCGCCGACGAGACGCTCGACGACCTCTCCGTGCTTGAAAATGAAGAGCGCGGGGATGCCCTGAATTTTGAGTTGCGCGGCGGTGCGTTTGTTCTCATCCACGTTGAGCTTGGCGATCACGTAACGGCCATTCGAGACGGCGGCCAACTCATCGAGCGCGGGCGCAATCGCGCGACAAGGGGCGCACCACGCCGCCCAGCAATCGAGCAACACGGGCTGCGACACAGACTCCTGCAACACATCGCGCGCGAAACTTTCATCCGTCACCGCGCGCGGCTTCGCGCCGCCGTTGCCAGCATTACCGCCGACGCCGGACGCTGTCGCCACAGGTTCAGTCGCGTTCGTTTCGAGCAACGCGCCGCACTTGCCGCACACGGGACGCATCCGGCTCACGACACGCTCGTCCACACGATTCTTCACGCCGCACCGCGCGCAAATGACAACCGCCATCTCAGTTTCCTCCGTTTTGATGAGCTTCACACAAATTCTGCCCCGCGTGCCCGGAAGTTACAAGGCGTTGTTGCCGCCGATGCCGGGGACTGACCGCTCGTGACGGCTTTTCGCTTGCTGAATGAATGCTCATTCAGTATGATGTACGCGCCTCGTCAGTGGACTCTTTCGGAAAGGTGCTTCCCAACTATGCTTCGGATTGAAAAGGCGACGGTGCTCGGCGCAGGCACGATGGGCGCGCAGATCGCCGCGCATCTCGCGAATGCCGGTATCCCCACGCTTTTGCTCGACATCGCGCCACGCGAATTGACGCCGGACGAGCAGGCTAAAGGTCTCACGCTCGACGCTAAACAAGTGCGCGACCGGCACGCGCGCGCAGGGCTGGAGGCCGCGAAGAAGGCGAAGCCCGCCGCATTCTTCAGCGCGGACGGCGGCGCGTCGCTCGTCTCCGTCGGCAACTTTGAAGACGATTTGCCGAAGCTCAAAAATTGCGACCTCATCATCGAGGCGGTGGTCGAGAATCTTGAGATTAAGAGAAGCCTCTACGAGCGCGTCGAACAATTCCGACGCCCCGGCGCAATCATCGCGACGAACACGAGCGGCATTCCCATCCGCCAACTCGCCGAAGGACGCTCGGAAGATTTTCGGGCACACTTCGTCGGCGTACATTTTTTTAACCCGCCGCGCTACCTGCATCTCGTCGAATTGATTCGCACCGAATGGACGAAGCCGGAAGTGTCCTGCGCGCTCTACGGTTTTCTCGATCAACGTTTGGGAAAGGGCGTCGTCATCGCCAAAGACCGCCCGAATTTTATCGCCAATCGCATCGGCACTTATGGCGCGCTCGTCACGATCAAGACGATGCTCGAAGACGGTTACACGATTGAAGAAGTTGATAAGTTGACGGGGCCGGCGGTCGGTCGTCCGAAGTCCGCGACGTTCCGCACGTTCGATCTCGTCGGCTTGGACGTGCTCGGCCACGTCGTCAAAAATCTCTACGAGGCTCTGCCCGAAGATGAGGAGCGCGAGACGTTCGCTGCGCCGGAATTTCTCAACGCCATGATCGGGCACGGGCTGCTCGGCAACAAGACGAAGAGCGGTTTTTATAAAAAGCAGAAGGGCGAAGGCGAGAAGCCGGAAATCTGGACGCTCGACCATGCCACGCTCGAATATCGCCCGGCGCAAAAAGTGAAACTGCCTGCGCTCGACGTGGCGAAGAACGTCGAAGACACGCGCGAGCGTCTGCGTGGCTTGGTGTGGAGCAAAGACCGCGCGGGACAGTTTTTGTGGAAGACGATTTCCCGCACGCTCGCTTACGCCGCCGGGCGCGTGCCGGAGGTCGCGGACTCCATCGTCGAAGTTGATCGCGCGATGCGTTGGGGCTTCGGCTGGGAACTTGGCGTCTTCGAGACGTGGGATGCCATCGGCGTGGAAAAGAGCGTCGCGCGCATGAAGGAAGAGGGACGCACCGTTCCCGCCAACGTCGAAGCGATGCTCGCGTCGGGCGCGAAGAGTTTTTACAAAAAAGAAGACGGGCAGGAATTTTATTTCGACTTCGCGTCGAACAAGTACGCGCCGCTCGTCGCACCGGCGGGCGCGATTATTCTCAAGTCGGTCAAGGAGCGGACGGGCGTCGTCAAGAAAAACTCCGGCGCGTCGCTCATTGATCTCGGCGACGGCGTGGCGTGTCTCGAATTTCACTCGAAGATGAACGCCATCGGCGGCGACACTTTGCAGATGATTAAGCAAAGTCTCGCCGAAGTTGAGAAGAATTTCGTCGGCCTCGTCGTCGGCAATCAGGGACAGAATTTTTCCGTCGGCGCGAATTTGATGCTGATGCTTTTGGAAGCGCAGGAGGAAAACTGGGAAGACCTTGACCTCGCCATCCGCGCTTTCCAGAACGCGACGATGAGCCTGCGTTATTCCGCGAAACCTGTGGTCGTCGCGCCGTTCGGTCTGACGTTCGGCGGCGGCTGCGAGATGACTTTGCACGGCGACCGTGTGCGCGCTTCGGCTGAGACTTACATCGGACTCGTCGAGGTCGGCGTCGGATTGATTCCGGCGGGCGGCGGCACGAAGGAAATGCTCGTCCGCGCGCTCGACTCGATTCCGCAGGGCATGGACGACGCAGACCCCTTTCCCTTCATCAAGCGCGCGTTCGAGACCATCGCGCTCGCCAAAGTCGCCACGTCTGCGGAAGAGGCGCGCACGTTTGGATTTTTGCGCGAAGAAGATTCTTACTCGATGAACGCAGACCGTCTCATCGCCGACGCCAAGCAGGAAGTGCTCTCGCTCGCGGCGACCGGCTACGTGAAGCCGCAGCAACGCACGGACATTCGCGCGCTTGGGCAGACGGCGCTCTCGACCTTGAAGCTCGGCATCCATCAAATGAAGCGTGGCGGATTCATCTCCGACCACGACGCTTTGATCGGCGAAAAGCTGGCGCGCATTTTGACGGGCGGTGACCTCAACCACGAGACGCGCGTCTCGGAACAGTATCTGCTCGACCTCGAACGCGAAGCCTTCCTGTCTCTCTGCGGCGAGCGCAAGACGCAGGAGCGCATCGGCCACATGCTGAAGACGGGCAAGCCTCTGAGAAATTAGTTGTGGTGAGAAATATCCACGAGAGAGTGATTCGGACTCCGCTGAAAGTTTCTGACGCGGGGAGGTTGATTGATAATCTGGCGGGACGTGATGACATGCTATGGCCGCGCGAGCGTTGGCCGTCCATGCGTCTCGATAGGCCACTCGGCCTCGGCGCGCGCGGCGGTCACGGCCTGATCCGCTACGTCGTTGAAGAATATAGACCGGGCAGAAGCGTGCGGTTTCGTTTCACCTCGCCGCGCGGCTTCGACGGCACGCACGAACTAGAGCTTGAGCAGGTTTCTGTGGATGCGATACGCCTCCGGCATACATTGCAGATGAGAGTCGAAGGTCTGGCGCGGCTCTCCTGGCCTCTGATGTTTCGCCCTCTGCATGATGCGTTGGTCGAAGACGCACTGGACCGCGCAGAGGGTTATCTGAAATCTCCGTCGGTCATTCCGCAGCAGTGGACTTGGCGTGTGCATCTGCTGAGGCGTCTGGCGAGGGCTGTGTCGTGAACTATCCTGTGACCCCGGCAGTCAGGTTATTGCGCGAGAAAAGCGTCGCGTTTGAGCCGCGCCTTTATGATTACGAGGAGCGCGGCGGCACGCGGCACTCTGCCGAATCGCTCGGCGTTGACGAGCACGCGGTGGTCAAGACTCTGGTGATGGAGACGGACGCGCGCAAGCCCCTCGTCGTGTTGATGCACGGGGATTGCGAGGTCTCGACGAAGAATCTGGCGCGCACGCTGAATGTGAAGAGCGTCAGCCCTTGTGATCCGGCGACGGCGCAGAAGCACACGGGCTACATGGTCGGCGGGACGAGTCCGTTCGGGACGAAGGCACGGATGCCGGTTTACGTCGAGCGCACGATTTTTGAGTTGCCGAAGATTTACATTAACGGTGGCAAGCGCGGCTTCCTCATCGAAATCGAGCCGAAAGATTTACGCATTCTCGCGCCACTTGAAGAAGTCGAAGTGGCAATATGAAGAGAGCGATCAGCAATCAGCTTTACCATTCGGGTGAATTGATCGTTGAAGATCGAAGTTAATTTTCAGCATAGGTTTTAAGCTGAAAGCTGATGGCTGATTGCTGACTGCTTAATGGAGTGATTATGAGAGACGCAGTTATCGTATCAGCAGTTCGCACGGCGGTCGGGAAGGCTCCGAAGGGGACTTTGAAAAACGTGCGCCCTGACGAGATGGGCGCGACCGTGATTACCGAAGCCTTAAGGCGCGCGGAGGGCGTGCAACTCGCGGAAATCGAAGACGTGATTATGGGTTGCGCGATGCCGGAGGCCGAGCAGGGGATGAACGTTGCGCGCGGGGCGGCGATTCGCGCGGGGCTTCCCGTAGAGACGAGCGCCATGACGATCAATCGCTTTTGCTCGTCGGGGCTGCAATCAATCGCCATCGCCGCCGACCGCATCCGCACGGGCGGCGCGGATATGATCGTCGCGGGCGGTCTGGAGACGATGTCCATGATTCCAATGGGCGGCTACACCATTCGCCCGAACCCGTATCTCGTCGAGCACTACCCGGACTTTTATCTCAACATGGGACTCGCCACCGAGAACGTCGCGCGCAAGTACGAAGTGACGCGCGAAGAGCAGGACGCCTTCGCCTATCAATCGCATCAACGCGCCGCCGCCGCGCAGGACGCGGGAAAGTTCGACGACGAGGTGGTGCCGCTCAACGTCACGCTCGAAGAGTTGAACGCGAAGGGCAAGAAGGAGCGACGCGAGATTACATTCAACAAAGATGAGGGCGTGCGGCGCGATACTTCAGAAGAAAGTCTGGCAAAGTTGAGACCAGCGTTTCACGTCAAGGGCACGATCACGGCGGGCAACGCTTCGCAGATGTCGGACGGCGCGGCTGCCGCCGTCATCATGTCGGATGCGCGTGCGAAAGAGTTGAACTTGAAACCGCTCGCGCGCTTCGTCGCCTATGCCGTCGCCGGCTGCCCGCCCGAAGAGATGGGCATCGGCCCCGTCGCGGCGATTCCGAAGGTTTTGCAGATCGCGGGATTGAAACTCGAAGACATAGACGTGTTTGAACTCAACGAAGCGTTCGCCGCGCAGAGCATCGCCGTCATCAAGACGCTCGGACTCGACCCCGCGCGCGTCAACGTCAACGGCGGCGCGATTGCGCTCGGCCACCCGCTCGGCTGCACCGGCGCGAAGCTGACGGCCACGATTCTGCGCGAGCTTGAACGTCGCGGCGGTCGTTACGGCATGGTCACGATGTGTGTCGGCGGCGGAATGGGCGCAGCGGGAATATTTGAAAGACAGTGATGAGTGATAAGTGATAAGTGATAAGTAACAAAAGACAGTGCCGGGTGACAGATGAAAAGTGATGAGATAAAAGCAGTTTTTATCTCATCACCTATCACTTATCACTCATCACTGCGACTGAAAGGAGCAAATTATGTCAGCCGTAGCAGAAGAAAAGAAAATCGTCGCGGGCGGAAGTTTCCTCATCGAGGAGCGCACGACGGGAGAGGTCTTCACGCCCGAAGATTTCACGGATGAGCATCGCATGATCGCCGACACGTCGCGGCAGTTCATGGATACGGAAGTGCGCCCGCGCACGGACGAGTTGGAGGCGAAGAATTGGAAACTGCTGCGCGAGCTGGTCGAGAAGGGCGCGGAGTTGGGGTTGATCGGCGCGACCATCCCGGAAGAATACGGGGGACTTGGACTCGATCAGACGACAGGCGCGATCATTGGCGAGTATCTCGGTCGCTCCGCCTCATTCGCCACGACGATGGGCGCGCAGAGCGGCATCGGGCTGCTCCCCATCGTCTATTACGGCACGGAAGCCGCGAAGAAAAAGTATCTGCCGAAAATTATTTCGGGCGAGATGATCGCGGCGTATGCGCTGACGGAATCAAGTTCCGGCTCGGACGCGCTGGCGGCCAAAGCGACGGCGCGTCTCTCGGATGACGGCACGCATTACGTCTTGAACGGCGAGAAGATGTGGATTACGAACGGCGGCTTCGCGGACGTGTTCGTCGTCTTCGCAAAAGTTGACGGAGACAAATTCAGCGGCTTCATCGTCGAGCGGCAAGAGGGTCTGACGAACGGCACGGAAGAACACAAGATGGGCATCAAGGGTTCTTCGACGACGGCGCTCATCCTCTCGGATGCCAGAACGCCGGTCGAGAATCTGCTCGGCGAAGTCGGCAAAGGTCACAAGATCGCCTTTAACATTCTCAACGTCGGTCGCTTCAAACTCGGCGCGATGTGCAACGGCGGGATGAAGCTGATGCTGCACGACGCCGTGCGCTATGCGAATGAGCGTCAGCAGTTCGGCAAGTCAATTTCTTCCTTCGGCGCGATTAAGTGGAAGCTGGCGGAGATGGCGATTAAGACTTGGGTGGGCGAGGCGATGGTCTATCGCACGCTCGGACTCATCGAGTCGGCGATTGACGCGACCGCCGATGCGAGCGACCCGGAATCGAAGCTGCGCGCGATTGAGGAGTACGCGGCGGAGTGTTCCATCGTTAAGGTGGCTCTGTCGGAGTATTGCAGCTACGTCGCCGACGAGATGGTGCAGATTTACGGCGGCTACGGTTATTCCGCAGACTACCCGGCGGAGCGCGCCTATCGCGACTCGCGCATCAATCGCATCTTCGAGGGCACGAACGAAATCAACCGGATGCTCATCCCCGGCATGTTGATGAAGCGAGCGATTGCCGGCAAGCTCGCACTGCTTCCCGCCGCGCAATCTCTGATGGATGAAGTCCTCTCGCCTTCGATGCCCGGCATGGACGAAGACGAACAGTTGCTCGCCAACGAGTTGCGGCTCGCGCGCAACGCGAAGAAAGTCGCGCTCATGGTCTTGGGCACAGCGGCGCAAAAGTACATGGCGAAACTTGGCGATGAGCAGGAAATCCTCGTCGGCATCGCGGACATCATCATGGACGCCTACGCGATGGAGACGGCGATTCTTCGCGCGCAAAAGCTCGCCGGCAAGAGTGGCGAAGGGGCTGCGGCGCGTTACTTGGATATGACGCGCGTCTTCTGCGACGACGCCACCGAGCGCATCGCCGCACGCGCCAAAGCGACGCTCGCCGCGATGAGTGAGGGCGACGAACTCCGCACGCTCCTCGCCGCGTTAAGGCGTTTCACCAAGAACACGCCGATGAACACCGTCGCCGCCAGACAGAGAATCGCCGACGTGTTGATTCAAGCGAACAAGTACGTGTACTAAAAGGCAGGGGACGGGGTTCAGGGGACAGGGGACGGAAAAGAAGTTGTCTCACCGTCCCCTGTCCCCTGAACCCCGTCCCCCTCGTTTTATGAAGATCGTTCCCATCTCCTTGCCCACGCCGTTCTACATCGGGCCGGTCAACGTCTATCTGATCGCGGAAGACCCCGTGACTTTGATTGACACGGGGCCGAAGACGAAAGAGGCGTACGAGGCATTGAAGGAAGGTTTACGTGCGGCGCGCTTTCGCGTCTCGGACATTCGCCGCATCGTGCTGACGCACGCGCACGAAGATCATTGCGGGCTGGCGAAGCAGTTACGGGATGAAGCGAAGAACGCGGGCGTGCTCGTTCATGGTTGGGAAACGGGACACCGCGTCGGGCGTCTCGAATACGAGGAACACAGGCGTCTGCTGGAGCGCGCGGGCGTCCCCGCTGACGAGATCAAAGCGATGCGACGCATGTATGAGGGCGTCAGGCAATACGCAGATGCGCTCGCGGACAGCGAGCATAGCGAGTTGGTTGACAACGATGAGTTGCGTTTCGCGCACGGCTCTCTGCGCGTCGTGCATACGCCGGGACACACGCCCGGCTCTTGCTCTTTTTTGCGCGAGGCCGACCGCACGATCATCGCGGGCGACTGCGTCTTGAAGCGCATCACGCCGAACCCCGTTCTCTCGCCCGACCCGGTTGACCCGACGCGACGCTTTCATTCGCTCGCCGAATATCTCGTCAGTCTCGCGCGTCTCCGCGCGCTGCATCCGACGCTCGTCTATGGCGGGCACGGCGACACCGTTCACGACTACGAGGAACTTTTTAATCGTTACCTGCGCTCGATCAACGAGCGACAGGCGGACGTGATACGCCTCGTGCCGAAGAAGACGGGCGCGACTGCGTGGGACGTGTCGCGCGAACTCTTTCCCGGCGCGGAGGATGTGCATCGCTTTCTCGCCGTGTCTGAAGCGGTGGCGCATCTCGACCTCGCGCACGCGGAAGGCAAGCTCGCCGTCGAGTTCGACGGTGACGGGCGCGAAGTTTATCGTCGAATAAACAATTAAAAGGGCTGCGCGAGTTATCATTTGAGATGTAGATTTTGTGAATCAAATCTTTGTGCGCCATCAGAAGAGAGTTCTACTGTTCCGCAAAAGAACCTTTCTGACCAATGTGAAGCAACACAGCAAACATTCCAACTCGGACTAATCTGTCCTCCATACTCAAGCGCTCAAGTGAGTAGCTGTTCCACTTAACTGAGTTGACAGTTGGCGAATTATCAACTTGACACATCAGGAGAAATTGTCTTATTTTATTTCCGTGTTGAAAATGAATTTCAATTTCTTTTCCAAGATGAATCATTTTCAATTCAGTAATTGCCACATCCTTCTATAACGAGAGGTAACTATTCGATGATACGTCCGGCTACTCTAGTCCGCGCGCTCCACTCCCTACTCTTCTTATTACTCGTCAGTACGTTGCTTGCCAATGCACAGGTAGCTACACGCTCCTCGATTCGCGGAAAAGTGCTTGACCCGAATCGTGCGGCGGTCGCCGGCGCTAACGTCGTTGCGGAAGCCAGAGGCCGCTCCGCCAGCGTTTCCGCGACGACGGATCAGGATGGAGAGTTCTCCATCGCGGTCGAACCCGGCGAATACACGGTGCGGATAGTTGCCGGCGGCTTTTCCGAAGTTACGCAGACGGTTAGTTTGAGTCAGTCGGGCAGCGCGTCGCTGGAGGTCGTGTTACAGCTTTCGGGAGTCGCAGGCAGCGTGACGGTTCTCGCCACAGGCGACTATCAAACGGACGCCATCCGCAGCGCGACTAAAACCGTGACGCCGTTGCGCGATGTTCCGCAGTCAGTCACCGTCGTCACCAAAGAGCAGATCAGAGATCAGCAGATGCAGAGCATCGGCGATATAGTCCGCTACACGCCCGGACTTGCTGTTCATCAAGGCGAGAATAATCGCGATCAGGTGATCATTCGCGGCCAAAGCACGAGTGCCGACTTCTTCCTCAACGGAGTGCGCGACGACGTGCAGTATTATCGTGATGTCTATAACCTTGAGCGCCTTGAAACATTGAAAGGCCCCAACGCGCTGATCTTCGGTCGAGGCGGCGGCGGCGGTGTCATCAACCGCGTGACCAAAGAGGCCAACTTCTCGCGCTTGGGTGAGTTATCCGTGACCGGCGGCTCTTTCTACAACAGACGAATCGCAGGCGATTTCGACCAGCCTTTTAATGACAAGGCGGCCTTTCGTCTCAACGGCGTGTATGAGAACTCGAACAGCTTCCGCGACTTCGTTAATCTGAATCGCTTCGCCGTCAACCCGACGTTTACGATAACTCCGAGCGAGCGGACAAGGTTCACGATAGGCTACGAGTTTGCACGCGACCGGCGCACCGCCGACCGTGGCATCACATCGTTTCAAGGCCGACCGGCGGATGTCTCGATTTCAACCTTCTACGGTAATCCCGATAACAGTCACGTCAGGTCAAACGTGAATATCCTGTCAGGCTCATTCGACCATCAAATCGGCAAGTTCAGCATTCACAACCGGACTACTTTTGGCGATTATGATCGCGGCTACCAGAACTACGTGCCGGGCGCGACAAATGCGTCGAAGACCTTAGTCGCATTGACGGCTTACAACAACGCCACCAAGCGCAAGAATCTCTTTAATCAAACCGATCTGACTTATAGCGTTTCAACCGGACAGGTCAAACATACGTTGGTGGGCGGCGCTGAACTGGGTCGCCAACTGACGGATAATTTCCGCAACACGGGCTTCTTCAACAATACAAGCACGTCTATTTCAGTGCCCTACAACAATCCGACCATCACGACGCCGGTGACATTTCGCCAGAGCGCGACCGATGCGAACAATCATCTCAAAACAAATCTGGCTGCGACCTATCTGCAAGACCAGATGGAATTGTCGCGCTACGTGCAGGTGGTCGTCGGGCTGCGCTACGATTATTTCGACCTCCAATATCATAACAATCGCAACGGCGACAACCTGCGGCGCATAGACAATCTCGTCTCGCCGCGCGTGGGGCTGGTGGTCAAGCCGGCCACTGCGCTCTCCCTGTATGGCAGCTACGGGGTTTCGTATCTGCCAAGTTCGGGCGACCAGTTCTCTTCGCTAACGACGATTACGCAGCAGGTCAAGCCGGAGAAGTTCAGCAACTACGAGGTTGGAGTCAAGTGGGACGTTCGTCGTTATCTTTCGATGACATCGGCGCTCTACCGTCTGAATCGCACGAACACGAGGTCAATTGACCCCAACAATCCGACGGCCATTATTCAGACCGGCAGCCAGCGCACCAACGGATTTGAGATCAGCATGAACGGGAATGTCACGCGAGACTGGAGCATCGCCGGAGGCTACTCCTATCAGGACGCCTTCATCACCAGCGCGACGGTGTCGGCGGCCACAGGGAAGCAAGTCGGTCAAGTGCCGCACAACACGTTGTCGCTCTGGAACAAGTATCAGTTCACTTCAAGACTGGGCGCGGGGCTGGGGATAATCTCCCGTTCCGATATGTTCGTGGCGGTAGATAACGCGGTTGTCGTGCCGGGGTACACGAGGGCGGACGCCGCCGTGTTTTATTCCTTAGGCGAGCATTGGCGGCTTCAGGGGAACATCGAGAACCTCTTCAACACAAGGTACTTCATCAACGCCGACAGCAACACGAATATCTCGCCGGGGTCTTCGACTGCTTTGCGCGTGGGATTGACGGCTAGATTCTGAACGGTTAGTTACTCAACGGTAAGAGGGACGGACGTGTTCTAAATTTACGACTACGTTGAAAAAAGCGGGGCGATGTGGCGTCTTTGATGACACATCGCCCCGCTAGTTTTTTTGTGGCCGCGCCGTAAGGCCGCGAGATGTTCGCGCGTGCCTTAAGCGGATTCGTGATTAACCGAAAACTTTGTGGAAGCCGCGACTGAACCAGTTGCCGGTCTTCTTCGCACCCTTGACCGTCGCATCCTTCGCGTCGCCGGCTTTGTCTGCGGTGACGCTGCCGGCTTTCTTAGCTCCGTCCACCGTCGCATCTGCCGCATCGCCGGTCTTGTCCGCGACTTTCTCGCCAGCGTTCTTCGTCGCGTGGGCTGCGGTTTTCGCGCCTTCGACCGTCGCATCTTTGGCGTCGCCGGTTTTGTCCGCCACGTCGCCCGCGACATCAACCGTCTTATCTTTGGCGTCGCCGGCTACTTCGGCGGTTTTCTTGCCTGCCTTCTTCGCGCCTTTGCCGGTCGCCTTCGCACCCTTGACCGTCGTGTCTTTCACATCGCCGGCCACGTCCGCCGTCTTCTCGCCCGCCGTCTGCGCCGCATCCTTCGTTTTATCAACGACGCTGTCTGACTGCTGCGCGAACACCTGCCCCGCGGAAAGTGTCAGAAAAGCGAGCGCGCACAAGCCGGTCAACATATGTTTACGCATGTTAATGCCTCCTGCTGTGTAGCAAAATCAACCAGATTTCTCTGTCTTCGATAGTGTTTGGCAAATCTGATGCCGCAAGGTTGAAGTCACGACGGGCGGCGGCGCATAAGCGCGAGAAAGGCAATTTGTCCCTGCGCTTCCTGCTCGAAAATCTTTTCCAACGTGTAACCTTTTTCTTTCAAATTTTTCAATGGCGGACGCTCTTCGTTCAGCGTCTCGTCGCGAAACGCAATCCAGAAATAATCTTCATTGACAGTTGAAATGTCGCCGACGCTGACCTCATCAAAGCCGCGCGGCAGAAAATATGCGGGGTCTTCCGTGAGGCCGGGAACGTTTTTGATGACAGCGACCTTGAAACGCTTTTCTCCAACCGTGTCGAGCGCGAACCAGAGATGATAAGCGACGAGGTCTTCAAAGGCGTAAATCTTGACTGTCTCTGACGCGAGAGAGTGGCGTGGCGTCGCCGCTGATTTATCCGGCACAGCGACGGACTCGTTTTCAATCACTCGTCCGGCCAGCGTTTCCCACGCGCACCAAATGTAATTGTTCGCTGCGGGACGCGCGAGCAGCACGAGTCCGCCGCCGAGCAACCAGCAACCCAACAACGCGGCGCACAGACGACGCGCCCACACCTGACGCAGACGCAGCATCGCGACGGCTGCCAGCGCGAGATAAGCGGGAGCGATGATGATCAAGTGGCGCGTGCCCCAGACGGAATACGGCAACACGCGACTCGCGCCGAAGGCGAGTACGAGCGGCAAAAAAGCGAAGACGAGCAGGCCGTACAACAACGCGGTCTCATCCGTCGTGCGTTTCTTCGCGTCGCTCGCAGTGGCTTCGACATGCCGGTTCACGTCTTCGTCGTTGTGCGTGCTTTCTTCGTCGCTCGCCGCCACGCGCGCGCCGCCAACACGACCTCGCGCCATCTTCCAGCAGAGCAGCGCGACGGGAACGACGAAGAGTAGAAACCACAGCGGCGCGCTCCAGTAAATAAATGAAGACTCGTCGGAACTCTGTCGAAAATAAAAAGGCTCGTGCAGCAGCGTGAGCATCTGCGCGACATCGCTCAAGCCGGGACGCGCCACCCAACCGATGTTTTGCGCGAAGCCACGACTCGCGCGCGTGGCGTTGAGCACAGCGTAAACCCATGGGACGTAGCAGAGCGCAAGCGCAATGATGCTTAACAAAAAAGCGCGCAGACGTTCGCATCTCCACAGGAGAAGGATGAACGCTTCGGCGACGACGACGAGCCAGCCGTAATAGTGCGTATAGACGAGCAGCAGATTGACGACGAACAATGACGACAAAACTGTTCGCGTCGCATCTCGCGTGCGGCACATCTTGACGAAGAGCCAGAGCGAGCAGAGCGTGAAGAAAAGCAGCAGGCTGTACATACGCAACTCCTGCGCGTACTTGATGAGATAGCCGTTCGCAGCCATCAGCAGGAGCGTCAGGTTCGTCTCGGACGGGCGCAGTTTCAGTTCGCGCGCGAGCAGCAAAAAGGGAGCGACGGCGGCGCAGGCCACGAGCGCGGGAAAGAGCCGCAGCCACAGAAGCGTCTGGCCGCCTGCGAGCATCCAGATTTTGAGCAGCGCGTAAAATAGCGGCGGGTGAATGAGATCGGCGGCGGCGAAAGAGAGCAGTCCGTTCCAACTGTGACGCGCGGCGTGGACGCTGAAGATTTCGTCGAACCAGAGGCACGAGGCGTCCAGACGCCACAGTCGCGCGGCGACGTAGAGCGGGATGAGAAGCGCGAGCGCGGCGCGCTCACTTGACCACTTCAAATTCAAAATAGATGGTCTTGCCGCGTATCACGAAGCACAGGTACGACTCCCAGAAGCGTCGAAAAAATCTGAGCGCGGGATAGCGGTTGCAACTGTTGACGAGCAACTCGAAACCGAGCGCGCGCCACAATTTCAACATCGTCACGCGGATAAGTCGCGGCTTGAGTCGCACTTGGCTGTAAAAGTCGAAGTCGGGTCGCTGGCCTGTGAAATACGCGAACGATTCTGTCGTCAAGTGATGTTTGTGCGTCGGGTCTGTGAAGGATGCGATGTCGGAATAGTGCGGCGTGTCGAGGCGGATGACGCCGCCCGGCTTCGCGATGCGATGCAGTTCGGCGACGACGGCGAGCACATCGTCCACATGCTCGATGACTTGATTGCCGATGATTAAATCAAACTCGTCTGCGGGGAACGGATAAGGAACGGCGTCGAGGTTGTGTATCACGTCGGCATCGGTGCGCGCGTTGCTGTCGAGGCCGATTGCGCCCGGCGTCTTATGTGTGCCGCATCCGATGTCGAGAATCTTCATGGCGCGCTTTCAGCTTCCGAGACTTTTCGTTCGCTTGTAATTTTCGTTCGTGCCGCGAAGTTTAGCTTTCGACGAAGCGGCGCACAAGCCTCGTGTCAGGCGCGCGGCGTGCGGATAAAATTTATGGCGTCTGGCCTAAGAGCCACGATTTAAGAATGCCCGGCGAGGCGGCGTCAATCGAGAAATATTCCTGCATCAGTTTCCGGTACAACTCGTTGCGCTCGCTGGCGTGGAGCGTGTAGCCGCGCGGCATCTGCCCGCCTTTGACGTAAGAGCTAATCAAGACTGCATCCATCGGCCAGTTGAAATTTCCCAGACGCGCCTGCTTGTGGCACGCGCTGCAACTCATCGCGCGCCCGATGGCGGTTTCGTTGAAGCCCGCGCCGAAGCGTCGCTCGCGGCTGTCAGCGCTCGCCGAACTCAGTCCGGGGCCGAACTTGCTCGTGTCCAGATATTTTTCAAAACTCGGCGAGCCGTAGCTCAGGAAACGACGATTGACGGCATCGACGGCTTCCTGCTCGGACGGTCTCACGCTGCCCGCGACGGGGAAGATGGGGAGGATGCCGCTCTTGTGGCAGACCACGCAACTGTCGTCGCCGAAGCCGAGTTCCCAACGCCCGTTGATGGTGATTGGATTGCCGGTGCGATACGTTCGATAAAAGTCTTTGAAGTAAATATTCGATGTCCCGTCGGAATTGAGCAGAGCAGAGACGACCGAGACGTTGCGCGTGCGGACGCGCGTCGCCGGGTCTGTGACTCCGAACTGCACCCACTTCTCAGGGATGCCTTCATCGGCTTTGCCCGGCACGACGATTAAGAGACGGCGATAACTGTCGTCGTTATCGGGCGTCCCCAGATGCCGCGACGTGTAGCTGAAAAAGATGAGTTGCTCGGACTCATCTCTTTTGGCGTTGAGTTGGCGCAGATAAGTTTTCGCGCGCTCCAGAGTTTCCGTGCGACTGACGACGCGGAGAAATTCCTGCGTCGTGAGGAATTCCGGGATTTGCACGTAGGGGCGCGTCTCTTCAAAGTATTGCTTGTCGGGTACGCTCAAGCCCAACTCGTGATCCGGTTGTTGAACGACGGACACGGCGGCGATGTACTCGACGAAGGCGCGATGGCGGCTCATAAAGTTTTCGTCCTGCGCGAGCTTGCAGCGTTGGATCGTGCCGTTAATCCGGTTCAGGAGTTTTTCATAAGCGGGCGCTGCTTCATCCTTTTCAAACGCGGCGTGCGCGGCCAGCACGAGCGCGTTGACGTTGGCCGTCAACCACGCCTCCGGTCGAGACTTCAGTTGCGCGCATGGCGCAGCAGTAGCAGCGGCGTGCGCCGTCTCGCCGATGAGCAGCAGGCAAAACAAAGCCACGCACAGACGGAAAGTCATGGAGTCAACTCCTTTGAGAGAACAGGCACAGTCAGGCGACATCACGCGCCGGGATTTTGACTGAGGCATTTACGATTGCCGCAGCAACTCTTTCGACTGCCCGACGGCTCGATGCGCGTCAGAGCAAGGTGCGCGCGTGCGAGCGCCATGATGTATCGGACAAGCCTCGCGTGGCAACTATTCAAACGATGCGGACTCCAATCTTGATAATTGAAGCGCAAAATAATTCATCGCGTTGCAAAAATTTTCGGAACCGACATGCACGGAGCGACGTGCAAGCAGATGAATAAAACTCTCTCTGGAGGTCTCTCTGATTTATGAAGAGGAAAACATTGTTCACCATCGTCGCGCTTTTTTTCCTGTTGACGCAGGCCGCCGCAGTGTCGCGCGCGCAGGAGACAGCAGCGCCCGTCGCGCCGACCACGCCCGTCGCGCCCGCTGCACTCGCCGCACCGCCCGCATCCGTCGCCGCGCCGTCTGTATCCGCTGCAACACTAACAGCGACCGCGCCCGTCGCGCCGACCGCACCTCTGTCGTCAGAGACACTGACCGCGCACGTTGCTGCGCCGTCCGCGCCTGCCGCGCCGTCTTCGTTAAGTGCACCGCTTGCGCCCCCCGCTGCTGTGCGGTCGGCCCCTGCTGTGATTGCCGCGCCAGCCGTGCTCGCTGCGCCGCAAGCGCCCGTCTCGCCATCAGCGCAGCCCGCACCCGTCGCGCCGCCTGTGCCACCGGCATTCGTCTCGGCCTTGCAGCTTGAAGGTAATTATCTCGGCGTCGAAGTCGAAGAAATCACGCGCGCGAACATGAGCCGCTTCAACGTCACGGGCGAGCCGCGCGGCGTCGCGGTCGTGCGAGTCTTGAAGGGCAGCCCTGCGGAGCGCGCGGGACTGCGTGAGAATGACGTGATCGTGCGTTTCGACGGCGAGACGTTGACGAGCGTGCGTAAGTTGAATCGTCTCGTCAGCGAGTCGTCGCCGGAACACAACGCGCGCCTGACGATTCTGCGCGGCGGCGCGGAGCAGGAATTTTCCGCCACGCTCGGCAAGCGTGAAGGTCTCGCGCAGAGTTTCGCGGGCTTCAACAACATGATACCGCCCGCGCAGATGGAAGAAATGCGAAAGCGCGCCGAAGCGTGGAGCAAGCAGGGCGAGCAGTGGAAGCTACAGGGCGAGTTGATGCGTAAGCAGTTTGGAGAGATGGGACGCAACAATCCCGGACTCTTCAATAACCTCGCGCCCTTCGCGACAAGCTTCGGAGCGGGAGGACGGCGCATCGGCGTCGCCACCACGCCGGTCGGCAAGCAACTTGCGGATTACTTCGGCGTCTCGCGCGGACGCGGTTTGCTCGTCACGTCCGTCGAAGACAACAGCCCCGCGTCGAAGGCCGGACTCAAAGCCGGCGACGTGATCGTTGAAGTTGACGGGCAGAGCGTCGAGAATGCGAGTGACATCGCCAGAGAGTTGAGCCGCAAGGAGCAGGGCGAAGTGACGGTCACCGTCGTGCGCGAAAGAAAAGAACGTAACTTCAAGTTGACGCCTGAGCGCAGGCCGGACGGCGGACTTCTGCTGCCGCGCGCATATCTCGCGTCGCCCGTCGTCTTGAACGGCAGCGCAACTGCGCCGCGCCTCGTCGCACCACGCGCGTTAACGTCTGCGCCGCGCGTCTTGAGAATGACGGGCGTCGTCTCAACTAGCCGCACAATTTTGTGAGAGCGACTTAGAGCGGATTTGGTTTGAATGTACGGTAGGCTGTCAGCCTGCCGCCAACTGTGCGCGCGGCAGGCTGACAGCCTACCGTACATTGATTTGCTAACCGCTCTAATCGCGTCGGTATTGTGCAGTAGAAAACATGACAGAGGCGGGACGCATGAAAGTGCATCTCGCCTCTGTCATTTTTGCTTGCGGCTTCAGTTACGGTTGCTTGTTCGCGAGTCCCTGTTTGGCCGCGAGCGCTTCCTTGTACGCGCCGCCGGGCACGTCCTGAAGTTTGATGGCCGCGTCGAACTCTCTGGCGGCTTCTTCTTTGCGGTCGAGGAAGGCGAGGATGCGACCGCGCGCGACGTAGGCGCGTGAGAGCAGCGCGGCGTCCGTCTCCGGCGAGGCGAGGAGCGTGGCCTGCCGGTAATGTTCGAGCGCGCGGTTCAACCGTTCGGCCTGCACAGTTTCATCGAAAGCGTCTTGCGCCGAAAGTCCCGCGGCGCGTCCGAGTCCGAAGTAAACGCGCGGCTCATTCTTGTATTGATCGCGCATCGAGAGCAGTCGCGCCTCCGCCTCCGTGTAATTGTTCACGAGCAACAGATCATCCACTTCGCCGAGTCGCTTGAAGAGCGTAGCGCGCGCCTCGTCGAGCGAAGCATCGCTGGCGGCGTCTCTCTCTCTCGCCTGTTGCTGCGCTTTTTTGCGCGCCTCTCTGTCGCGCGTGACCGCCGTCGCGTACTCCGCCGGGCGGGTCAACTCGTGCGCGGGAGAGATGGATGAGATCATGTCTGTGATGAAGGTCGCGATGTCGAAGCCGGACGACTCGATACCGCGCAGTTGCTCCGCGAAGTAAAAGTCGAGCACCGCGCCACGCTCGTAAGATTCGGCGAGCGCGGCGGTCGCGGTATCTTCAATCGCCTGTTGCGCGTCCTTCGATTCGCGAAGGATGGCGGCGTGTGTCGCTTCATCACGCGCGGCGGTCAGTCGCGCGCTCGTCTTGAGTTGCAGTTCACGCAGTCGCGCCGTCTCTTCCATCCGCGTGTCGGCGGCGGAGACGAGCGAGCGTGAGACGGTGAGATACACGTCGGGCGTGATGTCCTGATGGGCGCGCTCGCGCTCGGCGTCGAGCACGGTTTTAATCTCGGCGCGCTTGAGGGCGATTTCCCGGCTGTGGCGAATGACGAGCGGGTCAATCAAATACTGGATGTAGGCGCGTCGCAATCCGGTGGAGCGCGGGTCTAAAGCGCCGCTCGCTCGCGAGTCTGTCCGCGCCGGCACGATGACGTAGTAATCATCCGCGATGACACGCAGGTTGATCGCGCCCGGCGCGGCCAGCAGAGCGGGCACGATGTGAAAACGTCGCTCGTGTTCGCGATAGGTCGTCTCTTTCTGCGCCGCCGCTTTGCCGTTTTTCTTGTTGTTGGTCGTCGCCGGTCTCCCTTCCGTCACGATGCGCTCGGTGAAGGTCTTGACGGGCTGCGTGTTGAGATAGTGAAGCACGCTGTAGCCCATCTCGATAGAGGCGGCGCGGAGCGTGTCGGCTTCGGCGCGGTGCATCTGGAGATAAGTCGGGAGACGTTCGTCCATCCGCGCGGCGCGATAAAAGTCGCGCACGAGTGGCGCGAAGTCGAACACGTCGAGCGCGCCGGCGGGCAGATCGTCAGAGCGCGGGGGAGTTTCAAAGCCGGGCGCGGGGCCGAGCGTGTAGGCGAGCGAGACATAGTTGGCGGCCTGTTCGGCGGATGTCGCGTGCGCGTCGTCGAGCTTGTGACGGCGATAAAATTCCTGCATCCGCGCGCGCAAAGCGGGGTCGAGCGACGCGAGGTCTTTTCTCAACATCTGTCGAAAGATGGAAGGCTCCGCGCCTTCCGGCGTCGGCTCCCAACCGGCGGCGTCGAGCGCGGCCAGCATCACGACGAGGCGCGGCTCCGGTTCAATCTGGATGCCGAGATCGGACAACGCAAGCTTCTCCGTGCGCGGCTGTTGTGGTGGCGGTGGTTGTTGCTGCTGGGTCAGATTCACCTGCGGCGGCCTGTTCGGCACGGGCGCGCTCGTCGTCGTTTGACGTGGCGCGGCGGAAGGTGTTGACGACGGCGTCGGCGTGCGTGGTTGTTGTTGCTGCTGTCGCGCGTGCGCGACGATGCCATGAGCGCACAAAAGTACGACGACGGCGGAGACTGTCAAAAACTGCTTCTTCATAAATGCTCTGAATTAACGATAGCGATTTGCGTCGCGGGTGCGTCTTAGCAGAGACCGCCCTTGCTTTGAATCGAACGCTTGTAGAGATGCGTCGCGCCTTCGCGCCGGATGCCCGAAAGCAAAGATGAAGACTGCGTACTCAAGCATTGCTGAAAAGTTCAGAGTGACGCCTTCAAGCGTGATTCTTCGGCCATCAAACTCACGGCTCAAGCCGCAACTTTGAACTTCAACCGTCACGCTTCTGCTTGCGCCTTCTGCGCGCGCGCAAAAAACGTAGCGTAACAGGATACGCAGCCAGCGAACAAACGACGGAGAGCGCGAGGCCGCCGACGGCAAAGGGCAGCAACACGGTGCGGCTGCGAGACAGCAAGGTGTGCCAGTACGCGCCGGTCAACAGTTGCGGCTCGCGCAGTAATTCGAGGTCTGCGGCGGGGAGTCTCAGCGGTCGTCCGAGCAGGAACGCGCCGATGGCGTAGGAGAGAAGCGTGATCGGGACAAGCGTCAGAAAGGGATTGTTAACGAACGTGCCGATGTAGATGGCGATTTTGTTGAGACGGAACAGAAAGGCGACGAGCGTCGCGAGGATAGTATGGAGGCCGAGAAACGGCGAGAAGGCGATGAAGATGCCGACGGAAAAAGCGAGCGCCGTCCGCTCCGGTGGATCGTCAATCGCGAGCAGACGGCGGACGGCGTTGCGAAACATAACAAGAGTGACAAGTAATAAGTGATGAGTGATAAGTAATGAGAGAAGACGGATTCTTTCTCATCACTCATCACTTATCACTCATCACCTTTTTCGTTACTTGTAGCTGTTGAGCGCTTCGGCCTCTGCGTCGTAGGTGTCGAAGACGGTCAGGAGTTTGGTGATAGTCAGGAGGTCGCGAATCTTCTGCGTCAGGTTGAGCAGTTTCAACTGGCCTTCTTCGCGCTTGAGCGTCGTGTAGCTGGAGACGAGTTCGCCGATGCCGCTCGAATCAACGTAGCTGACGCCCGCCAGATTCAGCAGAATCTTTTTCTTGCCTTCTTCGATGAGCCGCCGGATGGCGCTCCGCAGGGCGACGCTGCCTTCGCCGATGGTGATCTTGCCTTCAAGGTCGAGGACGGTCACGTCGCCGGCCTGTCGTTCTCTGACATTAAGTTCTGCCATTGCGAAAATCTCCTTAGAATTTTTGAATAGTCCGTAGTCAGCAGCCAGTATAAAGAGCGTCGCCCGTGTTCGACGCCGCGCAACTGTTAACTGTCCGCTCACTACTTTCGTTTGGTCATGCGAACCACTGTGCCGCCTGCGGGGTGTCGCTCCCACTGCACGTCGTCCATAAAGTTACGCATGAAGAGCATACCACGTCCCGACGCTTTCAAGAGGTTCTGTTCGGCGGTCGGGTCGGCAACACGCACGGGGTCGAAGCCCGTGCCGCGATCACGCACTGAGATAGATAATTCCGTGCTCGAACAACTGTAGTTTACTTCGACCGTTTTGCTTTCATCCTGACGGTTGCCGTGCAGGACGGCGTTGGTCACGGCCTCGCGCACGGCCATGTCAATCGCGAACAGCGCGTCTTCCGAGAATCCGCTGCGCCGCGCGAAGTCTGCGACGGCAGACACCGCGCGGTCAATCGAATCAACGCGGCTCGGCAGTTTTAGCTCGGTCGGTCTTTCCGTCAGGATTCTCAAGACAGATGCGTCTCCGTCGTGGCCGGGACAGGCTGCCGGCCACAGGAATATTGCCACGTTAGACACTGGAAAGAGAAAGCCTGCACGGTGTAACACGCGCGCCGTTCAAGTGTCAAGAAAAGCTCAGTAAAAGCCATATTCCGGCGTCTTTAGCATTTCACATGATCAAGCGCGTGACATCTTGAATTATCTCTTCAACGACTCAATCTATTGCGAGAGTTTCGTCGAATAGAGGATGCCGTAGAGCGCGTCTTCGTGGCGCGCGAAATCTTTTCCGCGCGTGGCGAGCATGACGTTGATGAGTTGCGTCTGGCCTTTGTAGTTGCGATAGGTCATCCATTGCAGACGCTGCGGGCTATCGCTTGATTCGGGCGCGCTCTCGCGAAACTCGACGCCCTTGACGCCATTGAGCGTGAGCCAGCGCACTTCGTCCACTTCGCCGTTTTGCTTGCGCGTCTGCGCTCCGTCGTAGAAGGCTTTGAGGCTAATCTCTGTGGGGAAGTCCGCGCTCATCGCAGAGATGCTGACGATCAGAGACGCGGCATCAAACGAGCCGGGCGAGCGCCAGAGAAACGTCCTGCTGTCAACGGACTGCTTGCTCCACTTCTGCGGCACCGTCCACGAAATTTCCTGTTGCTCCCAGGTGGCGGATTGGCCGCCCGCGATGGCAGCGGCCTGCGCCGACGTGGGCGAAGCGTTCTCCGCGCCGTCGTCGCTCGATGATGATGAGGTCGTCCCGCCTGTCCCATTCGTCAGCGTCCTGGCTTGCCGGTTGGCGAAGTAAAAGCCACCCGCAAAGAGGAGAATGAGAAAGACTGCGCCAATGGCGAGGACGACGGCGGCGATGATGCCGATCAGACAGCCCTTCGAGAGTCCGGCCTTCTTCGCGGGCGGCGGTGGGGCGCCATAAGCCGCGCCGGATGGTGGTGGTGGCGGCATCTGCGGGTTGGGAATGTTTTGCATAAAATCGCGCGCTCCTTGACTTGAAATGCGGACGGGTTGAATGAAGTTCTTAAAGCGTAGATTAGGTCAGACGGATTTCGACGGCGGACTATATCATAGCCCGAAGGATTTTCTAGCCATCATTTTTTGAAACATCCTGTCTGAAAAATGGGAGCCTTTTTCCTCTATCAACTGTTAATCAACCCGGCGGGCGTACCACTTTTTTTGCAGACTCGGACGCCTGCGCCTCTGCTAATATCCACGCATGAAGATTCGGACGGCAAAGCGCGTGCGCGGGCGTGTCGAGAGGTTACCCGGCGATAAGTCCATCTCGCATCGCGCGGCGATCATCGCGTCGCTGGCGCGCGGGCAGACGACGATTCGTAATTATTCGACGAGCGCGGATTGCGCCTCGACGCTCGCGTGTCTCGCGCAACTCGGCGTGCGCGTTCGACGCGACGACGACAACACGGTCATCGTTGACGGCGTCGGGACACCGGACGGACGTCCGCTTTTGCGCGAGCCTGTGGCGTCGCTCGATTGCGGCAACAGCGGTTCGACGATGCGCCTGCTGGCGGGCGTGCTCGCGGGACAACGGTTCGCGTCCACGTTGACGGGCGACGCCTCTCTGCAAGCGCGTCCGATGCGAAGAATCATCGAGCCGCTCGCACGCATGGGCGCGAGCGTGTTGGCGGAAGACGGGCACGCGCCGCTTCGTGTCGAAGGACGCGAGGGCGCGCTGGCGGCCATCGAATACGAGACGCCCGTGGCGAGCGCGCAGATCAAGTCTTGCGTGCTGCTCGCCGGACTCGGCGCAGAGGGGCGCACGCGCGTCATCGAAGCGTCGCGGACGCGCGACCACACGGAGCGGATGCTGCGCTGGTTCGGCGTCCATGTCGAGACGGAAGCTCTGGAGCATCAGGACGGCCCGACCTACGCGCACGCCGCGTCCGTCACGGGGCCGGCGCATTTTGTCGCGCGCGATTTGTTCGTGCCGGGCGACATTTCTGCGGCGGCTTTTCTTATCTGCGCCGCGACGCTTTTGCCCGGCTCGGATTTATCAATCAAGGGTGTCGGACTCAACCCGACGCGCACGCAACTGCTCGACACGCTCGCGTTGCTCGGCGCGGACGTGCGCGTGGAAAACGAGCGCGAGCTATCGAATGAGCCAATCGGCGACGTGCGCGCGCGCGGCGTCGAACGCAGTCTTGAGCCGCTTGAGAGTGGCAGGCCGCCGCTCGTCTTGAAGGGGCACGTCGTCGCGGGATTGATTGACGAACTGCCCGTCCTCGCCGTCGTCGGGACGCAGATCGAGGGCGGGTTGGAGATACGCGAGGCGCGCGAGTTGCGCGTCAAGGAGTCTGATCGCATCAGCGCGACGGTTGAGAATTTGCGCGCGATGGGCGCGCAGGTCGAAGAGTACGACGACGGCATGAAGGTACACGGGCGCGCGGCCTTGCACGGCGCGCGGCTCGACGCGCGGGGCGACCACCGCATCGCGATGGCCTTCGCCGTCGCCGCGCTCATCGCCGAGGGCGAGACGGAAATCGCGGGCGCGGAAGAATGCGTCGGCGTCTCGTTCCCGGATTTTTTTTCGCTGCTTGAATCGGTGACGGAAAGATAAGCGTGCCGTCAGTTCAAAGAAAGCGCGGTCGTGGTTGAGTCGCCAGAGGAATGAGAGACAGTCGAATCATCATCACGGGATTCATGGGGGCGGGCAAGACGACGGTGGCCGCGACGCTCGCGCGCGCGCTTTGTTGTCCATACGTTGACCTTGACGAGTTCATCAACGCGCAGACAGGCCGCGCGCCGCAGGAGTTGATTGACGAAGAGGGCGAGACGCATTTTCGTGAAGCGGAGACGCGCGCGTTACGTGAAGCGTTGGAAGATAAGATGGAAAAGGCGCGCGTGGTCATCGCGCTCGGCGGCGGGACGTGGGCGTTTGAGCGCAACCGCGCGCTCGTGGCCGACGCTGCGGAAAGAGGCGACTGTTTGACGGTCTGGCTCGACGCTTCTTTCGCGTTGTGCTGGCAACGCATCAAGACGAGCGACGGCGAGAAAGTTGATCGCCCGTTCGCGCGTCATCAAGAGGTTGCGCGCAGGCTTTATGATGAGCGGCGCGCGAGTTACACGCTCGCGGATTGTCGCGTCGGCGTCACGTCTTTGATGAGCGCGGATGATATTGTCAAAGAGATTCTGCGCCATCTGTCATCACCGTCGCAGGCCGGAGCAGACAGAGCGGTGAACGTCGCATCTCCGTCGAAGGGTGAGAAGTAAATTTCAAGGACGAGAGGGTTATGTCTGACAAGCACACGATGAACGACAAGCACGCTGACGCCAAGGCTCTGAAAGTCGGGAGGGAATTGAAGAACGCGCACAACTGGAAACACCTCGCGCGCTGGCACGGCGCGGGCTATTACGAGTTGCAGACGGAAGACACTGGCGACGTGCCGGTGCGTCTGTTTCTGACGCCGACATTGTTGAGCGACGCGGAGGATATTCTCTATCGCCAGATCGTCAACGCGACGCGCTTTCCCGGCGTGCTGCTCGTCGTGATTACGCCCGACACGCATTACGGCTATGGCGTCCCCGTCGGCTGCGTGCTCATCACGGACGGCGCGAGCGGCGCGGTGGCGATGGGGCCTGTCGGCTACGATATTGGCTGTGGGATGATGTCGGCGCGCTCCGATGTTGAAGCAGAAGCGGCGACGCCGGAGAAGCGTCTGGAGTTTAATCGCGCGGTGATGCGGCGCGTGGACATGGGGGCGGGCGGCAAAAGCGTGCGGCTGGGGTCTGTGTCGAAGCAGGAGTTTCAGAATCTCGTGCGCGGCGGCGCGGAGTATTACGTGGAACAATACGGCGCGAAATTTGACCGGAGTCGCGCCGAACGTCATCGCATTCCGGTGGATGATGATTGGCAGATCCCCTGGGGCGGGAAGGGCAGGCCGGAGCGCGGCCTCGAACAGTTGGGCAGTCTCGGCGGCGGCAATCACTTCATCGAATTGCAACGCTCGGAACAGGCGGGCACGCTCTTTCTGCAAGTTCACACGGGCAGCCGCGGGTTCGGGCACGGACTCGCCACGAACTATTTCGAGTTGGCGCGCGAAGAGCATCCTGAGTTGATGAAGGACATAGACCTCGGCTATTTCACGCCGGAGTCGAAGCATTATCGCGACTATCTGAACGCGGTCGCGGCGGGCGGCAACTTCGCGATTCTCAATCGCCTGATAATCTTTGAGCAAGTCGCGGAAGCGTTTCGCGAAGTGTTTGGCAAAGACCTCGAACTCATCTACGAGATTAGCCACAATCTCGTGCAGAAGGAATGGCATCCAGATTTCGGAGAGGCGTGGGTGCATCGCAAGGGCGCGACGCGCGCGTTTCCGGCGGGGCATCCGGCATTGCAGGGCACGCACTGGGAAAAGACGGGTCATCCTGTTTTGATACCGGGCAGCAACAAGGATTGGAGTTATATTCTGCGCCCGCTCAAAGATGCTGTGAACAGCGGCTACTCGGTCAATCACGGCGCGGGGAGACGCATGTCGCGGAGCGCGGCGACGCGCACGCTCTCGCAGCGCGTGATGGACGACGAGTACGCGGCGGCGGGCATCATCGTCAACACGGACGGGCGCGTGCCTCTGGATGAAGCCGCGCCGTGCTACAAGTCGTCTGCTGAAGTGGTGGAGGCGGTGGTGGGCGCGGGGCTGGCCGAAGTTGAACATCGCCTGTGGCCGCTCGCGTCGCTCAAGGGCGTGGACAAATCAAAGGGAGGAAAGAAAACGCGGCGCGGAAATTTACGCGACAGTGGCAACGGCGGCGACAAGGAAAAGAGAAAGACGAGCGACCATTATTGAGTTCAAGTGAGGCAGGTGGCCTGCGCCTATGGTTCAAGCGGCGCATCGAGCACCGCTCGCACCTTATGCGCCAGCGCATCCAGCGCGAACGGCTTCTGGATAAAGTTCGACATCGCCCCGATCACGTCGCGACGCGCCACCACGTCATTCGTATAACCGGACGTGAACAGCACGCGCATCTGTGGATAGACGAGCGCGAATTTCTCGGCCAGTTCCCAGCCTCCCATGCGCGGCATCACGACATCCGTCATCAACAGACTGATTTCACAATCATGTCTCTCGCAGATGGTCAGCGCCTCGACTCCGTCGCGCGCTTCGAGGACGTTGTAGCCGCACATCTGAAGAACCTCGCAGGTCAGCGAACGCACGACATCTTCATCCTCGACGAGCAGGATGGTTTCCGTCCCTCTCGGTAACTCACTCGAATTAAGCTCGACCTCTGTGGTCTCTATTGGCTGCGCCACGCGCGGCAGAAAAATTTTGAAGATCGTGCCGCGCCCGACTTCGCTTAAGACCTCAATGTCGCCGCCGCTCTGCTTGACGATGCCATAGACGGTCGCCAAGCCCAGCCCGGTTCCTTTGCCCACTTCTTTCGTGGTGAAAAATGGCTCGAAGATGTTTTGCTGCGTCTCCTTATCAATGCCGATGCCGGTGTCGCGGACGGAGAGCATGACGTATGCGCCGGGAATCAGCTTGACGTGCCGGCCAGTGTAGTTCGGCTCGAAAAAGACGTTGGCCGTCTCGATGGTTAAATGGCCGCCGTCCGGCATCGCGTCGCTCGCATTGACGGCTAAATTCATGATGATCTGGGAGAGTTGTCCGGGATCAACTTTCACCCGTCCGGTTTTGGGATTGAGCGCGGCGACGAGTTGGACATTCTCACCGATCAGGCGTTGAAGCATCTTGAGAATGTCGGTAATCGCCTCGTTGAGATTGACGACGGCGGGTTGCAGGATTTGCTGGCGACTGAAGGCTAAGAGTTGCTGCGTGAGAGAGGCGGAGCGTTGGCCGGCCTTCTTAATCTCTTCGATGTAACGGCGCAGCGGATCGTTTTCGCCGACGCGCGCGAGGGCGATGTCGCTATAGCCGCTGATGACGGTGAGCATGTTGTTGAAATCATGTGCGATGCCGCCGGCCAGTCGTCCCACCGATTCGAGCTTCTGCGATTGACGAAGCTGCTCTTCGAGTTCTTTGGTGGCCGTGATGTCTAAAATCACTCCCTGCCAGCCAATCTTGTTTCCGTTTTCGTCTGAGATGAAATGCCCCTGATCATGTACCCAGTGAATCTTTTTGTCGCACCCGACGATTCGGTATTCAAGGTCGGTTTCCGTGTTCTGACGCATCGCAGACTCGGTCGCGCTCAAAACGCGCTCGCGATCCTCTTCGTGAATCAGGCTTACCCACAAGTCGGGCTGGCTGAACCATTCCTCAGTCTGATAGCCAAACACTGTGATGTTAGGGCTGACGTAAATCGGCGAGTAAGGCGGATAAGGTTGCGCGAGATAAACAATCGCCGGCATTGATTCGACGATGTTGCGATACTTGGATTCAGCTTGAAAAAGCGCGTCCTCGGCGCTCTTGCGCTCGGTCAGATCGTTTGCCAGCACGAGTTCCGCAGGCCGCCCGTCGAAGGCCAATTTGTGCGAAATAAGCTGCACAACGATCACGCTGCCGTCCTTCCTCCGATGTTTCCATTCGCCCGCTTCGTCCAACACGTCGCTCGCGCCGGAGATGTGTTCCAGTAAAGCCGCCCTGTCTTCCGGCGGGCGAATATCCATGATGGTCATGGATAAAAACTCTTCCTGCGAGTACCCGTAATGCACAATCGCGGCATCATTGACGGCCAGAAACTTGAGCGTTTCAAGATCGTAAACCCAGAGCGGCAGGGGATTGCTCTCGAATAAGAGACGATAGCGATCTTCCGACTCACGCAGCGACTCCTCAGCCTGTTTGCGCTCCGTGATGTCCTGCACCGTGCCCGTCATCCGCAGAGGCTTCCCTGAATCGTCAAAGACCACCTCTCCTATTTCGCACACCACTCTTTCCACGCCGTCTTTGGTGATGATGCGATGCTCGATATTATATGGAGCGCCATGCTTAAGCGTGGCGGTTGAGGCCGCTTGAACCATCTGCCTGTCTTCGGGGTGGATGAAGTTGACGAAGGATTCAAGTGTGGCTCCGAACTCATTTTTTGAGACGCCGAAGATTTGATAAACTTCATCTGACCAGAAGAGTTCGCCGCTCTGTAAATTTGTTTCCCAGCTTCCAATGTGTGCGATCCGTTGCGCGTTAGCAAGATTGGCTTCACTCCGGCGCAGCGCGTCCGCTAAACGCTTGCGCTCGGTAACGTCTCGCGCCATGACAACCAGACCGCTAACTTTTCCGTCCACGTTGCGATAGGGAACCTTGTCCGTCTGAACCCAGAGTTGCCTTCCGTCTTTAACTTGCAGGGTCTCGATGATTCCCAGCTTCGGTTTCCCCGAACGGATAACTTCCAGATCGTCCGCGTAAAATTTGTCTGCCTCCTGCGGATAAATCTCGAAGGCTGATTTTCCTTCGATCTCGATAATGGTTTTACCGATACTATCCACCACATGTTGATTGACACGGAGAATGTTGTTCTCCGTGTCCTTGAACCAGATCATCGCCGGCAGCAAATCGAAGAGCACTCTCAACTCGGCTTGTTGCTGTTGTAACGCTATTTCCGCGAGCCTGCGCCCGGTGATGTCGCGGATGTTGCATTGAATCACCTGCCGCGCGCCTTCCCCATAGACATTACTGATAAACTCTACTTCACGCTGCTTTCCTGTTTTCCCTTCGAGCCGCAAGCCTCCATAACGGATATATCCCGTCTCCTGCAATTCACGAAACGCAGCTTTACTGGTTTCCTTATCCTTGAGCAAACCTATTTCCCAGAGTTCCTTGCCGATGAATTCATCAAGCGAGTAACCCAACAACTCGACCATAAACTGATTCGCGTCGGTAATTTTTCGCGTGACGGCATCGAGAATCAGGATTCCATCGGGCGCGGCTTCAAAGAGACGACGATAGCGGATTTCGGAAATCTGCAAGGCATCTTGCGCTGCTTCGTGCAGGCTTAAGTTGTCGGTCTGGTCGCTCACTTGAGGAACCTCCAATACGGCAGCGAGGGGACGCGGCGTGGTGAAAACGAGGGGGTTGACCCTTCCAAGCGCCTCATTCAAATGTCGGTTGAATTTGATTGCACTTTAGGAGAGGGATATTCAATACTAATAGTCTAACACATGCGGTTGAGAACAGAGTCCGTCTGATGCGCTTCCCGGCGTCGCGCGCCGAAGCAGTAAAAATTTTCATCCTTATCCAGGGAGGGCACACAAGATGTATCGAGCCAAAGCGTTGATGATGTTGACAGCATTCTGCACGATGCTTGTTTTCTCCGGCGCTGTCGCACAGGCGCAATACACGCCGAACTATACGACGAGCATCGGGACGACCTCGATCAACAGTTACTACAGCCCGCTCGCCACGATGAACCGCGCCGACCGCGAGCGCCTGTATCGCAGAAGATCGTCAGACGGCAATAGCGGGAGCGGTGGCAATAGCGGCAGCAATCGGCATGGCAGTACGGTGACGGGCACGCGCTCGTCAGGCGGCGACGTGTCACCAACGGCCAGCACCACTTTTCGTCCCTTCAGTTCACAGCCTTTGATGCCGCACAAAATGGCTCTTGACCAGGCGCATGGCTCGCCGGAAAGATTGCAACACTTTGAGAAAATGTTTACCGATTCACTCGTAGATTATAAAGCCGCCGTCCGCGCTAAAGGCGCTCCGCTGAACGATGTCGCGCGCGCGATGAGCTTTTTCATCTACAACACTTATTACGTCAGCACCGGTGGTCATGCCCCGACGGATTCGCAAATCGAGCCGATGCGCGACTTCGTTCGTCAAGTCCTCCTGCATGACCAGAAGTTCCAGCGAATGAGCGCGCGTGAGAAGCAGGAGATGTATGAGTCGCTGGCGATTTGGGCATCAGTCACGATGGGCGGTTATCAGATCGGAAAGGAAGACAAAAGGCCGGAACTTCAGGCCGAGATGCAGCGGATTGCCAGGTATTTACTGGAACAAACTCTGGGAGTGCCGGTCGAGCAGATTCGTTTTACCGAAAATGGACTGGAATACTAAGGCTGTCCATCTCGAAGCAGAGGTAAGCGCCTGATAGACAAGGCCGGCCAAGCGGCGTGCGACGCCTGGCCGGCCTTCAACGTTTCACGCGCCGATCTTCAAACACTGCGCCGCCGTGCTATCCCCACACTTTTACGCGCGGAGCAATTTGAGAAGCGCGATTTCTTCCACATCACACTCGTCCTGCTGGCGACGGATGCGGCGCGCGGCGCGCGGGCGAAATTCTTCGAGCGACTTTCCTTGAAGATAACTTTCAAGCACCGACGGATGGATGTATGAACTGCGACACACAGACGGCGTGTTGCCGAGCCTCTCCGAGACGCGCTCGACGGCCTCGACGATCTTGTGCTTCGCTTCCTTTTCGTCCTCGCAGCAACCCGCCCCGGCCAACTCAATCGCGGCGAGCATCGTCGCGCCCCACGTCCGAAAATCTTTGGCGGAAAACTCCGGCGCGGTCACGGACTTGATGTATTCATTCACGTCGCGCGGGCGCACGGCGCAAGCCTTGCCGTCCTCCGTCTTATAATTAAAAAGCCGCGCGCCCTTCAGCGCCTTAATCTCGCGCATCAACGCCGCGAGTTCTTCATCCACGAGTACGACGCGGTGTCGGATGTGGTGCTTGCCGACGAAGTTGAAGACGAGTTCGCCGTCATCTTTGATTTCGAGATGCCGGTTACGCAACGTCGTCACGCCGTAAGTTCGATAACGCTTGACGCTTTCCTCCGAGCCGACGCGAAAGTAGAGTTCGTTGATGAGCCGGACGACGACGGCCAGCACGCGCTCCTTGCCCAAACCTTCACGCGCGATGTCTTCATTCGTCTTGTGACGAAGCGCGGGCAGCAACTCACCGAAGCGTTCGATCTTTTCATACTTGCGCCGCTGCTGGCGTGCGACGAACGAAGCATGATAAATACGCTGCACGCGCCCGCACGCATCCACGCCGATGGCTTGCAACGGACTGCTCGCGCCCGGCGCGACGCGCACCTCTTTCCACGCCGGCGGGATGGCGAGCGTGCCGATGCGCTCCAACGCGGCCTCGTCTGTGATGCGTCGCCCCTCGACGGTTTCATAATGAAAGCCGCGCCTCTTCGTGCCGCGCCTCTGCCACCACTTCGCGCGTCGCCCGCGTGTAACGGTTCCGACCGCAGCGTTTGTCGAACTGTCCGGTTGAATTGCAGCTTCCACGCTTGACATGATGCCGGCTCCCCTTGTTTATCCATCTCCGAATAATTCGTGTGACCCTTAAAACGCAGGCAAAAGCTCTTCCCGTGTGAAAACAGTTGGTCTCATGGACGGGAGAGTGACGCTTCACATCGAAGCCTTCACTCGTTGCTCGGCACACTTCGCAGACAAGTATGAGGCCGGAGACTTTCGTCCGCCTTGAAGAATCATCGTGCGGAAAAAATCAACGGCCTCCCGAATGCCGCGCGTTCGCGTTCGGGAGGCCGTCTGAATTGCCGCAAGACGGTCGTTAGATAGCTGAGAGCGTGGAGGTCTTCTGTGGTGGCTGCTCTGCCGGGACGTAATAGAGAATCCGCGCGCAGTTGTCGCAGATGACGATGTCGTCGCCGCGCCGCACTTCGGACATCACCTGCGGGCGCAAAGTGATGAAGCAGGCCGAGCAGGAATTGTTGCGCGCTTCGGCCACCGCCACGCCGTCGCGGATGCGCGCGCTGATGCGTGTGTACATGGCGCGCAGTTGCGGAGGCAACTCCGCCAGCAGTCGCTCGCGCTCTTCGCGGCGCGCGTCGAGCGTGGAAGTTTCGGCGTGTACCTGCTCTTCGAGGCCTTTGAGTTGCGCGTCGCGCTCGTCGCGCAGTTTGGCGACTTCCGGCTCGCGCTCGCCGATGGTTTTCTCCGAAGTCTCCGCCGCTTCCATCTGTTCGAGAATCTTCGTCTCCAAATCCGCGATGTGCTTTTTCGCCGCGTCGCCTTCGCGAATCGCCGCTTGATAGGTCTTCGAGTCGGTTGAGGACATCAAATCGCGCTCGGCCTTCTCGGCGTGCGTGCGCGTCTCGGCTAACTCGGCGTCAAACTGTCCGCGCTTGGCACGCGCTTCGTCGCGTTGCGATTCGAGCGCCTTAAATTCAAAGGCGCGCTGATCGAATTCACTTTCGATTTCAGCGCGCCTCTGTGGAAGCGATTCCAGCTCGGCTTGTATTTTTCGGATGCTGGTATCTGTTTTCTGTAAAGCGATCAACTTCTCCAATTCCGCTTTCACTCTCGTTATCTCCTTCAAAACATCGGAAAGACAGCCGCGCCCAAATGCGAGCTTCACCAATGACGGTTCATTCTCTCTCATTTCAAATGCGGAGACAAGCGGCGTGAAGAAAGTGATAAGTGTATGAGTGATGAGTGATGAGTGATGAGAAAAGCAGGAGAGTCTTTCTCATCACTCATCACTCATCACTCATCACTGATTTACTCATCTACTTGTAAGACGACTTTGCCGAACGTCTCATTCGATTCGAGGCGCGTGTGGGCGGCGCGCACTTCGTCGAGCGGGAAGACGGTGTCGAGCACGGGACGCAACAATCCGCGCGCGAAAAGCGGGACGACATGCGCGGCAAACAGGCGCACGGCGCGCGCCTTCTCTTCCGTCGTGCGCGCGCGCAAGACCGTCCCCGTGATTGTCAGTCGCTTCGCCATCACGACGCGAAAGTCGAGCGGAGCCAGCGTGCCTGCCAGCGTGCCGACAATCATCATCCGCCCGCCACGTGCCAGCGCGTCGAGATTGGCCGAGAGGTACGACGCGCCGACGAGATCGAGGACGACGTTAATGCCACGCTTCTTCGTCCACGCGCGCACCGCGTCGGCGAACGCCTGCGGGTCGTCGCCCACCACGATGATCTCATCGAGTCCGAACGCGCGCGCCTTTTCGAGTTTCTCCGCCGTCCGCGCCGTGCCGTAAATCGCGCCCGCTCCGCCCGCTCGCGCCAGTTGAATCGCCGCCGTCCCGACGCCTGAGCCGGCGGCATGGATAAGCACGCTTTCGCCCAACGCGAGTTGTGCCTGTGTGTAGAGCGCATCGTGCGCGGTGATGAAAACTTCGGGCACGGCGGCGGCTTGCGTCCAACTCAAACTCGATGGAATCTCCGCGAGATGGCTTTCGGGCACGACCACGTACTCGGCCTGCGCGCCGCCCGCCGTGATGCCGAAGACACGTTGCCCCGACGCGAACATACGCGCGTCCGCGCCCATGCTCTCGACCTCGCCCGCGAACTCAAGTCCGGGAATGTCTGAGGGCACGCCCGGCGGAGCGGGATAACTCCCACGTCTCTGCAAAAGGTCTGCGCGATTCAAGGCCGCCGCACGCACTCGCACGCGCACGCGATCTCCGGCGGCGACCGGCGCGCTCACTTCGCTGACTTCCAACGCCTCGACCCCACCTTGTCCAATGATGCGGACGGCGCGCATTTTCTGTTCGGCCATCTCAGTCCCTCGCAAAAATTTTACACGGATGGACAGGATAGACAGGATGTCGGAGGAATGATGAGTGATGAATGATGAGTGATGAATTAAATCAAGGATGCCTTTGTCTTTCATTCATCACTCATCATTGCTTTTCTTATCCTGTCTATCCTGTCCATCCCTGTTAATTTGTCTTTCTTATCTTTGTCCCTAAGCTTAACACTAACTGCGCTCGCGTCGCGCGCTCGTGTTAAATTGCCGCACGCATGAATGAACCGGCCAATGTGCTCGTCATCGTCAACCACGTCGCCGCCCGCGTGCGCCGCGCATGGCCGGGCATCAGAGACGCGCTCGTGCGCGAAGAGGTTCGCTTCGACGTACACGAGACACGGCACGCGGGCGACGCGCGCGAGCGAACACGCGACGCGCTTCATGCAGGAGTTGTGCGGACAATCGCCGTCGTCGGTGGCGACGGAACTTTGAGCGAGGCGGCCTCCGGTTTCTTCGAGCGCGACGAGCCGACAGGCGACAGTGCATCGCCGCCGCCGCGCAACATCAATCCCGCCGCCGCGCTCGCGGTTTTGCCCGCCGGGACGGGCGACGACTTTGCGCGCGGCCTGACGAACGGACGACGCGCGCCGCTCGCCGAATGGATCGCACGGCTCGCCACACATTGCCGCGCCAGCAGCGACGACCACGCCGCGCGCGGGAGTGTGGGGACTGATTTAGCGGACACGACGACAACGCGCCTCGTGGATGTGATTGACGCGAGCGCGAGCGTGAGCGTGAGCGTCGGCAGCGGCGACGATGAAGGCGGCGCGCGTCGCTTCATCTGTCTCAACGCGGCGACGCTCGGCATCGGCGCAGAAGTAGCCGCGCGCGTCGCGTCGCAGGGAAGTTTGACGCAACGTCTGTCGGGCGAGGCGCGTTTCGCGCTGGCCGCCCTCGGCGCGCTCGCCGCGTGGCGCAATCGTTTGGTGCGGATTCAACTTGACGGCGGCGAATGGAGAGAATTGAAAACCAATCTGCTCGCCATCTCGAACGGCGCTTACTCCGGCGGCGGGATGAATCTCGCGCCCGGCACGACAATTGACGACGGCCTGCTCGATGTCGTGACCGTCTCAGACCTCTCGCGTCTCGTCATCGTGCGCGAACTCGCGCGCATCCATCGCGGCGGACACCTCGCCAATCCGCGCGTGCGAGTCGTGCGCGCCGCAACCGTGCGCGTCGAGACGATTGATACAAGCGACGCGCTCGGCATCGAAGCCGACGGCGACGCGCGCGGCCACACGCCCGCAGAGTTTCGCATCGTGCCTGCCGCGCTGCGCGTGGTGTGGTGAAGCGCGTTGGTTCAACGTGAGATTGGCAGAATGTTTCGTGAGTTTAGAGATAAATAAGAAATGCTGCCTCAGTGATTCTTATTTATTTGTTCGTCGGGTACGAGTATCACAACCGCCGTATGATCGAACTTCTCGTGCATGAAGACCTGTGTGACAGGCTTGTATCCCGGTTTCTTAATCACCAGTGCGGCGTGAAACTTCGAGGGAGCCGTTGTACCGCCGACATCAAACTGTCCCACGGCGTCGCTCTCACCCTCTTCTTTCCACAGTGTAGAGGTATCAATGGGTTGCTTGTCGTAGTCGCCTCCGTGATAGAGAACTATCTTTGCGCCCTCGAGCGGAGTGAGGCCGGAGAGATCGTCGGTAGGAGCTTGGTCAACGTAGGCTCGTGACTGCGTGCCGGGCTGATGCTGTGTATAGACCCGTCCACGCATCTTAATGTCTCCATCACACGAAGTCGTGATGACAAGCAAGGCTGCTGCTGTCAGTCCGCTAAGTAGCTTGCGAAGCGAATCGCCGAACATTTTTTCTCCGAATTTTCTATTTCAGCAAAGCGCGCGCGCGTTTCGTGACGTTCTCGACGCTGAAGCCGAGTTCGCGCATGGCATCTGCGCCGGGCGCTGACGCACCGAAGCGTTCGAGACAGACGCAGTCGCCGGCGAGTCCGACGTAACGATCCCAACCGAGTCGCGCGCCCGCTTCGATGGAGAGGCGCGCGGTGACGAAGGGCGGGAGCACGCTGTCTCGATAGGCGGCGTCCTGCTCATCAAATAGTTCCCAGCAGGGCATCGAGACGACGCGCGTTGGAATGCCTTCCTTCTGCAAAACCTCGCGCGCATCGAGCGCGAGCGAGACTTCGGAGCCGGTGGCGAGAATGATGAGCGCGGGCGTCGCCGGCTCGTTCTCGACGTAGTCGGGCGCAGCATCGGCAGCGATGGGACGCGCGCCGGTAAATGTCGCTTCAGCGAGAATGTACGCGCCGCGTCGCGCGCCTTCGGCGGAGGCATAAACGGCGGGAGCGTCGTTGGTAACAGTCGCTGTCGTTGTCGTTGTCCCGGCGCGATTGATGAGCGCGACTTTCTGTCTCGTCAGGCAGAGCGCGGTCGGAGCTTCGCGTCGGAGGATGGCGGTGCGCCACGCCTCGCGCGTTTCGTGTACGTCAGCCGGGCGGATGACATAGAGATGCGGGATGGCGCGAAGACCTGCGAGTTGTTCGATAGGCTGGTGCGTGGGGCCGTCTTCGCCGAGTCCGATGGAGTCGTGCGTGAAAATATAGGCGACCTGCACATGCGAAAGCGCGGCGAGACGAATCGCGGGCTTCATGTAGTCGGAGAAGCACATGAACGTGCCGCCGTAAGGAATCAATCCGCCGTTGAGACTGATGCCGGTCAAGGCCGCGCCCATCGCATGTTCGCGAATGCCGAAGTGAAGGATGCGGCCTTCGTAAGAGCCGTGCTGGAAACTGCCGCCGTCCTTGATGTCCGTGTTGTTCGACGGGCCGAGGTCTGCGCTGCCGCCGAAGAGCATCGGCAGATACGGCGCGAGCGCGTTGATGACTTCGCCGCTCGCCTGCCGCGTCGCCATCGCTTTCGCATCGGCGAACGTGGGCAGATGGCTCTCCCAGTCGGCGGGCAGTTCTCCGCTCATCATCTCGCGCCACGCCGCGCCGAGTTCCACATTCTCCGCCTCGTACTTTTCGACGAGCGCGTTCCATTCGCTCTCTTGCTGCGCGCCGCGTTCAATCGCTTCGCGGAAATGCGCGAGGGCGTCGTCGGGAATGTAGAAAGTCTTGTCTTCAGGCCAGCCGAGATGACGCTTGGTTTCTTTGACGGCATCCTCGCCCGGCGCGTCCGAGTGCGCTTTGCGCGTGCCTTGCGTCGGCATCCCGAAACCGATGGTCGTCTTGACGGAGATGAGCGTCGGGCGGTCGGTCACTCCTTGCGCGTCGCGGATGGCTTGATCAATCGCGTCGAGGTCGTTGCCGTCGGCGACGGTCAGCGTGTGCCAGCCGTAAGACTCGAAACGTTTGGGCACGTCTTCAGAAAACGCGAGCGAGGTGAAGCCTTCGATGGTGACGTGGTTGTCGTCGTAGAGATAGATGAGCCTGCCGAGTTTCAAGTGTCCGGCGAGCGAGGCGGCTTCCGATGCGACGCCCTCCATCAAGTCGCCGTCCGAGACGATGGCGTAGATGTAAGAATCAATGAGCGGGAAGTTGGGGCGGTTAAACTGCGCCGCGAGGTGCGCCGCGCCGATAGCCATCCCGACGCCGTTGGCGAAACCCTGTCCGAGCGGGCCGGTCGTAATCTCGACGCCGGGCGTCAAAATATTTTCCGGGTGGCCGGGCGTCTTCGAGCCGAACTGTCGAAACCTCTCCAACTCCGCGAGCGGCAAATCGTAGCCCGTCAAGTGCAGCAGCGAATAGAGCAGCATCGAGCCGTGGCCGGCGGACAAAAGAAAGCGGTCGCGACCGCGCCACTTCGGATTGTGCGGATTGTGACGAAGAAAGCGCGTCCACAAAACGTAAGCGAGAGGCGCGCATCCCAAGGGAAGACCGGGATGCCCCGACTCCGCCTTCTGCACCGCATCGAGCGCGAGCGCGCGAATGGTATTGACGCACAGTTGATCCAAATTTGTCCCGGTGTTGTTATCCTGCGTTGGCGTTGACGCGCTCATCTTTTTAATGTCCTCAAGTGTTAAGTTTCGACCCGCTTTGTGTTCATCTATCTATCACCCGACGTTGCACACAACAGAGGTTAGAGGTCAGAGGTTAGAGGTTAGTGAAAACCAGTTCCTGACTAACATCTAACCTCTGACCTCTAACCTCTGCTTTACGGTGTGACAGCGCGCTTGATGCTCTTGCCGACTTTCTTGCCGGCGCGTGCCGTGCCGATGCCGGTGTGCTTGCCGAAGCCGCCCATACCCTTGCCGAACTCTTTGCCGCCGCGCACGGGGCGTCCATGCACGGTGTAATGCGCGAGACGCTTTGAGCCGCGTGCGGCTGAATGTCCGGCCTGACCGTAGGCGTGGCCGATGCCGTGATGACGGCGCGTGTCGCCATGTCCACGACGATGATGATGGCCTGTCGCGTTGGCGGGCGGCGTCAGGACGCGCGGCTGATCCTGTGTGTCCTGAATTGTCGGGTGAGGGCTGGCGATGACCTGCGTCGTGGCGCGCAGCATGACCGGAGCCGCAAGGAAAATGATGGACAAGACGACGAGAAGTTTTCGCATTCTACTTTAATCCTCCGTGTTCCCTGCCGGGAACGTCTTACATGAAATATTTTTGGGAAGTGCATCGGCATTCTAACATCTCTGACGTATGGAACATCAACGACAGGCGAGTCTCAGTCTCAGGAAAGCTTGAACGAAGAAAAAGCCCCGACGATTTTTATAACGTCGGGACTTCAACTTTTCCGCCGCGAACAAATCCATCTACTCGTCGCTTCGTTTATTTTCCCGTCTTCGCTCCGACGGCGCGCGCCGCGTTGATGCGTCCGCCGCTCACGACCTTGCCTTGCAGCGCGTCGAGCTTGTCGGTGGAATCAATCAGACGCTGCTTCAAATCCTGCACGGACATGTTCGGCTCGACCGAGAGGACGAGCGCGGCGACGCCCGCCACGACCGGCGTCGCCATCGAAGTGCCGGAGTGTTCCTCGTACTGGCCGTTGAGCCATGTGCTCATAATCTCCTTGCCGGGCGCTGCGACCTGCACGCTCTTCGCGCCGAAGTTCGAGAAGCTCGCGAGTCCGTCATTGCGGTCGAGCGCGGCGACGCTGAGAACATTAGTGAGCGTCGTGCTATAGCTCGAAGGATAATGCGGCTGGCGATCCGTGTCGGCGGTGGAATTGCCGGCGGCGGCGATAAACAGGATGCCCTCCTCGCCCGCCTTGCGTATCACGTCTTCGAGCGCGCGCGACTTGCGCGTCGAACCCCAACTCGCGCTGATGATGCGGACGTTGACGCCGTGTTGCTTGCGGTCAATCACGTAGTTGATCGCCTCAATCGCGTCCTTCGTCGTGCCGAAGCCGCCCTTCGACATGAACTTCAACGGCATGATTTCGACTTTCCAGTTGACGCCCGCGATGCCTTCGTTGTTGTCGCCTTCCGCGCCGATGATACCCGCGCAGTGCGTGCCGTGACCGTTGTCGTCCATCGGGTCGCGCGCGTTGTCGGCAGCGTTGAAGCCATGCACGTCGTCAATCACATCGAGGTCTTCGTCCTTGTAAGCCGGGACGTTCGCGGGGCGCGTCCAGATGTTGCCCTTGAGGTCTTGATGCGTGTAATCAACTCCGCTGTCGAGCACGGCGACGACTACTTTGTCGCTCCCGTGCGTCTTCTTCCAAGCGTCGAGCGCGCTGATGTCGGCCTGCGCCAGACCGTTGCGCTGCCCCGTGTTGACGAGCGCCCACTGCTCGTTGAGCATCGGATCGTTGGGCGTTTCATTCAACGCCGAGACGATGCGGCGCGTCGTCGTTGTCGTCTGCGACTGATCGTCGTGCCAGCCGTCAAAGTTTTCTTCGACGTAAGCGACTTCGGGCAGGTGACTATAATCGGCAATGACTTGCTCGATGTCTTCGCCGTCTTCGTCGTTGATGCCGACCAGCCCGTTGACGGATTCGATCTCATCCTCAATCTGGTCGTTGAGGCCGTCGGTGATTTCCTCTATCCGCGCGTCCGACACGCCGGGACGAAAACGCACGAGCACTTCCGGCTCGTCCAGATTTTCCTCTTCGTCGCCGTCAGCAGCGGTCGCGGCGGCTTCGTCCTGCGGCGAGCCTGTATCGTCAGACGGCTCGCCGCGCATCACGAGTTCTCCCGTGACGTGAGCCGGGTTGGAAGCGTGCCAGCGACGGATGCCGCCCGCGAGAGCCGCCGCCAGTACAAACGCCAGCACCAGCGCCAGCCGCCCGAATAATTTTTGTCGGTTCATTGTCTTACCTCATTAAATCTTGTAGTTCGTGCCCTTGAATTTGTAGAGCCGGAGTTGATTCCGGTTGCCACGATATTCGTAATTTTTGCCGGCGGCGCGCAGGCGTATGCGCCAGCCCGGCGTAATCATCATCCCGCTCATCTCGCCGCGGACGGGCGCGCCGAGCGAGGCATCTGGAAAGTCTGCGTCCTCGACCGCTGCCTCTTTGACTTCGCTTTCCGCGACGCCCAGCCGCGCAGCCAGATCAGCCCGCGCACGCTCGACCGCACTCTCTCTGTCATAGGCCATTCGCGTTCTCAACTCCCCACCGTTAATTTTCCGTCTCGACTCGCCCGCATAACTACTACGAAGATGGCGACGACAGCGTTTCGTTGACGCACTCAACCCGCAAAAATATTCTGCGCCCGCGCGAGGCGGTTCGTCAAAGTTTGAGAGAAGAGAGCGATCAGCAGCCAGCTTTCAGCGATCAGCTTTTTTGATTTGAATGTGCAGATAAGTTTTGAAGATGAAGCGGAAGAGAGTTAACTGCTGATTGCTGAAAGCTGACTGCTAATCGCTTTTATCCGAGATCGCCGAGCAGATGCTGCAAGAGCGTGACGGCGACGATGGCGGCGGTCTCCGCGCGCATCGTGCGCCCGCCGAGCGTCAACACTTCCCATCCTGCCGCGCACACTGCTTCGATTTCATCATCCGCCCAACCGCCCTCCGGCCCGACCAGCGCCGTCACGACGCACGTCGTTCGCTCCTGCCACTCGCTTATCGTCTCGACCAATCCACGCCCGCCTCGCTCCGCAAACATCACGCGCCGCACGTCATCGTCCGTCGCCTGCTCCTCGACGAGCGCAGCGAACGCGACTGGCTCGGATATTTCCGGCACGCGCGCGCGGCCTGATTGCTTGGCGGCTTCCAGCGCGAGCCGTCGCCAGCGTTCCACACGCCGCGACGCATCACGCGCATCGTGCGGGCGCACATCGGCGCGCTTCGTCAGCAACGGCACGATGCTCGACACGCCTAACTCCGTCGCCTTCTGCACGACGAGATCGAACTTCTCGCCCTTCAACAGCGCGACGCCGAGCGTCAGCCGGAGCGTTGATTCGGGACGCTGCGGCTCGACTTCCGCGCGCACGTCGAGCGTCGCCGAAACATGCGACCCGCGCCCCGCCAGCGTTCGCACAACGCAGGAAAACTCACGCCCCTCGCCGTCGAACACGAACGCCTCGTCACCCTCGCGCAGGCGTAGCACATCGCGCAAATGCCTCGCCTCTTCCGACGACAGCGTGACCGCCGCGCCGTCAGACGCGAACGAATCGGGCGGTGCATAGAACCTTCGTCGTGTCATGGAAAACAATCAAGAAGAATTAACAGAGATGGACAGGATGTCGGAAGAAATGATGAATGATGAATGCGGAATGATGAATAAAATCAAGGATGCCTTTGTCTTTCATTCATCACTCATCATTCCGCATTCATCATTTGTCTTCAATCCTGTCCATCCGTGTTAAATGATGAGCGCGACCCACTCGCCGTCTTGTGTCACAGCGCAGCGTTCGACGCCGAGTTCGTGCAGCCGCGCGCGGACAAGCTCGGTTTGCGTTTCAAGGATGCCCGACAGGATGAGACGCCCGCAGGTCGCGCCGACAAGCGCGGGCAGCAGCGGCAGGATGACATCGGCGGTCAGATTCGCGCAGACGCAACCGGCGGAAGCGGTCGCCTCGTCCACTGTGCCGACGCGAAAATCTATCCGTTCGACGACGCCGTTGAGCCGCGCATTTTCGTGCGCGATGGTGACGGCGACGGGGTCTGTGTCGCAGGCTTCGACGCGCGCTGTCGGGCACAGTTTGGCGGCGGCGATGGCGAGAATGCCCGTGCCCGTGCCCACGTCGAGAAAGCTCTGGCCGTGAAAATGTTCCTCAATCGCGGCGAGACACAGCCGCGTCGTCTCGTGCGTGCCCGTCCCGAAGGCCATGCCCGGCTCGACGCGAATCACGAGCTTGCCGTTAACCTCACCGTCCTCATCAACGCCGATCTCGCTCCACGGCGGCGCGACGATAAACGCGCCCGTCTCGACCGGCTGCCAGTTGCGCTTCCACTCGGCGAGCCAGTCGTGCTCGGCCACCTCGCGCGCTCCTATCTCGCGCACGTCCGACGACTGAAGCGCATAAATACGAAGCGCGTCCGCGAGCGACGCGCGCACCTCTTCGATTGCCGGCAGCGTCTCGAAAAAAGCCGAGACACGAATCCACGCCGCGCCGTCATCAACGTCGCCCCCGACGCCCACGGCCTCCGCCGTGCCGAGCGCGCCCGCCTCCATCAAAGCATATTCGACCGCCTCGCGCGCCCGCGCCGCCAGCGTTACATCCAGCGCATACCAGTTCATAACGATGAGTGATAAGTGATGAGTGATAAGTGATGAGAAAGAAAAAGACTTGTCTTAACTCATCACTTATCACTCATCACTTATCACTTTTTCATCTCCCCTTCTCGTTGATTCCCATGTCGTTGAGCGCGCGCGCGGAGTTGCGCCAGTCTTCCTCGACCTTGACGAAGAGTTCGAGATAGACGCGATGCCCGATGAGACGCTCGATGTCTTGCCGCGCGCGCGTGCCGATGTCTTTGATACGCGAGCCGGCGCGACCGACGACGATTTTTTTCTGCGACGCGCGCTCGACGAAGATGGCGCAATGAATGCGCGTCATGTCTGCGCTCACGTCCTCGTAGCTTTCGGTGAGGACGGCAGTGACGTAGGGCAATTCTTCGCCCGTCGTGTGCAGAATTTTCTCGCGGACGATTTCGGCGACGAGGACGCGCAGGGGCTGATCGGTCAATTCGTCTTCATCGAAGATGGCTTCGCCTTCGGGCAAGTGCTTGATGATTTCCGCGAGCAGCACGTCGAGCATGTCGCCCTTCTTCGCCGAGAGCGGGACAACCTCGCGCCAGCCGTTCTCATGCTCGTGCCCGTACCATTCCATGAGCGGCAGCAGTTGCGACTTGTCTTCGAGCTTGTCCGTCTTGTTGAGCAAAAGCAGCGCGGGCTTCGCGGATTGTTTGACGAGGTCGAGCACAAAGCGGTCGCCGTTGCCGGTTGAAACCGAAGCGTCGCGTATCAAACACACGAGGTCAACCGCTGCGAGCGCATCATGCACGGCGGACATCATGCGTCGGTTGAGGAGATAACCCGGCTGATGCACGCCCGGCGTGTCCACCAGCACGATCTGCCCGTCGGCGCGCGTGATGACGCCCTGTATGCGATGGCGCGTCGTCTGCGGCTTGTTCGACACCGCCGCGATCTTCTCGCCCACGAGCCGGTTCAACAGAGTAGATTTGCCCGCATTCGGTCGCCCGACGAGCGCGACGTAGCCGCTACGATATGCTTTCCCGCTCTGGTTCTCAGACATAGCTGTGAGCACTATTCTTCAAGAGGTTTAGCGCGTTGGATGCTTTCAATAAATTTATCCACGATTGACTTGAATTGATTTACGTCCACTTCAATAATGAATCGCGCAAGGTCAATTCGAGCCTCTGGCATTTGCAGCAACTCTCTTAATTTGATCTCGTAAGTGCTGGCGATGTCGGGGTTGAAACCGGCCACCACTAATTTCTCTCTGATGTATTTAGGCCACGAGTTCAAGCCACCCTTTTTACTGATGTAGAACAATGGAACCTGTTGCCCTGTTCCTTGAATGTCTGCTTTAACCGATACCGAGCTATCGGTAGTGGTAACCTCAATGCCATCCCTTCCCGTATAACTAGCGATAAGTTGGCGAGCTTTATCAAAACTGTCGGGCGACCGTTCCTTGAGCTGTTCCCAAAAATCTCCTTCGGCTAATGATACCCTTTTGCGTTTGCCCTCTTTGATCTCTGCTTTTTCTTGTCGTACCTCAACTTGGGGGACATCTCCGTTCACTACAGTAACTTCCACCACCGAACGTTCAATTATCTCAGTGCGGGCAACGATGCGTGGAACAACGAGAAGCGGCCAGTTCTCATTTTCGTTCGTCAAAAAGCATTGCAACTCGACAAGGGCAACCTCTATAGCGAGTCCCGGATGCCTGTTGACGTAACTCACCATATCAATCACAGGCTGCCTTATTTTATCGCCGACAACGAGCGTGAGAAATCGCCCAAGCTTTAAGTTCTTGGCAACTGCCTCTTCAAAGAAATCTCTTCCGCGTTCGACCGGCCCTAATTTATGTTCGACCCAATCTATTAAATCCAGTTCGGCATGTTCGTATTTTTTGGTATAGAGCCTGACCGCATCGTTAAGCTTTTCGTAATTCCATTTCGAGAGTGAACTTCCATAGTCAATGGCTTGAGCTACTACTTCCCGTCTCGACTCAGGGTTGCGCCAGAGCTTCGTCTCTACCAGCACTAAATATCCACTGTGGCTGATAAATAAGTTGTCTATCGGGCCGCTCGCTGTTGAAACTTCGCGCCCGATAGATACCAATGGATAAAAGACAGATTCGATTTCGGCTACCGGCAGGATGTCGGGATACTTGCGTAAAAGTTCTTGCAGCCAATCTTCTTTGAAAGGGCGATCTTCCGAGTGTGGAGGTTGAAGTCTTCGCCCTGACGCATCTTGATTGATTAAAAAAGGGTGTGCTTTCATGTTTCTATTCTCTCATCCCTGCTGCGCCGCCATCTCGCCGTTGAGTTTCAAAATCTCCAGCGTCATCTCAGCCGAGGCGTACATGTCTTTCACGTCGAGCCATTCCTTGACGGTGTGGATGGCACGCATCCCCGTGCCGAGGTTGGCGCATTCGATGCCGCGCTTGTTGAAGATGTTGGCGTCGCAGCCGCCGCCCGATGCGAGCGTCTTCACGTCGAGTCCCATGCGCGACGCGGCTTCAAGCACGAGTTTGACGACGCGCGAATCGTCCGAGACATCCATCGAATAATATTCGCGCGTGACTTCCGCTTCGACTCTCCCGCGCGTGGTTGTGCCCGCGACGGTCACTTCGTATTTCGCCGCCGCGTCTTCGAGACACTTAATCATGTGCTTGGTTTGCGCTTCGAGCTTGTCTTCGTCGAGCGAGCGCGCCTCGCCCTTGAGCGTGACGAGATTGGTGATGATGTTCGTCGCTTCGCCGCCGCGGATGACGCCGATGTTGGCGGTCGTCACGTCGTCTATGCGTCCAAGCTTCATCGCAGCAATGGCTTCGGCGGCGATGCGGATGGCGGAGATGCCTTCTTCGGGCGCGACGCCGGCGTGCGATTCGAGGCCGTAGATTTTGAACTCGAAGTGGTTGGCCGAAGGGCCTTTGGTGAAGAGGAAGCCGGGATCGTCCGAGTCGAAGACGAGTCCGTACTTCGCGTTCAACTTCGACACGTCAACGTGCTTCGCGCCGAGCAGCCCAACCTCTTCGCAGATGGAGAAGACGGCTTCGATTCCTGTGTGCGGGATGGATTGCTCTTGCAGGCAGCGAATCGTTTCGATAATCACGGCGCAGCCGGATTTGTCGTCGCCGCCTAAGACGGTCGTGCCGTCGGTGCGAATGATGTCGCCCTCGATGATGGGCTTGACGCCCTCGCCGGGCACGACCGTATCCATGTGCGCCGACATCATAATCGTCTCCGCGCCGGGAATCGTGCCGCGAAAACGCGCGATGACGTTGCCGGAGTTGCCGCCGACTTTTTCCCCCGCGTCGTCAATCTCGACGACAGCACCCATCTCCTCGCAAATCTTTTTGATGCGCTCGGCGACATCTCTCTCTTTGCGCGAGGTGCTGTCAATCTGGACGAGTTCGAGCAACAGATTCTTGATGCGTTCCTGATTTATCATGCGAAGTCTCCTTACAAGCGAGCCTGATGGTGTCCGGCAATGCAATCTACAAATTCTATTTGCGTGATGCGGCTGGCGAAGTTTCGGTCATCCTACTACATGCCTTTGCCGTCGCGCTATGAATCAAGCTGTGACGAATGCGAGCCGCTGAGTTCGTCGAGCGCGCGTTGCAACTCATTGCGCTTGAGTTCAACCGTCGCGTCGTCGGCGTCTGCGGGCACGTAAATCGGCGGCGCGATGCGGACGACGGCGCGCGTGAAGGGCAGTGGAATCTGGAAGCGATCCCAGCTTGAGACGGCGATATGCCGCGCGGCGTTGACGGCGAAGGGAAGCACGGGCTGCCCCGTCTTTTTCGCGAGCAGAATCGCGCCGGTCTTGGCGACGTGGCGCGGGCCGCGCGGCCCGTCAATGGTAAAGGCCGTCGGGCGACCGGCGCGCACGAGCCTGACCATTTCGATGAGCGCGCCGACGCCGCCGCGCGACGAGCTTCCGCGCGCCGCGCCGTAGCCGAAGCGTTGGATGAAGCGCGCGATGTATTCACCGTCGAAGCTCCGCGAAGTCATCACGACGATGCCGCGCCGCCGCCAGAAATAAGTCGCGAGAAAAACGCGGTCATGCCAGAAAGTGTAGATGGGCAGGCCACGACCGGCGTTATTGCTGCTGACGTCGCTCGCGCGCGTCGCTGCCTGCCAGTATTCCCAGCCCTCGACACGCCAGCGCACCGTGCGTCCGATGAGAGCGATGAGCACGTAAAAAACGAGGTCGGCGGCGCGGATGAGCAGACGTTTTTTTGGCGTGTAGTCCGACAAATCGGCGAAACGATAAGCCCGCGCGACACGTTCGTCCGTTGCCGCACCATTCGTTCCTGTGCCGCGCGCGTCATTATGCGAAGACGTTGATGACGGCGGCGAGCTTTGTTCTCTGTCGGCGGAAGCCTGCATAAGTTTTGACTGCGAACGAGCGGCGAGTCTAACAAAAACAGTGGCTGGTGGGCAGTGGTCAGTGATCAGCGCGAACGTCACAGTTACGCCCGTCTCTTCACGGCCTGCCGGCTCGTTCCTTCACTGTCCACCGGCCACTGTCCCCTGCCTACTGTTCGTTGCCCAGTGTCCGCCGGTCACAGCTTCTATGCTATATTTGGAAACACTGCGCGCGACAAAGTCGTTAAGAGCGTAGGCGGGAAGCTGTTGTGCATTTGCGGACAACGTCTCCCACATCCCTCCCCAAATGTTCAGGTAGTATGTAAGACACAGACGCATATGATGGAGAAGCGACGCATCCTCATCGTTGACGGCAATGCCGAACTCCGCGACGTACTCTCGGACGTGATGCGCGAGATGGGGCATGAAGTGGTAGCGACGGGCGACCGCGCGGAAGCCGTCGCACGCGAAGACCTCGAAGACTTCGATCTCATCATCAGCGACCTGACGGAAGACGCGGACAGCGGCGTGCAAATTTTGAGCGAGTTGAAACGCAAGCGTCTGTTCGTCCCCGTCGTCGTCTCTTCAGAAGAAGCGCAGCACAACTTTCTCGTCAAAGCCTTCCGTGTCGGCGCGGCGAATTACTTACGCAAGCCTTACGAGCGCGAAGAGCTACGCAGCATCGTCGAAAAGACGCTCGGCTACAAACTCCGCTTCGTCGAAGACCTGAAGGTGCTCCCTTACGTGCGCGAGCACATCGAGTTCGAGTTGCCAAGCGACATCTCTTTGATGAACGGTGTGCTGCATTACTTAATCGAGCGCGTCGCCTCGCTCGGCGTCGTCAAGCCCGACTCGTCGAATCTCTTCATCGCGCTCGACGAAGCCTTCGTCAACGCCGTCAAGCACGGCAACGGCGGCGACCCCACGAAACTCGTCCGCATTACCGCCGACATCTCGTCGAAGGAGGCGCGCTTCGTCGTCGAAGACGAGGGCGCGGGCTTCAACGTCAAAGAAATTCCAGACCCGCTCGATCCATCGAACCTGTTCAAGACTTCGGGGCGCGGCGTCCTGCTCATCCACAACATCATGGACGAAGTCACCTACAACGAGCGCGGCAACAAGCTGACGATGATTAAGCGTCCCGAACAATCTCTCGACGCTGAATTGATAGACTCGCTCAGTCCAGCCGACGATGACCACCCCACCTCCAACAGTTAAAATTGGCGGCGACAACCACCACCACATCATTACGCCCAACATGAAGCAGCCGCGCGTGATCAATATAACGAGACTGCTCATGCTGTTCGCCGCCATCTTCGCCGCAGTCTTTCTAGTTCATCTGCCCGTACTCAATCTGCCTTATTACTGGGACGAGGCCGGCTACTTCATTCCCGCCGCGCGCGACATCTACACCGGTTGGGATTTCGTCCCGCACTCGACGCTCTCGAACGCGCACCCGCCTCTCGTGATGACATATCTCGCGCTGGCGTGGAAGCTCTTTGGCTTTCACATCCCTGTCGCACGCGCGGCGATGCTCTTTGTCTCTTCGCTCGCGTTGCTCGGCGTCTTTCGCCTCTCGGAGCGCGTGGCGAATAGAGATGTGGCGTGGGCAACCATGTTATGTACCGCGTTCTATCCGGTCTTCTTCGCGCAAAGTTCGCTCGCGCATCTCGACCTGACCGTCGCGGCGTTGACGATCTGGGGACTCTACTTTTATTTGCCTGCGCGCGTTGACGAAGACAACGAATCAACTGCGCCGCCATCATCATCGCCAACGCATTTCGACGACAAAGATTTCTCGCGCATGACGGATGACGAGCGCGTCCGGCGCGGCGTGTCCATCTTTCTCTTCGCGCTCGCCGGCATCACGAAAGAGACGGCTGTGCTCGTGCCTCTGACGTTGTGCGCGTGGGAAATTGTGTGCTGGCTCGCCGCGGGGCGAAAAAGCGAGACGCGCCCCGCGTTTTGCTTGAATCAGCGTTCCACTTTGGCGCGTGCGCTGACACTACTGTTAACGCTCGCGCCGCTCGCGCTGTGGTTCGCGTACCACCGGCATGTGACCGGCTACACCTTCGGCAACCCGGAATATTTTCGCTACAACGTCGCTTCGACGTTCAACCTCTCGCGCGTCTCGGATGCCTTCTGGGAGCGAATCAAGCACGTCACGTTTCACATGAATCTATACGCGCTGACGCTCGCCGCGCTCGTCGCGATGTTCTTTCGCGCCAGACGCGACGGCGACGTAGAGCGCAGACGAATTGACGTGCCCGTGCAACTCGTCTTCGCGCTGCTCATCATCGCGCACGTCTGCGCGCTCTCAGTCGTCGGCGGCGCAATTCTCGCGCGTTACCTGTTGCCCGTCTATCCGCTCGTAATGCTCATCTGCGTCTCGACGGTCTGGCGGCGTGTGCGCCAATGGCGTCTCGTCGTCGCAGGCGTGTGCATCTGTTTCGCCCTCGCCCTCGTCATCAATCCGCCGTACAGTTTTCCCTGGGAAGATAATCTCGCCTATCGCGATTTCGTCATGCTGCACAAAGACGCCGCGCGCTTCATCTCGGACAAGTACGCGGGGGCGCGCGTGTTGACGACGTGGCCGGCGTCGGACGAGTTGAAGAATCCATACCTCGGCTATCTCGACGGGCCGCTCGAAGTTTTCCCTCTTGAGAGTTTCAAACGCGAAGACGTTGAGCGCGCCGTCGCGCAAAAATCGCAGTACGACGTGGCGCTTCTTTATTCGACGCACGGCGGCCTCTCGGCGGAAGAAATCGCGCAGACGCTCGGCGGGCGCATCGTTTTTCGCGAAGACCGCAAAGGCCAATGGATCGCCGTGTTGGAGAAGTAATACCAAGTTGCAGTAAAAGAAAAGGTCTGTGCTTTGGCGGGCTTATCCCGCCAAACTTCGGATACCGCAGCATTGAAGCGCAAAGCCAAATTCTCTTTTCAGCGCAACTTGGTATCAGAGTGTCATAAATAAAAGAGGCTGCGAAAAATCCGCAGCCCCTCTGAGATTATTCAGCGTTCGAGTTCTCGTGAGACGCTCGAAGAAATTATTTCCCGCCCTTTTTCTGCGCCAGCGCGCTGCCGGCCGCGACCTTGCTCTTTTTGCCCGTGCTCTTGCTCTGCAAAACTTCGGATGCTTTGTCAGCGGCGGCTTTGCCGGTGGCTTTGATTTTACTTTGATCAGCCTGCGAGAGCGCGCTGCCGGCGGCGCTCTTGCTGGAACTGGCGGTGCGCCCATCGCGCAAGACTTTCGAGGCCGCGCTCGCCGCTTTTTTGCCCGTGTGTTTTGTTTCGTTGCCCATCGTTCGTGGTCTCCTCTTTTTGTTGATAATTCAAATTTCCGCGCAAAGTTTATCCGAAGATGCTCTTTCATCCTAGATAAAATTTCGCCTCGAAGAAAATTCGCGCCGGAGGTTTCATGTGTCATCCAATGCGCCGCTTCTGGCGAGCGCGGACGAAACTATCAAGGACTGCTGTCTCGCAGAAGACGGCGTTGATTGCCACGCCGCGACTGCCTTCTGCATACTGCCTCCTGCTTACTGCTTTTTTCCATGATGCCCTACGAACTTTTTCTCGCGCTCAGATACTTGCGCGTGCGTCGCGGGCGGCGCGTCGTGAAGTTGACGGCGGCGGCGGCCATCGTCGGCATCGCGTGCGGCGTCGCGTCGCTCATCATCGCGCTGTCGCTGGCGAATGGTTTCCGAGACGAGTTGCGCGACAAGATTTTGCGCGGCACAGCGCACGTCACAGCCTTGCGCGCCGACGGCGGAGCGATCAGAGAGCCGCATGTTGCCGTCGCGCGCCTGCGCGAGGTTGAAGGCGTCGTGGATGCCGCGACGACGACTTACGAGGGCGCGTTGTTGAGCGGCCCCGCCGGGTCGTCTTACGCCGTGATGCGCGGCATTGACAACGACTCGCCGCGCGCCGTTGCGGAAGTCGCGCGCACGCTCGTCAACGGCTCGGTCGAGTCGCTCTTCAGTGCGGCGATGAAAACAGGCGATGCGTCCGCACAGTCGAATGAGACTTCATCGCCGAAGTCGAATCAAATTTCTTCATCAAAGTCGAACGAAAATTTATTAAGGTTGAACGAAACGCCCGCGCCAATCATCGTCGGTGCGGATTTGGCTTCGCGCACGGGACTCGCGCAGGTGGGCGACGAGGGTTGGTTGATCGTCGGCGCGCGTTCGGCGAGCGCTGACGGATTTGTGCCGCGCTCGCGCCGCGTGCGCGTGGCGGGAGTCTTCCGCGCCGGCCTCTACGATTACGACGCGACGTGGGCGTACCTCTCTTACGCCGACGTGTCGAGCCTCGCCGGTGATGATCTGAAATCTTCCGCCATCAGCATTGAGGTGCGAGACATCTACGATGTGGAGGCGGTCGCCTTGCGCGTGCGCCGCGCGCTCGGCGATGAGTGGACGACCGTTGACTGGCGCGAGGCGAACCGTCCGCTCTTTGCCGCGCTCGAACTTGAACGGCGCACCGTCGCGCTCATCATCATGCTTATCATGCTCGTCGCGGCATTGAATATTACGACGACGCTCGTGCTCGTCGTCGTCGAGCGACGCGCGGACATCGCCGTGCTCGGAGCGTTGGGCGCAAAACCTTTGAGCGTGATGGCGATTTTTATGACGGAGGGCGCGATTGTCGGCGCGACGGGCGCGCTCGCCGGCGTCGTGCTCGGACTTTTGGCGTGCCTCGCCGGAAATTATTTCGAGTTGGTGCGCCTGCCCGCAGATGTCTATTCGATCAGCCACGTCCCACTTCACGCGCACGCGCTCGATGTGTTGTGGCCTGCGCTCGCGGCCTTCGCCGTCAGTTTGCTGGCGACGATTTATCCGGCGCGACAGGCGGCGCGCGTGCGTCCGGCAGAGGCTCTGCGATACGAGTAAAAGATGAGTTCAAAGTTCAAGGTTCAAAGTTCAAAGTCTCCGGCGCGTGCGGGCGGTATTGTATTTGAGAATGGGACGGATGAGACGGAAATTGAAACGCGAAACTTTGAACTCGTCGTCAGCGACTTGCGAAAGTCTTTTCGCGATCCGGCGGGTGGCGTGTTGGAGGTGTTGCGCGGCGTGACGTTCGCGGCGCGTGCGGGCGAGACGCTGGCGCTGGTCGGAGCGTCGGGTGCGGGGAAGTCAACGCTGTTGCATGTACTCGGCGGATTGGAGCGTGCGGACGGCGTGGTGATGGGCGGCACAACGATGAAGGCGACGATGACGACGGAAAAGACGGCGATGATGACGGCGCGACTCGGAGACTTCGACATCTTGCGCGCGTCGATTTCCGAGTTGGCGGCGTGGCGCGGGCGCGAGGTCGGATTCGTCTTTCAATTTCATCATTTGCTGGCAGACCTCTCGGCGGAGGAAAACGTCGCGCTGCCTCTGCTCGTCGCCAGACGAAGTCGAAGCGAAGCGAGGCGTACTGCCATTGAGATGCTGGACGCGGTTGGTTTGAGCAAACGCGCGGAGCATCGCGCGGGCGAACTTTCAGGCGGCGAGCAGGCGCGAGTGGCTCTGGCGCGCTCGCTCGTCACACGCCCGCGACTCGTGCTCGCCGACGAGCCGACGGGAAACCTGGACGCGCGCACCGGCGCGGAAGTGTGCGCGCTGCTCTTGCGCCTGTGCCGCGAGACGCGCGCCTGCGTCGTCGTCGCCACGCACAACGAAGAACTCGCGCGCGCGTGTGACCGGCGTCTGATTTTAGAAGACGGGCGTGTCAGGGAATCTGCGGACTGTTGACGGCATTGACGGCTGCGGCTTTTTATAATCTGACATCCGGCGATTGTTTCAGTTATAATGTGTGGCGGTTGGTCTCGGCTCTCTCCGGGGGGCGACAGGGCAGGCCAGACGCGAACTTCTTTTCATAAATCAGAAAGCAATTCAGGTTTTTATGTTTGAACGCTACACTGAAAAAGCACGGCGTGTGATTTTCTTTGCGCGCTACGAGGCCAGCCAGTTCGGCGCGCCCGCCATCGAGCCGGAGCATCTCTTGCTCGGGCTGATGCGCGAAGACAAGACGCTCACGTCGCGTTTTCTGGCGCGCGCGCAGGCCTCGCTCGAAGCTATACGGAAAGAGATCGAGGGACGCGCGCCGCTACGCGAGAAGATTTCCACTTCCGTCGAATTGCCGCTCGCGCCGGAGACGAAGCGCGTCTTGGCCTTCGCGCACGAAGAGTCCGACCGCCTGCAACATCGCCACATCGGGACGGAACATTTGCTGCTCGGACTGCTCCGCGAAGAGCGTTCGATGGCGGCGGAAATTCTCTACGAGCGCGGGTTGAAACTCCATGCCGTCCGTGAGGAAGTCGCGCGCGCGAACGGCTCAGACCCGCGCGCCGCGCAGAAAAAAGACACGCCGCACCTCGCGGAGTTTTCGCGCGACCTGACGGACGACGCCTCGAATGACAAGCTCGACCCGCTCGTCGGGCGCGAAAACGAAATCGAGCGACTCGTGCAGATACTCTGCCGCCGCACGAAAAACAATCCCGTCCTCATCGGCGAGCCGGGCGTCGGCAAGACGGCCATCGTCGAAGGACTCGCGCAACGCATCGTGCGTGGCGAAGTGCCCTCATTTTTAGAGAACAAACGAATCCTCTCGCTCGATTTGTCGCTCATCGTCGCGGGCACGAAGTATCGCGGGCAGTTTGAAGAGCGTCTGAAACAAATCATGCGCGAGCTGGTCGAGAATCCGCAGTACATCGTCTTCATAGACGAACTGCACACGCTCGTCGGCGCAGGCTCGGCGGAAGGCTCGCTTGATGCGGCGAACATTTTGAAGCCGGCTCTCTCGCGCGGCGAGATACAGTGCATCGGCGCGACCACCCCGGCGGAATTTCGCAAATCCATCGAGAAAGATCGCTCGCTTGAGCGACGTTTCCAGTCGGTCAAAGTTCCGCCGCCGACGGAAGCCGAAGCCGTGCAAATTCTCGAAGGCGTGCGCGAGCGCTACGAGGCGTTTCATCAAGTGCGTTACACGAACGAAGCCATCGAGGCGGCGGTCTATCAATCGAACCGTTATATCCCCGACCGCTTTTTGCCGGACAAGGCGATTGACGTGATTGACGAGGCCGGCTCGCGCGTCAAACTGCGCGCGCGACGTGAATCGCCCGGCATCGTCAGCGACCGCAGCGACTTGCTCGACGAGCGCAGCCTGTATCTACCGAAAGATTCTGTGACAGGTCTGCCGCGTCTCACCGAAGAGGAAGAGTTGATGATGTCGGTCGAGGTCACGCGCGACGACATCGAAGACGTGATCGCGCGCTGGACGGGCATCCCCGTCAATTCGCTCAAGGAAGAGGAGATGCAAAAGCTCCTCCGCATTGAAGAGGAATTGCACCTGCGCGTCGTCGCGCAGCGTCCCGGCATCTCCGCGCTTGCGCGTTCCATCCGCCGCTCGCGCGCCGGCCTCAAAAACCCGCAGCGTCCCGTCGGCTCGTTTTTGTTCTTAGGCCCGACCGGCGTCGGCAAGACGGAAGTCGCACGCGCGCTCGCAGAGTTTTTGTTCGGCTCCGAGCGCGCCATGATTCGCTTCGACATGTCGGAGTTCATGGAGAAGCATTCGGTCTCGAAACTCATCGGCTCGCCTCCCGGCTACGTTGGCCACGAAGAGGGCGGGCAGTTGACCGAGCGCATCAAACGCTCGCCCTATGCCGTCTTGCTCTTCGACGAAATCGAGAAAGCGCACCCGGACATCTTCAACGTGCTGCTGCAAGTTTTCGAGGACGGCATTCTGACGGACGCGCTCGGCAACACGGTTGACTTCAAGCACGCGATCATCGTGATGACCTCGAACATCGGCGCGCGTTTCATCCAGAAGAAGGGCGCGCTCGGCTTCCAGTCCAGCCCCGACTCGTCGCGCGAGAAGATGGAAGAGATGGTCATGTCCGCCGTCCGCCAGACGTTCAACCCGGAATTTATCAATCGCCTCGACGAGATCATCATCTTTGACCAACTGACCGACGAAGAGCTGTTAGAGATCGTCGGCCTGCAAGTCGAGCAGATGAACAAGACTCTGCAAAGGCGCGGCCTCGAAGTGCGTCTGACAGAAGACGCGCGTCGCTGGATTGTCGCCAAGACGTGTCTGGATCGAGCTTACGGCGCGCGTCCCATTCGTCGCGCGCTGCAAAAGTACGTCGAAGACCCGCTCTCGGAGGCTCTGATACAGGGCACGCTCGGAGACTCTCCGCTCATCGAAGTCTTTCAGGAAGGCGACGAGTTGAGCCATCGCCCCGTGGGCGTCGAAGTGCCGGGCGACGAGTTGTTAATTCACTAAAGCACAGTGAATTAACAAGGCAAAAGTAAAAAGGCAAAAGGTAAAAGTAAAAAGGCAAAAGAGAAGATCGGAAGACAGCCGCTTTGTCTTCTTCCTTCCTTTTGCCTTTTACCTTTTTACTTTTGCCTTGTATAATGCGCCGCTTTGCGGAAGGCCGATGACGAACGGGCAACGGTGCTGTGTCCGGCGTGAATCCAAGAAATCCTTGAGTCTTCGGAAAACATGCCCCGGCATCCTCGCGCAAGACACGCTTCGCGCTTGCGATTTCCGAAGGCTTCTGGCAGCTTAACTTTTAATTTTCATCCGTCGCCGTCTCCCTTGTTCAGTCTTTCGGCATTCTTTTTGAGGCACACAGCAACACTTATGCGAATTCGCGCGCCCCGGTTGTATCTCGTGGCCGCCCTCCTAGCGGGCTGTCTCGTCCTTTCGTCTCTCGCACCGCACCTGATGACGGCGCACGCTGCCGCCGCGCAGGAGCCGTCGGCTTCCGCCGCCAAGCAGCAGGATTTGGTCGAAGACGTGCAATTTACCGGCAACCGTCGCCTGCGTAACGAAGACATTCTCTATCACATCCAGACGCGCCCCGGCGATGTCTATAACGCTGATCAAGTCAGACGTGACACACAGGCGTTGATTAACCTTCCTTTCTTTGACAAGACCTCGGTCATCTCCTCAACCGAGACCGGGCCGAGGGGCGGCAAGATCGTCATCTTCGCGGTCAGGGAATTGCCGATCATCCGCGAAATCACGTTCAAGGGACTCAAGAGCGTCGTGGAATCCGACGTGCTCAAGGCGTTTCGAGAGCAGCGCATCGGCATCTCGAAAGAGTCGCCGTTCGATCCCGTCAAGGCCAACAACTCGCGCCGCGTGATTAAGGAATTGCTCGCCGCGAAGGGACATCCGAACGCGACCGTTGATCTTGACACGGAGAAAGTTTCCGACACCTCGACCGCCATCACCTTCAACGTCAACGAGGGCGACCGCGTCCGCGTCGTGGAGATCGGGTTCGAGGGCAATCAGATTTTCAAGGACGGCGAGTTGCGCTCGCAGATGAAGCTCGTCAAAGAGGCGGGGCTGATTACGCGCGTGCGCGGCGGAGACATCCTCGACACGCAGAAGCTCGAATACGATCTTAAGTACAACGTGACGAACTACATGCGCTCGAAGGGTTATCTCGAAGCGCGCACGGGCGAGCCAAAAATCGAGGGACTCGGCGAGCGGCGCACGGGTTTTCCCATCCTGCCGCTCCCGATTATTTCATCCGTTGACGAGGCGCTCAAAATCACGGTGCCGATTAACGAGGGCAAGCTCTATCGTGTCGGTGAGTTGAAGATTGAGGGCAACTCGATTTACTCCGAGCAGAACATACGCGACGTGATCGGCCTCAAAACCGGCGACATTGCCAACGGCCAGCGTCTCTATAAAGCTCTCTCCGAAGACCTCAAGCGGCTCTACGGCAGATCGGGTTTCATCCAGTACGAGTTTGACGTAAATCCTGAATTTAGAAATTCCGGCACTGCGCCGGCGTCATCAATGTCGCCAGCAGCATCACCGGCAGCAACAACCGTTACGCCGGCAGCGTCGCCAACCGCAACGCCAGTCGCAACACCGACACCAACATCGAAAAAGGCGGCGCAACCAAATCCGCAGGACGGCGTCGCCGATTTCACGATCACCATCACGGAAGGCAAGCAGTTCACGCTGCGTCGTCTGGAATTCTCCGGCAACACCTTCACGCGCGACAACGTGCTGCGCCGGGAAGTGGCGTTGAACGAAGGCGATGTCTATGACCAGACGCTTTATGAGTTCTCCGTGCTCAAGCTCAACCAACTCGGCTTCTTCGATCCGATTGATAAGGACAAAGACACGGAGATACGCACGGACGAAGAGCGCGGCGAAGTTGACCTGACGATGAAGGTGGCCGAGCGCGGGCGCAACCAGATTTCTTTCTCCGGCGGACTCTCCGGCATCGGCGGCTCTTACTTCGGCCTCAACTATTCGACGAACAACCTGCTCGGTCGCGGCGAATCGCTCTCGTTCGACTTCGCCTTCGGCAATCGCCAGCGCTCTCTGCTCTTCTCGTTCACGGAGCCTTACATCAAAGACCGCCCGATTACGGTCGGCTTCTCGCTCTTCGCAGAGTCGCGCAAGTTCTTCGGAGAGGGCACGATTCTCTCGCAGAACCAGGACGCGCTCAACGGGGCGTTCGGCTCTCAACTCGACTTCTTGACGGCCAATCAGGAAAACCTTTTTACGCAGACTACGGCTGGCGGCTCGCTCTTCGCCAGCTCGCCGCTCTCGGAATTCTTCAAGCCCAAAACGCGCCGCTTTATCCAGATCGCGCGCGCCTCGCGCATCGGTCTCTCTTACTCGCTCTCGCAATCGAGCGTCAAAGACCCGGAAGTCAACACGCAGAACGACCCGAACACTTTCATCCCGCGCGTCTTCGCACAGCCGAACATTCTGACGAGCCGCGTCACGCCGAGTTTCGTTTACGACACGCGCAACGGCTCGATTGACCCGACAGAGGGCAAGCAGGTGGCGATTCAGTTCGCGCTGGCCGGACTCGGCGGCGACGTGCGGACTTTCCAGCCGACGCTCTCTTATATTCAGTTCATGCCAATCCGGCGCAAACGCTCGCGCTCGCCGGAAGTTTTTGGCTTCCGCCTCGTCGCCGGACACGTCGGCAGCATCGGCCTCTCGAACAAGATTCGTCAATCGCAGAACAGCTCGCTCTCCTTTATCAACGGCGTGCCGATTTATGAGCGTTTCTTCCTCGGCGACGAGACTTCGATTCGCGGCTACAACGTCCGCTCGATCAGCCCGCTCGTGCCGCTCGACCAGTTCATCACTTCGCGCAATGTTTCGGTCTCGACGACCGCGCTCGGCGCGACCGCGCCGATTGCGGGTCTGTCCACGAATCTCGCCAACCAACTCGTCGCCCTCGGCACGTTCACCGGCGCGACCGGCGCGAACTCTCTGCTGCTGGCGCGCAACTTCCAGTTTCTCGGCGGCGACACGCAACTGCTCGGTAATTTTGAGTATCGCATTCCCATCTTCGGTAACACGGTCTCGGCGGCGGCCTTCGCCGACATCGGCTCGTCGTTTAACTTGACGACGAAAACCGACCAGACTTTCTCGACCGAGTTTCTGGCCGACCAGCCGTTCTTGTCCGGCTTCGGCGGTCTGACTGAACTCGTGGGACGCAGGAATACGCAAATCGCCCTGTCGCCCTCCGGCCCGATTGATCCGCGCACGGGCGTCCCGATTCGCGGCCTTTTGATTCGCGGCGACCGCCTCTTGGCGAAGGAAGAGTTTGCGAATCTTCAGCGCGTCGGGCCGCTCGATCCGTTCACGGGGCTGCCCTTCGGCGTGCAATCAATCTTCCTGCGCGGCGACGCGCAGACCAACACTGTGGCGCGTCTGTCGCAGAGTCTTTTTTCAAAAATCGGCGACTACCGATCCAGCCTCGGAGGCGAAATACGCATCCAACTCCCCGTAGTTAACGTGCCGTTTCGTCTGATTCTCGCTTACAACCCGAACGTGCAAAGCACTCTCGTTCGAGAGGATAAATTCGTCCGCCGGTTCAGCATCGGGCGCACGTTCTGATAATTTACTGGACACGGGACGAGCGCCCTCTCTCCTGAACGCAACGCGGGCGACCGATCCCTTTATTAACTGTTTAAGGAGCAGTACAAAAAAAGATATGAAATCAATTCGCACTATTGCCGCCGCTCTCGCCTTCGCGGCTATCGCTACGCTGACTGCGAACGCGCAGACCGCACGTCCGGCAGCGCCCACGCAGGCCGCCGGGGGAGGCGCGATACCGGCTGAGACCAAATTCGCGATTGTTGACACCAGAGCTTTTCAAGACCCGAAGACCGGCGTCCAGCGACTCATCAGCGTCTTCAACGCGGTTGACCGCGAGTTCAAGCCGCGCCGTGATGAGTTGGTCGGGCTAAGGACGCGCTACGAGCAAATCGCCAAGGACATCGAAGCCACGAAGGCCGTCGCCGACGAGAAGACGCTGATCGCGAAGGCCGAGCAGGCCGACACGCTTAAGAGCGACATCGAGCGCAAACAGCAGGACGGCCAGAAAGCCCTCGACAAACGCATACAGGAATTGACCGCCCCCGTCTATCAGGACATCAGCACCGCGCTTCAGGCATTCGCCAAAGCGCGCGGCATCACCGTCCTCTTCGACGCCGCCAAGATGGAAGGCGCGATGTTCGTCGTCAACGATGGCATTGATGTGACGGACGCTTTCATCAAAGACTACAACTCGCGCAACCCGGCGACCGCCTCCGTTGCGACGCCAGGCGCAAGACCGTAAGCCGAGAAAGCAGTGGTCAGTGCTCGGTGGTCAGTATTCAGAAAAACAACTTCTCGTTTCTGACCACTGACCACTGACCACCGACCACTGACCACCGGCCACTGCTTTTCTCATGGAAACGGTTCTCGACACGCGCGCCATACAGGAAATCCTGCCGCATCGCTATCCCTTTCTGCTCGTTGACCGCATCGTCGAGTTGACGCCGGAAGTGCGTATCGTCGGACTCAAGCAAGTCTCCTTCAACGAACATTTTTTTCAGGGACACTATCCCGGCGCGCCCGTCATGCCCGGCGTTCTCATCGTCGAGGCGATGGCGCAGGTCGGAGCCATCTACGCCCTGAAGACGTTAGAGAAGCGCGAGGACAAACTTCCGCTCTTTAGCGGCATAGACAACGCGCGTTTTCGCCAGCCCGTGCGTCCCGGCGACAGCCTCTATCTGATCGTCACGCCGCTTCGCGTCGGCGGGCGCATCCAGCGTATGCACGGCGAAGCGCGTCTCGATTCCATAGATGGGCGACTCGCCGCCGAAGCCGACATTATGAGCGTCATCGCCGACCGCAGCGCGCTCTCTTGAGAAGGCAAAACGTAAAAGTTAAAAGGCAAAAGTGAAGACGAAAGACAGACGCTTTGTCTTCTTTCTGCCTTTTGCCTTTTTACATTTGCCTTCCTTCCTTTCGCCTTGAATTGATGCCCACTTTCATTCATCCGTCCGCCGTCGTCAGCCCTCGCGCAGAGATCGGCGAAGGCGCGCACATCGGCCCCTTCTGCACCGTTGGAGACGAAGTGCGTTTAGGCGAGCGCGTGCGGCTCGAATCGCATTGCGTGATTGACGGGCGCACAAGCGTCGGCGAAGACACGCACATCTTCCCATTCGTCTCCATCGGTCTCGCTCCGCAAGACTTGAAGTACAGAAATGAGGCCACCGAGACGCGCGTCGGGCGACGCAATCAGATACGCGAGTTCGTCACCATCCATCGCGGCACGGAAGGCGGCGGGATGCTCACCCAGACGGGCGACGACTGTCTCATCATGGCGCAGGCGCACATCGCGCACGATTGTATCTTAGGCAGTCGCGTGATTATGGCGAACGCCGCGACGCTCGCCGGCCACGTCGAAGTCGCGGACGGCGCGAACATCGGCGCGTATTCCGGCGTCCATCAATTCTGCCGCGTCGGGCGCGAGGCTTACGTCGGCGGCTACTCCGTCGTCGTCAAAGACGCGCTGCCCTTCGCCCTGACCGTCGGCAACCACGCGAAATGCTACGGCCTCAACACGACCGGCATGAAGCGACGCGACTATCCACACGAGACGATTGACGCGCTGCATCACGCCTTCCGTCTTCTCCTCGCCTCCAAGCTCAACACCACACAGGCGCTCGCACGCATCAACGAAGAAGTTAATAGCTCGACGGAAGTTGTCGAACTCGTCCGCTTCATCGAAACTTCAAAGCGCGGCGTAGTAAAGTAACATGTACCAGATTATGATTTTGATGCTCCTGACTATATCCATATTTTCAGGCTGTAGTGTTGAGAGAAATAACAGAAATGATTCTGCCGTAGCCTTACATGATAATTCTCAAAAGCAGTTTAATGATGATGGGAATAATATGGAGCATGAGATTCAATATTCGAGAGAGATGGTCATAAAGAAGTCCAAAGAAATCTTCCCTCACGAGAGTACGTCCAAAATCTTACAGATTTTGGACGACTACGGTGCTCAGTCTTATGAAGCAGAGCGGGAGCGTGTTCACATAGCGATTTTGAAATTAAGTGATGGTGAACTAGAGAAGCTACATAAGTACGTGAAAATAGCTAAAGAGGATTATCGCGATGTTCTTGGCTATGCTGAATATCCATTGGAGATGCGCGCAGAAACTTGGAGAATGGATGCTCAAGCAGCCGAAGAGATTAGAAAGAAAGACAGAAAACAATATCTTGAATGGCTTAACGAAAATGCGCGGTAAGCCATTTCCAAAACTAACTCCTTGCAAACTTCAGCAATCCCACTCACATCATCAGATTTATCTTTCATGAAATACGGTTTGATCGCAGGCAACGGCAAGTTTCCCTTCCTCGTCATCGAAGGCGCGCGGCGTGCGGGCGTGTCGGTGGCGGTGGCAGCGATTAAGGAAGAGACTGATCCGGCGATTGAGCGCGCGGCGATTGCGGCGGGCGGGAGCGTCAACTGGGTCGGCATCGGCCAACTCGGACGCATGATTCGCTTCTTCAAACGCGAGGGCGTCGAGCAGGCGATGATGGCGGGGCAGGTCAAGCACGTCCAGATTTTCAGCGGCGCGCTGCCCGACGTGCGGATGCTGAAAATGTTATTGAGACTTCCGCGTCGCAACACCGACGCGCTCATCGGCGGAGTGGCCGATGAACTCGCGCGCGAAGGCATCGAGTTGATTGACTCGACATATTTTCTGCAAGACCTCTTGCCAGTCGCGGGCACGCTCACGCGCCGCGCGCCGAACGAGCGCGAGCGCGGCGACATCGAATACGGTCTTGAAGTCGCGGGTGAAATCGCGCGGCTCGATCTGGGGCAGACCATCGTCGTGCGCTCGCGCGCCTGCGTCGCGGTCGAGGCGATGGAGGGCACGGACGCCGTCATTCTACGTGCCGGTGAACTCGCGCGCGGGCGTCTGACCGTCGTCAAACTCGCCAAGCCGAATCAGGACATGCGCTTTGACGTGCCCGTCGTCGGCGTGCCCACCATCGAAGCGATGACAAAGGCGGGCGCGACCTGCCTCTGCCTGACCGCCAGCAAAACTCTCTTGTTCGACCGCGACGAAATGCTCCGACTTGCCGACCGTCAGCGCATCGCCGTCGTCGCCGTCTCCCCGTCGTCAGGCATATAGTTTTGCTCCCTGCCTGAATCGCGCGCCGAATGAACTACGACGGCTGGTAGTATTAAATTTTCAAAGTTAAATTCTCACTTTGCGGTCTCTTCAAATTTTCAGCCCGACAACTGCTCCTTAGTGACGATGTGACGATTGACCGGCAAGCAAAGGTCAGGGCTGAAATTGTGCGCTGTCAAAGTCGAGACTTGCGCCATCCATCTTGCGGTAAAAATCAAAGCTAAAGCAAACAACGATTCGATTCAAGAATCCCCTAGCAATCAGGCATCAGGAGAATTACACACCCATGACATCTCGCATTCGACATCTTACTGCTTTCTCGCGCCGGAATTTTTTCCGCGCGCTCTTGCTCACTGCGTCTCTGACGTTGCTGTTCGCACATCACGCTTCCGCGCAGTCTCCCAACACGGGGTCAATGGTCGTCTTTGTGGTTGACCAAGCCGGGGCCGTCGTGCAGGACGCTAAAGTTTCCGTGGTCAACAACGCGACCGGCAACACGCGCGAAGTCGTCTCTGGAAACGACGGCAACGCCACGATTCCCGCGCTGCCGCTGACGGGAACCTACACAGTCAGCGTGTCCAAAGATGGGTTCGGCAATGAAGAACTCAAGGACATTGCGCTCCGCTCAGGCGAGACGGCGACGTTAAAAGTTAAACTCCTCGTCGGCTCACAGAAGACGGAGATTACCGTCTTCGGAACCACCGAAGGCGTGCGCGCCGATCCGCAGATTGGCCGCCGTCTCGATAGCCCGACCATTGACGAGACGCCGATCCTCGGACGCAAGGCGACGACGCTGCCGCTTCTCAATTCGGCGTTTAGACAGGGCAAGGGCACAGGCGATCTCTTCGTCAACGCGACTTACTTCGTCTCCGGCGTCGGCTCGCGCCGCGCCACCACGTTCACGCTCGATGGCGCGAGCAACGATGAGGGCTGGGGACGCCAGACCGCCATCGCCACCGTGCCCATCGGCGCGATTCAGGAAATCACGATTCTCTCGAATGCTTTCTCTTCCGAGTACGGCTGGACTTCCGGCCCAGCTCTCAACATCGTCACTAAGTCCGGCACGAACAACCTGCACGGCGAAGGATTGTTCCTGCTCCGTCCCGGCGGCGACTGGCAGGCGAAGACGTTCTCGACGAATGGCTTCTGCCCTGATTCCACGCCGAGCTGCGTCACGCCGACCACGCTCACCGCCATCAACCCGGTGGACATTCCCGATACGCTGAATCAATACTCCGGCTCAATCGGCGGCCCGATCATCAAAGACAAGACATTCTTTTTCGCCACGGCTGACTACACGCGCCAGAATCGCACGGCGTTTCTCTCGACATCTCTCCCCGCTTTCGTCTTGCCGTCGGATGGACACCTCGACTACACGGGACATTATCGTCAGTTCCTCTTTAACGGACGCCTCGACCACAAGCTCACGTCAAATCAGAATTTGGCGGTGCGCTTCAACGTGGATCGGTTCTTTGACGACAACCCGCAGGACGCCGTGGGCGGCACGAGCGCGCCGAGCGTCGCGCGCAGGTACTCGCGTCGTTCGTGGACGGCGCAGGTCAATCACACGACGGTCATCAGCCCGACGCTGCTCAACGAAGCGCGCTTCGCTTATCTGCACGGCGACCCGGTCACGAAATGGGAAGCGCAGACGCTTTCGACCACCTACACGCGCGCCGGTGCGGTGCCGTTCACCATCGGCCAATCCAGACTCTCCGACATCTATAGCCATCAGGTGCAATTCGCGGACACGCTCTCCTGGTCGCTCGGCAAGCACGACCTGCGCTTGGGCGGCAGCGTGATTCATCACACGTCGGGCGGCACGGGCAGCGAACCCGGCACGGCTGTGCTCGGCACGTTCACGTTCAAGAACACGACGACCGCGCCCTTCGGGTCTTTGACGCTGGCCGATGTGCAGAACTACACGCAGCCGATTGACTTCGGCATCAACAGCTACAATCTGCCGCAGTGGCTCTATACAACATTCGCGCAGGACGATTGGAAAGTGCGACCGGATTTGACGTTGAATCTTGGACTGCGTTACGACCGGCAAACCCTGACCGACGATAAAAACAACTTCGCGCCGCGCGTCGGCTTCGGCTGGCATCCGGGCGGCGATGCGCGCACCTCGATTCGCGGCGGCTATGGCATGTACTACACGCAGATTCGCACGAACGCGATTGCCGGCTACCTCGTCAACGGCCTGGACGGATTGACGACCTACACCGCGACGCCCGGACAACTCGGTTTCCCGACTTGCCTGACGGGATCGTGCCTTCCGCTCGCGTTCGATCCGAAGACGCTGCCGGCTTCGCAATTGCCTGCGCGCGACATCACGATCAGGGCGGGACAGCGTGCGTTCTATACAGCGCAGTTCGCGAAATACGGTTTGGACTTCAGCAAGCTGCCGAACTACCCGGACAAGTTCGACAATCCGCGCAGCCAGATATTCTCCATCGGCGCGGAGCGCGAGATCGTTAAGGGCTTATTCTTCGGCGGCGATTACGTGCATCAACACTTGGGCGGCATTGACCGCACGGTGGATTTGAATGCGCCGTCAGACTTCGCTCGCACAGCACCCGGCCAAGTGAGAACCGTCGCGGCAGCCAATCTCACGCGCCCGATCCTGCCGGTCAACGGCGGCGTGCGTCAGGTCAGCGTGTTGACGAATCTCGGCGTCGCCGATTACGACGGCTTGCAGACGCAGTTTAGTTATCGCGGCAACCGGAAGATGTACGCCGCCGTCAGCTACACTTTGTCGAAGGCGACCAACACCTCTGAGCCGGACGGCAACGGCATCGGGCCGAATCAGAACGTCATCTCGCAGTTGGGCGAAGTCGAGCGCGGCCCGAGCGTGGTTGATCAACGTCATCGCGCGGTTATCATGTACAACTACCGTTTCCCATGGGAGATCACGGCTGGCACGTTGATGCAATTCGCGTCGGCGCGTCCGTTCAACTCCACGACGGGCGTTGACAACAACGGTGACGGAGCGAACAACGACCGTCCCGTCATTAACGGCGCGGTCATCAGCAAGTCTGCGTTCCGCGGCAACCCGACCTCTGAGGTGGCGATCTTCGCCGAGAAGCGTTTTAGGACATCAGAAACCACGAACATTTTGCTCAGGTTCGAGGGCTTCAACATCTTCAATCACGCGAACATGTTGGGACGCGGAGTCACCACCTACGGCGATGCCACGACACCGGCGACCACCTTCGGCCAGTTCGTCGGCGGCGTCGGCACGGCCACGAACGCGATCCCTGCGTTCGCCAACATTGACCCGCCGCGCATGTTCCAACTGCAAGCGCGGTTCGTCTTCTAAGTGAAAGCGGTTGGGGTTCAATGAATGAAGAGCGCTGGAGGTTTCGGCGCTCTTCATTCATCTTCGGAGGCACGCTGCCGCGTTACATGTCCGCCGAAACTGTCTTGGACGCTCGTCGCTTGTCGCGCTCATCGCTTGTATGCGTAAATATTCTTTCATCAAGCAATCTACCTTAAATTCGCCACTGCGATGGGCGGTGTAAATTCAAGTGCCTGAGTTATTGACGGTTGAGCGCGTCAGCAAAAGTTTCAAATCTCGGCGTGTGCTGGAAGACGTAAGTTTTTCGGTGCGGGCGGGCGAGATACTCGGTCTTATCGGCCCGAACGGCGCGGGCAAGACGACGCTCTTTGAATGTCTCGCCGGGCTGATGAACGCAGAAGGCGGCACGCTCAAATATCAAGGCCGCGTGCTGCCGCCCGCGCGTCGCAAGGACGCGCTCTTTTATCTGCCCGACGCCATCGCGCCGTGGGCACAACAGACGGTGCAATGGGCGCTCAGATTTTTTGAACGACTCTATGCGCGCGGCGATGTGAAAGTAGAGACGCTCATCGAACCGCTCCGGCTGGCGACGCTCATGCGCGCGCGCATCGGGTCGCTCTCCAAGGGCGAGCGCAAACGCTTCCTGCTGGCGCTAGGGTTGTTGATGCCGCAACCTCTGCTCATGCTCGATGAGCCGTTCGACGGTTTGGACTTGCGACAGACGCGCGACGTGATGACTCTGCTCAAGGAACACGCAGCGCGCGGGCGGACGTTGATGCTCTCGATTCATCAACTCATTGATGCGGGGCGCGTCTGTGATCGGCTGGTTTTGTTAAGCGCAGGGAAAGTAGTCGGAACAGGCAGCATGGACGAGTTACGCACACAGGCGCAGTTGCCGGACGGCGGCGTCGAGGAGATTTTTCTTGCGCTCACGTAACTTCCTCGCGCTTCTGGCAAAAGAGTGGCGCGAGTTGCTGTCGGCACGCGCCTACTGGTTGCTGCTGCTGATGATGGGGCCGTTGGTCGGGCAGGGTTTCATTACCGCCGTCGGATTGTATGCGGAAGCGAGCGGCATCGGCGGCGGGCCGGCTGCGCTGCCGCAAGCTCTGACGCCTCTGGACGGCATTCTCGTGCCGACGCTCGGCGCGTACGATCTGGCGGCGACGCTGCTCTTTCCCTTCGTCGCCATACGGATGCTTTCGACTGAGAAAGAGACGGGCGGCCTCAAGCTCTTGCTTCAACTGCCCGGCAGTCTCGCCGCGAAGATTACGGCCAAGGGGTTAGTGCTGCTGTGTGGCTGGCTCATCACGTTGTTGCCCGGTCTGACGGCGATGGTCTTGTGGAAATCTTACGGCGGCCATTTGTACACGCCGGAGACCGTCAACCTTCTCTTCGGCCATCTGCTGCGAGTGATGTTGAGCGCGGGCATCGCGTTTGCCGCCGCCGCGCTCGCCGAAAGCGCAGCCAGCGCGGCCATCGTGACTTTGGGCATCACGCTCGGAACGTGGGCGCTCGATTTTATCGCTGCGGGTCGTGGCGGGTGGCTGCAACAGTTGGCGAACTACACGCCGACGGCGGCGTTGCGCTCTTTTGAACAGGGACTGCTCCGTCTCAACACCGTTCTCGTGATCTTTGCCATTAGCCTCGCCGGTTTTGCGCTGGCGGCAATCTGGCTGCACACGGGACGACGCTTGATCCGGCGCGCATTGACGACGGCGTGCGTGGCCGTCCTTGTGGCAAGCTTGATCTTCGGCGTGATGAATTGGCGCGCGAGTTGGGATTTGAGTGAGAACCGGCGCAACTCTTTTCCCGCGACTGATGAAGCGTTGCTGCAACAGATTCACGAGCCTCTGCATTTGACGGTCTATCTGTCGCCGGAAGACCCGCGTTTGACAGACCTCGAACAAAACGTGCTCAAGAAACTGCGCCGCCTTCTGCCGCGACTCGATGTTGATTACGCCGCCGGCACGCGCACGGGCTTGTTTGAAAACGCCGCCGATCATTACGGCGAAGTCTGGTACGAGATGAACGGGCAGAAAGTCATGGAGCGTTCCACCATCGAGCCTGTCGTCTTAGAGCAGATTTATACTCTGGCCGGTCTCACGCCGCCATCGCAGCAACAGGCGGAAGAGAATGATTTTCCCGGCTATCCACTGGCGGCGCAGCCACTGTGGGCAGCGTGGCTTTTCTATGGCCTCTGGCCTCTGTTGACGATATTTATTTGGTGGTTGATTCGCAGATAGAAGGAGCTAAACATGAAAACACGTCTCGTCTTAATTCTGTCACTGTTAACGCTCGCGCTGACCGCTTCCGTCATCGCGCAGCGCACGAAAAAGAACACGCCCGCCGCGCGCGCGCCCGCCAGCATCCACGTTGATGTGGCGAAAGAAAAAGTCGGCGGCGAGTCGTCGAAGTTTCTTTCCGTCGTCGGCAACTGGGCGATTGTTGACGACGGCGGGCGTCACGTTCTTGAGGTGGACGGGCGGCAATGGCTGCGCGGCCAACCGGCAGGCGGACTCGCCGAGCACGCGCGCGCGATCTATGGCTCGCGCAACGAGGAATTTATTGACAACGTCAAAGCCTTCGCTTATTTCCCTTACACGGTCGCCAAAAGCATTGACGACTTTCACGACGGCGAAATCAGCATGAAGTTCAAAATGGTCGCCGGGCAGTTGGATAAGTGCGCGGGCATTCTCTTCAACTTAAAACCCAACGGCGACTATCTGACGGTGCGCTTCAACGGCAAAGAGGACAACGTCGTGCTCTGGACTTTTAAGCAGGGCAAACGCAGCTTCGTCAAGCGCGGGACAGAGAACGTGCCGCTCGCGCTCAATGAATGGCACACGCTGCAAATCTCCGTCCACGGGACGAGCCTGCAAGCCGCGCTGAACGGCAAGCCTCTGCTCGATTACACGCTGGCCGAGCCGGTCTCAGGCAAAGTAGGATTGTGGTCGAAGACGGACAGCGTGTCCTACTTCGATAATTTCACCGTCACGCCCGCGCGCTAGACGAGTTTGTCATTCAGCACATTCCACAACGAAAAAAAACGCTCGCCGTGCAATGACGGCGAGCGTTTTTTCGTTGCTTGGTTGAGAGCCGAACGCTTACTCGTTTGAACCCGTCGCCGCTTGCTGCACGTTCGTCTTCGGGTCATAGGGCGTGGCGAGAAATTCTTTGACGGCGCGTTGCGCGTCGCCGTATTCGATGCCGGTCTCGACGGCCTTCTTGTATTCGCTGACGGCGCGCGCGCGGTCGCCCTGCGCGTCGTAGGCGTTGCCGCGTTTGATGCGCGCCCACGCCTCAATCCACGAAGGCCGCAGGTTGCCGTTCAAGGCCGCGTCAAAGTTGTCGAGCGCCTGCTGGTAATTGCGCTGTTCGAGAAAGAGCAGGCCGAGATTGTAATAGACCCACGAGTTAGACTTGTCGAGCTTGAGCGCTTCTTCCAACTGTCTCTGCGCTTCCAGGTATTGACCCTCGCGCAAAAGCTCAAGCCCGCGACGCGCGACCACAGAGATGCGTAGCTCGTCGGAGGTGCGGAGGATTTTGTGGTTCGGATCAACGATAACTTCGAGCGGTTTGCCGTTCGACTCCAGATCAAAATCCTCGCTCCGGTCGGAAATGAAAATCGTCGTCGAGCGGTCGTCGCCCTCCGCGCGCAGAGTGACCTCGACCGGCAATTTCAGATTCTCGAAGTTCTGTTTGACCGTCCCGCGCGCGCGGAATTTTCCGGCTCGCGTGCGGATGATTTGATACTCGGCGTTGAATTCAGGCACGCCCGTGCCCTCGACCCAGCGGGCGAAAAAGTAGCGCATGTTTTCGCCCGCGACCGTCGTCGTCAATTTCTCGAAGTCGTCAATCGAAGCGTTCCGCGCGCGAAAGTCTGTGGCATAACGGCGCAGGATGGCGTCGAGCTTGTCCTGCCCCAGAGTCTCGCGCAGCATCTGGAAAACCATCGCGCCTTTGTAAAAGACTATCGCCTGATAAGCCGCCGACTGGTCGTCGAGCGTCGAAGGCGCGCGCGCGATGGAGGCCGTCTGCTCGAACAGCAGCGCGCGCTCCTGCATGTCGCGCTGCACGGATTCGAGCGCCGCGCCCTGCAATCTCGTCTCGCGCAAATTGTACGCGCTCCACTCGGCCAACCCTTGCGAGAGCCACGCATCGTCGAATGATTTGAGTCCGACCGTTAAGCCCCACCACTGGAAAGCGACTTCGCGTTGCGCGCGCTCGTCGAGTCCGGCGAGGCGATTGGGCACGAAGAATTTGGCGGAGAGAAATTCCATGCCCGGCGCGGCGTAAGCGTCGAGGCTGGCGTCGTCAATCTGCGCCACGTTGTAGCGCGTGCCGAAGGCTGGCGCGCCGTACTTCTGCGTGTAAAACCCGAGCGCGTCGCCCATCGCCTGCGCGTAAGTCTCGATGAAACTCTCGCTGCCCGGCTGGACGTAAAAAGTGATTTCGTATGCGCCCATCTTGAGCGTGCGCGTGATGTAATGCGCGGCGGCGAAATTACCGACGAGCGCGGGATTGCGCGTCACGAAGCGATAACTGACTTTGCCCCCGCGCGTCTGCGGCGTGACGCTCTCGTCGCTCGCGCCGGCGACGACAAAACCGTTGGGCACGGTCACTGTGATGTCGGAGGTGGCGCGGTCGGCGGCGTAATCGTGGAAGGGAAACCAGCGCGCGGCGTAGAGCAGATACGACACGTCCGAGCCGACGTAAACCAGACGCTTCGTCGCCAGCGGACCGCCTTCGGGCGTGACGAGCGCGCCGCTCCAACGAAAGTGCAGCGTCTGCGTCTGTCCGGCGGGAACGACTTCGCCGAGGTCAACTCTCACGCTCGGCCCGATGGTATCCACGCCCGCCTGATCCTGCACGAAGTTCGTCAGCGCGCGACCGTTGCGCTCGATGGACTCGACTTTGAGCGAGCCGTTTAACTCTAAGACGACGGAGCGCGTGTTGTCGAGCGGCGTGAAGGTGACATCGCCGGAGGCATTCAGAAAATGCTGGTCGGGTTGCAACTCGACATCCATCCGATAGTTCGTGATGTCGAAGCGCGCGCGCGCGCCGGGTGCGAGCGGCGTCTCGGCGATAGTCGTCGTGGCGGGCATCGGCGTTGCCGACGGCGTCGGCGCAGGTTTTGTCGTCTGCGTGGACGGCGGCGTAATGCCGCGCCTGTTGACCGGCCTCTGCCCGAACGCCGTCAATGTTTGTCCCGCGCTGACCAACAGAACGGTCGCGGCCAGCAAGAAGAGACGGCGACTCAAAGAGTTCTTCATTTTAATTTTCCTGAATTAATCGGCTGACTTAAAAATTTGATTTCGAGCGGCGGCGATACGTCGGCTGCCGAATTATACATGCTGCGAACACCCGACGAGGCGCACACTTGCTAAACGTTTCGAGGTTGGCTGATCGTCTTCCCACCTCAGCGGCGAGTTCGGCCACCTCTGCGCGCAGAAAATTCTCACGGTGATGCTGTTTTTTCGTCCTTCTGGCAAGCATTTGGATGAAAGCTTTGGGATTGCCGTTGTACGGCGAAAAGTGCGGAAAACGTTCGTCTCCGGGCGGCTGCTTGACAGCCCCGCCGCGCGCGTCCATGCTCGGACGCACAGCTTTCAACGAAGAGGAAACTTAACGGCGACGACAGCCGCGCGCATGTTCATGCACGCGCTTTTCCAACGCGGTAGCAGCAGCAGACTTATGAATTCTTACAGCGACCCGGCCATCCGCATCACACTTTTGCCGCGCGACACGAACCCGCAGGGAACCATCTTCGGCGGCATCATTCTCAGCTACATAGACATCGCCGGCGCGGTCGAAGCGCACCGCCGCACGCAGATCGAGCGTTTCGTCACCGTCGCGATGCGCGAAGTCGTCTTCCACGAGCCGGTCTTCGTCGGCGACCTCGTCAGCTTCTACGCCACGACCAAGCGCATCGGCACAACCTCCATCACCATCCACGTCGTCGTCGAAGCCGAACGCTACGGCGGAACGAGCGAGAAAATCAAAGTCACCGACGCCGAAGTCATCTACGTCGCCGTGGACGCCAATCGCCGCAAGATGAAGATTAACCGCGAACTCATCAAAGGCGACTTGAGCGGCATCGAGCAGCACGAGACATCTTGAACATGAGAGGCTGTTTGATGTGAGCGGCTTTTTCTTTTATCGGCATCGAGGCAATGGCTGAGATACGGTGTTTGACCGGCTTGTCGTTAACCCAACATCTTGATTAAAGAAAGGAAGTGTCTTGAAAAATCCCGCACGACTTTTTTCATTGCTCATTCTTCTCGTTGCGTACCCGGCGCTGACTCTAGCGCAAGGATTCAAAATCGAAGGCAAATCGCCGGCGGCGACTGCCGGCTCGGAAACCTTTACCTCTCAGGAAGGCCGATTCACGATTTCCCTGCCCAAGCAAATCTCCGCATACAGCCCGGTAGCAGGCAACACGCCGAATGGCCGCATCGCAGGCTCTACATTCCATTGGGCGACCGCAGAAGGCGCGTTCATAGTCGGTTACATTGATGGGCCGAAGGCAGTTGAAACCGACGGTAAGCCTGCGCTCGACGTTCTCCGCAACGGCATACTCGAAGCGGGAAAGGGTAAAGCCAATTTGATAAGTGAGACGGATATTTCGCTGGATGGTCATCCCGGACGTGAATTGAAATTAGAATTTCCTGACGGCTTCTCGACGATGCGGATTTATCTTGTCGGCAATCGAATTTATGAAGAGATTGCATCGCTCGCAACGGAGAAGAAGTCGCAAGAGCCAGCCGCCATCAAAATTTTAGACTCTTTCAAATTACTTACACAGGCCGATATCGAGGCGTCATTAAAACGGAAGATTGCGGAAGCGACTCCAAGCACTTTGCCGCAGGAGCCGGTCGCTAAAAGGCCACGGTCTGACGCTGAGGATGATGGACTGAAGGGCAAAGTCAAAACCGTTTTCAGTGAAAGTGAAGACCTTTCCGGCACATGGGCGGTGAAGGAGCGTAAGCCTTCCTCGATGGAGTATTACAACGAGCTGGGTAACCTGACAAAACGAGATTCTTACGATTACAGGGGCAATCCGTCCGACATCACGGTTTACGGCTATTTGGACGGAGATCGGGTTTCCAATTCCAAGAGCATAGAGTATGAGTACAACCCGCCGCCCATGATGATAGCTACCCCTGCGGGTGAGCCTAAACCCAAGTATGACCCACGTTACTCTTACAAGCTCAAGTTCAAGTATGACGGGCAGGGGCGTTTGGCCGAAGAGGATTGGTACGGCAACGAAGGTAAATTGTGGCTACGGTATGTCTATAGTTACAAGGGCAATCAGAAGGAAGAGTTGGTTTACTCGGCGGACGGCTCACTCAATCAGAAATATCTCTACACTTTGGACAACAAGGGAAACGATGCGGAAGAAATCATCTACGAGACGAAAGGCAATGCGGTGAAAAGCAAATACTCTTACAGCTATGAGTTCGATTCCCAGGGGAATTGGACAAAGCGAACCACTTCAAAATTGGTGACTAAAGACGGCAAATCATTCTTCGAGCCGAGCTACCTGACCTACCACACAATCACTTACTACTAAGCCGAGCGTGACAATACTTGCCCGACTCGTTGCAGCTTGTGTTCCTGATATTTCCCTCAATCCCGGCGATGCTGAACGCACACTGTCTGCCGATAGCAGGACAGCTTTAGTGAGTTACAGGGAAAGCGCGATAAAATTGTGAGACTTAACCACCGGGATAAAGTGACACACGTTTTTCACGGCCACACAGGACTAGCCACAGCGTAGGACAGTGCGGAAGATTGAATTATACTTATCCCGCTAGCATCAAATACGAACGACAGATAAAGCCAGTCTCGATGAACAATCAGAAGTCTCTCACCGTCGAAATCACAAACGAAATTCCCGGTCACGCGCAGGCAGACATGCTCGCCGTCTGCGTCTATGAAAATGATGCGGCGCGCTCGAACGCGCGTGGCGAAAGGCTGCGTGCGGTCGAAGCGTTCATCTCCGAAGAGGACTTCAAAGGCGAAGAGGAAACTTCGCTCGTCGTTCATCTGGCGGGTGAAAGCGGTGCGCGTCGCCGTCTCCTGTTGCTCGGCATGGGGCGACATGAAGGCATTGATGATGGCAGAGCGTTGAGCCGCGCTGCCGCCACCGCTGTGCGTCAGGCGAAGGATGCTCACGCCGCACACGTTCATTTCGTCGTGCCCGCGTGCGACGACGAAGAATGCGCCGTGCGAGCCGTCGCCGAAGGCGCGATTCTGGGAACTTACGAGAACGATTTTTATCAACAGCATGATGTTGACGCGCACGCCGTCGAGCGTTTCACCATCGTCGTTTCGGAAATCGTTGACGGCTTGCGCGAAGCGGTCGAGCAATCGCGCATCATCGCCGAATCCGTCAACTGGACGCGGACGCTCGTGGACGAGCCGGGACTTTCTCTGCCGCCGCGTGAGTTCGCGCGCCGTGCGGCGGAGATGGCGCAAGAGTTTGGCCTAAGTGTCGAGTCTCTGAGCGCAGATGAAATTCGCGCGTGTGGGATGGGCGCGCTCGTCGGCGTCGGGCAAGGGTCGGACGAAGAGCCTGCGCTTATCGTCGTGCGTTATGAACCCGAAGGCGCGTCGCCTGACGATGACGAGTTGTGGGCGTTCGTCGGCAAGGGCATCACGTTCGATACGGGCGGCATTTCAATCAAGCACGGACTCGACATGTACGAGATGAAATCCGACATGGCGGGCGGCGCGGCGGCGCTCGGCGCTCTGCGTGCCATCGCGCAACTGAAACTCCCGCGCCGCATCATCGCGATTGTGCCCGCCGCCGAAAACATGCCTTCGGAGAAAGCCATCAAGCCGGGCGACGTGGTGCGAACGCTCGCGGGCTATAGCATCGAAGTGGTGGATACGGACGCCGAAGGCCGTCTCGTGCTGGTTGACGGCATCGCCTACGCGAAGAGTCTCGGCGCGACACGCATCGTTGACCTCGCGACGCTCACCGGCTCGATCATCGTCACGCTCGGAGATCACCGCACCGGACTCTTCAGCAACGACGATGCGTGGGCGGAAGCGGTGCGCGCCGCCTCTGAACGCGCGTGCGAACCCGCGTGGCGAATGCCCGTCAGCGACGATTACAAAAAGAAGATTGAAAGTCCCATCGCTGACTTCAAAAATTATGGCGGGCGTCCTGACGCCGTCGCCGCCGCGTTGTTGCTCAGTAAATTCGCGGGCGAAACGCCTTGGGTGCATCTCGACATCGCGGGCACGGGCTGGCACGACGCCGCGCAACCATTCGCCCCCAAAGGCGCGAGCGGCACGGGCGTCCGCACGCTCGTCGAACTCGCGCGCGGCAGGTTGATAGTCAACCACTGAATTCAGGATGTCTCTCGACGAAACGATTTTTCTGACGGGCTTTCCAGGCTTTATCGCCGGGCGACTCGTGCGCCGGCTCGCCACGGACGGCGCGCGTTTTTTGCTGCTCGTCCAGCCGAATTTCGTCGCGCGCGCGCGTGAAGACATCGCGCGCATCGTGCAGGAGACAAGCGCAGCAGCCGAGAGTTTTCAAATTCTCGAAGGCGACATCACACGGGAAAATCTTGGACTCGCAACGCACGACCTTGAGACGGCGCGGCGCGAGACCACGATGCTCTTTCATCTCGCCGCAGTTTATGACTTGGGCGTGGCGCGCGAACTGGCGACGCGCGTCAATCTCGAAGGCACGCGCCGCGTTAATAGTTTCGCGCGCACGCTGACCCACCTGCGACGCTATCATTACGTCTCGACGTGTTATGTCGCGGGGCGGCGCACAGGCATCATCAAAGAAAGCGAGTTGCGGCACGACGCTGGTTTTCGTAATCACTACGAAGAGACGAAGCATCTCGCCGAGATTGAAGTCGAAAATCTCAAACGCGAAGCGCCCGTGACGATTCATCGCCCGTCGGTGGTGTGCGGCGATTCGCGGACGGGCGAGACGGCGAAGTACGACGGCGTTTATTACTTGATTCAATATTTGCGGATGCAGCCCAACCTGCTCTCACTCGTCAACATCGGCAACGACGAAGTGCGCTTGAACGTCGTGCCCGTTGATTTCGTCGTCGAGGCGATGGCCGCGCTCTGTGCAGACCCGCGCGCCGTCGGCGAGACAATTCAAATCGCAGACCCCGCGCCGCTCACGACGCGCGAACTCTTCGATGTCATCGCGCGCAATCTCGCCGGTCGCGCATCGCTCGTCACCGCGCCGATGCCTCTGGTGCAGACGACCTTGAAAATCCCTTTCACCGAATTTGTCTCGCGCCTTCCGCGCGTCGGCGTGCCTTACTTTTTTCTCAAACAAACTTACGAGACGACGCGCGCGCAGACGCTGCTCGAACCGCACGGCGTCCGCTGCCCGCACTTTCCCGATTACGTCAGCGCGCTCGTTGATTTCGTCGCGCGCCATCCGAATTTATAAGTGGCTGGCTTCAAGTGCATTCGCGCCGCTTGACAGATAATGAGATTAGAATTATTCTAACTCTACTTCAACGGAAGAAAAGTTATGGCTCAGAAGAAAACAGAGGGTGAGGGTGGCGTCGGAAGGGCTTTGACACCGCAGCGGCAGGCCGTCTTGCGAGTCGTCAATGAGTCGGAAGACCACCTGACGGCGGCGGGGATTTTTGAAGCCGCGCGCCGCCACCTGCCTTCAATCAGCTATGCCACCGTCTATAACTCTCTGAAGTTTCTGACGGAGACGGGGCTGGTGCGCGAGATCAGCTTCGGCAAAAATTCGAGCCGCTACGACCGCGAGACTGGTCGGCACGACCACGCGATGTGCTCGCGCTGCGGCAAACTCGTGGACTTCGACCTGGCGGAAACTTCTGCCTTGACGCGCGCCGCCGCGAGACGTTCGCGTTTCAAGCCGGAGTCAATACATCTGACGCTTGTCGGCGTCTGCCCTGATTGCCAGACGAAGAAGTGAAGGTGTGGGAGAGACATTTGTGTGAGCAAAATGCCGGGCGAGATGATTTGAAAAGGCGTCGCCCCTGTTTTGCTTGAAGAGAAAAATTCAATCATGGAGAAATCAATGGAAACGACAACAACTGCAATGGTGGGGCAGCCCGCCCCGGACTTTGACATGGCTTCGACGAAGAACATCGAGAAGCTGAATGAGAACGTGAAGCTTTCTGACTACGACGGCAAGTGGGTTGTGCTGCTGTTTTACCCGCTCGACTTCACCTTCGTCTGCCCGACGGAGTTGACGACTTTCAGCGACCGCTACGAGGATTTTCAAGGCATCGGCGCGGAAGTCATCGGCGTCTCGACCGACTCGGTCTTCTCGCACCGCGCGTGGCTGCAAACTTCGCGCGATAAGGGCGGCGTCGAAGGTCTCAAGTATCCGCTCGCCGCAGACCAGACGAAGCAAGTCTCGCGCGACTATGGCGTGCTCATTCAAGACAAGGGCGTCGCGCTGCGCGGCCTCTTCGTGATTGACCCGGACAAGGTGCTGCGCTACGCCGTCGTCCATGACTTGAACGTCGGACGCTCCGCAGACGAGACACTGCGCGTCATTCAAGCGCTCCAGACCGGCGGACTCTGTCAGGCCGAGTGGAGACCGGGTCAGAAAACAATCAACGCTTAAAAGCAATCAGCGGTCAGCAGTCAGCAGTCAGCTTATTTTTCTTTGCTGAACGCTGATTGCTGACCGCTGATTGCTCAGAGGATTTAATTATGCCGATGAGAATCGGGACTGAGATGCCCGCGTTGGAAGGGGCGACGGAGTGGTTCAACGCGACGGCGGCGCACGCGGCGGTGGAGGCGAAGGGGCATCCGACGCTCGTGCATTTCTGGTCTGTGAGTTGCGGCATCTGTAAAGAAAATATGCCGCGCGTGAACAAGTGGCGCGACGAACACGAGGCTGACGGATTGCGCGTCATCGCCGTCCACATGCCGCGCTACGAGGCGGACACGGATGTCGAGGCCGTGCGCGAGGCCATCAATACTTACAACATCACGGAGCCGTGCGCCGTGGATAACGAGCACAAACTGCGTGATGCGTTCGGCAACGAGCAGGGGTTCGTGCCCGCTTATTATCTGTTCGACGCCGAAGGAAAGCTGCGAAGTTTCGCGGCGGGCGAGCGCGGGCTTAGTCTGGTCGCGTCGGCCTTGCAGCGCGTGCTGGCTGCATTTGCCGCTCCCGCAACACAGCAAGCAGCGGCTGAAAGTTAAAGCGGGACGGCAAGAGCGAATCAAAAAGGGCAGTCACTGAATTTTCAGTGACTGCCTTTTTTGTTTTCGACGACTTCGCTCAACGTGTTTGGAAGAGCGTCGAGAAGCCTGCGAAGAGCAGACTCAGAAGATAGAAGGCGATGACGATGGAGCCGACGAGCAGCGCGAGCAGCGCGAGCAAAATCACTCCGAGAAAAAGCCAGTCGCTGATTCTGCCGTGCTTGGCTTCGGCCTCAGAGACGGACGCGCGCGTGCGTATCAGTTCGACGTTCATCTGATTCGCCTTCCACGCCGCATCGAACAAATCGCCGACGATGGGCACGGAGCCGACGAGATAATCAACCGCGAGATTGACGCCCATCCGCAGAAGCGTGGCCTTCGGCACGCGATAGCGGACGCCTGCGGCGAGAATGTAAAACGAAACGGCGCTCGTCGCGAGGTCGCCGACGCCGGGCACGAGGCCGATGATGGCGTCGAGTCCGAAACGCCAGCCGACGCCGGGAATGCGGAAGAGTCCGTCCATCCAGCGGCTCAACTGGTCGAGGCTCTGCTCAACCTCGACGCGCGTCGCAGGCTTCGGCGCAACAGTAGCCACACGCTCCAACACCGCTTTGGTCAAAGTCTTACTGCTCATCATTTTTATTTTCCCCATGCCGTCCGCACGGCTGCTCGAAAAACACTCGACGAGGCGACAAAAAGAATGGCGTGCTGGCATACAGTCCGACGCCGGAGGGAGAGAGAAAACGCGGGCGATGCGGTAAGATGCCGCGACGATGATAACAGAAGATGCGCGGCGCGCCCGGCGGGAATTAAAGATGAGGCGGGCGAGATAATAGTTGTACGAAGCAGTTGATTGAAACAAGGTGCAAGACAGCGTCAGTCCCTATCTCTGTCGCGCCCGCGCCGTCTAAGGAGCAAAGCGTGTGAGTTTACAAATTTATTTTTTGCGTCACGGGCAGACCGCGTGCAGCCGCGAAAATCTTTTCTGCGGCTCCGGCCTCGACCCCGAGTTGACGCCCGACGGGCAAGAGATGGCGCGGGCTTTCGCCGAAACGTATCGCACCGCGTCGTGGAGCGCAATCTATGCCAGCCCTTTGCGGCGCGCGATCTCGACGGCGCAACCGCTCGCCGACGCGCTCGGACTCAAGCCGGAACTTCGCGACGACTTGAAGGAAATCGGTTACGGCAAGTGGGAAGGGCAGACCGTCGAAGAGGTTGACCGCGACTATCACGACGATTATCTGCGCTGGCAGGCAGACCCGGCGTGGGATGCGCCGACGAATGGCGAGACGGCGGTCGCCATCGCGCGTCGCGGCTTGAAAGTAGTCGAAGAAGTGAGGGCGCGTTTCGATTCGGGGAACGTGCTGCTGGTCTCACACAAGGCGACGATTCGCGTCATGTTGTGCGCGCTGCTGGGGATTGACGTGGGACGCTTTCGTTATCGTCTGTCCTGCCCCGTCGGCTCCGTCAGCATCATTGAATTCGGACAGCAAGGGCCGCTGCTGCGAACGCTCGCCGACCGCGCGCATCTCAACGAACGCCTCCGCGCGCTGCCGGGAACTTAACCGACAAAAAACTTAAGCGATAAAAAAGAAGAGCCGGCGCATACCCCACGCGCCGGCTCTTCTTTTCCCCTTGAAAGTAAGTCTGTCATTCCCCCAAACGACGAGCGGAGAATAGACGGATATTTTTAAGAAGTAGTCCCTGAAACTTCACAATTTTGTGTTTCACAGGCTGAGACGGAAAATTTTAGAAGCGGCGTGACGTTCAGCGAATGCGCGTCATCTGCCTGCCGGGTATGCAGCAGCACGCAGGAAGACGCGAGAACCTACAAAACAGCAGCGGTTGCAGCCATTACCAGTGAGAGAAGATGCGCCAACTAGCAGGAAGATGAGAGAACAATCGTACCAGAATCGTTCCAGTAAAAGATGCCGGCTTCAAAGCACATGGCGCGAGCGCAGATCGTGTCCGCGTTCTTCTTATATTAATACACGGACATGCCCATCAACGTGACCGATGAGAGACATGAAACTCGAAGACCTGACGGATGTTGAAAGGCAAGAGCGCGCTGCGCGCGGGCATGTTCCCTTCGAGCCGTCGGCGTTTTACGAAAAGCTGCTTGCTCTTCGGGACACGCAGCCTCAAGCCTTCGCTTCGATGTCGCCCGCGTCGAAGCTCACGCTCGGCTACTACGAGGGTGCAAAGCGTCGCCACGCACTTCTGAATAAAGAACGGGAGGACGCTTGAATTCTCGTGCGTGTTCTTTCAAGCGCCGGCCTTCAAAGTCTCGACCGCCCCAAAAGCCAACCGCCGCCGGAATGCGTGGCGGCGGTAGAGGCTGTCCTTAATTCTGAAAACATTTAGCTAACAAAAGCTAATATTTTCGCAGGCGCATCTGGATAGGACTCCACATAGCCGGCGCTTCACCCTGAAATGAAAGTTTGTCGCGCGCCCTTACACCTGCGTCGGTTATGCTTCGCGGCGAGTGAGAGACGCCGACGAAAAACACGACGCCCGACAAGCTGCATTCATCCCGGCGGGCGAGGCGGCCACGGTTCAGCGACTCGTCCAGAGGGAGCTAGAAAACGTGAAGCGCGGCCTCGATTTGGACTATCGGATTAAAGAGTATCTTGACCTGCGGGAAAGGCGGCGCAGGCTCTTACTCGAAGCGAGCGAGCTTGAACGCAGGATGAAGCGGCTCGAAATACCGCCCGCGATTTTGAAAAGTTTGTAGGCTCGGCACACGCCGGAGTATAATCGCCGCCGGCTCGTGCTCGTACATCGCGCGGCCTTGATAACCAGACGTGAGCTATTTAACTGCTCGCCACCTTGCGAATCGTCCGCGCACGATTCAGGGGTCGGCGGGCTTTTTCATTTGGAGGCCAGACGTGGGATTCAACACTAACAAAGCGGTAATCATCCATAACAAACATGCGCCGTGGCTGCGCCCGACTCCTGAAGAGGAAAAACGCCGGCAGCGCGAGCGCGAAGAGGGACAGCGCGAGCGCGCTCTGCTTGAAGAGCAGAAGGCCCGCTTCACTGAGCTGGCCGCGGAGGAAGAGCGTCTCGTCCGCTTCCTCGCTTCAGCCGACTGGCGCACCGATCACCGAGAGCGCACGCAAGCGCGCGCTGAACTCGAAGGCGTGCGAGAGACCATCGCGATGCTTCCCGGAGAATCAAGGGTCAGGAAGCAAACATCCTCTTTGTCGCCAATAGAGCATCGGCGCCGGAGCGACCTCTCGAACGGCATTCGCGCATGGCACGGCGAGATTGAGTACATCACGAGGCATGAGATTCCCGCTCTCGAACAGAAGCTCGGAGAAATACCTTCGGCGCGCGATCTCGCGATGTGGTCGAATTTCGCAGACCCTGCTGAACGCCACTTCAATCTTTTGCGGGAGCAAATCGCGGCGAAGGCCGGGCGGGTTGAAGAGTGCCGCCGGCTGATTGCCCAGGCGGATGACGAGTTGGGGCGGATGGCTGCGAAGGAGAAGTCCGTTGCGTAGCCAGCAGGCACTGCCGGAGTGCAGCGCCGAGACGCTCGCCGCCATCGAGCGCGAGAGCGCCGATGTGATCGAGCACGTCGAAGCGCATCTCGGCATCACGCTCACGCCGGAGGGCCGCACTCACATAATTGACCTCTGCCTGATTGAAGTGATGCGCCAGACCGCGCGCTTACTTCCTGCGGCGGCATCTGATGCGTCGCTCTTCGCCGACGGGTGGCTCGTGAGCGGTTGGAATTAAAACTTCGGTTGAGAATGGGTGATGAATGATGAGTACACTTCCTGACTTTCTAAACATCAATCGCAAGGGGCGACGCATTGGCGTCGGGTCAGATAGAGCGGGCACGCCCGGCGCGCTTGGCCGCGTCGGCCTCTTCTCCGGCGCAGACCCGAATAACCCCGATGTCATGCACATGACGGACGGCATCGCACGTCCTTCCGAGCAAGCGCAAGTTGAACCTTCACCACAGACGAGCGCCGGGCAGCGTGAAATGGGGCCTTTGAGCCGAGCAGTTAATGACGCGATCAACGCGCAACAACCGGCCATGCGGCCGCGCGCCGTCGGCAATTCACAGCCAGCCGCAACGCCGATGCCGCCGGTTGATTCAGACCCACCCGTCGTCTCGGAAGATGCCTCAGCGCAGACGCGCCCGCGTCGCGTCTCGGCATTTACGAATCCTGCGGCTTCCACACCGGCCATGTCGGATGCCGGGGGCGCACCGGGCGTCGAGTACGACCCGGCGCAGTCGGCCACACGAGCGCGTGTCGCTCACCCGCTCGAATTCGAGGAGCAGCGCAACACTGATCTCCGCACGATGGAGCCGGAGAAAAAAGGTTGGAGTTGGAAGCGCGAAATCCCTCGCATGGTGGCGGGTTTCCTCGGTGGCGCGCGTGGCGGTGATCCGCTCGGTGGCGTGGGCAGCGCAATCTCAACGCTCGCCGGTGATGCGCTCGACCCGCAGGCTGCCGGGCGCAGAGATTTGAACCGCGACATCTCGCGCTCGGACGCGCGTCTCGACTCTCTGCGCGGGACTGATGAAGCGCGCACGAAGCGCGCCGAGGGACAGGCGACCATCAGGCTCAGGAACGCTCAAGCCGGCGCGGCTGAAGCTCGTCCCGGCATCGAAGCTGATAAAGCCGCCGCCGCCGCACTCAACCAACGCCGCGCGGCGGCACTACGAACGCTCGCCATGCTCAAGGGGCAGCAACTTGATCCCATCAACAATCCGCAGCACGCGGCTCTGATGAGAGACCTGCAAGAGACGGGCGTCCACGGCGTTGACCCTGAATCGTGGAACGATTCCAAGAGCAACCTCGTGCGCCTGACGGCCACAGACCCGGACGACCCGACGAAGACAAACACCATCGAGTACAACACCGTGACGGGCGCGCAATCCATCATCACGCAGAAAGGCTTCCAGCAGCCGGTCAATTCCGAGACGGGCATGACGGCGGCGCAAACTGCTACAGATAACGACCGTGATGACGAGCGCAAGCAATCGGATGACCATTTCAACAAGACGTTCAACGCGACGCAGCATCAACGCGCCGTTCAAAACGATCTTGCGCGGCTTCGCATCGGGCAGGGTGACCAGCGGCTTGACCTCGCGCGCGACTCTCAGGATATGCGTCTCGACGGGCAGACGCGCTCTGAACTGAAAGCTGCCTATGCTTTGCAAGCGCAGATTGCGAAGGCGAAGGCCGACGCAGACTCTTACTCCGGCCTCGGTGTGTACACCGGCGACGACGGCAAGCAGCACCGGGCGAAGTGGGCGACGCAGAAAGAGACGGACGCACGCAACAAAGCGGCGGCTCTGCAACAGCAATTCGACGGAACCTACAGCTACCTGATGCAAGACAATCCGGCCACGCCTGCCGTGCCGGGCGTCCCTGCCGCTCCCGCATCGCGCGCGCTTCCTCGTCGTGGCGCTCCTGCACGTTCGGGTGCTGCTCCTTCAGCTTCTAACGCACAGCCACCTCCGGTCAGTGGCCGCATGTCGCGCGCGACGTTTCGCCAGAACAACCCGCGCTACAAAGACGCCCCGGATGCAGACGTTGATGCTGTGCTCCGCCAGCACGGAATAGCAGGTTACTGACATGGCACAACAATCAAGCCCCGAGCTTTCGGAGTGGGAATCGTTCCCCGAAGACTCCGGCTCGCTCAACATCCCGCGCGCGTCCATGCCGCAAATCAAGAGCGAGCATCGCGGCGCGATGGTGCAATATCTCAAGGGGCGCGGCATCACGCATAGCCAGGAAGATGTTGCACCCAACACGCTCCGACCCTCACAGGCCGAATACTCGCCGGAGAAGGTCGAGCGTGCGCGTGGGTTTGAAGGGCCGCAGCGCAGCATCCTCGTCAGTTCCGATGGCTACGTGGCCGACGGGCATCACCAGTGGCTCTCATCACTTCACGACGCGCCCGACCAACCCATCCCGGCGATTCGCCTGCACGCGCCGATTCATCAACTGCTGATCGAGGCCGCGCGCTTTCCCTCATCCGGCGTTGATGAAGCGAGCACTGATGCTGCTGCTTCTTCGCAGCCACTGGCCGCCGGACAAGACGATCTCAACCTCTCCGGCGTCGAGCCTCTGCCGCAGACAACACGCGCCCTTCGGCGACGCACACCACCCGCCGTTGCTGATCCTGTGCGTGTTGCTGATGCTGCTACTCCCGCCGCGCGCCAGTCTCATCCGCACGGCGCATACGACTCTCAGACCGACGGCGAGTGGAGCATCGGCGACTCGTTCAAAGTTAAAGATTATTTCCGGCAGACTTACGGTAGAGATTTGCCGGTGACAGCACTCGGCGAGTCGGCGACGCACCGGAGCATGGGACTCGATCACAGCGACTCGATGGATGTGGGAATTAACCCGACGAGCGCCGAAGGGCAAGCACTCATCAAGTACCTGCGCGACAATCATCATCCCTTTCTCGCCTATGATCGCGCCGTGCCGGGCGCGGCGACCGCGCCTCACATTCACGTCGGCTTCCCGTCACATGGCGGCGAAGGATTGAACCTCTCCGGCGTCGAACCGATCAACTTGCAGGGCGTTGAACCGCTCGGCGACGAGCAGGCTGCTGCGTCACCGACGGATGATGAAGTTGTCAGTACGACGACGAGCGCGCCGCGCTATCAACAGAGTGCGCTGCCTTCTGATCCGCACTCTCTGCCGCGTCTTTCTCTGCCCGCTCAACCGAACCTTGAAACATACGCAGGCCGACAACAACGCGACTTGATTAACTCGGAATCTAACAACGCCGATGCGCGCCTCATCTTTGATGTGCATCTGCCCGCCGGCGCGCGTGATTGGTCGCAAGTGGATGATAAGGGCGCGGTGCGCGCGGGCGTGCTGCAATATGCACAGACGAATGACATCCCCGAAGGCTATACGCGGAAGTGGCTCGACCACCACGCCGAACAACTGCACTTCAACCAGGACGGCAAGCCTGTCCAACCCATTGATTTAATATATCCCGACTCTCCACATTACGATGCTGAGAAGCGGACTCTTCGAGTTGCAACGTCCCTGCCGATCTTCAAAAAGCTGCGCGACGATTACGTGGCTTCTCTGCCAGCCGCCGACAAGTTCGGAGAATGGCTGTATGGCAAAAGCGAAAGCGGCGGCGAGAAGATGCTCGACGTGGCCGTGCCAGTCGTTCACGGCGCGGCGAAAGTTGCTGATGTTGTGTCGCGTCCGCTCGCTGCCGTTGATGCGAACTTCTGGTCAAAGGTGAACCGTCCCGGCCTCGTCAATAAGTTGGAAGCACTTTCTAATCCGCTCGATACACACGCGCTGGCTGCTGGTTATGATGCGCTCAAAGGCGAGACTCCAGAAGACGCGCACAATCCGATTGCTGCTGCCGTGCGAAACAATGCCACGCTCAAAGCGACGGGCTTTGATTCTCTGGCTGGCGGTATCACTGAGGCTCTGACCTCTCCGTCAAACCTCGTGCTGGCCGGTGCTGGCAAAGCGGGCATGGAAGCCTTGAAGGGCACGCGCGCGGGCGCGCAACTGGCCGAAGCGATGGGCGGCGGAGAACGTCTCACGGAATTCTTCAATCGAGGCGGACGAGTATTAGACATCGAACAGGCGGCAAGCGACGGCACGAAGGCTGCGGACGGATTGCTCGTGACGCTCAAGGATGAAGCGGGCAATCTGTCTCATGTGAACACGGCGACGGGCGAAGTCAGCGAAGTTAAAACGCTCCCGCGCATCATGGGCATGACAGTGCCCGAAGCATTGGAGAAGCATCCCAAGCTCGAAGAGTATGTGGCTCACTCGCTACAGAACGCACAGGAGCGAGCCGCATCATTTGAGACGGAAGCCGCGCGCGCTGATCTGCCTCAAGACTACAAACAGACGCACGCGGAAGAGGCGGCGCGCGCGCACGATGAGGCGGCATACCTCAGAGATGTACAGGCCGCCATCGAAGAACATCGCAATCCTGCGCCGTCGCTCGCCACGCCGCCTGAGCCGCCGGCTACAGAACCGCTGACGGGGACGACACAGACCGCGACGACAGCGGCGCAGCCTACCGGCCCCGCAACTCCTGAGACGCTGTCCGCGCAACTCGACGCGCTCAAGGGTGGTCAACGCCCCTTCGTCGAAGTGATGCCTGAGATGCTGGCCGACCCGAACGAGAAGACAACCGTACCGAGAGGATTCCGCTCCTTCAAGACGCTCGACGGTGGCCGCATCATCTACGACCCCCGCCAGATGAGCCGGGAGCAGGTGGTCGCGGCGATGGACGCGGGCACTTTGGGCGCGCACGGCGTGCCTCTGGCCGATGGCGGGACGCCGCTCCCGGCTGTTGGCGAATCTTCCGCGCCTCGACCGTCTGGGTTTGCACGAGCGCGCCGCGCCTTCGTCAACGCCTATCATCTGCCCAAGAGCGTCCAAGCGTCGGCTGACCTCTCCGCGACGCTGCGGCAAGGTTTGATCCCTCTGGCCGCGCACCCATCATTCATCAAAGATGTGATGGCGAATCAAGTGAAAGCCTTCGCCTCTGAGGACGCAGCCAGCGCGCTCAAGGATGCGATCATCAACCACCCCGACTTTCCCTTGATGAAAGATTCGGGTCTGTATCTTTCGAGCGTGCGCGGCTCTGCTCCTGAAGAGATGTTTTCTTCCGGCTGGTCGGAAAAGATTCCGCTCGTCAAGCAATCTGACCGGGCATACTCGGCTGCTCTCGATACAGTCCGGGTCAAGTCATTCGAGATATACGCGGCTGAGTTGAAAGCGGCGGGCGCGACGGATGAAAAGACCTTTTCTGACATCGCGCACTGGATTAACCGCGCGACTGGACGCGGCGAAGGAAAGTTGGTTGACGCGCTCGCGCCGATCTTAAACTTCCCGATGTTCTCTCCGCGCCTGACCGCCTCACGCTTTCAAGTTTTGAATCCTGTCTTCTATCTGAAGATGACGCCCGCCGCGCGTCGCATCGCGGTCAGAGAGATGTGCGCTCGACGGCCACCGTGTCGGCGACGGTGGGGCTGGCTGCTCTGGCCGGCGCGCACACTTCGATTGATCCGCGTAACGCGAACTTCGGAAAAATAGTTGTCGGCAACACGCATCTCGATGTCGGCGCGGGGGAGTTGCAAGCCGTGCGCTACATGGCGCAGATGACGGATGCGTTTGCCAGAGAAGCGAAGGGCGAGAAGCTCGACGACAAATGGACGCCGACGGCCATCACGCTACGCTTCATGCGCTCGAAGTTGGGGCCGCTGCCGGTCTACGCGGTGGACGTGAAGACCGGCAAGGATTATTCGGGAAACCCTGTGGAGTGGAAACGTCGCGCTTTGCAGATGGGCGTGCAGTTCGTCGTCAGTGATTTGTACGAAGGCTGGAAAGATTCCGGCGCGTGGGGTGCGGTGAAAGCGTCGCCGTCGGTGCTTGGGGCGGGCGTCAACACGTACAAAGAGAAGCCGAAGCATGGCGGTGGCTTCAACAAAGGCCGCTCGCACTCATACACGAACAGCGAGCCGCCAGAGGATGTGCAGCCGGTCGCCGGTCGTCCGTGATAGACGCGGACGGAGACGGACGCCACGCGGACATGGGAGCGCGCTTACCTTCAGGCCGGCTCGCCGGAGTTGGAAATTGTCGGGAAATAATTAGCTAACAAAAGCTAATATTTTCGCGCTCGCTCGAAATGCCGGAACTGGCTCATAAAATCAGCGTCGAGCCGCATAAATGCTGCACATTCGCGCATCAATGAGGGCGCTCTGATTAGCTAATTCAGCTAACAGAAACGGGGACATAAGCGCACGGAAAAGAAAGCGAAGGAGTGCTTGCATCTGCCGCGCGGCCACAGGCATGAAGACCGCGCCGGCAGCTATCTGGATAGGACTCCAGATAACTCTAGCAGACCCGGCACCGGGTCTGCTGCTATGCGACACCTCTCATCACAACATCTACAGCTTCGGCGAGCACGGACACTGCGGTGCGTCCGTTGACGATCTTCTGCCACTGGATAAACTGCCGGGGACTGAATCGAACCAAAAAGTACAACCAGTTGACGATGTAATTGGGCTGCCCGGCCTTCGCGCTCGCCGCCTCCCCATCGCCCGGCGGCGGTCGTAGTTGTTGTCGTGGCGGGGGCGGCGTCATCTCATAGACCTGAGCGCCGCGACGTGCGAGACGCGGGACGGAGGCGGCGCGCGCGGCCTCCGGCTTTACCTGTCGGCGCAGCTTGCCGACGAGACTCTTGCTGACGCCGGCGAGACGCGCTATTTCCCGATCACTCCAGCGGCCCCATTCATGGTCACGCAGCAGCGTTTCGACCGCGCGCCGCTTGTCGGCGTCCGTGCGCGGCAGGCCGTGGCGGGCGTTCGCGTCGATGGAGTGCAAAATCGCGTCCCGTCGCGTGCCGCGGCGCACGTCACAGGCGAAGTCCCCAAGCCCGGCGCGCACGGCAGCCTCGGCGCGATGGAAGCCGTCGGCGAGCCGGAGTTTTTCACCGTCGTCGAAGACCGTGAGCGCGGGAAACTCTACCCCGTCAGCCATGAGCGCGGCGTAGCTTTCGACCGTCTCGTGGTCGAGCGCTGTGCGCGCCAGCACTCCTTCGTCGCGGCTCAACATCTCCAGCCGGACAATTACCTCCTGCTGCGGTGATTTGCGCTGCCTCGCGTCCACAGGCGCGTTAGTAGTAGTGGTATTAGTCGACGCCGCTGTCGTCATCATCCATGACCTCCTCGCCCGCATTGTACGGCGAGGAAGCAAGCAAAGCTAATATTATTGTCGATTTTAATAAGCATGACTAATGATAGATTGAGCCATGCTTTGATTGAATGCACCGCAGACATCCCCACCCGCCGTCAGCGCTTATCGGACAGGCTTCGACTTCTCGCCGCCCTTTGTCTGCCGGACTAAATACTCACGGTATTGATCCAGATGTTCGGGCAGGTGGACGCGGTCGCCGCCGGGACGAAGCCTCGTGTAAGGCAGGACGCCCGCTTTGATGAGTTCGTAATGTGTTCCTCTGGTGATACCGAGTTCGGCCATCACATGCCTCGGGTTGTAAATCTTGATGCCGCTCATGGCTTTGATGCTCCAATCTTTGAACGGTAAAAAAGCGGGCGCATCATATCCGGTTCGCCCAACTTTGAACATTAAAAGGGGCGCGATTTGGATGACGAAGCTCCCGATCCACTCGCCACACCAAGGCTCACGCCCTCTCATTTGCCCCGGTCGGGCAAATCTCAAATGTAAATCTATCGCCTCAACACGGCGCGCGGGACGGGTCGAGGTCGGCACACTCGCGGCGTGCGTTTTGGCTTCGTGCGCCGCTTCATGCTCCGCCTCTCTTCCATGAGCGTCGCGCCGCGATGGGGGCGAGAACGTCGAGCGCATCGTCGAGATGGAAGTCCGGCGCGACGGCGACTAAAGCAACGGCATCGGCTTCCACCTCTGCCCAACGCTGCGCGGCGGTGTGTTTGGCTGTTGAGTCCATCTTCCTCATCAGCGACTCCTTTTGATCATGCAAAAAGTAGTGGCCGAGTTCGTGAAATTCGACGCTCGTGCGCTTCGTGCCTCGCAGTCTGGAATCAATCGTGATGTGCGGTTGGCCGTTGACGCGCAGGTAGCATCCGCGCACGGTGCTGGTAAAGCGTCGCCGGGTGATCGTGATGCCCTCGCGCTCGCATGTTTGCACGAAGTCCGCGTGCGTCATCTTGCGTGTGCCGTAGCCGGGAATGGGTAGGTCGAATGGACAATGTTGCGATTTCTTTGTCATCAGCGCACACCTCCCTTCTTTGCCGCCTTACTTCGTTTCCCGGCAGCGAGACGGTGGGCGCGATTGCGCGCTCTGACGGCGTTGATTTCGTTCATCATCTCGCGTAACTGTTCGGGCGTCTCGCAGACGTGAGCAAATGCCACAAGAGAAGCGATGAAGGAAACAAATATCCGCTCGCTGCGCTTCTGCTCTTGCTGCAACATCGTAGCGAAGTCTATGACCGCGAGTGCGCGTGTGAGTTGGTCGTCGGCAGGCTCGAACATGGCATGGACGACTCCGGCGATGTGGCGCAACTTTGTCCCTTCGGGCAACTGGCTGATGAGGTTGCGTCGAAGCTCGATCATCTGCTCCTGTGGCGTGCGGGTCTTTGTGCGCGGGCTGCGTTTGGTGGCGGCCTCCTTCGTGATATTCTTCTTTTGCATCTGTCGGTTTCTCCTTCGTTGTGGTTGGCGGCTCCGGTGGTTGCGAAATGGGCTTAGGGAGTTTGCAGCTTCCTAAGCCTTTCGCTTTTAGTGCGACGTGATGGCGGCGCGCATCGCACGCACGGCGCGCAGGAAGATGATTAAAGCAGCCGCATGTTTGCAGACCTGCGGGACACGTCGCCCGTAGTGCGGCGTGCCGGCCTCACAGCCACACGTCACAAAGGTCTTTCCATCCTGCCGCTCGATGCGGACGGGGTAGCTGTGGCCTTTCTGTTTGTTGGTGACGATCCACAAGCCGGGCTCGTGACGGCGGATGGACTGCGGTTCTTTGGTGAGACGTTCGGCGGCTCGCTCGAACTGCTCGCGGCGTTGAATCTGAATCATGTTTTTGCTCCTTCGTGATGGCTGACTAACTTGATTCGTATCCTACCGCAGATGGAAGATAATGTCAACGATTATTTACCACTTGCGGTAGATTCTTTTTCATGCCATACTCTGCGGCCATGAAACTTATTAGCACGGATGAAGCGGCGGAACGTCTCGGCGTGAGCGGGCGGCGTGTGCGCCAGTTGATTGCTGAAGGAAAGCTCGTTGCTCAGAACGTGGGCGGCGGATATGTGATTGATGAATCTGCGCTTGCCGATGTACAGGTGTACGGCAAACCGGGCAGACCAGCGAAGCCTGCTTCTGACAAGCCAGCGACTTCAAAGAAGCCACGCAAGCGTAAAGCTGCGCGAGTGAGTTGACAGGCGTTTGTTCGTGGTGCGGCGTCCGAAGGACGCTAAGAGTGCGGGGATGCCCGGACGCTGAAAGGTGAACGTGAAATGACGGTCGAAGAAAGAGTGCTGCGGTTGGAGAACGCTTTCGTCCAGATGACGGCGATGGCTCAAAACCTCGACGAGCGCGACGAGACGCACGCGGAATGGATTAACACGCTCGGCGCGCGCATGGACGAACTCGCCGAAGCGCAGAAACAGACGCAAGCGGACATCTCCGCTTTGACCGTCATCGTCGGCGACGTGGATAAGTCTCTCAAAAGCCTTGCCGAGACGGTCGAGCGTTTCATCAACGAAGGGCGCAACGGGAAGCCCTGACCAAGTCGGCGACGAAGCGAGCGGTTTCAAAATCGGAAACTCAGACTGCAAAGAACGGTCAGGCAGATCGTGTAAGCGAAAGGTGGTGTAAAGCGATGTCACAACAAAATATCTCATCCGACATTGAACAGGATCGCGCTCGTGCAGTTGCGGAAGCTCGTGCGGAACTGATGCGTCTCGCTAATGAGCAGGGCGTGAAACCTTTCGATTTCGACGACACACACGGCGAGTTCTGGCCGGAAGAAGAGAGCGCCGATGACTTTCTGATCTGGTTGCGCTCCATTCGCGACGAAGGCGGACATCCCCGAAGTCTGCCAGAATGACTGTCATGCTGCTCGGACGGCTGAATTGATGGAGGTTTCAAAACACTAATGAGCGCAACCTTAGACAAGATTATCGAAGAAGTTCGCACGCTCTCGCCGGAGGAGCAACAACAACTCCGTGAATTGCTTGAACGCGAGACGCGCACGGCGGAACTGCGGCGCGTTCAAGACAAATACACGCACCTGACGACCGGCAGCGAGGCATTTGCGGCGCGCAAGGCCGAAGAGATTGCGCTGGAAGACCGCCCGCGATGATTTACGTGCTCGACGCCTGCGCGATGATCGCCCTGCTCCGTCGTGAACCCGGCGAGGCCGTCGTGTGGACGCATCTCGGCGACTCAAATAACACCTGCCTCGCGCACGCCATCAATCTGTGCGAAGTCTATTACGACTTTCATCGCGACGCCGGCGAAGCGGCAGCCGAAGGCGCGGTCGCAGACCTCAAGGCTCTTGGCATCATCGAACGCAACGATCTCGATGAGGCTCTCTGGAAGGATACCGGGAAGCTGAAAGCGAGAGGAAAAATCTCACTGGCCGATTCTCTGGCAATCGCTTTGACGAACCGCGTGGGCGGGACATTGCTCACGTCCGACCATCACGAACTTGATGCTGTCGCGTCGGCGGGCATCTGTTCGATTATTTTTATCAGATAGACAAACGCGAGATGAGCGAGGGCAAAAGCAGCAAGGAATTACTCGAAGAGTTAAAGCGGTACGCCGAACAAATGAAGCAGGACGCGGCGACGCGAACGACCCGCGTGCGCGTTAATAAGCACACGCACCGCATTCGCTTCGAGGGTGAGACCGAAGAGCAGGTCGAGGTTGTGATTGAGCCGATTGATGCCGCACCGGAGACTTGAAGCAGGCTGCTTGCGTTGAAGACCGGCGCGGTAGCGCCTTCGTGATGAGGGGTTATCGGCAAAGCTTCTCTCATCTGCTCGAAGCCAAGCGGTGATAGCGCGTTGATCATTTACACCTTCGGCTCGCTCACCCAGCGCCTGATCCGCGCAGGGGACAGTTGCATTCCCTGATGCGACCCGCGAGCCGAATACATTTTCAGGGTTTGCAGTTCGGGGGCTGTAAGAAATGAGTAAGGCAGTTGAATCACCGAGAAGCATTGAAGCGGTCGCCGTGTTGCGTGCGATAGTCCCACCTAGAGATGAGCATTTGGAGCCATGGGATTCGATTGTGCATTGGACGGAACTTCGGCTGAAAAGAGACAACGGAAAGAATCGTATCTATACAAAGTGGATCGTGCCTGTTACCTGCGGGCGTCGTGCGTCTCCCGATTGCCGGGGCAAACATGACGTTATGGTGCTAAGAGGTATGAACGGGACTGAGACGTTGACGCCCGGCTGCCTGACGGGGAAGAAAAGCACTTACTCCAGCGTCTGCACGCCCTGTCTCAAGGTTAAAGAGTTTCCTTTGCTCTCACTTGGTTCATACGTTAGCATCGGCGACGATAACGAAGATGGCACGCTGGTCAAGTGTGGTAAGTGCAAAAAGACGCGACGTTGCCGAATAAAAGAGCCTAAGAAATTCACCGGGCTTTGTACTAACTGTTGGAAGCGCGCTGCCCTCGGCTCGGAGACAATAGGCGAAGGCCCAAATAAAGGTAAGATTCCGTTCAAGTGTTCCAACTGCGGCAAAGAGTCTTTCGCTTGGCCTCACCAGCATAAATTATTAACGTGGAAACGGCTTTGCCCTGATTGCCAGACGCACAATGGCGTGTCGCTCGTCGGTGGATTGAATAAGGTCGCTGAAGACGATTTCCTGCCTTCAACACAAGCGCCCGTTTATCTCTCCCGGCGCAAAGGCCTGACGGGGAATCAGTTGAAGCATGTAGATGTTCAATGCGTCTTTCCTGTTCCTCAAAACGAGAACAAAATTTGCGGCAAAGAGACACCGTTTCTTTTCAAAGCGTTGCGGCGTAATTGGGATGACGCCACAGGCTTTTGCCCAGATCATACGACTTCTGGGCGCGTCAAAGGTAAGGAAGGGTTTAGGAGAATCCAGTCGCTTCTAGAGCAAGTAGCACAAGCTCCGAACGGCAACGGGCAGAAGCATGGGGATGTAGCGAAGAAGAAGCTTCGTGAACAGGAGAAAGAGGTCAAATTCAATCTGATTCTAGATGTGATCTGCGGATTGTGGGATCGCAATGAATTGCTTGGAGAAGTTACGTATGAGGCCATAGCTAGGAAACTTCAAGACGAAGATAGCAACCGCCGCGCTTGGGACATCTCTGCCAAAGGAGTAGCGAAGTGGCTAGAGCGTTATGGATATGCAGGCCACCGGGAAGATGTAGTGAAACAGTTACTCCAGCTAAGAGGTAAATCCTAATCTCGGAAGAGGCGGGGTCTATGGAACAAAACTCAATTGAGAATTGTTCCATATAGAACAATTCTCCTAGTTCCCCACCCACTCAGAAATCTGGTGTACAAAACGGCTACTCCGTAATGGAGTAGCCGTTTTGATTTTAATGCAAAAAGCCCCAGCCCGGAAAAGTCAGGGGCTTCTTGCTACTCGAAAGGACTAACTATGAAAGACACTCTAACGCCCCGCCGCACGAGCGGCAACACATCTCCAACACCGCCCCGTTGGGAACTATCCATCATCTCTTATCTCATCGTCGCGCTCGAAGCACGAGACGCGCGCATCATCCGTCTGGAACAACTCAACCGGAAAGCGTCTCTCGCGCTCGACGAAGCACGCCGCCACGAATTAAGGCGCGCAGCATGAATGACAGGGAATCTGAGCGCGCACCGGCGGATATCATCAACGGCATTCTGACACGGCTCGTCTGCGCCGAACTATCCCTTCAACCTGAGCATCTCGCGGAGCTAATCTGTCGGCGCGGATTGAGCGCCGCTGAGATCGAGCGCGAGCGGTACGTGAGCGTCCCGGCGACGCGCGCCGAGCGCATCCGCGTGGCTTCCGCCCTCGCGCCATATCTCGACGCTTTCGGCGGCGGCGTGCCCGGCTTCTTCCTCGCCAATGGGCGTTGGGAGATGGTCTATCGTCCGCCCGGCTTCTTCATCCCCGTGCGCGACGAGCGCGGCCATCTACAGGCGCTCTCGCAAAGAGTTGACGACCCCGGAGAGGATGGCGGCAAGTACCTCTGGTTCTCGTCGGCTGACCGCGACGGCGGCGCGTCAAGCGGTGCGCCGCCACACTTCGCCAACCGGCATCTTCTTTCGGACGCGACCGAGATCGTGATCGTCGAAGGCATCTTGAAATCACAAATCGTCGCGTTCCTCTCCGGCGCGCCCGTCGTCGGCATCGCGGGCACATGCAGCATTACGGGACTCGCCGCGCGGCTCAAGATGAGTTTCCCGAAACTGCGATACGCGGTCATCGCCTACGACCGCGACATGAATGAAAAGCCGCACGTCTATGAAGCGTTGATGCGTCTCGTCGGACAGCTTGAGGCGGAACGTTTCCGTGTGCGCGTTCGCACATGGCCGGGACAACAATACAAAGGCTTTGACGATTACCTGCTCGCTCAACAAACCGGCGCGGCGGTGCAAGCAGCATGAGCACACCGGCCACCGTCTATGACATCACGCCCACGCAGCTTCGACGCATGAAAGAACGGCAAGCGTGCGACGTGCAACCCGACCACTCGATCCTCGCCGACCTCGCCGACGGCGTGGAGGCCGTCCACCAACTCGCCAACCTCGCCAAGTTCAGCGTGCGGGTGCGCGCCTTCGTCCTCGCCATTGCCAGCGTCGCATACTCGCGCGACGGCGCGGCGTCAGTCGAACTCTTCGACGAAGAACTCGCCGCACTGCAAAACTGCTCCGCCAAGACCGTGCAGCGCCAGCGCGCAGATTATTTCGATGAGGCGCGCGACAAACAGATAGACCTTGTTGAAATCGTCGAGGGCGAATTCGACAAGTCGTCCGGCAAGAACAGACCGACGCGCTATCGCTTCCACATCGCCGGCGCGGTCGAGCAAATCGTCACGCGCGCCCGCTCATCAAGCCACTGGCACGAGAGCGACCGGCGCAAGCAGCGCGATGCCATTGAGCGCGCCGCGCGCATTGTATTTGACGAGATTCCACGCGCTCACTCTCATGCGCGGGACGGCAAACGTCCACGTTCAGCGGCAGCCGAGATTGAGACCTGCCTGAAGGTGGCGGCGGCCCAACTCAAACGCGCGCAGGAGATCGCCGGGAAACTCCCGGCACGGACGCGCGCCGCGCTGCTGGATGAAACAGACCCGCGGCGGCTGCGGCAAAAGTGGCTCGAAATGCGCGCCCGGATGGACGCCCTGTTTGACGCCCCTTCGCAAATTGTTGAAGAGGAACGAGTTGACAAGGGGGGTGGACAAGTTGTCTAGGATGTCGCGGACGACGAGCAGCCCGCGACACAGGCTGAGGCCGATGCACAGGCCGCGTGGGATCGCACTTTCGGCCACCTGAATGCGCCGCCCGTCGAGCGTCGCACGGTGTACTTGCGACCGCCACCGCCGACCTTGCCTCCGAAATCCTCCTCATCCGATGAATTTCTCGTTGAGCCTCTGGAATCTTTTCGCGACCATTGTCAAAGCGGCGCGAAATCAATCGAGGAACTGGAAGCCGAGGCAATCCGTGTCGAAGCTCGCGGAGGACTGCCATGAACGCACTGCTCGAACAACTCGACGAGCACATCAGGAAGGTCGTGGCGCAAACTTTGTCGGCGCACGGTGGCGGTGGCGACGAGCGCCACGCCGATGCTGCGCTCCCCGTCACCGCCGACGCGCTCGACGAGGTGACGCGCAAGGTTGTGCGCGAGCAGGTCGTGATCGCTCACAAGAGCTACCTGACGCGCAAAGAGGCGGCTAAATACTTAGGCGTCTCCGAGCGCAGCATCGGGGAGTGGGCGGCGCGCGCCCCGGAGCACAACCCTTTTCCAGAAGCCTCCGCCGGCGGCGAGCCGCGCACCAAGCGGACGGCGATTGACGAGTGGGCGGAGCGGGAGAACATGCGTCGCAAGCTGAAAGCCGTCGGTTAAAACCGTGACAGGGGAAGCGGGGGCGGCCTACAATCCGCCGCATGTTTCCTCTGGTGATGGCTGCAACCGCACGGGAGGACGCAGAAGATGCCAGTCTATAAACGCAAATGGAAGGACGAGCAGACGGGTCGGACGCGCACGGGCAGCTACTATTTCAAGTTCGTCGTGGACGGCGTGACCTACAAGGAGACCGTCAAGACGGCGCGGACGAAGCCGCAGGCGCAGGCGGCGGAGCGCAGGGCGCGGCAGGAAGTTCACGAAGGGGTCTATGGCGGACGAAGCCGGCAGATGCTCTTTTCGCAATTCGTGAATGAAATCTTTTTGCCGTGGTCTGAGCAGAACAGTAAGGCGTCGAGCCATTACAAACAGCAACTGCAAGCCAGGATGATTTGCGAATACTTCAAAGGCCGCACGCTCGGCCAAGTTTCATCGCTCGCCGTCGAGCGTTTCAAGCGCGACCGGGCGGCCACCGCCACCAAGCAGGACGAAGCGCGGTCGCCGCACACGGTCAACTCAGAGTTGACGACGCTCTCAGGAATTCTCACGCTGGCCGCCCGGCACAAGTACATCCGGGAGAACCCGTGCGGCAAGGTCAAACAGTTGGACGCGGAGGGCGCACCGGAGAGGCGTCTTTCGCAGGGGGAAGAGACGGCGTTGCTCGTGAGTGCCGAACACGCGCCGCCGTTTCTCAAGCCGATGATTCAACTCGCGCTCTGGACGGGCTTTCGACAGGGCGAGTTAATCGCGCTCGAAAAGTCGGCGGTGGATTTCAGCCGGAACCGAATATTCGTCGTCAACCCGAAGTGGAAGCGCGACCGGCGCAAAACCGAGGGCGTGCCGATGAGCGCACAGGTCAGAGAACTGCTCGGCGAGTTATGCCGGTCTGCGCCGGGCGGCTACCTGTTCACCGACGAGCAGGGGGGAAGACTCAAGCGGGCGAGGGTGGATCACTTCTTCCGCAAGGCGTGCGAGCGGGCCGGGGTCGCAAATTTACGCTTCCACGACCTCCGGCACGAATACGGCTCGCGCCTCGGCGACGCCGATGTCAACTTGAAGAAAATCTCCCGCCTGATGGGGCACTCCAACACTCGCCAGACGGAGCGATATGTTCACCCGACGGACGACGGCCTGCTCGCGGCAACGGAGGTCGCGGCGCAGAAACCGGCGGAGAAAAGTACCAGAATCGTTCCAGTGAGGCTCAGAGAGGCTGGCTGAAACGGGCGGAAAGTCGCATCATGTAAGAGGTTAGAGAGAACGGAAGGACGAGAGTCAGCGAATGCGCGTCATCTGCCGCCAGAAAAATCTGCCGAGACGCGAAAAGGTGTTGCGGTCTTTCGCGCTCGCCGTCGGCTCATTCGAGATGCCGAGCGCCGCGGCGAGTTGCGGGTTGGGCGGGGCAATGTCTTCGTCGCCGTGTTTTTCCGTGAGCCAGCGCGCGAAGATGCGCGTGGCGGCGCGTCGCGCGTCGAGCGAGGCTTCGGCGATGAACGAGCCGCGCAAATCTTCGACGCCCGCGATCTCGAATTTGTTCGTCTCGTAGTAAGCGCGCAGAGCCTTGAAGAAACGCTCGTCGCCCAGCAGTTGCCTGAGCGCGACAAACATCAGCGCGCCCTTGCTGGCGACGATGGCAGCATACTGGAAAGAGTTGCGATACTCGCGCGCGGCGCGTTCCGCCGGCATGTCGTCGCCGCCGAAGGTGCGATAGACCTGATAGACGCCGCGCAGTTGATCCTCCTGCGCCTGCGCGGCGCGCTCCGTCCCGCGTGCATCTTCGTAGTAGAGCAGCGCAGACCAATGCGCTAATGCCTCGTCGAGCACGGGCGCGCGTTCCGGGTCGCTGCCGACAGTTGCGCCCCACCATTGATGCGAGACGATGTGCGCGACGGCGAACTCCAGACTGTCTTCCAGAGACGCGCGTTGCTCGCGCACGAGTTCCGGCAGATTACGCATCGCAGGCGCATCGAAGTCCACGTAGTACGCGCTCGCAATGACGCCGAGACCGGAGAACTCAGTGCTGCCGAGTCCGGCGACGAGCGGCGCTTCCGTCACGCTCACGGTCTGGAAGGGCAGCGCGCCGAAGCGCAGTGTGAAGACGCGCACGGCTTCCGCCGCGACGACAAGGGCCCGCTGCCCGACGCGCTCGTGTTCCGCCGTATAAATCGAGCGCACGCGGACGCCGGAGACGGTGCGTTCCGCCGCGCGCAAATTTCGTCCGGCGACGAGCGCGAAATTACGCAGGTTCGTTCCCTCGAACGTGCGGCTGCGATGACGCCCGAACTCCGCATCGCCGCGCTCCTCGCCCGATGTGAACAGCGCGACATCGCCAAGCGCGTCAACGGTCACGTCGTAATCGGCGACTTCGGCGAAGACCGTATCGCCGACGCTCGTCTCAACCTTGCGCCGCCAGTCCGTGCCGTCGCGCACGGCGAGGACGGGATAAAAACCGCCGAGCAGCATCACGCCGCGCGAGGAAAAGTTGATGTCGCGCGCGCGCCTCGCCTCGCGCGTGTCGCGGAGCGCAGCCCCGACCTGCTGGACGACGTGCGCCGTGAGGCTCGTTTCGTCCGGGTCAATGTCGGGCACGCTGCCCTTAAATTCAATCGTCAACTCCACGCCCGCGCCGCCCGCGACCGACGCACGCAGCGGCACGCGCAGCGTCGCCCCTTGATCCTCGATGGTGAAGGCGAGCGGCGGCGCGTTCTGTTCTGAAGTGACTTTCGTCACATCGAGGTGCGGCTCATCGGGCGTCGAAGCAGTTTCGCCCGCGTCACCGGGCAACAGCGTGCCGCCTGACACCGGCGCGACCGCCGTCGTCGTCGCGGTCGTCGCGGCGGAGCCTTCCGTCAGTTGATTCGGATAGAGATGAAAGTAAACGACTGAGGCCGAATGCGAATCGCGATTGACCCAGCGCACGCGCTCCGTGCCCATGAAAGTGCGCGCGTCGAAATCGAGCTTGAGGTTGATTTGATAACGTGCGCGCGCCCCCGCCGTCACGTTTTTCGTCTGACCTCGCAACGCGGGTGAAAAAAAGGCAAAAGTAAAAAGGCAAAAGGTAAAAGTAAAAACAGGGAACACGCGCCTTGTCTTCACTTTTGCCTTTTGCCCTTTTACTTTTGCCTTCATTCGACTACTGCCTTCCGGCTGATCGCTGACTGCTGACGGGTGGACGCTTGTCTTCCGTAATCGTGACGGAGCGAATGCGGTCGCCGCGCGCGATGCGGTCAATCACGTCGAGATTATCGGTGACGCGAGCGAAGACCGTGTAGCCGCCGTCCAAGTGCGGCTGCGGCGAGTGCGTGACGAACCACTGCGAGCCGCCCGTATCCTTGCCGGAGAGCGCCATCCCGACCGCGCCGCGCGCGTATGGAATAGTGTTAATCTCGCAGCGAATTTGATAGCCGGGGCCGCCGTTGCCGTCGCCGCGCGGGTCGCCGCCCTGTATAACGAAGTTCGGCACGACGCGATGAAACGTGATGCCGTTGAAATAATTTTTGCGTGCCAGTTCGATGAAGTTGTCCACTGTGAGCGGCGCGTCTTCCGGCAATAACTCCATCGTAAACGTGCCCTTATCAGTCACGATAAAGGCGCGCACGCGCTTGCTGATGCGTGCCAGCGCGCGCTGGTAATCAACGTCGTGATTGCGTGAGGCGACGGTTTCGATGCGACCGCCCGTTGTCGTCGCTGCCGTGCTGCCCGTCGCGCGCTCGCGCAGAAGGTCGGCGGCGCGTCGGCGGACGATGTAGTCGGTCACGTCCAGAGCTTTTTCGATGGCCGCCTTCGGCTCATCGCCTTTTTGTTTGGCAAGCGCGTTGAGAATGGAGAGCGCGGCGTCGTTCATCCCGTCTTCGAGCGCGCGCGGCAACGCGGTGGCGAGCGCGTGCGAAGATTCTACATCGGCGTCGAGTTCGCCGAGGATGTCTGCGGCGGTGGCGCGCACGAGCACGTCCTGCGCGCCGAGTCGCGGGCGCACGAACGCGGCGAGATCAATCGGCTTGTAGAGCGCGAGCGAGCGCAGCAAGTCGGGCACGGCGAGCGCGGGCGTCGAGGGGTCGTCGAGCCAGCCGCGCAACAGAATCTGCGCGTCGGCTTGCAAGCCCACAGAGCCGTTGCCGCCCGCCGCGCTCGTCAGGTTGGCGACCTCGCCGAGTCCCTGCCCGAACGCCGAGACGGCCTGCCATGAAGACGTGTTGCCGCGCGTGCCGGATGCGCGGTTCGACATCTCCGTCAGAGCCTTGTCGCGCACGTACTGCGCGGGCGCGATGCGCGCGAGCGCGATTTCGACTTCGGGCGCGGCGATGCCCGCTCCGCGCAATTGCCTCAGCAGTTGAAGGGAGCGCTCGTGGTTCGAGTTCGGCACGACGCGCCCGACGGCGGCGGCGATTTCCAGTAACTCATTCAACTCTGCCGGGTGCGCGTCGCCGTTCGTCCGCGCCGTCTTGTAAGCCGCGAACAATTCTTCGCCGCGTTTCAAGAGCGGCTCGGCGGCGCGCGCGTCCTTCAACTGCGCGAGCGAGCGAAGGGCGCTGACGCGCACGCGCAAGTCCGCGTCGCCGGCGGCGCGCGCGAGCAACGCATCGAAAGCTGTGGCGTCTTCGGCGGCTCCGAGTGCGCGCGCGGCGTTGGCGCGCACGTTCGCGTCCGTGTCGCTCACGAGCAGGCGGCGCAACGTTTCGAGTCCGTCCTTCGCACGCAGGCGCGCGAGCGTGTTGGCGGCGTCGCCGCGCGCGCGCGCGTCCGTTGAAGAGAGAAAGAGCGCGACAATTTTTCCGCCGCCGTCAGGCTTCGCGCGCAGAGCCGCCGTTAATCCGAGCAGCACGACATCACGACTGGCACGCGCCTGCCTGCGTTCCGCATCGAGCGCGTTGAGAATCGCAGTGCCGAGAGCGCGCTTGCGCTCACCTTGCGCGGCGGGAAGCGCGGCAGCAATTTTCCCCAACGCTTCGATGGCGCGCGCGCGCACTTCGGGCGTCTTCGTCATGCGGAGCGTCTCAAGCAGCACGTCCGCGCCCGCGTCCGCTTCAATCTCGCCGAGCGCGAAGGCCGCCATCGCGCGCGCGCCGTCATTCGTGTCGCGCCGTAAAAGATTCGAGAGCGGCACGACTGCGCCCGCGTCGCCGATGCGTCCCGCCGCGAGCGCGGCACGACGACGCACCGCCGCGCTTTTGTCCAACAGCAACGCGCCCAAATCCGCGTCCTCCCAGCGTCGCTCGTCCTCCGCGCGAACGATTCGCACGAGCGTCTCCAGCGGCACATTGGCGTCGCGCGAGTTCGATCTGGCAGGCGTCTGTGCCGCTGTTGTCGTGTTGACGGTTGACGTGGTGGCGGGTCTGGCTGTCACCCGCGCGGCCTGTGCAACAGTGGCGGTCAGGAACATCGTGAGCGGCAACAGGGCGGGCGCGAGAGCGGCCACGCCGGGCAAGTGTGTTGTGCGCCGCAGGGCGGCGAAGGGGTGTGTGGTGTGCATGAAATTCAAGTGGTGTCTTGTAACGTCGCGCGATTCTGAAAGATAGAATATTCGTCGCCCGTTGCGCGGCGCAATCGTGCCGGGAAAGCCGCTGCTATGTATCGGCGACATGTGCCGCGCGTGTCAAGTGAAAAGGCAAAAGCAAGTAAGGCAAAAGTAAAAAGGTAAAAGGCAAAAGGAAGGAAGAAGACAGGCGTCTGCTTCCCCTCTTCACTTTTGCCTTTTACCTTTTTACTTTTTACTTACTTCAGTCTCCCGTAAAAGACTTTCGTGTCGTAGTCGAAAGAGACTTGGCCTTGATGTTGGTGCGCGTCGAAGAGTGCGGCGAGTTCGTTGAGCATCAAGTCGTAATTCGGATCGCCGGGTTGCGGCACGTAAGAGGCTGAGAGCGTGCGCCCTTTGAGTCCCTCGAAATCGAAGACCTGAGCGTTCTCGAACGACTTGAGTCGCACCTTGTTCGTCCCGAAGAAGGGATGAATCACTGTCTCGTCGAAGCGGTGATGCACGACCTGCGCGTAATCCGTGCCGCGCGTGGCGATGAGATGCTCGAAGCCGCGCATGAACGGCGTCGCATCGTTGCGTCGTTCGTTCCAGACGAGGACGACCCAACCATCCGGGCGCAGGATACGCGCGAACTCCGCACGCGCGCGCGTGGCGTCGAACCAGTGAAAGGCTTGCCCGGCGGTGACGAAATCAACGCTCGCGTCCATCAACGTCGTCGCTTCCGCCGTCGCGTTGACACTCTTGAAGTTCGGATAATTTTCGAGCAGACGCTCGCCCGCCTCGCGCATCTCTCGGTTCGGCTCGACCGCGTAGAGTTGACAGCCGTGCCGTAAAAACAGTTCGGACAGAATCCCCGTCCCGGAGCCGATGTCGGCGATGATTGAGTCGCGCGTCAAACCGCATTCGTCTTTCAGTAATTCGATGACCGCCGGCGGATACGTCGGTCTGTATTTGACGTAATTTTCGACGCGATTTGAAAATCGCTGCGTTGAATCGAGCATGATTAAATCGCTGGCTCGATCTCGACGAGCGCGTCGTAGAAGGTCGCGCCGCGCCCGATGTCGGTCAAGCCTTGCGAGGTAAGCTGGTTGACGTTTGTGCCGCCGGGCGAGAGCTTGTTCCACCACACCGAAGGCGAGACGACGACGCCGGGACGCGCCCGCGTCGAGACGACGGCGGTCAACTCGCACGCGCCGCGCTCGTTGAAGACGCGCACGCTCGCGCCGTCCGTAATGTGGCGCGCGGCGGCATCGTCAGGATGAATCTCGACGAAGGGACGTTTCTCCTGTCGCAGTTGTTTCGAGAGATTGGCGAAGCTCGAATTAAGGAAGGCGTGCGACGCCGGTGTGATGAGCGCGAGCGGAAAGCGTCTGGCGAGTTCGGGTGCGCTCGCACGCGACTCGCGCGGCGGGATGAATTCGGGCGTGCCGGGCAAGCCCAATGCAACGAGACTTTCCGAGTAGAGTTCGCACTTGCCCGAAGCGGTCGGGAAGTCGCCTTTGGCGAACGGCGCGAAATCTTCCGCGAGATTAAGACGCGCCCAGCCTTCCGCGCGCAGGCGTTCGAGCGTGATGCCTGTCATCGCCGGATGGTCAACGTCAATTGCCTGCCGCGCGATTTCTTCATCCGAATCCTGAAAGCACTCGTCCTCAAATTTCATGCGCGCGGCGAGCAGGCGAAAGACTTCCGTGTTCGGCTTCGCTTCGTGGAGCGGCGCGATTGAACGCTCGTTGATGAGGAGATAAAAGTGGCCGTAAGCCTTGTGGATGTCGAAGTGTTCAAGCTGCGTCGTGGCGGGGATGACGATGTCCGCGTAGTCCGTCGTGTCCGTCATAAATAGTTCGTGGACGACGAGGAAGAGGTCTTCGCGGCGCAGACCTTTGTGTACTTTCTGTTGATCGGGCGCGACCGCCGCCGGGTTCGAGTTATAGACGTAGAGCGCGCGCACGGGCGGATCGTCGGTGCGTGTCAGCGCGTCGCCGAGCAGCGTCATGTTGATGGTGCGCGGCGCGGGTTGCGGCATCAGGTCGGTGCGTTCGAGCGCGGCGAAGTTAAGCGGGAACGCGCCGCTCGTCGAGAGCAGCGCGCCGCCCGCGCGCTCGCGCCACGCGCCGGTGACGGCGGGCAGGCAACTGACAGTTCGCACGGCCATGCCGCCGCCCGCGTGTCTCTGCAAGCCGTAGTTCATGCGAATCACGGCGGGGCGCGTCGTCGCATAGACGCGCGCGAGATTGATAATCGTCTGCGCTTCGAGTCCGCAAATTTCCGCGACGCGCTCCGGCGAATATTCGCTTGCGCGGCGTCGCAAATCTTCCGCGCCGATGGTGTGCTGCGCTAAATAATCTTTGTCTTCCAACTCTTCGGCGAAAATAACGTGCATCATTCCGAGCGCGAGCGCGGCGTCCGTGCCGGGCAGCGGCGCGATGTGTTCGTCACAAGCATCAGCTGTGCGCGTCCGGCGCGGGTCAATGGCGATGACGCGCGCTCCCTTTTTCTTCGCTTCGAGAATGAGAGGCCAGAGATGGACGTTGCTCGTGATCGTGTTCGTGCCCCACAAAATGATGAGGCGCGCATCCGTGAACGCTTCCGGGTCTGTGCCGACTTTCGCGCCGATGGTCGCCTGATAGGCTTCGGCTCCCGCCGTCGCGCAGATCGTGCGGTCGAGCAGAGACGCGCCGAGCCGGTGAAAGAAACGCCTGTCCATTGACTCATTCTGCACGAGTCCGAGCGTGCCGGAATAGCTATAAGGCAGAATCGTCTGCGCGCCTTCCGGCGATGCGGCGAGCGCAGAAAAACGCGCGGCGATTTCGTCCAACGCTTCGTCCCAACTAATCGGCACGAAGCGGCCTTCACCCTTCGCGCCGACGCGACGCAGTGGGGTCTTGATGCGCTCTGTGCTGTGCGTGCGCTGCTCGTAGTTGGCGACTTTGGTGCAGAGCGTGCCGCGCGTGAACGGGTGCGCGGGGTCGCCCGCGACGCGCACGGCGCGGCCATCTTCGACCGTCACGAGCATCGCGCAGGTGTCCGGGCAATCGTGCGGGCAGGCGGCGCGGACGATTTTTTGTTTGGGCGCGGCGGGTGGATGTGTTTGAAAGTTACTGCTCATGAATTTCCTCCGTCCGAGACATCATCCGCGACTGAACCTTGTGCGTCAACATTACGGTGGCGCGATGTGCATTTGATTCATGCTTGAGTGTCACGTCAGGCATTTATTACCACAGAGGACACGGAGAAACACAGAGAAAGACAAAGGGTGAAAGCGAAAGCTCTGGTTCTTACTCTCTTCAACCTCTGTGTCCTCTGTGGTAAACGTCTTTTGAGAACTACAGGGCATCTAAGTCGCGGGACTTGTGCGGCGCTCGATGGTACAATGACACGTTACACATCAGGACAGTTTCGAGGGTTTTGCTGTCTGTGTGTGTTGACGAAAAACATTATGGCACAAGTGACCGAAGCAGACGTTTACGGCGCGCTGACGCAGATCATTGACCCGGATTTGCACAAGGACATCGTGCGTCTGGGCTTTATCAAAGATTTACGAATCGAGGGCGGCGACGTGTCGTTTCGCATCGTGTTGACGACGCCCGCGTGCCCTGTGCGCGAGCAGATGGAAGCGCAGGCGCGTGAGTTAGTTTCGGCTCTGCCGGGCGTCTCTGCGGTGCGCGTGACGATGGATGCGGAAGTGCCTAAAGGTCGCGGCTTCGGCGAAAAGCTGACCGTGCCGGGCGTGCGTAATATCATCGCCGTCTCGTCTGGCAAGGGGGGCGTCGGCAAGTCAACGGTGGCGGTGAATCTCGCGGTCAGTCTCGCGCAGAACGGCGCGAGCGTCGGGCTGATGGACATGGACGTGTACGGGCCGAACGTGCCGCAGATGCTCGGCGTGGGCAACGTGAGGCCGGACGTGAACGTCAATAAACTCGTGCCGCTCGAAGCGCACGGCGTGCGCCTGATGTCCATGGCGATCTTGAAGCCGGGCGACGAGCCGATGATTTTGCGCGGCCCGATTTTGCACGGACTCGTCAAACAGTTTTTGTCGGACGTGGAATGGGGCGAGCTTGATTATTTGATTGTTGACATGCCGCCGGGCACGGGCGACGTGCAGTTATCTCTGTCGCAACTCGTGCCGGTGCAGGGCGCGGTGCTCGTCACGACGCCGCAGGATGTCGCCATCATAGACGTGCGCCGCGCGCTCAGGATGTTTGAGACGGTCAACATTCCCATCCTCGGCGTGGTTGAGAATATGAGTTACTTCGTCGCGCCGGACACGGGCACGCGCTACAACATTTTCGGCGAGGGCGGCGGGCGCAAACTTGCGGAGCAGTACGGCGTGCCTTTCCTGGGCGAGATTCCTCTGGGGATGGAAGTGCGAGAGGGCGGAGACGCGGGCGTGCCGGTCGTCATCGCGCATCCAGATTCGTTGCAGGCGGCGGCTTTCAGGAGCGTGGCGGAAGAAGTCGCGCGGCACGTCTCGATTGAGGCGTTGAAGCCGGAGTTGGTCGTGCTCGGCAGAGCGCGTTAAAAGCGACGTTTGCGATTTCGGAGTTTTGGTTTAGGATTGGGGGCGACCGACGGAGAAGCTTTCCGGTTTCAAACTTGAACTTCTGAAATTTCGAGGTCGGCGATTCTTTAATTTGAAATCGGAAATAATTCGAGGAGATAAGAAAATGGCAGCAAATTTGACAGAGAACCAGACAGCGACCGCCGCGCCGCAAATTCCGGGCATGGCGTTGAACGTCACGGAGCAGGCGGCGGCGGAAATCGCGAAGTTCATGCAGGGCGAAGAGACTCTGCCGGAGACGGCTGGCCTTCGCGTGCGCGTCGTGCCGGGCGGATGCTCCGGTTTCCAGTACAGCCTGAACATCGAGGAGAATTCGCTCCCGAACGATCACGTCATCACGTCGAGCGGCGTGCGCCTGTTCGTGGACATGTTCAGCGCGCAGTATTTGAACGGCGTGCAGATTGATTACGTGACGAACGTCATGGGTTCGGGTTTCACGTTCACGAATCCAAACGCGACGGGCGGCTGCGGCTGCGGCTCTTCGTTCACGGCGTAAGCTTTTGCACAATTAAATCGAAGTCGCAAACATCAGGCGCGACTGTCGTGACGCTATGTTGTGCGCCGCGTGTTGATTCTCTTTATCGAGAGAAACCGAGCGGCGCACAAAGCGTCTCAACGGTCGCGCTTTTGTCTTGCGAGTGAATGTGGTTACACAGTGAGCGTCCTCTTGTCAGTACCGCGAGCGGTAGCGAGCGGGTCTGCATACCGTAGCTCGACCCGCTCGCTACCGCTCGCGGTACTGACGGAAAAGATATGACATCACTCCATCAATCAAGTCGGCTTGCCCGCAGACTCCGAGTTGTGCCACAGTCATGTCGCTTTCCACACAACTAAATTTTCGAGGAGCTTAAGATCATGGCGATGATTGAGGCGGAGACTGCGACGGGATTGCAGGCTTTCGAGGCTGAGGACGGGCGCAAGCTCGTGCTGGCGTTGGAGGACAACGGCATTGACATTTTGCATCGTTGCGGCGGCGTGGCTAAGTGTACGACGTGCCGCGTCGAGGTGTTGTCGGGCGACCCCGGCGAAGTCGGCAAGCTTGAGCGCAATCGTCTCGCGGCGGAGACCGGACTGGCGGAAAACGTTCGCCTCTCGTGCCAGATGCGCGTCCACGACAATCTGAAAATCAACGTCGTCAATCAGGCCAGCGTGCGCGGCATTCCCGCCGGGACAAGACCTTCTGAGGACTAGCGTGACGCTGTCATCAACAACTTTTTCTGCACGCGCGTGATGGTCGTTTTCGCACGGGAAAAGTTGATTGCACGCGCACGCGCTTGGTGCTAATCTTCGCGCGTCAATTTTTAGTCAAGCATCACTTCAACCGAAGATTTCGAGCAAGAGAACTTTACGCCGCCAGCCGGCCATTGCTCGCGCAAAGTCTTCGGCACACTCTCCCGTCCGCCGCGCGCATGAATTGAAGCGGCGCGGACGAATGAAAAATTATCGCTCCATAGAATCGGGAGGACTTTAATGTTCGAGTCAACTGTTCACTTACCGTTAAGCCTCGCCATGCTGCAAGACCTGTTTCACGCGCCGTCGGCCACCGATCTCGCGCGCGTGCTGCTGCGTTGGGCGCACTTCGTCGCGGGCATCACCTGGATCGGGATGCTCTACTTTTTCAATCTCGTCAACGTCAACTTTATGAAGGCGCTCGACGCGCCGACGAAGAAAATCGTTATCCCGAACTTGATGCCGAAAGCATTGTGGTATTTCCGTTGGGGCGCGCTCGTCACGGTGCTCGCCGGTCTGACCTATTACGCGATGTATATCCTGAACGGCGACGCGCACAATGCGGGCGTCAACGTTTGGGTCGTGCTGCTCGTCTGGCTGCTGATGGGAGTCGTCGGCTGGATGATTTATTTCTTCCTGCTGCCGATGTTCACGAAAGATGGCAGGGTGCTGGCGGCGGTCGTCGCGGTGCTTGTCATCATTCATTCAGCGGCGGTGATCTGGTGGCTCAACTCGCAGTTGGGTGCTTTTGCGAGCAACAAGACTTTCTCCATTGGTCTCGGCGGCTCGTTGGGTTTGTTCATGCTGCTAAACGTGTGGGGAATTATCTGGCCGGCGCAGAAACGCATCATCGCGGGCACCGTGTCAGGTGATCCTGCGCCGCCCGAACTCGCGCGCAAAGCCTTCCTCGCCTCGCGCACGAATGCTTGGCTCTCGCTCCCGATGCTCTTTTTCATGGCGACATCGCACGGTGATTACGTCATCTTCGGTAAGTAAGTAGGGCGCGGGTCACGGCAAGGCAAAAGATGCGGTTTGAAGTCGCGGGGGCATCGAGTGTGTGTTGCGCGCTCAATGATGCTCCCGCGCTTTGTTTTTCATCGCCACATTAAAGCCGCACGCTCTTAACCTATTCGCCATACAATGCGCGTGCAGTTAGGAGTAAATTGAATCACGCAAACTAACGATCACTTAACGACTCGTTTTCAAATTGTAAGGAGAAAGAAATGACCGACAGCGCAAGTTACACGGCGAGACAGTTCAACCTGAGCGGCTTGAAAGGCATCAGTGACCAGACGCTTGAGATGCACTTCAAACTCTATGAAGGCTACGTCAAAGAGACGAACAATCTGACGGAGAAAATTTCCGAATTTCTCCGCGACGGCAAAGTTGACCAGGAGGAGATGCCCGCCTATTCGGAACTGACCAGACGCATGGGTTTCGAGTACAACGGCATGGTCTTGCACGAATACTACTTCGACAACATGAAGCAAAACGGCAACGGCGACCCCGACCCGAACTCGAATTTTCACAAAGCGGCGGAAGCGTCCTTCGGCACCTATGATATCTGGAAGACGGATTTTATGAGCGTCGGCAAAATGCGCGGCGTAGGTTGGGCGATCTGTTATCAAAATCCCTCGAACGGGCGTCTCTCGAACCACTGGATCACGCTGCACGAGACGGGCAACGTCTCAGGCTTCGCGCCCGTCCTTGTGATGGACGTGTGGGAACACGCTTTCCTGCTCGACTACAAACCGGCGGAGCGACCGAAGTACATCGAAGCGTTCTTCTCGAACATCAACTGGGCGACTTGCGAAAAACGCCTGACCGCCACGACGGCGGGCACGCAGGGTACATGAATCAGAACCGCGAGCGGAAGCCTCGCGGGTACAGCTCACCACACATGACCCGCGAGGCTTCCGCTCGCGGTTCTGATAGGCGCTCACCTCGACACGCAATTTGCTATACTGCCTCACAAATTCCTATACACCGTTCGGAGGAAAAGATGAAACACTCTCGCCGAATAATTTTTACCTGCGCGCTGCTATGCGCCGCGCTTGCATCGTCGCTTTTACTCGCAGGTTGCGCTCCCGCGACGGACACAAACAATAACGTGGGCGTCGAGACGTTCAAGGCCAACCCCGCGCCCGCGACGCAGACGCTCACGCTCGTCGAGCGACCGCAGAAAGTCAAAGACATGTCGGCAACGCGCGGCGAGCAGGACGAAGCGAAGCCCGTGCTTAAAATCGTCCAGCCGGCTGACGGCGCGACCGTTAACAGTTCGACGGTCAAAGTCAAACTCACGCTCGGCGGCGAACTCAAAGGCTACAAGCCGATGAAAGACCCCTCGACGGGCATGGGCAATCACATTCACGTCATTCTCGACAACCAGCCCTACGAGGCTTACTACAATCTCGACGGCGCGCCGTTCGAGTTGCGTAACGTCAGCGAAGGCCAGCACACACTGCGCGTCTTCGCCTCGCGCCCGTGGCACGAGAGCTACAAGAATGACGGCTCGTTCCAGCTTGTGAGTTTTACCGTCAAGGGCGGCGCGGCGGATGCGTCGAAGCCGACGACCACAAACGCCGGCGAGAAAATGGCTGATAACAAGAACGCCGCATCGAACGTCAACGCTGCTAGCAAGAATGCCAACGCTGCTGTGACAGCCACGCCCACCGCGACGCCCGAAGGCAAAGACATGGCGGCGGGCAACGGCGGCACGGTTGACCGCAAGAAACCGCTCCTGACTTACAGCCGCCCGAAGGGAGAATACAAAGGCGATGACACGAACGCCGTGATGATTGACTTCTGGCTCACAAACGCCAAGCTGCAAGCGGACGGCGGCGATTATCGCGTGCGCTACTCGGTGGACGGCGGCGAGGCGAAATTCATAGACAAGTGGGAACCAATCTGGCTGACGGGCTGGACGGCGGGCAAGCACACCGTCAAGCTCGAACTCGTGGACAAGGACGGCAACGCGGTTGACAATGGCGGCTACAACACGACTTCGCGCGACATCACGATCACGAAGTGAGCGTCGCAGCAAGACAGCAGGCGGCCTTTGACGCGCTCGTCGCGGAGGCTGCCGCGTGCCATCTCTGCGCGGCGATGTGCGGGCGCGCGGCGGTCTTAAGCGCACACAACGGGCGCGTCAATGCGCGCGTCATGTTCATCGGCGAAGCGCCGGGTAGGCAGGGCGGCGACCGCACGCGCATCCCCTTCTCCGGCGACCAGTCGGGACGCAACTTCGCGCGCTATCTTGACTCCATCAATCTCACGCGCGAGCGCATCTACATCACGAACGCCGCGCTCTGCAACCCGCGCACAGAGACGGGCGCGAACCGCAAGCCTTCGCGCGCGGAAGTCTCGAACTGCTCGGAGTTTTTGCGACGCCAGATTGAGATCGTTAATCCGCGCATCGTCGTCACGCTCGGAGCAGTCTCGCTTGCCGCGCTCAAGTCGGTTGAGTATCATCAACTGACACTCGCACAGGACGCCGGACAGATTAGAAAATGGCGCGGGCGTCTGCTCGTGCCGCTCTATCATCCCAGCCCGCAGGTGCTCGCCTCGCACCGGCGCGAAGCGCAGCAACTCGAAGACTACAAGGCTCTGGGACGCGCTCTGCGTTCGCTCGAAAGGCGCGTTAAGCGCACATCAATCCGCACTGAGACCGTAAGTTGAAAGGTTCTTTTATGATGAAAATAAATCTCAAGCTATCAAACGCCGCCATCAAAACGGCGCTCGTCATCGTCGTCGCCGCGCTCGCGCTGGCAGCGTTTGCCGCGCCGCTCTCAAGCGTCACGTCGGCGCAGGAGTCCGCATCGAAAACGAAGCCAGCCAGCGATTCTGCACATTCCGGCGCGGCCTCTACGAAGAGCGTGGAGACAACAACGGTCGTCGCCGCGTCGCCTAGAGCCGGAGAAGCCGCGCCTGAGTTTCACCTGCCTTACGCCACGCAGGAAAAGATTTTCTTCGATGCCAAAGAACAAATGACGCTCGCCTCGCAACGCGGCAAAAACGTCATCCTCGCTTTCTATCCGGCGGACTGGTCGGGCGGTTGCACGAAGGAAGTCTGCACCCTGCGCGACACGTTCGCGGAACTCTCGAAGCTCAACGCGACGGTGCTCGGCATCAGCGGCGACTACGTCTTCTCGCATCAGGAATGGGCGAAGCATCACAATTTGCAATTCCCGCTCGTCTCCGACCACAAGCACGAAGTCGCGCGCATGTACGGCGTCTATGATGAGGCGTCGGGCTTCAACAACCGCTCCGTTTTCCTGATTGATAAAGCGGGCGTCGTTCGTTACATGAATCTCAAATTCAAAGCGGGCGAGAAGAAGGACTATGACGATCTGCGCGCCGCGCTTGAAAAGTTGAACTAAAACTTTTCGCCACGCATCAAACGAAGATGAGTCAACAAGTCGAAACTCCAAACGCCGAGCAGCCGCCTGTTAATCAATCGCCGCTCGAAGCCGCGCACCTGCGCGCGGGTGCGGTTGTGCGCGAGCAGGACGGCTGGCGCGTGCCCGCGCATTACGGCGACGCGAGCGCGGAGTACGACGCCGTGCGTGGCGGCACGCTCGCGGGACTGTTCGATCTCACGCCGCGCGGGCGCATCGAGGTGAGCGGCACAGAGGCCGTACAATTCTTAAACGGTCTCATCACCAACGATGTGAAAACGCTCGCCGATGGCGCATGGATGCACGCCGCTCTGCCGAACGTGCAGGGACGACTCCTTGCCAGCGTGCGCGTCATCCGTCGCGGCGACACGTTTCTCTTCGACACCGAACCAGCGACGCGCGAAGCCGTCTTTAAGAATCTCGCGCGCTTCACGCTGGCCGGCGACTTTCGTGTCCGCGACGTGACGGCGGAGACGGCTACTCTGTCCGTGCAGGGCGCGCGCGCGGCAGATTTTGTGCGCGGCGCGTTGGGCGAAGAGGCGGCGAATATCACGCGCGGAAAGGTCTTCTCCACACAGTTCAGAGATGCAGAGTTGACATTGATTCGCGCAACGCACACGGACGAAGACGGCTTCGATCTCTTCATCGCATCGTCTGAGGCCGAAGCGTTGTTCGAGTCGCTCGTGAGCGCGGGCGCGCGTCCGTGCGGTTTCGACGCGCTCGAAATTTTGCGGATTGAAACGGGCGTGCCGCGCTACGGCGTGGACGTGTCGGACGCGAACGTCGTGCTCGAAGCCGTGCGCGAAGATGAGGCGGTCAGTTACACGAAGGGTTGCTATGCGGGACAGGAAATCATCGCGCGCATCCACTGGCGCGGACACGTCGCCAAGAAACTCGCCGGGCTCATCCTCGACGACGAAGCGTCCGTGCCGCTCGACGCGCGCATCAAGAACAGCGCAGGCGACAGGGAAATCGGGCGCATCACGTCCATCGTCCACTCGCCGTGCCTGAGAAAAAACGTCGCGCTCGCCGTCGTCAAATATGATTTTCTGACGCCGGACACGGAAGTCAAAATCTTCGACGAAGGCGAGACGGAACTCTGCACGGCGCGCATGGCTGAACTCCCTCTGGTGCGCGGCAGTTGGTCTCAAGAAGCGACGGAAAAAGATGTAGAGCAGCAGGGGGCGGGCGCGTGAGCGAGCATGAAAGCGGCGCACATCAAGATGACGCGCACAACGACGCGACTACGCGCACAGATGACGTGACGACGAGAGCGCGTGATGATGCCGGACTCGCGCACGGGCAGGCGCGTCTCGCCTACACGATCATTCAGTCGCTGCTCGAACACACGCGCGTCACGCAAGACCTCGTCGCGCTGATGGCGCAGGTGCTTGATGAAGACACGACGAAGGCTCTGACGGGCACGCCTTACTGGGCTGCGTATCTCGACAGCCGCCGCGCGATGGAGCGCACGCGCGCCGACATCGAAAAGTTCGCCGAAGTCTGGACGCGGATGTCCGAAGAAGAGAGCGACGCGCACACTCCAACGCCGACACCTTCAACTCAAAACAGCGAAGGCTGATCTTCCAATTCAGACGGCTCAACAATTCTCTGTCCGAGCAGACGCTTCAACTTGTTTGCGCTTGCGGGCGCGTGTCCCTCATAGAAATTGCTGAAATAAGCATAGACGTTCGGGACGCGCTCAGAGACGCGCGCGATGTGCGTCGCCCACTCTTCGAGATTTTCGTCCTGCGCGCGCAGCACGCGATCAAATGTCTCGATGTTGCGCGCGCCCATCCAGCGCACGTAGGCGAAGTCCGCCGTCTCCATCGCTGCGATAATCTCCGCCGCGCGCCACACGCGCTCGCGAGACATCCACTGGCCTTCGACAAGCGCGGGCGTGACGTGCTTCAGCCGCGCGAAAATCTCCAGCGCGCTTTCTTCAAACCATGCGGGGTCGCGAAACTCTAAGGCGAAGCGCATCTCGCGCGGCAGGAGCGGCAGAAACTCGCGCAACGCGCGGACGTTTTCCGTCGTCGGGATGAACTGCGGCGGAAACTGCACGAGCACGACGGCGAGTTTTTCGCCGAGGAACCTCACGCGCGCGCAAAACTCTTCGAGCACGCGCGCCGTCCCTTCTCCGCGCAGAGCACGCTCGTGCGTAATTTCCTGCGGCAGCTTGAGCGAGAAAGTGAATTTGTCCGGCGTGCGCTTGCGCCACCCTTCAATTGTCGAGGCGGAAGGGATGGCGTAGAAGGTCGAGTCAATCTCGACGGTCTCAAACATTCGCGCGTAGGCTTCGAGCATCGCGGCGGGTCGCGTCGCCGTCGGATAGAAAACAGACGCGCGTCCGGCGGCGGGCGGAGTCACCCAGTCGTCGTAGTTCCAGCCCTGACATCCCACACGCACGCGCGCGAGATGAGCATTGTCATCGTCGTCGTCAAATTTATTTTGAGAAGGCATGTCGTCGTGCATCCTTGCTTGAATGTACGACATGCGAGAGCCTCACGACAAACGGCGCTTCGCGCATAAATCATCGGCGCAAATGTGCCGGAGACCGTCAAACTTGACGCACAAAGGAGTCCGGTGTTAGGTTGTCACCCTCTTGAAACGCCGGGTCGGACAGCGCCAGCAACGCACATCGCTTGAGAAAGCGTCTGCGTGCAGGCCGCTCAAGATGTAGGGCGTCTGATCTTTGTCACTTTTATCCGCATCGCTAATTCAATTTTTGTCTGGCGTCGTTAAGACAAGAGACAAAAATTGACCGTCGCAGGTCAAAGCCCGTCGAAATTTTCGCGGGCGACAAGGGAAGTCGGGTTCAAAGCCCGCACGGTTCCCGCCACTGTGTACCGGCGATTGTGCAGCTCGCATGGAAATTAAGGGTCACTCATCACAACGAGATGGGGAAGGCCGCGAGCCGCGCGTCCGAGCCGGGAGTCAGGAAACCTTGCCTGCAAGAGTAGTTGCCAGTAGTCGGTGTGCAGTGTTCAGTTCTGATGTTTTAACTGACCACTAGCCACCGTCCACTGACCACTGATTTTTGACGGTGGCGACCGCTTCAGCTCCGGGAAAGAGCGAGTGGCGTCGGGCATTTGTTGGATGAAGATGAGACGGCGCGGCGCGATGGTGTTAGATATTTGCGCGGCGGCTTTTGTTCTTCATTCGGCGAACTGTTTATCCGGCACGCCCTCGGTCTTCCGCGTGGAAGACCGAGGGCTTTTTTGATTTCGTCGTGTCGTATTTTCTTTCAGCCTTCCGCATATCTCTTCTCCGGCGCGAGACGCGAGACGCCGTCCGTCTGTCGCTCGAAGGAATTTGAAAATGAGAAGAGAAACTATTATCCGCCAACTTATCAACGTCTCTTGCTGCGCGCTGCTGTTGCTCGTCGCCTGTTGTGCCGTGCCCGCGCTCGCGCAACGTCAATCGTCAGGTGCGACGCTTACGGGGCGCGTACTCGACGCGCGGGGAGCTGGCGTGCCCGGCGCAATCGTCACGCTCTACGCGCGTGAGAGCGCCCCGCAACTGCGTCTCTCGACGACGACGGACGCGGCGGGCGCGTATCGCTTCGAGCGACTGGCGGCGGGCGCGTATCTCGTCGAAACACAAGCCACAGGTTTCGCACGCACTGCTGCGCGAGAAATATCAGTCGGGAAGGGCGCGACTTCCATCACGCTCGACATCGCGCTCGAAGTCGCGGGCGTGAGCGCGGATGTCGTCGTCACCGCTTCCGACACGCCGCAGACGGTGGATGAAGTTTCAAAGGCGGTGACGGTCGTCGGGCGGCGCGAGATTGAAGAGCGCGACGAGTATTCGATACCCGAAGCCTTGCGGACGGTTCCCGGCTTGCGCGTGCAGCAACTAGGCGGCCCCGGCGCGTTCACTTCGATCAAGACACGCGGCCTGCGTAACCAGGACACCGCCGTACTCATTGACGGCGTGCGCTTCCGCGACCCGACCGCGCCGCAGGGCGACGCCTCCGGTTTCATCAGCGACCTCGTCGTCGCGGACACGAGCCGCATCGAGGTGTTGCGCGGCTCCGGCTCTTCGCTCTACGGCACGAACGCCATCGGCGGCGTCGTCAACGTTGTGACGGACGAAGGCGGCGGCCCCTTTCGCGGCAGCCTGCTCGCGGAAGGCGGAAGCCTCGGCTTCGCGCGCGCGCGGGCGCAAGCATCGGGCAGCGTGGGCGCGGCTGACCGTTTCATCTACAGCGCGGGCGTCTCGCATCTCAACGTCTCGCGCGGCGTGGACGGCGACGACGCGACGCGCAACACGAGCGCGCAGGGACGCGCACTGCTGCGACTGACGCCGACCGCCACCTTGTCCGCGCGGCTCTACGCCTCGGACTCTTTTCTGCAACTCAACGAGAATCCGCTCGTCTTCGGCGCAGTGCCTTCGACCGGCATCATTGACGCCCGCCCGCTCTCGCGCTCCGAACTGCGACGCTTCGAGCGCGGAGCTTCAATCAGCGCGTTGAACTTCGGCGACGCCACTTTCGTTCCCGCTCCGAACGACGCGGACAACTCGCGCGCGACGCGCTTCTTCTCCGGCGCGTTCACCTTCGCGCAGAGGCCGACGGAGAACTTCGGCTACTCCGTCACATATCACACGCTCCTGACGCGCGGGTCTTTCCGCGAAGGCCCCGCCGCGCCGGGCAGTCCGAACGATTTCATCTTCTTCGACCCCAATGGCTCGACGCGCAACAACTTCGATGGACGCATCAACACCATCAACGCGCGGGCGGATTTTCGACTCGGCCAACACAACTCCATCAACGCCGGCTATGAATTTGAGGACGAGAATTTCGTCAACGATTCTTTCGCCGTCAACGCGCGCGACAATTCATCTGTTGACGTGACCGAACGCAGCCACACTTTCTTCGTACAGGATCAACTGCATTTTCTCGACGACCGCCTGCAACTCTCCGCAGCTTTCCGCGCGCAGCACTTTCAACTTCAACGCCCGCGCTTCGCGCCGTCAACCAACGCGCCTTACGCCGGCATCAATTTCACTTCGCCGCCCGACGCCTATACGGGCGACGGCTCCATCGCTTACATCTTTCGCTCGACGAACACGAAACTGCGCGGGCACGTCGGCAACGGCTATCGCGCGCCTTCTCTGTACGAACGGTTCGGAACTTTCTACAGCAGCTTTAGCGGCAGCTTCAGCGCGCTCGGCGATCCCCGACTCGCGCCCGAACGCTCCATCGCCTTCGACGCCGGCGTTGATCAGAGCCTCGCACGCAACCGCGTGCGACTCTCGGCGACCTACTTTTACACGCGGCTGCAAGAAATCGTCGGCTTCGGCGACACGCCGCGCGATCCCTTCGGGCGCATCTTCGGCGGCTACTTGAACACCGGCGGCGGCCTCGCGCGCGGCGTTGAATTGAGCGCGACGTTTGCGCCGTCGCGCCGCTTCGACCTCTTCGCTTCGTACACTTATACGAACAGCGACCAGCGTCGTCCGCTCGTGGAAAATATCATCCGCGCGTTCGGCATCCCCGATCATCAATTCACCGTCGTCGCGACCGGGCGCGTCAGTTCGCGCGTCCTCGTCAATTTCGACCTCGCGGCGTCGAGCGATTATCTCGCGCCGATCTTCGACACGAATAGTTTCCGCAGCCGCGTCTATCGCTTCGGCGGACTCTTCAAAGCCGACGTGACTGGCAGTTACACGCTGCCGCTCGCCGAATCAAGACGATTGCGCTTCTTCGGTAAAGTCGAGAATCTATTCAACCGAGACTATTACGAAAACGGCTTCCGCACGCCGCGCATTAACGGACGCGCGGGCGCGGAATTCAGTTTCTAAGATGAGGGTGAAAAGTTTTGCGTGATAGTCAGCCGCTCGTCGAGGGCGAAGATTTTTACATGGAAGGAGCAGCGTTGGTTTTCACGGCGAGTTATCATCTGCGGCGCGGCTATTGTTGCGAGAGCGGCTGTCGTCATTGCCCGTATCGCGTCGGAGAAGAACGCGAGGAGGATGTCGTTGAAGAGCGCGTCGAATAAAACAGTCTGTCTCATTGTCTTGCTGTGCATGATATTTTCCGGCGCGGCGTGTCAACGCCCCGCGTCAACGCATGATACGAAAGCGTCTGGTGAAAACGTCGCGCGTCCGCCGGCGCGCATCATCTCGCTGTCGCCGAGCGCGACGGAAATTCTCTACGGCGTCGGCGCGTTTGATCGCGTCGTCGCGGTCTCCGATTACTGCACTTATCCGCCGGAGGTGAGCAGGTTGCCGCGCGTCGGCGGGTGGAACAATCCGAACCTCGAACAGATCGCGTCGCTTCGTCCCGAACTCGTCGTCTTCGCAGAGTCGCAGGCGCAATTCGTCAAAGACAAGCTCGAAGCGTTAGGGATTCGCACTCTGAGCGTGCCGAGCCTCACGCTCGACGATGCCTTCGCGGCAATTGAACAGATCGGGCGCGCGACGGGCAACGAAGCGCAGGCGCGCGAGCTTCTGGCGCGCACGCACGCGACGCTCGATGATGTGCGCGCGCGCGTGCAAGGTCTGCCGCGTCGCCGCGTACTCTGCGTCGTTGACCGCGTGCCGGGCACTCTGCGCGATTTGTACACGGCGTCGCAGGGCAGTTTCATCGCGCAGTTGATTGAGGCGGCGGGCGGCGAGTCGGTCGCGCCGCAGGCCGCAGGCGGTTTCGGCAAGATACAAAAAGAGGCGGTCGTCGCGCTCGACCCGGACATCATCGTTGACCTGATGATGCAAAAGACCGAAGGCCAACTCGGCGAAGACACGCAGGCCGTCTGGCGCGAGTTGCCCGCGTTGCGCGCCGTGCGCGAGGGACGAGTTTATCCCTTGCGCGATACCACTCTCCTTCATCCGTCGCAGTTCGTCGCTGACACCGCGCGCACGTTCGCGGAGATTATTCATCCAGAAGCTTTCAAGGATCAGCCGCGCAGCAGCAGCAGCAGCGCAACACAGAGAGCATCATCTTTAGCAGTAGCTTTGCCTCGCGACTTTGCGCCTTTGCGTGAGACACAATTTCACGCAAAGGCGCAAAGTCGCGGAAAGAACGCGGAGCTTTGAATGAAGAGCGAAGGCGAGGCACAGGAAAGAAAGAGCGGCGCGCTCATCGAGGCGCGCGGGCTGCGTTATGCTTATGCGACGGGCGCGCCCGAAGTGGTGGCCGGCGCGAACCTCTCCGCCGCGCGCGGCAAACTCTCTGCGCTGATCGGCGCGAACGGTTCGGGCAAGTCCACGCTGATACGCTTGCTCGGCGGCATTCTCAAAGCGGCGGGCGGCGAGATTTTGTTCGACGGCGTGCCGCTGCAAGCAATCGAACCACGCGCGCGCGCGCGCCGCATCGCCTACGTGCCGCAGACGATCTCGACCGTCTTTCCCTTCACCGTGCTCGAAGTGGTGTTGACCGGGCGCAGTCCCTACACGACGCGCTTTCGCTTCGAGGACGAGCGCGATCTGACAATCGCGCGCGGCGCGCTCGACTCTCTCGACGCCGCGCATCTCGCCGCGCGCGCCGTGACGGAACTGTCAGGCGGCGAGCGTCAACTCGTCGCACTCGCACGCGCGCTCGCGCAGGAGCCTGACTGTCTTTTGCTCGACGAGCCTTCGGCCTCGCTCGACTTAAAACATCGCACTGCGCTCGTCCGTCATCTACGACGCCTGCGCGACGAGCAAAGCATGACGGCGCTCGTCGTCACGCATGATCTGGAGTTGCTCGATCCGGTCTTCGATTACGTCTTTGCCATGCGTTGCGGCGCAATCAACGCGACGGGCACGCCTGCGGAAGTGCTGCGCGACGAAACGCTCGCCGAAATTTACGGCGACGAACACTTGCGCGCGCGTCAAGCGTTCGGGCGCACGTTCGTGTGGTCTGAGTTATAGAAGTTGCGAAAGCAAAAAGTTGAAATCAAATCGAGTGGCAAAAATCGGAAATCAAAAATCAGCGACGGTGCGCCTGCGTCGCGCGCTGGCGCTGTTGACGGTTGCGCTGCTCGCTTCTACGCTGCTCGCGTTGTGGGTCGGTTATCAAAGGATGGACTTCGCCGCGCTCACTTCGGACGAGCGTGCGCGCGCCGTTTTTTTTCAACTGCGCCTGCCGCGCGTGTTGATGGCGGGCATCGTGGGCGCGTCTTTGGCGACGGTGGGCGCGGCGTTGCAGGCTCTGTTTCGTAATCCGCTGGCGGAGCCGCTGACGCTCGGCGTCTCTGGCGGCGGCGCGCTCGGCGCGAGCGTGGCGATAGCTTTCGGCGCGGGCGCGCGCGTCGCGGGCTTGCCGATTATTTTCGTCGCGGCGTTCATCGGCGCGGGCTTCGCGATGCTGGTCGTCTATCGGCTGGCGCGCACGGGATTGACCGTTCTGCCGGGTGCGTTGCTGCTGGCCGGCGTCGTGATGAACACGATTGCGGCGGCGGGCGTCGTCTTCATTCAATACTTCGCGGACTACTCGCGCGCGTTGCAAATTTTGCGTTGGACGATTGGCAGTCTCGACGTAGTGGGCTTCGACCTCATCTGGCGAATGCTCATCTTTCTCGTGCCCGGCTGGATCGTGCTGCTCTCGATGTCGCGCGACTTGCACCTGCTCGCGGTGGATGAAGAGACGGCGGCGAGTCTCGGCGTCAACGTCAAGCGAAGCGAGCGGCTCGTGTACGCCTCCGCCTCTTTGATCGTCGGCGTGACGGTCGCCGTCGGCGGCACTATCGGCTTCGTCGGCCTCATCGTGCCGCACGCCGTCAGATTATTATTCGGCGAAGACGTGCGGCTCGTGATGCCTTGCTCGTTCGTGCTCGGCGCAGTCTTCCTGATGCTCGCCGACATGCTGGCGCGCACGGTGCTCGGCGCGGGCGAACTGCCCGTCGGCGCGATCACGGCGCTCGCGGGCGGCCCCGTCTTTTTGTGGCTGCTGAGACGGCAGCAGCGTTATACGACGATGTGAAGAAGAATTAACAGGGATAGACAGGATGGACAGGATGTCGGAAGAAATGATGAATGCGGAATGCAGAATGATGAATCAAGAAAAAGGCGTTGTGATTTTTATTCATCATTCCTCACTCATCATTCATCACTGTTTTTTCTATCCTGTTCATCCTGTCTATCCCTGTTAATATTCTTGGAGAATTTATGAGCATTGCGACGAAGCACGGCGACAAGGGGCAGACGGGACTCATCGGCGGCGAGCGCGTGTCGAAGGCCGACGCGCGCGTCGAGGCTTACGGGACGATTGACGAGCTTGGCGCGGCGATGGGCTTCGCGCGTGCCATCTGCGAAGACGCGGAAGTGCGCGAGTTGACGAAGACGATTCAGCGCGAGTTGTTCACGGTGGCGGGCGCGGTCGCCAACCCGCACAGCAGCGAAGCGACGCCGACGATGTACGTGACGCCGGAGATGGTCGAGAAATTAACCGCGCACGTCACGCGCATCGAGGCAACAGAAGGAATCTTGTCGGACTGGTCGCTGCCGGGCGATCACGCCGCTGCCGCCGCCTTCGATGTGGCGCGCACAATCTGCCGCCGTGCCGAGCGTTGCGTCGTGCGTCTCAGTGAAGCGGGCGGCGAGGTGAACGCGCACGTCGTCCCGTATCTCAATCGTCTTTCCGATTTACTGTGGCTCATGGGACGCCTGCTCGAACTTCGCGCCGGCATCAACGCGCCCCTTCGCGATGACGAGCACAAGGGGCCAAGTTGGTCGCGCGCGTGGTAGCGTGCGATGTAGAAGGACGGCACACGAGTGCGTGGATGAGCGCAGCAGCAGTGGGGCACGGCACAAACTTGAAGCGGAGCATTGAAAGGGACATTTGACAGGGCAGTCTCACGGTAATATCTTCTGTCCGTCCTAAAAGTTGCACAGTAGTCCTTACGCACTTTTTCTCAGTTCACCGAAACAAGTTTAGATCGCCAGCATTAAACTTTCCGGTCTATTCAACATCTCAGTTCCACAATGTAAGGAGACTCACATGAAAATGCGCCTTGTCACTATTCTTGTCTTAACAGCTACTTTGATCACTACTAATTTTCAGCAAGGATTCTCTCAACCACAACAGACAGCATCTGCGACCGCCCAGCCCTCCGGCTTGATTCTCCCGGAGGATACTCCCGTCAAACTCCGCATCACGGAGAGCATCTCTTCCGCTAGCGCTAAGGTGAATGACAAGGTGAGTTTTGAAGTGATGGAAGATGTCAAAGTGGGCGATATTGTTGTGATTACACACGGGGGGAATGCTATCGCGACGGTTACCGAGGCGCACTCTAAAAAGAGCTTCGGACGTGCCGGAAAATTGAACGTCAATATAGACTCCGCTCGTCTGGCAAACGGCGATAAAGTTAATTTGCGCGCGGTTAAGGGAGTCAAGGGCGGCAGCCATACGGGAGCGATGACAGGTGCAGTGGTCGCCACGAGCATCGTCTTTTTCCCGGCCGCGCCGCTCTTCTTTTTCATTAAAGGCAAAGACATCGTGATCCCGAAGGGAACGGAAATTACGGCCTTCATCGCAGCCGACACACCGATTAACTTCGGCACATCTGGGGGCGCATCCGCGCCGGCAACTGCGAGCGCGCCTGCGCTGCAGTCAACGTCTGCTGCGGCTGGCCTCTCAGCCGTCTCTCTAAAATCAACGCCTGACGGCGCGGACATCACCATTGACGGAAAGTTCATGGGCACGACGCCGTCCACGCTCAACCTGCCAACGGGGGAGCATGTCATCAAGATCGAGAAGAGTAATTATAAAGGATGGAACCGCACGGTTAGTTTGAGCGCCGGCGGCAGCATTACGATAGACGCCAGCCTTGAAAAATCTTCTCAGTAGGATTTGACGCTAACTCCAACTTTATTTTTTTGCGCCTAGGAATCACTGAGGACGATGGGCGCGTGCATTGATACCATCATTCAACATCAATGCCCGCGCCCATCGCTCTCAACCCACAATCGTCATTATCACTTCGCGCTCGCGCCCGCCGTCGAACTCGCACAGAAAAATTCCCTGCCAGCGACCGAGCGACAATTCTCCATCTTCAAACGGCACAGTCACGCTTGAGCCGACGAGCGTGGCTTTGATGTGCGCGTCGGAGTTTTCCTCTGCGTGGCGAAAACTCATGCCGTGTTGCGGGACGAGCGTGCGAAGGGCGTGGAGCATGTCGCGGCACACGTCCGGGTCTGCGTTCTCATTGACGGTCAGCCCGGCGGTCGTGTGTTGCACGAAGAGGACGCAGACGCCTTCGTGCGCCGCCGACTCGTGCAAACGGCGACGCACCTCGTCCGTAAATTCAATTAACTCCTCGCGCTCGCGCGACCGCACGTTGATTCTGTAAGTAGCCATTCGCATACCTTTGAAATTGCTTCGTGCCCTCCGTCGGCGGGCTCGTAACTTTCCGTTGACACCGCGCGATAACCGTTTTAGAGTGCAGGACGCTCAGGTGCAACCTTCCGGCTCATGCACATCGCCGGATGCACCTCACTCATTGACCAGCAAATCTCATCGCCCGCAGCACATATTAACCGACGCTGGCTGCGGCAGGCGATGTCCGCAGACTTGAATGGCATCGAGGTATAAATAATGTCAAACGGGGATATTTATAACGACCACCTCGCCGCGCAGGATGGTTATCTGTACGACGTGTTCCTCAGCTACAGCTATAAGCCCAACGCCCAGCACTGGGTTCACACACGCTTCTATCCGAAATTTAACGAGTGGCTTGACAGTGCACTCCTTGGACTTGATGTAGATGCGCCACCAGAACCGGGCGGGCGCGTGTGCTTGGCAAAGCGCGAGCTAAGGCTCGGCGATGTGTGGCCGGATGCGCTCCGTGAGCAACTGCGGCGCTCAAAGGTACTCGTCGCCATATGCTCGCCGCACTACTTCAGGTCCGAGTGGTGCAAAATCGAATGGGACTGTTTTCGGCAACGCGAAGGTAACCCCAGAATGTTCAGACTTAGACTTCCTCTGCTTTATGATGGGGAAAACGAATACCTAATGCCCAAGATTGACAACATTGAGTCCATCGACTTCCGAGAGTACATTTACACCTCGCCAGCAATGGATAAAGAGCCGGAAGGGTATAGGTTCGAGAGAGCCTTGAAAGAGTTCGCCGTGAAAGTGGCCGCTGTGGTAGCTGATGCCCCAATGTTCGACAGGGGCATGCTGCCCGTCGTGTTAGCTCCCATGCCGCCGCCCATGCCCACACCCAACACGCCATTCATTTCTCTCTGAGTCTTCAGAAGATGAGCAAACTCTACACCTTCTACTCATACAAAGGCGGGGTCGGCAGGTCTATGGCGCTCGCCAACGTCGCAGCGCTGCTGTCGAAGCGGAAGAAGCGCGTGCTGGTGATTGACTGGGACCTCGAAGCGCCGGGGCTAGAAAAGTATTTCAGGCAGGAGCCGTCAATGCTTCGCGGCTCGCGGGAGCAAACGGCTGGCGTCGTTGATATTGTCAACGCTTTCGCCGAAGGACAGCCGCTTGATTGGAAAAAATGTCTGCTGCGCGCCACTCCCTTCGGGCCGGACTCGCCACCCGTGGACATACTCAGCGCAGGCCAGGACACGCCCGACTATGTCCCGAAGCTACAGGCGATTGACTGGCGGCGGCTCTTCAACGAGCAGAATTTTGGCGCATACTTAGAAGATATGCGCGATGAATGGCTTTTGAGCTACGACTTCGTTCTCGTGGACAGCCGCACGGGCATCACGGACATCGGCGGCGTCTGCACCATCCACTTGCCCGACGTTCTAGTGCTTCTCTTCACGGCGAACGAGCAGAGCCTCGCCGGTGTACTCGACGTGATGCGACGCGCGCAGAAGAATTACGGCGAGCTACCCGAAGTGTACGAGCGACCGCGCAAGCTGCTGGGCGTCCCTGTCCCTTCAAGGTTTGAATACTTCACCGAGTACGAGAGCGCGACGCAGTGGCTGAAGAAGTTCTCCGAGAGACTGGCAGACATCTACGCCGACTGGCTCCCGCGCGATACTTCCACCAAAGACGTTCTTGAAAAGCTCTTCGTCCCGAACATTCCTTTCTGGAGCTTCGGCGAGAACCTGCCGGTCGTACAGGAGGGGGTGACCAATCCGCGCAGCATCGGGGCCGCATACGAGTTGCTAGCGCGTCTCATTGAGCATGACTTGGATTGGAATTGGAATAAGAAGAACACGGGCGAACGTCCCCCGGAGGAGGTCAATGAGGAGATCGAACGCATCTACGCCGGTCTGAGCGCGGCGCACAAGGTGATCGCCCGCCCCGTGCTTAACAACCTCGTGCTGGTCGCGCCAGAAGGAAAGGGACAGGACGCCCGCCGGCGCGCGCCGCTCTCGGAGTTCGACGAGCCATCGCGTCGAGTCATTACAACGCTCACCGAAGCAAAACTGCTGACTGTTGCACGCGACGAGACTTTGGGCGAAGACGTGGTCGAGATCGCGCAGGACGCGACGTTGCGCCATTGGGATCAGTTGAAAATTTGGCTCGACAAAGACCGCGAGTTCCTACTCTGGCGTCAGCAACTGCGTGCCGGCATGTCTAGCTGGGAGAAGGGAGCGCGGCAGCCCGCCTACCTTCTGAACGGCGTAGCCCTCAGGACGGCGGAGCGGTTCCTAGACACGCACGCTGACGAGTTAAGCAGCAGCGAGAAGGGTTACGTCGAGAAGAGTCTCCTTGAAGAAGCTCGCCTGAAGCTCGCAAAACGCCTTAAGCAAACTGTAACCATCGCGGTCATCGCGCTCGTTGTTGTCGTGGCGGCGCTCAGCGTCTTCTTTTTCAACCGCTACAAGCAGCTACAAGAGGCCGAGAAACAGGCGCAAGAGCGGCAGTTAGCCCTCAACCGTGCCGCGCTGGCAACGAGGCAAGGAATAGACCTGTTCAAACAAGGCGACGGGAACGGAGCCGTCGCTGCCTATGAGGAGGCGCTTGCCTTAAACCCTGATTACGCCGACGCCTACTACAATCGCGGCGAAGCCTTATTCAATCTCTCGAACTCGAACCCGAATCAGGGAGAGGCGGCAACACAGAGGGCGCAGGCGATCAGCGACTTTAATACGGCCATCAACCTGACCACCGACGACGAGATGCGGGGGCAGGCGCAGCAGTACATCTTACAGTCGCCGAATCCGATCAAGCCGATCACCGACCGGACCCCCGTCCCGACGCCGACCCCGCGCCCGAACACGACGCCTTCGGCCAGTCCCGTGCCGACGCCTGCCGCTAGCCCGACGCCCTTGATCGCGCTCCTAACTCCCCGCATCTACATTCAGAGGCTAGACAAAGAGGCATCGCGAAATCTAGCCAACTTATGTATGAGTCGGCTTAAAAAGTTGGGGTACGACGCGCCGGGGGTGGAAAAGACAGCAAATGTGCCGCCGAACACGGATGTCAGGTACTTCAGGAAGAGCGACGCCCCAACTGCGGAGCAGATCGTGGCTCTGCTCCGCAGTTGGGGCGTGACGGACGCACAGCTGAAGTACATCATCGGTTACGAGAACTCGACAACTGTCCCGGCCAAGCAATTTGAGATATGGCTCAGCGCGAACGCAGGCTGGACCGATGCTTCGACGCCGCAGCAAACGAAAAAATAGAAGAGCTGAAGCATTCCATGCGTGAAGAGCGCGAAGCGCCATAGACTCTTCGGCGCTTCGCGAAGATCACGTCCGCAGCGACTCAAAATTTTTACCCCCAGGTCGGCGGAGGCGTGAGACGCTTGCGCTATCCTCAACCAACCGGATTTGAAAACCCCAATCAGCCAAAGGAGCGTTAAGGAAATGAGCAGCAATCCACAACCCACAGGCGGTGTTCTCGTTCAGCACAAGGTCAGTGCGGGCGAAACACTGATCAGCATTGCCAAACAGCACGGCGTCACCCTCAAAGCGCTTCAAAGCGCCAACCCGCAGATCAAGGACATCAATAAAATTAAGATCGGACAGTTGATCATCATACTGTCCTCGCTCGTGACGGTGACTGTAGTTTCGGCTCCCGTCGAGACGAGCGCGCCCCCTCAACCTGTAACTGCGCCGACACTCACCTCGACGGTCGTCACAACCGATTCGGCGGCTTTCGCCGCGATGGATAAGCGCGGCAAGGCGAAGAAGCTCAACCCTGTCTTCCGTGAGCGACTCGCACTGCTTGCGGATGCGCTGGCGAGGCGTGGTATGCAGACGCTCATTACCGATGGCCTTCGCACGTTCGCCGAGCAGGATGCGCTCTTCGCGCAGGGCCGCACGAAGCCCGGTAACATAGTCACGAAAGCGCGCGGCGGGCAGTCGAACCACAACTACGGTTTGGCCGTGGACATGTATCCGGTCGTCAACGGCAAAGTCTTCACGGACGTGCCGAAAGGTGCCTCGGTCGAATTCAGACGCGCCTTCAATGCCATACAAGATGCAGCCGGCGAAGATGCAGAGCGCTTGGGCATGTTCTGGGGCGCGCGCTTCAGCGGCATCGTTGACACGCCTCACATCCAGTTACTCGCGCAGAGCGACATGAGTCCTGCCGAGTGCCTAAAGGTATTCAACAAGAACAACGGCAATCTCGACGCCGTTTGGGCCGAGGCGGAAAGGCGCGTCAAGCCGCTCAACGCCTGAAACCTCAAGACGACTTTAGCTTGAGACAAGAAGAGGGGCGCGTCCACGTCAGGACGCGCCCCTCTTCTTTATTCTCGCGACCTTGATCTTATGATTAACGCGAGCTTGCGCGACGCAGTATCGCCCAGCCCGCCGGGAGCAGAGCCGCCGCGAGCGCGATCTTGATGAGGTCGCCGGGGATGAACGGCGCGACGCCTGCGACAAAGGCTTGCGATGGTGAAGTGAAACGCGCGAGCCATACCCATCCGCAGAGCAGAATGACGGCGGAACCGAGAGCCATCGCCAACGCCGCCGTCGGCACGCGCCTGTCCCAACCGCGCTCGGCGAGCCAGCCGGTGACGAAAGCCGCGAGCGGATAAGAAAGTAAATAACCGGCGGTCGGCGTCAAAAACAGGTAGGCGAGTCCGCCGTTGCCTTGACGGAAAAACGGTAGCCCCAACGCGCCTTCGACGAGGTACGCGAGCATCGCCAGCGAGCCGAGACGCGAGCCGAGCAGCGCGCCCGCGAGCAGCACCGCGAACGTCTGTCCCGTGATGGGCACGGGCGTGAACGGAAGCGGGATGACGACCTGCGCGGAGAGCGCGACGAGCAGGCTGAAGGCGACGACAAGCGCGACCGAGCGCGTCCAATCGAGCGGCGCGATGAGCGCGCCCGTCAGCGTCTCAGTTCTGGCATAAGAAGCATTCATGGTAATTGTACCTTTCTCGTTTATCGCGACGCCTGTCGTTCAGTCGCCGGAATGCCGGTCGCCGTCGCAGGCTCGCGCGCCGCGTTGAGACGCTCGGCTTCGTGGTCGTCGCCCATCTGTCCGATGTCGCCGCCGAGCGCGCCGCCCGTCCCGATACGCATTCCGTAGAACGAGCGCCAGACGAAGAACATCGAGACGAGGAAGAAGACGAGCGCGAGGACGTGCGTGAACGTCGTGTCGCCGCCGTTGCTGCGCGTTAAGCTGACGGACAACTCGACGGCGAGCAGGCCGAAGAGCGTCGTGAACTTGATGACGGGATTGAGCGCGACCGAAGACGTGTCCTTGAACGGGTCGCCGACGGTGTCGCCGATCACAGTCGCGTCGTGCAAGGGCGTCCCCTTCGCGTGAAGCTCAACCTCGACGATCTTCTTGGCGTTGTCCCACGCGCCGCCCGCGTTCGCCATGAAGATGGCTTGATACAAGCCGAAGATGGCGATGGAGATGAGATAGCCGATGAAGAAGAACGGCTCGACGAAGGAGAAGGCGAGCGTCGAGAAGAAAACGGTCAGGAAGATATTGAACATCCCCTTCTGCGCGTACTCGGTGCAAATCTGCACGACCTTTTTGCTGTCCTCGACCGATGCTTTTTCAATCTCGTCGCCGAGCTTGATGTTCTGTTTGATGAACTCGACCGCGCGATACGCGCCCGTCGTCACCGCTTGCATGGATGCGCCGGTGAACCAGTAAATAATCGCGCCGCCGGTGATTAAGCCGAGCACGAAGGGCGCGTGCAAAAGCGACAGGTTCTGCGTGTTGACGGTCAATCCTTCGGTGAGCGTCATCATAATCGAGAAGATCATGGTCGTCGCGCCGACGACGGCTGTTCCGATGAGCACGGGTTTGGCCGTCGCCTTGAAGGTGTTGCCCGCGCCGTCGTTTTCTTCGAGCAGGTGTTTGGCGCGCTCGAAGTTGACGGTCGTGCCGTAGCGTTGCTTGATGTCTTCGCGGATGCCGGGAATCTGCTCGATGAGCGAGAGTTCATAGACCGACTGCGCGTTGTCCGTGACGGGGCCGTAAGAGTCCACGGCAATCGTCACCGGCCCCATGCCGAGAAAGCCGAAGGCGACGAGACCGAAAGCGAAGACGGGCGCGGCGACCATCAGCGCGCCGAGTCCCATCGTCGAGAAGTAGTAGGCGATGGACATCAACGCGACGATGGAGATGCCGAGCCAGTAAGCCGAGAAGTTGCCGGCGACGAGTCCCGACAGAATATTCAGCGACGCGCCGCCCTCGCGCGATGAGATGACGACTTCCTTGACGTGTGACGACTCGGTCGAGGTGAAGACCTTGACGAGTTCGGGAATGACCGCGCCGGCGAGCGTGCCGCACGAGATAATCGAAGCCAGCTTCCACCACAAAGTCGTGTCGCCGCTGAGCGTCGGTATCATCAGATACGAGACGATGTAAGTGAGCACGATGGACAGAAGCGACGTAATCCAGACGAGCGAAGTCAGAGGCTTCTCGAAGTTCATCGAGTCGGCGTTGCCGTAACGCGCCTTCGCCATCGCTTCATTGATGAAGTAGGCGATGGCGCTCGCGATAATCATCATCACGCGCATCACGAAAATCCAGACGAGCAATTGGACGGCGACCGTCGCCTGATCTCTCACGCCGAGCAGGATAAAGGTGATGAGCGCGACGCCCGTGACGCCGTAAGTTTCGAAGCCGTCAGCCGAGGGGCCGACCGAGTCGCCCGCGTTGTCGCCCGTGCAGTCGGCGATGACGCCGGGGTTGCGCGCGTCGTCCTCTTTAATCTTGAAGACGATCTTCATCAAGTCCGAGCCGATGTCGGCGATCTTCGTAAAGATGCCGCCCGCGATGCGTAAGGCTGCCGCGCCGAGCGATTCGCCGATGGCGAAGCCGATGAAGCAGGGGCCTGCGTAATCGCGCGGGACGAAGAGAAGGATGAAAAGCATGATGAACAACTCGACCGAGATAAGCATCATGCCGATGGACATACCCGCCTTGAGCGGAATCGAGTAGAGCGGAAACGGTTTGCCCGCGAGCGACGCGAAGGCCGTGCGCGAGTTGGCGAACGTGTTGACGCGAATGCCGAACCAGGCGACGCCGTAACTGCCCGCGATACCGACGAGACTGAACAGCAGAATGACGAGAACCTTGATGGCCGGGAAGCCGTGCGTCTCTGCGCCGGTCACGGGGTCAACGCTCGCGGCGAGCCAGCCGAAGTAAGCCGTCACGATGGCTCCGATGAAGAGCCACAGAACCATGATGAACTTGCCCTGCGTAATCAGGTAAGTCTTGCACGTCTCGTAAATCAATTCCGAAATCTCGCGCATCGAGCTATGCACGGCGCGATTCTTCAAGTTCATGAAAATCGAGAGGCCGAACAGCAGTCCGAGCACGCAGACGCCCAGGCCGATCATCAGCAGCGTGCGCCCGTTGATGCCGACGAAGTCCTGCGAAGAAAGGTCAGGCAGTTCGAGGTTGGCCTCGCCGCCCGCGCGATGCTCGACGGCCTGCGCCGCAGGGCCGCGACCGCGCGCGTCCGCCGGCTGTGCCGCACGTTGCGCGAACGCGGCGGTCGAGAAGACGGCGACGGCGGCGAGCGAAAGCGTGAGCGTCAACGCCTGACGACCGGCGCGGCGCGCGAATGAAAGCAGAGCGGCGCGTTTCGTCGCCTGCGAAAGAAGCGAGAAGGCACAAGCGAAGGTTAAGAGACTGACGGCAAAGATCAACATAAGTTCCACGTCTGAGTAATTCCTTTCAGTTCGATAAAGCTGGCGAGTGAGTTAAAACGTGCCTTGCGGACACAAGCGCGAGTCTCGAAGAGACAGAGCTTGAGGACGAACGGAGACACCTTAAATCGCGCCTTCGTCCCACTATGCCTGAAACTTTGTGCTCGCTAAAAGCAGGCATTATTGCTGATTTATGCTCGCACTGTCCACCCGCCAACAGGCATGAGCCGCGCCCACAGTCGGAGCGGTCTGAGTATGCGGCCAAAAAATTTAACAGGGATAGACAGGATGAACAGGATAAGAAAAAGCAATGATGAACGATGAATGCCGCAATGATGAAGGAAAAACTCATTGCTTTGATTCATCATTCATCAATCAGCATTCCGCATTCGTCTTTTATCCTGTTCATCCTGTTCATCCCTGTTAATTTCTGAAATCATAGCCAGGCGAAAACTCCGTTGCCCTCATCTGTTCACGCATCTTGCATCACGGGTTGATGCGTTGGCGACGCATCAATCACGGGGTCGCGTCGCACGCGCGTCCAGCGACGGATGGAGTCACAGATGATGACGACGGCGGCGGCCATCAGGATGGCGGTGAGCGCGGTGTCAATGTAGCCCTTCAGCGCGGTCTCCGGGTTTTGCGCGAGCGGCCAGAAGATGTCCGTGATGGATTGCCAGCCGGCGACGAGTGTGGTCGTGCCGACGAAGGCGAGCGGCAGAATCGTCGTCCATGCGTAGCGCGCACGGCCTGAGTTGAAGATGATCGTCGTCGCCACGCAGAGCGCGACCGCCGCGAGCAGTTGGTTGGCGATGCCGAACATCGGCCAGATGGTTGAAATTGAACCCGACCAGATGAAGGCCGCCCAGCCAGCGACGACTAAGCCCGTCGAGAAGAACGCGCCGGGCATCCACGTCGGCTCTTCCAAGCGTTTGTAAAACCTTCCGCCGAACTCGCCGACGAGAAAGCGCGCGACGCGCGTGCCCGTGTCAATCGTCGTCAGGATAAAAAGCGCCTCGAACATGATGGCGAAGTGATACCAGTACTTCATCAATCCGGCGAGACCGGGAATCGCGTCGAAGATTTTCGCGATGCCAAGCGCGAGCGTGACCGCGCCACCGGTGCGCCCGCGCAAATTTTTCTCGCCCGATTCGGCTTCGAGACGGTCAATCTCCTGCGGCTTTAAGTTGAAATTTTGCGTGCTGTGCTCGTCAACCATTTGCACGTAGGCAGCCGTGTGCGCGGGCGTGTCCTGCTGCGTGTTGATGGCGAAGTAGTCGCCGGGAAAGAGCGACGTGGCGGCGACGAGCGCGACGACCCCGACCACGCCCTCCATCAACATCGAGCCGTAGCCGATCATGCGCGCGTCACTTTCTTTCTTAATCATCTTCGGCGTCGTGCCCGAAGCGATGAGCGAGTGGAATCCGCTAATCGCGCCGCACGCGATGGTGATAAAGACGAACGGATAGACTTTGCCGGGAATGACCGGGCCGCCGCCATGCACGAACGGCGTCAGCGCGGGCATGTTCAAGTTCGGGTGGACGAGCACGACGCCGATGATGAGAAACGCGATGGTTCCGATCTTCAAATACGAAGACAGGTAATCGCGCGGGCACAGAAGCATCCACACCGGCAGCACCGACGCGATGAAGCCGTAGCTCGCCATCAGAAGCGTAATCGTGTGCCTTGAGAAAGTGAACGACGCAGCCCATGAAGACTCCGCCACCCATCCGCCGAGGATGACGGCGACGAAGAGTCCGATGACGCCGATGACGCTCGCCTCGACGATGTGTCCGACGCGGAAGCGGTACATGTAGAGACCCATGAAGAGCGCGAGCGGAATCGTGAACGCGACGGTGAAAGTGCCCCACGCGGATTCGGCGAGCGCGTTGACGACGACGAGTCCGAGACCCGCGAGCGCGATGACGACGATGAAGAGAATCGAGACGCCCGCCACGACGCCGGAGAGCGGGCTAATCTCCGTGCGCGCAATCTCGGCGAGCGATTTGCCTTTGCGACGCACGCTCGCGACGAGAATCATAAAGTCGTGGACGGCTCCGCCCAGAGTCACGCCGATGATGAGCCACAGCAAGCCGGGCAAGAATCCGAACTGCGCCGCCAGCACCGGCCCGATCAGAGGCCCCGCGCCGGAGATGGCCGCGAAGTGATGCCCGAACAAGACCCACTTGTTCGTCGGGTAATAGTTGTGCGCGTCGTACATTTCCTGCGAAGGCACGGGGCGCGCATCGTCGAGCACGAGTACCTTCGCGGCGAGAAAGGCCGAGTAGTAGCGATACGCGATGGCGATGACGCACAACGCGCCGACGAGAATCGGCAGGGCATTCATCCGTCTAGTAGCTCCTTAACAAAACGCGAATTGAAGCGGGCGGATTCAAGCGCGGAAGGCGGCTTGAGTTGGACAGCATTATAAACAGGATTGGCGATCTGCAAAGGCGCAAGCGCACTGTCCGCAGCTTGCCAACCGACGTTCGCTAAATTCAGCGTGCAAATGCACAGCGAGACGCGCCAGCCCACTGGCACGCGGGTTGTAATGATGAAGTGTGAAACTGCACGCCGGCGATGTTTGCGACGCGCAGCCTTTGATTCGGACGCGGGCTATCGCCGCCAAGTGAAAGGAAAAGTTATGAACGTCACAGTCGTCACCTATCTGATGTACATCTGCATCAGCGTCGCGCTGACCGTGTGGGTCGCGCGCACGCTGCACAAGAACGGGCGCGTCTTTCTCGTGGACGTGTTTCAGGGCAACGAGTCTCTGGCCGACAGCGTCAACCACTTGCTCGTCGTCGGTTTCTATCTCATCAACTTCGGTTACGTGAGCCTCGCGCTCAAGCTCGGCTACGATTTGCAAAGCCCGCGCGAAGGCATCGAGGCTTTGTCGTGGAAGGTCGGACTCGTGCTCGTCGTGCTCGGCGGGATGCACTTCTTCAACCTTTACGTCTTCAGCCGCATCCGCCGACGCTCGCCGCATCCGCCGATGCCGTCGCATAACGAGCCGCGCCGCCCGGTTGATTTTCGTGGCGCGGAAGGCGTGTGAGCTAAAAAGCAAATCTCACGCCAAGGCGCAAAGGCGCGAAGAGTTAAGACGGCGAAGAGCAACGCTTGTGCTTCGCCGTCTCCCTTTGCGTCTTTGCGCCTTTGCGTGAGTCGAACTTTGCAGCGATGGTGCGGCGTTTGAAAATTAAAAAGTCTCTTCCACAATCTTGATATTGCGCGCGGTGAGTTCCGCGACGAAAGCATCGGGCGGGATACAAAGCTCCTGCGGGACTGCGCCTTTCTTCGTCGTGCGTCCTTGCGCCATCATCTGCGCGATGATCGAGGCTGGGAAGGCCGTTGTCCGCATCATCGCGGAGAGACCCGTGCGCGCGTCGAAGAGGTCAACGATGTCGTAGCGCAGACGTTTCCTCGCGCCATTCGATGCGCCGCGAAATTCGAGCCGGACGAGCACGGCGTCGGGTTCGTCCGCCGGGAGATGACGGACGAGCCTTTCGCCGAAGACGCGACGGGGCGTGACGCGCGCGCCGTCAAACTCGATCTCTTCGCTGCTCGTGAGGCCGAGGTCAATCATCAGCTTGAACCTCTCGCAGTGGCCGGGATAGCGGATGGTTTTGTAGTCGAGTTCCTGGAGCCGTCCGAGAAAAGTTTCGGGAAGCGTCGAAGTTCCGCCCGAAGTCTGGAAGGCTTCCATGCGTCCGAAGGGCGCAGCGAAGTCGAGCCGCTCGACTTCCGTCATCGAATCCACTTCGATGATTTTTCCTTCGCGGATGACGCGCGCGCGTTCGACGTATTCGTTAATCAATCCCTCGACGGAAAAGACGATTTGATAATTGAGCGGCGGGCGTGGGGTTTGCGGCAGGCCGCCGACGCGAATGTGAATCGCTTCGAGCGTGTCGAAGCGCGCCGCGCCGTGCGCCGCGAGGACGGAGACCATGCCGGGCGCGAGTCCGCAGTCGGGAATGATGTTGATGCCAGCGTCGCGCGCCTCTGCATCGAGCGCGAGTTCCGCGTCCACGACCGCGTTGTTGCCGCCGAGGTCGCAGAAATTCGTGCGCGCTTCAATCGCGGCGCGCGCGAGTCCGAGATTGTAGGAGTATGTGACGCAACTGATACAAGCGTCGTGGCCGCGCATCAACGCGACGACCGCCGCGTGGTCAGAAACATCAATTGACGCGGCGGCGAGTCGCGGGCTGTTGACCGTCTCGACGACGGCGCGCGCGCGTCCCTCATCAATGTCCGCGACCGTGACGGCTGCGACGCCCTCAGAGTTGTGCGCGAGATCGTAGGCCGCGCCGAGTCCCATCCGACCCGCGCCCAGCACGAGAATTTTCATACTTCAATACCCGGCGCTACGTTAACGCGCGGCATTCTCTCCGTCGCCTTGTCGCGAAGAACCGATCAACATCCCGGCCACACCCAGGACGACGCCGATTAAGATAAGCAAGAGGCCGATGAGCGCGCGCGTGTGCTCGTCAGCGTCCGCCGACAACGCCGTGCGGACAAGCGCGGCGGGGTTGGCGTCGTGCGGAATCGTGAACAGTCCGACGGCAATCAGGAAAAAGCCGAGCGCGGCGAACTTGATGGGGACGGGCGCGCGAAGCGGGCGTCCAAGCGTGCGCCCGATGTCGCTGTGCGTGTAGCCGTAGGACGTGTAAATCGCCATCCCCAGCACGAGCCAGCCAATGAAACGCCACCACGAAGCGGGCGGCAGATAGAACATTAGGAAGATGCACGAAGCTGCGCCGAGCAGCGGCAGGAGCCACGCGCCGAGCGGCACGCGGAACGGGCGTTTGCGGTTCGGGTCTTTCATTCGCAAGATCGGGATGCCAATACAGACGAGGACGAAGGCGAAGAGAGTGCCGATGTTCGTCAGGTCAACCATCTCGTCTATGCTCATAAAGGCCGCGAAGCCGCCGACGAGCACGCCGGTCAAAATCGTCGTGACGTGCGGCGTCTTGAAGCGCGGGTGAACTTTGGCGAAGACGGGCGGGAGCAGCCCGTCGCGCGCCATCGAGAAGAAGATGCGCGGCTGTCCGAGTTGGAAGACTAAAAGTACCGCCGTGTGCGCGACGACGGAGCCGAACGCGACGACCGTCGAAGGCCACGTCACGCCCGCCGGAGCAGCGTGGTTCAAGGCCATCGTCAGCGGCTCGGCCTGTTCGTTCGCCAGCTTCTGCACGAGTTCCGGGTAAGGGATGATGCCCGTGAAAACCGCGCCGACGATGACGTAGAGAATCGTGCAGACGATGAGCGACGCGATGATGCCGATGGGCAAATCGCGCGCAGGGTTCTTGCATTCTTCGGCGACCGTCGAGACGGCGTCGAAGCCGATGTAAGCGAAGAAAACGAGCGCGGCTCCCGTGAACGTGCCGCGCCAACCGTTCGGTTGGAAGGGATGCCAGTTCGTCACCATCGTCGAGGGCGAAACGTAGTAGAGCGCGACGCCGATAAAGAACAGCAGGACGATGATCTTGACCATCACCATCCCGGCGTTGAAGCCCGCCGACTCGCGGATGCCCCAGACGAGCACCACCGTGATGAGCGCGACGATGAGAAAGGCGAAGACGTTGACGATCACGGCGTGGCCGAAGAGTTGCGGCGCGCCGCCGAAGTCTATCGCGTACTGCGCCGGATTATTGACGGCCAGTTTCGCCGCCGTGCGGTAGTCCGTCGAGAGCCACGAAGGAATGTGGACGCCGAAGCCTTCCATCAGCGTGCGGAAATAATTCGCCCAGCTAATCGCGACGGCGACGTTGCCGACCGCGTACTCGATGATTAAGTCCCAGCCGATAATCCACGCGACGAGTTCGCCCATCGTCGCGTAGGAATATGTGTAGGCCGAGCCTGAGATCGGCACCATCGAGGCCATCTCCGCGTAACAGAGCGCCGTGAACGCGCAGACGATGGCCGTAATCACGAACGAGAGCATCAGCGAAGGCCCCGCGCCCGGACGCACCGCGTCGCCCGCCGCCGCCGTCCCGACGGTCGCGAAAATCCCCGCGCCGATGATCGCGCCGATGCCTAAGAGCGTGATGTTGAAAGCGCCGAGCGTGCGCTTCAGAGAGAACTCAGTGCCCTCAGCCGACCGCATGATGTCGTCCAGATTTTTGGTGCGAAAGATGCCTCGAAGCAAGGTGTGCCTCCAGAAGTCAAGAAAGTTAGATTGCGCTTTATGGTTTAGGACTTGGCCGCTCGACAGGCAGATGCGTGTTCGGGCGCGCGGAGTTTGTCATAGCGAGAGGGAATAAGGCAACAAAAAAGTCTGAAGATGAGCGACTGAAGCGTTGAGTTGAAATTCGCAGAAAGGTCTCATCAACATTCGCGACGGCATTTCAGCATGGCATGAGGCGAAGAACTTAACGCCGTGCCGCGATTCTCTCCCTTGCAAGCTTCTAAAATTAACCGTTCATTCACGTCGCCGTCAGATCACCGTAACCTTCAAGAGATAGTTTGCCTCTTCGCTTCAAACTGTCGGGAGTCGCGCTCGTCGCGTCGCACCAATGCGGGCGCTCATCCATCGTTTCACGTACGCGAATGTTTCCGCATTAGTTGTCAACTGACTCAACCAGTTACCCGATTAAAGACGCAGGTGAACGGCAACTCCGAACAGGTTTGCAGCGACAATTGCCGTTTACGGCTCTCGCAAAAGCTCTACATCACATCTCTGCTTGAAGGAAAATTTAATGTCATCCAGAAGAACCCCCATCAAAAAGCGCGTGCTTACACACACACACGTCTGCGCTCTCGCGCTGCTGTCGCTGTTTCTGCTGCCCGTCGTGGTGGCGTCGGCTCAATCCGAATCCGGCAGCGCCTCGATTGAAGGCACAGTGACGGATGCTAACGGCGCGAGCGTGGCGGGCGCGAGCGTGACGATTCACAACACGGAGACGGGTCTTGAGCGCGTCGCGGCCACCGACGGCGGCGGGCGATATGCGGCGCGCGTGCTGCCCGTCGGACGTTATACGGTGCGCGTCGAAGCGGGCGGGTTTGCGGCGGGCAAGCAGGATGAAGTTATCTTGCGCGTCGGCGAAACGACGCCCGTCAATCTCTCTCTGCAACCGGCGTCGGTGAGCGAGCGCGTGACCGTCACGGCAGACAATGAAACGATTGACGCGGAGACACAGGCGACCGGCGCGTTGATTTCGCCGCGTCTGGTTGAAGACTTGCCCGTGCGCGGCAGAAATTTTACCGAGTTTGTTTCGCTCACGCCCGCCATCGTTCAGGAATCGGATCGAAACGGTCTGGTGATTTCCGGCCAGCGCTCGATCAACTCGAACGTGGCGATTGACGGCGCGGACTTCAACGACGCGCTGCAAGGCAATCAACGCGGCGGCAATGAAGCGGTCTTCTTCTTCCCGCAAACGGCGGTGCGCGAGTTTCAAGTCGTGCGCTCCGGCGCGAACGCCGAAGTCGGTCGCACGAATGCGGGCTTCGTCAACGTCGTCACCAAATCGGGGACGAATGATTTTCACGGCGAAGCCTTTTACTTCAACCGCAACCGGCGTCTGACTTCGCCCGACGCCTTCGGACAGAAACTCAACAACGCGCAGAATCAATTCGGCGGCTCAATCGGCGGCGCGCTTAAAAAAGACAAGGCCTTCTACTTTTTCGGCATCGAGCAAAACTTTTTGCGCGTGCCGTTCGTCGTCCAATTCCAGAACGTGCCGGGCGTCGCGCTCACGCCCGCCATCGCCGCTTTGCAGGGCGAACAGCGCGGCACAAATAATCCGACCGCGCTTTTCGGGCGCACCGACTTTGTTTTGAATCAGGCGAACACGCTCAACGTGCAATATACTTACACCAGATTTCGCGGCGAGAATTTTAATTTCGACACGGCGCGGCAAGATACTGCGGTCGAAGGCAATTACACGCGCAACAATTCGAGCAACGGCTTGAAAGGCTCGCTCGTGTCCGTCTTCAGCCCGCGCGTGATCAACGAATTTCGCGCTCAAGTCGCGACCGACAATCGTTTTGAAGCGCCCAACTCGACCAACGGGCAAGCCGTCGTCGCAGGCTTCGGCACGCTCGGCGGCGACCGCGCGCGCCCGCGCCTCTTCGACGCGACGCGCTTTCAAGTGACCGACAATGTCAGTTACGACGCCGGGAAAAATAACTTTCGTTTCGGCGTTGACGCGAACGTCAACCGCGTCCGCCAGCAACGCGAATCGAACACGCAGCCGCGCTTCGATTTTGAAAGCCGCGCCGTCAGCGGCGTCACCATCGCCACTGGATTGGACAATTTCATCGCGCTGCGCCCGCGCCGTTTCCGGCAGACGTTTCCCGTCAGCAACAACCCGGAAGATTTGATTTATCACGGAACGCAAAAAGAATTCGCGCTTTTCGCGCAGGACAAAATCAAAGTCTCGAATCAGATCACCATCAACGCCGGACTGCGATACGAAGCGCAGTTTAATCCGCAACCGGAGACCCCGAATCCGGCCATCCCGCAGACGGCTTTCATTCCCAACGACAAGAAGCAGTTTCAGCCGCGTCTCGGTTTGGCCTACGATGTCGGCGGCAAAAGCAGCACCGTCATCCGACTCTCCGCAGGCATTTTCACCGCGCGCACGCCCGCCAATCTTCTACAGCGCGTGACGACCGACAACGGCTTGACCTCGCAGGAAATTGAAATCGCCGAAACGACCGCGTGCCGCAACTCGATTGTCGTTAATCTCGCGGGCTGTCGCTTGCGCGGGCCGAACGCGATTGTGACTTACCCGAATCGTCTGACGGCGATTCCAACCGGCTTCATCGTCGCGCCGAGAGTTTTCGGCTTCGACCCGAATTTCAAAAACCCGCGCTCGTTCCAAACGTCTGCCACTATCGAGCAGAAAGTCAGCAAAGAGTTGGTCTTCACCGCCGGATATATTCACAACTCGACCTACAATCTGCAACGTCGCCTTGACCGCAATCTGTTCGCGCCGACGTTGCAGGCGAGCGGCTTCCCCATCTTTCGGACGACGCGCCCGAACCCGGCGATTGCCCAACTCGAAATCAACGAATCGAGCGCGCATTCGCACTACGACGCGCTGACGCTTTCCCTGCGCCGGCGTTTCGCACAGAGATACCAGTTTGAAGCGAATTACACTTTCGCCAGTAATCGCGACGACGATTCCAACGAGCGCAATTTTTCGCGCGAGACGACGCTCAACCCTTTCAATCTTCAGGCCGAAGAAGGACCGTCGAAACAGGACGTGCGCCACAACTTGAATCTGAGCGGGCTGGTTGATGTCGGTCACGGCGTGACGATCAGCGGTATTATCGTCACGCGCAGCGGCTTTCCTTACACGGCGCTCATCGAAGACGGCACGGATACCAACAACGACCTCAACGACGCGAACGAGCGCGCGGTCGTGAACGGCGTCGTCTCGCAGAGGTTCGGTTTCCGGCAGCCGAATTTTTTCAATCTCGATATTCGATTGTTGAAAGGCTTCCGCTTCGGCGAAACGAAACGGCTCGATTTTTCGGCGGAACTTTTTAACGCGACGCGCAACACCAACAAAGGCTTCGGCGTGGATTCGCTCGCCAATTTCTGCACGGGCAATGCGGCTCTGACCGACACTGCCAACCCGCTCAACATCACTTGTCCGAGCGGATTTTTCCCGAACATACGAGCGCAAGAGCCGACTTCGGCGCCATCAACCGCGCGCTTCGGCGGGGCGCGTCAGGTGCAACTCGGCGTGCGCTTCGTTTTCTAAAGCCAAGCGAACTAAGAGCGCGCTCTAATCACAGCGGATCGGCTGTCTCAAAATTTGAGACGCCGGTTTGCCGTTCGCGTTCACTGCCGGCAGCCAGTGAAAGTTATTGACTGAGATGGATGTTTTGTTACGCTAAACCTATGAGCAGACTATCAACACGATTCTCATTCACTGTCATTGCCTGCCTGCTTTTTTCATCGCTGATTCATGCACAGCAACAGCAACAACAGCAGCAGCAGCAGCAGCAGCAGTGGCGACCGTTGAGCGACAAACGGCAGATGAACATCAGCGGCATGGCGCTCGTTGAATCAAACGACGCGGCGGCCACGTTCATCGTCGTCCACGACAACAAGAAACCGGAGCAGCGGCATGTCGGATTGATTCGTGTTGAAGGAGAGCAAGCGCCTCAGTACGTCGCGCTTGAATGGCGGCAGGGTAAAACGCCCGGAGAGTTGCCAACTGATCTCGAAGCGATTACGAGCGTGCCGGAGCAAGCGAACACTTTCATGGCGCTCAATTCTGCCGGCAATGTCTATCACATCCGGCTCGACGCGGCGCGCACAGGCGTTGATGTGCTCAAGGTCTTCAAAGTTAAAGCGATTCCCATCGGCAGCGACTTTGAGGGTTTCGCGCTGCAAAAGATGGGTGACAAACTGCTCGTGGTGTGGGCTGATCGCGGGCTGGACACAAAATCGGCGACGCTTTTCTGGAGCACGCTCAATCTGTCGAACTACACTTTCGCTGAAGCGAATCCCGTTTCAATCACCGTTCCCACCGCATTGCGAAATGTCCGCCACATCTCCGACGTTAAAGTTGATTCGTCCGGCGCGACGTTCATCACTTCGGCGTCCGATCCGGGCGACGATGGCCCCTTCGACTCGGCTTTCTTTCTCGCCGGAACATTCCATTCCTGCGCGGGTAAAATCATCTACGCGCCGAACGCAACGCCGCTTCGCCTGCGCCATTTCACTCAGCACAAAGTTGAAGGCTTCGACTTTGTGTCTGGCCGAACCGGCGGCATTGTGTTTGGCACGGATGATGAAAACTTAGGCTCCGCCATCCTCGTTGATCGCTAATCGTCGCTTTCTGCCTGCTCCAAAATAATTTTCCCTCGTCAGTTCGAGCTTTCCGTCGGCAGCTTCTGCGCGAGCCATGCGTTCCAGCCGCCGAGCAGAGCGGCTGTGTTGGTAATTCCTTTGGGTCTTAAGTCCTGCACCGCACCGGCGCTTTGATGTTCGGTCGGTCAAGCGCAGTAGAAGACGATGAGCTTGTCCTTCGGCAACTCGTTGAGGCGCGCGAGAAGTTCGGGGCGCGGAATCGAGAGCGAGCCGTTGATGTGGCCGCTCCGGTAGGCATTCTCCTCGCGCACGTCTATCAAGACGGCCTCTTTGTCCGCCATCATTTTTTGCAGTTCGGGAATCGTCACGCGGCGCACGTCATCAACGGGCGGCGCGACTGTCGCTGTCTGCGTCGCTGACGTTGAATTGCTTGCGCCCGTCGTCGTCGAGCTTGAACGTCGCGCGCCCGCGTCGTCGTTGGACGTACACGCCGCGAACAACAGCGCGGCGGCGAAGACGAGACAGCCGGCGGCGACTATTTTTGAAAAACACTGACGCATTCTGACAACCTCCATGATGAATTTTCGGGATGATGAAAAACTCCGGCGATAGACACCGGCGTCGAACGAGCATCGCACAAAACGCGGCTCGAATGGAAGCGCACGCGCGGAGTTGAGAATGGCCGGGCGATGATTGAAGCCGCGCCGCAAAGCTTCACGGATGGCGAGATTCTATGTTATAGAAGCCGACAATCAAGGCACGCCGGAAAATCTTTGGGTATCCGTTTTGCGGCACGCGGAAGGACTGGAAGGAGTTGATTAAGGTGGAGAAGACTACAGACGTTAGCAGGCGTGGCGCACGCGGTCTCGCGCGTGAAAAGACGCTTCGACTCGATACTGGCCGATGGTGGCGTGCATCGCTCGCCGTCATGCTGCCGCTCATGCTGCTGTCGGCGAGCAGTTGCCTGCCGCAGTCGCCGACCAAGACGAGCGGCGGCGGGCGCACGATCACCGTCTATGGCTTTTCGATTATGAAAGAGTCGCTGGAGAAGGGCATCTATCCGGCCTTCGCCGCGAAGTGGAAGCAGGAGCACGGCGAGGATGTTAGTTTCACTTCCTCTTTCGCCGGGTCTGAAACCATCGTCAATCAAATTTTGCAGGGCGTCGGCGCGGATGTGGCCGTCCTCTCCATCGAGCGCGACGTTGACCGGCTCGTCGCGGGCAAGGCCGTCACTTCCGACTGGCACGCCGCGCCGCACAAAGGCATCGTCAACAAGACGCCGTTCGTCATTCTCGTCCACAAAGGAAACCCGCTAGGCATCCACGATTTCGCAGACCTCGCGAAGCCGGGCGTGAAGCTGATTCATCCAGACCCCGTCAGTTCGGGCGGCGCGCAATGGTCTCTGCTCGCCATCTACGGCTCGGAGTTGAAAAAGTCTGAGGCGCAGTCGGGCGGGCAGGATCAGGCGCGCGCCTTGAAAACTTTGCAGGCCATCTGGCGCAACGTTATCTCGACGCCCGGCTCCGCACGCGAAGCGCGCACGCAGTTTGAACTCGGCAACGGCGACGCGCTCATCACCTACGAACTCGAAGGACTGTTGATGAAAGAAGCGGGCGCGCCCGTCGAGGTCGTCGTCCCGCAGTCAACCATCTTCAGCGAGCATCCGGCGGTCATCATAGATCGCAACGTGACGGCGGATGAGCGTCCCATCGTCGAAGCGTTTTTGCAATATCTCTGGAGCGAGGAAGCGCAGCGCGCCTTCGTCAAATATCACTTCCGCTCAATCACGGACGAATCATTAAACGACGAGCACAAAGAGTTCGCGCATATCGAAATGCCTTTCACCGTCGAACTCTTCGGCGGCTGGTCGCGCGCCTACCCGGAAATTATCGCAGGTGTCTTTCAGAATCAGGTGCAGAAGAAAAAGTGATGAGTGATGAGTGATGAGTGATAAGTAAGAGAGGAGTGGAAAGTATGAGACCTCACGAAAAGTTGGATGTGTGGAGCAGAGCCGTTGATTACGTGGTGAGAGTTTATAAATTTACGGATTCTTTTCCAAAGGAGGAAAAATTCGGCCTGACCTCGCAGATACGGCGTGCTGCCGTGTCCGTCCCTGCAAACATAGCCGAGGGAGCGGCACGCCAATCACCGAAGGAGTTCGTCTATTTTCTCTCAAACGCACAAGGCTCCGCGAGTGAGCTTGCCACCGAAATTCTGATCGCCCACCGGCTCGGTTTCATTGCAGTGTCCGATTACGAGGAGCTACATGCGGAACTCGACCACATTGGTCGCATGATATTCGGTCTTTCACAGCACATTAAACGACAGGGCAGTTAAGTGATATGAGACATGATTTTCTCATCACTTATCACTCATCACTTATCACCTTGAACTTATGAGTACGGCGCTTCCATCAATGAGACATGTGCGCGGCTTCGACATCGTGCGGCCTCTAAGCGTGGGGACGATGCTGGCCGTGATGCTGCCGCTCGTGTTGCTGCCGCTGGCGTCAATTTTTATTTTCGGGACGAGCAAGGGCTTGGGTTCTTTCTGGGCGGCCTTGACCGCGCCGGAGGCCGTCTTTGCGCTTGAGCTTTCTCTGGTGACGAGTTTTTGGGCGACGCTTTTCAACGTCGTCTTCGGCCTCTTCGCGGCTTACGTGCTCTCGCGCTACAACTTCTGGGGACGCAACGCCATCATCGTTATCATCTCGCTGCCGACGGCGATTCCGACCGCCGTCGCGGGCTTCGCGCTGCTGCTCTTGTGGGGGCCTTACGGCACGCTCGGACGACTGCTCGCACCGCACGGCGTGCAACTGATGTTCACGGCCTACGCCATCATTCTCGCCAATATCTTCGTCACTTTTCCGCTGGCCTTCGGCGTCATTAAGCCGGTTTTCGACACGATGAGCCGCTCGCTCGAAGAGGCTTCGGCGACGATGGGCGCGACGCGCTGGCAAACTTTCTGGCACGTCACGCTGCCCTCTCTGCGCGGCGCGATTGTGACGGGCGCGCTCCTGACCTTCGCGCGCGCCGTCGGCGAGTTCGGTTCGACCATTCTCGTCTCCGGCAATCTCGCGGGACGGACGCAGACCGCGCCGCTCTACATCTTCGCCAAGTTCAACGAGGGGCAGATCGAGTCGGCCAACGCCATCGCGATTGTGCTCGCGCTCTTCTCTTTCGTCATCTTCAGCATCCTGTTCTTCGCGCGCGATTGGCTCGACGCCGAGTGAGATAACAGAACTATGCGACCGGAAGAGGGCACAGATATTTTGGGCTTGCGTGCGGGCAAAGCGGCGCGCGAAGAAGCGCGTGCGGACTCGGACGAGCGCGCGACAAATAACAAGTCGAGCAGCGGCGTGACAGCAGCGACGGCGACGGCGGCCAGCGTGCTCGGCCTGAGCAAAAAGTATAAGGGCGCGCGCGTCCTCGAAGACGTGAGCTTCGATGTGGCGGAGGGCGAGGCGTTAGTTCTGTTGGGCGCGTCGGGCAGCGGCAAGACAACTATCCTTCGCATCATCGCGGGGCTTGAACAGCCCGACACGGGCAGCGTCCGCCTGCACGGGCGCGACGTGACGGATTTGCCCGCGCGCGAGCGCGGCGTCGGCGTCATCTTTCAAAACTATTCGCTCTTTCCGCGCATGAACGTCGAGCGCAACATCGCCTACGGCTTACGCATACGCAAACGCCCGCGCAAAGAAATCCGTGAGACGGTTGAACGCCTGCTCGCGCTGATCAAACTCGAAGAGCATCGCCGCAAATACCCTTCGCAACTCTCCGGCGGGCAGCAGCAGCGCGTGGCGATTGCGCGCACGCTGGCTTATCAACCCGAAGTGCTGCTCTTCGATGAGCCCTTCGGCGCGCTCGACGCACAGACGCGCGTCCACCTGCGACGCGAAATCCGCGCGCTCCTCAGACAGGTCAACGTGCCCGCCATCTTCATCACGCACGATCAGGAGGAAGCGCTCGAACTCGGCGACCGCATCGCCGTCTTAAACGCGGGACGACTCGAACAAATTGGCACGCCCGACGAAGTCTATAATCGCCCGGAGACCGAGTTCGTCGCGACTTTTCTCGGCGCGGCTAATTTGCTGCTCGGCGTCGTCAGCGGAGGCGGCACGGTCGAGATCGGCACGGCCTCGATCCCCGCGCCCGATGAAGCGAGACGTTTTCGCGCGGGGCAGTTCGTCAAACTCGTCTTCCGCCCCGAAGACGTTCATCTGAGCAAGTCCGGCCTGTTGCCCGACGGTTGCCGTCGCCTGACGAACGGCGTCATCGAAGAAAAGCATTTCGTCGGCGCATACGAACGCCTCACGGTGCGTCTCGATCTTATCGCGCGCCGCGCCACAGGTGATGAGCCGCCGCTCTACAACGTGACCATCAATACATCCGAACAGCGCACTGGCGTCCCCATCTTCGTCACACGCCCGAAGCCTGAGACGGCGACCGCGCCGCTCGAAGTCGGCGACCGCGTGGCCGTCGGGCTGACGGCTTTCCGCGTCCTCCCGAATTACGCGCTCTCCTCCGAGCGCGGCAGCCCCATCATTGACGTGGAAAAATAATCAACGACGACAACAAAGAACTCTCACCGCCTTAGAGCAGATTTGGTTTGAATGTACGGTAGGCTGTCAGCCTGCCGCTCACACATAGTTGGCGGCAGGCTGACAGCCTACCGTACATTGATTTGCAAACCGCTCTAGAGCTTGAATATTTTTTTGATGTCGTGGCCGAACTCTTTGAAGACGATGTTGGAGAGAATCTCGAAGCCGACGAAGGTTCCGAAACGTTGAAAGGTCGGCGAGACGCCGATGCGCCGGTGGCCGGGCGTGTCGCGCTCGTAGATGTTGGCGATGGCGCTGGCCGAGAGCGAGCCGAGCAGTCGCGAATAGTTCGGCTGTGTCTTCCCCGCGTCGCTATAAGTGACGAACTCGCGGCTCGCGGCGTGAAAGGCGCGCGGGAAGAAACCATGCTTGATTGAAGGCGAATAGCGCGGGTCTTGCTTGAAGATGGAGGGATAGACGCCGGAGCCGAGCGCTTCGTCAACACTGAGCGTAGCGAAGTCGCGCGCGAAGCGTGAGAGGCCGTCGGCGAAACGATCCCCGCCGGTTTTCTGCGGCTGGGCGCGCTCGCGCCTTTCCGTAATCGTGGCGGTGACGGTCGCGTAAATGTAGTCTTCAGGACGCAGAAAGGCGGCGCGCAGAGATCGCTTCATCTTCTGCTCAGAGGTCAGCGGCGGCGAAGCGTACCAGTAGTTAGGCGTGCCGGGAAGCACTTGCACATTTCCATCCTGCGCCTGCCCGCTCGCGCCGTTCTGGTCGGTGTGATTACTAACGCGGCCATTCGCCGGCAACTCGGGCGCGGGAGTTTGTGGGACAGCATCAGCGGCAGCGGGCGTGCTCGATGGCTGCTGCGCGCGTGCCTCAAGGCACAGGCACGAGAGGCTGATGCAGAATGTCAGCAGAAAAATTGGCGCGCGAAGATGTAAGCGATGTAAGCGAAGAGTCGTCATGGTCTGTTCCCCCTGAAATCGTTGTCTGCGATGGCCGTCGTTTGAGAGGCATTCTACAACCGAACATCGCAAATCGCATATTGTTCAAAACGACGAAGCGCACTACTGCGGGGTTGCACATGAATGCGGCCAGAGATTAACCACAGAGGACGCAGAGGAGCACAGAGAAAAGACAGAGGTTTGATGGTCTCCTCTGTGTCTCTCTGAGTCCTCTGTGGTGAAAAATCTTTCTCTCATATCGCACTCATTCGCAAACCGCTATAGAATCCTCGCCTGCAGCTTACGTCTCAACACACGAAGGAGCAAAAACATGAAGACCGTCACGTTGGCCGCGCTGGTGATGATGCTATGCGCGAGTTTGAGCAGCAGCATGTGCTTCGCGCAGGCCAGCGGCAACATCGGCTACGGGCAGTCCGGCGCGAACGCGAAGGCCGAGCAAAACGAGCGCAGCAAGCGCGCGGCGTCGGCGGCTGAAGCTCCGCCGACCGCGACCAGCATGTTCATCGAGGCGAGCGTGTTGATGAACGTCAAGGCGGACGAGCACGTCGCGGTCTTCGGCGTATCCGAAGAGTGCGTCACGGTGGCCGAGTGCAATCAGAAAATGGATGCGACGGTGGGAGAGTTCGCCGGTGCGTTGAAGGAGTTGGGCGTCGGCGCGTCTGACACCTTCGTTGACTTCGCGGCGCAGAATAAAATTTACGGCTATCAGGTGACGGGCGAGGTGGCGAAGGAAAGACTCGTCGGCTTCGAGTTGAAGAAAAACGTCTCCGTCCACTACAAAGACCGCGCGCTGCTCGACAGACTCGTCATCGCCGCGTCGCGCTCGAAAATCTTCGATCTCATCAAGGTGGACTACATCGTCCGCGACACGGCGGGCGTCGAAGACAAATTGATGGAAGAGGCCGCGCGAATCATCAAGGGGAAAGCCGCGCGCTACGAAAAACTTTTCGACACACGTCTGTTGCCGCCCGCGCAAATCTACGCCTCGAAGCCGAGCATTTATTTCCCCACCGAGATGTACGACTCCTACACGGCCTACGAGTCGGAAGACGTGAGCAACGACGTGCCGCGTCAGAAGTACACAGTCCAGAGCGCGCGCAAGAGCCGCACGTTTTTCTTCAACGCGCTGAACGCAGACGGCTTCGACGAAGTCGTCAACCCCATCGTCATCGAGCCGGTCGTGCAATTCACGCTCTATCTCAAAGTGAAATACGAAATCGAGCCGGCGAAAAAGTAAGCGCGGGGACGCGACGTTAAAAAGTTAAGAGTCAGGGCGTGCCGTCTTGACGCCACATCACGCGCGAGAAGGATATTCGATGACGCACATTTTCAGCCGCTGAGTCGTTAGGCATCAGGCGGAGGATTCAACGTAAACCATTCGGCAATTCCCGGCATGTCCTGCTCAAAATCGCCGGGAATCGAGAGGTTCAGCACCCCGGCTCGATTTGCACTTCGGTTCTCGAAACCATGTGTCACTCCACCCGGCGCTAACACGAAAGACCCCTTAGGCGCGTCAATCCATCTCTCTCCGACGAGAATACTCATAGTTCCTTCGATCACATAGAAGATGTCGTCTTCCTCATGTGAGTGCGCTCCGGGCCCCTGCGTGTGCGGCTCTAGCCACCACTCGGAGATAGAATATCCTCCTTGTGTTTCATCTCCGTCAGCTTTAAAGACGGCGCTGATTCGCCCCATCGGGTAAGCGCGTCCCTCGCCGGGAGGGAGGAAGATGCCGATTCGCTTTGTAGAGTTATCTTGGTTTCTCATGTGCTCTCCAGAAAATCATACGATGTTTGACGCCTAACGCTCGAATTAACCGTGCGTGACGAACCGCCGACACCACGCAGGTTCTCGATGAAAGACAAGCTAACTGACGCTCCGGTTGAATGAGTTGTTAGACGGCCGGGTCAAATTAACTGCTCCCTACAAATGTAACGTCCAAGTTATATTTGACAAGTTCAACCTTCGGCGAGACCTTCGATGCCTCAGCGACATCAGCGCGAAGCTTTCGTGCGCCGCCGTGAACGAGAATTCCTCGCGGTACGACCCCGGTCTCTCGCTCCAGTCGGTGCATGTAATTGCGAATCTGCGTCAGGTTCGCTATGGTGGGTTCACCCTGCTTGCATTCTACGATTACCGGCACATCGTTCCGATCAATAAGTAGCACATCGAGGCGGGAGCAATCGTCGAACACTCTCTCCCTGATCTTGTCGTTCGGATGACGAGCGAGTCCATCTTCCAAATGATGCGGGTAGGCCGCGATATAACCAGACAATGCTTGCTCGTAAACGAAGTGGGATAGAAGACCGACCCAGTTGGCTTGGTCATTCATCGCTTCACGGAGGTCTCGCACAGTGTGCGAACGGATGCACGTCAGGGTTGATCGCAACTCGCCGGAGTTAAAGCGAATCCCTGTCGGAAGGGCCACGACCGTGTCCAAGCCATCTGGACCTACGGTCAAATCCCATCGCACGAGGATCCGCCGGCCCATTTCACCGTGAGGCAGATAGCGGGGATTCTCGGGTACGAGAGGCTTCCATTCCGAGTCAGCGATGGCCTTGCCGGTTACTTGGCCGAGGCGACCAACACGGTTATTTTGAAGGGCAACAATGACATAGTCGTTAACCTCTACCTCTCTAAGCGCTTTTCGTGCGCGACTCCACCCCCGGCCGCCCTTTGTGGGTCCCTCAAGCTTGAAGCCGTCGTGGGGCGGCCAGCCGATGCCTACGCATTGTTGTCGATACCAACGCTGCCACATGCCCGGATATTCATTTTCAAGGCAGGTAACTTTCCAGAGCGCCATCGTTATCTCCTGTTAGGCCGTCTAACGCTGCGGGTAACCCGCGAGCACAGCATATAAATGATAACAGAGTACGTCGGAGCGAGTCGGGTTGAGCCGCAGCGTTAGACCAACTCTGTGCGGCGGCATCGAACATCCAGCGTCCGAGGCCGCCGCTTTCAGATGGTTCTATCGCATATTATACCGCACCGCACAAACTAACATGCGGGCGTTATGGCCTGATATGTGGCTGTGTTGAGATCGTGGCGTTAGAGGATAAAGGGGCCAGATAAGCGAGTTGTCTCGCGATTAGAGAGAGTTTGATGATGGTGATGCGAGTAAGTTCGGGCGTGATGTAAGCGAGTTTGATTATCGTCTGAGTGGTTGAAGTCGCGATTGAAGTTGACTCGGTCGCGAGATGAGTAAACATTGCCGCGATGTGAGTAGAGTTTGTCGCAATGTGAGTAGATTGAGACGCATGTAAAGTTGATTTAATGGCGAATAAAACTTATAGCGGTTGGCGATTGAGTGCGGGTTGAGAGAAAGAGTTTTCACCACAGAGGACACAGAGAGACACAGAGGAAAGACGGAGGTTTGATGGTCTCCTCTGTTCTGCCTCTGTGCCCCTCCGTGTCCTCTGTGGTTAATCTCCGGTCACATTCATGTGCAACCCCGCAGTAATTTAATGACGACTAAAGTCAGTTTGGTCGCGATCCGGGCTTGCTGGGTCGCGTGCGGGGAAAGTTCGTGCGGGGCGTGTGCGAGTCCTCTGTATGGCCGGCGGAAAATTCCTTTGTTGACGCGCTTCGCCCGCGCGTTTAGCATCGCATCTGTTCGCATGAAAATTTCGCGTGGCGTGTCTGAGGGGAGTTTTCGCTATCGAACTGATTCGTGAGGCCATCCACAGCAAGTGGTTCGAGCTGCTGATCATCATCGTCGTCGCGACTTTTCACGGCTACGGCGCGGCGTGGCTCGCCGTGCGGATGCTGTTCAGGCCGCATCGCCCGGTCAAGTTTCTGGGCTTGACCGTCTGGCCGCAGGGGATGATTCCGCGCCACCGCGAGCGTCTCGCGCAGACCATCGCCAACGCTGTCGGCAACGAACTCGTCTCGCAGGACACCATCGTCCACGCGCTGTTCGAGACGGGATTCTTCCAACGTAAAGTCGAATCGTTCGTCAACTCTTACACCGAAGAACTGCTCGATAAAAATTACGCTTCATTCGTGGACGCGCTGCCGCGACAACTCCGCGCGCCCGTCCTCGACGCTATCTCTGCCTTGCAACTGCGCGTCAGCGATTACGTGACGGACGTTCTCAAGAGCGAAGAGACGCGCGCCGCCGTCCATGCGTTTGTTGATCGTCGCGTTGATGAAGTGCTGTCGCAACGCCTGAGCGAGATCGTCAACGAAGAGACGTTCGGGCAAGCGCTCAACTTCATCGAGGGACGCTTTCGCGGTCTCGTCACAGAGCGCGGCTTTGAGACGAAGGTGCGCGATTTCGTCAGCGCGCGTCTCGATGAACTCGCGCAAAGCGACGCGACGCTCGCAGAGATGTTCACGCCTGAGACTGTCGCCATCATCAAAGCGCGCATAGACCGCGAAGTGCCGCCCATCGTCCGCCACATCACCGACATCGCCACCAACCAGCGCACGCGCACGCAGATCGGCGCGCTCATCAAGCACGAAGTTGACGATTATTACGGGCAGCTTTCTTTCGTCAAAAAAATCTTTCTCTCTCGCGACCGCATCCACCGCGAAGTTGACGAGATGGTCAACAAGACTCTGCCGCGCCGCGTCGGTGAATTCCTGAGCGGCGAAGCGTTCGAGCATCAGGCGCAGGAGTTTCTCGACTCGACGATTGACGGCGTGCTCGCGCGTCCCATCAACGAACTCGTCGGGCAGATCGCGCCCGACAAACTCGCGTTGATTAAAGAGCAAGTGGCGTCGCGCATACTCTCCATGGCGCAGAGTGCGGAGTTGTCCGCTTCCGTCAAAGCCTACGCGACAGACGCGCTCGGACGCCTGCGCCCGCACACGCTCCGCGCCCTGCTCGAACACGCGCGCCCCGATTCCGACGAGAAGATTAAACGCGCGCTCGCGAAAGCTCTCTTCGGACTGCTCGCGAGCGAAGAGACGGCGCGACAGATTAACGGCGTCGTCAGCACGCAGGTCGAGCGGCTGCTCGCCGCGCCCATCGGACGACTCTCCGACTATGTGCCGGAAGAGAAAGTGCGCGCGGCGAGCGCAGCTTTGACTGACCGCATCACATCTGCCGCGCGCGAGCGTCTGCCGACGGCCATCGGGGAGTTCGACATCGGCGGCATCGTGCGCGAGAAAGTCTCCGGCTATCCGGTGGAAAAACTTGAAAAGCTCGTGCTCTCCGTCGCGCAGCAGCATCTGAGAACCATCGAACTTTTCGGCCTCTTCATGGGTTTCTTTATCGGCGTCGTGCAGTCCGCGCTGCTCTACTTCGGAATCATCGGGCGCTGATTGATGCCATCAAGATGTGAAGCGGAAAGAATTTGAAAAGATATGCAGGCTGATAAAAAATTCAACTTTATGCGCGCGTGCCTGTCGTGCGTCGTCTTCGCGGCGACGGTCTCGCTCAACATTGGCGGGCGCGCCTACGCGCAAAGCGGCGGCGGTGATAATGCGCCGAAGTATGAGAGATTCGAGTCCGAGCGTTCCGACAAACTGACGGGCGGAAAAATCGAGCGTGCGGAGTTCGAGGCCGGGCAGACAGACATCAAGTTGACGCTCAACGTGCCTTCGTTTCGTCTCACGCTCTGGCAGAACAACAGGGAAGTGAAGTCCTACTGGATCGGCGTCGGCATGAAGGAATATCCCATCTACATCGGCGACCGCGTGGCCGACGAGATTATCTGGAATCCCGCGTGGATTCCGCCCGCGAGCGAATGGGTGAGCACGCACAAGGGCGTCGCCGTCGGCGAAGTCATCAAGGCGAGCGACCCGCGCAACCCGCTCGGCAAGGTCAAGATTCCGCTCGGCGACGGCTACCTGATTCATCAGGCGGCGAAGGTGACAGACCCCGGCAATCTCGTCTCGCACGGCTGCGTCCGCGTGCTCCGCACAGACCTCTACGACCTCGCGGAAAAAATCATCGCGGCGCGCGACTTGCCGGTCACGCCGAAGCAAATCAACCTCGCGAAGATGGGCACGCGGCAACTGCTCATCCCGCTCGATGCGCCGCTCAACTTTGACATCAACTACGACACGCTCGTCGTCGAAGCGGGTGCGCTCCACATCTACCCGGACGTGTACGAACGCCACACCAACACCGTCGCACGTCTCCGCGATGAACTCTCATCAAGCGGCGCGCATGTTTCAAACGTGGACGATGAGACGCTCCGGCAAATGCTCGCGCAAGTGAAACCCGGCACGCAGTTCATCGTTGACGTGACCAGCATCGAGCGTGGCCGCGCGCTCGAAGACGGCCACATTGCGCCCGTCATCCCCGCGAAGAAGGCAAAAGGTAAAAGGTAAAAGGCAAAAGGCAAAAGTGAAGACGAAAGGCAGCCGCCTTATCTTCTTCTTTCCTTTTGCCTTTTTACTTTTGCCTTTTGCCTTACTCAACATGTTCCCAGTGCCAAGGCTCAAAAAAATATGGACGGAAGCCGAAGCGCGAGGCGTTTTTGACGAGCCATTTGTAAACGGGAGTTTGCACTTGAATGGCACGGTTCGCGTCTCTCGTCTCGACGGGCTGGCCGCCGACGTAGAGGTCGAGCGCGCGCCCCGTGAAGTGCGGGCTGTTGACGGCAAGTCCCGCGCTCCCGGAGTTGGGCGACTGCTGTCGCAACTGCTCCTGCCGCTCGCGCGAGCGAAAGGCCGAGATGATTTTCAGATATTTCTCTGACGGCGAGAGTTCGCCATTGCGTGTCGCGGACAGTTTGAGCGAACGGTCGGCCACCGCCGCCGCGATCATCTTTTTATAAGCGGCGTAGGTCTGCCGCTCGATCTGTCGCTGGTCGTCGGGTCGCGTCGCGTCGAAAAAATCCGCGACGGGCGCGACGAGCAGTTGGTCAGGGTTCGGGTAAGACTTGTCTTTGAGACGGATGCTCTGCCATGCGCTGATGATGCCGAGAAGCGTCTCTTCGTCGAGGATGCCGGACGCGGCGAGTCCACGCTTCCTCTGCCAGCGTGCGAGCGACGCGGCGAACTCTGTTGTCTCCGCGCCCCTGTCAGTTTCGAGCAGGCGGCCAATCAGCGCGTCGTAGAGATACCAGCCGCGCTGCTGCTTGCCGCCGAACGTCCAGACGAGTTCGTTCCTCAGCGTCGCGTTGCGCGCCGCCGCTGCGCTCAGATCAACAGCCGCAGCAGCATTGGTCAACGTCGCCGCGTTCGTGCGTGCCAGCGTATCCGTCTCGACGTTTGAGCTGGGACGCGCGGCGAACAGCGCGAGCAAAATGAGCGGTGCAGCCAGCAGTGCGACGGCGAAAAGTGCGAAGTGTTTTCGGGATTGCTTCATCTTCGATAAAGTTTATGGACGACGAAGAAATTAAATAACAAGGGGCTTAAACGGATTCAAGACGACAAACTATCAGATGCGTCGCCGCGCGTCACGGTTCGTTGACGGCGTTTCGAGTTCGCGATGCCGGCGGCGCACACACTGTCACGCGCGCGGCGGACTTCTGCTAAACTACAAAACCAGCGCGGCTCTTAAATTTCAAATACACCGACGGAGAAAAGACGACATGCTTGAATCGAACAGCGCGGCCAGCGTCTCGCCCACACTCGCTTACGAGCTTGAGAACGGCAGCGCGTTTACCTTCAACTTCCAGATGGACGGGCGCGTCACGGTCATCGCTTTTCAGGACGGGCAGGCCGTCACCGGCGCGCTCAACACCGAACAGGTCGAGCAGTTAAAAGATGCTCTGACGGAGTTCGTCAAGAAGAGAAATGGATAAGAGTGATGAGTGATAAGTGATGAGTGATAAGAGGAGACAAGAGATTCTTTCTTATCACTCATCACTCATCACTCATTACTTGCCTTGCTTGATCCGTGCGACTTTAGACATGCCACATCGTCACGTCATGCTCCAACACATCGCCGCCACGCCACGCCGCGCGCGCGCAAATTTTCGTCTCCACAAACTCGCTCTCATCAAACTCGCGCTTACACTTTTGCTGCTTGGCATCGGCACGACATCGGCGCGCGCGCAGGAAGGCTACGAGCGCGAGTTGGACGCGCCGCAGTCGCAAAGTGTGTTGCGCGTGAAGAATCGCACGGGGCGCGTGACCATCATCGCTTCCGCAGAGCAGAAGAAAATTTCCATTCGCGCGACATCGCCCGGCGCGCGCGTCACCGACAGGGACGTGCATGTCGAGGCGGGCAGTAGCAGTGGCAGCGGTGTTTCGATTGATGTGGAGCGCGAGGCGGAGAGAAAAAGCGCGGCGGCGCGCGTGGCGACAGGCTTGAAGCTCTCCGCGATGCAACGCGACGCGCTTGAGCGCGAGCGCATAGACATCACCGTGCGCGTGCCTGAGCGCGCGAAGATAAAAATCGAGACTGAAGGCGGCGCGGCGGACGTGGTTGGCAACATCGCATCGGCGGAAGTCTCGACCGACACGGGCACGATTCGCGCCGACGTACCGCTCGATGCCTTGCGCTATAACTTTCAGTGGACGCTCGCACGCCCGCGCGTGTTCAGCGAAGTGGAACTACCGAAAATCAAACAGCAGCGCGGCGGCGGCTACGAAATTTCCGGGCGCTTCGGCGACAAAAAAGCGAAGCCGGACGCGCGCATCGAATTGCAGTTGACGACGGCGCGCGGCGTCGTCCTCTTCGGTGTCGCGGATGAAGCGATGGTTCCCTCGGATTTGCGCCCGCGCCAATTGACGGACGCGGCGCGCGCCATCATACGCAGCGGCGATCAGGATTTGACGGACGCGATACGCAAAGTCGTGCCGCGTCTGGTCGGCGATTACGCGCAGACTCTGCCGCCGCGCGCAGACGCTCCGACGCTTGGCGCGGCGCGGCGCGATCCCTTCAACGTCCGCACTGCCGCCGGCCAGAATCTCGCGCGCTTGCAGGCGAGCGTCACGGATCGAGACGGGCGCTCTCTGAGCGGGTTGACGGAAAAAGATTTCGCGGTCATCGAAGACGGGCAGGAGCGCGCGGTCAAATCCGTCGCGCAGTCGAGCGCGCCTTTCAATCTCGTGCTCTTGCTCGACGTGTCGGGTAGTGTCGAAGAACGCTTGGACTTCATACGCAAAGCCGCGCTCAATTTCGTCAAGACCGTCAGCCCCGAAGATCGCATCGCCATCGTCAGCTTCCGCGATGACGTGCAACTCATCTCGGATTTCACGACCGACCGCACGCTGCTCGCCGAAAGAATCAAGGACATACAGGCAGGCGGCGCGACTGCCGTCTATGACGCGCTCGGCTATTCGCTCGTCCACACGCTCAAACCCCTGCGCGGCGAGCGCACGGCCATCGTCCTGTTGTCCGACGGCGACGACAACCGCTCGTTTATTCCTTTCCCGACCATCCTCGAATCAGTGATTGAAACCGGCGCGCTCATCTACCCGCTCTACATTCCTTCGGGGCTGATTCCCGCGTCGAGCGCGACGGCTCCGTCCGAGACGCTCGACCCGATGCGCGCGCGATTCCTGACGCTAACCTCGCGCGCCGACGAAGAGGGGCGCAAACTCGCGAGCGTGTCAGGCGGCGTCTATTATCCGATCACGCGCCTCGATCAATTGCAGAGCGCGTATGACGACGTGGTCGCGCAGCTTCGCACTGCCTACACGATTACTTACGAGTCGAGCGCGGACGTGCGGCGCGACGCGCGCGTGCGTGTGCGCGTCATAGGGCGTGAAGGCGCATCCGTCCGCCTCAGTCCGGCAATCGGCGTGGAAGCGCAGCCGGCGACGACACCGTAAAACTTTTCAAACCCACGCGCCGAAAAATTTCATACGCATAGGATGGCACAGATGTCTTCGCGCATTCTTTTTCTTTTCCTCGTCGCCGCCGTATTGCTGCTCACGGGCACGCACGCGCAAAACAACAACGCCGCGCCGCAGATGACGAAGCCGCAACCACGCGCGACGCCTGTGCCGGTCGCGACGCCGAAGGTGGATGCGGATGAGGAAGTCGAGCGCATCGAGACGAACTTGACGGACATCTTGCTGACGGTGATTGACAAAGACCGTCGCTTCATCACGACATTGAAAGCAGAGGACGTGCGCGTCACTGAAGACGGCGTGCCGCAAACTGTTTCCATCTTTCAACGCGAGACGGATTTGCCGCTCTCGCTCGCCATCGTGATTGACCTCAGCCGTTCGCAGGAGGGAACGCTGCCGGATGAAAAGAACGCCGCGCGCACGTTTATCGAGCGCGTCATGCGTCCGTCGAAAGACAACGTCGCCGTCGTCTCGTTCACGGGCAAGACGCTCGTCGAACAGGAATTGACGGCGGAGCGCGCGCGGTTGAACGCGGCGGTTGAGCGTCTCAAGATCGAGATTCCGCCCGACGACCCGGAGTGCAAAAACAGCCGGACGGTTGAAGACGACGCGCGTTGTTTTTCGGGTATCTGGGACGCGCTCTACGCCACCACGAATCACGTTTTGTTGCAGACGCCTGAGCGCACGCGCCGCGCCGCCATCCTGCTCTCCGACGGCGACGATACGAGCAGCGTCACGATGAAAGATGAACTGGTGGACGTGGCCGTCAAAGCCAACACGGTCATTTATTCCGTCGGCATCGGCGACCGTAAGAACTTCAAGATTGACGACGGCGCGCTCCGCAAAATCTCCGAGCGCACGGGCGGACGCGCCTTCTTTCCCAAAACGAAAGAAGAGCTTGACGCCGCCTTCGCGCAGATCGAGACGGAATTGCGCTCGCAATATCTCATCGCCTATTCGCCCGCCAACAAAAAGCGCGACGGCGTGTTCCGCCGCGTCCAGATCGAAGTCACGAATCCCGCGCTCCGCAAAGAAAAACTCCGCCTGCTTTATCGACAGGGCTACTACGCGAAAAGCAATGCGGAACGATGAATGCGGAATGATGAATGAAGACAAGTGCCTTGCTTGATATTCATCATTCATCATTCATCACTCATCATTGCTTTCGGGTTTACTTTTCATCCCTCATCCTTCATCCTTCATCCCTGAATTTATGACCCGTCCCTTGCTTATGTCGCTCTTCGACGAGACGGAGAGGCGACCGCTAACCGTCTCGGAACTGACTTCGCAGGTGCGCGGCGCGCTGGAGAATCGTTTCGCCGCCGTGTGGATCGAGGGTGAGATTTCAAACTTCAAGGCTGCGCCGTCGGGCCACTGGTATTTCACGATTAAAGACGAGGGCGCGCACCTGCGTGCGACCTGCTTTCGCGGCGTCAACTGCCGCATCCGCTTTCGCCCCGTGGACGGCTTGCTCGTGCGCGTGCGCGGAAGTCTGACCGTCTATGAGCCGCGCGGCGAGTATCAAATCACGGTCGAGGCGCTCGACCCCGTGGGCGAGGGCGCGCTGCGCGTAGCCTACGAGCAACTGCGCGAGCGTTTGGCGGCGGAAGGTTTGTTCGACGCCGCGCTCAAACGAGAGTTGCCGCTGCTGCCGCGGCGCGTGGGCGTCGTCACCTCGACAGCGGGCGCGGCTCTGCGCGACATCATCCGCACCATCGCACGCCGGACGCGCACCGTCAGCATCCTCATCGCGCCGACGCGCGTGCAGGGCGAAGGCGCGGCGGGCGAAGTGGCGCGCGCCATCCGGCTTTTGAACGAGCATCACGCGCGCGCCGTGCTGAAGGGTCGCGCGCATGAAGAAGGCGTGGACGCGATTATCGTCGGGCGCGGCGGCGGCTCAAGCGAAGACCTCTGGGCTTTCAACAGCGAGGAGGTGGCGCGTGCGATTCGCGCGTCCGTGATTCCGGTTATCTCTGCGGTCGGGCACGAGACGGATGTGACCATCGCGGACTTCGCGGCGGACGTGCGCGCCGCGACGCCGACTGCCGCCGCCGAGATCGTCGCCGAGCGCGAGGACGAAATCGCGTCTTACATTCGGGACATGACCCACAAACTCGTCAACTCGGCGCGCTATCGCGTCATCACGGAGCGCGCGCGCGTGGCGGAAGCGGCGATGTCTTACGGCTTCGACGATGTGCGGACGCGCCTGCGTGCGGCGCGCGACGACACGGACGAAGCGCGCTCGCGTCTGGAAAAATTGATCGCGCAGAGACACCGGAGCGCGCGGCGGCGACTTGAAGAAGCGGTGCGGCGTCTCTCGCCCGTGCGTTCGGCGGCGCGTGTTTCCGACGCGCGTGTGAGTCTGGCCGTCACGCGGACGGAGATGGAAGCGGCGGCGCGCGCGCGTCTCGACGATGCGCGCGCGCGTCTGGCCGTCGCCGTCGCGTCGCTCGATGCGCTGTCGCCGCTCGCCGTGTTGTCGCGCGGCTATGCGCTGGCGGAAGATGCGCGCGGGAAGTTGTTGCGTTCAACTCATGCGGTGCAGGCGGGCGAGAGGTTGCGCGTGCGTCTCGCGGAGGGCGCGTTGCGTTGTCGCGTGGAAGAGATCGAGAGAGGTGAGAAAGTCTGATGTCACAGCAGCAACCTCCAACAAATCAGGGCGGCGGCGGGCGTAAGAGCCGCATCGTGATTGATGTCGCGCAGGCGCAGGCCGACAAGCGCTTCGGGCGGCGCGGCAAAGGTGCGGGCGGCGGTGCGGGGCGCGGGGCGAAGATTCTTTCAGTCCTTGCGCTGCTCATCGTCTTGCTCGTCGTCGCCGCGCTCGGCGGCGGCTATCTGTGGTGGCAACATTACCAGAAGTCTCCGGCCTATAGCGTCGCGCTGCTCGTTGACGCGGCGCAGCGCGACGATGTGCGCGCCATTGATGAGTTAGTTGACAGCGACCGCGTGACGCAAGGATTCGTGCCGCAGGTGCTCGACAAGTTGAAGTCGGGCGCGGCAGCAATACCAAACATGCCCGCGACGGCACAGGCCGAGGCCGCGTTGCCGCAACTGTTGCCGCGCGTCCGCGAGACGATGCGCGAAGAGATCGCGCGCGAAGCCAAAGGGTTCGCCGAGAAGAGCGGCGGTAAAGTGCCCTTCTTCGTCTTCGCGCTCGGCGTCTCGCGCGCCGCCGACATCAAAGACCAAGGCAGCGATGCGGCGACGGCCACGCTCAAAGTCGCAGATCGTCCGGTTGAGTTAGGATTGCAGCGCAGCGGCGAGCGTTGGAAAATCGTGACGGTCAAAGACGACGCGATGGCCTCAAGCATCGCCGCGCGCGTCGCATCGAGTTTGCCCGCGCCACCGACAAGCGTTCAGCAACAGACGGGGACGCGCCGCAAGCGTGGGAGATAAGAAGCGCAGGAGATAAAGAAGCAGTAAGCCCGACCGTGATGAAGAACGTCCGTCTCGAACACTCTCTCAACAGTCGCGCTCAAGAAAAAAGTTATGCCGAAACGAGAATCAACAACGAAGACGCAAGAAGCGTCACCGCCAAATTTCGAGGCGCAACTCGCCGGTCTTGAAAGAATCGTGCGCGAGCTTGAGCGCGGCGATTTGCCTCTGGAAAAAAGTCTGGAGCTATTTGAGCAGGGCGTGAGATTGTCGCGTGAATGTCAGGAGAGGCTCAACGAAGCCGAGCGGCGCATCGAAGTTTTGCTGCACGACGGCGACGGGCGCGCGAGCGTCGGCGCGTTCGAGTCGGATGAGTTCGACGCAGTGGTGACAGCGGCGGAAGATGTGGACGACGAGGCGGAGGACGATGAAACCGTCTTCTGATGCGCGCGCATCGCACACGGCGTTGTCCGGCGAAGAGACGCGCGCCTACATTGAACACGCGCGCGCGCGCGTCGAGGTGAAGCTCGAAGAAGTCGTCCCCGCCAAAAGCGTCGAGCCGCGCGCCGTCCACGAAGCGATGCGCTGGAGTCTCTTCGCGCCGGCCAAACGTTTTCGCCCCGTGCTGCTCATCTCCGTCGGCGAAACGTTCGGCGCGCGCGTTGAAAATTTACTCGCCGCCGCCTGCGCCTTCGAGTTGATTCATACCTACTCGCTCATCCACGACGACTTGCCTGCGATGGACGACGACGAACTGCGACGCGGTCGTTTGACCTGTCACATCAAGTTCAATGAGGCGACGGCGATTCTCACGGGCGACGCTTTGCAAACGCTCGCCTTCCAGACCATTGCGGAAGACGAAACGCTCGACGCCGCTTTGCGCGTCAGGCTCTTGAGCGAGTTGGCACGCGCGGCGGGCACGCCCGACGGGATGGTCGCGGGACAGGCGCACGATCTCGCCGCAGAGTCGCGCGAGGATGTCGGCGGCGCGGAGTTGGAGTTGATTCACCGGCGCAAGACGGGCGCGCTCATCGCGTCGGCGGCGCGCGCGGGCGCGTTGATCGCGGGCGCATCTCAATCGGAGTTGGAGTCGGTCACGCAGTACGCTTCCGATCTCGGCTTGCTCTTCCAGATTACGGACGACCTGCTCGACGAGACGGCGACCGTCGCCGAACTCGGCAAGACGCCCGGCAAAGACGCTCGCTCGCGCAAGGCGACTTACCCCGCGCTTTACGGCCTCGACCATGCGCGCGAGCGTGCCAGACTCGTCCACGCGCAAGCGAATGATGCGCTTGACGGCGTCGCGCGCAACACCGATCTGCTGCGCTCCATCGCACGGCTCATCCTCGAACGTCGCGCTTGAAGGCCGAATAATTTTAACCACAGAGGACACAGAGGAACACGGAGGAAGCACAGAGAATCTTTGTGTCTCTGCTTTCCCTCTACGTTCCTCTGCGCCCTCTGTGGTTAATCTGCCTTTCCTGTCCGCTCAATCCAGCATCACGACTTCGCCGTCCACGACGCGCGCCAGATACGCGGGGCCGCGCATCAGCCATGCGACGCGATGGCCTTCGCGTGCGAGCGCAGCCCATTCGGTTTTCTTCTGCGGATTTTGTTCGATGAGACGCGCACTGCCGTTGTCCAACTCGACGTAGCGCAGGCCGGAGCGCGGAAACTTACGCACACCGCGCCCGCCGCCGAAAAGTTTCTCGAAAGCCACGAGGATCGCGCCCGCGCTCAAAGTGTCGAATGGTTTCGATTGCTGGCTCTCGTCGTTAGACATCGGCGGCGACAGTAGTGGTGTTGTCGGCGTTATCGTCCGTCTGCGCGAAGAAGCTTCGTACCAGTTCGATCAGTTCTTTGGAATGATAAGGTTTGGAGAGATAGCCGTCGAAGCCTGCGGCGAGCGTGCGCTGGCGATCCTCTTCGGCGGCGTGCGCGGTCAGTGCGATGCAGGGAATGCGGCGCGTGCGCTCGCCGGCGCGCATCTCGCGCAGCGTGCCCCAGCCGTCGAGCACAGGCATCGAGAGGTCTATCAACGCCAGCCCGACCGAGTCGGCGCGCGCGACAGACAACGCCTCGCGACCGTCGCGCGCTTCGTGGATGTGGAAGCCTTCGGCTTCGAGCATCAGACGCAAAAGCTCGCGCGTATCGTCGTAGTCATCGGCGATGAGTATGCTCTGCTGCTGCTTCGGCTGGCGCGTCATGTGAATTGAGACAGGCGATTTCGGTTGTTGAATTCCGGCGTGTGCGTTGGCTGCTGCCGCATGATAAATCTAAAACCCGAAAACGTAAATCCAAAACGGCGGAAAAAGAGTCTCTTGACACTCTTCCGCGTCGGCGTCCATAATTCGCGTAGCTGGCGTGGAAGGACTTGAAGGGGCGGCCAGCGTCACACATTATTCTCATCGAGAGCTGCCGGGAGAACATGTCACTCCTTTTAGAACCGGCCAGAGTGCTTCTCATTCGGAAGCCTTCATTACAAAACACAGCGGAGGAAACCATACGTGTCCAGCGGAGACTTGGAAAAGAGCTTGCGCGATGACATCGAGCATTACGTCGCCGAGCGCCTGCGCGGAATGCAGGACGAGATCGCGCGCCTGCAAAGCCAATTCAACGAGGCTTTCACGCGCCTCTCCGAACGCATCGGCGACGACTCGCAGACGGGCGCGTCGTCGCTCGCCGTCGCCATTAGCGAGCACCTGCGTAACGCGCGCAACGCCGGCATCGAGGCGGCGGCGGAAGAGTCTGCGCGCGCGCGCGCGTCGAGCGAAGTCGCCATCATCAAGGCCGCGATAGACGAACTCGACGGCCAGCGCACGCAGTCCGACATTCTCGGCGCGCTCGTCAATCGCGCCGCCGCCTTCGCGCCGCGCGTGGCTTTCTTCGTCGTCAAGCAGGAGCGCACGACGGGCTGGCGCGCGCGCGGGCTTGAAGGCACGGTCGGCGACGACGCGGTGCGCGAAATCTCTCTGCCGCTTACCTCCGACACGCTGCTCGCCGAAGTCGTCCGCACGCGCGGAACCTGGAGCGGCGGCCCCGGCCAGCACGCCGAAGACCATTCGATCTTCAGTCGCCTCGGCGAAGAGCCGCCGCAACGCGCCGTCGCCGTGCCGCTCGTCGCGCGCGACAAGGCCGTCGCCGTGCTCTACGCAGACAGCGCATTGCAGGACGCCGACTCCATCAACCTCGAAGCCATCGAGACGCTTGTGCGCGTCGCAGGCATGGCCGTCGAACTGCTCGCCACGCAACGTCCCGCCGCATCCGCGCCGGCGACGACAACTCAAGCGACCTCCGCCACGCCGTCACAAACTCAAGCGGAAGACTCTTCGCAGCCGACGCCTGATGCTTCAACGCAACAGGCGCACGAAGCTGAGTCCGCCGCGCCGTCGCCGGAAGTTTCACACGACGACGCGACGCCGCCGCAGCGTGTGACCGATGAAGATGATGCTTCGCCGGTGTTCAGCGCGTCGCCTGTGGAAGCGACCGCCGGGAGCGGGATAGAGGAGAGCGCGTCGCAAAACTTTGGAACCACACCGATGCACGCCGACTACGCGCCCGCCGTCGCCGCTGCCGCAGAGGAAAGTGTCCGGGCTGAAGCCTCCGTGCCGCCGTTCCCCGTCCCGTTCGTTGACGACACGTTGAACGACTCCGCGCATCCTGTCACGTCGTCATCGTCGCAGGCTGATGTCTCGCCGCTCGGCGCGAAATCACGTCGCGCGCTCGACATGGAATTCCCCGTCGAAGTTCCCGAAGAAGAGAAGCGTTCGCATAACGAAGCCAGACGCTTCGCGCGCCTGCTCGTCTCCGAGATCAAACTTTACAACGAGCAGAAAGTGCAGGACGGGCGCGAGGCCGGCGACCTTTACCAGCGTCTGCATGACGACATAGACCGCTCGCGGCAGATGTACGACAAGCGCGTCCGCCCCGAAGTCTCCGGGCGTTACGACTATTTTCATCACGAACTCGTCAACGCGCTTGCCGAAGGCGACGAGGCGAAACTCGGCGCGGACTATCCCGGCGCGACCGTCGCAGCTTAGGCGAAAATTCGCAACTGACACACACGACGCCGGAAGGGCGAACGTCAAGCACACACGCTTCCGTTCATCCTCCGGCGTTTTTGTTTTATCATGCGGCGACGACGGGGCGAACGACGCCTCGCGCCGCACGCATCAGAGTTGATGAAAACGACGCGCCACACACGCGGCGCGCGGGACATGAAAGGTTGAAATTATTTTGAGCAACTATTTCCGGCCATCTCGCCGCCACGTCGTGACATACGCCATCTGCGCGACGCTCTGTGCGCTCGCAGCCTTGCCGCTCATCAGCGCGAGTTGCAGCAGCCAACGCGCGAAGGCCGACGAGCCGGCGGCTTACGAACGCCTGCGAGTGTTGACGCGCGGCAGCGTCGTGCCTGCCGAGAGCGTCATCACGAATTTCGTCAACGACTATGCGGGCACGCGCACGGGCGCGCTCGCTCGCATCGTGCAGGCGCGCGCCCACTTGGAGCGCGATGATTTCGCGGGAGCCGCCGCGCTGCTCGACGCGCGCGAGATTGCCGCTCAAACTTCAATCGGCGACCACGCGCTCTTCATGCGCGCGGACGCTCTGGAGAAGGCGGGGCGACGTGTCGAAGCGCGCGCCGCTTATGAGCAAGTGTCGCGCGACTTCCCCGACTCTGCGCGCGCGCGCGATGCTTCGTTGCACGTCGCGCAGATGCTTTTCGCGGACGCGCAGCAGGCGGCTGTTCCGCTGATGCTCAAAAAGTTGACTGACAAAGACGACGCCGACGCGCTCCTGTTGACGGCGAAGGCCGAAGAGCAGGGCGGCAACTCTCTGCGCTCGCTCGCCGCATACCGGCGGCTTTATTTTTACGCGCCCGTCTCGGCGTTGAACGATACTGAGGCGGCGTCCGCGCTCGCGCGTCTCAATTCCACGACCGCGCCCGCCAACGTCGAGGAAGCATTAACGCGCGCGGAAAAACTCTACGCCGCGAAACGTTACGCAGATGCGACGGTGGCTTACGGCGAACTCTTCGCGCGTTTCCCCGACCACGCCACGCCACAGTTGCAACTCAAGCGCGGCATCGCGGCCTTCAACGCGCGCCGCGCGCCGGACACCGTCGCGGCTTTAACCGCCGTACCCGCGAGCGCAGGCGACACTCGCGCCGAGGCTCTTTACAATCTGACGCAGCACTACGCGCACGCGAAGCAGTGGGACGCGACGCGCGCAAGCGTCGAAGAGTTGCGCCGCGCGTACCCGGCGAACGTCTGGACGATGCGTGCGCTCGTCGTCGCCGGTCAGACGGCAAAGGAGGCGAAGAATCAAACGGACGCGCTTTACTTCGACCGTCTCGCGGTGCAGATGTTTCCCGGCGCGGCGGAAGTCGCGGGCGCGCAGTTCGAGACGGCTTGGGCGGCGCATGATGCGAACAACTTCGCGGAGTCGTCGCGGCTGCTCATCGAACACCTCGCCGCCTACGCCGACCGCAACACGGACAACCGAGGCAAAGCGGGTTACTGGGCGGCGCGTGATAGCGAGCGCGCAGGGCGTCTGGCCGAAGCGGGCGCGCTCTATCGCGCGATGCTCTCACGCTACGACGCCAACTGGTACGGCTCGCTCGCGAAGCAAAGGCTCGACCAGAAAGAGCAGAGCGGCGCGTCTTATCCGCAGGCCAAGTTCGCCGGCGACTCTGCGATTGCGCGCGCCGTCGCCAACTTGCAGACTGTCTCTGTGCCGGAAGAAAACGCGGGCGCGTCGGAAGATGCGAAGCTCACGCGCGCCGATCAGTTAAACGTCGCCGGGTTGGATGATCTCGCGCACAGCGAGTTGGACAGCGCGCTCGCGGACGCGCCCGCCAGCCCGCGCGTCTCGCTCGCGAAGGCGCGCATCTATCGCGCGCACGACGACAACCTGCAAGCCTTCAACGTGCTCCGCAAAAGTTATCCAGACTATTCGCAGATGAAGCCCGAAGAGTTGACGCGCGAAGAGTGGGACGTGTTTTACCCGCTCGAATACTGGAACACGATCTCGCAGGAAGCGCGCGCCAAGAATCTCGACCCCTACACTGTCGCCGGCCTCATCCGGCAGGAGTCGGTCTTTAACGCGCGCGCCGTCTCTGCGGCCAACGCTTTTGGCCTGATGCAACTGCTGCCCGGCACGGCGCGCTTGACGGCGCGCACCGCCGGCGTCGAGAGCGACATCAAGACCGAGACGCTCTTCGATCCCGTCATCAACATCAAGCTCGGCACGACGTACCTGCGTAGCAATCTCGACAAGTTCGGGCGCATCGAGTACGTCGCCGCCGCCTACAACGCAGGCCCCGGCAGAGTCGTGCAATGGCGCGCGACGCTCCCGCTCCAGATAGACGAGTGGGCGGAGGCCGTGCCCTTCAAAGAGACGCGCGGCTACGTGCAGGGCGTCGTCCGCAACACGCTCCAGTATCGCCGTCTCTACGACGCGGACGGACACTTTCGTCCCGAAGTCGGCGCGAGCGCCGTGCGTCCCTTGAATAATTCGACGAACGTGCGCCCGCGCCGCGCGTCGAATGAAGAGGAAGAGTGAAGATGAAAGTGAGATTGAAAATAATTAACGAGCCGTCGAGCGTGATGCGGCTGTCGAGTCTGTGGCTGACTTTCTCCGTCGCGCTGATCCTCGCATCTTCGTTTGGTGTTCAGGCGCAGAAGAAAAAAACTGTCTGGCAGAGAGGGCCGGAGCGCATCATCAATACCCGGACGACGCCGCCAGCAGCAGCAGCAGAGACGACCACAACCGCAAAATCTTCATCTGCGACGAAAAATTTGACTGTCAGCACGCAGCAGCCCGGCGCAATCGTGTGGATTGATGAAGTGCGGCGCGGCGTCACGGATGCGGGCGGCAAACTGCCACTCGCCGTCACGTCGGGGCGACACACACTGCGCGTGCGCGCGACGGGCTTTCAGGAACGCACGCTCACGCTCTTGCCGGCGCAACGCGGCACAATCGAAGTCCGTCTCGTGCCGACGAAAGACGAGGCCGAGCTTTTGTTTCAACAGGCGGAAGAGGCGCGCGAGCGTGGCGGCGGCGATGAGGGACGAAAAAAAGCGGCGGAGCTTTACCGGCAGGCGGTAGGCTTGCGCCCGCGCTACGCGGCGGCGCACGTCGGATTGGCGCGCGTGCTGTCGTCGTCGGAAGACAACGACGCCGCGCTCGAGGAGATTGCTGCGGCGCGACGCGCGCGTCCGGTCTTCCCGGAAGCATCTGCTGTCGAGGGACGCATCATGCGCGCTCTGGCGAACCAGCAGGCCGCCGTCAATTCATATCATCGCGCCATCCGCGAAGGCGGAGGCTTTCAGCCCGAAGCCTACACCGGCCTCGGCATCGTGCTCGAAGAACAGGGCGACTACGAAGGCGCGGTCAACGCTTTCACGAAAGCCATCTCTCAACTTTCCGACTCGGAGCCTGCGCTCTATCAACTCGCCGGCGCGTCCTACGAAAAACTTGAACGCTGGAAAGAGGCGGTCGCGGCTTACGAAAAATATCTCGCCCTCGCGCCCGATGGCTCACAGGCCAGCGCCATCCGTTCCATCATTGACCAACTCCGCCAGCAAGCCGCCGACCAGCAGCAGCAGCCGGAGTGAGCGCGGCTTAAGACGAGCCGGCACAGCGTAGCGCCGGAATTGAGCCGCCCTTGAATGGCATCTAAACTGAACGCAAGGATAAAGTGATGAGAGGAATGCTATTGGATGGTCGAGTAGCATGAGTTGTTCGGCGTGACGTTATGATAAGGAAAGCAGCGACACTTGCTCGTCTTCATAAAATAGCTTGATCACGCCAAAATCTCGCCGCAATAATTCTTCTACCTGTCGGGTTGAGCAGTTTCCAAGCCGTAACCAAATTACCTTCGGCGGATTGCCGAATACTAAGAGCCTGTCCCAAAATTAGAGAGCGGTCGTTGAATGCTTTAGACTTTGTTTTGGAGAAGCAAAGTCATGACATGCAAGACCACTCTTGAGACGATATGGTACATCCCCGATGATTTGTGGGACAAGGTTCGCCCGCTGCTCGGCAGAGAGAAGCGAGCCGGGACGGTCGGCAGACCCAACATTCCACATCGCACCTGCTTGGACGGCATCCTCTTCGTGCTGCGAACGGGCTGCCAATGGAAGAGAGCGCCCCATGAGTTCGGTTCTGGCTCGACGCTGCATCGTCGCTTTCAAGAGTGGGTCAGGCGCGGAGTGTTCAAGCGCATCTGGCGACGACTGTTGAAACACTACGGCGAGTTGCGCGGCATCCAATGGCGCTGGCAAGCCATAGACTCCGCCACGACGAAGGCTCCGTTGGGTGGCGAGGCGACGGGCAAAAGCCCCGTGGATCGCGCGAAGTTGGGCACTAAGCGCCATGTCCTGACCGAATCAGCGTGGATCGCCCATCGGCTTGCAGGTCACAGGAGCGAATCGTCACGACTCGCAAGTGGTGCGCGCCACGCTTGAGAGTATCCCGGTCAAGCGACCCGCTTCGGGCACGAGCGGCGAGCAACATCTGACGGCTGACAAAGGTTACGACTACCCGGCGGTCAGGGGCACCGTCAAACGGCGCGGCTCCACAGCGCACATTCCGAAGCGCGACGGGCAGCCTGCGAAGCAACGTGGCAAGCGCAGATACAAGCCGAAGCGATGGGTGGTTGAGCGCACACACGGTTGGACGAATCGCTACCGCCGTCTGTTGGTGCGATGGGAGAAGAAAGAAGCAAACTATGTGGCTCTGATTCACTTCGCTTTCGCTCTTAACATCTACTGGTTATTAATTTTGGGATAAGCTCTTAATACTAGCAATGCCCTTCGTGAGCCTTGGCCTGCTCGATTTCAGTTTCCTCCGACGCCGCGCTCAAGCTGCTGGCTGGGGTACTGGCCGCGGCCTGCGGCCTGGCATCCTCCTTCATTAACTTAATCGGAGCGATGCACGGAGCAATGCTCTGCGACTTTCCACACTCCGCCCTTCGTCCGTACCTGTCCGAGATGTTGCACGGCCAGATGCGCTCTTATCCGCTTGCCCCGTGGCTCCTGCTCCCGATGTCAGTTTGCGTGATACTGTTTATGCATGACCTGATGACCCGCCGAGGGTTAGGAACTCTTGAGGCATTAGAACGGCAGTGAGTTGGTCGAATCGAGATCGCGCTGGAAAAAGCCGGTCGGGAAGCGTAAAAATAAAGACGCTTCGTGGACTCGACATAACATGACGGAAGAATTTTTGCTAATCAATATATGGAAACGCCGATGGCTCAATAGTTTTGCTTTCGCACGATTAGATTTGGCCTCGCTTTTTTCAACTCGGATCAGGAACAAAGGAGTTTGACATGGCTTTCAACAGCGTCGCAGAAATTTACGACTCGATAGACGAAACGCGCGCGCGTCTTTATCAACGCGCCGAAGCGTTGAGCGAAGAGCAATCCGCTTTTCAGCCAACGCCCGATGTCTGGTCAGCCGCGAACATCATCGAGCATCTCTCTCTGATCGAAGACATGATGATCAAGCTCTTCAACACGTTGTTGCAGAAGTCCGAGGCGTCGGGCGGCGCGCGCGACGAGACGCAGGCGTTTGCGCCCGTCTCGCTTGATGAGTTTGCCGAGCAGGCCAGAAGGGAGAAGTTCACCGCGCCCGAAACCGTGCGACCGGGCGGGCAAGTTTCGCTCGCCGGTTCGCTCGCACACTTGCGCGCGTCGCGCGAGCAGCTTCGCGCTCTGCTGCCGCGTATCGAAAAGATAGACGGCGCGAAACTGCAATACCCGCATCCAGCCTTCGGGCCGCTCAATCTCTACCAGTGGCTCGCCTTCATCGGCGCGCACGAAGAGAGACACTTGCGACAACTCGATAAGCTTTTGCAAGCGGCGAATTTCAAAAACGAAGAGAGCGACACGAGCAGCGCGCCAAGTTAAATTCAACGCGCGTCCATCACGGCGCACGCACGCTTGCGGCAACACGCGGCGAAACTTATAATCCACGCCCGCTCCCAACATGCCCTTGTAGCTCAACGGTTAGAGCAGCGGACTCATAATCCGTTGGTTGTAGGTTCAAATCCTACCGAGGGCATCGCTTCGTCTTTATGACGAATAAGGAAAAGCCGCCGCGCTCTTTAAGATGCGCGGCGGCTTTTATCTTTTGACGAAAACGGCTTGTCGCTTAGTGCTTCATGTTCGCGTTCGTGTTGGTGGTCATCGGCTTCATGTTGCCGTTCATGTTCGTGTGCATGTTGCCGTTCATGTTGCCATGCATGTTGTCATTCATGGTCGAGATGCCGCGCGTGTTGGCGTTCTTGTTGTCGTTCGTCAAGACGCCGACATTCGACTGCACCGAGTTCGCGTTGGCGTTCGGCGAGATGTTGGCGTTCGTATCAATCACGCCGTTGCGCGTCTCGCCGCCCATGTTGCTGTTCGTGATTTTGACGTTGGCGTTCATGTTGCCGTTCGCCGTGTTGTCGTTGTCGCCGCAACCGGCCAGCGAGACGACGCCCGCCAGCAACGTCGCACCGAGAATCAAAGTCTTACGCATTCGTTGTCCCTCCTGCCTGACTATCGAAAATGTGTGAAGCGAAAACGTTTTAGCGGTAGATGGCTTCGCCGCGATTGTTTTTCCACTCGTTCTCGAAGTAGTCCGCGTCCTCATCCGTGCGCGGGTTGACGCCCATCACGATGCCGCCGTCCTTGATGCCGGTCTCGTAAACCTTCGCGCGTTCCTCCGGGATGCCGGAGCCGACAAGCGCGCCGATCAATCCGCCGGTCAAACCGCCCGCGCCCGCGCCCGCCAATCCAGCCGCAATCGGGCCGGCGATAAGCAGGCCGATGCCGGGCAGAGCGAGCGTCGTGCCGATGGCCGCAATGGCCGCGAGCGTCGTGCCGACAACACCGCCGATGGCCGCGCCCTTACCGGCATCTTCCCACGCCTTTGTGCCGAGTTCGGTCGCGCCGTCCATGAAATGTTTGTCGCGGGTTTCTTCCGACATCATGACGTTGACATCGTCTTTGCCGTAGCCGCGCGTGCTCAGAGATTGATATGCGCTCTCCGCGCTCTCGCGATCTCGGAACATGCCCGTGAGCATCCGGTTCGACTTCTGACGTGCCGCTCCCATCGCGGCCTCGCCCGCGCCTTCAGCCTTGAGCGAGTCGTTGCCCGTCACTGTGCCGGCGGCTTCCTTGATGTCGCCCTTGGCGCGCTGACCGAATGCCGAAGCCTCTTCACCGATGGTGTTGTTCGTGTTGTCTGACATGGTATTGATCTCCCCTTCGTTCAAAATTTAATGTTTGTCTGGAGTGTACTTTTTCAACTCCCGGAAATTGGTTTGCGTAACCGCTATTGCAAAGCCTGTACCAGTTGATAATGAAGACTGGCGAACATGCAAAACGTATTTGCAAAAGCGGCGCAAAAAAGTCGCAGCGCCCGTCCCGTCAAAAGGAGCGGGCGCTGCGATTACTTGTGGTGGACGAGCTGTGGCATTTCGCCAGAGCCGTGGGTGGAGACCGGCCAAGAGTTTCAACCGATCCTTAACCTTTGCATGTCCACGAAAGAGCGTTAACGTGTCAAGCTTCAACCGTATGATTTGAAGCTAGACTGCGCGGCGACCTGAGAGCAGGTTGATAACCAGCACGACGACCGCCAGCACGAGGAGAATGTGAATCAGGTTGCCGCCGAAGTGTCCGATGAAACCAAGCAACCAGAGAACCAGCAAGACCACGAGAATTGTCCACAGCATAATTTTTCGCTCCTTAAGTTTGAAGTCTCCACCCTAGAAGTTTTCGACTGAACCGTCTGACGCGCTTGCTTCGGCAACGTGCGTGCCAGTCTCGTGCATGAACCGGCACGCCGATGCTAAATGCCACGATTGAAAACGTTAGCCATGTGCGAGGCGGCTGCGCGCAAGCTCTCGCGTCATTTGTTGAAGGGCGCGCGTGTATCAAACCATAGCAGCGGGCGAGCGCAATTAGATTATCTTCATTCAGAAAGGCGCGCGTGTATGAGAAGTTAACGCGCGTGCGTTGTGCAGAACGTCGCGACTAACGCCGAAGCCTCACGCGAGGCTCATCATGCAGCCGGGTTAATCTGGCTACCGTCAACAAAAAATTGTATGCTGCCTCGGCGACTTCAACCGGCAGCGCATGGATGAAAATCAGTTGACGCGCGCCCGTGCATGAACATCAACCACGCGCGCGCTCTTGTGAAAAGGTCACGCTTCATGGCACATCAAAATAAAATCGGCATCGGCATCATCGGCACGGGCTTCGCGCGCTCCACGCAACTGCCCGCTTTCCGCGCGTGCGAGGGCGCGCATCTCGCCGCCATCGCCAGCGGCCATCTTGAGAACGCCGAGCGCGTCGCGCGTGAATTCGAGATTCCTTTTGCGACCGCAGACTGGCGCGACATCGTCGCACGCGAAGACGTTGACCTCATCAGCATCGTCACGCCGCCGTCAACGCACGCCGAAATGACGCTCGCCGCGCTCGACGCGGGCAAGGCCGTGCTCTGTGAAAAGCCCCTCGCGATGAACAGCGAAGAGACGGGACGGATGCGCCAACGCGCCGCCGAGACCGGACTGCTCGCGCACGTAGATCACGAACTGCGTTTCCTGCCCGCGCGCATCAGGATGCGTGAATTGATTCTCGCCGGCGAGATAGGAAAAGTTCGCCACGCCGCGTTTCACTTCCGCGCCGATTCGCGTGCGACGCCGGAGCGCGGCTGGGACTGGTGGTCTGACGCGCGCGCGGGCGGCGGCGTGCTCGGAGCTATCGGCTCGCACGCCGTTGACACACTGCACTGGCTGCTCGGCGCATCAAACGGCGGCGGCGCGCGCATCTCGCAAGTCAACGCCACGCTCGCGACGCACGTCTCCGACCGGCGCGACGAGCGCACGGGCGAGATGCGCGCCGTCACGACGGACGACGAGGCAAACATGCTCGTGCATTTCTCCGGCGGCGACGTGCTGGCGCAGGGCGCGACCGGCGTCATCGCGATGTCCGTCGTCGAACCGGGTGAGCCGGAGCATCGCGTGGAAGTCTTCGGCTCTGACGGCGCGCTGAAGATTGACGACGGCAAATTGTTTCGCGCGAAAGTCGGCGGGCGCGCGTGGGAGTTAATCGAGACTGAGAGCGCGCCGCTCGCCGAAGGAATGGGCGACAATGAATGGTCGCGCGGCTTGACAATTTTCGCGCGCGAGATTGTCGAGACTCTGCGTGCGGGACGCAACGTGGTCGAGGGCGCGGCGACGTTCGAGGACGGCCACCGCACGCAACTCGTCCTCGACGCGGCACGAAGCGCGCACGACGGCGGCTGCCGCGTCACCGTCGCGGACTGAAGACATCGGCTGAACAATTCACCGGATGAAAAAGAAACTTCTCCTCCTCGTACTCCTGTTGCTCGTCGCGCTGGCGCTCGCTTTCTTCTTCGTCGCGCCCGCCCTCGTCGAGCGGCGCAGCAATATCATCCGGCGCGCCCCGCCGTACGAGGTGACACCCGCCGCACGCGCGCTCCACGAAAAATTACTCATCGCGGACATGCACGCCGACTCGCTGTTGTGGGACAGGGATTTGCTCACGCGCGCCCCACGCGGGCAGGTTGACGTGCCGCGACTCGCCGACGCGAACGTCGCCTTGCAAATTTTTACAGTGGTGACGAAAGTTCCGTTCGGCTCGAACTACGAAAGCAACGATGGCGGCACGGATGAAATCACGCCGCTCGCCATCGCCGAACGCTGGCCTGTGAAGTCCTGGCGCAGTCTCAACGAGCGCGCGCTTTATCAAGCGTGGAAACTTCGCGACACAGAGGCGCGCTCCAACGGGCAGTTCACGATCATCAAAACGGCGTCCGACCTCACGCGCTTTCTCGCCAGGCGCGAGCGCGAGCCGCACCTCGTCGCCGGAATGCTCGGCATCGAAGGCGCGCACGCGCTCGACAACGATCTCGCGAATCTCGACAAACTTTTCAATGCGGGCTTTCGCATGATAGCTCCGACGCACTTCTTCGATAACGAGTGGGGCGGCTCGGCGCACGGCGTCAACAAAATTGGCTTGACCGCGCAGGGGCGAGAACTCATCCGGCAAATGGAAGCCAGACACATCCTCGTGGATGTGGCGCACGCTTCCCCGCAGACGATTGACGACGTGCTGGCAATCGCGACACGCCCCGTCCTCGACTCGCACACGGGCGTGCGCGGCACATGCGACAACGGGCGCAACTTGAGCGACGAACAACTGAAGGGCATCGCACGGACGGGCGGCGTCGCCGGCATCGGTTACTGGGAGACAGCGACCTGCGGCACGGATGCGCGCGCCGTCGCACGCGCGATTCGTTACGCCGTCAACGTCGCCGGCGTCGAACATATCGCGCTTGGCTCCGACTTCGACGGCGCGGTCACAGAGCCGTTCGACACGACCGGCATCGTCGAAATCACGGATGCGCTGCTCGCGGAAAATTTCAGCGAAGAAGAAATCAAACTCATCATGGGCGGCAACGTGATTCGCGTCTTGACGGAGAGTTTGCCGCAATAGTCTGAAAGCAAAGATGCGAGCTACTGGCGTCGTTTGTCATATGCGAACTCAGCAGTTGTCGCACTTCAAAAAAAGCGATGAACGATCAGAAAAAATCCGTGCGCGTCGGCGTGGACACAGGCGGGACGTTCACGGATTTCGTGTATCACGCGCGGGGACGGGCGCGCGTTTTCAAACTCGCTTCGACGCCGGACGATGCTTCGCAGGCGATCATCGAAGGCTTGCGGCGCATCGCGTCAGAGACGGGCGTCTCCCTCGACGAGATGGAGATTGTGCATGGCACGACGGTCGGGACGAACGCGCTGTTGCAGCGACGCGGCGCGCGCGCGGCTCTCATCGCGACCGCCGGTTTTGAAGATGTGCTCGTGATTGGCCGGCAGGCGCGCGGCAGTCTCTACGATCTGGAATGGTCGCGTCCCGCGCCGCTCGTCGCGGAAGAGTTGCGCTTCGGCGTGCGCGAGCGCGTGGCGGCGGATGGCACGGTGCTGGAAGAATTGACGGATGATGAGATCGCAGCAGTCGTTGAAAAATTGCAGCGCGCGAACGTCGAGTCCGTCGCCGTCTCGCTCTTGTTTTCGTTCGTCAACAACGCACACGAGCGTCGCATCGAAGCGGCTCTCGCGTCGGCTTTGAAGGACGTGCCGCGCTCGGTCTCGCACAAAATCCATCCAGAGTATCGCGAATACGAGCGCACCTCGACCGTCGTCATCAACGCCTATTTACAGCCGCTGATGGGCGCGTATTTGAGACGGCTTGGCGCGCGCGTCTCTTCGCGCGGCTTGCGCGTGATGCAGTCTTCGGGCGGAAGCATCTCGGCGAATGTGGCGGCGGCGGAGCCTGTGCGGACGATTCTGTCGGGGCCTGCGGGCGGCGTCGTCGGCGCGATTGACGCGGCGCGCGCGTCGGGACACTCCGACATCATCACGTTCGACATGGGCGGCACTTCGACGGATGTCGCTCTGTGCGCGAACGGTGCGGTGCGCCTGACGAACGAGGCGAGCGTGTCGGGGATGCCGGTGGCCGTGCCCGTTCTGGACATTCACACGGTCGGCGCGGGCGGCGGCTCCATCGCGCGCGTGGATGCGGGCGGGAGTCTGCGCGTCGGGCCTGAGTCGGCGGGCGCGCAGCCGGGGCCGGCCTGTTACGGGCGCGGGACTTTGCCGACGGTGACGGACGCGAATCTCGTGTTGGGGCGTTTCGGCGGAGCGGATTTGCTCGGCGGAGATTTTCAACTCGACGAAGCGCGAGCGCGTGATGCGCTGTCGAAGCTGGCGCGCGAGATGAGCGTGGCGAGCGGCGGTGGTCGCAAAGTCTCCGCGATTGAAGCGGCGCGCGGCGTCGTGCGCGTCGTCAACACAGGGATGGAGCGCGCTCTGCGTGCCGTCTCGGTCGAGCGTGGCTTTGACCCGCGCGGCTTCACGCTCGTCACGTTCGGCGGCGCGGGCGGACTGCACGCGGTCGAGTTGGCGCGCGCGCTTCGCATCCCGCGCGTGATCGTGCCGCGCGAGCCGGGCGCGCTCTCCGCAATCGGCGCGCTTCGTTCCGACGTGGTGAAAAATCTAAGTCGCACCGTCATGCGCGAAGTCGGAGCAAGCGACGGCGATGCACAAGGAGTTGACGCGAAAACAATCGCGCCGTTCGAGCGCATCTTTCAACAGTTGGAGCGTGAGGCGCGCGCCGCGCTCCGTCGCGAGGGCTTCGACGATGACAGGCAACGTCACGCGCGCACCGTCGCCGCGCGTCACAAAGGCCAGTCGTTCGAGTTGGAAATTGACTGGCGTGACGGGCGCGCGCTTGTCCGTCGTTTTCATCAAGCCCACGAAGCGCGTTACGGTTACGCGCAAGAATCACAGACAATCGAGATCGTCAGCGCGCGCCTGCGCTCCGCCGGCATCGTCGAAAAGTTGAAGCGCGAGCGAATGGAGAAGCGCGACCTGAAAGGACGCGCGCGCATCATCAAGCCTGCGCGTTTCGCCGGCGTCTATCTTGATGACGGCAACCGGCAAGCCGCGCCAGTCGCCGTCTATGCGCGTGAGGAACTGATGCCGGGCGCGCGTCTCGCCAGCCCCTGCATCGTCACCGAATATTCATCCACCACGCTCGTCCCGTCGGGCGCGCACGCCGAACTCGACGCGCGCGGCAATCTCATCATCGAGCCATGACACCATCACGCAGCCGTTTCAACGAGCTATGACAACACGCCGACCAAAGTTTGATCCGACGACGCTGGAAATCTACCGCGCGCTCTACACTTCAGTCGCGGAAGAGATGGGACTCGTGCTCCGGCGCACGGCCTTTTCGCCGAACATTAAAGAGCGGCGAGATTATTCGTGCGCGGTCTTTGACCATGCGGGGCGCGTCGTCGCGCAGGGCGATCACATGCCCGTCCATCTCGGCTCGATGCCGATGGCCGTCGCCGCCGCGTTGCGCGAAACACAGATCGCGCGCGGTGATGTCGTCATCGTCAACGATCCCTTCAACGGCGGCACACATCTACCGGACGTGACTTTGGTCATGGCAGTGGGCAGTGGGCAGCGGGCAGTGGGCAGCAAAAAGCAAAAGCATGTGGGCAAGAGTCACGAGACTGATGTTATCTCCGATGCCGGTTCGCGCCGGCCACTGCCCACTGCCCACCAGCCACTGTTCTATGTCGCCAATCGCGCGCATCATGCGGACATCGGCGGGGCGACGCCGGGTTCGATGGGAATGGCGACGGATGTCTATGGAGAGGGCTTGCGGATTCCGCCCGTGCATCTCGTGCGCGGCGGGCGCGTCTGCGCGGACGTGATGCGTCTGTTGATGGCGAACATGCGCGTCGAGCGCGAGCGGCGCGCGGACTTCGAGGCGCAGATCGGTTCTCTCAAGACCGGCGCAGCGCGTCTGTTGGAGATCGTCGAGCGTTCCGGCGCGCGCGAGGCGCGGGAGTATGCGGCGCATCTCATCGCTTACTCGTCGCGTGTGATGCGCGCGTGCATCAACGAAATTCCAGACGGCGTTTATGAAGCGGAAGATGCGCTCGACGACGACGGCGTGAGCGACAAGGAAGTGATCTTGCGCGTGCGCGTGACGATTAAGGGCGAGCGCGCGAGCGTTGATTTTACGGGCAGCGCGCCGCAGGTCGCGGGGCCGGTCAACGCGGTCGAGGCGATTACGGTCTCGGCGGTCTCTTACGTTTTTCGCTGTCTCATCGGCGCGGAAGATGTGCCGGCGAGCGCGGGGTTGATGGAGCCTATCGAAGTCTTCGCGCCGGAGCGAACAATCGTCAACGCGGCGCATCCGGCGTCGGTCGCGGGCGGCAATGTCGAAACGTCGCAGCGCATCGTGGACGTGTTGTTCAAGGCGCTGGCGCACGCTCTGCCAGGACGCATTCCAGCGGCGAGTCAAGGCACGATGAACAACCTGACCATCGGCGGCACGGACACGCGCGATGGCGGCAGCAGAGAGTTCACTTACTACGAAACCGTCGCGGGCGGGATGGGTGGGCGCGCCGCAAGCGACGGGGTGAGCGCCGTCCACACGCACATGACGAACAGCCTTAACACGCCCGCAGAGGCTCTTGAATATGCTTACCCTCTGCGCGTGCGTCGCTACGCGATACGGAAAAATTCGGGAGGCACAGGCGCGAGGCGCGGAGGCTGTGGCGTGGTGCGCGAGATCGAGACGCTCGTCGCGGCGCGCGTCTCCCTGCTCGCAGACAGGCGCGTGCGTCCGCCTTACGGCATTGCGGGCGGCGCGGACGCGAGCGTCGGGCGCGATGTCATCATCCGAAGACGACGCGAAGATGGCGACGACGCGGAAGAGCGCATCGCCTCGAAGGGTTCGTGGGAGTTAGCGCCGGGCGACCGCGTCCGCATCGAAACGCCGGGCGGCGGCGGACACGGGAAGAGCAGAGATGAGTGACAAGTGATAGGTGATGAGTTAAAGACAAAAACCTTGCTCTTCATTCATCAGTGCTTTTCATATCCTGTCTATCTTGTCCATCCGTGTGAATAACATCTAGCGGATTACTTTTCTGATGCGCGCACCGATGCTGCGACAGCGAGCGCGAGCGGACGCCGGAGCCAGAAGAACATCGCCGCCGCCACGAATTGCATTGACATGCCGAAGGCGACGAGGGCGAGCACGGAACGATCATAGAGCAAGCCCATCACGACGCTGCCGAGAAACCACATCACGCCATAGACGGCGTTGAAAGAGCCGAACGCGCTACCGCGCTTGTTCATCGAGACGACTTGCGCGATGCCAGAGCGCAGCGTCGCATCCTGCGCGCCCAGACCCGTCGCCCAGCACGCGACGCCCGCCACTACTCCAACCGTCCCGCCGAGAAATCCGAGCGGCAACGCGAGCAGCGAGACGAGTATGCCGAACGCGAGCACTCCAATGCCGTAGCGGTCGTAGAGGCGTCCGAAGATGAGAGCCGTCAGGCCATTGACGCCCATCGCTCCGGCGTAGAGCAGAGGAATCGTCGCGGGCGCGGCGAGCGAAGTCTTTTGCAAGTGATAGGCGAGCAGCGGGAAATCTATGAAGCCGCAGGCGAGCAGCCCTCCAGCGGCGACGTAAGTCCAGAAGATTTTCGGGATGCTCTGCGGCGCGGCGGGCGCGCGCCGCGCGGAGGGCTGGCCGATCTCGAATCTGCGCGCGACGATGAGCGCGATGAAAGCTCCGAGCGCGGGCGGCGCGAGCCACCAGAACGCTGGGCCGAAGTGGTTCGTGCTGCGCGCCACCATGACGGCCATCAGCAGCGGCCCCAGCACTGCTCCCGCCTGATCGAAGGCCGCGTGGACGCCGTAGCCCCAGCCGTGCCCGACGACTTCGGTCGCCTCCGATAACAACACGTCGCGCGCGGGGCCGCGCAGACTTTTGCCCGTGCGCTCGACGACGATGAGAATCGCCGCCGCCTGCCAGTTGCCGGCCAGCGCGAGCGTCGGCACGACGAGCAAATTTAAGGCGTAGCCGAGCGTCGTGATGAGCCAGTAAGAGCGCGTGCGGTCGGCGATGCGGCCAGAGAAAAGACGCAGGCTGGCGGCGACCATCTCGCCGAGTCCGGCGATGAGTCCGACCTGCGCCGCGCTCGCGCCGAGGTCTTTGAGGTACGGGCCGATGATGCTGTGCGCGCCTTCATACGTCATGTCCGCGAAGAGGCTGACGAAGCCGAAGCAGACGATGAAGCGCATCGCGAGAGTGCGTTGTTGCGGTGTGACCTTCATGTTTCAGTTCGAGGTTGATGCGAAAGTTGATTCATCACCACAGAGGACACAGAGAGACACAGAGGATTAAAACTATTCTCTTTGTCTTCCCTCTGTGCTTCTCTGTGTCCTCTGTGGTGAAAAATCTCCGCCACGCTTTCAAGTCAACAGCACTCTAGCGTTCGCCGCTCAAAGTTTCGAGCACGGAGAGCAGGCCGAGGATGAGCAGCAGGCCGACGCCGCAGTAGCGCACGACGCGCGGCGAGATGCGTCTCTGTATCCAGCGACGGACTCCCGCGCCGATGGATGCGGCGAGCAAACCTTTCGTGACCATCGCGGCGACCGCGCCGACCCACACCACGAGCGGCACGCGATACCGCGCGGCCATCGCTGCCGCCGTAATCTGTCCGACATCTCCCCACTCCGAAAAAAAGATAGTCGCGAAAGAAACGAACGCCGCCTTTGATGCGGTGTGAGTCTTCCTCGTCTCGACGACCGTTTCGGCTGGCTTGCGCCAGAGCGCGTAGGCGACGCCGAGAAAGCTCGCGGCAGTCACGGCGGCGACGAGCAGAGGCGGGAGCGTCGAGACGAATTTGCCGAGCAAAACCGCGACGCCCATCTTCAACATGAAGGCGACAGCCACGCCGAGCATGACCGGCGCGGTGCGATAGCGCGTGGCGAGCACGCCGGTCGTGTAGAGCAGTTTGTCGCCGACGATCTCGGCCAGAAAAACCGCTCCATAAGTCGCCAGAAGGATGGGAATCATTGTCCGCTCATCATCTCTATTTTGCCGGAAACTGTAAAGACGTTGAAGAGCGTTCGGCGTGTGTTTTCATTCGCGCCCGGTTCGCGTTATCCTAAACGACATGCGCGTCACTATCGGGCAAATCAACACGACGAACGGCGACTACGAAGGCAACTCGGAGAAGATTATCCGCGCCATCAATCAAGCGCGCACAGAGCGCTCAGACCTCATCGTCTTTCCCGAAGTTGCGGTGCAGGGCTACACCTCGCTCGACTGGTTTCTCGACCGCGACGTGGTGCAGCACGCGCTCGCGCCGCTTGAAAAAATCATCCGCGCGACCGAAGGCATCACGGCGGTCGTCGGTACGGTGAGGCCGACGAATTTGACGACGGGGCGCAAGCTCTACAACTCTGCGGCGGTGATTCGCAACGGCGAACTGCTCGGCTTCGCGGATAAGACGCTGCTTCCCGAATACGACGTGTTCGACGACCCGCGCTACTTCGAGCCGGGCACGGAGCGTCGTCTCTTTCAACTCGGAGATGAAAAGCTCGGCGTCGCGGTGTGTGAAGATTTCTGGAACGATAAGACGTTCTGGCGCGAGCGACTTTATACATCAGACCCGGCGGACGAGTTGATCGCATCGGGCGCGTCGGTGCTCGTCTCACCGAACGCTTCGCCTTTCAACAAAAACAAAATGGGGAAGCGTTGCTCAATGGTTTCGCATCGCTCGCGCGCGGCGGGGATTCCCGTTGTCTATGTCAATCTCGTCGGAGGCAACGACGGCATCATCTTCGACGGCGCATCGCTCATCACGGATTGTCGCGGCGAGACGATTCTGCAAGCGCCGCCGTTCGAGGAGTTCGTCGGCACGGTTGATCTCGAATGCGGCGTGAGGGATGAACGCTGTCTGCCCGGCGACGACGTGGGGACGGTGCAGGGCGCGCTCGTCCTCGGCATCCACGACTACGCGCGCAAAAACAATTTCACGCGCGCCCTCATCGGACTCTCCGGCGGACTCGACTCCGCACTCGTCGCCGCGCTCGCGTGCGAGGCGCTCGGCTCGCAAAACGTGCTCGGCGTGATGATGCCTTCGCCGTACTCTTCGCGCGGCAGCATCGAAGACTCCATCGCGCTCGGCAAAAATCTCGGCATGACCGTCATCGAGCGACCCATCACGCGGGCTTACGAAGTGCTCGTCGAAGAACTCGCGTTATCTAAACCGTCGAATGCAAGCGAAGAACTCGCGCGGCAGAACATCCAGTCGCGTCTGCGCGGCAACATCCTGATGTCAATCTCGAACGCGGAAGGCCGCCTGCTGCTCTCGACCGGCAACAAGTCGGAACTCGCGCTCGGCTATTGCACGCTCTACGGCGACACGAACGGCGGCCTCGCCGTGATCGGCGACGTGCTCAAGACGGAAGCCTACGCGCTCGCGCGCCACTACAATCGCCAGAGCGAAATTATCCCTTGGGCGATCATCAACAAACGCCCCTCGGCGGAACTCGCGCCCGACCAGTTTGACGATCAATCTCTTCCGCCCTACGACGTGCTCGATCCCATCCTGCAACTCTATTTTGAGAAGAAGGCGACGCCCGAAGAAATCATCGCCGCCGGGCACGACGCCGCGCTCACCTACGACATCCTCAACCGCGTCGAGTCGCCGGCCAACGAGTTCAAGCGACGCCAACTCCCGCCCACACTCATCATCTCGCGCAACGCCATCGGCGTCGGACGCCGACGCCCCGTCACGCACCGCTTCAAGCGACAGAGACAAATGATGAATGCGGAGTGATGAATGATGAATTGGAGAAAAGGCGCTTGCCTGATATTCATCATTCATCACTCCGCATTCATCATTTAGTTCAGTTCGGCAATTCGTCCGTCTGTAAGCCGACGGGTTGCGCGCCCGCGCCCTTGATGCCGTCAATCACTTTCGCCACTTCGCCGTAATGCACGGAGCGCGGCGCGCGGATGAAGACGGTGCGCTCGATGCGCTCATCCGGCGGCACGTCGGCGCGCGTCTCCATTCCGACTTTCCATGTCGCCGTTGCCTTGCGTCCCGCCCATTCTTCTGCGAGCCGCGCCGCGACGGGCGTCGCATCCGCAATCGTTCCTTCGGCCACGATGGTCAGGCCGCGAATCAATTTCACCGCAGAATCTTTTTCCACCGAGACGATGAGCGTGCGCGGGCTTGGATGTATATTCAGGTTATCAACCGGCGGTTCAGGTATCAAAGCCTTGAAGCGCGTCGGTTTGAGGGGCGTGATGACCATGAAGATGATGAGCAGCACGAGCAGTATGTCAATCAGCGGCGTGACATTGATGTTGGGCGCGGCGGACTTGTTCGAGCGTTCGCGTGTGGCTTTCATGTTTCACCTTGTTTCTTGTTTCGAGGTGAAGTTAGACACCGGCTTGGCGGCAAAGTTCCCGCACATGCAGTTATCAGTGCTGGCTGAGATACGGACGAGTTGTTTTGTCAGTACCGCCTGCGGTAGCGGGCGGGTCTTGCGTCGTAAGCACACCCGCCCGCTACCGCAGGCGGTACTGACAGGAGCGTGCTGATCTTTAGGAAGCGTAACGCGCGGTGACGGTTTTCACTTTATCGAGCAGGTCGCGGCGGTCAACGATGTAGTGGAGCTTGACGGTTAACTCTCCACCGGCGAGGTGCGCGACGAGTTTTTCGAGCACATCGAATTGATCGCGCTCGGTGATGCCCTGCGCGTTGAGGTGGCCTGTGTAGCGCAGGCGGCGGATGAGTTCGGGGAGCGTCAAGCGTCCCTCGAAGGTGCGCCCGCCGTGGCGGTGCGAGCGGCTGACGAGATACTGCACGAGCAGCACGTCGTTGTAGAGCGCAGGCGCGAGAAAGAGACGTGAGCCTTCGCGCTCGAAGCCTTCTGCGAGACGCTGCGAGCGTCGCACCTGTCGCACGCCGTTGAAAGTTGCGACCCAATTAGTCTTCGGCTCGCGGCGTTCGAGGTAGAGGCGCGTCGCCTCAAGCATCCACGCCTGATCGTCTTCGAGGTCGAGTTCGCGACCCAGAGCTTCGAGCCAGCCGAAGAAGACTTGACGCGCGCTCGATTTTTCTTCGACGAGTTGAAATTGCTCGCCCGTCTTCGGGAGCATCTTGACGAGCGCGAGGCGCGAGGCGTCCGTCGCCTTGTTGCCGCCTTCGATGCGATAGGTGTCAAGACGCGCGTGTCGGAGTTTCGCCGAGTCGCAATAAGGGCAGCGCGGGTGCTTGTCTTCGCTCCTGAAGAATGGACGCGCAGGCTCGCGCGCCGTCAACTCTTCAACAGTTGGCGCATAGCGTTTGATTTCGGCGGAGGCCGTGCGACTGCTCAGTCCGAGTTGCTTGGTATAGAGATCGAAGATGCAGGCGAGGCAGAGTTGCGTCGAATATTTGACGACTGTGCCCGGCGGGAACGCGCTGAAATCCGGCGACGGTTTATGAACTTTTGTCTTCGAGGTTGCCATCACATCAGCACGAATAATTTACATGGATGGACAGGATAGACGGGATAAAACAGGTGATAAGTAATGAGTGATAAGTGATGAGTGAAAGCAAAGAAGCTGCGCCTGACGTTCATCACTCGTCACTGCGGCATTCATCATTTGCCTTCTATCCTGTTCATCCTGTCTATCCCTGTTAATTTGTTTTTAATTCTACCCGATTGAAACGAGCGCGGGCGCGAACTCTCCTTCGGGTTCGACGTGGCCGAGCACGGCGTCGAGTTCGTCTTCAACGCTGCCGACGGCGGCGCGCAGATTTTTGAAGTCGAAGTGGTTCGGGTCCAGCAGGTGCGAGGGCGAGACGTTGCCCATCGCCGTCAGCATTGAGGCGCGGATGTGCGGAATCTCTTTTTCAAGATCGCTGATGAGACGCTTGACGCGCGCGCGTTTCAGGTTCGTCTGCGAGCCGCAGAGGTCGCAGGGGATAATCGGAAACTCTTTCTGCGCGGCGAACTCGATGATGTCACGCTCGCGGCAATAGGCGAGCGGGCGGATGATGGTGTTGCGCCCGTCGTCTGAGCGCAGGACGGGCGGCATCGCCTTGAGCTGGCCGACGAAGAAGATGTTGAGCAGGAATGTGGTGATGATGTCGTCGGCGTGATGGCCGAGCGCGATCTTGGTGCATTTCTCTTCGACGGCGGTTTGATAAAGAATGCCGCGACGAAGGCGCGCGCAGACCGAGCAATAAGTCTTGCCTTCGGGCACGAGCCGCTTGACGGTCGAGTAAGTGTCGCTCTCAACGATGCGGAAGGGGACGCGGCGCGTGTGCAAGTATTCGGGCAAGACGTGCGCGGGAAAATTCGGCTGCTTTTGGTCGAGGTTAACGGCGAGAATGTCGAACTGGACAGGCGCGCGGTCGCGCACGTCTATCAGCAAATCGAGCAGCGTGTAGCTGTCCTTGCCGCCGGAGAGGCAGACCATCACGCGGTCACCCTCTTCGATCATCGCGAAATCTTTAATCGCCTCGCCCATCCGGCGCAGCAGTTTCGTCTTAACTTTGCTTTCGACAAACATTTACTGGTTTTTGTACCTCTTCTCTAACCTTCCACAGTTTTAAGGTATTGACCGGCGTTATGCAACTCTTCAGACGGCGGCTGCGGCGGCGAATTGGCGTCGCGTGGCGGAAGAGTGAAGAGACATGGCCGCGCATTTGTTGGGTGAAACCGGCAACATGATGACCGGCGCGGGCGCAGTCATCAATTACTAGCGGCCTTCGTTGACAGTCCGGCGTTGACGCGGTTAATCTGTGGCCTCAAACGTAGTCCGTGAAGCCGGCTCTCCTGTGATGGCCGTCAACCCAAAGCATCAAACACAAATCTGAACGATTAAACGCTTCAAGTCTCGTCGTTTCACCTTCTCCGCGCGCCGGAGAGTGGTGGCCTTCGCACTCTAAATCTGCATGTCCGAACTTGAGAAAGAAAAAGGAATCCCCGTCATGAAGAGAAAGACCAATCCATTGTCCAGCGCCTTCATCTCGCATCGAGCGTCTCGCGGCTACGTCGCGGTCGCGCTGTGCGCCATGATGTTGCTCTACACCGCTGCACCCGTCGCTATCGCGCAGAGGCGCGCCGCCATCCGCGTCCGCGCGGGCAGCGAGGCGACGCCGGCGGCCAACACAACCCGCGCAAAGGAAAGCTCGCGCGAGACCGAGAATGAGAGACGGCGCGAAGGCATCGCCGCGCGCGCGCGCATGAAAGTTGCGGCGCAAAAAACACATCTCATACGCAACAAGACCGGCAACGGTTATGAGGTCGGCGTCCCCACGACGGGCGCAGTTGGCGTCGAGCGCACGACCGCCGATATCATGCAGTCGCAGTCCTACATCGCAGAGGTCGAGCGCACGCCGCGTCTGATGTTGGAGCACGATCTTCCGAGTCGCGAGGGACTGCCGCAAAACCCGGACGCGAAACCCGTGGCGAGCACTTCAACTTCGCCGGTCACGGGTAACAAAGTCATCACGTTGAAACCGGCGACTTCCACGCGCGGCGTGCGCGGCGGCATCACGCCCGCGCCGCCTGCCTCCGGTGTACCATCCGCCGATGCGCCGCAGACCGTCAGCACTCCGAACTTCACGGGCGCGACGCTCGCCGAGACGGGCGCGTTCCCGCCCGACTCGATGGGCACGGTCGGCCCCACGCAGTTCGTCGTCTTCGTCAACGGTCGCCTCCGCACTTTCAACAAGACGACGGGCACGGCGGATGGCGTGCTTAATGTTGACCCGGACGTGTTCTTCAATCCAGTGCTGACGCCGCCCGCCTCCTCAAACTTCACGAGCGACCCGCAGGTGCGTTATGACCGCCTGTCGGGGCGTTGGATTTTGCTGATTATTGACGTGCCGAGCGGCGGCACCGTACCGAACCGCATTCTGCTCGCCGTCTCCGACGCGGCCAGCGCGGGCACGATCTCCGCGAGCACGGTCTTCACGTTCTTCTTCGTCCAGCAGGACACGGTCGGCGGTATCCCCTCGACGGACGAGTTTCTCGACTACCCCTCGCTCGGCGTTGACGCGCAGGCGCTCTACATCGGCGGCAATATGTTCGGCGCGACCTCCGGTTCGTTCATCGGCACTTCGGGCTTTGTGATCCGCAAGAGTTCCGTGCTGGGCGCCGGGCCGGTGGTCACGACCGCATTCCGCAATCTGGCTGCGGGGGCGGGAGCGGGGCCTGAGTCTCCGCGCGGCGTTGACAACTACGACCCGGCGTCGAACGAGGGCTATTTTATCGGCCCCGACAATGCGAGCTTTTCGACCATCATGCTCCGGCGTGTCAGCGACCCCGGCGGCACGCCCTCCATTTCCGGCAACATCGCTATCACCGTCTCCACAACAACATCTCCGAACCGTGTCGAGCACTTGGGCAACACCGGCGGTGCCGCAGGCAACCTCGATTCGCTTGATGATCGGTTCTTTGCCGCGCACATTCGCAACGGTCGCCTCTGGACTGCCCACAACTTCCGGGTCAGCGCTTCCGGGGTCGCGAGTACCAGCGCCACCACAGCGCGCAACTCGGTTCGCTGGTACGAATTTAACGGCATCCGCAGCACTGATAATGGTGGCACGCCTGTCGTTGTCCAGTCGGGCACGATCTTCGACAGTGCCGCGACCCGCGCCGCCGCGCGACAATATTGGATACCGACCGTGATGGTCTCCGGGCAGGGACACTCCGCGTTCGGCTATAGCACCGCCGGCACGCCCAACCCGATTGACGCCGCGACGAACGGTCGTCTGCGGACGGACACGCTCGGCACGACGCAGGCCGTGGCGCTCTATACGAACGCGACTGGCAACACTTACAACCCGCCGAGCGATCCGGGTGGTAGCTTCGGACGCCGTTGGGGTGACTACTCGTTCACGTCGCTCGACCCGCAGGACGACATGACGATGTGGACGATTCAGGAATTCTGCAACGCCACGAACAGCTACGGCGTCCGCATCGTGAAACTGCTCGCGCCGCCGCCGGCTTCGCCGAACGACGTGAGCCAGCCGAGCATCCCGCCCGGCCAAGCCTCGGTCAGCGTCGTCGTCACGGGCACGTCCGTCAACGGCTCGGAGTTCTACGATCCGGGCGCAAACTTGGCCGCGCCCGCCCTGCCCTTCAACCACATCACGGCGACTGTTTCGGGCGGCGTCACGGTCAACAGCGTGACCTACACTGACCCGACCCACGTCACGCTCAATCTGAATACGACCGCCGCCACGCTCGGCCCGAAGAACATCACCATCACCAACCCCGACGGCCAGAGCACGACGACCAACAACGTCATCTACGTCGGCGCGGCTCCGCCCAGCCCCGTGCTCATCAGCGAATTCCGCTTCCGCGGCTCGGCTGGCGGCAACGACGAGTTCATAGAGGTTTACAACAACACCAACTCGCCGATCACCGTCGCCGACTCCGGCGCGGGAACGGGCTACGCCGTCGTCGCCACGAACGCGACCGGCACTAACTCGACGCGCTTCGTCATCCCGAACGGCACGGTCATCCCCGCGCGCGGCCACTATCTCGGCACGAACAACGGCGCGACTGGCTACAGTCTCGGCGCGTATGCGACCGGCGACACGACCTATGCGAGCGGCATCGTTGACGGCGGCGGCATCGCGGTCTTCAACACGACCGTCGCGGCCAACTTCAGCACCGCCACGCGCCTCGACGCCGTCGGCTTCGGAGGCATCACGGGCACGACGCTGTTTACTGAAGGCACGCCGTTGACGCCGACGGGCGGCATCACGACCGCCGGTGTCGAGATCAGTTTCGTCCGTAATATGACCAGCGCATCGAGCGGTCTGCCACAGGACAACAACGACAACAACAGCGATTTTGCGTTCGTCGCCACTAACGGCGCAGTCATCAGCGCACGTCAGTCCACGCTCGGAGCGCCCGGCCCAGAGAATCTCGCCTCGCCCATTCAACGCAACGCCACGATCTCCTTGACGCTGCTTGATCCGGCTGTCAGTTCTTCAACCGCGCAGAACCGGACGCGCAACCTGACCTCCGATCCGGCGAACAACTCCACCTTCGGCACGCTCTCGATTCGTCGCACGGTGACGAACAACACGGGCGCGGCGGTGACGCGACTGCGCTTCCGCATCGTGGACATCACCACGTTCCCATCACCGGGTGGCGGCGTGGCCGACCTCCGCGCGCGGACTTCCACGCCGCCGGCGACAGTCGTCATCACAGGGCCGAATCCGGCCTGCCCCGCCAATGTCTGCCCGTTGATGGCGACGACGCTTGAGACGACCATCGCGCAGCCGAACGGCGGCGGTATCAACTCGTCACTCGCGGCGGGGACGGTGACGTTGGGCACGCCGCTCCCGAACGGCCTGTCAATCAACGTCGAGTTCCTGCTCGGCGTGCAGCAGACGGGCACTTTCCGCTTCTTCGTCAACATCGAGGCGTTGCCCTAATCGTTTAGATTTAGGCAACACCTCGCGCCCTGACGCGGGATTACAAGAAGAGAGGGCGTCCGAGCAGATAAGTTCGGACGCCCTCTCTTTTTCATCTATGCGATGCCCTGCGCTATCAAGCGACTGTCCGCGCCCAACGCGCGTTCACAATTTTTGCCAGCTATAGAGTAGTAAGGAGGGATGGGCAAGGATGAAGGGCGATGAGTAGGAAGTCGTTTCAACTCGACACTTCTTTTTCTGTCCCTCTCCACACATCATCCGTTTTATCTTGTCAGTGCATTTGAATTCGCTTATCATCGCCCCTGCGTTTGACAGGGGACGCTTTGACATAAGCCTCGCTGGACGCGCACGAGTCGTCCAGCCGACCTCTCATCCTCGGCCTTTATCCGATACGACAAATGTGGCGCTCGCCCTTCTTGTGCGGCGACGCTTTCACCAACGCTCGATCTCGACGCGGCGCGCTCGAAAAGTCTGCTTCGCCTTGAATCGAGTTTCACAACCGACCGCAAGCCTTGTAGGGAGAATGCGAAATGTTTAGACCGGGAAAAAATCCGAAAGATCAAACACACCCAGATGACACGGCTGACCACACGCCGCAACAACAACAGCAGCAATCCACTTCGTCCTATAACAGCAGCGCCGGCAGCGCCGGTTACGGCTCAAGCTCCGCGAGCGGCGGTGGCTCGACAGCAACAGACTATAATCAATCGGCGGTCAACACGCCGACCACCGGTCGCGCCGTCACTGAGAGCGAGTCTCTGGCGCGTGACATCAAAGAAGGCACGCTGACCGGCTTCGTCGGCAACGGCACTTCACTGACGGGCGAGGCCAGCTTCAAAGGAATGCTCCGCGTGGACGGGCATCTCTCAGGCCGCGTCTCTTCGCAGGACGGCACGCTCATCGTCTCGACCAACGGCAAAGTTGACGCTAACCTCGAAGTCGCCGTGGCGCAGATTTACGGCACCGTCACCGGCGACATCATCGCCACCAAGCGCATCGAGATGGGTCGCGTCTCGCGCGTCACCGGCAACATCCAGACGCCCGCGCTCGTCATCGAAAGCGGCGCGATCTTCGAGGGCAGTTGCCGCATGGCGCAGCCCAAAGAAGCCGCCGACAACAAACAGTCATCGAGTATGAAGACTGACGGCACGGCGTCTTCTTCCGCCGCCGCGACATCAAGCTCCGCGGCTTCTCCTTCATCCTCGTCTTCGACCGGCGCGTCTTCAGCGTCGAGAGACGCGGGCAAGAGCAGCAGCAGTAGCAGCACGCCAGAGGTCAAAAGCGCTACTGGCACTGACGCCGCCGCGAGTTGACACGCGCCAGACGGCGCACGCGCCAAGACGCGCGAGGTAGAGAAAGCTTCTCGAAGGATGGACTCTGTTAAAGTCTTCCTTCGAGAAGCTTCGTTTTAAGCAGGCGGGTAAAAGTTTTCAAGGCGTTAATATTGCAAAGGTGGCGATGTTTTCGGGAGCTTCACTTTTGCCTTTTGCCTTTATACTTTTGCCTTCCCGCTTATAAGTTTGGGTTCGCGCGGCGCGGCTGTTAAAATGCGCGCCAGAGTTTGATCGCCCGCAAAGCTATAAATCCCACGGACACCGAAGGATCATCCGAAAAGATTATGAGCGCTATCATTGACACACCACCCATCACAGAGCTTGAGAGAAACGTCGAGGAAGTCGAGACCGTCACCATTCGCTTCGCCGGCGACTCCGGCGACGGAATGCAACTGACGGGGACGCAGTTCACGAACACCTCCGCCGTCCTCGGCAACGACATCTCGACCTTGCCCGACTTCCCCGCGGAGATACGCGCGCCTGCCGGTTCACTTCCCGGCGTCTCCGGCTTCCAACTCAACTTTTCGAGCCGCGACATCCGCACGCCCGGCGACCAGCCGAACGTCCTCGTCGCGATGAACCCCGCCGCGCTCAAAGTTAACTTGTCAGACCTCGAAGACGGCGGCACGATCATCGTCAACACGGACGAGTTCAACAAAGAGAATTTGAAGAAAGCCGCCTACGCCGTCAGCCCGCTCGAAGACGAGACGCTCAAAGGCTATCGCGTCCATCGCTTGCCGATTACGACTCTGAACATCCGCGCGCTGCAAGAGGCGGGCGTCAAGCTGTCGCGCAAGGAGATGGATCGCTGCAAAAATTTCTTCGCGCTCGGCGTGCTCTACTGGCTCTACGACCGCCCGATGGAAGGCTCGCTCGAATGGGTCAGGACGAAATTCGCGAAACTGCCGGAAGTCGCGCGCGCGAATGAAATCGCCTTGAAGACCGGCTACAATTTCGCCGACACGACGGAAGTTTTCACAACGCACTACACGGTGCGGAAGGCCGTCATCGCGCCGGGCAAGTACCGCAAGATTACCGGAAACGAAGCGACGGCCATCGGTTTCGTCGCGGCGTCGCAACTCTCCGGTCGCCCGCTCTTCTACGGCTCGTATCCGATTACGCCCGCGTCCGACATCCTGCATGAACTCGCGCGCCACAAAAATTTCGGCGTCAAAACTTTTCAGGCTGAAGATGAAATCGCGGCGGTCTGCGCGGCCATCGGCGCATCTTTCACCGGACACATCGGTTTGACGGGCACGAGCGGCCCCGGCGTCGCGCTCAAACAGGAAGCTATCGGCCTCGCCGTGATGACCGAGTTGCCGCTCGTCATCATCAACGTCCAGCGCGGCGGCCCGTCAACAGGTTTGCCGACGAAGACCGAGCAGGCCGATTTGTTTCAAGCCGTGTGGGGCAGAAACGGCGAGTGCCCCGCAATTGTGATTGCGCCCGCGACGCCCGCTGATTGCTTCGACATGGCGATTGAGGCCGTGCGCCTCGCCTTCAAATACATGACGCCGGTCTTCTATCTCTCGGACGGCTATCTCGCGAACGGCGCGGAGCCGTGGCGTCTGCCCGCGATTGATGAGCTGCCGAAGATCGAAGTGAAGTTCGCAGACGAACCGGCAAACTTCCTGCCCTACAAGCGCGACGAAGCGACGCTTTCTCGCCCTTGGGCATTGCCCGGCACGCCCGGATTAGAGCATCGCGTCGGCGGCATCGAGAAACAGCACGAGACCGGCAACGTCAACTACGATCCCGAAAACCATCACTTCATGGTGCTGCTGCGGCAGGCCAAAGTTGACCGCGCCGCGCAGGACATCCCAGACGTGGAAGTCTTCGGCGACCAGACCGGCAAAGTGCTCGTGCTCGGCTGGGGTTCGACCTACGGCTCGATCACGTCGGCGGTCGAGAAGTTGCGCGAAGAAGGCAAGTCGGTCTCAAGCGCGCATCTGCGACACCTCAACCCGTTCCCCTCGAACCTCGGCGAAGTCCTGCGCGGTTTTGAGAAGGTCATCATTCCTGAGATGAATCTCGGCCAACTCTGCACAATGATTCGCGCGAAATACCTGGTGGACGCCGTCGCCTTCTCGAAGGTCAAGGGACGCCCGTTCCAGATACGCGAGATTATGCGGAAGGTCGAAGAGTATCTGTGAGGCAAGGACGTTGACGATGAAGGCTTCCGCTCCAACCATTGACGCGCGTTCGATTCACGACGTGTATGCGGAAGGCGTGCGCTATTTTATGGGCGAGGGAAACATCAACCGCGCGCTCGCGCAACTCTCCGCCGATTTGGAGCGACACGGCATCGAGTACATGGTCATCGGCGCGGTCGCTCTGATGGCTTACGGCTATCCGCGCTTCACCGAAGACATTGATTTAGTGTTGACGAAGGAAGGTCTCGAAACTTTTCACCGCGAACTGGTCGGACTCGGATACGTGCCCGCGTTTCAGGGAGCGCGCAAGAAATTTCGCGCGACGCAGAGCGGTGTTCCCGTCGAGTTCATCAGCGCAGGCGAATATCCCGGCGACGGCCAGCCGAAGCCCGTCAGTTTTCCAGACCCCGCCGATGCTTCGATTGACATTGACGGCGTGCGAATCGCGACCATTGAGTGTCTTGTGGAACTCAAGCTCGCCTCCGGCATGACCGCGCCAGACCGTCTCAAAGATTTGGCGGACGTGCAGGAGTTAATCAAGTTTCGCGGCCTCACGTCCGACTTCGCCGGCGCGCTCGATCCTTACGTGCGCGAGCAATATTTGCGTCTGTGGGAGGCTATCCAACAAGGCCAGCACAGGGACGACGAGAGCGAAAGTTAACGATTATTATTCAAGTCAGTTGGTAATAATCTGTCGGAGTGATCCGTAAATTGTTCGAGAGGAAACAAACGATGAGCAGCAACGGAAACGGCACGAACGAAAATGAAATGGAGATGGACGGCGCGCTGGTGGATGAAGGCGCGGGCGGCGGAAACGTGTCGGGCGGCGGCCCTTCGCCGGAGAGCGAGCCGGGTTCGGTCGTAGCGGGCGCTCCTGCTCCGCCGCCGGGCAAGTTGACGAAGGCTGATTTCACTTCGGATCAGGAAGTGCGCTGGTGTCCGGGCTGCGGCGACTACGCCATCTTGAACAACGTGCAGAAGGTGATGCCGGAACTTGGCGTGCCGCGCGAGAAGGTCGTCTTCGTCAGCGGCATCGGTTGCTCGTCGCGGTTTCCGTACTACATGAACACCTACGGCTTCCACTCGATTCACGGTCGCGCGCCGGCCATCGCAACAGGGATAAAGTCGTCGAACCCGGAGTTGAGCGTGTGGGTCATCACCGGCGACGGCGACGCGCTCTCCATCGGCGGCAACCATTTCATGCACGCCATCCGTCGCAATCTCGACATCAACTACATCCTCTTCAACAATCGCATCTACGGTTTGACGAAAGGGCAATACAGCCCGACGAGTGAGTTCGGCAAGAAGACGAAGTCCACGCCGATGGGCGTCATTGATTATCCGATCAATCCTGCGTCGCTCGCCATCGCGTCGGAGGCGACGTTCGTCGCGCGCTCGATAGACATAGACGTGAAGCATCTCGGCGCGACCGTGCAGGCGGCGGCGCGTCACAAAGGCATCTCGTTCGTCGAGGTCTATCAAAACTGCAATATCTTCAACGACAACGCCTTTGATTCATTCGCCGAGCGCAGCGTACGCGCTGAAAACGTCCTCTATCTTGAGCACGGCCAGCCGATGGTCTTCGGCAAGAATAGAGACCGTGGCATCCGCATGAACGGCACGCTGCCCGAAGTCATTCAACTCGGCAGCGAGACGGGCTTAAATGAAAACGACGCGCTCGTCCACGACGCGCACGAGCGAGACCCTTCCGTCGCCTTCATGCTCGCGCGCATGGAGCACCCGGCGTTCCCGCAACCCGTCGGCATCTTCCGTGACGTGCAGCGCGAAACTTACGAAAACCTGCTCGCACAACAGATAGAAACTGCCATCGCGCAGAAGGGTGCGGGCAGCCTCGAAAAACTCATCAACAGCGGCGAGATGTGGACGGTTGATTAGCGATTTTCGATGTCTGCGTTTCTTAACTGCAATGCAATGTGTTTGCAACCAAGCATTTGCGAAGCATGGGTATGATGTTCATGTTCAGAGCGGGCAACGAATCTTCCTTCTGGGAATGAGTGAAACTTTGGGGCAGGCCACGCGAGTGGCTTTGAGGCGGCAGGCTTATGGGGGGCCTGTCGCCTCTTCTTTTTGCAAAGGCAAAAGGTACAAGTGAAGGTCAGGGCGCGTGCAGCCTGTTTTCACTTTTGCCTTTTGCCTCTTACCTTTTTACTTTTGCTTTTTGCCTTGCTTTGAACACTCGCTCGCCGCCTGATTCTCCAAGTGGTTGCCTTGCGGGAATCGCGGCTGGTACGGATGGTGAGTTATCGCTTGGCGCTTCACCGTCGCTCGCAACTTGCTGCGACGATTCGTCATTAAAAAATTTGCTCGCGCTCTTACGCCGCCCGCTCAGTGCCGGCGTGGTTTGTTCATCCTCTGTGGATTTGCTTAAAGGGCTGCGCTCGTCGCCCATCTGTTGACCGCGTCGCTGGTCTGGAATGCCCGCTTTGCTTTGCGCTTTTTTGCTGACCATCACTGCTGTCTCCTCTGTTGTTCAAGTCGCTCACAACTGACGCGCGTTGCTGCTGTTGATGATGTTTACTCCGCAGCCTCGGCGCGTGTCTCTCGATTCGATTTCTTCTTCGCCTGACGCGGCGTGCGCTCAAGCGACCACTTGAGCAGCGGCGGCGTGACGAGCGTCGTGATAATGACCATCAGGACGATTGCGCCGAACGTCTCCGCGCCGACGACGGGCTCGCTTGAGCCGCGACCATCGGGAAACAAGAGCGTCGCGCCAAGACCCGCGAAAATCAGTCCGACTTCTCCGCGCGGAATCATCCCTAAACCTACAGCCAGACGATTCGCCTTGCGCTCAAGCACGCCGAGCGAGCAGACCTGCTTGCCAATAATCGCCGCCAACGTCAACGCCAGCGCGAAGCCGAGCACGTCGAGACGCGCGAAAACACGCAGGTCAACTTTCAATCCCATCAACACGAAAAAGACGGGCACGAGCAGCGCGCTCACCGGCGCGAGCAATTCCGTCAGCGTCCGCTCGCCGCGTTTGACGAACGACTCGAAGTGGACTTCCTCGAGCGCCAGTCCGGCGGCGAATGCGCCGACGATGGGAGCGAGACCGGCAAGCGACGCGGCCCACGCGAGCATAAAGCAGAAGGCGATGGCGAACGCCACCAGCACGCCGCGACTCTCCATCCTTGAGCCTGCGCCGCGAAACAAATGCGGCACGACGAACTGCCCGACGAGAATCGCGCCCGCGAGAAACGCAACGGACTTCAACGCAATCAAGGCGACGCTTGAGAGTTGCAACGACTCGCCCGCCGCACCGCTCTTGATCGCACCCGCGATGACGGCCAGCACGAGCAGCCCCATTACGTCGTCAATCACCGCCGCGCCGAGAATGATGCGCGACTCGCGATCACGCAGTCGCCCCAAATCTTTCAGCACGCGCGCCGTGATGCCGACGCTCGTCGCGCACAGCGTCGCGCCGATGAAGACGTGCGCGAGCGTCGGCGCATTGGGGAGAAAATATACGGCGACCGCCCAGCCGAGAAAAAACGGGACGATGACGCCGAGCGTCGCCACCACAAGCGATGACCAGCCGACCTCTACCATCTCACGCAGATTCGTTTCCAGCCCGACCTCAAAGAGCAGCACGATGACGCCGATCTCTGCCAGCGCGTTGATGACCGCGTCCGTCCGCAGAATTTCGATGGAAGTGACGCCGAAGAGCGCGAGCGAGCCGACGAGAATGCCGCCGACAAGCTCGCCGAGCACCGCCGGTTGTTTGAGTTTCGAGAAAAGTTCGCCGCCGAGTTTCGCCACCAGCAGCATCAACGCTATCGAGAGCAACACGAACGGGTCAAGCCCATGCACCGGCGCAGAAGAAGAATCCGCCACCATCATCTGATGCCCCCGGCTACGACGAGTTTAATTCTCGCGCACTCTCAACGGTTCGGCTTCCGGTTTCGTCAACGCGCCACCACCACGCTCGCGTCCCATCTCCGGGTCGGATTGATAAGCGGAGGGCGGCGGCATGGAGACTAGTTTTTCGAGCGTCGCGTCGAGCGCGTCACTGATGCGCTCGACATAGACGAACTCTAATTGCCCGCGCACGTCCGCCGGGATGTCTTCGGTGTCCGCCTCGTTGCGCGCGGGGAGCACGACGCGGCGAATGCCTGCGCGATGCGCGGCGAGAACTTTCTCCTTGATGCCGCCGACGGGGAAGACCAGCCCCGACAAAGTTATCTCACCCGTCATCGAAGTGTCGGAGCGCACGCGCCGCCCCGTCATCAGAGACGCGAGCGCGGACGTAATCGCCACGCCCGCCGAAGGGCCGTCCTTCGGAATCGCGCCGGCGGGGACGTGCAAGTGTTCGCCGAAGGATTTGAACATCTGCAAGTCTATGCCGAATTCGGAGGCGTGCGACCACAGATAAGAGCGTGCGGCGCGCGCCGATTCCTGCATCACTTCGCCGAGTTGCCCGGTCATCGTCATGCCGGAGCCGCCGGGCAAAAGCGTCGCCTCGATGAAGAGCAGTTGCCCGCCCATCTCCGTCCACGCCATGCCGGTCGAGACGCCGGTCGGCAATTCTTTGCGCGCCTCTTCCGGGTAAAAGCGCGGCGGCCCGAGCAATTCCTTCAGGTCACTCGTTTCTACATGCACTTTATCCGCTGCGCCGCGCGCGACTCTGAGAGCGGCCTTGCGCGCGATGCTTCCGATGGTGCGCTCGAACTGCCGGACGCCGGCCTCCCGCGTGTAGCGTGCGGCGATGAACATCAGCGCGTCGTCCGTGATGTCTAGCTGGTCAGGTTCGAGACCGTTCTCCGTCGTCTGTCGCGCGACGAGATACTGGCGCGCGATGTGCAGCTTTTCCTGATCGCTGTAGCCCGCGAGATAAATAATTTCCATGCGGTCGCGCAACGGCATCGGAATCGGCGCGAGCTGGTTGGCCGTCGCGATGAAGAAGACCTTCGACAAGTCGAGCGGCAGATCGAGGTAGTGATCCGTGAACGTGTGGTTCTGCTGCGGGTCGAGAATCTCCAACAGTGCCGCCGCCGGGTCGCCGCGAAAATCCGCGCCGAGCTTGTCAATCTCGTCGAGCATGAGGACGGGATTGTTAACGCCCGCGCGTCTCAGCGATTGAACGATGCGACCGGGCATCGCGCCGATGTAAGTGCGACGGTGTCCGCGCAACTCCGCCTCGTCGCGCACGCCGCCTAAACTGAGCCGCTCGAACTGGCGACCAAGCGCGCGCGCAATCGAACGTCCCAAAGAAGTTTTGCCGACGCCGGGCGGGCCGACGAAGCAGAGTATCGGACTCTTGGATGTCGGGCGCAGTTTGATGACGGCGAGAAATTCGAGGATGCGTTCTTTGATTTCCTCAAGGCCGTAATGGTCTTCGTCGAGAATGCGACGCGCTTCGTCGAGATCGAGCTTGTCTTCGGAAGATTTCTTCCAGGGAATTTCCAGCACGTACTCCAGATAAGAGCGAATAACGTGATAGTCGGGCGCGGCTGAAGGCAGGCGCTCCATGCGTTTTAGTTCGCGCTCGGCCTCTTTGCGAACCTCTTCGGGCAAGTCTGCGGCGTCGAGACGCTCGCGCATCATGTCGGCCTCCGCGCTTTCGCCGCCCTCGTCGTCGCCGAGTTCCTTCTGGATGGCCTTCATCTGCTGGCGCAGCACGTAGTCGCGTTGCGCCTTGTTCATCTCGCCCTGCGCTTCGCTCGCGATCTTCGTCCGCAGTTGAATAATTTCAACTTCGCGCGCGAGACGCCCGTAAGCGATTTGCAGCAACTCGTCCACCGTGTCGGCTTCGAGCATTCGCTGCTCTTCTTCGACGCCGAGATTGAGAATCGAGGCGAGAAAATATGTGAGCTGCACGGGGTCTGTCGAGCCGAGCACCGCGCTGCGGACTTCGGGCGGAACTTCCGGCAGCATCGCGAGCGCGCGTTGAATCAGAGACTGCACATTGCGAAAGAGAGCTTCGACTTCCTGCTCATCGCGCACGGACGGCGCGGGCAAAATACGGACGCGCGCGCGCAGGAACGGATCGGTCTGCGTCCATTCAACGACGCGGACGCGCTCAGTGCCCTGCACGATGATTTGCATCGCCTCGTCGGAGCGCATCATGCGCTTGACCATCACGAGCGTGCCCGTCGCGTAGAGATCGTCGGGCGGCGTCGCCTCGCGCTCCGGCGCAGTTTTGTCTTCGCGCACGGTGATGCAGGCCAGCAGTTTTTCCGGCGTGGAGAGCGTCGCCTCGACCGCCGCGATGGAGCGCGGGCGACCGGCTGCGAGCGGAATTACCGTGCCCGGAAACATCGTCGTGTGCTGCAAAGGCAGGACGGCGATCTCGAAGACGCCCTGCTCATCCGGCACGGGCGAAGCCGGATTGCCCTGACTTCTCGTGGCCTCCGCCGGTGTGGTGGCGTCGCTGTTGTTCTCGCCGCGCGCTTCTTGCGGCGATGGTGCGGGCGTCGCTTCCTGCTGGGGTGCAGGTTGTCCCTGCGTGTTCTTTGAAGTTTCTTCTGGCATGTTCGTTAATTATTTTCTGTGATGAATAAAATAGCTGCGCCGTCGAAGCGACGCGCCTATGTGCAATCCTCCGCGCTTCGCAGGCGCAGGATAAGCAAGCCGTCTTGATAGAGTGTCTCGACGCTTTGTCCCGCTAACGGGCAGGGAAATTTGATCGTCTTTTCGAAGCGGCTGTAAGTGATTTCCAGTTGATGAAAAGAGATGGTCTCGGTGTGATGCGTGTCGCGGCGCGAGCCGTTGATGCGAAGCGTGCTGCCCTCGATCACGACTTCGATTTCATCGAGACTGATGCCCGCCAACTCGACCTTGACGACCCATCCGTCGCGCACTCGATAGACATCCGCCGGCGGATACCACAGCCGCGTCGTGCAACGCACCGAATTCGCCTTCGGCATCAGACGCATGTAACGCTCGATTGATTCAGCCATAAAAGAAGTGATGAGTGATAAGTGATGAGTGATGAGTGAAAGCAAGTTTTTACTTATCACTCATCACTCATCACTTATCACCGCCTCTGTTATCCAAAGATTCTGTTCCAGAACGACGCGCCGCTGGAAATTTCTTCGAGGGCTTCGGCGAGTTCGCGGTCTTCCTCTGTTTCGAGCGCCACGTCGGCCATCGAGATGATGCCGCGCAAATTGTTTTCGCGGTCAACGACGGGAATGCGGCGCACCTGTTTGTCGCCCATCTTGCGAATCGCGTCAATGACGCGGTCGTTGGGCTGCGCGGTGTGGATGTCCGTCGTCATAATTTCTTCGGCGCGCGTGGCGGAATCTTTTCCTTCGGCGACGGCGCGCACGGCGATGTCTCGATCCGTGATGAGTCCGACGAGTTTGCCGCCGCCGAGCACATGTGATTGCACGCGATTCACGTTCGGCCTCTGCTCGCCCACATCGGTCAGGCTCGGCAGACGCTCGACGACAGGGATGACGCCCGTGTCTTCATCGCGCATCATCCGCGCCACTTCGACAATCGGCGTTTCGCGCGTCGCGACGGTCACATCGCGCGTCATAATGTCGCGGCAGCGGACATGCGAGCGCGACGCGCCGCGACCGATGCCGCGATAACCGCTGAACGTCTCGCGCACGTAATTGCCCGCGCGCTCGATGGGCGAACGCCCGCCCTCTTCGCGCTCATCGCTGCCGCCGTGGTCGCGCACGCGGCGCGGCGGAGCGTCATAATCATCGCGGTAATAATCGCCGCGCCCGCCACCGCCACCACTACTGCGCGCCGACGCACGCTCATCGTCGTGATCACGTCGCACGCCTTCGCGACCATAACCGCGCGCGCGTTCGTCATCGCCAGCACGCGGCGGGGCGGGGCGTTCGTCCGCGTAGTATTCGCGCCCGCGCGGGCGGCGATCATCACCACCGCTGCCGCCAGTATCTCTGCGCCGGTAAAACTCTTCGTCTCGATCAGAATCGTATCTCGACATCAGCTTCCTCCCGAATGATTCGTTCAACGCAAAGACGCGGTGATTTTCGGCTGCGACAAACAGCAGCAGAAACTTCATCGTCCCTGCGTCCGGCGCGTGCGAAACGGTCTCGCCTCCGCGTCCGGCTGAATTAAATTTTAGTTCAAGGGGAACGAGAGGATTATACCCCGTTCAGGCGAGATTGCGAGAGCAGTGATGAATGATGAATGCGGAATGATGAGTGATGAATGAAAACAGAAATGCCTTTTGCCTTTCATTCATCACTCCGCATTCCGCATTCATCAATTGATTTACTGTTTCGTCTCGATCTCGGCTACGAGTTGCACCTGCGTCCTGACTTCGAGCGAGCCGACTTCGACCGGCGTCTCTGGCGTTACTCCTGCTGACCTCTGAGCGGCAAATTCGGCGGTAAATCGTCCGTTGATGGGAATAATCGGCGGGCGAAACGCGCCGGCCTCCTGCACCTCGACGATTCGCACGACGCGACCGCCGAGCGCGTCGGCGATGGTGCGCGCCTTCGAGACGGCCTCGCGCGTCGCGTCGGCGAGCGCCTGCGTGCGCGCTTGTTTATCCTGACGCAAGGTAAAGGAAAGTCCATCCACGCTGTTCGCGCCCGCGCGCGAGGCTACGTCAATCACTCCGCCGACGCGCGTCAGATCGCTCAACGTGACGACGACGCTGTTGCGGGCGATGTAGCTGTTGATGGTCGGCGGCACACCCTCTTTATAGACATACTGCGGTTGCAGGCTGTAACCGCCGGTCTTAACTTCTGCGTTCGCGCCCATCGCCGCTTTGACGGCGCGCACCACCGCGTCCAACTTGCTCGCGTTCTCGGCCTGCGCTTCCGATGCGCTCGCGTTCTGCGTTACCACTGCGAGTGAGATGATGGCCGTGTCCGGCTGCGACTGCACGACCGCATCGCCGGTGACGGACACGCGCGTCAGAGCGCGACGTTCATTTGCCGCGCCGCCCGTCGTCGCCATGCCGTCGCCGCTCTGCGCCTGCTCGCGCAACGTGCGCGCCTCGAACGGGACGCCTTCCTGATAAGTCGTGATGGCGTCGGGCTTCGTCTCGCCCGTCGCTTCGACCGCCGCGTCTTCTCGAAACCACGCCTCGCCCTGAAATTGTCCGGCGTTGAGGATTAAATATTTTTCCGCGCCCGTCTTGATGAGCCAGCCGCCCGCCTCGACCGTGCGCGCGAGTCGTCCACGCACCGTCAACGGCTTCGACGTGGCTGAGACGTGCGCGACGAACAACAACGACAGCAGCATGAGCGTGCTGGCTCGCAACATAAATTTCTTAGACATAAGTTTTCGCTCCCATCTCTTAAATTTTCGTTGTGCTTTTCACCGGGAGAGAAGTCGGATCAAAGAAGCGCCTGCTTCGGCACACATATAAAGGAACGATGCGCCGTCTTCAACTTGCGTCTCTCCATCTAACTCTGACGCATCCTGCACGTCACGTTGATGTCTTCGTCGGTCTTTGCTTTGAGCGTGCGACGACATGTTGTTTGCTGACGGCGCACGCAGTTTGTTACGATTTCGCGCGCAATGCAATCATTCGATTCAAGGGACGATAACGTCAGACGCACGCCGCACGAAGGCCGTCTCATCACCATCGGGCGCGTCGAAGATGTGCCGGACGGGCGCGGCGCGACCATCACGCTCGAAGCGGGAAGGGAACTCGCGCTCTTTCATACGGGCGGCGAATTTTTCTGCGTCGAAAATTTCTGCCCGCACAAAGGCGCGCCGCTCGCCGACGGCGACCTCGACGGCCACACTGTCGCCTGCGACTGGCACGGCTGGCGCTTCGACCTCCGCACCGGCGCGTGCGTCAATCGCCCCGGCCATGACGTTAAAAAGTATAATGTGTTGATTGAAGAGGGTTGGATTAAAATCAAAGTGTAAAAAGTGACGGCGCCACTCGATTCTCGACGTGAAAAAATCCTGCGCGTCCCATTGTTCAAAGGTTGATGAGACAGATTGCGCGCACAAACTTCAAGAGGAGGAAGCGAAGATGATGAGTCCTTGCTTCCTCCTCTTAATTTGTGGATGCAGACAGCGGTTTAGTAACCGTTGTAGCCGTCGTTGTAGCCGTTCTCAAACGCCTCACGGAAATACCGCCGGTAAATTTCGCGGTCGCCGAGGCGCGAGCTGTAATCTTTCGTCGCCTTCTGGTATGCACCCTCGTCCTGAAAGTCGAAGCGGTCGTTGTGGCTGCGATCTTTGCGCCCTTCCTTCGTGCCTTCGTTGAAGCCCGCGTTGAGAGCCGTCTGACGAAGTTGAAAAGAGCCGCCGTAGTTGCCGTAGCCGTCCCAGTTGCGACCGCGACGGCGATAACCGCGATTGTCACCATCGCGTCGTCTGTCGTCGCGATCTCTCTGATCGTCAACTCTGTTCCAGCGATTGTCCTGTGGCGCATTGGCGAATACGCTTGTTGGGTTAGTGTATTGCTGACCTGCGAAGGCAACCAACGGCAGCATGAGAAACACTCCGAGCGCCAACATCATCGCCTTCCTGGGTAAGTTCTGTGCGTTGCTTTTCATTTTTCATCCTCACTTTCAACAATTCAATTCGCAGCAGAATCCTGCGCGTGCGAGAAGTCTCGGAAAAGCAGATAACAAGCGCCGTGCCAAGCAGTCGGGCGTGCGAAATTCCCGATAAAACCTTGACTCGCCGCGAGCTTATAACCTGACTTGCACGATACAGGTGTCGCCCCGTGCCGTATCGTGTGCATACGCGCGAGCAGCGGGCGTCGCTTCGGACGAGAGACGAAGAGGCCGCGATGAACCTCCGGCGAGCGAGTTCAACGCGAGCCTCTCTGATTTTCTACGAAGGGAAAATCCATTTGGCTTAACCGTCGTTGCCGATGGCTTCGACGGGACAGTCCATCAGCGCATCCTCGCACATCTGCCGCTCCTCTTCGTTCTGCGGCTGCCTGAAAACGTAAGAGTAATTTTTCTTGTCCATCCGCGTGAAATGCGTCGGGGCCGCGCCGCGACACGCATCGCAGTCAATGCAATTCGCGTCCACATAATACGTGCCGGGCACGTTCTCCATTACGCGATCATCTGGGTCAGCCATAAGAAAGTGATGAGTGATGAGTGATGAGTGATGAGTGAAAGCCTTTCTCTTATCACTCATCACTCATCACTTATCACTTGATTGCCAGCATCCGGTCGAGGGCGACGCGCGCCCAACGTGCGGTCTCTTCCGGCACGGTGATCTGATTGACGACGTAGCCAGCGACGAGCGATTCGAGCGTCCAAGCGAGATTCTGCGGCGCGATGCGATACATCGTCGCGCACATGCAGAGGTCGGGCGAGAGCAGTTGAATGTGCTTGTCGGGAAATTGTTTGACGAGACGATTGACGAGATTGACCTCCGTCCCGACCGCCCAGCTTGAGCCGGCGGGCGCGGCCTCAATCGTTTTGATGATGAACTCGGTCGAGCCGTTGAGGTCGCTCTGCTCCACCACCTCACGCACGCATTCGGGATGGACGAGCACCTTGATGCCGGGCACTTGCGCGCGCACCTGTTCGACGTGCGACGCGCGGAAACGTCCATGCACCGAGCAATGGCCTTTCCAGAGGATGAGTCGCGCCGCTCTGAGTTGTTCCGCCGTATTGCCGCCGAGTTCCTGATGCGGATCCCAGAGCGCCATCTGCTCGATGGGGATGCCGAACTTGTAGCCCGTGTTTCTGCCGAGATGTTGATCGGGGAAAAAGAAAAGCTTGTCGGCTTCCTTCAAACTCTTATCGAAGAGCGGCACGGCGTTCGATGAAGTGCAGACGACGCCTCCGTGCTGGCCGCAGAAAGCCTTGATCGCCGCAGACGAATTCATGTAAGTGATCGGCAAAACTTTGAAATCGCCGACGACGCCGATGGATTGAAGTTGCTCCCAGGCGTCCTCGACCTGCTCTGCCGTCGCCATGTCGGCCATCGAGCAGCCCGCGCCGAGGTCTGGCAGAATCACCTTCTGATTTCCGGCTTTGAGTATGTCCGCGGACTCCGCCATAAAATGCACGCCGCAGAAGACGATGAATTCGGCTTCGGGTCGCTCCGACGCGAGCAGCGAAAGGCGGAAAGAGTCGCCCGTGTAATCGGCGTGGCGAATCACGTCGTCGCGCTGGTAATGATGGCCGAGGATGACGAGGCGCGAGCCAAGCGCGCGTCTGGCCGACTCGATGCGCGCGTCGAGTTCCGCGTCCGACATGCCGAAGTAGTCTTCGAGCTGCGGCGCATCGGTCAAGGTTTCAAGCATGGTCATCTTATCTGGCCTCCCCGTCTTTGTCCGCCGCGCCGAGAATCTCATTGCTGCGGAGGAGAAACGCGAAATATACTAGCCTTCAAAATCCGGGCGCAAGCGACTCTGCCCGCTTCGCCCTATCCAAGCCCATCTTGCTGACGCCTTCAGGCGTTCGATGTGGCAGACTGTTAGATGCCGGAATCGCCGTGTGGGTTCACGATTTCAGCGGTGCAACATGCTAACTCGGATGCCTCACGGCGGGGTGCGCCGCGTGTAGAGAAAAAAAGCGCTCCGTGGCTGTCCCGCGCGATATTCACGCGGCTCTGTCTGCTGGCGGCGGCTGCTTGCGCCGACAAATTACCGTTTACATTCTACACGGTCGGCGAAGGAAAGATGAGTTCGGGGCGCAATCAGCGCGCGCACTGAGAGAACATTGTGAGCATGAAACGGCCAGTACATTCTCTACGCAACAAGCGCTGTTGGATGATGCTGCTGCTGGCGCTGCTCTTGACGGTTTTCCCGGACAGCACGCACTCCGAACAACTTCCCGTTAAGACTTACACCACCGCAGACGGTCTGGGCAGCAGTTACATCAGCAACCTGATGCGCGACTCGCATGGCTTCATGTGGTTCTGCACGCGCGATGGCTTGACCCGCTTCGACGGTTCACGCTTCATCACTTATCAAGTCGGCGACCGCAACGCGCCGCCCGGCATCGAGCAGATTCTCGAAACCCGCAAAGGGATTTACTGGATCGCCACCACCGGCGGATTGTACCGCTTCGACCCGCACGTTCCCGTCACTAATAATGCCCGCAACGCAACCCGCCCGACGCTGAACGCTGAATTGATGAGCGAGCAACGCGGCTCGCTCTACGAAGACAGTCGCGGCAATCTGTGGTCGGGTGGCGACGCGCTTTATCAACTTGAGGAAAGGGACGGAAAAATTTCGGCGCACAAGATCGAATTGAATCTGCCTCTCAATCCGGCTGTTCAATTCATCCTGATGGAGATCAGTGAAGGACGGGATGGGAGCTTGTGGCTGGTCACGTCTTGGGGGGTGGTGCGTCGTTTGCCGGACGGGCGCGAAATCTTTTACAGCGTCGGAAACTCGCGCCCGGAAATTTTGAATTCCATAATTGAAGACCGCGCCGGTCGAATCTGGATCGCTCAGGCGACCGCCATCTACATCCTCAAGCCTGAGCCGCTCCCGCAACTTTCACATCTCGGCGCTCTGACCGTGTACAGAATGAGCGATATAGCGCAGACGCGCTCGCGTCAGCAAGCGCGTGTGCCGGAACTGCCGGGTGAAATTTACAAGTATGCTGACAGGGAGGTGTTCGGTGAAATCTCCGCCAAGTTTTTTTGCGAGACGGCTGACGGCCACGTCTGGATTTCCGTCGGCGACGGGGTGGTTGAATTCGACGGGCAGACGTTCATGACGCATACCAGCGCGCAGGGCTTGCTGAAAAACAGCGGGGTGATGGCCGAAGACACGAGCGGCAATCTCTGGGTGGGCGGTTTTACCGGGTTGCTGCGGCTTGACCGGCATGGTCTGACGACCTTTAACGCTGCCGACGAATTAAAAAACTTTATCGTTCTGGCGCTTGGCGAGAGTCCCGACGGCAAGCTCTACGTCGGAGTCAACGAATTTACCCTGAGCCAATTTGACGGGCACAGCTTTCAAATCACTCGCCCGCCGTTGCCGCCGGACGCGACGGGCATCTGGCTGTCACCGCCGGTCTTTCAGGATCGCGCGGGCGAGTGGTGGTTTCTGACGAATAAAAAGCTCTACCGCTTCGCCGCCACGCAGGACTTCAAAGCGCTGGCACGCGCGCGCCCGCGTGCCGTCTATACGAGCCGCGACGGCCTGAAGGCCGACCAGATTTTTTGCATCTTCGAGGACTCGAAGCATGATCTGTGGATTAGCGTGCGCGGCCCCGACTCCGCACTCAAGGGACTGTCGAGATGGACGCGCGCCACGGAAAAGTTCGAGACCTTCTCCGAAGCTGAAGGCTTTCCTTCGGCGAAGGCCGCTTCCGCCTTCGCCGAAGACCGCGAAGGCAATCTCTGGTTCGGTTTTTACAACGGCGGTCTGGCGCGTTACGCGCGCGGGCGCTTCACGGAATTTACCACCAACGACGGCGTGCCGGACGGGGTCGTCACGGCTTTGCATGTGGACAGGCAGGGCAGATTGTGGATGGCTACGGCGCTCAATGGTCTGAGCCACGTTGATGATACAACCGCCGCCTATCCAAGCTTTATCAGCTACACGACCGACAACGGACTCGCCAGCAATAACGTGCGCTCGCTGACGGAAGACGTGTACGGCAATATCTACGCGGCTACGGCGCGCGGCGTTGACCGGATTTCGCCCGACGCGACGCGCGTGCGGCCTTATTCCGTCGAAGATGGTCTGGCCGGTGATTTCGTCAACCTCTCCTTCCGCGACCATGCAGGCACGCTCTGGTTCGGCACGCCGAACGGCCTGTCGCGGCTCGTGCCCGAAGCGGGCGGCGAGACGAGCGCGCCGCCGGTGTGGTTGAACGCGCTGCGCGTGGCGGGCGAGAGCCGCCCGCTTCCCGAACTCGGCAGCGCGGAGATTTCCGGCCTCGATCTCTCGCCGGCGCAGAACAATTTGCAGATAGATTTCTTCGGTATTGATTTCGGCGAGGGCGAAGCTTTGCGCTACCAGTACATGCTCGAAGGCGCGGACAGGGATTGGAGCGCGCCGACCGTCGAGCGCGCGGTCAACTACGCGCAACTCGCGCCGGGAAAATATCGCTTTCTGGTGCGCGCGTTGAACGCCGACGGCGTCGCCAGCCGGACACCGGCACAAGTCGTGTTCACGATTCGTTCTCCCATCTGGCAACGCTGGTGGTTTATCGCGCTCGTATTTGTAGCTCTGGCGGGAGTGGCTTACGCGCTGTTCCGATACCGTCTGGCGCAACTCTTAAAGATCGAGCGCGTCCGCACGCGCATCGCCACGGACTTGCACGACGACATCGGCGCGAGCCTGTCGCGCGTGGCTATATTGAGCGAGGTCGTCAAACTCCAGACTGACGGCGAGGGCGGGCAGTCCGCGCCGCTCCTCACAGAGATTGCGGATTCGGCGCGCGGGCTCGTTGACTCGATGAGCGACATCGTCTGGTCAATTGACCCCAAGCGCGACGATTTGCACAACGTCGTGGTGCGCGTCCGGCAGTTCGCCTCGGACGTGCTGGAAGCGCGCGGCATCGAGTGGGACTTTCGCGTCGCACCGGAGGTCGAGAAGTTGAAGCTCGACCCGGAGCAGCGCCGACACCTCTACCTGATCTTCAAAGAGGGCATCAATAACGTCGTGCGGCACGCTGGCCAAGTGTCGTCGGTCGTGCTTTCAATCGAGTTGGCGGGAGGTCAACTCGTCGGCGAGATCAAAGACGACGGGCAGGGCTTCCAGCCGAAGCCTGCGGGCGAGCCGCAGACGAACGGGCGCGGCGGCAACGGCCTGCCGAACATGCGCGCACGCGCCGAAGAGGTCGGCGGGCGTCTCGACATCGAATCGTCCCCCGGCGCGGGCACGCGGCTCGTGCTCCGCGTGCCGGTGAAATAAAAATTGAGCGCGGGCGCATGAACATGCTCTGCCGCGAGAATCGCGAATGGGTTAGGATGCTCGGCGTCGGAAAGGAAGGGGACAGCAAATGGAAACAACAGAAACGCTCCGCATCGCCATCGTCGAGGACGACGCGGGATTCCGCCGTGGGCTTGAGACGCTGATTAACTTCACGCCGGGCTATTCGTGCGTCGGCACGTTCTATTCGGTCGAGAACGCTTTGCACTTGATGGGCGCGGACACGGCGGACGTGCTGCTCGTTGACATCAACTTGCAGGGGGGGATGCCGGGCAGCGAGGGCGTCAAGCTGCTGCGCGAAAAGTCGCCCGCGACGCAGGTGCTGATGCTCACCTCGCTCGCCGAAGAGGAGAAGGTTTTCCAGTCCATCTGCAACGGCGCGTGCGGTTACATGCTCAAGAAGTCGCGGCCTGACGAGCTTCTCAAAGCCATCCGCGAGGCGCACGACGGCGGCGCGCCCATGTCGCCTGAGATCGCACGCAAAGTCATCACGCACTTTCAGCGTTTCCAGCCGCCCGAAGAACTTGACGGCGATTTGACCCCACAGGAAATCCGCCTCCTGCAACTGCTCTCCGACGGCTTCAGCTACCAGAAGTCGGGCGAGCAAATGAACATCAGCATCAATACCGTCCGCAACTACATCCGCAGCATCTACGAAAAGCTTCACGTCAACACGAAGTCCGAGGCCGTCGGCAAGGCGCTGCGCCATCGCCTGATCGGCTAAAGACGACTACATCTAGCTTGCCGGGCTGACGGGAGGCGGGGATTTGCCCCCGCCTTTTTTTTCGTGTAGCCGCGACCACGCGAAATCCCTCAACCCCCGCCCTGAAGCCTCCCGAAAAAACGCATAAACATGCTCTGCCGCGCTGCCGGGAACGGGACTAAGTTGACGAGCGTCGCAGCAGTCAATCGCGACTGAAGTCGGAATCTAACGAAGAACGGAGACCTGCCATGAGAAGCACACAGATAAAGAGCATGAGGTTCAAACGTCGCATCGCAACGCTGATGGCGCTCGTCGCCCTGATGAGTTCGATCATTCTGCCCGCGCAGCCTTCGCAAATGTCAGCGCACGCGAACAGCGCCAATGCGTTGGGCGCGGTAGGGGCGGCTCCAACAGACCCGGCGGCGGCGCAAACGCGGGCGCAGGAAGCCTACGGGAAGATGCCCATTCAGTTCGAGGCCAATCAAGGCCAGACGGACGCGCGCGTCAACTTCATCACGCACGCGAGCGGTGCGACAGTTTTCCTGACGGCGACCGAGGCGGTCTTCGTCCTCTCCGCGCCGGACGAAACGGCAACCCGCGCTGCCGTGGAGAGTCCTGAAGGCTTGAGCCAGCGCGAAGTGGCCCCGACGCGACGCAAAAAACACGCGCTGCGGATGAAAATCGAGGGAGCGAGCAGTGCGCCGCAGGTCGAGGGGCTGGATAAGCTGCCCGGTATCGTCAACTATCTCACCGGCAACGACCCGGCAAACTGGCACACCGACATCCCGACCTTCGGGCGCGTGCATTACGCGGGCGTCTATGAGGGCGTTAATCTGGTCTATTACGGCAACCAGCAGCAGTTGGAGTACGATTTTGTGGTCGCGCCGGGTGCGGATTACAACCAGATCGCGCTCAACTTTGAGGGCGCGAACGCTCTGACCGTGGACGCAGGCGGCGACCTGTTGATCGAGACCTCTCTGGGGACAATTCGGCAGCACAGGCCGTCGGTTTATCAAGAGGTGAACGGCGAGCGCAGGGAGATCGGGAGCGCATACTCGCTCACAGGCGCAGGCCGCGTCGGGTTTGCGGTTGGCGAGTATGACGCGCAGAGGCCGCTTATCATTGATCCGGTGCTGGCCTATTCCACTTACCTCGGCGGCAATAGCTTTAACTCTGGCCGCGCCATCGCGGTGGATGCGGTGGGCAACGCTTACGTGACGGGCGATAACAACTCGAACGACTTCCCCACCACCTCCGGCGCCTTCGACACCACCAACAACAGTGGCCTTGACGCCTTCGTGACGAAGCTCAACACCACAGGCACGGGGCGGTTCTATTCGACCTATCTCGGCGGCAGCGGCAGTGACACTGGCAGCGCCATCGCCGTGGACTCAGCCGGCAACGCTTACGTGGCGGGCCACAACGACACCTCGCCCAACTTCCCGACGACGCCGGACGCCTTCGACACTACCCAAAATCCTGACGATGACGCCTTTGTGACAAAGTTCAGCACCACAGGCACAGCACTCGTCTATTCGACCTACCTCGGCGGCAGCGGCTTTGACGATAGCAACGGCATCGCGGTGGACTCGGCCAGAAACATTTACGTGACGGGCTTCACCGACTCGGTCAACTTCCCGACCACGCCCGACGCTTTCCAGACACTGAACGTTCAGCGTTCTGCCGCCTACATCACCAAGATCGGCGATTACTCCGTCAGCGGGCGCGTCATTGACTCCTCCGGCAACGGCATCGCGGGCGTCACCGTCACTCTGAGCGGTTCAAACTCCGCCATCACCACGACGGACGCCGGCGGCTACTTCAGCTTCCTCAACACCACCCTCGGCGGCAGCTACACGGTGACCTCTTTCAAATCAGGCTTCACCTTCGCTCCAGAAAGCATCTCCACCAGCAATTTTGCCGCGAATCAGGAACTCCTCTTCATCGGTTCGTCCAACACGCCGACGCCGACGCCGACACCGACGCCGGTGCCGACGCCCGGCCAGACACTCGTGAAATTCGAGTTCGACCAGTACATCGCGGCGGAGGATTGCGGCGGCCTCGACATCGCCGTCACTCGCACCGGGGATACGACGGGCGCGCTCACCGTTGACTTTGCCACTGCCGACGGCGCTGCCAGACAGAAGAGTGACTACGGGATGATGCTCGGCACGCTCAACTTCGCCCCCGGCGAGACACGCAAAACCGTCACCCTGCTCATCACCGAAGATGCCTTCAATGAAGGCGACGAGAGTTTCACGCTCAACCTCTTCAATCTCGTCGGCACGGGCACGCTCGCGGAGCCGGGCCGCGCCACCATCATCATCGCCGACGACGACCCGTCGGGAACCACCGTCAATCCGATTGACGACACGCAGGTCTTTGTCTGCCAGCACTATCACGACTTTCTCAATCGTGAACCCGATGCCGCCGGTCTGCTCTTCTGGACTAACAATATCGAATCCTGCGGAGCGAACGCATCATGCCGCGAGGCCAGACGCATTGACACGTCCGCCGCGTTCTTCCTGTCAATAGAATTTCAGACGACGGGCTTTTATGCGATCCGTTTGCAGCGAACTGCTTTCGGCAAGCGTTCAGATATGGCGGCGACGCGCATGGCTTATCAAGACCTTGTCCGCGACACGCGCCAACTCGGCGAGGGTGTGATCGTCGGTCAGGCCGGAGCCGATGCGCGAATAGAACAGAACAAACAGGCTTACGCCACGCAAGTGGTCACCAGCGCTCAGTTCGTCGCGCGCTTTCCGACATCGCAGACGGCTGCACAGTATGTTGACGCGCTCTACGCTTCGGCACAGGTGACGCCGACGGCCAGCGAACGGACTGATGCCCTTACCGCCTTCGGCGGAGGCGGAACTGCCGGGCGGGTGGCAGCCCTGCGGAAGGTGGGCGAGTCGCAGGCAATCGTCAATGCCGAACTCAACCCGGCCTTCGTGCTGCTGCAATATCACGGCTATCTGCGTCGCAATCCGACTGACCTCCCGGACACGAACGACACGGGCTACCAGTTCTGGCTGGCGAAGCTGAACGAGTTCAGCGGCGACCATCGCAAAGCCGAATTGGTCAAGGCCTTCCTCGTCTCGATGGAGTACCGCTCGCGCTTCGGGCAGCCGTAAGGCAGAAGCTAATGAGCCATGGGGCTAGGCAGAGAGGGGCAACCGCACTGTCGTCACAGTACTCCAACAACTCGCCAGAAAAGCAGAAGGCAGCCGAGCATCCAACCGGCTGCCTTCTGCTTTTCTGTTTTGACTCGCGCGAGCTTTACACCGTCAAGAATTTTTATTGACATCCTATATCGTTCAGAGTAGCGTGGCGTCACTTGTTCGGAGCACACAGATTTCCTCGCCCGGATAGGTGACTTCCACGAGCCGGGGATGGTTTCTAAGGAGCGTTCGCGCTCAACTCACGCAATAACTTTTTTCAGCTTTCATCAAGGCATCTTGAACGCCGCGTTTCCTGAAATCTCAAAAAACATTTCTCGACTCGCGTTTGAATCGCGCCGCCGCCAAAGCACACTTTGTCAACGAGAACTGATTTTCGTTTGCGCTGTGATGCGGGCGTCGCAAGTTTGAAAAACGGGCGATTACTTTTTCACGTCAGGAACGGTTGCAGCCATCCACCCCGACAAACCGTTCTTGATTCCGCAAGCACCGTCGAATGAGTTGAAGGACAGGTTTGGGAAGTCTCGTCACAAGAGCCTTCTGTTCTTCACTCACAACACACACCGTCAACAAATTCCTGCCGATTCGAGAGTCTGACGTTCGACCGTTGTGTGTTGAAGAGAGCCGCCACCCCGGAACTCAAAAAGAGGAGAAGGAAGATGAATAACGTGAAGAATAGAGTCAAGCTACTCGTCCTGGCGTGTTGCGTTGCCTGTGTCGCAATGATGGCCTCCAGCCAGTCTGCGAAGCAGCGCACCAACAACAACGCGCCCAACGCGAAACCACCCGCCGCACAAAAACTGTTACCCAGATTCCCGGATTTCGGGCATCTGCCGTTGCCGAGCGAATACCAGAGCCGCATCTTCAAGTTGAGCCAGGACTTTCCGAAGACCAGGCCGAGAGTTGAGCCGGCGGTGCAGAAAATTCTGGCGATTGACTACACGAAGGACTGGAAGCATTACATGCAGGCCGTGCGCGATTACATCTACGAGGGCAACATCGAAGAGGACGGCGTCGCCAATGATTTTTATCTCGAAGACAACAAAGTCCGCACTTGGTATCACGTCCCTTGGCAACACTACGGGCCGTTCGGACGCGAAGGCATTCACGGGCTGACGAAAGAGGGGCCGGTCAATCCTTACGTCCTCGGCCCGACGCAACCCGACCAGTGGCAGACCTACGCCGTCGGATTCTATAACCCGATGGGCGGATACATGATCGGGCGGACATGGGCTGACTCGAACAATCCGAGCGTCGAAGTGATGCAAAGCGAGGGCTTCCCCGTCGGCACCGTCGTCGGCAAAGTTTTGTTCACGACCGCGCCCGTCTCCGAAGCGCCTTTCCTCAGCAACCCCATCGAGTGGCTGGCCTACACGACACCGAGTTTCGGGGAGGCTGACAAGCGCGTGATGAACACCGTCCGCTTCATTCAAATGGACATCATGGTGCGCGACCCGCGCGCCGACGCGACCGGCGGCTGGGTGTTCGGCACGTTCGTTTATAACGGGACGCTGGCGAATCCGAATCTGTGGAACAACGTCGTGCCCGTCGGTTTGATGTGGGGCAACGACCCGACCGTCAAGAGCCATTCCGAGTCGAACCCGAAGCCGACGAAGACGCTCATCAATCCAGACCTCAAGCACACGATCATCAACACTTCGGCTGATCTGCCGCCGATGCATCTCGGTTGGGGCTTGCGTCTGAACGGCCCCGTGGACAACACGATGTCATCTTGCATGTCGTGCCATTCGACCGCGCAGTTCCCGGCGATCTCTCCAATCCTGCCGTTCTTCGCGTCGAAAGACGGGAAGCCCTTGACGCCGAACGACCCCGAATGGATGCGCTGGTTTAGAGACGTGCAGTGCGCCACGCCGTTTGATCAACAGGCGACCTCGACGGACTACTCGCTCCAGTTAGCCGCGAGCATCCAGAACTTTTTGGCGGCGCAGTCGGCGGCCACTGAAGGACTGTACAACGTGCAATATTGGAACGGCCTGCCCGTCAAACAAATCTACGGCCAGCGCGGCGTCGAGCCGGGACAGCAAGTGCCCGACCAGCGCGCCACACCGAAACAGCCGAAGAACTAAACCACCACCGAGAGGAGAAAAAACATGTCGCAAGTTTCCGATTACAACAAGTCGCAGGCGGTCAAGTTCTTCGAGCAGGTCTTCAACCATCAGAACTACGATCTGGTCGCCGTCATGCTGAGTCCCGATTACAAGTACAACGGCCATGCCACCTCTGCGCCTGACACGGTCGCGTGGGCGAAGGGCTTGCACCAGAAATTCCCAGACCTGCATTTCACCATCGAGGCCATTCTCGGCGAGGATGAGAAAGTCGCTCTGCGCTGGCGGATGACCGGAACCGATCAGGCTTCTGGCACGAAGGGCTACATCATGGGCACGAACATCATGGTCTTCGTCAACGGGCAAGCTCTGACGAACGATCAGGGCGGCGGGACGGACTTCGTGCCGACGCCCGCGACGCCGCCACCAACGCCACCGGCGAGTTAGTTTCACGCGAAGAGACGCGGCGCGTATCCATGCAGTCGCTTCGGCGAATGCGCCGGCGAAATATTTCAAAGTTCGATGTTGAAATGTTTCGCCGGGAAAGTCGTCGCGTCTCTTCAACGTCTGCACATTAACCTTCCAACACGCAGATTCCCAAAAACCACCCGACGAATTTAAGGAGACATCTCTATGGTTAGCAGCGCGAAGAAGAGCGGCGCGTCAGCAACTAAAAAAAGTACACATGGCGCGAAGTCGTCAACCAAAGCGAAACATGGCGGCAGCGTGAAGCGCGCCGGTACGAAGAAGGCGGCGAAGAAAAAAGTGGTGGTGGCGAAACCCGCGAAGAAGCCGCCCGCCGGAGAAGGCAAAACCATCGCCGGCCCCATCGAGCATTTCGTGGTGCTGATGCTTGAGAATCGCTCGTTCGATCACATCTTCGGCTACCGGCAGGGAGTCAACGGCCTGAAGGGGAGCGAGTCGAATCTGCTCGACCCGTCGAAGCCGAAATCTGCGACCAACCCCGCGCTCTTCGTCAGCAACGGCGCGCCCGATGCGGTGCTGACGGGACAGGGGCCGGGACATTCTTTCAACGCCGCGAATTTGCAACTCTGCAACAACAAGAACGGGCCGAGCGCGTCCAGCCCGGCCATGAACAACGGTTTCGTGAGCGGCTATCAGACCGAACTGGTTTATGCGGACAAGGTCAAGAATCCGAGTCAGGCCGTCGTGCGCGTCGTGATGGAATCGTTCGCGCCGAGCGCGCTGCCTTCGATCAACGCGCTCGCCGATGCGTTCTGCGTCTGCGACAACTGGTACTCGGAAGTGCCCGGCCCGACGCAGCCCAATCGTCTCTACATGCACGCGGCCACGTCTTTCGGTTTCGCGCTCAACGTCTGGACGCAGATTTTCGACGGCCCCACGATTTACAATCGCGTCGCCGATGCGGGCTATACGTGGGGCGCGTATTATTTCGATGACAACGATCTGGCGGAGTTCTCGCAGGTCAACGCGCAGACCGCGAACATCAAGCTCTATGAAACTTCTTTCGCGGCGGACGTGAAGGCGGGGACGCTTCCCAACTACAGTTTCATAGACCCGCGTTTCATCAACGCCAAAGGCGCGATGGCGAACTCGCAGCACGCGCCCAACGACGCGCGCTACGGCGACAACTTCATCGCCGATGTTTACGAGACGCTGCGGAGCAACGCGACGCTCTGGAACAAGTGCGCGCTCATCGTGCTCTACGACGAGCACGGCGGCTTCTACGATCACGTCGTGCCGCCGTCAACGAACGTGCCCAACCCGGACGGGCTGAACTCGCCGCCCGCCGGAAACAAACTGTCTTATGCGCCGACGTTTAACTTCAACCGTCTGGGATTCCGCGTGCCGGTCGTCATCGCGTCGCCGTGGGTCAAAGCTGGCCGCGTGGATTCGACGCAGTATCAACACACGTCAATCTTAGCGACGGTCAAGAAGCTCTTTGGCTGGAATAATTTTCTGACGAAGCGCGACGCCAGCGCCAAAACGTTCGAGGCTCTCTTCTCGGAACTCAACGCGCCGCGCACCGACACGCCGCAGAAATTACCGCGCGCCACACTGCCCGCCGCGCCCGCCGCCAGTGATCCGGCCAACCCTGCGAATCAGGCTCTGGATGACACACAGCAACAAGTGCTGATGAAAGCGTATTATTTAACGCAGAGTTCGCACCCGGACGGGCCGACGCCGGACGCGCTGCCTGTCACACAGGGCGAGGCATCGGATTTCGTCAGAGCGCGCTACGCCGAACATGGAGCGATGCTGGCAAAGGCGGCGAAGGCGCAGATGTCTGCGAAGGCGGCGAAGGCGAAGAAGCGTTGATGCTCAACACGTCAGACTTACTTTTCAAGTCAGACATGCTGTTCAGTATGACTATTGAGGTCTATGTATAACTTGTGCTAAGCAAGTACATGGAACCGTCATCTGCACGCCACGTCTGCTATTTATCTTCATGCTACTGCACCCGAAGAGGTAAACCATGTCTGCATATCTGAAGGTCATCGGCTCCGGCGACGCCCCTCTGCCTGGCTCCTACGCCGAACCATACGCCGATTTCCCGCCCAGCCGCCCGCCCAACAACATCTCCAAGGGGGACTTCCTTGTCCTCTACGCAGCTGGCTGGAAGCGGATCTTCGCCGTTGTCCGCGTTATAAGAATGTCCCCTCGAGGCCCTGACCCGAGGTGGCCGCATCGCTTGGAGATCAGCTACATATACAACGTGTCTCCAGTGGACGGCGTGTTCGTTAACGACATTAGCGAAGAGCGCGAGCTTACGCGGTCTATCAGGCAGCAAACGTGCATCAGCCTCAGAGACGCTGAGTTCAAGCAGGCGTGGGAAATGCTGAAGGCAAGACAAGCTGAACTTGAGGGCTAGAGTTAGCGCATCGCATTTGACCTGAATAGTTACTGTTCAAGGGTGCGTCATTTCTTCCGGCTTGACGTATTCGTCGAACTCTTCGCCCGTCAAAAAGCCCAACTCGATTGCCGACTCGCGCAGAGAGATGTTTTTGTGGTGAGCGTTCTTGGCGATCTTCGCCGCTTTGTCGTAGCCGATGTGCGGGTTCAGGGCGGTCACGAGCATGAGCGAATTTCTGAGGTGCGAGTCAATCCGCTCGCGGTTGAGTTCGATGCCGGCGATGCAGTAATCAACGAAGCCGTGCGAGGCGTCTTTAAGCAGACGGATGGAGTGCAGCAGATTGTGAATCATCACCGGGTTGAAGACGTTCAACTCAAAATTGCCCTGCGAGCCGGCGAACCCGATGGCGGCGTCGTTGCCCATTACCTGCACGGCGACCATCGTCATCGCCTCACTCTGCGTCGGGTTGACCTTGCCCGGCATAATGGACGAGCCGGGTTCGTTTTCCGGCAGCGACAACTCGCCGAAACCCGCGCGCGGCCCCGACGCCAGCCAGCGGATGTCGTTGGCGATTTTCATCAGCGAGCAGGCTAAAGTTTTGAGCGCGCCGCTCGCAAAGACCAACTCGTCGTGCGCCGAGAGGGCGGCGAATTTGTTCGGGTGTGACTTGAAAGGCAAGTTCGTCAACTCCGCGATTTTCGACGCCGCGCGCGCGCCAAACTCCGGGTGCGAATTGAGTCCTGTGCCGACCGCCGTCCCGCCGATGGCGAGATCGTAGAGTCCGGGCAAGACCATTCGCAGACGCTCGATGTCGCGCTCCAGCAGACTCGCCCAGCCGGAAAATTCCTGCCCGACAGTTAAAGGCGTCGCGTCCTGCAAATGCGTGCGCCCGATCTTCACCACGTCCGCAAACTCTTTCGCTTTCGCGTCAATCGCATCATGCACGCGCTGGATTTCGGGGATTAGCTCGTTGACGCGCTCGGCGGCGGCGATGTGCATGGCCGTCGGGAAAGTGTCGTTCGACGACTGCGACATGTTCACGTCGTCGTTCGGATGGACGGGCTGCTTGCTTCCCAACACGCCGCCCGCGAGTTCGATGGCGCGGTTCGAAATGACTTCGTTGGCGTTCATGTTCGTCTGTGTGCCAGACCCCGTCTGCCACACGCGCAACGGGAAATGCTCGTCGAGCTTACCCTCGATCACTTCATCGCACGCGCGAGCGATTAACTCGGCCTTCTCTGTCGAAAGTTTGCCTAGCTCTTGATTGACGAGCGCCGCCGCTTTCTTCAACAGGCCGAGCGCGCGAATCATCTCGCGCGGCATCCGGTCGTCGCCGATGTTGAAATGAATCAGCGAACGCTGTGTCTGCGCGCCGTAGTATTTGTCCGACGGCACATCAATCTCGCCCATCGAATCCGTCTCGACGCGAACGTCCGCGCGCACTCCGGCGGTCGAGTCCTCAAGCATCTTTTCGGTTGCATCTTTCGTCATCAGCAGAGCCTTCCTTTGCATCGTCATCCCGCGTCAATGCGAGCGCCCCGGCGGGGCGCTCGCATTGACGCTCGGTTAATGTTGAAAACAAGTCGCGAGCGTAATTGTACAACACATCGCAGCGCGCAAAAAAAGCTCATTAAATCATTGACCTATGCGTGGGAAATGATGTATAGACGGCGGTGCAATTTGAGCCAATATGCACGCCAACCTCGGCGCGTGCAAAGTTCGAGGCGAACCCACGCCTCCTGCCGGACGAAATCTTCGTTTGAGCCATCTTCAGATTCCACTCCCTGAAAGAGTGCCACCAAAGTGAGGAAGTCCCATGATCCCCCTGCAAACCGTTTTCCACCGCCTTTTCCAACTCGAAACTAAGTCAATAACAAAATTTCAAACTGCCAAATTGGAGGCGCGTCCGCGCGTGCGGCCTGTGCGTTTATTGACATTCATCTTTGCGGCAGCCCTTGCCACATTGTCGCTTTATTCCAGCCACGCCGCTCCGTCTGTGAGAATCGCCACGACGACGGGCGAAGCGTTGACCATGAACGCCATTCGCGCCCTGCCTGCCGACGATGCGGTCGGGCGTGGCTCGTTGTCTGTCATCCCAGCGCCGCACCTTCTCTTGAGTTTGTTTCAGGCCGCGCCGTCCGAATCGGTCTCGACTTTCGCCGCCGACTGCACGACGCCGAAAGCATCCTTCAATCTCGGCGAGACGGTCTGCGCGCAAGTGCTGGATGCGCCGCCTGTGAGCGGCGGGCAAGTGCTGCGTCGCGTCAGTCTCTTAGACCCGGAAGGTTTAGTCAGGTCGAGCGTTGACGTGACGGCGAGTTCGCAGACTGCCAGTTTCGCCATTCCTGCGAGCGCCACTGAGACCGTCGGCGGCATCAATATTGACAATCGCGGCACATGGAGAATCGTTCTGACCGACACCGCCGAAGTCGCTTTGCACTCCGTCGCGCCCTTCGTCGTTCACGACGTGCAAAGGCAAGTCGCCGACTTGTCTATCTCGAAGGTTGTCTTCGACGCACGTCCGCCAACCGCAGGGAGCGACATCACGTACCTGATTTACGTGACCAACAACGGCCCCGACACGGCGCTCAACGTCCATTTCTCGGATTCGACTTTGCCGAACACGACTTTCGTGTCGCTCGCCCAAAGCGGCGGCCCGACCTTTAACTGCACGACGCCGAACGTCGGCGCTGCCGGTACTTCAACCTGCACGCGCGCCAGTCTGCTGCGTGGTGAGGCGAGTTCTTTCGCCGTCACTTATCACATCAGTTCCAGCATCGCGAGCGGCACTGACCTCAACGACACTTTGAGCGTCGCCAGTGATACCTTCGACCGCCACGATGCCGATAACAGTTCGACGACGAGCACGTCAGTGCCGAACCCCGCGCCGCCGCCATGCACGATTTCCTGTCCTTCCAATATCACGCAGTCGAGCGACGCCGGGACATCCGGCGCTTTCGTGGCTTTCGCCGCGCCTCAGGCGCAGGGCACTTGCGGCGCGGTGAGCGTCATGCCTGCCAGCGGCTCGTTCTTCGGTATCGGTTCAGCGTCCGTGACCGCCACCGTCACGAATCCTGACGGCAGCCCGACCGCCACGAGTTGCAGCTTCATTGTGACCGTGACCGATAACGAAGCCCCTTCAATTTCCTGTCCGCAGGACATCTCCGTGACGGAGAGTTCACCGGGTTCGGGTTCGGCAACGGTTAACTTCGCGTCGCCAAACGCCACCGACAATAGTGGGAGCGTCGTGGTCAGTTGCGATAAGGCATCCGGCGACAGCTTCACCGTCTCCGGCTCGCCGCATCCGGTCACCTGCACGGCGACCGACGCCAGTTCCAACTCGACAAGCTGCACTTTCAACGTGACGGTGCAGGCCAATACTTCCGCCTGCACGCTGACGCCGCCAGCGTCACCCATCGTCGCCGAAAGTGCGGCCAACGCCTGCGGAGCCAACGTCACTTACAACGTTGGACAGGGCGGCTCGTGCGGCACGGTCTCGTGCGATCATCCGTCCGGCTCTCTCTTCTCCCTGGGCGACACGCTCGTCACCTGCACGAGCAATCCCGACGGCGCGAGCACGAGCTTTACCGTGACGGTCAACGACACGACCGCGCCCGTCCCGAACGTGGCGACCCTTCCGAGCATCACGCGCTCGTGCGCCGTGACGCTCACTGATTCGCCGACCGCCACCGACAACTGCGGCGGGCAGGTCGGCGGCACAACGACTGACTCGCGCACTTATGATCAGCCGGGGACGTACACGGTTCATTGGACGTACACGGACGCCGCCGGCAACTCCTCGACGCAGACGCAGACCATCATCGTCAGCGACGATACGACGCCCCCGACCATCAACGCTCCCGCGGCGGTCACGCTGCATTCAGGCCCGACCTCTTGCGGCGTGACGATCAGCGACCTCGACGCCACGCTCGGCGAGGCCACGGCGAGCGACACCTGCTCCGGCGTGACGATTGCGCGCAGCGGCGTCCCGGCGGGCGGCGTCTTCCCCGTCGGCACGACGACCGTCACCTACACGGCGACGGACGGCAACGGCAACAGCGCCTCGGCGACGCAGGCCGTGACGGTTACGGACGACACGTCGCCGACCATCATCGCGCCCGCTAACGTCTCGGTTAACACCAACGCCGGCTCTTGCTCGGCCACTAACGTGGCGCTCGGCACGCCGCAGACCGCAGACAACTGCTCGGTCGCGTCCGTAACGAATAATGCGCCCGCCGCATTCCCGCTCGGACAGACGACGGTGACGTGGACGGTGACGGATGCGTCAGGCCACACGGCGACCGCCACGCAGACGGTCACGGTGACTGACCACACCCCGCCCGCGATCAGCATTACGGGCGCAAACCCCGCCACGGTCGAGTGCCATCTGTCGTATGCGGACGCAGGCGCGACCGCCGCTGATTCATGTAGCGGCAGCGCCCCGGTGATCGTAACGGGCAACGACGTTAACGCGAACGTGCCCGGCACGTATCATGTCACCTATAGCGCAACGGACAACGCGGGCAACACCGCGACGGCCACGCGCACGGTCAACGTCGTGGACACGACCCCGCCGGCGATCAGTTGTCAGGTTAACATCGTTGCTGATTTCAACCCCGCAGCCGGCGGAGCGGTGGTCACATACATTGCGCCGGTCGGCACGGATAGCTGCGCGGGCACGATTGCCGCGACTCAGACGGCGGGCTTGCCGAGCGGCGCGACCTTCCCGCTGGGCACGACCACGAACACCTTCAAGGTCACGGACGGCAGCGGACTGACGGCCTCGTGCAGTTTCAATGTCACCGTCGCGCTGACTTCAATCGTCGGCCTCGACAGCGTTTTGATCAGCGGGGCCGGCCCCGTTGATAGTTACGACTCGAACGGCGGTTATCCGGCCACGAAGGGCAGTCTGGCTAATGTCCTGAGCAACGGCACGATCACCTTGTCGGGCAGCGCGAAGGTGTCGGGCAATGTGCGCTCAACACGCGCGGGCGTGGTGATGTCGGGCGCAAGCATCGTGACGGGCAATGCCACCGCCGGGACTACCGTCTCGAAGTCCGGCAGTGCGAGCGTTGGCGGCACGACGACGAATAACCAATTGGCTCCGGTCATCGCTCTGCCGCCGGTAGCGACTTGCGGGCCGCCCTACAGTTCCGCGAGCGGCATCAGCGGAACCTATTCGTACAACGCCAGCACGGGTGACTTGAACTTAACCGGCGTCAACGTCGCGACGCTGGCGAACGGCACATACTGCTTCCACAGCGTGTCCGTGGGTAATAGCGCGCAACTCAAGGCCAACGGCCCCGTGACGATTAAACTAACGGGAACGTTGAATACGAGCGGCGCATCCAGCCTCAACAACACGACGTTGATCCCAAGCAATCTGCGAATCCTGTCGAGTTATAGCGGCAGCAACGGCGTGACCTTCGGCAATAGCGCGAGCGCGTATCTCGTGGTTTACGCGCCTCAGACGGGCGTGACCATTTCGGGGGCGGCTCCTCTCTACGGAACCGTGGCGGGTAAATCCATCACGATTTCAAATAGCGGGATGCTCCACTACGACACGAGGCTGCAAGCCATCTGGCCTGACCTGTGGCAGTTGATACTCGGCCTCTGAGAGTCTGACGGTTAACGGCTCTCGCCCATCAAACTTAGAGGGGCACGGACGCCTCCCTGTTCAGCAATTGAGCAAGGAGGCGTCCGTGCCCCTCTAAGTTTTCACCGACGGCGCGAATCAAGCGCGCCCTACTTCAAATTCGTCATCGTCCTAACTCTCGATTGGCGCGTCCGCCTCCTGCCACGCCTTCCATCCGCCGGCCATCGAAGACACGTTCGTGTAGCCCATCCGTTGCAGATTGTCGGTCGCGAGAGCCGAGCGATAGCCGCCGCCGCAGTAGAGAATCATCTCCGTATCCTTGTCAGGGATTTGCGTCTCCACGTCGCGCTCGATGATGCCGCGCCCTAAATGCTCTGCGCCGCGTGCGTGGCCTTCTCTCCACTCGTCGTCTTCGCGCACGTCTATCAAATGCGCGGCGTTGTTTGCGGACAGGCGTCTGCGCGCCTCCTCGACGCTCACTTCGCGCACGCGCGTCTTGGCGTCTTCAACGAGTTTCAGGAATCCTGCGGTGTGCTCCATAGATGATTCGGCCTCTCAAGTCCTTTGAATTTTTCGCGCGAGCGTGCATTGCCAGCCTCGATGTTTGACTTTCGTTATCTCGCTTGCTACATCATATCGTTTAACCGTTAACCTGTGGAGTGTACATGCGGAGAATCAACGCCCGTCAATTGCCGGCGCTTGCTGCGCTCGTCTGCGTCGCCGCGATGCTGCTGTTGACGGCTGGATGCAAAAGTCGCACGACGGAGACGACGGGCGAACCGGACGCCGGCGCGGTCTTGAAGGAGCTTGACTCGTTCACCTCCGAACTAGTCGGCAAAGTCGAAGCGGCGCGCGACCCCGTCAACGGATTGATTGACGCGCAAGCTCTGCTCGATGCGCGCAAAGCCGAGTTCTCCTTGAAGATCGCCGCCGTTAAGCACGGGCAAAAATTCGCGCAGGATAATGAGCTACGCCGTCGCGCGCTCGAAAGCGAGATTGATAATGTGATGCGCGTGCAGGGGCTGCGGACGAAGCACCTCGAAGAGGCCAGCAACGCGGCGTTTCGCGAGCGGCTCGACAAATTGATTAACGACTATCAGGACTTGTTCAAGAGTTGACGGGCAGGCGCGTTGAAAGCGAACTTGTCTGACCGGACTTGTTCAACGGATACCACCGTAGCAAGCAGGGTAAATTGGAGTAAACGCGGCGGAGAGATTATAATTATCGCACTTCTGAAAACTACCGCAGGGACAAAAGCAGTGACGAGTGACAAGTGAAGGGTAACAGCAGTAACGAGCAAGAGAGTTTGTCTTCAACTCATCACTTCTCACTAGTCCCTTGTCGCTGCTCTTATCACTACCTTCGAGGAGAGAACATTGGCTACAGAACAATTTGACGTGACGATTATCGGGGCGGGGCCGGGCGGTTACGTGGCGGCGATTCGCGGAGCGCAACTCGGTTTGAAGGTCGCGCTCGTGGAAAAAGACAAGCGGCTCGGCGGCACATGCGGCCTGCGCGGTTGCATCCCGACGAAGGCGCTTTTGATGTCGGCGCACGTCTATGAACAGACGCAACATGCAGCGGACTACGGCATCACGATTGAGCCTTCGGCCATCCAACTCGCCTTCGCCGACGTGCAGAAACGCAAAGACAAAATCGTGATGAAGAACGCGAAGGGCGTCGAGTTTTTGATGAAGAAAAACAACGTCACCGTCTTCAAGGGCACAGGCAAACTCGCGCTGCCCGGTCGCGTCGAAGTGACGGGCGAAGATGGAACTAAGCAGACCATCGAGACGAAGAACATTATCATCGCGACAGGCTCGGTCGTGCGTCCCATTCCCGGCTTCGAGACGGACGGCGAGCGCGTCGTCAACAGCGATCACATCCTTGAACTGAAAGACGTGCCGAAGTCTCTCATCGTGATGGGTTCGGGCGCGGTCGGCGTCGAGTTCGCTTCGATCTACGCGCGCTTCGGCGCGGAGACGACCATCGTCGAATTGATGCCGCGCATGATGCCGCTTGAAGATGAAGAGGTCTCGAAGGAAATCGAGAAGGCTTTCCGCAAACGCAAAATCAAGGCACTCGTGGGAACGAAACTGGAAAAATTTGAAAAGACTGACACGGGCGTGCGCGTCTCCGGCAAAGACGACAAAGGTGGCGACGTGTCGCTCGAAGCAGAGATGCTGCTCGTCGCCGTCGGGCGAATGCCGAACCTGCAAGGGTTGGGAATTGAAGGCACGAAGATCAAAGTCGAGCGCGGCAACGTGCAGGTTGACGGCTACTGTCGCACGGGCGAGCCGAACGTCTTCGCCATCGGCGACGTGATTCCAACGCCCTGGCTCGCGCACCTCGCGTCGAAGGAAGGCATCCTCGTCGTCGAGCAGATCGCGGGGCACAAGGTCGAGCCGCTCAGCATGCGGCAGGTTCCGTCTTGCACTTATTGCGACCCGGAAGTCGCGAGCGTCGGATTGACGGAAGCGAAAGCGCGCGCGGAGGGCTACGACGTGAAGGCCGCCAAGTTTCCGTTCTCGGCATCGGGCAAGGCGCGCATCCTAGGCGAGGAAGAGGGCTTCGTCAAAGTCGTCTCTGATAAAAAGTACGACGAGATTCTCGGCGTCCACATCATCGGCCCGCACGCCACCGAAATCATCCACGAAGCCATCGTCGCGATGCATCTTGAATCCACGGCGGACGAACTCGGTCGCACCATCCACGCGCACCCGACCGTCTCTGAATCCATCATGGAAGCCGCCGAGGGCATCCACGACATGACGATACATATTTAGGAAGTAGTAAGTAGCCGGTAGTCAGTAGCCAGCATAAAAGTTGTATGAGACATGCTCCTCTGACGGCTCCGATTTTATGAGTGCAACCAAAGACAACTCGCGCGCCGCAGCGTCGAAAGATAAAGCGTCGCGCGGCAAGACGAAAGAGACGACGGCGGCGGACAACGGCGTGAAGAGCAACGCGCAGGACGATGCGCGCGGAGATAGCGTGATGAACAAGGCGCATCCGTTCCTTTTTCTGCCGCCCGCACGGACGGAAGGCTGGCCGCTCGCTGATCCGACGGACGAGCGCGGCGAACTCGTCTGCACAAGCGAGACGACTCTGAGCGACGAGCAGTTGCTGGAGATGTACCGGCACTTGATGCTCACGCGGCTCGTCGAGGAAAAGCTTGTCAATCTTTATCGCCAGACGAAAGTTGTCGGCGGCGTCTTTCGCTCGCTTGGGCAAGAGGCGACGGCGGTCGGCACGGCCTACGCGCTCGCGCCGCAGGATTTTATCTCGCCGCTCATCCGCGACCTCGGCGCGGTGTTGGTCAAGGGCATCCGCCCGCGCGAGATTTTCGCGCAGTACATGGCGAAGGCATGGGGGCCTTCAGAGGGGCGCGATCTCAACATCCATTTCGGCAATCTTGAGAAGGGTTTCATCGGGCCGATCTCGCATCTCGGCGACATGATTCCGGTGATGACCGGCATTGTGCTCGCCGCGCGGATGCAGAAAAAGGACGCCGTGGCGGTCGCCTACATCGGCGACGGCGGGATGAGCACCGGCGCGTTCCACGAAGGCTTGAACTTCGCCGCTGTGCAACGTCTTCCGCTCATCATCGTCGCCGAGCACAACTGGTACGCTTACTCGACCCCGACCTCGAAACAGACGGCGGTCAAGCATCTCGCGGAGAAAGCCGCCGGCTACGGCATTCCCGGCCACATCGTTGACGGCAACGACATCGTCGCCTGCTACGAAGTGATGCGGCACGCCGCAGACTTCGCGCGAGACGGCGGCGGCGCAGTTTTAATCGAAGCGAAAACCTATCGCCGCAAAGGGCACGCCGAGCACGACGACCAACGCTACATTCCTGCGAGCGAACTTGAAGAATGGGAGCAGCGCGATCCCGTCACGCGCTACGAGCGACACTTAATCGCGAAGGGCATCGCCACGCGCGAGAGCCTCGACGAAATCATCAACGATGTGCGGCGCGAGATTGAAGAGGACTCTGCGTGGGCTGAATCGTCGCCGATGCCCGAAGCTGAGAAGGCGGCTTACAACGTCTTCGATAACAGCGTCGTGCCGCCCGCGTTTCGTCCGAAGGTGTTCGGCAGGGATTAGCCGATCAAATCGTTATGAGTTTGAATCTTGAAAGCGCAGAGACCGAGAACAGCGCACCTGTCGAGCGTGTGTTGACGGTCTTCAGTAATCCGTCCGAAGAGTTTGTGACGGAGTACCCGCTGCTCGCGTTCAATCTCGCAGAGTTTAGAAAGTGGTTCAATGAAGATGGCGACTCGTTGATGTACTAGTGCTACTCGGTCGCGCCGAAGGATGTGCAGTTCCTCGCGGATTATCTGGCGAAGCCTGTCGCTTTCGACTTCAACAAGTATTGCTATTTTGTCGAAGCCTACGTCAGCGATGAGGAGTGGAAGAAACATCACGGCAAATCGTGACGGGCGCGAAAAATTCTATGTCAACCGCAGTTAAAAAAGAGCACAAGTCGAACCGCCCGGAGCGCGGCGGCGTGGCGACGTTCGTCGAGGCGATTCGTCAGGGGTTATGGGAAGAGATGGAGCGCGACCCGTCGGTCTTCCTCATCGGCGAGGATGTGGGCGCTTACGGCGGCGCGTTCAAAGTCACGGACGGCTTGCTCGACGAGTTCGGCGAAGGGCGCGTGATTGACACGCCGATCTCGGAGGCGGCGATTGTCGGCGCGGCGTGCGGCGCGGCGTTGATGGGAATGCGTCCCGTCGCCGAGTTCCAGTTCATAGACTTCATCTCGCCCGGCTTCGACATGCTGACGAACTACGCCGCCAAGTGTCGCTATCGTTGGGGCGCGGGACTGCCGACGGTCTTTCGCGGGCCGTGCGGCGCGGGCGTCCATTCGGGGCCGTTTCATTCTCTGAACGCCGAAGCGTTTTTCCTGAACACGGCGGGACTCAAGATGGTCGAGCCTTCGACAGCTTACGATGCGAAGGGTTTAATCAAGGCCGCGATTCGCGATCCAGACCCCGTGCTCTACTTCGAGCACAAAAAACTTTATCGCCTGCCGCGCCTGCGCGAAGAGTTGCCGGAGGATGATTACATCGTCGAGATCGGCAAGGCGAAGACCGTGCGCGAGGGGCGCGACCTCTCGATCATCACATTCGGCGCGCAGGTTTTGAACGCGCTCGACGCAGCCGCCGAGTTGGAGAAAGAAGGTTTGGATGTCGAAGTGATAGACCTTCGCACGCTCGCGCCGATGGACAAGGAAGCGATTTTCGCGTCGGTGAAAAAGACGAGCAAGCTGCTTATTCTGCACGAAGCGTCGCGCACGGGCGGCATCGGCGGAGAGATCGCCGCGGGCGTCGCGGAAGAATGTTTCGAGTGGCTCGACGCGCCCGTCGTGCGCCTCGCGGCCACCGACACGCCCGTGCCCTATTCGCCGCCGCTCGAAGAATATCACCTGCCGCAAGTCAAAGACATTGTGGACGCGGCGCGCAAGTTGGCAGCATATTAAATGCAGTGGGCAGTGGGCGGTGGTCAGTAATCAGTAAAAGCTGGTTTCTTCTGACCACTGCCCACTGACCACTGCTCACTGGAGAAATTATGAGCACAGAAGTTGTCATGCCGCAGATGGGCGAGTCCATCGCGGAGGGAACGATTACGAGATGGTTGAAGCAGGTCGGCGAGCACGTCGAGCGCGACGAGCCGCTCTTTGAGATTTCGACCGACAAGGTGGACGCGGAGATTCCTTCGCCCGTCGCCGGGACGCTGACCGAAGTGCTCTTCAAAGAGGGCGACACGGTTGAGGTCAACAAAGTCGTCGCTTACATCGGCGACGGCAACGGCGCGTCCGCAAGCGCGTCTGGCGGCAGTGTGACGGCGACAACACAAACACAGCCCGCCCCGTCCGAAGCTGCGCCCGCGCCGGCGAGTCAGGCCGCCGTCTCCGCGCCTGCGCCGCCACCGCCCGCCGCAACTTCGCAGCAGAGCGCACCGCTCGCGCAGGCAAGCGCGACCTCAACACAGTCGCCCGCATCCATCGCTTCGACGCAGCCAACCCCTGCTGTCTCGGAAGTTGCCGGACGCAGTTACGACTCACAGCGTCCCGGCGCAGAGCAGGAAGGGCAAGCGTCGCCACCTGCGACCGCCGCGCGTGGCGAGCAGACGGTTGAAGAATTGCGCCGCACACGTTCGAGTCCGCTCGTTCGCAACATCGCCGCCGAGCACAACATAGACATCACGCGGCTCGAAGGCACGGGCGCGTCCGGGCGCGTCACGAAGAACGACATCCTCAGCTTCATCGAGCAGGGCGGCACGACTACGGCTGGCGCGACGACGACACAGCCGGCCACATCATCCGCGCCGCCAGCGACTGCTGCTGCTGCTGCTCCCGCCGCGCACACATTGAAGCCGAGCGAGGGCGACCGCGTCGAGCCGATGAGCAACATGCGTAAGAAGATCGCCGAGCACATGACGCTCTCGCAGCGCACGTCGGCGCACGTCGCGACCGTCTATGAAATTGATATGACGCGCATCGCGAAGCTCAGAGAGCAGCACCGCAAAACGTTCCTTGAGCGCTACGGCACGAAGCTGACCTTCATGCCGTTCATCTTTCAAGCTGTGACCAGCGCGATTAGAAAATTCCCCATCTTCAACTCGCAGGTCGGCGGCGACCAGATTATCTACAAGCGCGACATCAATCTCGGCATGGCCGTCGCGCTCGACTGGGGCTTGATCGTGCCCGTCATCAAACGCGCCGACGAGCTTTCGATTCCCGGCCTCTCGCTCGCCGCCAACGACCTCGCCGACCGCGCGCGCGCCAAACAGCTAAAGCCCGACGAAGTCGGCGGCGGCACGTTCACGATTACGAATCCCGGCGTCTTCGGCGGACTCTTCGGCACGCCCATCATCAACCAGCCGCAGGTCGCCATCCTCGGCGTCGGCACGATTGAGAAACGCCCCAAGGTCATCACCACGCCCGACGGCGACGACCTCATCGCGATTCGTTACATGGCCTACTTCGCGCTCTCCTTCGACCATCGCATCATTGACGGCGCGGACGCCGAACGCTTCCTCGGCTACGTCAAACAGCTGCTCGAAGCCGGTCAGTGGCAAATATAACGGGCGGCGACAAAAGATAGGTCGCGCGCACGATCTTGCGCCCGTCCCCGGCGCGCGGCGTGACGGTCACACGCGGGACGGCGCGCCGGACGATGGCGGCTCGCTCGTCGGGCGACAACTCCGTGAGACGCCGCGCGATCTCGTCGAGGAACGATTCGGCGTCCTTCAACTGCTCGTGAGATGACTCCGATTTTTCGCGCTCCTGCTCGACGCGCACCCGTTCAGCGTTGAGCGATGCCAACTCCGCACGCACCTGTGCGAGTTGAGCATCCAGTTCCGTCTCCGTGATTCTCTCCTGTCGCGCCCAACAGATCACGCGCTCGCGCTCGCGCAGTTTCGCCGCGATGAGCTTGTCGAAGTCGCGTGCGTCGCTACCGCCGCCGCGCTTGCCATCATTACGCGCGAGCGCGGCGCGCACTTTCGAGAGCGTCTTGCCCGGCGCGTGCGCGAAACTCTCAATCCCCGACCACACCAGCCGCTCCACCTCGTCGGCGCGCACGTCCTTGAGCGCGCAGTTCTCGACGTGCGCGTCCGCGCGCGACGTGCAGCGATAGTATTGATGGCCGCTGGTTTTGATAAAGACGCCCGTCATCGAGCGGTCGCATAAACCGCACCGGACGATGCCGCGAAGCAAATAGAAGCGGCGCGCGTTGCGCGAGGCGGACGTGATATTGGCGACGCACAACTGCGCGCACCTCTCCCACAATTCAGGCGACACAATCGCCGGCACTTTGTAATCTTCGTAGGCCACCACGTTCTCCGGCGGAGAGTTGTGTTTGCTCGTCCCGCCGCGCGCATTCTTGGCCTCGAAGCGTCTGCGCCAGACGCCCTCGCCCTTGTAGAAGGGATTGCGGAGCATGTAGCTGATGGTCGTCTGCCGCCAGTGATGTCCGGTCGGATGCGGCGCGCCGTCGGCGTTGAGAATTGCGGCGACGCGAGTTTGAGAGTGACCTTCGGCATAAAGCTGGAAAATCCTCAGCACGACGGGCGCGGCCATCTCATCAACCACGAGACGCTTGACGCTTCGGCTGTGCGCGCCGCCGGTGCGCTCAACTGACAGCTTGAGGCCGTAGGGGACGCTTCCGCCAGACCAGCGGCCTTCTTTCGCCGCCCGCAGTTTCCCCGCATTCATCCACGAGAGGAATTCCACGCGGTCGAACTCGGCGACGCCCGCGTACATCGCGCGCATCAGGGCGCGCGCGCCGGGCGCAATCTGGCCGGGCACAGGCTCTCTGATGGCGAGGATGTCGAGCCGCAGTTCGTGTTCGATCTGCCTGACGGCCAGATGAATGACGTAGGCGTCTCTGCCAATGCGTTTATGGTTAAGGCAGATGATGCCCGCATAAGCCCCCGTCCGCAGCAGTTCGAGAGCGCGCGCGCCGCCCGGCCTCTCATGGAAGGGAACCGTGCCTGAGACGCCGTCATCCATCACCCAGTCAGGCGCGAGCGTGATGCGATTAGAGGCGGCGTGCTGCTCCACCGAGGCGATCTGCGTCTTGATCGTCTCCGCGTCCTTTTGCTCGTCCGAACTGGTGCGCGCGTATGGCAGATAGGGTTTCATCGTCGTCATGGTGGCGGATAACATCACATTTCCAACTGCGAATCAAGACTTAGCTCGGAGACGACGCGCTCGATCTCATCTGAGGGCAGGCCGAGAATCATCATCAGCACGCGCGCCTCCGCCTCCCCGTCGCCCGGCTCATAATCGGGCGCGAGTTCGAGGCCGTCCCGTTTGTCGGCGGCTGTCGTTGCGATTTCGATATATGGCTTAACTGCTGACACTTGGCTCCCCAGTCGTTCCAGCTTCACCTGCTGCTGCTCGCATCATCACGAAAGGACTCCAAAGGCTCGACGAGAAACTCGTCAGATGAGGCTGATTTTGGAGGCAGTGTCTGTGGCGGCGGTCGCAGGCTCACCGTGCGCCGTTCAACGGGCGGCGCGCTCAGGTGACCGAAAGTGCGGTTCCAAACGACTAAGTCGTCCGCATTTGCCTCCGCTTCTGCCTCTTCGTCGCCCGTCATGCTCTGGACAACTTGTCCAGTACCCTTGTCAACTCGTGTCTCTTCAACCATTTGCGAAGGTGCATCAAAAAAGGCATCCATTGCGGCGCGCATTTCGAGCCACTTTTGCCGTAGCTGTCGCGGGTCGGCTTCATCCAGCAGCGCGGCGCGCGTCCGTGTCGGCAGTTTCCCGGCGATCTGCTGCGCGCGTTTGAGCTTTGCCGCCGCCACTTTCAGGCAGGTCTCGATCTCAGCAGTGGCGAGGCGCGGATTTCTTCCCGCGCGCGTGAGAGAGTGTCCGCGTGGTATCTCATCGAACACGACGCGGGCGGCACATGCGATGGCGTTTCGTTGCTTGCGCCGGTCGCTCTGATGCCACTGGCTCGAAGCACGGGCGCGCGTGATAATCTTCTCGACCGCGCCGGCGATATGGAAGCGATAGCGCGTCGGATTGTTTTTGTAGATCACGCTGCCATCCCCATCCAAAGTCTTAACGAGATCGCCTTCGATAATTTCAACCAAATCAAATTTCGTGCGCTTCACTTCCTCGAAGTATTCAGCGCGTTGTCGTTGCACGGTCTTGACGGAGCAGTTCTGGAGCGCGGCGAGTTCTTTATCGCAAAGCTCGACCTCGGCTCTGTCGCGCGTGTGTGCGACAGAAGCCAAAGCGAGGACGAAGGCACGCGGACGATTGCTGAACTTGGCGAGGTTGGCGAGACAGTGAATGGCTTCAACGCCGTCGGCGAGGTCGGCGAGGATCGCGGGGTCGGGTTGCGGCTCGCACGCCTCCGCTTCCTTCATGCGCCGAAGCTGCGCCGGTGCGATGTCATAGACAGTGGCGGGCGTGCTCATGCTGCTTGCACCTCCGCGCCGTTTTGTTGAGCGAGCAAATAATCATCCAGCCCCTTGCCGAGATGCGCCGGCCACGTCCGGGCGCGCACCTGAAAGCGTGCGGCCTGCAATTCATCCATCAAACGAAAGAGCGCCCCGCTCACCGCTTCGTTCTGCCGCCAGTCCGCGTCATACGCCACGACGACGCGCTTGAGATTTGGAAACTCGGCGCGCAAATTCGCGGCGAAGTCCGCCCCGAAGCACGAGACACCCGCCACGCCGATGACCGGCGCATCAGTCAGGTGTGCGATGACAGATGCCTTCAACCCGCCCTCAGTGATGCACACTTCGCTCGCTTCGCGCAGCAGGTGATTGTTGGCGTAGTTGACGGGAGAACCCGATGATGCGCCGCCGTCGCGGTCGCGCGAAGAGAGCCAGACGTACTTCGTCTTGCCGAGCGACTCGTCGAGGCGATATTGCAAAGCCTGAATCTGTCTCGTCGTGCTGCGATATGGAACGAAGAAACCCGGTCGCGCGACTCTCACCATGCGCCACCGTCCGCCTTCGCGGTAGAAGCCCGGCACGCCTTCGAGTCCGTAGATGGAAAGCGCGTCGGCGATCTGTTGCCCCTGCCGCTCGTCGGGCGTGTCGGCGAAGCCGCAACGCCCGATCTCCGCGTCCGACAAACCGCGCGCGCGCAGCGAGCGACGGCGCGCGTCGGAGAGCGAGAGAAACTGTCGAATCACCTTGCAGTAAATCGCGTCGCGATGTTCGAGCGGCGCGCGCGCGTCAGGCGGCTTTGGTATCGGCGGGGATGATGTGAAGGGGCGCGGCGTATCGCTCAGGATGTGAGTCCAGCCGCCGCGTCCCGGTCTGTCGCTTTTGACGCGGCGGCAGAAGGCGCGCGTGCCGTCTTCACTGAGGGCGCAGTTGTCGCGCTGCCCGCACACGGGACATGCGACGCGAAGGCGATGGATGGAAATGAGTGGGGAATTTGGTTTAGGTGTCTTGTCATCGGAACGGTGTGTTGTTAGAATGCGGTTCACTTGGTTACTCCATTTTCTGTTTTACCGAAAAGCCCCGGCCTGCGAAGTTAGGGGCTTTTCTGTGCCTAAAAGTTTTAGAGCCTGACCCCCGCACGCCACGACACGACGGGACTCAAGCTCTAAAAGTTGGAGAGACGGCCTTGCTCTCCGGGACGAATTCGATGAGCGCCGTGATATTTTCGTGGCGGCGCAAAAATACAAGCCGGTGAGTTGAGATAACTCACCGGCTTGTATAGCGCATCAATCAATCACAGGCATTAAAAACTAGCAAAAGTAATTAATCGGCAATAATTACTTTTGCAACGAGCGCGCGCGTTTCTTAATCTCTTCCTTGAGTTTAGGGAGACTCCAACAATCAGCATCTTCAATCCATCTGGATACAGTTGACTTGTCCTTCTTGATTTCCCTGCCGATTTCTTCGTAGGTTGGGAACTTCTTCTTTTGACCGGAACGGAGATATAGCGTACATCCTGCCTCGACGAGTTGCTGACAGCGATCCTCATTTTTGACTTTCCGCTCACCCTGCGCTTTTTTCTTTCCTTTCCTTTTACTAGCACTGCCCTTAGCTGGGCCGGTGTGTGTCTCGATGAGCTTATCAATGTAAGTCCTCGGCGCGGCGAACATTTCGGGGGTAAGCTCTTTAACAATGTCGCGTGTGTCTTCCGGCATAATCGGCTTAGGCCAACCCTCTCCTTTCAAGAGTTTTTTAAGTCGCGCTGCATTCCCCCATCGAATCCCATGTTCTTTACTTGCGGCATGAAGTGCGCCGAGGAGCGCAGTATTAACGGCATCGTCAAGCGCATCGGGTAGTTTCTTGTTAAGAAAATCCCTGACAGACTTTTCAAACTCTGCCGCGAAAGCAGCGTCAGCGAATTTGTCAGAGATGATGGACTGGATGTGCATTTTGCCGGCGTCGCCATCATTCAGTCTTCTTGTCACCTCGACCAGAGGCCGATAGCTCAGTTGCTTTAAGATTTCAAACGGGCACGCGCCAGTGAAGAATTCCCACAAAGTCTTTATCTGCTGTCGCTCGTCTTCGCTTAATGGGTAAGGGCATTCCTCGTTCGCTTCATAGGTTGATATGTAGCCTCCGATTTGTATGGAAATATTTATCGGCTGGAAATATTTTTTGGTGGGCATGAGACCTTCGTGTTGGTCACACTTCTGAAAAAAGAATCGGCGGCGGCACGGGCAGAAATCCGCGTTTGTCCCCGCACCGTCGAGCGCGAGCAGTCCGCCGAAAGTCAATTCTTACTCTGTTGCATCCCACTCTTTAGCAGCAATCGTCCGCCTTACGCTATCGAGGTCGAACCTGACTCGCCGCCTGCTGATGCGGATACAGGGAATCGCCCTCGTGCGCGCGAGGTATATAGACTCTCTGCCGCGCCGACATCAGAGCTTCCGGCGTTGAAGTGTCGAAGCCGAGAATTTCAGCCACCTGTTCGGCCTCGCCCATCTCTCCGACGCGCTCCGGTTCCGGCGTCGCATCAGCGAGCACGGCCTGACGAAGCGGCTTGATGCGCTCGTCAATCATCTCGTTGACGACGAGACGGAAGCGCCCTTTCAATTCGTCGAACAACAAATCTATCGCGTCCGGTTTCATCGCAGTATGAGTTACGAGCCAATGCTTTTTGCGTGAGCAGCTTTGGCACTGTCCGCAAGTTTACGAACAAGAGATTTATATATTCGTTCGCAGGTCATATTGATTCTGATTCGCAACGCAGGGCTAATTTCAGGTATTAACTCAGTGATACGGGCTTCAAACACAATTTTCTTTTCATTATTATTGATGATGATCTCGTCTTCTGTTCCTGAATCTTTTGGAACTTCGTAGCTGAAGGCAAGAGACAAACTAACTGCCGCCAATGCCTTTGTAGAGAGCATTAGATGCGCCGATTGGCCTCCACTCATTGGTTTGCGAGAAGTGGTTTTTATGAACGGTAGCACTCCATTGCCAGTACTTGTATTAAATTGAATGAGGCCACCTTGACTGCTCAGATAGTTTGTAACCTGTGAGAAAAGGGTAGTGTGAAATAGATCGAACAGTAGCGCCCCCGCTTGATCAACCTGTTCATGCGTGTATCCACCCTTCGTAAAGTACAAGCTCTGTAGTTCGCTAAACACATCGTCAACATTGGGAGAATTAGCCGCCTTAACGCTTTCTTCAAAGAGCCGAACGGAGTCAAAAGCACGTTCCATCACAAAATCAACGAACGGTTGAAACTTGCCGTTATCGGCTTCCATGAGAGCCGATAGATAGTGCCCCCGCGATTCCATAAGAATCATCAATGGGATAGAGAGTGCGCGATAAGTGAATACCGAAGCGAGAGCGCGCGCTACTCTTCCATTGCCGTCGGCGAAGGGGTGAATGAGTATAAATGCGTAGTGAGCATACGAAGACTGGAGCACAGGATGGTCACTCAGGAATTCATCGGTCTGCATTTCTTTACAGAGGCGATCCATCTCCTGCGGCGTGATATCAACTGGTGCATAGTAATGAGGCTTGTCGTCTCTACCAATCACATGGTTAGGGAGTGATTTGTATTCGCCCTTCGGCAGATTCAACTGTTGATACCCCTGCGGGGTAAGGGCACGATATGTCTTTTGGGGAGCACAGATGTCGGCATGTAGCAGCCGAATCCAAGTGGGGACGATCTCCACGCTCTTCGTCGCGAAGTCCAGTACATGGCTGTAAGCATGTAGCTGAGCTTTGAAGAGAGCCGGCGCGTCTTCCCCCTTTTCTCCCATCGTGGTTTCCCACATTGAACTCTCAAGAGCGATAGTCATAGTGACGCCAGTGTTGGTGTCGTAAAGCCCTTCGATAGAGCCTGTATCCCAAGCTGTTGCTCTCTTCACAACTTCCCGTGCTTTTACAAGCAACTGCTCCGTTGCGCCCTCTGTTATCTGAGAAATCTTCGAGGCATAGCGGTCCCATTTCGCCGCATCGACAACGGCATTGCGCTTCCAATCCTGAAAACTCGGGAAGGATTTATATTCAGCGTCCGCCGTATAAGAATCTAATAGTTCACTCATAGTGAAGGCTCAATTATCTTCTCAGTTCATTGATCTTAGTTGCTGCCTTACTTTCTATCTTGAATTCAACTTGTAAGTGCAACTTTTGAACTTGGTCAGTGAAGGGCAAGCT
>CAXSFM010000006.1:0-260776 GCA_964236735.1 uncultured Pyrinomonadaceae bacterium
TCGCCCTCAAGTCCGCCACTCCCCCGCCCGGAGAGGGGAACGTCGTCATCTCCACGATCCTAAACCTCAACCTCGTCACCGCCGCTGCCGTGTTGTTCGTGAACCGCCGTCTGATCGAGAGCGTCCCGAACGTCGAGTTCGCGCCCGGATTAGACGTAAAGTCTCGCACCCGATTCGGCGGCACGGTGCTCGTCTTCGTCCCGTCGAGCAACAGCGCCGCTATCGTCGCATCTCGACGAATCGGGGAGGCCAGATTCTCCGGCCCCGGTGCGCCCAGTTGCTGAGTGACGCCGCTGATGAACGTTCCCTGCGTGTCGGCGAACTTGAAGTCCGCAGAGTTGTCATTCGTGTCCTTCGGCGTGCCCGCCACTGTGCAACCGACCGCCGCCACAAAGTCGCACTCCTTGCGGAAGAACGAGTGTTCCGTCGTCGTGCCGGAGACCGGCGGCAAGGTGTTGCCTTCTCTGAGCAGGTCACACACTCCGCCGCCCACATTGCCGTCAAAGCCGGCAGCATCAAGCCGCGTCGTCGTCGAGAGGCTCGCCACGTCAGCCGTCGAGAAGACTGCGACATCACGGTCGCTCTCGATGTCCGAGGTCAGCGTCTGATTGCCCGCCGCCGCACCCGCCCCGCCGTAGTTGGCGAGCGTGTACTGGCTCCCGACGACAAGGTAGTGGCCTCTGGCGGGAATCACCGTCCCGTTCGGAATCGTCGCGACGAGCACGGGCGTGGCATTGCAGTCCGTGCCCATCTTGAAGACTCCGTAGCCGGCAGAGGCGTCACTCGCCGCCACCGTCAGAGGCGAGTTCGTGTTGTTGTAGAACTCCACGAAGTCGTCGCCCAATCCGCCCGGCCCGGAGGTGCGAAGCTCCGAGATCAGGAACACGCCCGCCGGATTGGCCGCCGTGATCGTCCCCGTCGCGGTCGCCCCCGTCACGGTTCCGCCCACCGCGCCCGAGAGGTTCAACAAGAACGTCTCGTCCGGCTCGCTTGTCGGGTCAGCGCAGACGTTGACCGAGACGGTCTTGATGCGCTCTCCCGCCGCGAAATTGACCGTGCCCGATGCGGTCACGTAGTCAATTGTCGAGTTGTCGCACGCCGCGCCGCCCGTGGCGTGGCCTGCTCCCGGCGTCTGGTCAACCGTCGTGTAGTTGACAGAGGTCGTGCCAGTGGCCGGAGCAGAAAGCGTGACGGTGAACACGAGCGGCGTCGTCCCTGAGACAGGCTCCGCCGCCTTGCCGTCCTTGGCCGTGATGTTAATCGAGGCGACAGGCGTCAAGGTCGGGTCTGATGCGCCGCCCACAGCCGGGTCGTCCGTCAGCACGTTCGAGAAGTTCGAGCCGGAAACCGTGCCCTGATTCGACACGTTCGGCCCGCCCGAATATGGATTATCAATCGTCGCTTGGAAGGTGATGGTCACGCTGTCACCCGCGCGAAGCGTCCCGATGTTGACCGACACCGTCCCGCCCGCGCCGTTGATGCCGCCGATGCCTGTGCCGGGCGGAGGCGTCCGCACGCCGGGAGCCGGGGCTGTCGAAGTGGCCGGCGTGGTGCGCGCCGCCGCTGCCGCCGTCGCCGGCGCAACCGTGCGCGGCGCTACTGTTGCCGGGCGCGGCAGGCTGACGAACGGACGGCTGGTGACGTTGTTGCTCTCTGTCGCCTTCTGCTCGGATGCGGAGGTGGCCGGAGCGCCGAATACACCTGCGCCCGCCCCATCCGTGTTCTCGATAGTGATGGTGTCGGGTGCGCCCGCAGGCGGCGTGCAGGTCTCGTCAATCGCCGGCGGCAGCGCCGGTGTGGTGTTGACGAGCGTGATCGTTCCGGCGACGCCGGTCGTCACGGGCGTGATGTTGTTGTCGGTAATGACTTGCGCCACGACGTTCGAGGCCGAGACGCCGCGCGAGAGATTGTAGGTGGTGCCCCCACCAGCGATGCGGCTCAGAAGCACGTCGTTGGCGTTGGCCGGGTCGCCGTCGGTGAAGTCGTTGCGCGCCGCACCCGATCCGCCGATCAGGGCGTTCAAGACGCTCGTGTCGCCCGCGAGCGCGCCGACCTCTGTGTAGAGTCCGGCGAGGGCATTGGAGGCATTCCCCTGATGGGTCGCGTTGCCGATGATGGTGGCATTCATCGTGACGCTGCCCTGATTGTTAAAGAGCTGGATAGCGCCGTTGGCGAACCAGTCGTTGACGATGTTGTTCTTGATGAGCACGGTGTGCGTGCCCGATCCGCGCGCGTCAACGTCGAGGCCGCTCGCCTCGGACGAGGCCGAGCCGGCGACGCCGAGCGTGCCGAAGTGGTTGTTGAAGATCGTGCCCTGCGCCGTGCCGCCGCCGAGGGTCTTGGCGACGAGGAGGCCGAAGCCCTTCGCACCGCGGAAGAAGTTGCAAGAAATGTCGTAGGTCGAAGTGACGGTGGCTCCGCCGCCCATCGTCACGGTGACGCCGCCGCCGCCGCTCAGGATGGCCGGGTTGGTATTGAAGAGCGAGTTGTTGCGGAGGACGAAGTCAGACGTGATCGCGCCGGTGTTGCCGACGTTGAAGTTGACCATGTCGCCGCGCGCGCTGTTGAGCGTGTTGCTGTTCGCCGTCACCTTGAAAGTCGCGCCAGAGCCGAAGCCCTCGAAGTGAAGCGCGTCGTCGCCATTGGTGGAACTGACGCCGTAGCCTGGACCCGCGCCGTCGAGGTCGCCGATGGTGTTGTTGCTGACAGTCAAGCGGTCGAGCGTGCCGCCGTTGAAGTTGCGGACATCAATCAGGAATTCAAAGCCGCCGCCGATAAAGCAGTTCGTGATATTCGAGGAGGTGCTGGCGCCGGTCGTGCCGGTGAGTTCACGGAACTGAATCGCGCCTTCGTCAAAAGCCGCGTTGGTGCCGTTCACGCCGTCAATGACCGAGTTATCGAGATTGAAGCCGATGACGTTCAAGCCCGCGACAGCGAAGTTCGGATGATTGTCAATCCGCATCCGCGTCAGAAAGACTTGATTGGCATTGTTCAGCCGGACGCCGACGCCGCCGTTGTCTTCGGGCGTGGCATCTTCTGCGCCCGCCGTAGCCGTGATGCGCCCGCCCGTGCAGGTCGGGGTCGAGAAGGTGCAGGTGCCGCCGTTGCCGAGGACGCGGAAGCCGCCGGGGCTGCCCGTCGCCGAGGTGTTCGTCAGCGCGATGCCGTTCGCGGCGGTGCTGCCGCCCGTCGTGTTGACGGTCGTCAACTGGATGTTGAGCGGCGTGCGCGAAGCCGCGCTCGTGCCCGCGATCTCGACGGCGGTGTTGTTGGTCGTGGTGACGGTGCCGGAGGCAGTGGTGAGCGCGCCGGTGTTCTGCTGCGCGAGTATGCCGCGCTGACCCGAATCGGGCGTGACGGTGAGCGCGCCGAAGGTGATCGCGCCGGAGTTGCCCGTGCCCGATCCGCCGAGTTGGATGCCCGTCCCACCGGTAGCGTTGACAGTCGTGCTGCCGAAGCTGAGCGTTGCGGAAGAGCTAGTGACGCTGATGCCCGCGCCGCCAGTGTTCTGGATGTTTGTAGCTGGCGCTCCGCCATTGACGGTGAGCGAGCCGGTGACGGTCGCAAGCGTGATGCCGGTGCCGGTGCCCGAGCCGCCGCCGGTTGCGGAGACGCTCGTAAAGTTAAGGCCGAGCGCGACGCCGCTGGCGTTAATCGCCGGGGCGACCTGCGCGGCGGTGCCAGTTGCGCTTATAGAGCTGCCCGCGGCGGTCGTGACGTTGACCGTGCCGCCGCCCGAAAGGTTCACGCCCGTACCGTTCGAGGTCGTCACCGTGAGCGTCGAGAATGTGAGCGTCGCGCCCGTGTTCGTTCCCGACCAGTTGACGCCTTCGCCGCCCGTCGAAGTCTTCGTCACAGACGCGCCGCCCGCGAAGTTGACCGTCGTGCCGCTCGTGGAGTTGGCGATGTTGACGGGGTCGCCCGTGCTGCTCAAAGTCGCCGCGCCGTTGACGGTGACGTTGCCGCCGCCCGCGCCGCTCAGGAAGGCGCTGCTCGAACCGCCCGAGACGCCGAGCGTGCCGATGGTGCGCGTGCCGGACGAGTTGTTTTGGAACGAGATGCCGTCGGTTCCGCCCGACACGCTCGTGTTGCCGAAGTTGATGTTGGCGGTCGTCGTGCCGATGAGTATGCCCTGCGTCGTCGAGCCGGAGACGGTCGTCGAGCCGAAGGAGGCCGTGCCCGTGATCCCGGCGAGGCTGATGCCCTGCGTCGCGCTTGATGTCGTCGTGATGCTTGAGAAGGCCGAGGTCGCGGCGAATGCGCCGGTGGTGAGGTCGAGTGCTTTACCCGTCCCGTTGAGCGTCACGTCGGGCGTCGTCGAGTTGCCGACCGTCAGCGTGCCGAAGTTCGTGCCGGAGATTTTGGTGCCAGTGCCCGTGTTGCCGACCGTGAAGCCGCGCAGCAAGGGGGCGTTGGTCGCGCCCGCGGGGAGCGGGACGGCGTTGGCGTTCGTCGTCGTGATGGTCGGGCTTGCGCCGCCCGTCGAAGGAAGGGCGTCGCTGCCTGTGGGAACAGTTAAGACTGCGATGTTCGCGAGCGTGTCGGACGCGCCCTGACCGACGAGTTTCTGATTGGCGAGCAGCGCGTAGCCGCCCGTGAGCGCGCCGGAGAAGAGGAAGATTGTGTCGCCGGGGTCGTCCGCGGCGGTCTGCGAAAAACAAGAGGCCGAGGCTCCGGTGTAGCAGTTGAATGGATTCGTCAGTCGCCCGTCGCCGCCTGCGGGGGACGAAGGATTGACGAACCAGACGACGTTCGTACCGGGCGTGGCCGTGCCGTTGCCGACCGTGAAGGTGGCGACCGCCGTGTCGGTCTTGCCGCCCCCATCAGTGATGGTGTAGGTGACAGTGTCCGTGCCCGTGAAGCCCACCGGAGGATTGTAGCTGAAAGAGCCGTCGCCGTTGATCGTGATATTACCGCCCTGCGTCGTGGTCGTCGGGCCGGAGGCCGTCAGTCCCGTGCTGCTGCAACCGGCCCCGTTGTCGGGATCACAGTCGTTGGCGAGCAAGCCTTGCGCGGCGTTGGGCTGGATGCGGACGTTGCCGATGACATTGTAGGCGTCGTTGGTCGCGATGGGCTGCGTGTTGACCGAGCCGGGGACGAGCGTTGTATTGGTGTCAACCGAGTCGGTGAACGTGACGCCGGTGGCATCCGCTGATCCAGTGTTCGAGACCGTCACCGTGTAGGTGATGACATCGCCGGGGTCAGCCTTGCCCGATGGGTGTACAGGGAAGGCATCAACTTTCGTCGCCGTGATGACCGGCGCGGCGACGATGAGCGGTTGCGGGGCGGGCGCGGCGTTGTTAACGATGGGCGCAGCGACGGATGACGTTGGCGAGCCGGCACGGGGCATTTGCGCGTTGGCCGCAAGCGCGAGCGGAGCCATCTGCCCTGCCAGCATGACGTAGGAAATAAAGGCTGCGACGAATGCTTTAATATTACGGCGACGCGGTGTCGGGGTCTGGTAGTTCATAACTCTCCTTGGAAGAAAAATCGCGATGGGCGCGGACGAGAACCATTCAACGTGAGGGGGGAAAATTTCATGTCGAGATTTGGGAACAATGTTTGATCTGGCTCGCGGGGCCGGTCAGAAACCAACCCCGCGCCAGAGTTAAACCGAAAACGCTTTCTGACTTTACGGCCTCGCCGGGAAGACGCCCTGAAGGGCAATACAGAAGTAGAGCGTCAGGTAAGGCTGTAAATTATTGTGGGGCAGGCTGCCGCCCGTCGGAGACAGGGCCTGGGCAGCCATCTGCACAACTTGCACGTTCGTCGTGCTCTGGTAGGCGCTACCGCCGTTGGAGCGTCCGAGCACGACTTGCGGGTCGGGCGCGTTGACATTCGAGACGGTGATGGCGTTCCCGACGAAGTGATTATGTACCGGTATCTCACTTGTCAACAGCGTCACACTGTCCGTCCCCGACTGCTCGCCGAGGTAACGCTGTGAAAGGCCGTTACCTTGGCCTGGCTGCATGGGGGCGCTGCCCTGCATATCGGGAAGCGCGAAGGTTGCTTTACCGTCCCCGCCATAGGTCGTGCCGAGCAGGGAGAAGAGAGCCGTGTTTTGCGAGATCGGTAGAAGTTGACCATCGCAAAAGGCCCAGCCCTTCGGTGGAAAATTGAAGGGGAAGATGCGGATTTCAGCTACAAACGGGTCTGACATTGATTCTTCTCCTTAAGTTTGAGAGGGGAACACCCCGAAGAGCGAGATGATGAAATTGACGCAGAGGAACGGTTGCGTATTGTCGTGCGGCTGGCTGCCTCCGACGGAGGTGACCGCGTTGTTGGCGAGATTCTGCGACGGTGACTGCGCCGTGTAGAGCTTGATGTTGGGCGAATCGCACAGCAGGTTGCCGGTCGGGTCGCTCAACGTTCCGGTGCTGGTTGTCGCCACCAGCGCGTGTGTGTGGATGGGTATCTGCTGGACTGTCAGCGTCTCCTGCTCGGTTCCGGCCATCTCGCCGATCTGGTAGGTGGCGCCCCTCGAGCCCATGTGGATGGGAATGCGGCTGGAGAGATTCGGTAAGTTGAAAGTCTCCTCGCCGTCACCGCCGTAGGTCGTGCCGATGAGCTGAAAAAGCACTTCGTTCTCGGAGATGGGAAGCGACTGCCCCTCACAGAACATCCAACCCGCAGGGGCGAAGTTGCCCCCGAACATCCTTATTTCTCCAACGTATGGTTCTGGCATTTTTCTCCTCCTAGTTCCGCGACGGGAAGATGCCTTGCAGCGCGATGATAAAGTTCAGCACCAGATAGGGCATCATGTTGTTGTGCGGTTGACTGCCGCCCACGTTACTGACAGCGGCGGGGTTGAGCGTCGTGAAATTGCCCGTGTTGGGCGACTGGTACATGTTGTTCGCGGTGCCGAGGAGGGTGCCGGTGGCCGTTACTCCGTTGGTCGCCTGCGTGGTGGCCTGCATGAAATGCACATGCGTCGGCATTTGCTGCTGCGTGAGCGTGACGCTTGTCGTGCCCGCCGTCTCGCCGAGCGTGTGGCCGTTGCCGACGTGGATGGGGACTTCGCCCTGCAAATTGGGCAGCGCGAACGTTGTCTGCCCGTTACCGCCGTAGGTCGTGCCGAGCAGGGAGAAGAGAGCTTGATTCTGGTTGATGGGTAAGAACTGGCCGTTACACATAGCCCAGCCCTTCGGGGCGAAGTTGAAGCTGACGATTTTTATCTCAGACAGGAACGGTGTGGACATAGATTGCTCCTTGGAGGAAAGCACTGTAGCGAGAAATGGTTTCGATTCGGATTAGTGAAGCGCGCGGTTCAACTTCACCGCCGAACGTTTTCGCAAGACGAAAGATGGAAAAACCAAAGTTGACGAGAGTGCGCCCTGAGTGCAAGTTGTAAAGCTTTCGGAAATGCTCGCCTGCGAGGTACCGGAAAAATTTCTCTCCGGGACAGAAGCGAAGCGGCTCGCATTCTAACCTTAGATGTGAAAAAAGTTCAAGGAAACTTTACGCAAGCATCTTGTCGTGTTGTCAGCGAGCAACAAAGTAACATACACTGCTGAAGGCGGTGATGAAGGAAAGCCGTCGCCTGTCTGTAACCCCAGTCTGTCATTCCAGGAGTAAACAACAACATGTCCCTGACACGTCGCAGCTTTATCAAAGCGGGCGCGCTTGGCGCGCTGACGGCGGGTCTCCTCCTCAAGTCCGGCGCTTTATCTTTAGGCCAGAACTTGAAGCGGTCGAACCCCAAGCTTGACTTCCCCATTCCCTACGAAGCCAAGCAAGCCCCTAGTTTTTACTACACGCGCTCGACCTTCGAGCCTTACATTGGCGGCATCTTCCGCTCGCGCGCTCGTGGTCGCTACGTGAACCTGACGCTGCTCTCCGTCAGTGACTGCACGGCCAGCCCGAAGAGCCAGAAAGTTACAAAGCAGTCGCGCCCGTCCGACTGCTTCGCGCTCGTCTTCCGCGCTTCCGCGCCGCTCACCGAATTGACTACCATTCAACAAATCGAGCACGGCGCGCTCGGCAATTTCGATCTGTTTTTGACGCGCCGCGACGAAGGAAAGATCATCTACTACGAAGTCATCTTCAATCACGCGCAGTAACCCACCTCAACTGTTTTTAATTCCCCTCACATCGAATAAGTTTCTAAGCGCACCTTCACGGTGGCAGGCTTCGTGCGCCCCGTTGACTTTCGCTTGTGCTTGGCGCGTTGATGATGGATGGGTATTCTGTCTCAGATGAACGACATGGAGACAACACTGGCGAATAATTGGACAATCGCGCTTCGTCGCGTGACGCCCGCAGATTACGAAGACCTCTTGCGCGTCTATGCCAGCACGCGCGCCGCCGAGTTGGCGCAGGTGACTTGGTGGGATGAGGCGCAGAAACTCGCCTTCTGCCGCTCGCAATACGACGCGCAGAAAGCGGAGTATGACGAGCGATACCCGAATGCGGTCTATGACGTGATTCTGATTGACGGGCAGGTGGCGGGTCGCTTATGGGTCGGCAGAGATGACGTGGAGATACGCCTGCACGACATCGCGCTCCTGCCGGAATGGCAGCGTCACGGCGTCGGCGCAATGCTCGTGGGCGCGCTCATCGAAGAGGCGCGCGTCACGGGCCAGAAACTTCGCCACATGGTCTTCGTCCTCAACACGGACGCGCGCCGCTTCTACGAGCGGCTCGGCTTCGAGGTCTTTGAAGAACTCGGCGCTTACCTGCACATGGAGTGGCGACACGACGGCGCACAGCAGCAGCAGGACGCCGGCGGAGACGCGCTCATTTGAAGAAGCTGAACACGGCCTCGTAACGGAAGCCGCGCTCGTCGCGCTCGATGGGCACGAGGAAGATGTCCAGATCGCCCATCTGCTCGTGCTCCAAGCGATACATCATCTGCGGAAGACAAAAATCACCTGCGCCGTGGAAGTAGAGCGTGAAGCGTTCGACATCGCCGCGCGCGTCCGTCAGGTCGGGGAGAGTTTTAACTTCTTCGAGTTCGAGTTCAAACGCGCGTCCATCTTCGAGCCGGACGAGAAACTTCGTCTTCAACTGCCGCGCGAAATCCTCTCCGCTAAAATTTTCGGGCATCGTCATTATCACCTTCGTTTAGAATCACGCGGGGTTGCAACTCTCGCGCTGAATTTTCATCGGGGCAAGATAACATGCGCGCGCGCCCATCGGCATTGGTTTCACACGGCGGAGATTGATTGGCGATGCGATTCACAGATTCACGCAGCGCAGGGCTTCAACTTTCGGCGCAACTCGAAATGTATCGAGGGCGCGAGAGCGTCGTCGTCATTGCCATCGCGCGCGGCGGCGTGGGCGTCGGGTTGGAAGTCTCAAAACAACTCGGACTGCCGCTCGATCTCGTCCTGATACGCAGGCTGCTCGTGCCGGACGGGGCGGACGCGCCCATCTGCGCTACGAATGTCGGCGGCGTCCTCTTCGTTGACGAAGAACTGGCGGCGCACACCGCAGCAGCAGCCGCGCACGAACCCGCGCTCGAATATTTCATCGCCGACGCTCTCGTTGAACTCGCGCGCGACGCTCGCGCGTGTCGCGGCGACGAACGCCCGCCGCTCGACATCAAGGGGAAGACAATTCTGCTCGTGGACAACGGCATTCGCACCGGCTCGACGATGCGCGCCGCCGTCCGCGCCGTGCGCTCGCGCCAGCCGGCACGCATCGTCGCCGCCGTTCCCGTCGCGGCGAAGGACGCGCGCGCGTGCGTGGAGTCTGTCACGGACGAACTCGTCTGCCTCGCCACGCCCGCGCCGTTCGGCCACGTCGGCCTCTGGTACGCAGACTTCAAGCGTGCCAATGATGATGAGATTCACGCGATGCTTGAGGAGTCCGGGCAAGATGATAACGACGAACGCGCCGCGACTCGATAACTGAACGTCTCATCTGCGACAGCGCGTCTTCGTTTCTACTCGACGGAAATTTTCACGCCCTTCAATTTATTCGGCAGCGGAAACGATTTCACGAGACGCTCGTCGTCGAGATGAAAAGTGATGTCCGGCGACTGCGGCGCGGACTCTGTGCCGGACATCAGTCCAGCTTCGACGAGACGCGAAATCGCGCCCACGTATGCCCGCGCGATTTCGCCGCGCAGTCCCGCGAGCGAGCGTCGGCACTGGAGCGCGTCCTTGCAGACGACTGTGCGCGAAGTTCTCGCGTTGAGATTTAATTCTTCCTCGCTCGTATCAAGCAGCGTCGCCAGATATTCGACGCGGTATGTGTCCGCATCCGCCAAAGAGTCGCAGCCGGCGATATGGCGCGGGTTCGGCACGCGCAGGAAGTAAACCGGATGCACGCCGGGCGCGACGACGACCGCGCCGCGCAGACTCTGTGTCGTGAGCGTGTAAAAACTGACGGGCGGAAATCCATCCGGCACGCCATCTGCGCCGCCACCGCAGCCGCCGTTGCCGCCGCGCCCGTAGTTAAGGTCTCTCTCCCTGTCCAGCACGGTCACGTCCCACTCGAATTTCAAATCCCGGAGCAGCGATGCGGCGAACCCTTTCGCCTTCGTCTCCGCCAGCAAATTGCCGACGGCGAGCCAGCGCGCGTTCGCCCTCATCAGGCCATTCGACTGTTCATCGAAGAAATTGAGCAGCGCGCCTTGATGCTCCTGCGGCGATGGCGCGAGCAGGATGATGACTTCGTCCCTTGAAGAATAATAGAGCGGGAGCAGCGCATCCGCCGGGACTTTCGCGTCGAGACGAATGAGCGCGTCGAGCGCGGCCTGCCGGACGACTCTTTCTCCCCAACTTGAAGAGTTGGCAAACGTCGGGTCGCCAAGCAACTCGACGAGGCACGCGGTGTGTTCCTTCAAATCATGTCGCCCGACGAGATATGCGCCCCACGCGCGCTCGCGGTTCGTCTCCGACTTCAACAGGCGCGCGGCCTCTCCGCTCAACGCAGCGTCGCGTCCGTATGACGACGATTTATCCTTGTCGGCGATGTTTGCAGTGTCGGACTCTTGCGCGAAAGCGGGAGCGGTCAGGAGTAAGAACAACAGAGCGTAGAGAATAATTTTCATGGCGTCGCTCAATAAATTGGCCGGCAGTTCAGATGTGATAGTTCGACGCTAAATCAGACACGCCGACGGCGCGTTTGGTTGGCGAGGCCGTCACGCTTCCCTGCCCGCTTCAACCCTGAAAGCCGACGCGCTCGCGCACAGTGTAGATGGGTTTCGCCTGCGACTCGTGATAAGTGCGGACGAGCATCTCGGCGAGCAGCCCCATCAAAATGAATTGCACGCCGACGGCGAACATCACGATGGCGATGACGAGCAGAGGATTTCTGATGAACGACTCGCCGCCGATTTTACGCAGGAGCGCCCACGCCGCCGCGATGAACGAGATGAAGAAGGAGGAAAAACCGAAGAGGCCGAAGACGTAAATCGGCTTCGTGTGAAACGAGGCCATGAACTTGATCGTCATCAAGTCGAGCATCACCTTGAAGGTGCGCGACAGCCCGTACTTTGACACGCCCATCGTCCGCGCGTGATGCCGGACGGGAATCTCCGTGACGCGCGCGCCGACCCAACTGGCGTAGATGGGAATGAAGCGGTGCATCTCTCCGTAGAGTTTCACTTCCTTCAAAAACTCGCGACGGTAAGCCTTCAGAGAGCAGCCGTAGTCGTGGAGTTTGACGCCGCCGATGAAAGAGATCAGACGGTTCGCCAGCGCCGAAGGAATCTTGCGCGTGACCATTTTGTCCTGTCGCTCTTTGCGCCAGCCGGAGACGACATCGAAGCCCTCGTCGAGCTTGTCGAGCAGCCGTTGAATGTCAGCCGGATCGTTCTGCATGTCGGCGTCCATCGGGATCAGGACTTGCCCGCGCGCCGCGTCAATCCCTGCGGCCATCGCGGCGGTCTGCCCGTAGTTGCGACGCAAGGCGATAACACGCACGCGCGGATCACGCGCCGCCAACTCGCGCAAAACTTCGAGGCTGCCATCCGTCGAGCCGTCGTCCACGTAGATGACTTCCGCCGTGTGGCCGAGATGCGCCAGGGCCTCGTCAATCTTGATGTGCAGCGGGCGCAGATTCGGCTCTTCATTGAGCACTGGAAGAAACAAAGAAATCTCCGGCGCATCGCCATCAGCATCGCCGACGGATAAATCCTGCGCGACCGTCACGTCTCCCGCGTCAACCCGCACGTTCGCCGGACGCTTGATGACGGTTTCTTCTTCATCGTAAATCTTCATTCACACTTCCTCTCTAAAAATGATGAATGCCAACAAAATGGATTTTGCCTTTCACTCATCACTCATCACTTATCACCTATCACTCATCACTTGCTTTTGTACCATTCGACGAACCGTCGGATGCCTTCCGCAATGTCGGTCTGCGGATTGTAATTGAGCAGGCGACACGCCTTCGTGATGTCGGCGAAAGTTTGCGGCACATCGCCGGGTTGCAAGGGTTGGCGGTCAATCACGGCAGCGCGCCCGATTTCTTTTTCGAGCAGCGCGATCAATTCGCGCAACTCCACCGTCCGCGACTCGCCGAGATTGAAGACTTCGTAGCGGCTCGCGTCGTATTCAATCGCCGCGCGCACGCCCGCGATGATGTCGTCAACAAATGTGTAGTCGCGTCTCGTCGTGCCGTCGCCATAGACGGGAATCGCACGTTCTTCACTGATGAGCCGCGCGAATTTGTGAATCGCGAGGTCGGGTCGCTGCCGCGCGCCATAGACGGTGAAGAACCGCAGACACACGCAACGCATGTCGTGCAGGTGCGCGTAAGTGTGGCAGAGCAATTCGCCCGCCGCCTTTGTCGCCGCGTAGGGAGAGATGGGGTTGAAAATCGGGTCGTCTTCCGCAAACGGAACTTTCTCGTTCTCGCCATAGACGGACGAGGACGAGCCGAAGACGAACTGCTTGACACCATGCGCGCGCGCCAGTTCGAGCAGGTTGACCGTGCCGACAATGTTCGTCTCAGTGTACAAGACCGGCTCGGCCAGCGAGGGACGCACGCCTGCGCGCGCCGCGAGATGCACGATGACATCAAAGCGCGCTTCAATGAACACGCTCGTCAACGCCGAAGCGTCGCGAATGTCCGCCTCGACGAGTTGAAAATCATCGCGTCCCAGATACGGCGCGACGTTGGCACGCTTGAGCGCAGGATCGTAAAAATCGTTGAAGTCGTCCACGACCGTCACGCGCCACGCACCTTCCGAGAGCAGGCGCGCGACGAGATGCGAGCCGATGAAGCCCGCGCCGCCTGTGACGAGAATGTTTCTCATGCTGTTCAAAACATGAGTGACTAAATAATGAAAGACGAATGATCAGAAAAGACGCGCTGCTTTTACTCATCACTCATCACCCATCACTCATCACTGCTTTTCTCCCTTGCGCGCGTAAATCCATAGATGCCAGCCCCAACGCGCGGCGAGTCGCGCTTCCAATGCGCGCGGGAGCAGCGAGCCGAAGACGGGCAGCCAACGCTTGTTCAGATAATGCACCGCGAAGGTAACTTCAGCGAAATCTCTGAACAACGCGCGCGCCTCCGTGCGGTTATAGACGCGCGAGAGCGGATTGCCCGCGCCGTCCGTGTTGCGGCTCAAAAATTCCTCCGAAGAGAGATAGCCGCGCCCGTCTCGCTTCATGCGCGCCGCGTGCTGGCGCAAATTCTCGAAGCTCTCGCCCGTCAACTTTTGCGCGAGACGAAGGCCAGCGTCAGTTCGCAGCAGGTGCGCGCCCGCGCGACGCAGCACGCCGATGTTGATGCGATAGTTGTAAGAGTCTCTGTGATAGAGCATGACGACGGCGCGACCGCCCGGTCGCAGCACGCGATGAACTTCGCGGACGGCGCGTGGCGTGTCCGGCGTGTGATGCAAAACGCCGTGCGAATAGACGATGTCGAAAGACTCGTCCGCGAAGTCCAACCTTTCGGCGTCGGCGATGCGAAACTCGCCGGGCAGATTCTCCAACTCGAAGCGGCGACGCGCGAGACTGATGGCCGCGTCCGTCAAATCAACGCCCGTATAAATCGCGCCCGCGCGTGCGAACCCCGTGCCGTCCGTGCCCAAGCCGCAGCCGATTTCCAGCACGCGCAAACCGCGCGCATCGGCGAAGCCCGCCGCCCCCGGGATGTGCCACTCAGAGCCGTAACGATGCGCCTCGACGCGCTCGAAAAATTCGCGCGTGCCCGTCTCGGCGGTCGTGAACTTCGTCCCGCAGGCATTCGCCTGCCAGTACGCGCGGACACGCTCCTTCAGATTTTCATTCGCCTCAGACATCACAAAAGAGAATTTGTCAGTATCACCTGCGGTAACGGATGGGCAACTCTCTAAGTCACGACCCACCCAGCATTGCAGGTGACACTGACAGGAATTTACGCCTCACTCCAAACGGAGAAAATTAACATGCCGCGCGCGCCGCAAGCAACAAACGCGCTTAGGCTTGTGCGCGCGTGCCCGCATCTATGAACGCGCGATGCCACATCTCCAGCGTCAGCAGTTGCAGGACTTGCTGGTTGTAATCCTCGCGGCCTGACGTGTTCGCCTCGACGATGCGCCGCACTTCTGCGGGACGAAACAGGCCGCGCCGCCTGACCGTCTCTTCCGACAGCAACTCGTCAATCAAAGGACGCAGGGGGCCGCGCAGCCACGCCCTGATCGGCGCACCGAAACCTGCTTTTTTGCGCCACACCACATCGCGCGGCAACAACTTTTCGGCGGCGCGCTTCAACATGTATTTCCGTTTCATCCCGCGCAATTTCAACGCGGGGGGCATTCGCGCCGTGAGCGACAGCATCTCTCGATTGAGAAAGGGCACGCGCACTTCCAGCGTCGCCGCCATCGAAGTCCTGTCCGTGTAATCGAGATTGAGGCACGGCAGAAAAGTTTTCATGTCCACGTACAGCAGGCGGTTGAGCGGGGCGACACTCGCGCAACGCGCAAAGTAATTTCGATGCCGCGCGTAGGCGTCCACGCCGCGCGTCCGCTCGCGCAGTTCGTCCGTGTAGAGATTGCGCTTCGCCTCGTCCGTGAAGTACGTGCCGAATCCGAGATAGCGACTCTCGAAATCGAGCGCGGCGCTACGCGCGAACTTCTTCGTGTTACGCAGAGGCGCGGTGAAGCGTCCCGGACGACCGCCCGGCAGCGCACCCGCGAGCGCGCCGAACGCCGGACGACGCAAGGCAAGCGGCACGACATCAAGCGCGCCAGCCAGCCTCATCGCGACGTGGCGCGGGTAGCCCGCGAAGACCTCATCGCCGCCCATCCCTGAAAGCATCACCGTCAAAGTCTCGCGCGCCTCACGCGACACGAGATAGCTTGAGATCGCCATATCAATAACGGGCATCTCCAGATGATAGACGAGCTTCGGCAGCAACTCCGCCACCTCCGGCTTGAGCAGCATCTCGTGATAATCGGCGTCGAGTAATTTTCCGACCTGACGCGCCCAGCGCGCATCATCCGGGATAATGTCGTAGCGCAAATCTTCTGCCTCGAAACCGACGGTGTAGGTCGAGATGCGACGCCCCGCGCCGCTGTGCCGCGACATCAGCGCCGTGATGATTGAAGAGTCAACTCCGCCCGACAGGAAAGAGCCGAGCGGCACGTCCGCGACCATCTCCATTTTGACGACTCGCTCCAGCGTCTCAAGCGTCTCCGCGCGCCAGGACTCTTCCGTGCGTCCCTCTTCGATTTCATCAAACGACACGTCCCACCACTCGCGCGTCGTCGTCTGCCCGTCGCGCCACACGAGTATGTGCGCGGGCGGCAATCTCTCGATGCCGCGAAAGAGCGTCTGCGGGTCGGGCGTCCAGAGAAACGTTAACTGCTGATGCAAGCCTTCAACGTCAAGCTCCGGCGGCACGAGTCCCGACGCGAGAATCGCCTTCGCCTCCGACGCGAAGACGAATGACTCTGCGCCCCGCGCATCGCGCGCGACGGCGTAATACACGGGCTTGATGCCGACGTGATCGCGCGCGAGCGTCAGCGTCCGTTCGCGCTCATCCCACACGGCGAAGGCGAACATGCCGTTCAAGCGCGCGAGGCAATCCGCGCCCCACTCGATAAACGCCGCGAGCAAAACTTCCGTGTCCGTGTCGGTGCGAAAGAGACGCCCGCGCGCTTCGAGTTCGCGGCGCAACTCGCGATAGTTGTAAAGCTCGCCGTTGTAGGTCAGCGCGTAACGCCCGTCCGCCGAGAGCATCGGCTGATGCCCCGCCGCGCTCGTGTCTATGATGGCGAGCCGGCGATGACCGAGACACGCGCGACGCCCTTCCGCATCCGCCGCCACTGATGTCCACACGCCCTCATCGTCGCGCCCGCGATGCTCGATGGCCTTGAGCATCGAATTGATGCGCGTTTCAGGACGTTGACTGATGAGTCCGGCGATTCCACACATAAGGGACAAAAGCAGTGACGAGTGACAAGTGACGAGTGACGAGTAGGAAGAAGAAACGTGTTAGTGAAGGGCGACAAGTTAGAAAGCGTTTCCTGCTCGTCACTGCTGCTGTCGCCCCTCACATGTCCATCGTCACTGTCGTTAAGTTCTTTCTTTGAAGCTTCTCTTCGATTAACTCGCTCACCCACTCGGCGCGGGCGTCCCACGTCCCGTCCTGCACTGCGGCCTGACGCGCGCGCGCGGCTTGCGTGCCCGTCTCTTGCAACGCATCGGCGATGAGCCGCAGGAAATCCTCGCGCGTGCGCGCGATGAGGAGCACGTCCTTCAAGTGTTCGTATTCGGGAAGCGGCGAGATGACGACGGGCTTTCCCGTCGCGAGATATTCACGCACCTTGATGGCCGAGCCGTAAGAAGTGAACGCCTGCTTTGTCTCCCACGGCAGCACGCAGACATCGAAGCCGGCGGCGTAGCGCGGCAACTCCGCGTAACTGACGGGCGGCAGAAAATGCACGCTCGGCAAACTCTCAATCTCCATCCCGCGCGACTTGTTGCCGATGAAAACCCATTGCCACTCCGGGCGTTCGCGCGCCGCACGCTTGATCAGTTCCTGATCCACCAGCCACGTCTCGATAGCGCCGAAGTAGCCGAGACGCGGGCGCGGGATGCGCGCCACTTCCAGCGCGACTTCAAGCGCGCCCTCCACACCGACCGGCGACCAGTGCGCGAAGTCAACGGCCTGCTCCAGCAGATACGAACGCTCGCGCCCGCGCTCCGCTTCTTCCAGGAGCTTACGTCCCGAATAGAAAATAATGTCCGCGCTCTCAATCGCGCGCTCGTGGAGTCGCCGGATGGCCTGCGGGTCGGTCGCGTGATCCATCGTGTTCGCGTCGTACTTGTCCGAGACGTGATAAATCACGAGCGACTCGTCGAGGTGTCCCACCAACTCGGCGGCGGTCGGAATCGCGATCCACAGAATCGGCTTCGTCAAACCGCGACGCCGCGCGAGCAGCCGTATCTGCGCCGCGATCAAATGACGATTGACACGTCGCGCCGCGCGGCTCCCGAAGAAAGGCAAACTCGCGGGCGAGACGACCGTGATGCCGTCCTCCGTCTCGCGCGCGAGCTTCGCGTAGCTGCGTAATTTGCGCGCCACGCGCGGCAGCAAATCCTTGCTCGCCAGCGACGGCAGCCCCATCGAAATCGAGTTGACGAAGATGACTCGATTGCCCGCGCGCGCGAATCTCTTCATCAAATGATTCTTCGAGTGCGGATGGTGATACCACCAGTCCTCGCCGCCGAAACAGATTATGCTTTGTCCACTGAGCATCTAACGAATCCGAGCCTTTGCCGCGCGCCGCTGCCCCTTCGTCACGTTCTCCGTGCAGAATTCACGCGAGACGCGCTCAACCTGTTGCACGTTGAATGGTAACACGCGCGTTGTGCGTTGATTCAGAAGCGGACTTTCATCGAGCCGGAGATAAAGCGTGGCGGTGAATATTGGACGGGCGTGAACTCGCTCTCTTTCGCGATGCGGAAGACGCGGTTGGTCGCGTTCTCGACGTTGAATTGAAGGCCGACGCTGTGCCGCTCGCGCTTGAACAGGTCAACGCCGAGATAGAGATTCGCGATGAGATGTTCGGGCAGGCGGACGAGCGTCTCGACGCCGTTTTCATCCGGCAGAGAGGCGGGCGTGCCGCTGCCGTACTCAAGCGCGCCGCTCGCGAAGAAGCCGCTGCGATGCTCGCGCCACGTCAAGCCCGCGACGCCCGTATGTATCTGATCGAAGGCTGCGGGCGCGCGCTCGCCTGCCGGAGCGTCTTCGATGGTGAAGCCGCCGGAGACGGGCGCGGTCTGGAAAGCGCGTTGCGCCGTGTAGCTGAAATACGCGGAGAGGCCGAGCGGTTTAATCTCCGCCAGTTCGGACGACAGTTCGACGCCGTAAGCTTTGCCACGCGCAAAGGTGGTCGGCAGGAAGATGCGGACGTTGGCGAGTTCCGTGTTCTCGAAAGAGTTGCGGTCTGTGCGCCAGTAGCCGGTCAGACGAACAACCAGTTTGTCTCGCAACGCGCGGCTCACGCCCGCCTCGAAATGATTGCTGCGCTCGGCGCGCGGCGGCTGATGGTTGAAGCCAAGCCGCGCGGAGAGCAGCAAATTTTCAATCGGCGGCGGCGCGAAGAAACGATTGTAGGCGAAGTGGAGCACGGTGCGACCCTCATCGAGCGCATAGGTGAGATTGACGCGGGGGCTGAAGGCGCGCTCGCTCGTCACGACATTAAACTGGTCGTAGCGCAGGCCGAGATTAGCCGTGAAATGTTTGAACGGGCGATACTGGTCTTGCACATAGAGGCTCGCTTGCCCGCCCGTCCTGCGCCCGCGAAACTCGAACAGCGCGACCTCGATTTCATTGTCGCGCGGGTCGAACGAAAAATCTTCGCGCAGGCGCAGCAGCGTCAAGTCAACGCCCGCCTTAATCGCGTGGCGTGAGTTGAGGAACAGCGAGTAATCGCTTTTCGCGCCGAGCGTGATGTCGTTGCGCGAACCCCGCGCCTCTATCGAAACGGGGTCGGACGTGGGGACGAGTCGCGCGCCCGCGAAACGCTCGTAGAGCGAAGTTGATAAGAGCGACGAAGCGTTGAAGGTGTGATCCCACGACAGCACGACGGTCTGCTCGCGATTGCGCTGAAAGAAGTCGCGCCCGCGCGACTCGTCCTCAGTCGTGTTCGGGAGTTCAAAGTTAGTGCCCGCGCCCGTCAACACGAGACGGACGGAATCGTGCGCCGCGAGGCGATAATCCAACTGCGCGAAGGTGCGCGCGCCCTTGCCAAAATCGTGAAAGAGATTCGGCTCCGGCGTGTTCAAGAAACGCTCGCTCTCGAAGCCCTGCCCGTAAAAGAAATAACCGAAGCGCGCGGTGTGTCCGCCGTAGTTGAACGAGACGTTGTGGCGCAGGCGCGTGCCCGCTCCGAGCGTGACGGAGCCGTGATTGTTCGCGTCGAAGCCGGAGCGCGTGACGATGTCGAGGATGCCGCCGAAGCGATTGCCGAACTCCGCCGGGAAGCCGCCCGTGATGACGTTCATTGATTGCACGACATCAGCCGAGAGGCCGGGCGTGAAAAGTTGATGCGGGTTGTCGAAGAACGAGACGCCGTTGATGAAAGTGTTGAGCGACAGTTCGTTGCCGCGCAGGTGCACGAAATTGTCGTGACCGGCGACCGCGCTTGAGACGAACGACGTGACGGCGTCGGTCAACTGCGTGCTCCGCGCGGTGGGCAAGAGCGCGAGTTGCTGCGCGTCAATCGTCCGCACGGTCGCGGCCTCCGTCTCGTCCAGCAGCTTCGTCTGGACGCGGACGTTGACCTCTTCGCGAATCGAGGCGCGCGGACTCAACTCAACATCTATCTGCTCGGCGGCGCGCGGCGCAAGCATGAAGGCGACGGGCTGCGTGTAAAAATCCGGCGACTCGACACGCAGGCGATAACTGGCGGAACTCAAATTTGCAAACGAGTAATGGCCTTCGGCATTCGTGCTCGTCTCAAGCGCGGAGGCCAGCACGTTGCCCTCCAGTTTCACGCTCGCTCCTTTGATGGGCGCGTGCGTGCGCGCATCCGTCACCGTGCCGGCGACGCGCTGCTGTTGCGCCGCGACGCACACTGGAAGCGCGAGGCAGGCAAATAAAACGATGAGAGTCTGACGGCAAAAACGCGGCATCTGTGATTCTCCTGTGACTCATTGCTTCAACTAAGTTTGAAGCTACCAGCATTTCTCTCGAACGCTTCAAGGCGCTCAAGAGTGGTACGGAAATTTAAGGACTCGGAATTTTGAGGTGAATACTATCACGCCTTAGTTCAACTCTAAGACTCTCGTCAGTTTCCTTAAATTCTCTTCAGCCTCGCGCCGGAAAACCTCCGCCCATTGCCCGACATCAACGCGCGCGTCAGGCTCGAAAAGCGCGCGACGGAGTTGGCGAAGCAGCGCGTCCTCATCGCCGAAGTCGTAGAGCAGCATCCCGCGCGTCTCGCCCGCGCGCGTGCCCACGACGGGCAGGCCGCACGAGATTGCTTCGACGCGCGAGAGGCCGTAACTCTCGTCTCGGAAGGCGCGGGCGAAGACGCTGCTCTGTGTAAAAATCCGCAGCACGTCCGGGTGCGGGACGTTTTCAAGGACGGCGATCCAGTCTCTGCCGCGCAACGTTTCGGCGCGGTAATTTTCGTCGCGCGCGAACGTGCCGTCGAGCAGCAGCAAGCCGATGTCTTCTCCCGTCTCTTCGCGCAGGCGTTCGACCGCACGCGCCACTTGCGCGAAGCCGTAGTCGTGGATGAAGACGCCGGCGGAGCAGACGCGACGCGCGCGATGCAAATATGGCGCGAGCGCGTCTGGCGTCGAAAGCTGCGCGTCCGTTTCCTCTTGCGCGAGAGGCAGAAGCGGCGGCACGACCATCACCTTCTGTCTGACTTTGATGTCGTCAATCAGCCATCGCCGCAGTTCTTCACTGACGACGACGAACTCGTCAACGAATTTAATTGCGAGACGAAAGAGCGCGCGACGGATGAAATTGAATTGCCGTTGGCGTGAAGGTAACGATCCGTCGTGGATGTTTTTGTACCACTCAAAACGAAGTATGAATTTTAAGGTTAACCAGACGGGCAGGAGCAGTGGATGCGGATACTCCAGATGAAAGTGTGTGGAGTCGAGGATGCGCGCGCCGCCGCGTCCTTCTTCAAGCAGTGCGGGGACGATGCCGAGCCGGCGGTGTTTGATGAAGCGGACATCACGCGCGTCTGAGGTCTGCCCCGCGCTTGAACTGACAGCCCACACGCGGGCGCGGCCTGCCAGCCGCTTGCGAAGCGCGCTCATGTAAATGGAGACGCCCCCGTAAGGCGGCGGGAGCGGGCCGAGAATGATGACTCTTCTGCTCATCGAAGGCTGTTATCATGCTCTACGTCAAGTTGGAGTTCAAATTGATGGACAGCCACGGCGCGCAAACTCTTACATTAAAACAACCCGCGAACAATGACGATGTTGTTGGCGATAACAACGACGCGGCGCGCGTCTCGGTCGTCGTGCCGTCGCACAACCACGCGCGCTTCATCGCGCAGACCTTGCGCTCGATCATCAGACAGACGCACGCGCCCGCCGAGTTGCTCGTCATAGACGACGGCTCAAGTGACGATTCGCCGCGCATCATCGAGCAAGCTCTCAAAGACTGCCCGTTCCCTTGCGAGCTTGTGGTGCGCGGGGGACGCGGACTGTGCGCGACTTTGAACGAAGGACTCGCGCGCAGCACGCGCGGGCGTTACTTCGCTTATCTCGGCTCGGACGATCTCTGGCTCGAAGATTTCTTGCGCGAGCGCGTCCGCCTGCTCGAAGCGCGACCGCGCGCCGTGCTCGCCTACGGCCATGCACACATCGTTGACGCGCAGAATCACATCGTTGACTCGACGAAGGACTGGGCGGTTTACGCGGACGGTGATGCGCGCGGGATGCTTCTCAGAACCATCGGCCCGATGAGTCCGACCGTCTGTTACAGGCGCGCGCCGCTCGCGCGTCTCGGCTGGAACGAGACGGCGCGGCTGGAAGATTACGAACTCTATTTGCGCCTCTGCGTCGAGGGCGAGTTCGCCTTTGACCCGCGCGTCCACGCGGCGTGGCGGCGACATGAAACGAACACGAGTTGGAACCAGTTGATGATGCTCGAAGAGCAACTACGCGCGCAGCAACAACACTCAGAACTGCTCGGACTGAGCGACGGCGAACTGGCGCGGCTTCAGAGAAAGATCAAGTTCACGCGCGCGGAGGATTTTCTGCGGCTTGGCGAAAAGCGCGAGGCGTGGCGTTTGATGTCGCAAAATTTCGCCGGACACCAAGCGCCACGCGCCCTCGCGCGCATGTTGATACGCCTGCTCGTTCCCTCTCAACTGATGCGCCGTCGCAGCCTTCGCGCCGGGCGTCGCGCGACTGAACGCTACGGCTCGATTCAAATTTAAGCGTCACGTCGTTCATCAAAAGGCATCCTTGACGCTTCCCGCGCGCGGTGGCTAGACTGACCGTTCAGACTAACCTCTTGAATTGATGCACACCACACGCCTTCGTGAAGAATAACTTGATGGATTTGAACACGGTCGAAAGAACACGCGATCTCGAACGCCGCGCCGGCGTGACGGGAAACGAGCAAGAGCGTGCGACAACAAAGGACGACTCTACGGAATTGACGGAGAGGCCGCACATTCGCATCCGTTCAAGTTCCGCCGTGCATCTCGACGCGCGCGAGTTGTGGGCGTACCGCGAGTTGCTCTACTTCCTGACGTGGCGCGACATCAAAGTGCGTTACAAGCAGACGTTGATGGGCGCGGCGTGGGTCGTCGTCCAGCCGCTCTTCACGATGCTGGTCTTCACGCTCTTCTTCAACAAGCTCGGCGGCTTTCAATCCGACGACATCCCTTACCCGCTGTTCGCCTACGCCGGACTGCTGCTCTGGACGTTCTTTTCGAGCGCGGTGACGAGCGGCACGTACAGCCTCGTCAACAACTCGAATCTGATTACGAAAGTTTATTTCCCGCGCCTCTTCGTGCCGGCGGCGGCGGTCGGCGCGGGGCTGGTTGATCTGGCCGTCGCCTCCGTCATTCTCGTCGGACTCATCGCGTACTACGGCGTGCGTCCGACGTGGGCGTTGCTGCTCGCGCCCTTCTTCATCCTGCTGGCGGTGCTGCTCGCGCTCGGCGTCGGGCTGCTCGTTTCGGCGACGACCGTCAAGTACAGAGACTTACGGCACGCGCTGCCGTTTTTGATTCAACTCTGGATGTTCGCCTCGCCCGTCATTTATCCGGCGAGCCTCGTGCCCCCGCGCTGGCGTTGGGCGCTCGCGCTTAACCCTCTGACCGGCATCATCGAGGGCTTCCGCGCGTCGCTCGTCGGTCGTGCATTCGACTGGCCGGTGATCCTCGTCTCGACCGTCATCACGCTTTCACTCCTCGCCGTCTCGTTCTACATTTTTCGCCGCTTCGAGGAAACATTCGCCGACGTGATTTAGACGCACGACAACGACATCAAACATGCGACCCATCGTCCACATCGAAAACGTCGGCAAGAGCTACCGCATCGGCGGGGCGCATCCCGGCTACATGACGCTGCGCGAGACGATAGGCGGCATGTTGCTCGCGCCGCTCAGACGCCTGCGCGGCGGCGCGCGCGCGTCGAAGCGCGAGACGGTCTGGGCGTTGAAGAACATCTCCCTGAGCGTGGCGGAGGGCGAGATTATCGGCGTCATCGGCAGAAACGGCGCGGGCAAGTCAACGCTTCTGAAAATTCTTTCGCGCGTGACGAAGCCGACCGTGGGCGACGCGGACATCTACGGGCGCGTCGGCTCACTGCTTGAAGTCGGGACGGGCTTTCACCCGGATTTGACGGGGCGCGAAAATATTTATCTCAACGGTGCGATACTCGGTATGCGCCGCACGGAGATTCAACGCAAGTTCGATGAAATCGTCGCCTTCTCAGAGATCGAGCGATACCTCGACACGGCGGTCAAATTTTATTCGTCGGGGATGTACGTGCGGCTCGCCTTTTCGGTCGCCGCGCATCTTGAGCCGGAAGTCTTAATCATGGACGAAGTGCTCGCCGTCGGCGACGCGGCCTTTCAACAGAAATGCCTCGACAAGATGAGCGACATTCGACGACAGGGACGCACGATCTTCTTCGTCTCGCACACGATGTCCGCCGTCACGCGACTCTGCCAGCGCGCTATTCTGCTTGAGCGCGGCTACATCGTCCGCGACGGCACGGCGCAGGAAGTCGTCAACGAATATCTGAAAGCGAACTGGAACGCCGCCGCCGAGCGCGTGTGGGATGACGACGACGATGGCAACGTGCGCGACAAAGCGGCGACGGGCGACGACGTGGTGCGCCTGCGCCGCGCGCGCGTGGTTGACGCAAGGGGCGAGACCATTACGTCAATTGATATACGCCAGCCCGTCGGCATCGAAATCACTTACGAAGTCCGCGCGAACGGCCACATTCTCGCGCCGGGCGTTGACGTTTACAACGAGGCGGGCGTGCATCTCTTCACCTCGCACGAGACAAACGAAGAGTGGCGACGGCGCACGCGCGACGCACACACCATTTACACGAGCACGGTCTGGATACCCGGCAACACGATGGCTGAAGGCAATCTTATGGTCGGCGTCTCCGTCGCGTCGCACCTGCCCGCAGCGAGCATTCTCCACGCGCACGAACGCAACGCCGTCGCCTTTCAAGTGGCTGACGTGCCGGGCGAGAATTCGGCGCGCGGCGACTACGTCGGCCCGATGCCCGGCGTCGTGCGCCCGCTTCTCGAATGGACGACACGCGCCGACGAAGCAGCGTGAGAGAGGACGCCACGCGAAAACAGATGAGCCTGCCAGCGCGCGTCAAGCGCAGACTAAAAAAAGACCTCTCGCTTTCGTCCAAGCTGCTCGCGAAGCGCGCCTTCGTCGGGACAGTGCGCGCCGCCGTCCGTCTCGCCGCGCGCGTCTATAACTTCGCCGACCGCACGCTCGAACTCGCCACCACGCACGGCCTCGACCTGCGGCGCGCGTGGGACGTGCGAATCAAGCCGCAGCCACCATCTGTTCAACTTTACGGCGCACACGATTTTCTCTTCGTCATGGACGCGCTCAACGGCAAAAAGCGCGACGCCTCCGCGCAAGCGACGAACAATGACGCAGTAGCAGAGGTGCGCGCCTCCATCATCATTCCCGTCTTCAACAAAATCGAATACACCTTTCAATGCCTGCGCTCGCTGCTGCGCGAAGTTGACTTGTCAGAGACGGAAATTATCATCGTCAACAACGCTTCACAGGACGAGACGGCGCGCGTGCTAGCTTACTTTAAGAACGTCGTCCGCGTCGTCGAGAACGAAACGAATCTCGGATTCGTTGATGCCTGCAATCGCGGCGCAGCCACTGCGCGCGGTCGCTTCCTCATCTTCCTCAATAACGATACCGTCGTGATGCCCGGCTGGCTCAAGCATCTCATCCAAACTGTCGAGCGTGACGAAAGCGTCGGCGCGGTCGGCTCGATGCTCATCTACCCTGACGGACGTTTGCAGGAGGCGGGCGCAATCGTCTGGCGGGACGGAGAGGCTTTTCATTACGGCTGGGGCAAGTCGCCGGATGACAGTCGCTACTCTTTCGCGCGCGAGGTTGACTATTGCTCCGGCGCGTCTCTGCTCATCCGGCGCGAAATTTTCGAGCAGCTTGGCGGCTTCGACAGACGCTACGCCCCCGCTTATTACGAAGACGCAGACCTCTGTTTCGGCGTGCGCTCGCTCGGCTACAAGGTTGTCTATCAACCCGCCTCGCAGCTCATTCATTTCGAGGGCACGACCGCCGGGACTGAGATTGGCGCGGGCTTCAAGCGTTACCAAAACGTCAACCGCGAAAAGTTTTTCGAGAAGTGGCGCGACACGCTCGAACGCGATCAACTGACGAACGATTCGTCGAACGTCTTGCGCGCGTCGAACCGCAAGCGCGGGCCGCACGTCATCATCTTCGACGACCGCGTGCCGACGCCCGACCGCGACGCCGGCAGCGCACGCATGATGTTCATTCTCAGAAGCCTCGCGCGTTGGAGTCGCCCCGTCTTCGTCTCGCTGGGCAAAAATAACTCGCCCGGCTACGAGCGGCTGCTGTGGAACGAGGGCATCGAGACGGCGAGCGCGACCGAATACACGCGCCTGCTGCGTGAAAGAAAGTTCAGCGCGGCGATTATCAGCCGCCCCGACATTGCCGGCGCGATGCTTCCGAAACTCAGACGCGCCGACCCAGACCTGCGCGTCGTCTTCGACATGGTTGACACGTACTTCATACGCCACGAGCGCGAGCACAACATCACGGGCGACGCGCGGAGGGCTGAAGAGGCGCGCGAGTTTCGCAAGCTTGAGACAGGCGTCGCGCGCGGGAGCGACCTCATTTGGTGTGCTTCTTCCGAAGATAAAAAAGTGATGGAGCATGAAGCGCCGGGCGTGCCCATCGAAGTCATTCCGACGATTCACGAGCCGCACGAGGAGCGCGGGCTGGCTTTCACGGAGAGGAACGGCTTGCTCTTCGTCGGCAACTTCGCGCATCGCCCGAACAGCGACGGCGTTCAATATTTCATGCGCGAAGTTTATCCGCTCGTCCGCGATGCGCTGCCCGGCGTGAAGTTCGATGTCGTGGGCGACTACGCGCCGCCGGAGATTACGGCCTACGACTCCGAAGACGTGCGCGTGCATGGCTACGTGCCGGACATCGCCCCGCTCTTTCGCCACTGCCGCGTCTTCGTCGCGCCCGTCCGCTTCGGCGCGGGCGTCAAAGGGAAAATCGGCGAGTCGCTCGCCTACGGTGTGCCCGTCGTCACAACATCAGTCGGCGCGGAAGGAATGAACCTCACGCACGGTGAAGAAGCCTTAATTGCCGACACTCCGCGCGAGTTCGCAGACTGCGTCGTGCGGCTCTATCGCGAACAGACGCTCTGGCAAAAGTTATCTGATGAAGGCTACGAGCACGTCAAAAAAACATTCGCCCCGCAAGTCGTCGGCGAAATCATTGATGGCTCGCTCCGGGAACTTCTCGCCACACACAACGCCGCGCGGCAACAAAATTCCGATTAAGCTCACGCGCGATCAATCCAACGCTCGTACCACAGGCTGAGATTGAGGAGCGCCCACAGGTGAAAGCTCCAATCGTGCGCGCCGCGACGATGCTCTGCGATGAGACGCGCGACGAAATCGTAGTCGAGAAAGTTGCGTCGCCGCATCGTGGAGTTCATCAAGCGATCTTCCAGCAGCTTGCCCATCCGTCCCTTAAACCACTCGCGAATCGGCGCGCCGAAACCACGCTTCGGGCGATACAACACGTCATGCGGCAACACGTCCTCAAGCGCGCGTTTGAGAATATGCTTGCCGCTCGTGCCTTCGACCTTCGACGCGCGCGACAGAGACATCGCGTACTCGACGAGCTTGTGATCGAGAAACGGCACGCGCGCCTCGACAGATGTCGCCATCGTGATTTTGTCCACGCGCATCAGCAATAATTCCGAGAGGCGCACTTTCAATTCCAGATACGTGAGCCGCGCGAGAAAATCCGAGTCAGGTCGCACCTCCGCGATGTGCTCTTGAAAGCCGCGCACAATGTCGTAAGACGAAAAACCGAGACAGCGAGCGCGCATCTCTGTCGAGAGCACGCGCGGCTTGAGCGTCTCATCAAAAACCACCGCGCCGCCCCAGAACAGAGACTCGTCCGCGCCGAGCCGCCGCGCCAACTCAATCGCCTGACGATTGCGCGTCGTGCGCTCAAGCAGTGGCTGCGCGATGGCCGCCGCCGCGCGCCGCGCCGCTAAGGGAACGCGCTCGGCATGTCGCCAGAAACGCTCTTGAATGCGAAGGTACTTCACGTACTTGTCATAGCCGCTGAAAATTTCGTCCGCGCCTTCGCCGACCTGCACGACAATCGTGCCCGTCTCGCGCGCGAGTTTCGAGACGTAATAAAGCGGCACGCAGACGGGATCGGCGATGGGTTCGTCCTGATGAAAGACGAGGTCGGGCAGGAACGATTCCATCTCCGGCTCGCCGATTAAAACTTCGTGATGGTCGGTCTTGAAACGACGTGCGATGTCGCGCGCCGTGTCAAGTTCGTTTAAGTAAACGTTATCGCGAAAGCCGACGGTGAAAGTGCGGACGGGTTGCGCGGTGAGTTCCGACATCAGCGCGACGTTGGCGGAAGAATCCACGCCGCCGGAGAGAAAGACGCCGAACGGCACGTCGGCCATCATCCGTTTTTTGATTGAAGCGCGGAGCAGGCGAAGAATCTCCGCCTTCTGTTCCTCATCGCTCTGCTGCCCCGCGTCGCGCGTTGTTGGCGGCGGCAGCGCGTCCCAATATTGCGTCAGACGCGCATCACCGTCGCGCCCGATGACAAACATGTAACCGGCGGGAATTTTCTGGATGTCCCGGAAGAGCGTGCGTGGCGCGGGCGTCGTCAGAAAACTGAGATAGTGATAAAGCTGTTCCTCGTCCACATCGGCTGTGACCGCCGTGTGCGCGAGGATGGCTTTAATCTCGGACGCGAAAATGACGCGCCCGTCCTTTTGATAGAAATACAGAGGCTTGACGCCGAGCCGGTCGCGCACGAGGACGAGTCTCTCGGCCTGTTCATCCCAGAGCGCGATGGCGAAGTCGCCTTCGATGTCGTGGACGAAGTCGAGGCCGCGCTCTTCGTACAAGTGCAGAATCGTCTCTGTATCAGTGCGCGAATGATAGACGTGACCGCGCGCTTCTAGTCCGGCGCGTAGCTCCGCGTGGTTATAAATCTCGCCGTTGAAAGTTATCCACACTCCGCGCGCCGCGCATCCTCGCATCGGATTGTGGCCGGCGGGCGAGAGATCAACGATGGAGAGGCGTCGGTGGCCTAAACCCAGTCGCCCGCCGTCGAAAAGTTGCGCGCCCGCGTCGTCCGGCCCGCGATGCGTCATCTGGTCGCGCATCCGCTCGACGAGCGACAATTCCACATTGCCGCTCGCCGCTTTGTATTCCCAGACTCCGCAAATGCCGCACATAAGGACAGTGGTCAGTGGCTAGTGGTCAGTGGTCAGAAGTTAATCGTTTCTTCAAACGCTCGATCAATTCTCCTTGCCTCTTCGCCGGCTCGCCTGCACAGACGGGCACGAGCGCGAAACGTGTTGTGAAAGGGACGCGCATTGTGCGCTTCGTCCAGCACGCGGCCTGCGATGGGCGACGCTCGCCGTAGTCGCGCGAACTGTGGCGCGGCTCAAGCGAAAATTCGCCCGCGTCGTCGAGCGGAATGATGAAGAGTCGCGCGCCGTTGATTGTATCGCAGACCTCAAGGCTGGCGTCATCTTGCACGCGCGCGGTGGTCTCCGGCGCGAGGTGGAAGATGAGACGGAAAGTGTGTATCCCTGAGCCTTCGAGCGTGTCGGTGATGAGCCAGTGACGCTCGCGCTTGTCGAAACGCACGGCGCGGCGATGCGTGATTGAACCCGACTTGAGATGACGATAGCCTCGATGCTCGGCGACGATGAGATCGTGCGTCGCGTCCGTTTCCCAACGCAACACGCGCGGTCGCGCTTCGTCGCCGATGCGAAATGGTTGCCCCTCGTCCGTCGTGCTCTGCTCCGCGCCGTCCACTTCGACCGTCGAATGATACGCGGTCGAGCGGAACAGGTGGCGCGCGTGTAAATTTCCGGTGTAGGTGAACGTGCCGGGGTCGCGGATGAAGCTCGCGCGGCAGGCCGAGACTTCGATGCTCAAGGCGTCGTTGTGGCCGTGCGAGCCGCGCCCGGTCAAACCTGCGCCGCTCGCGTTGAAGAGCAAATACAAATCGTCTTCGCGCATGATGTATGTGCCCGCATCCCTGAATGCTTGCGAGCGCGGCGGCGCGTTGTCGTCGTCATCCATCTTTAATTCTTCAAAGATGCGCGCGCCTTCTGTGCCGAGCAGCCAGAAGACTTCGGCGGGCGTCTGTGTCGTGAGTTTGAAACGCGGTTCGTTGAAGACAGCCGCGCCGACGGTGAGCAGATAAGCGTGATCGTCTGCCTCATGCGGCACGACGGGCAAAAACTGTCCGCTGTCCGTATCGCCGATGAGCGGCGCGCGCCCGTCGGGTCGCAGATATGCGCGCAGGTATTCAAGCATCAGGCGCAGACGTTGCCAGTGCCGCGCCTCAATCTCGATATTGTTCTCGCGCGCGAGTGTGAAAGAGTAGAGCAAGAGTTCGAGCACGAGGCGATGGTAGCCGGTCGAGGCTTCGGCATCCGCGCCGTCGGCGAGCACCTGCTTATCCAACTCGCCGAGCATCTCGCGCCAACCGAACTCGCGCCACTCGCGCGCGGCTTCGAGTTCGGGCAAGCAGACGCCGAGCCAGAAAAGGCCGACCACATCGGACAAGTAATGATTGCTCGTCGCCAGATGCGAGAATTCGAGGTTGCGACGGATGTGCGCGCCGTGCTCGTCAAAGAGCGCGAGCATGGTGGCAAGATTTTTCGCGTCGAGTTCGGGCGCGCTTCTAAAAAATTGAAAGGCCGCGAGCAGGTTGACGGCGCGCAACGCGACTTCCATCGCGCACGTCCAGTTAGGGCCGAAGCCGAGAGGATTAGACGCGCGCCAGCGCCGGACTTGCCGGAAGAACTCTGCGGCGTAGCGGCCACTGCTGATGTTGTTGCCATCGCTGCCGTCGCGCGTCGCGGCGTGAGCGCGCCCGAGCGTGACGAGATGCGCGAGACGATTCAGTTCCCACAAGACGCGGATGTCCGAGTCGTCATCACGCACAATGGCAACGTCGCGATGATACGCAAGCGGCCAACTAAGCCCGGAGACGGGATCGCGCAACCAGTCCGGCGCGCGTCCGAAATCAAACGCGCCGAAGCCGAGCAAAGGCCAGCGACCGTCTTCAACAATCGCGTCGGCTTGCGCGATCAACTCGTCTGTCTCAAGTTCATCGAAGATTTGTCGCGCGTCGAAGTTTGCCGACGCTGCTTCGCTGAATCCACGAAGAAAGCGCGGCTCGCGGCTCGTGCGGAAATGTGTGAGCAAAGCGTCCGCGTCGAGTTGTACAAACGCTGGCGAGAGACGCGCGTGAGTGTTAGCGATGTCGCCGATGGCCGCCGCCTTCGTCAACGAAGCGCGCTCGCGTCTCGCCCCGAAAGCGACACGAGCGCGACGCGCGACTTCAAGCGTAACGACGCGCGGAGAAACGTCGCCGCGAAGTGCGCGCTTAATTTTGCGAACAACATTCATGTAGAGAAATGATGAATGATGAATGTGGCAGTGATGCGAAAACAGAGGCTAGAGGCTGGAGGCTGGAGACTATAGCGGGTTGCAAATGAGTGCGACATGAGAGAAAGAATGTTCACCACAGAGGACACGGAGTAGCACAGAGGAAAGAGGGAGGCTTGATTGTCTCCTCTGTGCTGCCTCTGTGTCCCTCCGTGTCCTCTGTGGTCAATCTCTGGCCGCATTCATTTGCAACCCGCAGTAAAAAGAAAAGCTCCAGCCTCTGCTCTTGAATCATTTCGCATTCATCATTGCGTCGAGAATACGTCCGGCGGTGTGCCCGTCCCAGAGCGGCGGGACGCGCGGAGGCTCATCCGTGCGAGAGCTTTCGAGCGCGTCCATCGCGGCGCGCACGATCAGCGCGGGGTCTGTCCCGACGATGCGATTCGTGCCGAGCGTGACGGTGACGGGACGCTCCGTATTCTCGCGTAAAGTCAGGCACGGAATGCCGAGCGCGGTCGTCTCTTCCTGAATGCCGCCGGAGTCCGTCAGCACGAGCCGCGCGCCGCTGTAGAGCCGTAGGAAATCGAGATAGCCAAGCGGCTCGATGAGACGCACGCGCCCCTCCCGCTCGATTTCACCGGCGAGACCGAATTCCATGATGTTCTTGCGCGTGCGCGGGTGGACGGGAAAGATGATGGGCAAGCGCGCGGCGATTTGCGCGAGCGCGGAGAGAATGCGCGCGAGAGTCGCGGGGTCGTCCACGTTCGACGGGCGATGCAGCGTCAGCACTGCGTAAGGCGTGTCGCTCACGCCGAGTTCTTCGCGCACCTTTGACGTGGTGGCGGCGCGCTCCAACTGTTGAAAGAGCGAGTCAATCATCACGTTGCCGACGAAGCGTATGCGCTCTGCGGGGATGCCTTCGGCGCGTAAGTTTTCGTCTGCATCCTCTGACGGCGTGAGCAGGAGGTCAGAAATTTGGTCGGTCAGCAGGCGGTTGATTTCTTCGGGCATCGTGCGGTCGCGGCTGCGAAGCCCGGCCTCGACGTGCGCGACGGGCACGAGCAATTTCGCACAGACGAGCGCGCACGCGAGCGTTGAGTTCACGTCGCCGACGACGAGCACCCAGTCCGGCTGTTCGCGCAGCACAACCGGCTCGAAGAGTTGCATGACGGCGGCGGTCTGTTGCGCGTGGCTGCCGGAACCGACGCCGAGATACACGTCCGGCTGCGGCAAACCGAGATCGCGAAAGAAGGCGTCCGACATCCGCTCGTCGTAATGCTGACCCGTATGCACGACGAGCGGCGCGAACTCCGACGCGCGCTGCCGCATCGCCTCGACAATCGGCGCGACCTTCATAAAGTTCGGACGCGCCCCGACCACATTGATAACTTTGAGCACTACTCAATCCAATGACGATTACTTGATCTGATTTGACTCGACCGACTTCCTAAGCTGCCTCGCGCCTGAAGTGAAGTTGCACAAGCTGCGACTCATCGCTGATGTCCGCGTGCGCGTACACTGCGCCTGATTCCGAGACGAACTCGACGATGTACCCACCGGGATGATGTTCGTTTTCACTGAAGACTTCTATCACGGTTCCCACTTCGCCACGACGCAATCCCTGCTCCGGTATATCCGCCAGCAGCGCGACCACATCATGCTCTTTTATCGTCGCCATGATTTACTTCCTCTGTCAGAGCACATAACAACTCGTCAGGCGCGGAAAATCCAAACCGTATTCGATAATCCAGGCTGTTCTCACCAAAGCTCCGCGCCCCTTGTGCTCCACAAAAATATCCACCGCATATTTTATACCGAAGGGAGAGACAGCTGGAGATGAGGCTTCATCCGTCTGCACCGCCCGCAATATTATATCGCGCAACCATTCCGCATCATTAACTGTGAGACCCAGCGCAGCCTGAAACACGCGCGCTTTATGCTTCCCTCCCTCGTGCAGCCTGTTGAGACTGTATTCACGCAGCTTGGTGATGTCTATCACCGCGTTTTCAGAGTTGGGCAGTTTCACATCTGCACACAAATAGCTTACAGACGAATGATGCGCGCCGTGCTGTTTTTCCGCACGTCGCCGGTGAGCGCGTTGCGCGTGTCCACAATCAAGCCGGAGAGTTCGCAGACTCGTTGGTAATCAATTCCCGTATGGTCTGTGACGATGACGACGCAGTCCGCAGATTTGAGTTCGTCGTCCGTCAACTCGACGGTCGAGAGCGGCTCGCCCGTGCTTTCCGTGTGCGCGTCGTCGAAACGAATCTCTCTGACGAACGGGTCGTGATAGCGCACGTCCGCGCCCTTCGCGCGCAGGCGATCAATAATCGAGAGCGCGGGACTTTCACGCACATCGTCTATGTCTTTTTTGTAGGCCACGCCGAGCAGCAGCACGCGCGCGCCGTTGAGACTCTTGCGCGCGTCGTTCAGGCCGTCCACGACGAGCGTCACGACGTGATCCGGCATCCGCGAGTTGACCTCTTCGGCAAGCGAGATAAAGCGCGAGTCGAAGCCGTGCTGTCTCGCCTTCCACGACAGGTAATGCGGATCGAGCGGGATGCAGTGGCCGCCGATGCCAGGGCCGGGATAAAACGGCATGAAGCCGAAGGGCTTGGTCGCCGCCGCGCGAATCACTTCCCAAGTGTCAATGTTGAGAGCGTAGCAGAGCCGCGCCATCTCGTTCGCCATGCCGATGTTGACGGCGCGGAAAGTGTTCTCCAAAAGTTTCGCCGCCTCCGCCACGCGCGCCGAAGAGACGGCGTGGACGTTGTTGACGATCTGGCCGTAGAGAGCCGCCGCCGCATCGGTCGAGTCATCGGTGCAGCCGCCGACGACTTTCGGAATGTTGTGCGTCTGGAACTGCGGATTGCCGGGGTCAACTCTTTCAGGCGAGAAGGCGAGCAGGATATCTGTGTCGAGATGAAAACCTTTTTCCTCGAACATCGGCAAGAGCACTTCATCCGTCGTTCCCGGATAGGTCGTGGACTCAAGGATGATGAGTTGGCCGCGCTTGAGTCGCTTCTGAATCTCTGTGGCGGCGGCGAGGATGTAGGAGATGTCCGGCTCTTTCGTTTTCCTGAGAGGCGTCGGGACGCAGATGATAATGGCGTCGCACGCGGAGAGTTCGTCGAAGTCTGTGGTGGCGTGCAGGCGTTCCTGCGCGACGAGTTCTTTGACGATTTCTGACGGCACGTCGCCGATGTAAGAGTCGCCGGAGTTGATGAGCGCGGCCTTGCGCTCGTCCACCTCGAAGCCGGTCGCGCGAAAACCTTTGCGCGCGAATTCGACAGCCAGCGGCAGGCCGACGTAACCCAGGCCGATGACGCCGATGCGCGCGGCCTGTGTGGAAACAAGTTTGATGATGTCGTCTTTAATCATATCGGGAAATTTCTGAAGATGTGTTCAAGGTAGTCCGTCGAAGGATGCGAAATGGCGCGCTCCTCCAAAGCTTCAAGACTAGGAGAGCATCCGCGCGACTGTCAAGCAGCCCCTTTCACACGCAGGGTGCATCCATTTTCGACGAACAAGAGTTAACCACGAATTCACACGAAACGACACGAACATAAATCACGAATTGTGTGACAGTTTATTTGTGTTGCCTCGTGTGAATTCGTGATTTCTGTCTTTACTACTGCGGGTTGCAAATGAATGTGACCGGAGATTAATCACAGAGGAGACGGAGGGGCACAGAGGAGACAATCAAACCTCCGCTCTTTCCTCTGTGCCCCTCCGTCTCCTCTGTGGTGAAAATTCTTTCACTCAAGTCGCACTCATTCGCAAACCGCTATAATGAGAATAAATAAGCCTTTCGCACGAAGCGACGGATGCCTGACAGAGACATTGAGACTCAGGCGCGTTCATCGTTGATGCGTCCGCACCGTGTCTTGATTCAATTGACAACACGTTGCAGCGCGTCCCAACATACGCGCCGAGTTCTACACAACTTTTATTGCCGCCGCAGGCGAAGACCCAAGCATCCATGACGGAAACTTCCGAGACTAAACCGCCGGAGCATCTTGAACGTGGACTCGGTTTGCTCGATGCGACGATGATCGTCGTCGGCTCGATGATCGGCTCCGGCATCTTCATCACATCCGCCGAATCTTCAAGGCTCGTCGGCGCACCGGGCTGGCTGCTCGTGGCGTGGGCGCTGGCGGGAGTGCTGACGATCACGGGCGCGCTCTGTTGCGCGGAACTCGCCGCGATGATGCCACGCGCGGGCGGGCAGTACATTTTTTTGCGCGAGGCTTACAGCCCGGCCATCGGGTTTCTTTTCGGGTGGGCGCTCTTCTTTATCATCCAGACGGGAACCATCGCGGCGGTCGCCATCGCCTTCGCGAAATTCTTAGGCGTCTTCACGCGCGCCGTCTCGCCGACGAATTATCTCGTCGCGCCCGTCATCTTCGGCGGGGGACGCTATGCACTCAGCCTCTCGACCGAGCAACTCGTCGCCGTGCTGCTCATCCTGCTGCTCACATACATCAACACGCGCGGGCTGCAACTCGGTAAGCTCATCCAAAACATCTTCACGGTGACGAAGACGCTCGCGCTCGTCGCGCTCATCATCGTCGGGCTTTGCTTTGGCTGGCGCGGTTACGACGGCGCGGCGTGGACGGCGCACTGGTGGAACTCGTGGGCGAACGGTTGGAATCCTGAGACGGTGCAGGCGGGCACGGGCACGTTCGGCGCGCTCGCGCTCGTCTTACTTTTGGGGCGCGCGATGACGGGGCCGCTCTTCGCGCAGTCGGCTTGGAACAACGTGACGTTCACGGGCAGCGAGATACGCGAACCCGGTCGCAATTTGCCGCGCGCACTGTTACTTGGTTGCGCGTCGGTCGTCGCGCTCTACCTGCTCGCGAATCTGGCTTACGTCGTGACGCTGCCGCTCGCAAGCATTCAAGGCGCGCCGCAGGGGCGTGTCGCGAGCGCGGCGCTGGAGAAAATTTTCGGCACGCCGGGCGCATACGCGATGGCTGCGGCGATTATGGTTTCGACTTTCGGCTGCAACAACGGGCTCGTCCTGGCAGGCGCGCGCGTCTATTACGCGATGGCGCGCGACGGGCTTTTCTTCAAGAGCGTGGCGCGCGTCAATCGCCGGCACGTCCCGGCAGTCGCGCTCATCGCGCAAGGGTTGTGGGCGGCGTTCCTCACGCTGCCGCGCACAGTCACGACGACGACGGACGCGACGACGGGAAGCGTGACGGCGACGTTCGGCAACGTCTATACGCAACTGCTCGAATACATCGTCTCGGCTGATTTGATTTTCTACGCCTTGATGGTCGGCGCAGTTATCGTCATGCGCCGCCGCGCGCCGCAACTCGCCAGACCTTACCGGACGTGGGGCTATCCGGTCGTCCCTTTTATCTACATCACGCTCGCGCTGCTGCTCGTGTGCGACCTCGCCTATCTCGCGCCGCTCACCTCCGGCATCGGCTACGTGCTGGCGCTGACGGGCATTCCCGTCTATTTTATCTGGCGCGGGCGCACTTTGAATTCATAGGCCACCGACAGAAAGATTGATGTCCAATTTTGACAGCGAGTCGCTACCCGACAGACCTCTCTACAGGAATGCGCCGAGCGGCTCGTCGTGGGTTTCGCTCAATCTCAAAAATCTCTGGGCGTATCACGAACTGTTCTTTTTCCTGACGTGGCGTGATGTGAAAGTGCGCTACAAACAGACTCTGCTCGGCGCGGCGTGGGCGATCATTCAGCCGCTCTTCACAATGCTGATCTTCACGCTCGTCTTCAGCGCGCTCGCACGCATTCCATCGGACAACATACCTTATCCCCTCTTCGCATACGCGGGGCTGCTGCCGTGGACTTTTTTCGCCAACGCGACGACGGCGAGCGGCCAGAGCCTCATCGGAAACACGAATCTCATCACGAAAGTTTACTTCCCGCGCCTGATTATTCCGTGCGCCAGCGTGGGGGCCGGCGCGTTGGATTTCGTGATCGCTTTCGTCGTCCTTATCGGGCTGATGATTTTTTACGGCGTCGGACTGACGTGGCGCGTCCTGTTGCTCCCGCCGCTTATGCTCCTGACCGTGTTCGTGGCGCTTGGCGTCGGGCTGTGGATGTCCGCGCTCAACGTCAGGTACCGAGACGTCAGACATGCTCTGCCGTTTCTCATTCAACTCTGGATGTTCGCGTCGCCCGTCATCTATCCGACGAGCATTGTGCCAGCGAAGTGGCGTTGGATACTGTTGCTGAATCCTCTAACGGGCATCATCGAAGGCTTTCGCGCGGCTCTCTTTCACCGGCAGGAATTCGACTGGATGGCGCTCGCCGCGTCCGCGTCAATCACGCTCATCCTGCTCATCTACTCAACGCACGTCTTCCGGCGCATGGAGAGAAGTTTCGCCGATTTCATTTAGTCCAGAGCAGATGCGCCCGATTATCAAAGTTGAAAATTTAAGCAAGCAGTATCGCATCGGCGCGGCGCAGGGGTCGCAGTATGCGACGCTGCGCGAAACAATCAACGAGGTCGCGCGCGCGCCTCTGAAGCTGGCCGGACGTTGGAAGCCGGGCGGCGACAGAAGCGGCGCGCGACGGTTAATCTGGGCGTTGCGTGAAGTCAGTTTCGACGTTTATCCGGGCGAGGCTCTGGGCATCATCGGGCAGAACGGGTCGGGCAAGTCAACTCTGCTCAAGACGCTCTCGCTGATTACGGAACCGACGCTTGGCTGCGTGGAACTCTACGGACGCTTCGGCTCGCTGCTCGAAGTCGGCACAGGCTTTCATCCTGAATTGACGGGGCGCGAGAATATCTATCTCAACGGCGCGATTCTCGGCATGAAGCGCGGCGAGATTCGACGACACTTCGATGAGATCGTGGCCTTCGCCGAAGTCGAGCCATTCATTGATACGCCGGTCAAACGCTATTCGAGCGGGATGTACCTGCGTCTCGCCTTTGCTGTGGCGGCTCACCTGCGGACTGAAATTTTGCTGATTGATGAAGTGCTCGCCGTCGGCGATGCGGAGTTTCAGAAAAAATGTCTGGGCAAAGTTGAAGGCGTCGCGCGCGAGGGGCGCACGGTTCTTTTCGTCAGCCACAATATAGGAGCCATCACGGAGATGTGCGGGAGAGCTTTGTGGCTGAACGAGGGACGGCTTGAAGCGGACGGGAACGCGCGTCAAGTCGTCTCGGCATACTTTGCGAAATCATACGGCGGGAGCCATAAATGGGAGCGCGCGGCGACGCCTCAACCTGAAACAATAGTCGGCGAAAGCAAACGCGCCACGCTCCGCTCGGCGCAGATTTGTCAGGAAGGCCAGAGCGCCGTCGGCGCGGTCAGCTTCGACAAAGAATTTACGGCGGAGATTGAGTATGAAGTGACAGCCGCCGCCGTGTCTGACATGAGCGTTCTCCTGCGAGTCGTCACGGAGACGGGGACGATTATTTTTTCGAGTCGCGATACGGATGCGACGCACGAGTGGAAGGGGAACGTGCGGCCACGCGGCGTCTATGTTTCGGCGTGTCGAATTCCCGGAAACCTTTTGCGTTCGGGAAAGTTCTTTTTGACCGTCGGCATCTTCGGACATGGAGGGTGGATCGAGTTGTTCGAGAACGTGTTAATGTTTGAGGTCAGCCCGGTTGGAAATCCCTTTGCCGTAGGCCGCAAGGGCGTGATCACTCCCGTCCTCGACTGGAACATCCACAGGCTAAAATAGTGGAGCAGCCTCTTTCATGCCCTCAACTTGATATAAGCGCCCGAGCAAAAGTTTTTCGGTGCAAGGGTTGAAGGGAAAGGGCGTTGTGATTGGTCTTTCCTGTTGCCTTTTTACTTTTGCCTTCCTGCTTAACTGCGTGACGATGCCGGGACACATTGCTAACGAACAAACCGCTCGCGCGGCGCTCGTCGTCGCTCATCCGGGACATGAGCTGAGAGTTCATGGCTGGCTCGAAACGGCGCGCCCTCTGGTCTGCGTGCTGACGGATGGCTCCGCGCGCTCCGGTCGCTCGCGTCTCGCTTCGACGGCCAAAGTTGTGCGTGCCGCCGGCGCGACCGCCGGCGCTATCTATGGCGCGCTGACGGATCAAGAGTTGTACGCCGCTATCCTCAACCACAATCATTCCCTGTTCATCAGCTTCGTCGAGCAACTCGCAGACATCCTGCTGCGCGAGCGCATCGAATGCATCGCGGGCGACGCTCTCGAAGGCTACAATCCTGCACACGATGCGTGTCGTCTCGTGGTTAACTCCGCCGTGAAGATCGTGAATCGTGCGCGCCGGACGCGCGTCGCCAATTACGATTTCACGCTCGTCGGACGCTCAGGCCATTGTGCCGAACGACTGCGTGACGATGCGATCTGGGTGCGCCTCGATGAAGAGGCCTTCGCGCGCAAACTCGATGCGGCGCGCAACTATGCGGAACTGTCGAACGAGGTGGAGGCCGCACTGGACGGCGCGGGGAGTTTCGACTTACAACGCCACCCGGAATGGGCGCGTCACGTTGATTCGCATTTGGGCGAGACGGACATCAACAGCTTTCGGGTCGAGTGCCTGCGCCCGGTTGAGGTTGACGAGAGTGCGGATTATCTCGCGCCGGGAGCGCGCCCGTTCTACGAATGCTACGGGGAGAGACAGGTGTCGGCAGGTCATTACACGAAGGTGCTGCGTTACAGAGAACATGTGCTCCCTCTGGCCGAAGCTCTCCACACTTATGCCGGGAGCGACGGCTGATGCGCGCGCTCCGCGTGCTCATCACCAATACGGCGCTCGCTTCGTTCGCCGGCACTGAGACTTACGTGCGCGACCTCGCGCTCGGTCTGCTGCGGAGGGGACACACTCCAATTCTTTATTCGCCTGTGCTGGGCGACATCGCGCGCGAGTTGCGCGCGGCGACAGTGCCCGTGGTTGACGACTTGCGCGCCATCGGAATCGCGCCGGATGTCATCCATGGAAATCAAAATCAGGAGTTGATGGTTGCGCTCCTGCACTTTCCCAACGTCCCCGCCGTTTTCTTTTGCCATGGCTGGCTGGACTGGATCAACGAGCCTTTCAGACACCCGCGCATCTTGAAGTATGTCGCCGTTGACCGGACGTGCTGCGACCGTCTCATCTGCGAGCACGCGCTTCCCGAAGAGCGCGTGCTGGTGCTGCTCAATGCGGTTGATCTGGAGCGATTCAAGCCACGCCGGCCTTTGCCGCCACGCCCGCGCCGCGCGCTCGTCTTCAGCAATTACGCGAGTGAGAGCACGTATCTGGGGGCGGTGCGTGAAGCGTGCGCGCGCTCCGGCATCGCGCTCGAGGTCATCGGTTCCGGCGTGAACGCCGCCAGCGGACGGCCTGAATCGCTGCTGGGCAAATATGATCTGGTGTTTGCCAAAGCTCGTTGCGCGCTCGAATCGCTTGCCGTCGGAGCCTCGGTGATACTCTGCGACGCGCGCGGCTGCGGCCCGCTCGTGACGACGAATGACCTCGAAAATCTACGGCAGCTTAACTTCGGCATTCGCGCCCTTCGCGACAAAGTGGAACCCGGCCTGCTCGCGCGCGAGATCGCACGCTACGATTCGCAGGATGCCGCAGAAGTCACACGCCGCATTCGCGCCGCCGCCGGTCTCGAAGGATTGTTGGACCATGCTCTCGCACTCTATGGCGAGGTGATTGCGGAGCACGAGCGCGCACCCGCGCCTGATCCGCTGGACGAGGCGCGCGCCGCCGCTGCGTATCTACACTGGTTGACGCTCACCATGAAAAAAGATCAGGCTCAGATGGCCGACTCTCTGACTCTCCGATTGATGCATCGCGCCACGCATCTTCCGCTGCTGCGAAAACCTTTGAGTTTGCTGGCACGTCTGGCGCGCGCGAAGCATTTGTGATGATGCCCCGTGCGTGTGCTATTTGCGGAAGCCTGAAAACGATGAAACGGTGTTTCGGCCTTAACCTCACACGCGAACGGGGCTGCGTTGGAATTTCATCCCCGGCCCGACCGTCGCGCCCCGTCGCGCGTGCCTGCAACGTGTCGTGCTGCTTGACGAAGCGGTCGCCTGCGTGGCTTCACGCGCGTGACCTTTGCGATGCTGCACATGTATCCTCTCACCGGAAGCAAAAAATTTGCGGGGGCTTCGGCATGGCGATTTCTGAAACCGCTCTGCGTAGGCGCGAGAGTTAAGAGAGTCATAGAAAAAAATTTAGCGCGCTACGGAATTTGAACCAGGGGCAACGTTGGTCTTGATGAATATCCTCTTTTGTAAAAACAGCTTCGCCGGGCCGATTAGCGGCGCAGACGAAATCGTCGTCAACTACGCCATCGAACTGAGGGATGCGGGACACCAGACAAGCGTGCTGCTCGTGCATCCGCCGACGGCAGCCAACCCGCAGGCCGCGCGCCTGAAGCAGGCGGGTATTCCGATCTCTTCGCTCGCGTCAAACGGATTCAGCTCCACGCTCGCCGCCGCGCGCCGAATCGCGATTGGGTTGATGCACACTTTTTCGCCTCTCAGCCGGCTCATTCGCTCCAACTCGCGGAAGATCGTCTTTGAACTGCTCGAACGCTACCACGATGCGTGTTGCGAATACCTCGCACGCGCGCGCCCGGATGTCGTCCATGTGATGACGCCAGACCCCGGTGCGGTGATGCTCATCCGCGCCGCGCACGCCGTCGGCATTCCGGTCGTGTATCAGGAAGTCGGCATCCCCTTTGACCCGCCCGGATTTGAAGAAGTTTATGAGCGCTTCGCGACCGTGTTGCCCCTCTGCACAGAAATCGCCGCACTCTCGCCGCGCCTCGCGGAAGAGATGAGCAGAGTCTTGCCGCACCTCAATCAACCGCTCGTGCTGCCGCTCATTTCGCCGCAGTGCGCGCGCATCGCGGAGGGCGCAGAAGAGCCGGCGCGCGACGGAACTCTCTGTTTCGGCTTTGCGGCGCGGCTTGAACACCTGAAGGGGCCGATTCGATTCGTCGAGGGCTATCACATCGCGCGCCGCACGCAGCCAGCCGTGAGGTTCAAGATGGCGGGCGAAGGCTCGCAACAACATGAAATCGTCGCGATGATTGACTGTTTGAAACTGGAGCGTGCGGAGGCGCAAATGGTCGGCGTCTATACGACAGAGCGGGAGCGCGATCTCTTCATGCAAAGCATAGATGTGTTCGTTTTGCCGTCGCTCACGGAGGGGACGCCGAATGCGATCATCGAGGCGATGTCTCATGGCAAAGCTGTGATTGCGACTGATGTCGGGGGCATTGCGGACATCGTCACGCCGGATGTCGGGATACTCGTTTCCTCCGACGACACGGGAGCTTTAGGAGCGGCGATGGCGCGTCTGGCGGGCGACCGTCAACTCTGCGACAGGATGGGACGCGCCGCGCAAAAAAAATACGAGCGACTCTTTACTCCGCGCGCCGTGCTGCCTCTGCTCGTCGCCTTTTACGAGCGGACGTTGGAGAGCCATCAACTCGCGAGCGACAACGAGTGTGTGCGACATCAACCTGCGCAGGCGATTCATCCGTGGAGTTTCGTCTCGCAGCCAGGCGAAGTCTCCGTCATGGCGGATTAACTTCGCACTGCTGCGAGCGCGCGGGGAGACAAAGCGCGCCCGTATCTTTCGACGTGCGCGCCGGCGACATCTACGCGGCGGCGATTGACGGAATCAATGCAAAACTTCGCCGGCGCTTTTGTGTTGAAGTTCGCCACGCTTCGACGCTTCCCACCTCTCAATCGAGCAGGGAGCCTTGCTCAACAGAAATTCTCAACGCGAGGAACGATATGTCCGCACGCAAGCAAGACCAACAGACTGTGACTCCGCAGGGTGAAAGCGTCGCGCAGCTACCCGCCGGAGTTTCCTTTCACGATGTCATCACACACGTTGACGGGCGCGGCTCGGTCGTCGAGATGTACGATCCGCGCTGGAAATGGCATCAAGACCCGCTCGTTTTTTCCTACTGCTTCACGATTCGCCCCGGAATGATTAAGGGGTGGGGCATCCACCAGCGACACGAAGACCGTTACTTCATCCTGCTCGGCGAGATGGAAGCCGTGCTCTACGACGACCGCCCGGAGTCGCCGACTTATCGCCTCGTCGCGAAGATTGTGATGTCCGAATACCGGCGCCGTCTGATGAATATTCCGGCGGGCGTGTGGCACGCCAACCGCAACCTCGGAAGCAAGGATGTGGTGGTGATTAACTTCCCGACCATCCAGTACGATCACGCGGCACCCGACAAGTTCCGCCTGCCTTTGAACAACGACTACATCCCTTACAAATTCGACGATCCGCAAGGCTGGTAACATCCGCGATGCTTAACAGAAGTGGCGGCGCATCCCAGTTGAAATACAGCATCCTGCTTCCCACACATAACCGCGCCGATGTCTTGCCCTATGCCATCCGCTCCGTACTCCGGCAGACCGTCGAAGACTTTGAACTTCTCGTCGTCGGCGACGGCTGCACGGACGAAACCGCGCGCGTCGTCAGCAGCTTTCACGACGAGAGGATACGCTGGTTCGATCTTCCCAAAGCTCCACATTTCGGCTACGCGAATCGCAACGTTGCGCTCCGCGAGGCGCGCGGCGAGTTCATCGCTTTCATGCCGCACGACGACTTGTGGCTGCCGGATCATCTTGAACTGCTCGCCGCGCGCCTTGAACAAAGCGGAGCCGAGCTCGCATATAGCCGCCCGCTGTGGGTGATTCCGCGCGGGCTAATCGCGCCGCTCACATTTAACCTTCATCATCCTGAGACGCTCAAACGCTTTATCGAGAGAGAGCGCAACAGCATCCCCGCCGCCTGTGTCGTCCACCGGCGAGAGTGTTTCGCGAAGTACGGTTACTGGAATGCGGAGCTGCCCGCCTGCGGTGATCTGGAGATGTGGAGCAGAATCATCGAGGGCGGCGGGCGCAAAAACTTCGCGTACCTGCCGGAGACGACGTGCCTGCACTTTCGCGCGAACTGGCGGACGGAGGCGCAGGTGTGGCAACCCCAATTACACGTCTGGAAGCGGCTGCACGCGGTCGAAAATTTCATGCCCGCCGCTTTGAAGTTGGAAGCGCCGCCGGAGATGTGCGAGCAGGAAGCGTGCTGGCTGGCAATGGAAGCCAACCCTCAAAAATGGCCGCAGGACTTGCGCGCGGCAGTGCAATGCGTTCTCGACCGGCGGATCGCGCTCGGCGACAAACTAATTCTCGATTTGCTTAAGGCGGAAGAAGCTCGCGCGCCCGGCGCAAACGGGCGTTTAGAGACCTACGCTCAACTCGAAAAGCTCGAAGGACTCGCCGCCGAATTTGAAATATTTCAAGACTCTACCAGTTGGAAGTTAATCCAAAGAGCGCGGCGTGCGATGGAAACCATCGCTCCACACGGCACGCGGCGCGAACGCCTCTGGCTCCGCCTCAAAGACAAATTCCGGCGCGCTCTGTAGCTTCAACGTGCGCGAGTTTCCCACAAGCCAGTACAGCCGCCAAACAAACTCAAAGCAGATTTTATTTTCCGTCGTTGGGCAATCTTATTTCCATCACGAGCGGAAGGTGATCGGAGCCTGTCTTGTCTCCAATTCTGAGGCTAACGACCTGAATGTCCCGACTCACCAGACAGTGATCAATCGGTATTCTCAGGAACGCCGGCATGGGCATCGGCCATGTCGGCAGCACGCCCACGCCCGCCCTCGCCTCGCGCAATCCCGTGGCGCTAAGCAACTCCTGAAAGTAAGGTGACCACGGCGTGATGTTCAAATCACCGATCAATATCTCGTGGCCTCTCGCATCGCGCAGTAATTCCGCCGCGCTGTTGAATTGACCTGTCCGGTAAGCGAATTTATCGAGACGCACAGGAGTCGGCGGGTGCATGAGCAGGAGCGACACGGAGGTGTTCGGCAGCCTGACTCTGGCGAAGATGAGCGGGTGCGTCGAGGCATCCACATTAAACACTTGCGCGTCTTCCAGAGGGTAACGACTAAAGAGCGCGAGGCCGGAACCGCCCTGTTTCGGTATCGCTTCCACGTCAGGGTATTCCTGCTTGAGCGATTGTATCTCTTCCCACCAAGCGTCCGTCACTTCCGCCAACGCAACCACATCCGGCTGCGCCTCCTTCACCGATGCTAGCAATGCCGCATAATTTTTGTTAGAGCCTTCGACGTTGGCGAACATCACGACGAGTCGCGTGGATTGTCCGGCCCCGGTCTCAAGTGCGTGTGGCTTCGCCTCTAAGTAATAAGGCAGAACGTAGCTCCAATTAATCGCCGCGCAGCAGAGGGCAAGGAGCAGAAATTTCCACGCGACCGGACGAATAAAAAATAAAACGCAGACGGAGGAACAGAGCGCGTACTGCAACCTGAAATGCGTGGCGAGTTCAAAAACGGGCAATCTGCCAAGGAACGAAGCCAGACTCAACACCGCCACTGTGCAGGCTGCCGCGCGCGTGACTTTGAAGGTGAAGCGGTGAAAGCTGCGGCGTTTGTGTTCGCCTTCGACAGGAACGGAGACCGAATCCATGACGTTCTATTTCACCCACTCGTCTGCGATCAGCGTCTCGACTTTGATGGGAACCGTCTTGACGTACTCCGCGCCCGCCGCGCACATCGCTTCTTCAACCGTCCTCGCAATCGCCTCGGCCTCGCCCGCGTCCGTCTCAACCACGATCTCGTCATGCACGACGTTGACGACGGCGGCGGAAGTGTCTTTCAGACGGTCGTGCAAGAGACGCAGGGCGCGTTTGATGATGTCCGCACTTGATCCTTGGATGGGCGAATTCTTCCCATTGCGTTGCGCGAGCGAGGCGGCTTGGCGGTCTTCGTTGTCGAAGTTGAAACGGAAGAGACGCCCCGCCACGGTGCGCGGCGCGGTGTGCTCGCGGACGGCGCGATTGGCCGCGTCGCGCAGCCACGCATCGAGCGCGCGATAGGTCGAGAAGTAGCGGCGCAAAAGGTCTTCCGCTTCCGGCTCGGAGAGGCCGGTCATCAACGCGAAGCGTTTCGCGCCGATGCCATAGACGACGCCGAAGTTGAGACGCTTGGCGAAGTCGCGCTGCTCTTTGGTCACGTCGTCGGCAGCGACGTTGAAGATTTGCGCGGCGGTCACGCGATGCAAGTCCGCGCCGGAGTTGAAGGCGTCAACGAACCCTTTGTCGCCGGTAAACTCGGCGAGAATCCGCAACTCGACCTGCGAGTAATCGGCGATGATGAGTTTCTTGCCGTCGGGCGCGCGAAAGCAGCGGCGATACTCGTAGGCGTGCGGAACTTGTTGGACGTTCGGGTTCGTACTCGACATCCTGCCGGTCGGCGCGCCGATCTGGTGAAAGTTGGAATGGATGCGACCCGTCACCGGGCTGATCTCGTCGAGGATGCTTTCGCCGTAACTCGTGAGCGCTTTCTGCACGGTGCGATATTCGAGCAGCGTGGCGACGACCGGAAAATCTTTGGCGAGCGGTTGCAGTTTCCAGTTGCGCGTCGAGTCGGGGACGGGCACGCCGAGCCGCGTCAGAGCTTTCGTTAATTGAACGTGCGAGTCGAGGTTGATGTCTGCGCGGACGGGGCCGAAGAAGGATTGTTGCGCGGATTCTTCGGCGAGTATTTCCTGCAACTGTTCGGCGAGCGCGACGCGCTTGGTGCTGACGACGGCGAGTTGCTCACGCCAGCGTTCCTTGTCGAGATAGATTCCCTTCAACTCCAAAGTCGCGACCGGCACGACGCACTCGAACTCTAGTTGCGCGCAACGTCCGAGCGAGTTGGCGGTGAGTTGCGCGACGAGTTTTTCGCGCAGGGGGATAAGCACGGTGGCGTCACGCGCGGCGTATTCGAGTTGCGTCGCGGAAAGTTCTCCCGACCAGTCGCTGACCTGCTGCGACTTGTCGAGCGTCACGTCTAAATAGCGCGCGGCGACGGCGGCGAGACTGTGCCGGTCTTCCTGTTCACCCGCCGAGACGATCTGGCTGGCGAGCATCGTATCGAAGAGGCCGCTGCGCTCGACGCGCTCGACGCCGTTCGCGTTCGTGCGCGAATCAAACTCGCCGCCGAGTTCCACGCCGAGATGATGCGCGATCCACTTCGCGTCGAACTTCGCATTGTGCGCGATCTTGACGGGCGTCTTCGCCGCGAGCAACTGGCGCAGAGGCTCAAGCGCGTCAAGTTGCCGTGCCGCGCCTTCACCGGGCGCGAGCGCAAAGAGGTCGAAGACGAAGACCGCATCGTCGGGCGAGGCCAGTTGGACGAGTCGCAGGCGGCCATCATAAGGGTCGAGCGCGGTCGTTTCGGTGTCGAAGCCGAGTTGCGCGTGGCGCGAGAGTTCTTCGCACGCCGCGCGCACTTCGCCCGTGTCGGTGATGAGTCGAAAATTAGTGTTGTCAGTCAATTTTTGGAACCTGCCCGGTGGAAGATCGTCGCGCACCGCGAGCGTTGAAATAAACTACCCGAAACGCGCGTGGTTGTCATTTAAGATGGTCAGGCGGTGCGGGCAGTGTGCATGTGGCTGCTCGCGGTGTGTGAAAAGGTGTGCAAGCAACAAGGTAAGTCAAACTTTATTTATTATTCAAACTTGCGGGTCTTGATAATCAACATGATTCGATTAGACGCTCCCTCCGCCTCTTCAATCTCGGAGCGATTGTGGCGATGTCTGGCAGACGCGAGCACGCGCGAGTACATAGCAAGCGACTCTTTGTAGGCCGCGAGCGATTGCGGCAGTTCATTCAACTGAGCCAGCACTTCTCCCAGATTGTCTTGCGCCCGCGCTTCGAGGAGCAGGTTATTTTCGGCCTCGCCGAACGCGAAGGCGAGGTTGAAGGCGTCGAGCGCCAGTTTTTGCTCGCCCACGTTTTTGGCTTCAAAGCCGATGTTGAAAACGTTCTTCACGCCTTCTGCCTTTGCGTCCTTTGCCAACGCCAGCTTGTAGGCGTCGAGCGCTTGTCTGTAATGGTTTTGGGCGGACGCGATGGAATCCTCCACGTTTGAACTCTCGAAACCCTGATCCAACAAAAGCTCGCCGAGTTTGAAATGTACATCGGCCAGCGACGGCTGATCGCCCGCCGCACGATAGGCTTCACTCGCTTTCCGGTAATACGATGCGGCGGCCTTGCGCTGTCCCGCGTCCAGAGAAATTTTCCCGATTCCGTCAAACGCCTCCCCATCTGTGCGTCCTTGTTCTTTGTAGGCAGCGTGCGCTCGCTCGAAGTAGTTGGCGGCAGATGCGTCTCCGTTATTGATGCTGTATCGCAGCGCAGCGATTAAGACGAGCAGGCGCGCCACACCCGTATCGTCGGGCGGGTAGAGGGAAAGCAAGGTCTCGAAATGTTTGACGGCCTGCCGCCGGTTGTCATCAATGACAAGTGGGTTTGCACCGCCATCCTGCGCCCCATCCAAGTAGAAGCTGCCGAGTTGGTACGCAACCTTTCTCATGCCATCTGTCGCATCCGCACTGCTGGACTGTATTCCTGCCCGTTGAAATCCCTCGCTTGCCTGACGGAAATACTCGAACGATTGCCGGTAACGCTCAAGAGCCGCGTCGTTGAACTTCTGCACCGGGTTGTAGTCGAGACTTCGCCATGACGTGCCAACGTTCACTTTCTGAGCGATGCTGAGATTGGGCACATCAATATCCAGACTGCTGATGCCGGGCAGGCAGGCCGGTTCGTCGGCAATTGCATCGGGAGAGTGCGGCGCATCTTTCGTAAACCGCATGAGAATGTTGCCGAGCGTGTAGAGCGCGCTCGCGGCCTTTTGCGGCGAGTGTACTTTCGGCCCGGCGTAAATCTTCGCGGCTTGATCGTAATTGGCGATGGCTTCATTGACGTTTTCCACCGTGCCGTAATTACCGAAGTCGCCCTTCGCCTCGATGAATCCGGCGTAGGCGGTCGTGTAGCCCAGATTGCCGAGTTGGACTTTGGCGTCAGCCACGGCCTCTTCGTTCGCCACGTCTCTGTCCTGATAACCTTTGACGGCTTGCTCAAGAAGCGAGCTGGCGTTCTCCAAGTCGCCCGTCTGCGCGCGGGCGATGGCGTCGCGAAATTTGTCGTTGGCTTCCCTCGCCTTGATGTTCTTGCGCGTCTCGACCTGCGCGCGCGCCTCTTCACTCTGAGCTTTGACTTTTTCCGCTTCGGCGACCTTCGCCTTCGCCTGCGCGTCGAGTCGCGCGTCCTCCTCCTTCTGCTCGGCAGCGACGGCGCGCGTCTTTTCATCCTCCGCCGATTTCTGCGCGGCGAGGGCGGCGTCGCGCTGACGGTTGGCCTCCTCTTTCGCCGCCGTCACTTCGCCGAGACTGTCGCGCAAATCGCCCGCGAGTTTCTGCGCTTCTCTCTGGCTCATCAGCGCGCGCGCCTCACTCTCGTGCGCGCGCGCCTCGCTCTCTTGAGATTCTTTCGCGCTCTGCCACGAGTGCGCGAGCGAAGCCACGGCGATGAGCAGCGCGGCGATGGCTAAGGTCGAGAGAACGAAGAGGATGCGCGTCAGGCGGCGTTGGCGTTGCGCCGCGCTCTGCTGCTCGCCTGCGAAGCGTTCGGCTTGCTCGCGCTCGCGGCGTTCACGTTCGAGCGCTTCCTCGCGCTGGCGCGTGCGCTCAATCGCCGCCGCGCCGACCGCCATGCGGCTCGCCTCGCGATACTCCATCGCCTCGTCGTAGGCCGGGTGATAGCGCAGCCCCCACGCGCGCGTCGGGCTGTAACGGTCGCGCCAGCGATTGACCCAACCGAGCGTCACCTCATCGAGCAGCCCGCCTTCACCGTTGCGATAAGCGACCGCCGCGTCGGCCAGACGGCGATAGATGCGCGCCGATTCGGCTTCATCCCTGACCCATTCCCGCAGCCGCTCCCAGTTGCGAATGAGACTTTCGTGCGAGATGTCTATCACGGTCTCGCCGGAGAGTTCGACTCCGGCGGGCGGCATCAGAAACGAGCGGCCTTCGCGTCGAAAAATTTCGACGACCGACGCGACTTCATCCTGCGTCGCGCCGGCAATTTTGCAAATGTCCGAGAGGCAGGTCGGGCGTCTGATTTCGCGGTTGTCCGAGCCGCGCTCGGTGAGCGTCTTGAAAAGTGATTCGGCGACGTGGCGGCTGCGCTCGTCGGGCAACTCGTTCCAAGCCTCGTCGGCGTGGCGCGAGAGCGCGTCCAACATCGTGCCGATGGCCTCGTAGTGCTCGACGCCGATGGGTTCGCTCTTGTCGAGGCGATGCGCGCTCCAATAGTCCCACGTCCGCATCAGCGCGTGTTGCAGGATGGGAAGCTGGTCTGGATTGTCGCCCACTTCGTTGAGCAGGCGGTTGACGAGCGGCTCCGTGATTTTGCCGCGCGTGACGCCGACCGGCCCCGTGATGGCGACGCGACGCTCGTCGCGCGTCATGCGCGGAATCAGGTACTGGCCGTCGTTGATGGCTTCCGGCAGATTCTGAAACTGCGCGCAGTCGCCTAAGAAATCCGAGCGCATCGTGAGCACGACGTAAATCGCCACGTCGCGCCCGTGCGCGGCTTCGAGCAACAGTTTGACGAAGGCCGCCGCATCATCGTCAACGCTCGTCGCCGCACGCGCCGCGCGAAAGCGAAACAGTTCCTCGAACTGATCAACGACGACGAGCAGCTTTTCGTTTTCCGCGAGCCGCCCCTGCCGCGCGGCGTCCACGAGTCCGAGCGAGCCGCGCCTGAGCGTCGCTTCGATGACGGCCTCCGCCTCCAACGCGGGCAGCCCCGCGCCCGCCTGCGGCAACACGTCCGGCGCGGCGAGCGCGCGTGCGAGATTGCCCGCCGGGTCGCCGCCCGGTCGCATCACGGCGATGCGCCAGCCGGAGCCTGCGCCCGCCATCAACCCGCCGCGCAAACCGGGCAGCAGCCCCGCGCGGATGAGCGAAGACTTGCCGCTCCCCGAAGTGCCGACGACGGCGAGAAAGCGCGAGCGCGCGAGTCGTTCGAGCAGCGCGTCCGACTGGCCTTCGCGCCCGAAAAAAAGTCGGTACTCGTCTGTCTCGAAGGGACGCAGCCCCGGAAAAGGATTCGTGAATTTTCTCGGCTCAGTCATCACTGCTGGCCTCCTTCGGCGGATTGCACTGCGCTCACGAAGTCGCGCAACTCTTCGGGGTTGAACGAGGTGAAGTTACGTATCACGTAGGGAACCATGTGCGTGAGAAAGTCCTCCTTCTGCTCGTTCGGCGGCGCACCGACATAGACGGCGCTCGCGCTCCAATCATCCTCGCGCCCGTAGCCGTAGGCCTTCTCAAGGTCTTCGAGATTCTTGCGAACCCAAGGCTCGTCGCCGCTCCCGAAATAGACGAGCGCGGCGTCACACTCTTTGAGATTCTTGCGGTGATACTCCATCAGCTTTTCGCCCGCGCCCTCGTCGAGGCGCGTGATGACTTCGAGGTTTTGCTTGAAGAGATATTCCTTGATCGGTCGCACGAGGCTGCGGTCGCTGTTTTCGCAGATGAGATAGACCTGCTTGAGCCTGCGACGCTTGTCGGCATGCCCGGCGGCGGGCTTCTTCGTCGCCGCTTCGAGTTTTTCGACGATGCGCGTCTTCAAGTCTTCGACGCTCGTCTGCAACAATTCCGCGCCCGTCGTGATGCGGTTTTGAAGCTCGTTGACGAAAGACTTCTGCCGCTCGTCGCTGACCGGCATCTCCGGCGTCAACAATCCGGGCGGCATCCAGAGCAGGCGCAGGAATGATGCGTCTGTCGCGCCGCGCTCGGCGGCTAGCGTCTCTTGAATGCGTATGATGGAGGCCGCGTCGTCTTCTGGCGTCGCGCCGTAGCGCGTGCCGACGAGATGGATGGACAGCGCGCAACGCGCGAGACACGCGCGCACCGCCCGTTCGGTTTGTCGCCTCTCTTCGAGCGGGAGTTTCTGTTCGGGTAGGACACCATAACCGCGTTGCCGCAACTCGTCGCGCACGAGGTCGCGCTCCTTCGTCATGTCGGAAGAGGCTTCGGCGAGATAGACGAATTTCTGCGGCGCGTTGCTGATGATGTTACCGGGCGTGGGCGCAGCATTCGTCACGCCACCGGCGGCATTGACGGTGGGCGCGGATGTAGAGACGGGCTGTGGCTGCGAAGTCTGTGAATGTTGTGTTGCCGGCGTGTGCTTCAACTCGATGATCGTCTTCGTCAAATCGGAGACGAGACGATTGAGCATCTTCCAGTAAGCCTTGTCCGTCGGGTCGGGGCTGAACTCGCGCAACTGCCCGTCCGTCTCATCCTCAGCGTAGAACTGGTAGCCGATGAGGTTTCTGATGTGTTCCGGCTCAAGCTGTTTCAAGTAATCGGGGAGCGGCGTCTTAACGACCTTGAAGATGCGCGAGCGATAACCCGGCGCGGCGACGCGCGGCGGCGGTTCATTCGTGTGGAACGCCGCCATCTCGCGATTGCACCAATCGGATTGCACGTAACGCGGCGAGACGACGGGCACGAGCAGCAGCGAGCGCGTCACGCCGTCGCCGATGGCTCCCCCCAACTCGTCGTTGCCTTGCAGGTTGTGGCCGTCGCGCCAAATTTTCAACTCATAGCCGAGCGACTGCGCGAGCAGCACCGACAGGCGCTCGTGGAGCATGTCTATCCAACCCTTCTCGTCCCCGAAGGGACTGCGGTCGTCAATGTGCGCGTAGCTGATAAAGATGTCGTACTCGAATGGCATAAGGCTTAACGGAAGACCTCCGCGTTTGCACAGAGTTTGAGGCTCAGACATAGAGAGAATCCGCGCGGCTCGGCGCGTGCAGCCACGATGGCCGTGCGACGTTCGACGAAACGATGTATATAGCGGGACGTGAAAGGCTGTCAACGAGGAAGGCAAAAGGCGAAGGCCGGCCTTTCCCACGCCGCGTTGTCGCTTTCATCGAGAGCTATCTTTGAAGCGCACCTTCGGTTGGAAAAAAAACTTCAAGCCATTAAACTGTGCGAGAGGGCTATGAAATATGACAACTCTGGAAAAAACTCAAACGTTGCCTTTGCGACTGACGGAGGACGGCACGATTCGCGTCGCAGATTCGCGCGTGAGCCTCGATTCAATCGTGCATCATTACAAGCTCGGAGCGTCCGCCGAACAAATCGCTCAAAAATTTCCGGCGCTTGATTTGGCCGATGTCTATTCGGCCATCACCTACTATCTCAACCACGAGCAAGCTATCGAAGAATACTTGCGGCAACAGGAAACAGAAGGCGATAAAGTTCGAGAGAAGATAGAGTCCGACCCTCAATATCAGAAAAAATCCGCCGGACTTCGCGCGCGTTTACTGGCTCGTCAATCGGATTCAAACCGGCTTGAGAAATAACCTGTGCTGCGTTTGTTGATTGATCAAGACCTCGACCACGACATCCTGCGCGGATTGATACGCCGTCTTCCTCAACTCGATGTGGTGACGGCTTTTGAAATCGGAATGAGCGAGGCGACTGACCCCGATCTATTAATCCGGGCGGCGCGAGGAGGACGCATCGTCGTCACGCATGATCTTAAAACCATGCCCGCGCACGCGGCTGACTTGATGGGTGCGGGGGAAAATATCGCCGGACTTTTTGTCGTGCCCCGCAGCCTGTCGCTTCATCAGGCAATCGAAGATTTGGAATTGCTGATCGCTTGTAGTGAAAATGAAGAATGGGTGAACGTCATCCGTTACCTGCCTTTGTAATTTCTCCGCCAAAACTTTTCAGCCTTTCAGCCCCTCTCTTTCCGGCGCGCGTCGTCAAGGCCAGCAGCACAGCGGCGAGTGTGCCGATGCACGCGCTGACGATGAAGGCCGTCGCCGGGCCGTACATTTTCCAGAGCCAGCCCATCAGGAGCGACGCGGGCAGCACCGTGATGCCGAAGGCGAGATTATAGAGGCCGTAGGCCGTGCCGCGTTGTTCCGGTCGCACGAGGTCTGCGACGAGAGCTTTCTCCGCGCCTTCCGCGAGTCCAAAGTAAATGCCGTAGATGAGAAAGAGCGTCCATGCCCCGCCCGGCGTCGAGACGAAAGCGAAGCCGAGATAGACTGCGGCGTAGAGCAGCCAGCCGGAGACGATCAAAGTCTTGCGCCCGATTCTGTCCGAGAGATCGCCGCCGATTAAGGAACTTGCGACCTTGCTGACGTGCAACGCCGCCCACAACAGCAGCGCGTTCTTGATCGAGATGCCCGCATCCCTCGCGCGCAGGATGAGAAAAGCATCGGACGAATTCGAGAGCGTGAAGAGCGCAACGAGGACGAGAAACCATTTGAAGTTCGCATCGAAGCCTCTCAACGTGAAGTGCGGGAGCGGCGCGCTCGCAAGCGTCTGCGTAGCGTTCGCGAGTTGTGGCTGCGGCGTCGCCATCGCGTTCAGATGCTTCGTAGTTGTCGTTGCTGATGTTGTCGTCGTCTCTGCTGATGTGTCTGCTGCCGGCGCGCGTTTGGTCTCGCGCACCGCGAAGATGACGACGAGCATCGCGACGAAGGCGGGCACGGAGGCGAAGAGGAAAATCTTCGTGTAGTCGTGAGCCGTCGGCGCGTTCGTGTTCGACGCCACGAGCAGGAGCGCACAGTAGCCGATGAGCGGGCCGATGACTGCGCCCGTGTGATCCATCGCGCGGTGAAAACCGAAGGCCAGGCCGCGCTCGGCGACGGGCGCGGCGTCGGCGATCATCGCGTCGCGCGGCGCGGTGCGAATGCCTTTGCCGACGCGATCCGTGAAACGCACGACGAGCACTTGATACCAGTTCGTCGTGAAGGCGAGAAGCGGGCGCACGACGCTCGCCAATCCATAGCCGAAGACGACGAGACTCTTGCGACGATTCAGACGGTCGCTGATGTAGCCGGAGAAAAGTTTAAGAAGGCTTGAGACCGACTCCGCCATGCCCTCAATTGCGCCGACCGCGCCGGGCGATGCGCCGAGCGTGATGAGGAGAAAGGCCGGCAGCAGCGGATAGATAATCTCGCTCGAAGCGTCGTTCAAAAGGCTGACGATGCTGATGGCGAAGACGTTGCGCGGCAGGCGTCGGTAACGCCCCCAGAGTCCGCGCGTTGATTCGTCGAGCCGTCCCGCTTGCACGCGCGCGTCGTAGGCGTCTGAGGCGTCGGTGTCTGTCTCAGCCATCAAGTTGTTGTTAGCGTGCGGGGCGCGAAGAGGGGCGCGTCGCCGCGTTGCGATTCTGCGCCGGCGAGCTATTCGTCAAGCTCGAACCGTACCACCACCACGCCAGCGCGCCCGCCAGCAATGCGAACAGCAACGCGCCGATGAGAGCCAGCCGAATCGCCATCCGCAGCACGCGCTTGACGACGAAGAAGAAGACCGCGAAACCGATAACGGCGGCGATGATGGCAGTGAGTTGGATACTCATAATGAATTTTAGAAGACAGTAGGCAGTGGGCAGAAGGCAGTCAAAACGTATGAAGTTGACTCTTCAGTTGTGCGCGTCGGCAAACGCTTCTTGACTGCCTTCTGCCTTCTGCCCACTGCCTACTGCTTTTTGTAGCTCGCGCGCACCACCGTCTTGATGTTGCCGCGCACGTTGAAGTCGCCTTCGAGTTCGACGGCGAGCGGGTCGCACGCCTGCACGAAGTCTTCGAGGATGACGTTGATGACGTGCTCGTGAAAAATTTTCACTTCGCGGAACGAGTTGACGTAGAGCTTGAGGCTCTTGAGTTCGATGCAACGCTCGTTGGGCACGTATTCGAGACGCAGCGTGGCGAAGTCCGGGAAGTCCGAGAAGGGGCAGACGCAGGTGAACTCAGGCATCTCGAAGCGGACGCTCACCTCGCGCCCCGCGTACTCGTAAGGGAATGTGTCGAGCGGGTAAAGTTTCATCTCCGCGCGCGTCGTCGGGCGGATGTCGAGTCCCTGCTGATTGACGTTTGGAAGCGTCGCTTCGGTCACTGACATTTGATCATTGCTCCTTGAAAAACAGAGTGCGAATCTTACCTGACTCGCGCGCGGGGCAGCAACCGGCATTGAAATACGGCGCGGGCGTGAATCGCGCAGCCGAAAAAAAGAGGAGGCGGCGCATAAACGCCTGCCTCCCTATCTTGAGCTTTAGCGACGCGCGATGAATGACACGGTCGCCGGCTCCAGCTTTCTTTCGGACACCTACCTGTTCAGGTTGGAGTTCTTATTCATGTTGGAGTTCATGTTGGAGTTCATGTTCATGTTCGAGTTTTTGTTCTTGCTCTTATTCATGTTCATGTTGGAGTTCATGTTCGACATGTTGCTGTTCATGTTTCCACCCATGTTGGAATTCATGCCGCTCATGTTCGAGTTCATGTTACTGCCCATGTTCGAGTTCATGTTGCTGCCCGAACCCATGCCCATCTTGCCTTTCATGCCCATCATGCTGCTCATCATCTCGCGCGCCATGCTGAGATGCATTTGCACGGTCGGCAGAGTCTTCGTGGCGAAGGCTTTGGTATCGGCGTCGCCGCCCTTGCTGCCCTCTTCCATGAAAAGCTTCTCCATCTTTTCGTGATCCTTGACGCCCGCGTTCTTGATGTACTCGCGGTCGAAGTCCGCGCCGTTGAGCGTCATCATTTTGGTCATCATGGCCTGCATCTTGGCGTCCGGCGCGGTCGGCAGCGTGACGCCTTTGCTCGATGCGATTTGCATCAACTCGGTGTTGGCCGCCGTGTGATCGTCAATCATTTTCTGCGCGTATGTCTTCACGCTGTCGCTCGAAGAATGTTGCAGCGCGGCCTCCGCCATCTTCACTTCGGCCATCCCGCCCTGCGCCGCCATCATCATGAACTTTTTGTCAGTCGAATTGAGCGACATCATCATGCCGCCCTTGCCGGACTTCATGTTCGAGTTCATGTTTGAGTTCGAGTTCATGTTCTGCTCCTGCGGCGCGGCGACGGCGGCGAACATGACGCCCATCAATGCGAATATTCCGAGTCCCGCGAGTGTCTGTGCGATGATTCCTGACTTTCTCATTTCTGCTTCTCCTTGAATGTTGTTGCGAGTGTTACTGCCTTGCTGTCACATAAAAAGGGGCAGCCATTGCCACCCCTCATCCAAAACCGTCTAGGCGCTGGCTTCGTGCGCCTTCTTCATGCTGCTGATGCGGTCGTGCGCTTCTTTGACCTGACCATACTGTTTCTCAACCACTGTGCGGACGTTCGCGGGCAAGTCTGCGTCGAGAGCTTCCTTGTAGTTGCTCACGGCAGAGTCTTCGCCGCGCTCGCATTCGTTGATGATCGCCGCGTCGTCTTTGCCCGTCACCGCTGACTTGATGTCAATCCAGCCGCGATGCAATGCGGCGGCGACGCTGCCCGTCTTTTCCGGGTCGCCGCCGAGACGCCGGACTTCCGTCTGCAACTCGCCTGAAAATTGTGAACGCTGTTGCCCGTAAGTGTGAAAGAGCGTTTTGAGTTCGCTGTTCGCGACGCCGTCGGCGGCGGTCTGGAAACCGTTCTGACCATCCTTACACGTTTCGATTAAGCCGTTGAGTGTCGAAATCACATCGTCGTTGCTTGCCATTGAAATTTTCTCCTTGTGTGTGTCCCCTTGAATAAGAGCAGTCTGCCGCGACTTCGCGCGTCGAGTGCTGCCCCACTAACAAAACTTACTATGCGCTTCTCATCATCGGCGCGACGCTGCCGCCCTTGCCGATGGCAAAAAATTTGATAAGCACGAGTCCGGCGATGAATCCGCCGACGTGCGCCGCGTAAGCCACGCCGCCTTCCTGCGCTCCGCCGCCGAGAATGCCGAGGCCGCTGACAACTTGAAAAACAAACCATAGCCCGATGGCGACGTAGGCCGGCACAGTCGTCAGGATGCGTAGCAGGATGACGCGCACCTGCCGCTTCGGGTAGAGCAGGATGTAGCCGCCGAGCACGCCTGAGATTGCGCCCGATGCGCCGAGACTCGGCACGAGCAAACCCGAAGGATTTTGCGCCAGCACCGCCGTCGAGAAGACGTGCGCGAGCGACGCGATGACGCCGCAGACGAGATAAAAAATCGCGTAACGAAAATGCCCCAGACGGTCTTCGATGTTGTCGCCGAATATCCAGAGGAAGAGCATGTTGCCTAAAATGTGTGCCCAACCGCCGTGCATGAACATCGAAGTCAAAAGCGTCAGATAGACGCTGCCGGGCGTCGGTTGCAGTCCCGGTATGGGAATGCGCTGGTGCGTCACAGGCTCGACCACTTCCCGGTCGGGCGTCGTCACGTCGCGCCCCGTCACAATCTCCTGCGGCACGGTCGAGAACGAATAAGTGAACTTATCGTTGTTGCCCATCCCCTGCAAAAAGACAAAGACGAGAAGGTTGACGGCGATGATGATGTAGTTGACGTAGGGCGCGATGGTGCGGTCTGAATTGTCGTCGCCAATGGGGAAGATCATTGTGCCGTCCTTTGCGCGTGCCGCCCGCTCAAGCTGATAACTCTCAACACAGCCGCGCACGTCGCCGTTCTCTCAGCCGATTTCAGCGTGGCTTCAATCGCACGTATTCGCCTTAAAAATGATTCTCAAAACTCAGGATGCTGATATGTTATGCATCCTTCGTTCCGCACAACTCAATCACGTCGAAATAGCGTCGTCGCGCAGTCTTTTCCATGATTTGCTGAACTTTAGCCCAATCATCTGCCGGAAGTTTCGCGGGAGTGTCAAGACTTGTTCTCATACGGCGAACTGAGTGACCGCACGTTTTTGTTTCGCACGATTGGTTTTCCTTCGCGCCTTTGCGTGAAAATTCATCTCACGCAAAGGCGCAAAGGCGCGAAGAATGATGAAAGAAGTTTAGTCTCCCATTCTCGCCGCATCGGCGAAGGCCGGTTCGCCTGATGCGAGGTCGAGACGGATTTCATCCGGCGTGCCGAAGACGCGCGCGCGTGCATCGTCGAACTCGCCTTCCCAGCGCGCGACGACGACAGTGGCGAGACAGTTGCCGATGACGTTGACGCTCGTGCGTCCCATGTCCATCAATTCGTCCACGCCAAAAATGACGGCGACGCCGATGGGGCCGATGTTCTCCGGCAGGAAGGTGTTCAAGGTCGCCAGCAGAATCACGAGCGACGCGCGCGGCACGGCGGCCACGCCTTTAGAAGTAAGCATCAGTGCCAGCATCATTGTGATCTGTCTGCCGATGCCCATGTGTGCCATGCCTGAGCCTTCCGCCGCCTGCGCGACGAAGACCGACGCCATCGCGAGATACAAAGTCGTGCCGTCGAGGTTGAAACTGTAGCCCGTCGGCATCACGAAGCCGACGATGCGCGGCGGCACGCCCAGACGCTCCATCGCCTCCATCGCTTTCGGCAGCGCGGACTCGCTGCTCGTCGTCGCGAACGCAATCGTCGCCGGCTCTCTCACAGCCTTGATGAACTTCCCGATGGGCACGCGCGCAATGAGCGCGACCGCGCCGAGCACGACGACGATGAAGACGACGAGCGCGAGATAAAGCGAGCCGATGAGGAGTCCGAGATTCTTGAGCACGCCCAAGCCCTGCGTCGCGATGGTGTGCGCCATCGCCGCGCCAACGCCGATGGGTGCGAACATCATCACGTAGCTCGTGAAGCGAAACATAATCTGCGAGAGACTCTCCATCGCGCGCAGCACGGGTTTGCCCTTCTCGCCAATCGCCGTCAGAGCCATCGCGAACAGCACGGAGAAGGCAACGATCTGCAACACGTCTCCGCGCACCATCGCATCAATCACGCTCGCGGGGAAAATATGCACGAGCGTTTCGACGAGCGTCTTCGGATGATTCTCGCCGATCTTTGTCGCGACTTCAGTGCTCGCGGCGACGAGTTGGACGCCCACGCCCGGCTTAATCAGATTGACGACGGCAAGGCCGATGAAAAGCGCGGCGGTCGTCACGATCTCGAAATAGAGCAGAGCCTTCGCGCCCATCCGCCCGACTTTTTTCAAGTCACCGCCGCCCGCGATGCCCACCACCAGCGTCGAGAAGACGAGCGGCGCGATGATGGACTTAATCAGATTCAGAAAAATGTCGCGCAGGAAATAAACTCTGTCGCCAAATCCGGGTATGTAATAACCGAGCACGCCGCCCACCACCAGCCCGATCATAATCCACGCCGTCAGAGACAGACGCCACCAAGCCTTTGCTTCGCCCTTCGTCACCATCGTGTTGTTCAGGTTAGCCATATAAAAAGTGATAAGTGATAAGTGATAAGTGATGAGTAAAGATTTTTCTCTTATCGCTCATCACTTTCTTATCATCTTCCCCAACGAAGTTTGTTACGCAGCACGTCGAAGTAGTTGCGCGTGCTGGCTTGTATGAGATTGAAAGTCATGGCGCTCTTGCGGACGTGGACGCGGTCTTCGACTTCGAGCGGCAAACCGATCTGCCCGTCGAGCGTCAAGGCCACGTCTTCTTTGGTCTTCAAGACGAACTCGAATTTCGATTCGTCCGAAACGACGAGCGGGCGATTAGAGAGCGTATGCGGGCAGATGGGCGTAATCACCACCGCGTTCATCGAAGGATAGATGACGGGGCCGCCCGCCGAAAGGTTGTAGGCGGTCGAACCCGTCGGCGTCGAGATAATCAAGCCGTCGGCGCGAAAGCGATTGACGAACTGCTTGTCAATCCACGTATCAATTTCGATGATGCGCGCGAGCGCCGACTTGCCGATCACGACATCGTTAAGCACGCGCCCGCCAAGCACTCGCTCGTCGCCGCGATAAACTTCCGCCGACAGCATCAGACGGCTCTCAATCGTGTACGTCCCGGCGAGGACGGATTCGAGCGCGGGGATCAACTCGTCGCTGCTGAACTCCGCGAGGTAGCCGAACGTCCCGTAGTTGACGCCGAGCACAGGCACGCCGCGCTCGCCGATCATGCGCGCCGTGGCGATCATCGTGCCGTCGCCGCCGAGGACGACGAGCAGGTCAACGCTCTCGACCAATTTTTCATACTCCAGCGTCTCGACCGCGCAACCCGTCTGCGCTTCCACCTCTTCGCGCTCCATGCGCGGCCCGCCGGCGACCGCGATGCCGTGCGCGGCGCACCACTCGACGAGGGCGCAGATGGTCTTCGTCGCCTCCGGTTGATGCGGCTTGACGAGCACGCCGACACGTCGAATTTCGGGTCTCAACATAGCGACGACAGAAGTGTTAACAGAAAACTTGACGCTGAGTTGGTGCGGGAGAAACGCCGTCTAATTTTGCTCATGCGCGACGCGGAACGACAGCGACGCGGAACGCTCAAAGCAAAATTATCCGACGACTAAAACGCTTAAAAATGATGCTGGAAAACTGTCGCGGATGATAGCCGCGCCCGCGCGTGAGTGTCAACGAAGAATAGAGGCTAGGTGCTAGGGGCTAGAGGCTAGGGACTAGCAAAGGGACTTGTTTTCACTAGCCTCCAGCTTGCAGCCTCTAGTCTCTATCTTTATAGACGGGAGCGAAGGTGCGCGTGGTGTGTTCGGTGACGCTGGAGATAGGGGAGATGGGAAGCGCGCTGATGCGTGCGGGGTTGAGTTCGGGCGCGCTCGCCTTTTTCGAGGAGGCGGCGCGGCGCGATTCTTTCCGCGTGCCGCCGATGCTTGCGCCGTCGCCAAGCACGCGCGACCAGAGCCGCATGAGCATGAAGACGGAGGCGATGATGGTGATGCCGCCTGCCGCCGCGATGGCGACAATCGCGCCGAGAAATTCACGCCCGCGCGCCATGTCTGTGAGCGCGGCGAGCATTGAGACGAGGCCGATGACGACGATGAAAAACGTCGTCCCGCCAATCGCCCACGCGACGCCGGCGGAGATGGCCGGGCGAGAGAATTCTTGTGCCTGCACGGGCAGAGACAAATTACCGCCGCAGCGTTTGCAGTAATTCAATTCCGACGTTGCTTCAGTTCCACAATGCGGGCAAAACATTTTCGTCTTTCATCCTTCCTTTAACTGACTGACTTTTGACTACGACTTGCCATCAGCGAAAGTTCACACGACGCGCGTGCCATCAACGATCCGGCGAGACTTATGCCCATCAGACGTGAAAATCATCGCGCACGAATGACGGGCAGAGCGCGTCGTTGTTGTTGTCGCAGCGTGCGGCGTCGCGCGAAGTTTGAAGACGCGCTGTTGCCCGTCGAGCGTCGTCGCGACGCCCAGACACGCGCGAGCGTTGAAAGTTCCGCGCCGTCCCCGTCCGGGTCAACGAGCGTGAGCCAGAGCGGCGTCGGCAGCCATGCCCATGCCGCGCCGTAGGCTTCCGTGTTCAGTTGTTCGACGTGTCGCTCCGCACGCCATTGTAAATCGAGCGGCGGCACATCCTCCCAGTTGTTGTAGCAGGCGTGCTGAATGCACGGCGCGGGCTTCGCGCGTTGGTGTACGAGGCAGCCGACGCCCGGCGCAAACAGCGGGCACGAATAAGTCTGCGCGTAGGTGTCACCGCCCGCCGCGCGCAAGTTGTAACGCTCGACCGCCGCCCGCGCGCGAACGTAAACCGCGCGACGTTCTTGCGCGGTCAGGCGCGGCGTGCGTTCAAGCGTCTCGCGCATGGCGACGGCTTCGAGCCGGGTGATGTGGACGTTGACGAAGTGCGCGTCCGTGCAACAGACGCCCTGCGTCGGACAGACACGACAGTCGCGCGCCGCCGGCTCAAAGTTGAGCTTGATGTGGCTCTGCAAAGCGGCCTTCCCGCGCTGCAACTGTGCCAGTGCCGCCGCCTCTGAAAGTTTCCTCATCGCTTCCTTTTGCCATTACTTCGCGTCTGTTTGCCTTTGCGTGAAATCAGTCTCACGCAAAGGCGCAAAGTTCGCAAAGAATTTTTTAAGCCTTCTCGTACAGCGCCAGAAATTCGCGGTTGCCGTCCGCGCCGTGGATGGGCGATTCAATCACGCCGACGACGCGCAAGTCCAACGCACGCGCCGCCGCGTTGACCTCAGCGATGACGCGCGCGTGTTGCGCCGTGTCGCTGACGATGCCGCCCTTGCCGACTTCGCCGCGCCCGACTTCAAACTGCGGCTTGATTAAGATGATGATGCGCCCGTCCACCTTAAGAAGCGGCACGAGCGCGGGCAGGACTTTCGTCGCCGAAATGAAAGACACGTCCATCACGACGAGATCGAATTTTTCGTCGAACTCTTCCGGCATGAAGTAACGCGCGTTCGCGCCTTCACGCACTTCGACGCGCGCGTCCTGCCTGAGACGCCAGTCAATCTGGTTGTGCCCGACATCCACCGCGACGACACGCCGCGCGCCGCGCTGCAACAGGCAATCCGTGAAGCCGCCCGTCGAAGCGCCCACGTCGAGACAGAGCAAGTCGCGCGCGTCTATGCCGAACTCGTCGAGCGCCCGTTCCAACTTCAAACCGCCGCGCCCGACATAGCGCGCCGCCGGATCATCCGCGCCGCGCACGCGCACCACAGCGTCCGGCGGAAACATCTCCGAAGATTTCTCCACGCGCTGCTCGCCGACGAGCACCACGCCGGCCATCACCAGTGCCTGCGCGCGCGTCCGCGACGGAGCCAGCCCGCGCTCCACCAGTATCCGGTCAATGCGCTCTCGCTTCATCGCGAGAAAACTTTAATGTGAAAAAGGAAAGATGAAAAGCAATGATGAATGCGAAGTGATGAATGATGAATGAAATCAAGTGCGCCTTTGCCTTTCATTCATCACTCATCATTCCGCATTCATCGTTTATCTTGGCGGTTGTCCCTCGAAAATTCCTCTGACGCGGTCAATGCTGCGCTGACCTCGCGCGCGGCGTCCGCTCCGGTTTTCGGGATAGTTGATGGTGTCAATGCGGCGCGTCGTCCGTTCGTCGTCGGGCGCGGTCTCGACGCGGCGCGGGCGTTGGGGAAGTTGTGCGGCCTCGTCCGCGCGCGTCTCACTCTCGCCCTTTTTGCCATGCTTGAGTGTGCCCGTGCGCTCATTCGTCTCGACGGCTTTGCGCGACGGCAACGGCGTGGCGGCGGTGTCATCGTCGTCCTTTTTCTTTTTCACGTCGCGCTCGTCCCGCGCATTCTCTTTGCGTGCCTTGCTGTCGTCATCCGCGACAGGCGCGACCGAGGGCGCGGAGCGTTCGACCTGCTGCTTTGCGGGAACTGTCGCGGGAGGAGCATCCGTCGTGACGACGGGACGCTCTTCGACAGGCGCGGGCGTCGTTGAAGTCTGCGCCGTTGCGACGGGCACGGAGACGCGCTCAACTTGCGTCTCCGGCGTTGACTCGATTGGCGTCTCACGGCGTTGCTGGTAAAAGTACAAACCGGCCATCCCTAACGCGCTGCCGCCGAGCGCCGAGACGAGGATGAGCGCGAGCGGCCACTTGCGTCTTGCGCCCCGTTGCTTCTGCATGTACGGAGGCAAGGCGTTCGCCTCCGTCGCCACCACGTCGGCGAGCGGCACGACGGGTTGCGCCGTCACCGACTCTCTCTCGTCGAAGCGCGGCGCGATCATCGTCGCATCCGTGTCATCCCCAATTAAGATCGTCGCGTCGGGGTCATCCCCAATTAAAAATGTCTGCACTGTCTCTTCCATCTATACTCCAGCGTGCGGGGCTTCAGCGTCTCACCCTGTTCGGTTTCGCGTGAGGCCGGAAATTTTACGCCCGTTTTGATGCGCGCGACACGCGCGGGGCTGTCTTTATGCAAACGCAAATCTACGTTGCAAATGGGCGACGCGCGCCTCAAGCGTCCGTTGCAACAGGCACGGCGAGCGGCAAAATGCAACGCGCAGACGGTTATGAGACTCCTACTGCGGGTTGCAAATGAATACGGGCAGAGATTAACCACAGAGGACACGGAGGGGCACAAAGGCAGCACAGAGGAGACAATCAACCCTCCCTCTTTCCTCTGTGCCTCTCTGTGTCCTCTGTGGTGAAAATTCTTTCACTCAAGTCGCACTCATTCGCAAACCGCTATAGTTGCCAACGCATTTATCCGCCCGCGCGACAGAGAGGCAGGAGGGTTTTCACGTTGATTTCTTCCACGAAAAATTTTCAAGTGTTTAGCAGGATGAGAAACCGCATTCTTCTTTCATGCGCGCTGCTCTTGCTGCTGATGAGCGGCGCGAGCGCGTCGGACGTTGTCGCTGTGCCGGCGGGTTCGGAGCATTGGGACGCGAAGCTCGACGGGCGCGTGCGTTTTTATCAGGCGACGGAATTGGGCGTGCTCGTCGCCGGCACGGAGAAGTCGCTCTACGGCCTGGACGCGGAGACGGGCGACGTGTTGTGGCGTCGCGAAAGTGCGCGGCTGGATGAAAACGACGTGGCGTATATTCCGGGCACGGACGTTTTGCTCGCGTGTCTGGAGCGCGGCGACAAGACACGTCTGGAGGCGATTGATCTGGCGACGGGCAACGCGCTCTGGCGGGCGGACAAAGTGCGCGGCGCGGTCATGCAGTTAGCCTTCGAGCCGAACACGAATGCGCTCGCCGTCGTCTTCGTCAAAGACGCGCGCTCGCATCCGCGCGAAGGATTCAAGCGTCGGCCTGCCCTGCATGTCTTCGATCTCGCGTCCGGCGCGGAGATGTGGAAGCAGGATTTGGAGAGCGAAGTCGAGATGATGCCCGCGCTCGCGGTTGAAGGTGAAAAGGATGAAGTCTCTTACACGCTCGACAATTATCGCCCGCCTTTGTTTCTCGACGGTCGCCTCTATCTTTTTTATGAAGGCTTGACTTCGCTCGACGCGCGCACCGGAAAAGAGCGGCGGCGCGAGAAATTTCGCATCAACGAAGAAGGACTCGCGCTCACCGAGTCCGACCCGACGTTTGACGAGCGATATATTTACATCTCAGGGCGCGGACGCCTGCGCGCCATCTCGCGCACGGACGGAGAGGTGGCTTGGGAGTCGAAGGACTTGGGCGTCACGCCGGAAATGATTTTGACGCGCGACGTGATTTACGTGCGGACGGGCGGGCAGTTCACGCGGCTTGCGGACGGCGAGACCACCGAGCGCGGCCCCTACGGCGTGAGCGCGATTGACGCATCGAGCGGGAAAATTCTCTGGCGTTACAAAGGCGCGGACAAAGGCATCACTAACATCGCGCTGCCGGACGCGCAGACCATCGTCGTCGCAGACCGTGACGACTTGATTTTCATAGATGCCGCGACGGGCAAGCGTCGCAGCAAAATTTCGCACGAAGTTGAAAAGGCGGCGTTCGTGTTATTGAACGAGCGCGGCGAGGCTGTCGTAGGAGGCAGAAACGAGGTGGCCGCGTTCGACGTGACAGGAGGCCGGAATGCCGGTGCGGTGTGGCGCGCGCGCCACGACCCGCCGGGGCGCGGAGTGTTGCGTACCGTCGCCTCGATTGCCGCGCGCGCGGCGTCGCTCTATTTCCGCTACGGCGGCGTGGCGACGAATGTTTTTCGCGGCGCGCAAGTGCTCTCGTCCGTGAGTTCGCTACGCTGGTCGGGCTTGGCCGCGCACGTCACCGTCTCAGACTTGACGACGCTCGCGACGAACGAATCACGCGACTATGTGAGCGCGCGTTTCTCTTCGTTCGGTTTAATTTCACGCGCGCGTCAAACGTCCCGGACTTTACGCAATCCGCCGGCGGTCGCCGTCCCGCGCCCGTCCGTTGAGGTTGAAGACAGATTGCTCGACCGGCTCGACCCTGCGAACCAGTTAGCGCGACTCTCGCGTCTGCTCTGGCACCGCCAACGGCTCGCCACTCTGCGCGGGCAGTGGATGTATTTTTATACTGATTTGAAGAAGGTGAATGACGAAGGCGGGCACGGGCTACTCGGCGTCAACATCAACACGGGCGAGGCCGCGCGTGCGCTGCGTCTGAAAACTCTCGACGAGCGTTTCATCAGCGATGAGGCGACGGATTTGCTCTACGTCTCGAAGGACAATCACCTGCTCGCTTACGATTTGAACACGCCCGAATGAGCAAACGCTGCCATCCGGTTCACCCGCGCACGGTGGGACGACGCGGCGCGCGACGCTCGTCGAGCACGCTCAAGGAGTCTTTGATGCGCGTGTAGATGCCGTCGGCGTCGAGGCCGTATTTGGCGAGCAAAAGTTTGGGATCGCCGTGCGTGATGATGCGGTCGGGCACGCCCATGCGGACGACGCGCACGGTGTCTGCGAGTCCGTTTTCTTCGAGCAGCTCCATCACGGCGGAACCGAAGCCGCCCGCGAGATACGCCTCTTCTACAGTCACGATGAGACGCTTCGTGCGCGCCAGCGCGAGAATCAAACCAGCGTCGAGCGGCTTGACGAAACGCGCGTTGACGACCGTCGCTTCGATGCCGTCTTTCGCCAGAGCTTCGGCAGCTTGCAGGCTCGGATGCACCATCGAGCCGTAAGCGATGATCGCCGTCTCACCGTTGCCGTGATCGTCGCGCAGCAGTTCGGCCTTGCCGATCTCCAACAGTTGCGGCGCGCGTTTGATGTCCGCGCCGACGCCGTTGCCGCGCGGGTAACGCATCGCCGCCGGCCCCACATGTTCGAGCATCGTGTGGAGCATGTCGCGCATCTCGCCCTCATCTTTCGGAGCCATCAAGATCATGTTCGGGACGCCGCGCAGGTAAATGATGTCGAGCAGGCCGTGATGCGTCGGGCCGTCGCCGCCGACGATGCCTGCGCGATCCATGCAGAACTTGACGTTGAGATTTTGAATGCACACGTCATGCACGATCTGGTCGAAGGCGCGTTGCAGGAAAGTTGAATAAATCGTGCAGACTGGTTTCAGTCCCTCGCAAGATAGACCGGCGGCGAACGTCACGCAGTGCTGCTCGGCGATGCCGACATCGAAGGCGCGCTTAGGGAATTTCTCAAGAACTTTATCAATGCCCGTCCCGTCCGGCATGGCGGCGGTGAGCGCGATGATTTTTTCGTCACACTCCATCAACTCGCACATCGTCTCGCCGAAGACGGCGGTGTAGGCCGGATGCGAAGCCTTCGACGGTTTGATGGCCGCGCCCGTCGCCAACTCGAACGGCCCGGTCGCGTGCCATGCGTAATAATTTTTCTCGCGCGCCGGAAAGCCTTTCCCTTTTTGCGTGATGGCGTGGACGATGACGGGGCCGTCCTTGATCTGCTTGGCCTCTTCGAGCGCACGCACGAGCGCGTCCGTGTTGTGCCCGTCCACGTAGCCGATGTACTTGAAGCCGAGTTCGTTGACGAGCGCACCCGGCAGCACCGCCGCCGCGATGGCGTCCTTGACGGTCTTCGCCGCCTGATACAGACGCTCGCCGAACGAGGGAATCTCGCGCAGAGTCTCGCCCACTTCATCTTTGAAACGGTGATAGCCCTGCGCCTCTCGGATGCGGTTGAGATAGCCGGTCAGCGCGCCGACCGCAGGGGCGATGGACATCTCGTTGTCATTCAAGAGGACGATGAGGCGCGTCTTCAAATGCCCGGCTTGATTGATCGCCTCCATCGCCATCCCGCCCGCGAGCGACGAGTCGCCGATGACGGCGGCGACGTGATGCGTCTCGCCTTTCTCGTCGCGCGCAATCGCCATCCCCAGAGCGGCGGACAGAGACGTTGAAGCGTGCCCCGCGCCGAACGTGTCGAACTCGGATTCGTCGCGGCGCAGGAAGCCGGAGAGTCCGCCGTACTGCTTGATCGTCGCGAGTTGGTCGCGGCGTCCCGTCAAAATTTTGTGCGCGTAAGCCTGATGCCCCACGTCCCAGACGAGCCGGTCGTGCGGCGTGTCGAAGGCGTAATGAAGCGCGACGGCGAGTTCGACAGCTCCGAGCGATGCGCCCGTGTGCCCGCCGATGCGCGACATCGTTTCAAGGATGTGACGGCGAATATCGTCGGCGACTTCCTGCAACTGTTCGGGGCGCAAGGCGCGCAAATCCGCCGGCGAATTGATCTGCTGTAAGAGTGACATCGGGCGCGTATTGTAGCGCGGGAAGCGTGGTTTTGCCATTCGTGTGCGCGAGACTCTGGGGAACGGGATGCGAAGATTTGATGTGTTGAAGTCATCAACTTTATTTCGATTTCGGATGCCCGCCCCTCGTCTGCTCCTTACTGCGAGAAGTTTTATCAACTAAAAGAACGCCGCGCGCGTCTAAAAGGTTCGTGGGTCTTAACTTCCCCAACATTTTAACCATCGAGATTGACGGCTTTCCTTATTTCGGCGAGCCATCTACAAAAAAATAGTCAGAGCAAGGAGATTCAAGCATGAAAGCTATTTTGAAACGCACAGGGTTGATGATTGGCGTCGCGGCGACTTTGACATTGGCCGTCGTCGCGCAGCAGACGCCGACGACGATGCCGCAGACCGCGACAGTCGCTCCCGAACAACGCGAGCGCATGGATGGACAGCGTCATCGCGGCATGGGCAAAGCGGGTCGCGGGATGCGCGAAAAGGGCGGCGGGCGTGGCATGAAGATGTTTCGCGACCTCAACCTCAACGACGCGCAGAAACAGCAGCTTCGCGCCATCCATCAAAAGACCGAGCAAGGCACGCAGGCGCAGCGCACCGAACTCCGCCAGTTGATGCGCCAGCGACAGGACGGCGGCCAACTGACGCCCGAACAGGAGACGCGCGCGCGTCAGCTTCACACCGAGATACGCGAAGCTCGCAAGGGCATCCGCTCGGACATGCTCGGCGTCCTGACGCCCGAACAGCGCACGCAACTCGAACAGAAACGCCGCGAGTTGAAGGCGCGTCGCAAAGAGATGCGCGAAGGGCGCGGCACAGGCGAAGAACAGAACAAGCAACAGCCGTAAGAGAAGAAGGCAAAAGTAAAAAGGCAAAAGGCAAAGGTGAAAACAAGGCGCGTGCGCCCGTCTTCACCTTTGCCTTTTGCCTTTTTACTTTTGCCTTACCTACTGCCAATCACGCAGGCGTTCTCTGATCTCGTCGCGGACACGGCGAAAGACGGCGAGGCGTGACGGCGCATCACCTTCTGCCGCCGTCGGGTCGTCGAAGCTCCAATGCACGCGCGCCGTGCGAGATGGAAAGACGGGGCAGTTTTCCTTCGCGTTGTCGCAGACGGTGATGACGGAATCGAATTGCTGTCCCGCGAACTCGTCCACAGATTTCGAGCGATGCGCGGTGATGTCTATGCCGATTTCACGCATCACCTCGACGGCCTCGGCGCGGACGTGGCCGGGATGCGTGCCCGCGCTGTGTACCTCGAACCGCTCGCCGCCATCATGTCTGAGCAACCCTTCGGCCATCTGGCTGCGCGCGGAATTGCCCGTGCATAAAATCAACACACGCTTTCTTTTCAACGGACGCTCAACGTCGCTCATGTTTTTCCCCTTTCGCCGTGCGGGATGATGACTGCCGCCGCGTCTTCGATGGTAGGAGGCGCGAGCCAGCGAAACAATGTGGTCGCCGCCGCCGCGCCGAGCAGTTGCGCGCAGATGAAGCCGGGCGCGTCCCAAGGGTAGATGCCGGCGAAGGTATCGCTCGCCGCGCGTGCGAGCGTCACCGCAGGGTTGGCGAATGAAGTGGACGCCGTGAACCAGTAAGCCGCCGTGATGTACGCGGCGACCGCGAGCGGCACGAACGTCGGACGCGCGCGCACGCATCCCCAGATCACAGCCAGCAAGCCGAACGTCGCGACGAACTCGCTGAACAATTGCGAGCCGCCGTAGCGACGATGATGCGACGCGAAGAAGACGGGCAAGTCGAACATCACGTTCGCAATCGCAACGCCCGCGAACGCGCCGCAAACTTGCGCGACGAGGTAGGCGGGAACTTCACGCCATGCGACACCGCCCTGCGCGGCGTCGGAGAGCGTCACCGCGGGGTTGAAGTGCGCGCCGGAGATTCCACCGAACGTCAAAATTAGCGCGACGAGAGCCGCGCCGGTGGCGATGCTGTTGGCGAGCAAAGCTATCGCGATGTTGCCGCCCGCGAGACGCTCGCCCATGATGCCGGAGCCAACGACGGCAGCCAAAAGCATCGCTGTCCCCAAGGCTTCCGAGACGGCGCGACGTGCGATGTTGCGGCTCACTTCGAGATTCCAACCGGCGCGGGCGCGCAACACGTCGCGGATTGAAGCGTGGTGGCCGCTGTCGTCGTTGCCGCAGTCTCGGTTGATGTCTCCGTAGCTTTGCTGCCGCACTCGCAGGGCGCGGTTTCCGGCAAATTGTCTTTGAGCACGACGAAGGCTTCCCATTCGTTGCCGTCGGGGTCGCGCACCCACGTTTTGTCCTGCGTGGCGTAACAGCAATTTGTCTGCATCTCGTCGCGCGTCGAGAGTCCGGCGGCAGCCCAACGCTCGCGCATCGCCAAAACATCTTCGGTCGAAGCGACTTGAATCCCCAGATGCGAGAGAGCGCCGCGTTCGTTGAAGAAGTTTTCGTTCAAGGTCAGATTGAGAGGCGGCTGCTCGACATCGAACTTGGCATAGCCCGTCCTCACTTTGACAGGCTCCAGCCCCAGCATCTTTGTGTAGAACTCGATGCTCTGCCCGACATCTCTGACGTTCAGCGCAAGGTGCGCTTTGAGCACGTTGACTTTCCCGGCTTGTTTGCCTTTCATCTCATTTCTCCCTTACAGTCATATTCGCTTGTGCGAATTTGTCGAGACGATACGCTCCGCACACATATCTGTCAAGGCGTATTTGACGTTTCCCGTTGACATTGTTTAGCGTCGCCTTGTCAATGGCGAAGGTGAGCGGCAGAATTTGTCCGGGAGCAAGCTTATGACTTTCGTCATCGAAGAGATGCGCGTGGCGGACTGGGAGCGCGTGCGCTCGATTTATCTGGAAGGCATCAAGTCGGGGAACGCGACCTTCGAGACTGAAGCTCCGACATGGGAGCGTTGGGATGCCACACATCTCTCTTTCGCGCGTCTCGTGGCGCGTGCGGCGGACGGAATTATCAAAGGATGGGGCGCGCTCAGTCCTGTCTCAACCCGCCGCGCTTATGCGGGCGTCGCGGAAGTCAGCGTCTATGTAGGCGGGCGTCACAGGGGCGAAGGCGTGGGACGCGCGCTGCTCGACGCGCTCGTCGGCGCATCCGAGCGTCACGGCATCTGGACGCTGCAAGCCGGCATCTTTCCCGAAAACGCGGCGAGCCTCGCGCTGCACAGACGTTGCGGGTTTCGAGAAGTCGGAAGGCGCGAGCGCATCGCGCAACTCGGCGGACGCTGGCGTGATACTGTGCTTCTGGAACGGCGGAGCCTGACGATTGGGAGTTGAATAAAAGATGCGGAAGAAACCTTCGGAGATGGAACTGCTGTTCAAGGCGCTCGACGACCGCACGCGCCTGCGCCTGTTGAATCTAATGGGCGATGAAGAGGTTTGCGTCTGCTATTTTGTCGAAGTGTTGGGGACGAATCAGCCGAAGATTTCGCGTCACCTCGCATACCTGCGCCGCGCGGGCGTCGTCTCGGCGCGTCGCGAAGGCAAGTGGATGCACTACCGCATCGTCGCGCCCGCAGATTCTCACGCCGCGCGTGTCTTCGAGCAGGTACGCGCGTGGCTTCGCGAAGAGCGCGAGATGCAACAGGATCGCGCGCGTCTCGCCAGAGTCTGCTGCGCGCTGCGCGTCCCCGTCCGGCTGCAAGGTGCGCCCCGCCCGGCCAGCGTCACAAAACAAATGATGAATGATGAATGAAGACCAGAGGCGTGCCCTATATTCATCATTCATCATTCATCATTTTCTTCAGCGTGAGCGTGGCGATTTCGGGACGCGCGCCGAGGCGTAGGGGCAGGCCGATCATGCCTGTGCCGCGCGAGACGTAGAGTTGCGTTCCGTCGCGTTCGTAGAGTCCGCGCAGGTAACCCAACTCGTTCGAGAAATATCTGGCGGGCGTGCCGACGAAGGGCAGGCTGATTTGGCCGCCGTGCGTGTGGCCGCTGATGATGAGCGAGAGGCCGCGCGTCTCCGGCATGTCGAGCACCGCCGGCTCGTGCGAGAGCAGGACGGACGGGCGCGCGAGGTCTAGCCCGTCGAGCGTGCGCGGCCAGTCCGCCTGACCCCAGCCCCAATCGTCCACGCCCGCCAGTTGCAAAGTGTCCGCGCCGCGCCGCAAAAGCGTGTTGGCGTTGGTGAGCATGTTGATGCTGCGACGCACGAGAGCGCGCGTCGTCAGTTCCGCGTCCGTGTAATGATCGTGGTTGCCGAGCACAGCCCAGACGCCTGACGGGGCCGCGAGCGCGCCGAGAGCTTCCGCGCACGGCTCGATGTAGCGCACGCGCCCCGTCGTGTAATCGCCCGTCAACACGAAAGCGTCTGGCCGCGTCCCGTTCGCCAGTTCGACGACGCGCCGCACCTCTTCAATCGGGACGAGTTGGCTATGGTGAATGTCCGTCAGTTGCGTCAGGCGAAAGCCTTCAAAACTCTCCGGCAGGTCGCGTATGAAGATGTCCGTGCGCGTCAACTCGTAGTCCGTCGGCTCGTACAGGCTGCTGTAAGCCGCCGCGACGGACAGGCCGCACAATCCTGCCGCTGCCGCACCCTTTAGGAATCGCCTGCGCGTGTGATTCGTTTCTGACATAGATGATGTGCGACGATGAACTGCTCGCCTTGCACTCTCTCAAGGCATTCGTGCCGGCGCGTGCCTCCGTTTCATCAATCTCGACTCAGCCGCGCCGGAGACAATTTACACGCGCGCCAAGCAACTTACACGCCCACTCAGGGATTCAAATACAGGCGTCTCCGCAAATTTGATTGTGGCGTGCCGGCCAGACCGTGAAGTGTGACTGGCAGCGGCGCGCGACGGGAGAGCCGCACAGGTTGTCAGCGGCGGCGGCGGCGTTCTACACTCCTCAAGCGAAACGACGGGCGTTCGGGAGGTTCTTCAAGTGAGAAACAGATTTTCTTTTATCTTCGTCTGGCTGCTGGCGACGACGCTCATGGCTCCGGGTTTTGTTGTTGCACAGCAGAACGGCACGGCGAAGTTGCCGGCGGGCACAACGGCGACGGCGTCGAAACGCAGCGAGGCCGCGCGCGCGGCGAGCGTCGCGGCTCCGACGCAGGGAAGCATCAAAGACGATGTGGCCGAAGCCTTGGCCGTCATCAATGAGCATCACGCCGACGGCGCGAATCTCAAATACGACGACGCTTTCAAGTCGGCCATCAGCGGCGCGCTGCACTCGCTCGACCCGCACTCCTCATATTTTGATCGCGAAGACTTTGAAAAGTTTATGACTGAGCAACGCTCCGAGTATTTCGGCATCGGCGCGACGCTCGGCGAATTGCATGAAGGCGACGCGGTCAACACCTACATTCGCGCGACCTTCGAGAACGCTCCGGCCTATCGCGCGGGCTTGCGCTACGGCGACCACATCGTCGCGGTGGACGGAGCCGACATGCGCGGCAAATCTTATTCGCAGGTGCGCGAAAAACTTCTCGGGCAGCGCGGCACGAAAGTCAAAGTCACGTTCGAGCACTCTGCGACGACGGGACAGTCCGAGACGGTCGAGATTACGCGCGCCGCCGTCTCTCTGCCTTCGATTCCAGACTATTACATGCTCAAGCCCGGCGTCGGCTACATCGCGATGAGCGGCGGCTTCAACACCACGACGGCGGACGAGTTCAGCGCCGCGCTCGAAGATTTGCATGGGCGCGGAATGAACACGCTCGTGCTCGATTTGCGCGGCAACGGCGGCGGGTTGCTCGTGCAGGCCGTCCGCATCGCAGACACTTTCCTGCATCGCGGGCAGACCATCCTGACGCAAAAAGGTCGCATCCGCGGCAGCGCGCAAGAGTACGTCGCCGACAACGAAGAGCCTGACCGCACGCCGCTCGTCGTCCTCGTCAATCGCGGCACGGCCTCGGCCTCAGAAATTCTGACCGGCGCGTTGCAGGATCACGACCGCGCGCTCGTCGTCGGCGAAACGTCTTTCGGCAAGGGACTCGTCCAGCTTCCCTTCCAACTCGAATACGGCTCGGCGATGTTGCTCACGATTGCGAAATACTACACGCCTTCGGGGCGTCTGATTCAGCGCGACTATTCGAACGGCGCGCTCTACGATTACTACACGCAGGGCGGCACGGCGCGTCTGGACGCGAGCGCGCCGCCGACGGTCAAACCCGTCGGCCCCGAAAAGCGCACGGACACGGGGCGCGTCGTCTATGGCGGCGGCGGCATCACGCCCGACGAAGTCGTCAAGCCGAATCTCGTCTCGCCCGCGCAGCAGCGTCTGATTGATCCGGTCTTCGACTTCGCCGTCCAACTGACCGCCGGGCGAGTCGCCGGTTTCGAGTCGTACAAACTGGCCGCGCCGATTAACTACAAGCGCGACCTGCAAGTCTCTGACATCACCGTCTCCGACGCGCTCTTCAAGAGGTTCAAAGACTTCGTGCTCGCCAAGCCCGTCTATAAAATCTCGGCGGCGCATCTTGAGCGCGAGCGCGCCTTCATCGAGCGACAGTTGCGCTTCGAGTTGGCGACGGCCTCGGACGGCTCCGTAACCGCGCTGCGCGTCTTCAACGACGACGACCCGCAGGTCGCACGCGCCATCATCGCCCTGCCCCGCGCGCGTGAACTGGCGCAGACCGCAATGCGCGTGACGGCGCAACGGCAACAACAGTAAAAAACATTGCGCCGTCCAGACACTTGCGGCGGCCAATGTGTGACGATGGCGTGGCATTTGATGGCCGTCGAGAGTCGCCTTGACAATCAAACGGCTTGGACTAGAATGACTTTCCGCGCCGCTTGCCACAGACCGCAAGCGCGCGGCCTTCGCGGAGATGTGGCCGAGTGGCTGAAGGCGGCGGTTTGCTAAACCGTTATAGGTCAAAAGCCTATCGCAGGTTCGAATCCTGTCATCTCCGCCAGAAATTTTGAGTAGCCAGTAGTCAGTAGCCAGTAGTCAGTAGAAACACCAGCCTACCGACTACTGGCTACTGACTACTGGCTACTTTTTTTATGACTGTACGTGTTCGCTTCGCCCCGTCACCGACGGGTTATCTGCACATCGGCGCGGCGCGCTCCGCGCTTTTCAACTGGCTGTACGCGCGTCAATGGGGCGGCAAATTCCTGCTGCGCGTCGAGGACACGGACACGCAACGCTCGACGGACGAGTCTCTGCGTTCCATCCTCGACGGCCTCCAGTGGCTCGGCATCAGCGACTACGACGAGGACATCGTCTTTCAGTCTGCGAACGCCGACAAGCATCGCGCCGCTGCGCTCCGGCTCATCGAAGCGGGCAAGGCTTACAGAGATTTCACGCCGAAGGCGGAGCGCGCGGACGCCAACGTCAAGCAGGAGATCGCCGCGCGCGCGCGTCAGGGAGCAAGCGAGGGCGCGGATCAACGCAGCAATGCGTTCCGCGATTTGTCGCTTGAAGAGTCGCACTCACGCGCCGGTGCGGGCGAGCCTTTCGCCGTGCGCTTGAAGGTGGCGCGCCAAGGCGTTTCGCATTTCGAGGACATCGTCTATGGCGCGCAGGAGCGCGACTATTCCGAGATCGAAGACCTCGTGCTGCTGCGCTCCGGCGATTTGACGCCGCTCTATAATCTCTCGGTCGTCGTGGACGACATCGAGATGAACATCTCGCACGTCATACGCGGGCAAGATCACCTGACGAACACGCACAAGCAGAAACTCATCTACGAGGCGTTAGGCTCGCCCGTCCCGCGCTTCGCGCACCTGCCTCTCATCCTCGCGCCGAACAAAGCAAAATTGTCGAAGCGCAAGCACGGCGAAGTCGTGAGCTTGACGACGTACCGCGACAGAGGTTTCGTGCCCGCCGCTTTCACAAATTTTCTCGCGCTCTTGGGATGGTCGCCGGCGGACGAAAAAGAGTTGATGACGCTGGCGGAACTCGTCGAGAAATTTTCGCTTGAAGACGTTCATCGCTCGAACGCCGTCTTCAATTTCAGCGAGACGGACGCGCGACAGTGGACGGATCAAAAGGCGCTCTGGATGAACGCAGAGTACATTCGCACGATGCCGTTCGCCGAGTTGCTGCCGATGCTGAAAGCGGAGTTGCAAGCGGCGGGACTGTGGCGTGATGAGTACGACGCGGACGCGCGCGTGTGGTTCGAGAAGACGGTCGAGTTGATTCGCCAGCGTTTTATGACGCTCAAGGATTTTTCCGGGCAGGGTCGCGCGTACTTCTCCGACGAGTTCGACTTCAACGAAGAAGCGGTGAAGAAAAATTTGAAGAAAGAGCCGCGTCTCAAAGAATTATTGCCCGGCCTCGCCGCGAAGTTGGAGACTGTCGAACCATTCGACGCCGAGACGAGCGAAGCGGCCCTGCGCGCCTACGCGGAAGAGACTAATGTGAAGGCGGGTCTGTTCATCAACGCCTCGCGGACGGCATTGACGGGTCAATCCGTCGGCCCGTCCATGTTCGAGGTCTTCCGTATCATCGGGCGCGAGCGCACAGTCGCACGCCTGCGCGCGGCGGCTCAACTCGTGTAGCGAAATTTTCAAACGGCGGCGCGTCTTGAGAGAGTAACTCGCAACACGCGCCGCCGTAATTTTAAGAAGAGGTATTGATATGCACAAAAAGTTATTTTTCATCCTGACCATTATGCTCTCGCTCTCTGCCGTCGCGATGGCGCAGGACGACAACAGCAACACGAGCAAGTCTCGAACAACGACGACGACCACGACACGCAAGCGAACGACGACGGCGACGACGACGAAACCCGCGACGGGCGCAACCACGGCGACGACTACTACGCCCGCGCGCGGCGGCGGTGCGGCTGAGTCGGCTTCTGCGCGCGCCGTCCGCGATGCCTTCGACACGCTGATCAGCGGCATCCGTCGCGCCGATGTGGGTGAAGTGATGGGCGTCTATTGGAATTCGCCGCAGCTCGTCCTCTATAACAACAACGGGACGGTGACGAAAAGTTGGGATCAAGTGAAGAGCAATCGTCAAAGCTCTTATGCGAAGATCAAGGACGTGAAGCTCGACATCAGCGACGACCATGTGAAGATGCTCGGACTCGGCGGCGCTATCGTGACGGCGCGTTGGAAGCAGACGCAAACTTACGACGGCAAACCGGAGACCGCGTCTGGCCGCATGACGGTTGTCTTCCAGAACGTCGGCGGGCAATGGAAGGCCGTCCACGTACACACTTCGCCCGACCGTCCAGACCCGTCCCTGCTGATGCCTTCTGAGCGCACGAGCGATCCGGCGGACACGGTCACTCCGCCGGCCAAGCCTTAGACAAACGCGGCGCATGAAGTAAACTCATGCGGCAGTAAACAGTTCCCTAAAACTTTCAACCCCTGATGCGTGGCGCGCGAAGAATCGAGTCCCTGATGGACGACGTTTGCGCCGCACCAGTTTTCGATTTTCAACAGAGGAGCACAACAAAATGGATTGGATGAACCAGATCGGCGGTCTCTTGGAACAATATGGCGGCGCGCAGCCCGCTCAAGCGCCGGAGAGCGTCCACGATGATTTCGATCAACTCGCGCAACACGCGCCGCAGTCCGCCATCGCGGACGGATTGGCCGCAGCCTTCCGCTCAGACCAGACGCCGCCCTTCGGGCAGATGCTCGGCCAACTCTTCGGCCAGTCCAACGGGACGCAGCGCGCGAGCATTCTCAACACATTGATGTCCACGCTCGGGCCAACGATTCTGTCGCAAGTGCTGTCGCGCGGCGGCGGCGCAGGACTCGCGGGGCTTCTCGGCGGCGGGCAGCAGGAAATCACGCCCGAACAGGCGCAACAAATTTCGCCTGAAACCATCCAGCAGGTCGCGCAGGAGGCGGAGCAGAAAGACCCCTCCGTCGTGGACATGATCAGCAACGTCTATGCACAACACCCGACGCTCATCAAGACGCTCGGTGGCGCGGCTCTGACCATCGCGCTCACGAAGATCGCGCAGAGACAGTACGGCTCCTGAAAAAACGCATAGTGAAAAACCAGAGGCCGGAGCGAGACAGTTCAATGCCTTGTTCCGGCCTTTCTCTTTTATTTCCCCGCAAGAGAAAAGCCGGCGACGATTTTGCTCGTTGCCGGCTTTCGGTGAACTGATGGGACTGGCCCGTCCGACCGCTCACAATTACTGCTGCTGTGGGTCGCCGCCTCGAACGGAGTCATTTGAAGACTTCGCGATAGCGCCGTTCGAGGCTTATCAGGCCTCAGCCACCTCACTGTGATAAGAACTCATACTTTGTTTTGATCACCTCCTTTCCAGTGTTGGAGGCGATGATAAAAGACTGGCGTGTCGTGCGTCAACAATTATTTTCGCGCGCTAACTTGTGGTCGAAAGGGATGCGCTTCTCCTTCGTCCGGCGATGAAGTAGATGGCGAGTCCACAGACGTTGGCGATGATAATGACAGCGGCGATTTTCACCGTGAACGAGGCGGTGCTCTTCACTTCAATAATCGGGAAGACGGAGAGCGCGACGTAGAGCAGCGTCATCACAAAGCCTGAGAGCGCGACGAGGCGCAACCAGAGCGGCGCGCTTTGTTGTCCGAGTCGCCGGAGGCCGAAGAGCGGGATGGCGAACATCACGATGTACGTCAGCGCGTAGAAAATGCCGCCCGCGTTGAAGAGCAGTTGAAACGCTTCCTGCTGTCCGACGCCGACGAGGCTCGTCAGCCCGACGGCGAGCGTGATCGCGCCCGCCACGATGATGGAATTGACGGGCGTCTTGTGTCGCGCGTGCAGGCGCGTGAACCACTCCGGCATCAACTTATCCCAGCCCGCGACCATCGGCAGGCGCGTGATGGCCGTGAACGTCACGCTGGCCTGCGCGAACCTGAGCGCGAGCATCATTACAATTACCAGCGAGACGATGTATGTGACGAAGCCGAACGAGTGAAAGCCGATGCTCAAGACCTGCGGGATCGGGCCGATGAGATCAATTTGCTCCGGCGTTACGAACGCCAGCACCGAACTCGTCCCTAAGATAAACATCAAAGCGATGAGCGGCGCGGCGATGAGCACCGAGCGCCCGATGGTGCGCGCAGGACTGCGGCACTCGCCCGCGAGAATGGCGACGTACTCGAAACCGCCGAGCGCGCCGAAACCCATCTTGCCGAGAATGTTGAGGCTGGTGAGAGTGACGACCGGCAGCGCGGGCGTGAGCGGGTGATACTCCGTGATCGTCCCGCGCGCGAGATTGACGAGCGGCAGCACGAGCAGCGTCGCGAAAATCAGCAGCATGATGATACCGCCCGCATTGTGTACCCACTTGCCCAAGCCCAGCCCGCGCGTCGAGATAAGCACCAGCATTCCGATTCCGACGAAGCTCGCCGCCGTCACGAACACCTTGCTCTCCGTCAGCCACGCCGCATCAGGCCCCAGCGCGTAAGACAGATACGTCGTGATTTGCAGTCCCAACTCCGACGTGTTGAGCATCACGAAGAGCCACAGATTCCACGCCACCATGAAGCCTGTGAGTTCGTTAAAGCCGAGCTTCGCCCATTGATATAAACCGCCTTCGAGCGGCATCAGGCGATTGAGATAAATGACGACGATTGCCGACGGCACGTAAAAAAGCGAGACGGCCAGCAACCAGAACACGATGTGCGACGGCCCCAACTTGCCCGCCACGCCGACCCACGCCAGCCCCACGATGAACAATATCTGGGCCAGCACGAGGTCTGGCAGACCCAACTGCTTCTTGAAGACTTTGCTTCTCTCCTCGACCGCTTCCTCCGCGCGCCGGAACTCTGACGTGGTATCCACAGCGTTAATCTCTTCCATCGCTCCTGTCTCCTTAGAATAGCGTGTGGCTGCCACAGGCGGGAATGTCTCACCACAGAGGACACAGAGTAGCACAGGGGAAATGCCGAGACTTTGCTTTCCTCTGCGCCCCTTCGTACCCTCTGTGGTGAAGAGTTTTATTCCTCCTCAACATTTTCCATGCCCTGTACTTCCTCAACACCAGCACCGGCCAACTCGCGCAGAGCTACGAGAAACTCGTCCATCTCAAGAGATGCGATTTCGTGCGGCGGCTGTGCGGACTCGACGAGTTCGCCGAGCGCGGACTGCGTACGCTTCGAGATTTTCACGGGGTGCACGAACTTGCCGCCAATGACGGCCTTCAAGTGCTCGTAGTCGTTATAGAAATATTCCTGAAGTAGTGGCACGACGCGCTTATACCACCTAAAACGCAGTTCGTCCGCGTCCTTCACGTTGAGAAAATAGCTGTGCCCGATCAGATGATCCTGGTCGAGCAACAACAGGATGCGCTCGTTGATGCGCGTGAGCAGCGCGCCCAAGTTCACGCCGTCCACTTCCGCGTTATCGAGAGTAGTCACATTGGGCTTCATCTCGACGAACGTGAAACGGCGGCGCAACGCGAGATCAAGCAAAGCGATGGAGCGGTCGGCGGTATTCATCGTGCCAAGGATGTACAGATTCGGCGGCACGCCGAACCTCTCGCCCGAAGACGGCAGCGTCACCGTCACCTCGTTTTCTTCGCCCAAACGCTTGTCGTCTTCGATGAGCGTAATCAACTCGCCCAGCACCTTCGCGATGTTGGCGCGGTTAATCTCGTCTATCACGAGCAGATACTTCGGTGCGTCTTTCCCGTGAGTCCGCCACGCCGCCTCCGCCCGCGCGCAAATGCGACGGAACACTCCCGGCATTACGCGATACTGAATCTCCGTTCTGAGGTCGCCCGTCTCTTCATCCGTCTCTTCGACAGTAACCGGCCTCAAGCCTTCGACGAACTCCTCGTAGGCGAACGACTGGTGGAAGGTTACGAACTCGTAATACTCTTCGTCGCTCGATAATCCTGTCTTCTGATTCCGTAACTTCGAAAGTTTCTCGTTCAAGTGCGCTTCAACATATTTCTTCCCTTCAGGGGACAGACGCCATTCTGATTGATCATTCTTATCGAACAGGAAAGGCTCCTTCGAGTTAGAAACATTGACGTTTGGATTGCTGGGACTTGTATGACGTTGAAGTTGTTCGTGCACAGTGTTTTTTGGTGTGGCAGCATTCGTGAGTGATATGTACTCTCGCAACAATTCACTTGCCATGAGTTCCGGGACGCTAAACGACTTCTGACCTTCTGCAAGTGTCATTACAAGGGCGATGGCTTCATACCATTTCAACTTCAACTCCTGAAGTACTGCTGACAGGGATTGTTTTGTATCGTTCAAGCCTGTGATTTGCAGACGCAGAAAAGATTCGGTGAAGCGCCGAACCCAATATGTTTTTCCCGTGCCCGGCGGGCCGTAGAGCAGGACGTTGCGCGTGCGCGCCGTCGTGTCCATCAACTCTACCAACTCGCGCGGGACACTGTTGAATGGTGGCGATGGTGGCTCGGGTGGCTCTGTTTTTCCGCCCACATCTTTTTTAGCCGCCGGTGGGAAAGTGTCGTATATGAATTGCATCATCTGCAATGTGTCGAAACCCTCGAACTCTTTGAAGCCGCGCAAGAGTGCGAGCAGTTGAAGATTGCGCTCTACGACTTCGCCATGCGGCTCGACGCCGAAGGCTTTCAGAAAGTGCGCGATATGTTCCAACTGCGTCATCGGAAGAAACTGTGTGGGGAAGTAGAGGTAGAGCGGCTTTGCACGAAGGTAACGCACCTGTCCGAAGTGCTCTTCCCCGATTTTATCAAGCTCGTCGAGACGCCCCTGCTCAGTCGCCTTGATGAGTCGCACTAATCCGTCTCTGATTCGCAAATGTGCTTCGTCGGGACTCCGGTAAAGGTCATGATTCCAATGCCAAGCGTCTTCGCTCTTGCTCCACCACACGCCGGTTTTTTTCGCGCTGCCGCCGCCGATCCGTCCCAGATTTTTGGTCTTGTATTCCAGCCAGTATGAGAAGCTGTCATTGTCACCTTTGCCAACAGCATATTCTCCGAGCGTCATCTCGCCTAACTTTTCTTTAGGAAAGCGGCGCACGAACTCCTCGCGGAGTTGCCACAAATCGTCGGGTATCGTTTTTGTGTTGTGCTGCAACCACGTCTGCAATTTGTCGCGCCAGTTCACAGTGTTGATGATCATGTTCTCTCCTCTTGATTAAGCACCTTCGCGAGTTCTTCAATCAATGCGTTGCGGCCTGTGCCGCTCGAAAGATCAATTCGCAGGTCAACGGTCGCCGCTTCAATGGTCTTGTCGCTGTCGTGCAGTTTGAAATATTTGTGAAGCGACTCGCTGATGCCGGCGGTCTGCGGGTAGAGCAGGAGGACGCGCGGGCACTGGTAGCGATGCGCGTAGGCGTGCATCTGGTAAAAGTCGGACGAAGAGATGCCGAGCTTGGCGTCCGAAGGATTGAGGCGTTTGTACTTCGTGTCGAGCAGGAGCGGGTACGCGCCGTCGCCTTGCCGGAACACGAGATCGGGGCGGAGTTGGAAGACGTTTTGCTGCGCGTCGTTGCACGCCAGATAGTGCGGCGCGCGGTGCGATTGCGGCAGCAGTTGGCATGTGTGCAATGCGGCGGGAAGAATGCGCTCGCGGTGGCGTGTGATGAAGTTGATGATGAATGACTCGAAGAGCAGGTTCATGTCGAAGACGAAGGCATAGGTCGTGAAATCTTTGGCGGCGAGTTGGAGCGAGCCGCCTTCGAGGAAGAGTCGCGCAAGATTCAGGAGCGGCGCGTAACGCGCGTTGAGGCGCGTCAGGAGTAGGGAGGGCGCGGCCTCGCGCGCGGTGACGCGCGCGGGTAGGCGCACTTCGTCCATCCACTGCCGCAGTTCGCCGAGCAGGCGGCGGTTGCCGCCGTCGCGCGTCAGATGCCAGAGGCGTTCCGTGACAAAGCGGAAGACGCGGTTGAGCCTGTTGTCGGCAGTGAACTCGTCGTAGATAACCGGAAAGACGTGCGCCCGCGCGGGACGCCGCAAACTTTCCGCGACGCGCCACTTGCCTTTGAGCACGGGCAGTTCGTCCTCGACGGTCTGGTAACGACGGTGCGCGCCGCGCTGCCATTCTTCGAGTAGATGCGTGGCGAAGAGTCGCGTGAGAATTTCAAACCAGTCATTGCCATGCTGCAAGAGCGGCGCGAGCGCGTGTTCGCGCACGGGCAGGCGACCGGCCTGCGCGAGCAGGTGCAGCAGATTGCGCGTCGCTTCTTTCTCCCGACCATCTTTATCCGCCGTGCCGGAGCGATGGATTTTCGGAAGCACCTGCACGGCGCGCGTGCCGAGACGGACGACGCCGACGTATTGCGACGCACGCAACTCACGTCGTCCGCCGCGCCCGATGGTCGCGCGCAAAACTTCTACGCCCGTCGCGCGGTTCAAGCGTTCGAGCGCCGCGAACTCGCGCTCCGTCCAATCGAAAGCCTTCTGCTCGTGCTCGAAAAGTGTGAAGGTGTTGGCGTGCATGTGTCGTGAGAACAAAAACGGGGACAGGGGCCAGTGATCAGAAGTTAAGAATTATGGGACGGAGGTCAGGACATCGAGAGACGGTCTAGCTCTGACCCTGCACCTGTCCATCGTCTCCCCTTCTCATGCTGACGACGTGTGGTCGTGAACGATGCGCCAGCCTTTGGCGGTGCGGCGGAAGATGAGCGTGAAGCGACCGTGCGGGGTGTCGCCATCGCGCGCGAGTTGCCAGCGTCCGTCGGCGACGACGTAGAACTCGCTTAAGGGTTTGAACTCAAGCTCTGTGAAAGAGAGCGTGCCCATCTTCGCGCGCGAGTCGTAATTCTGTTTGTAGCGGTCGAGGACGGTCTGCCAGCCGCGCCGGAGCGTGTCGCCGGAGATGAATGTCGTCTCGTCTTCGCGCGCGTAGCCGTCCATGAAGCTTTCGATGTCGCCGCGATTCCACGCCGCCTGTTGCGCCTCGATGACAGCGCGCACGGCTGCGATGTTTTTGTCGTCACCTTTTGTTGACGCCGTCATGTGTCCCTGAAAACCAAAGGCGACGACGGCGAGCGCCGCCGCGAGCGGGAGCGCGGTCGTGAGCAGAAGTTTTTTGTTCATGGTGTGTGTTTTGCCCTTTCACATCTCGTTCATGTCTCAAGCACGCGCCGCGAGCCAAGCGCGCACGTCTTCGCACATCCCGGCGGTCAGTTCGTGCCCGGCATCATAAGCCTTGAACTCGACATCAGGCGAGCGCGTCTGCAACTGCGCGGCGTAGCCAGAGACGCGCGCGGGCGGGTAAAACTCATCGCCCGTGCCTGCGAGATGAAGGATGGAGGCGTCGGTCGCGCTGTAGAGTTCGCTGGTCTCCCAATCGCCGGGCAAGCCGCCGCAGATGCCGATGCAGCCGCGCAGGACTTCGCGGTGCGTGAAGGCGAAGCGATAGTTGAGCGCACACGTCTGTGAAAAGCCGAGCAGAAAAATTCGCGCGGGGTCGGCGACACGTTCAGCGACGAGCGGGCGAATGATTTGCAGCAGCGCGGCGTGATGCAGCGCGACGGAATCTTCCGGGTGAAAGTTCGTCAGCCAGCCGAAGCCGTAACGCAACGCGCCGCCCGGCTCGCGCGGTTCTTTGAGGTGCTGGTGGAATCCCTGCAACGCGGCGACGGCGAATCCGTCGGGCACGCACTGTCGAGCATCGCGCATCATCCGTCCCTTGTTGCTGCCGTAACCATGCAACGCGACGAGGAGCGGCGACGGTGACGCATCGTCTTGTTGCGGTGTGTGGAGGTCGTAATAAATTTTAGCCTGCACATCAATCGTGCGCGGCTCGATGTGTGATGTTGATGCGGCTTCGGCTTCGGTTCGTGTCATCTGTTTGTCTCAACGCTTCGTGTCATCTGTTTTGTCTCGACGCGATGCGTCGCTCCCCATCTTCACTTTTGCCTTTTACCTTTTTACTTTTGCCTTACTTGTGCGTGCCGGAGACCCAGCGTCCTGTGCCATCGGGAGCGACGGCGTGTAGATTCTGTCGCGCGCCGTTGATGTAGATCGTGCCGTCGCCGCCGACGGTCGGCGAGCCGATAGCGCCGTCGCTGACGTGATACTGCCAGAGCGTGCGTCCGTCTCCGCGCGCGAAGGCGTAGAGCGAGCCATCGTTGGCTGCCTCATAGATGGCATCGCGCCCGATGGCGAGCGGCACGACATCCGGCGTCGGATACGGGACGACTTTTTGCCAGACGAGATGATTGCCGTCGAGCGCGAAGAGAATTATTTCGCCCGCTTGCCTGCCGGAGAGTCTGTTGGCGAGGCCGTACAATTTATCGTCAGAGCGCGCGGCGAGGTAAGTGATTTGAATGTCACGCGAGGGCTGTCCGGTCACACGCTCAAGGTCTCCGGCGAGCGCGTCAGACCATTGCTCCGTGCCGTCTGGACGCAGAGCGCGAATCGTCCCGCCTTCTTCCGCGATGTAGATGTTGTTATCACCGACCGCGCTCGGAGGCGGCGCGCTGAGGAGCGTGCCATGTCCCTGCCGCGCGCAACTGTTGAGCAACATCAGCGCGACGAGGAGCAGCAAGCAAGTTAAACTTTTACGCATCCGAATCTTCATGCCCATACTAATCCGATAAGATACCTGAGCGCGCCCGCGCCGAGAATGACCCAGAGCGCGTTGACGCGGAAACGCAACAGGATGAGCGCGGCAGCGACGGCGATGGAGACGCCGACCCACGTATGAATACCCGCGCGCCCGACGCTCCACGCGGCGGCGACGAGCAAGCCCACCACTGCCGGCGTCACGCCGCGCAAAAACGATTGCACCTGCCGGTTGGAACGAAAGCGGCGGAGAGATGAGCCGGCGGCCACCGTCATCACGAACGATGGAAGGAAAATGCTGACCGTCGCGACGAGCGCGCCGAGCGTGCCGGCGACGCGATAGCCGATGAAGGTCGCCGTAATCAAGACCGGCCCCGGCGTAATTTGTCCGAGCGCGAAGGCTTCGGCGAATTCCTGATGCGTCAGCCAATGATGATTGTTGACGATCTCGGCTTCGATGAGCGGAACCATCACGAAGCCGCCGCCGAATGTGACCGCGCCGATGCGTAAGAAGATGGCGGAGAGCGTCAGGAGCAAACTCAACTTGGCAATGACCGGCATCGCCAACGCCAGCATAGTCAGCGATGAGCGCAGCCGCGTCGTTGTCTTCGTCGTTGTCGTCGTCGCCGTCGCGCTCGCGCCGTCGGACTCATTTTCTTCACTGTTTCCACGCGCCTTGTGATCGTCGTGTCGTTCGTCGCGCGCCTCGCCATCTGCCGCGACTGTGATGTTCTCCGCTCCGCTTTCGTCTTCGCCGTTGCGTGTCTCTGCCCCTTGCTTCAACGCGCGCCGCCACATTCTCATCCGCCCTTTGACTTTCTCAGCCCTCTGCGAAGGCGGCATTAGCGTCTTTCTCGCGCTCGACAACGCATCGCCGTCACCGGCGAGGCCGCTCGCATCCGTCACCGCCTCGCCGCGCTCGATGCGCTGTTGCCGCAACTGCTCTTCGGCGACGGCGCGCGTCAAGTAGCCGCCGACGAAGCCGCGCGGCGCGAGTTCGTTCAAGCGTGCGCGCCGCAGAGACGCGAGGTGGCGGATGCGCCGCCAGCGTTGCCAGCGACGCTCGGCGAACGAGTCTATGTAGATGCCGACGAGTCCGGCGGCGAGGACGACTTCGATAATCGTCGCGCTGAAAATCGCCACCGCGAGACACGAAAGGACCGCGACGTACCACTGCCAATGTTTGTTGAGCGTACTTCTGCCGATGCGCCACGCCGTCACGATGATGAGCGCGACGACCGCCGCGTTCAAGCCGTGAAACAGTCTTTCCGTATCCGGCAAGTCGCGCAGGTGGCGATAGAGAATCGCGAGCACGATCATCATCAGCATCGAAGGCAGGACGAACGCCGCCAACGCCAACGCCGCGCCGCGCACGCCGCGCAGTCGCAGGCCGATGTACGTCACGACGTTGCCCGCGCTCGTGCCCGGCAGACTCTGCGCGAGCGCGAAGCCTTCGGCGAAGTCGCGTTCGGTGAACCACTTTCGTTTGCCGACCGCGAGCGTTCTAATCTGCGCGATGACGGCGAGTCCGCCGCCGAATCCCGTGAAACCGATTTGTAAAAATGAGAGAAAGATGCCGCCGAGCGTCGCCGTCCGCGACAGACGCTTGAGACGCTTCTGCCCGTAACGCACACTGCGGCGCAGGCGCGTCGTTCTGCCTTCGACTCTCTCCAAAACCATTGCGGGCAGTTTACACCCAAGCGGAAAACACGCGCATCCAACTTCACCAACGGCGATGCGCGCCGCCGACCGTGTGATAATATTCTTCGCGGTTGATTCTTGATGCTCTAAGTTTTGTGAGGTGCATTGATGTCGTCTCAAAACGCCAGACGTTGGTTCAGCGTCGCCGAGTACGAGCGCATGGGCGCGACGGGGATTCTTGCAGAAGATGACCGCGTCGAACTGATTGAAGGAGAAATTGTCGAGATGTCACCCATCGGCAGCCGCCACGCAGCGTGCGTCAAACGCCTGAGCGCGTTTCTCAATCAACTCTTCGGTCAGAGTGTCATCATCAGCGTGCAAGACCCAATCCGGCTCGACGACTTTTCCGAGCCGCAGCCTGACGTTGTCTTGCTCAAGCCGCGCTCCGACTTCTATGAGCACGCGCACCCGACACCCGACGATGTGCTGCTCTTGATCGAAGTGTCCGACACGACGCTTGACTACGACCGGCAGGTTAAGTTGCCGCTCTATGCGCGTGGGAATATTTCCGAAGTCTGGATCGTCAATCTCGCGGACGAGCGCATTGAGATGTATGCCAACCCATCCGGCAACACTTATCAAATGACCAGCCACGCCGCGCGCGGCGATGAATTGCAGTCGCACACGCTCGCTGACCTACGCCTCAACGCTTCCGACATTCTCGGCTGAAGGCCGCGCTCATCTTCAGTTCAAATAACCGCCCGTCTCACCACCGCCGCCGCCATCGTCACCACCATCAGCATCATCATCTTCAATCGCGGGCGCTTCGATAAGCGCATTGTGCTTTGGACAATATGATTCTTAAGACAAAGCCTGTTCGATAATTACGTCAATCTCTGTCCGCATGGCTTCGATTCGGCGATTGATTTCGTCTTGCGCGGAAAGTTCTGATTGCACTTCAGTAATGATTTTCTCTTGTTGAGTAATAGAGATGTGAGGAATCTTCAACTCAAGATATTCTTCGGCATTTATGTTTGGCTGTCCCTTGATTCTAACTGTTCCGTGTTTCCATAAAGTAAAGATGAATGACTTTGTGTAGTAGAGCAGATACAGAGGTAAAATCTCTGAGAAATCTAGTTTGTATTTTATGAAATAGCCTGCAAAGAGAGATTCAGGATGTTTCTCTGAATTGTAGAGAAATGTTTTTCCAACTGTATTGCCGCTACGAGCAAACAGGAAATCATCATTTTCTAAAAGATACTGTGATTCAACATTTTCGACAGTTTTCCATTCATCTGCTATTAGATTGCCCAAGTCATCAATGTCGGTTATTCGTATGTAGCGAATATCAACATCAGGTTCGCCGTCAATTCCCGGTTCGTTGGCTCCATAAGCAGGTGCTTCAAGAGAAATCTCTGCCAGAGATTTATATGCTCCGATTTGCTCAATCACTTGATTAAACAAAGGCATATTCAAATGATGTTTGAAGTCCATTCGCAGCGAGCGATATTGAGCTAGTTGTTCGGATGAAATGGTAAAAAACTTTTGTTTGAGATTTTCTTTGATGCCCTCTATATCAATCCCAAATTCGCGCGCAAAGACGCGACTGATGGCTTCGGTGGGGTCGCTAATTGTCTCTTGAAGGCGTTGAATCTCGCGCTCAATCGGTTCAATCTTTCCTAGAATTTTGTTTTGACATTCCTTTTGAATGAGAGGGATTTTTGCCTCATAAGCATCGTATCGGTTAAGGCCGGGCACGCCTTTGAACAAAGCTAATCTTTGCAGCTTAAGAAGCCGCAACAGGTAAGCCAAAAACTTTATGTTGAAAAAATCGTTTTTAGGTTTGACGTAAAAGGTTGTATCAATCGGGTAGCAAGGCTGCTCCAAGAAAGTGATTTCACCCGCGCTTCCTTTTCTACCGACAACTATGCAAGGGGCTTCGATTAAATACTCATCGTGATAGCCGACGATTCCGTTTGAACCGACGACCGGATAACCTTCGCCTGTCCGCTCCTCATCAATTAACCCTTTGCCATACTCCAACGAAATCATGTCGCCGAGTTTTGCAACAGGGAATTTTGAGCTAACAAGTTGATTTACAACATTGCGATACTCAATCAAACTAAACCCGCATCGTAAGTCTCTATGGAAAGCCAAATCGCTATAACTCAGTTGATATATTCTCATCGCCACACCTTCGCCCTTCTGAGGAAATCAAGAAGCTTCTGATGATCGGTTTGGCGAATCAGAACATAATTGCTCTTGAACTTTTCCATGCGCGGCAGTTGGAAGATTGCCAAGAGTTCATCGTCAAGGCGCGGCTTGTATGCTTCGAGCAGGCTTCCTTTGTCGTCATAGTAATTTTTCAGCGCGGCCAAAACTCTTCCCTCTTCATTTTCCACTTCTTCAAGCTCGACTTTGAGATTATTCAATCGTTTGAGATAACCGTTCTTCCTTTTGTCTTCCGGCTTGAGCTTGTTGAGATCAATTTCCGTTTGAGCGAGACGAGCTTTCAGTTCTTCTTGGTTCGCCTCATATAGTTCTTTAACCTTTTGCGCTTCCACTTGTTCTGGAGCGATTTCAATGTCAAAAAGTTCGTTCGGCTGCGAGCGTTCGCCGCGCTTCGACCGTTTGTAGCCAATCTTCGCCGCCTCCGCCATGAAGATCGGAATCATTAACTCCTGCGCCACTTCACCCAACACCCAAGACGTATTGACGTGGCCGAAAACTTCAACTGTGTCCCTATCAATCTTCGCCATTTCTTCAATCTGCGCGCGATATGTTTCGACGAGTTCTTTTATCTCAAGCCCTAACTCGTCATCATCAAACTGGATTTTAAGAAAGCGCGAAAGATTGTTTCGGATGTCTTTGTCTTTATCATCCTTGATCGAGGGAAACTTTGTTTTCGGCTCATCTTCAAGATAAACCTTGACGTAATTTTCAGCGCGTGTCTTCAGCTTGCCGTAGTCGCTTGAATGTTTGCCCCACACTTCATTCCATCCTTCAATCTCTTTTTTTGTTTTCTTTTGCGCGAAAAGCAGACTCGTTTTCGTTGAGGTATAAGGTTCAAAGGTCAGTTGCGGCAAACTGACCACAGCACGAACCCAAAAATATTTGTAGAGGAACAGACGAATGTATTTGTTCTCTGTGGTATCGAAAACACTTTCAGGCAAGACCACACCGAGGCGTCCATTCTCTTTTAAGAGTTGATAGTAACGCTCGATGAAAAGGTTTTCCGAGTTCTTCTTGCCGTGAAAGACATAAGGTGAAATTCAAGCGATTCTTTGTCTCGTTATCCAGATTCACGCTGAACGGCGGGTTGCTGACTAAAACATCGAATTGCGCGTTTGTGTCTTTGTTGTTGTAAAGAGAATCCTCATCGTGAGTATTGAGTGCGTTAGGTTCCGCCTTTTGGTAGAAGCGGAAAGGCAATAAACCGTCTTTGACAAAAACATTCGTCGAGCCATCGCCGTGCAAGATCATATTAACTTTGGTTGCCGTGCCTAACTCGAAATTGTGTTCAATAGCATAAATAAACTTTTGCGCCCAACGATGCTCTTTGTTATCGGGTAGAAAGAAATCGTCAAACTTATCTTTGACGATGCGGCTGTTCTTAACTTCTTTCCGGCGACGATATTTGATCTCTTGTGTCACCATTCTCATTGCTTCGATGAGAAACGTGCTGCTTCCGCAAGCAGGATCAATGATGTATGGCAAAGTTCCATTTTCATTTAGGCGTTTCAAAGCGAGCTCGTCGAGTTCCAGAGCGTAAAGCATGAACCGCACGACATTCATCGGCGTAAAAAATTGCCCCTTAGTCTGCTTATACCCGTCGCGCTGTATTTGCTCGAAGAAATCCCCAAGAATGTCTTTACCGTCAATCGTGCTTTTCCCGTCAACGAAAGAAAATTCTTCAAGCTGTTGAACTGCATAGATGAGTTTATTCAGCGAGAACTTTTGCTGGTTAACGACAAACTGTTGTTCAAGGTCTTCCGTGACATTAAGTTGTTCTTCCAGTGCTTTGCGATAAAGATCATTAACCCGTTCAAAAATCTTCTTTCCCTGCTCGATGTTTTTTCCATATTGATGAATCTGGAAGTGATACTCTTCGCCGTCCTCTCTATCGTATTCATCTTGAATCTTGGCAAGGATAATATTCACGAGCGAAGTGAACACTTCCGTGTCGCCTGTGCCGCCGCCGCCCCAGAGAACATTGTGTAAATCAGTCGCCAATGCTTTCAACTCGTTTGGCTCAAAACGCTTTCGTAAATCACGCTTGCCGCCTTTGGTAAGTGGTTCTTTTTTCGCTTCGTTGTAATGTGCGGGAAGCTCATTCGCTATTGAAGGCGAGCCTTGATCAATCCAATCTTCATAGTCTTTGACTTTGGCAAGTTCAATCACGATGGGTTTATCTCTTAACCCGCTATCTGTTTCCTCAATAGTGTAATAGACAAGATATTTGACATTGCCTTCTAATTTGGCTAATTCAAAAAGCTGCCCTTTGATGTGTTGCTTGTCTTTCTCAAACTCGCTGAGGGATTTGCACTCAATGAAAAGGAAAGCCTTACCTTGTGGGTCGCGCAAGATGACGTCAATACGCGGCGTCATGGCATGTTTTCTGCCTGCCGAAAATTCCTTTTCAATTTCAATTAGCTCGGGCTTGTATCCAAGTTGATTCACTAATCGTGTGAGGAGAAATGCGCGAACGATTTCCTCGTCGCCGGTGATTTTGATGACTTCGCGCCACCTTTTTAAGGGGTCTAAGTATTTTACGCTTTTAGTGTCGAGATTAAGTTCGACAACTTTATCTTTGGCCTCATTGATAAACGTAGAGACAGACTTTTTCCAATTCATCGAAGTGTTTTCCTCTGGCTGTGTGAAGACCGTTGATATTGAGGGGTCTTATCAATTCAAAATCGTTTGAAGCAGCGCAAAATTAGCATTTGCACAAAAACGATTCAAGGCTAATCAACAAAGCGATAAGGCGTTCGAGCTAGTTGATATATTTCTGTGTGTCTTCATCCGGCAAAGCAGTTCTTATTTCAGTTTCTTCCTCAAGATTCCAAATCTCGTACAATTCCGGCGGAACTTCCGTGATAAAGCGCGAGGGACGCTGGACGACGGTCTGGCGCGTGTAGTCTGTGACGATCAGAGGGTAGGTGAGATAAAGCTGGTCGCGCGCGCGCGTCAAGGCGACGTACCAGAGGCGGCGTTCTTCCTCTTCGCCTTCGGCGTCGCGCAAACTTCGTGGGCTGGGGAATTTTCCGTCCGCCGCCCAGATGATGAAGACCGCGCGCCACTCCAGACCCTTCGCCTGATGGACGGAGGTGAGCGTGAGCAACTCGTCCTCTTCACCGCCGGAGACGACATCTTCGCCGCCGATGGCTTGCGGCGCGCCGTAGCGTTCGGTCGAGAGTAGTGCAAGTTCGGCGAGGAAATCTTCGGTCGAATCGTAACGCGCGCTGTAGTGCGCGAGTTGGCGCAGGTCTTCAAGCCGCGCCTCCGCGTTTTCGTAATTCGCGGCGAGATGCGCTTCATATCCGCGCGCGAGGATGATTTCGATTTGACGACCGGGCGCGCGGCGCGTCTCGTCTTTCGTCAACTCTTCGAGGAGAGCGCGAAACTCCTGCCAGCCTGTGCCGCGCTTCGACGCCGCCGCATCCGCCTCGCCGCGCACGACGAGCGCGAGCGGGTCGGGCGCGTAAGCGATGCGCTCCCAGATGCGATTCGCCGTCGCCGCGCCGACGTTCGGGATGAGTCGGAGCACGCGCTTCCACGCGAGTTCGTCGCGCGCGTTGGCGACGAGCCTTAAGTAAGAGACGACATCTTTGATGTGCGCCTGCTCGAAGAAACGCACGCCCGAACGGATGCGATAAGGAATGCCGCGCCTCGTCAATTCGAGTTGCAGTTCGAGCGAGTGATAATGCGAGCGATAGAGGACGGCCACCTCGCTTAAACCCAAACCTTCGTCTCTCAATTCGAGAATGCGCGAGGCGATGAAGGCGGCCTGCTGGTCTGCGTCGTGGCAGGGCACGAGCGCGGGCGGGAGGCCGAGCGTGGGACGCGCGGCGCGCAAGGTCTTCGTGAACTGGCGACGATTGGCGGCGATGGAGACGTTGGCGACGGCGAGAATCTCCGGCGTCGAACGATAATTCGTTTCGAGCCGGAAGACTTGCGCGTCCGCGTAACGCTTTGGAAATTCGTAGATGCCTTCGACGGATGCGCCGCGAAAGGCGAAGATTGATTGCGCGTCGTCGCCGACGACCATCACGTTGCGATGCTTCGCCGCCATCAAGTCAACGATCTCGGCTTGCAGCCGGTTCGTGTCCTGATACTCGTCCACGAGGACGTGCTGAAATTGTTCCTGCAAGAGACGCGCGATCTCGTCCTTTTCCATCAACAGTCGTTTCCAGTTGAGCAGCAAATCGTCGTAGTCCATCACGTTGCGCTCGCGTTTGCGCTCGGCAAAGAGGCGATCAACGCGCGTGATTTGTTGCGTCAGCGGCTCAAAATATGGGTAGCGGCGCGGGACGACTTCGGCGATGGGCGCGTCCGTGTTGTTGGCATAGCTGATGATGTCGAGCAGCACTTCGGCCTTCGGGAAGCGGCGCGCTTTGGTGTCTATGCCGGCCTCGTCAACGCAGACGTTCAAAAAATCTTTGACGTCCTCGCTATCGAGAATCGTGTAGTTCGACTCGTAGCCGATGGCCGCCGCGTGCCGGCGCAAAATCAAATTTGCGATGCGGTGAAACGTCCCGCCCCAGACGCGCCGCACGACATCGCCCGTGCCGCCCGTCAACGCTTCGACGCGCCGCAGCATCTCGCGCGCCGCGCGATTCGTGAACGTCGCCAGCATGATGCGCGAAGGCGCGACGCCCTGCTCAACGAGATACGCGACGCGATACGTGATGGCGCGCGTCTTCCCCGTGCCCGCGCCCGCAATGACGAGTGCCGCGCCCGGCTGGGAGGTCGCGACGGCGAACTGCTCCTCGTTCAACTCTTCGCGATAGCGCGCGAGCCTATCGGGGAGTTGCGCGCCCGCAGGACGCTTGATGACGTAACGTTTCATCGGCTTCAATGGCTTATCACACGCGCGCGCATGGAGGCAAAAGATGTCAGACGCCACGCGCCTCGAATGCTTCGACCGATAGCCCGTGTCTTGACTTTGCGCGCCGGCGATTATAGTCTGCGTCAACGTTTTTAGTTGCGGTTTTCATCGCGGGCGTCAAAAAGAATCTTGCTCGCACTCGTCTTAAAAATAACTGACCGGCGGAAGCTGTTGCTGACAGTTCCAGTTTGAAAAACTTTCCGCCGCATTCCTCGTTTTCGTCCTGTAAGGTCTCAGCTTCAAACAATTTTGTATTTGGAAGATGTTCCTACCCCGAAGGTTCAGATTCAAATTCTACGTGATCGCACGCTGCTACTGCTGCGGCGGCGTCGCGCCTTTGTCCCGACAAAAATCTGCCGGAGCACTTACCCTGACATGCACTGACGGAGAAGTCATCAAATGAAAAACGCCCGTTCCCCCTTTTTGTCTTCGAGATTTAATACGCGCTTCCTGACCGCCTCCATTATCTTCGCGCTGGTCGCCAGCGTCTGCGCCGCGACGGCCTACATGCAGTCGAAAGGCACGATGCTCAGGCAACCGCCGCCGCCGCCGCCGTCGCAGACTGCGCCGGAGACAGCCGCGCTCGCCGGCAGCGTCTCGCTCAAGAGCGATGCGGAACCCGAAACGACAACCACCGTCACGACGGGCGTGAAGCGGATTCCGGTGGGCGGCGTGCCCGAACCGAACCTGGTCACCGCCACATCCTATCCGTTCACGGCGGCTGCTGGCGTCGCGCTCGATGACATGTCGAGCGGCACGACTCAACTCGTCGCCGCCAGTCAGGACGACACGGCCTCGCCGGTCACGAACATCGGTTTCGACTACTGGTACGACGGCGTGCGACAGACGCAGTTCTCAGTCAACGCCAACGGCCTGATGCGACTCGGCGCGACCGCCGTCTCGACAGGTTTCACCAACAGCCTCGCCTCGACGACCGACGCCCCGAAGATCGGCGCGTACTGGGACGACCAATGCACGGGCGCGAACGGCAAGGCGCATTTCAAGGTGACGGGCGTTGCGCCGAATCGCAAGCTCACCGTCGAATGGCAGAACATGCAGATCACGCGCGGCGCGGGCTGCGCGGGCAACGGCAACGGGACTTATCAGGTGTGGCTGTTTGAAACGAGCGGCGTCATCGAATTCGTCTATGGCGCGATTCAGGCCGCGAACGCCGCTGACGGCGGCTACTCGGTCGGACTGCAATCCGGCGCGGCGACAAACTTCGCCAGCGTGACCACGACGAGCAACACCGTCTCTTACGCGACGGCCAACAACGCGCAGACCAACGCCATCCCTGCGGGCACGGCCTACACCTTCACGCCGAACGTCCCCGCCGCGCCGACCGCTCTCAATTTCACCGGCACGGCTGCCGTCACGACCACGCTCAACTGGACGGACAATTCAACTAACGAAGTCGGCTTCGTCATCTATCGCTCGACCGACGGCGGCGCGACTTACAATTTCCTGACGCAGACTGCTGCCAACGCGACCTCTTACACGGACAACACCGTCGCCCCCGCCACGCTATACTTCTATCGGGTGTTCGCCGTCACAGAGGGCGCGCTCGGCGGCCCCGCGTCGAACAGTGTGACGACCAACGCGGCGGGCAACATCTCGTCCACCGCTGCCGGCGGCAACTGGAGCGACACAGCGACGTGGGTCGGCGGCGTCGTGCCGACGATTAACGACAACGTCACGATTGTGAACAGCGCGACCGTGACGATTGACACGGCGGCTGTCGGCTTCACTGTCACGGTCGGCACGGGCGGCGCGGCGGCGACACTGCAATGGGAAGCGACGACGGCGCGCACGCTCACCACCGGCAGCAATGTGACCGTTGCCAGCAACGGCATCTTCCAGTCGGCGACGACGGGCACGCAGACCGGGCACGTCCTCTCCGTCGGCGCGGATTTAACCAATAACGGCACGCTCGATTTCTCGACCAACGCGGATACAGCCGGCGCGTCTATCACGTTCACGGGAAGTGCGGATAACACGTTTGGCGGCACGGGCGCGACGACCGACATCCGCCAGATTACGATCAATAAGGGAACCACGTTCGCGCCTCTCCTTCAGTTGACAACGGCGAACTTCACCGTCCGCGGCGTGACGACCGACACAGTAGTCGGCGGCTGGCTGGTGCTCACTAATGGCACGATCAAAGTCTCCGGCACTTTCACCGGCACGAGCCGGGTCTTCGCCGCAGCTACCTATACGATTCCGGCGACCGCAGGCTTCTGGCTCAACAACCCGAACTACACCGTCGCGGGACAGGCCGGCTCGCCCACCAACAACGGGCTGCTCCGCATCTCGCAGGGCACGTTCAACGTCGGCACGGCCTCCGGCAACGCGATGGGCGCGGGCGCGGGCGCATCGTTCATCATCGAGGGCGGAACCACGAACTTCACCGGGCGGCTGAACTCGGCGAGCGCCGTCACCTACACGCAGACGGCGGGCACGGTCAACGTCTCGACCATCGGCAACGCTTCTTCGCTGACCGCCTCCTTCGGCCTGACCTCCACCACTTCGACTTTCAACATGAGCGGCGGCAGCATCAACCTCGTCCAGATTAACTCCACCGCGACCGCCGGCAACCGTCTCGACTATCAAGTCTCCAGCACGGCCAACGTCACGGGCGGCACGCTCAACGTCGGCACTGCCGCGACGGCGGGCAACTCCGGCAATTTCGACTTCCGCATTCGCGGGCAAGTGCCGGCGCTCGTCATAGACAACACGACCAACGCCAAGAACGTGCTGTTCGCGGCGCAGACGAACACGTTCGGGAACACCACGATTCCCGCCGGTTCGACCCTCAACACGCAGGCTTTCGTCTGGCTCGTCATCGGCGACACCATCACCAACAACGGAACGATTACGGTTGCGACGAGCGGCGCGCGCTTCTACTTCCTCGGCACGAACGCGCAAACCTATACCGGCTCCGGCACGGCGACCATCGTCACAGCCAGCGGCTCGGTTGACCTGACGATGGACAACCCGCTCGGTTTGACCATCAACCCGGCCTCGAACGGCATCATCACGCAGCGCGTCAACTTCTTCCGCGGCAACATCACCAACAGCAACAAGCTGACGCTCGGCAATGGCGGCGCGACCGTCGGCGTCATCCAGTACGGATTGACCGGCGGCACGAACACCGCCGGCAACTTCGATGTCGCTCCCGTCTTCAACATCGGCACGGGCGGCCAGACGATTATCTACGCGCAGGAGGGAGCGGCGCGCACAACGAGCGTCGAAATTCCGCCGTCAAGAACCATTGCCAATAGCACCATCAACAACACCAACGGCGTCGTCCTTGCGGGCGGCGACCTGACGTTCACGGGCACGCTGACCTTCACGGCAGGCAATCTGACGACGAACGCCAACACCGTCATCATCGGCGGCGCAGCCACGGTCGCGCGCACGAGCGGCCACGTCATCGGCAACCTGCGGAAAAATTACACGGCGGCGGGCAGCAAGACCTTCGAGGTCGGCACGGCCAACGGCTTCTCGCCCGTCACCGTCAACGCCACGGCGGGAACGTTCCCCGGCGACTTCACCGTCAAGGCCATACAGGGCAAACTGCCTCAAATCTCCGGCACAAACGCGCTGCAAAGATACTGGCCGCTGTCGTCAGGCATCAGCGGCCTCGTCGCTGACCTAACGTTCAACTATCTTGCGACCGACGTGGTCGGCACAGCAGCTAACTACGTCTTCATCAAGAATAACGGCGGCACGCTGCAACAACTCCCGCCCGCCGCTCCGCCAACCACGACGCAAGCCAGTATCAACGGCGTCTCATCGTTCTCCGACTGGACGCTCGCCGAAGCGGCGGCAGTGCAGCCCGGCAGTATTCAATTCTCTTCCGCCACCTACACCGATAGCGAGACGAACGCCGACCATACCTTCAACGCCGTCGTCACGCGCACCGGCGGCACGGACGGCAACGTCTCCGTGGACTATGCTGTGACGAACGGCACGGCCACTTCGCCCGGCGACTACACGGCCTCTCCCGCAACGGGAACGCTCACCTGGGCGTCGGGCGACGGGACATCCAGAAACATCGCCATCACCGTCAAGGGCGACACGGCCTTTGAGCCGAACGAGACCGTTAACCTTGCGCTGACGAACGCACAGGGCGGCGCGGCTCTGGGCACGCCGAACACGTCGGTCTTAACCATCACGAACGACGACGCGCCGGTCAGCGCCGGCCAGATCATCATCAGCGAGTTCCGCCTGCGCGGCCCCAACCCGAACGGCGCGCAGAACGAGTTCATAGAGATTTACAACACACTCAACTCGCCGCACACGGTCGGCGCGACGGACGCATCCGCCGGTTACGGCATCGTGGCTTCGGACGGCACGCTGCGCTGCACGATTCCGAACGGCACGGTCATTCCCGCGCGCGGCCACTTCCTCTGTGTTAACTCGGTTGCCTATTCGCTCGGCAGCTATCCGTCGGGCAACGCTCCGGCGACGGGCGACGCACTCGCAACGGGTGACGCTCCCGCAACGGGTGATGCTCCGGCGACGGGCGACGCTCCCGCAACGGATGGCAAATCGAAGACGAAGTGGTCAAACGTCAATTCGTCCGACGAAGTGAAGGCCGGCGGCGAACCTGCGCCGACTGATGACGGCGGCACGCCTCCCAACGTTCCGAACGCGACGGGCGACGCCACCTACACGACCGACATTCCAGACAATGCGGGTATCGCGCTCTTCAGCAGCACGACGACCTTCACTCTGGCGAACCGGCTCGACGCGGTTGGCTCAACGAGTGAGGCCAACACGCTCTACAAGGAAGGCACGGGCTATCCGGCCTTAACGCCTTTCTCGATTGACTACGCCTTCGTCCGCGATACCTGCGGCAAGAGTGGCTCGATCACCACACTTGGTCCCTGCCCTTCAAGCGGTCTGCCCGTTGACACGGACAACAACGCCACGGATTTCTACTTCGTGGACACCAACGGCACATCCGCAGGCGCAGGCCAGCGGCTTGGCGCGCCGGGGCCGGAGAATCTCTCCTCGCCCATTCAACGTAACTCGACGATTCCCGTCCAGTTGCTTGACGCGACTATCTCGTCGTCTGTGCCGCCCAACCGGGTCAGAGATTTCACGTCCGATCCGGCGAACAACTCAACGTTCGGCACGCTCGACATCCGTCGTCGCGTCGTCAACAACACGGGCGCGAATGTGACGAGACTGCGCTTCCGCGTCATTGACATCACGACGTTCCCGGCTCCTTCGGGGTTCGCGGATTTACGTCCGCGCACTTCAACTCTGGTCGTCGTCTCCGGTATCAACGATGCGGCGACGTGCCTTGCTTCAAATGGCGTAGCCACAACGCCGTGTACGGTGAACGTGCAGGGGATGACGCTGGAGACGCCGCCCAGCCAACTGAACGGCGGCGGGTTCAACTCTTCAATGTCGGCGGGGACGGTGACGCTGGGAACGCCTCTGGCGAACGGGGCGAGCGTCAACGTGCGGTTCCTGCTCGGCATTCAGCAGACCGGCACATTCAAGTTCCTCATCAACGTCGAGGCTCTGCCGTAAAGCGCGCCGCCTCGTCTGGTGAAGACTTTTCCGCGCCGTCCGGGTATCACGCCCGGACGGCGCGCTTATTTTTTGCCATGCGTATTGGCGCGTGCGGCGGGATGGCTTTGCATTCGCGACGGATGAAAGTTAGGATGGCAACACAGTTTTTAGAAGCGATAAGGGGAGCATAAAGCGATGAAATTTCCCGGCGGCATGAACATGCAGCAGATGATGAAGCAGGCGCAGGCCATGCAGGAAAAGATGGCGAAAGAGATGGACGAGATGGTCGTTGACGCGACCGCCGGCGGCGGCGTCGTGACCGTCCAGATGCGCGGCTCGAAAGAAGTCGAGTCAATCAAAATTGACCCGGAGGCCATCAAGGAAGGCGATGTCGAGATGCTGCAAGACCTCATCGTCGCCGCCGTCAACGAAGCGGGGCGCAAAGTTGACGAAGCCATGAAGGGCAAGCTCGGCGGAATGCTCCCGCCCGGACTCATGTAAGTTCAAAGTTCAAGGTTCAAAGTTCAAAGTCAGATCATGGCTTTTCAACTTTGAACCTTGAACTTTGAACTTTGAACTTTCTATGCTCGAATACTCCGAACCAGTCACCAAGCTGATAGATGAATTCAAGCGTCTGCCGGGCATCGGGCAGAAGACGGCGCAGCGTCTGGCGTTTCAAGTGTTGCGGATGACGAACGCCGAAGTGGAGCGTTTCGTCGCGGCGATGCAGGACGTGAAGTTGAAGATCGTGATGTGTTCGGTGTGCAATAATTTGACGGACGTTGAGCCGTGCCGTTTCTGCACTTCAACGTCGCGCGACCGCTCGATTATCTGCATCATCGAAGAGCCTTACAATCTCGTCGCCGTCGAAAAGACGCGCAGCTATCACGGCCTCTATCACGTCTTGCACGGCAGCCTCTCGCCGATTCGCGGGATGGGGCCGGAAGACCTCCGCCTGCAAAATCTGTTGCCGCGCCTGCGTCCTGAAAACAACGACAACATCGAGGTGCGCGAAGTGATTCTCGCCACCAACCCGACCACCGAAGGCGAAGCCACCGCCAGCTACGTCAGCCGCCTGTTGAAACCGCTCGGCGTCCGCACGACGCGCATCGCGATGGGAATGCCTGTGGGCAGCGACCTCGAATACGTGGACGAAGTGACGATGGACAAGGCGCTCACCAACCGGCACGAAATCTAAAAAAGCAAGTGATGAGTGATGAGTGATAAGTGATGAGAAAGAAGAAGTCTTTAACTCATCACTTATCACTCATCACTCATCACTGTTTTAGAACCGGACGTGTTCGGCGGGCGCGTTCTTGCCGCACTCGGTGCAGTCTGCGCCATCGTCGTACCACTTGGCCTCAAACTCGACTAGCGACACAATAGGGACGCTGACCGCGCCGTCTTCGATGCGCGTGGGCGCATCCTTGAAACGGACGATCACGCCGCAGCCAATGACGGTCGCGCCGAGGTCGTGTACGAGTTTGACGGTCTCCAGCAGCGCGTCGCCGGAGCGCGTGATGTCGTCCACGATGACGCACGGATTGACCTCACCCGCGTTGACGTACTGGCGAAACATGCGCTTGCCCTCTTCGCGCTCGGCCCAGTAAATCTGTTCGGCGCTCAGCGCCTCGCGCACGCCGAAGGCGACCGGAATGCCGCCGGGACTGGGACTGATGATCGCGACTTTCGGCAGGACGCTGGAGACATCTTTCTCCAGACGGAACTTGCGAGACAGCGCGACGGCCAGCACGCGCGCCGTGTCGTAGTAACGGAAAGCGAGCGGCATCTGAAAGTAGTGCGGCGTGTGGCGACCCGACGGATAGACGAAATGTCCCTCGCGGTATGCGCCCGTTTTCTTCAACATCTCCATCACCAGCTCCGGCGGCGGAATCAGTTGCGGCATCATTGGCTTTTTCTCCTTGAAGGGCAGATGTTGGATGCTGAAGATTAGATGTCAGCCGAGAACTGGTTTTCGCTAACATCCAACATCTAATATCCGACATCTATTTTTTTTACAGCATAACATTAGTCAGGCATCCGCGCGCCACCGTCGAGCGCGCGGATGATGAGACGGCGTTGATCAAGCGGCAACTCCTGCGGGAGCGCGTCACGCTCGAACCACGCGGCGCGGTCAACTTCAAAACTCTGCGACTGTTCATTGATGCTCGACGCGCGTAACCGGCAGCGAAAGATAAACTCGATCTGCTGCGGGCGCGCGAGCGTCCGCGCGAAGGCCAGCCTGACGTGCTCCAATTCCACGCCGATCTCCTCGCGCAGTTCGCGCCGCACGGCATCCTCCGGTTGCTCGCCCTGCGTCAGAAACCCGCCGGGGATGCCCCAGCGGCTACCTTTGCGAAAGACGTGATGCAACAACAGCACGCGCCCCGTCTCGTCTTCGACGACTGCGCCCGCCGTCGCCGTAAAGCGCGCCTGCGTCACCCAGATACCCCAACGCCGCACAGCCTTCGGCGCGCTCCGCCATAACCAACCGAACAGCCTTCTCTTCATGTGCCGCTATGATAAACGATGAATGCGGAATGATGAATGATGAATATCGGTGCGGAGCTTCTTTGCTTTCATTCATCCTTCATCATTTCGCATTCATCATTTGTTTTGTTGACGCTCTTTCGCTCGCACCTTAAGATGCTCGCAAGTTTTACATCTAAGACGAACGCACGCGCCGCGCGCGAGATTCAAAGTCGCCGAAGGAATCCTTAAACGATGTCAACCGAGCCGAACAAAATTGAAGCCGCCACGGAAGTGGTCGCAAAGCACGCGCCGACTGAACAGCAGGAATCGCGTCCCGGCGTGCCCAAACGTATCGCCGTCGGGCAGACCGTGTGCAACGAGAAGAACGAAAAGGGCAAGCTGTGCAACGGCCACCTCAAAGAGATGCACACGGCGCACCCTGCGGCGGCGCACCTGCGCGGCGACGATGCGCTGCACCAGTGCCAGACGTGCGGCGCGCTCTACATGGGGCCGCCGATGGGACACGTCCGCGACCCGCGCAGGCAGAAGCGTTACGTCGAAAAAGACCTCGCCGCCATCCTGCGCGCCGCCGGCGGGACGCTTCCCGCTTACGACTATCCGACGCCGAACTGGAAGCCCGCGCCGTTCAAGCGCGCGGCGACGACAGCCTTGCCGCAACCGTCACAACCCGCGACAGCATCCGCGTCAAACGTCGCTGCCGCCGAGTCTTCAAAGGCGACTGCTGTCAGTCCTGTCGCTCAAACGAAGACGACAACACCCGCCGCGCCCGTCGCCACCACACAGCCTGCCGCGCCGACCGGCGATGAAACGCCCGCAGAAAAACGCGCGCGGCTCGCCGCCGAACTCAGAGCGAAGTATGCCGGAGCCGCCAAACCTGCGGCGAAGAAACCTGCGGAGACTGACGCATCAACGACGACGGAGAGTCAGCCGCAAGCATCAACTCAAGCAACATCAAGCGCGCCTGTTCCCGCTGCCTCTGCTGCAACGCCAACCGCATCAGCCGGGACGACCATCACCGCCACAACTTCAGCCGCTCCCGACGGCGACGAAACGCCCGAACAGAAACGCGACCGCATCAGAGCCGAGTTGAAAGCGAAGTACGCGGGCGGACAAGCGACTGTGAAGAAGGCGACGCCTGCCCCGCCTACTGTCGCCAGCGCGCCGGATTCTTCGACGGAAGCCGACCGGCATCGTCCCGCCGCAGAAGCGCAGGCCGCGACGGGTCAGGCTTCACCCACACCTCTGAGTCCCGCCGCCGCGACGGCCTCGCCCCACGCCGGCGCGGAAACCGTCTCAGACCTCGCGCCTGAAGCCTCGACGGAGTTGACGCCCGGCGCACCCGCCGACGAGAGGCCGCACGCAGAAGTTGAACAGAGCGTGGCCGCCGCCGCGCCACCTTCACCCGCGCTATCCGAATCGTCCGCGCCATCTGCGCCGAGAAGGAGCAGCGCCGCCGCGTCGGGCAGCCGGGAGATTCCGATTCCCGCGCATCTTCTGCCGCCACCCGGCGAAACGATGGAAGAAAAAGTCGCGCGGCTCAAAGCGCAGATCGAAGCGGGCAAGCGCGCCGGGTAACAAAGCGGCTCGATGCCTGCGACGGCGAGACGGCTTCAACGCACAATCTTTCACATCACAGACAGCGCGCGAGCATGGATGTATCTCTCGCGCGCTGTCTGTTTTTTCGTCAACGAATTTTCTTTCCGTTCTACGTCAACGATTTTTTTTGAAAATAACGCTTGAGTCTGACGTTGCGTCAGGCTGTAGGATGTTTTTCGTGAGGGAGGTTCAAGACGTTGAGAGAGACGACACGAACACTGTACAGGGCGCGCGAATTCGCCGACTTGACCGGCGTTACGGTGCGGACGCTGCACCATTACGACCGTCTCGGACTGCTCAAACCGGGCGCGGGACGGACACCTAGCGGCTATCGTCTCTACGGTGCGGGCGACTTCGCGCGCCTGCAACAGATCGTGACGTTGAAATTCATCGGCGTGCCTCTCAAACAAATCAAGAGCCTGCTCGGTCAGCGCGAGCTTGACCTGAAGGCGACGCTCCGACTGCAACGCCAAGCCATCGAGGCGCAACGTCGTCAGTTGGACATCGTCATCCACTCCATCGCGCGCGCCGAGCGCGTGGCGGCGGCAGGCTCCGAGTCGAATTGGGAAGCGTTCAAAAAAATAATCGAGGTGATCAATATGGACAAAGACATGACATGGACGGATAAATTTTACTCGGATGAAGCGAAGGCCGCGCTCGCCGAGAAACGCCGGACGGTAACGCCGGAAGAAGTCGAGCAAGGCCAGAGAGATTGGGCGACGCTCATCGCGGAAGTCGAAGCGGCGGTCAAGGGCGGCGAAGACCCTGCGAGCGAAAAGGCGCAAGGTCTCGCCTCGCGTTGGATGAATCTGATTAAGGCTTTCACGGGCGGCAATCAAGCCATTCAGGAAGGACTGAATAAGATGCACTCGGACAAATCCAACTGGCCTGCCTCAAAGCCGAGACCATACAGCGATGAAGTGATGGACTTCATCCGTCAGGCAATGGCGGCGCACAAAAAGGATTGAGTTCGCGCCGGACTCACCTTCTTCACTTGTGTGAGGTGAAAATGGTGCGCGCCGTTAGACTTGGCTGTTAAGTCTAACGGCGCGCACCACAGTTTTCGACTTGGGATAGTGCCGCGTTAGTTTTTCGTGTTTGTGTTACTTCCGCCAACTTCTTGCCGTAACGATGGCAGCCAGACCTCGATTCGCCCTGGTGTCATGCCGCGCGGCGGGTCTTGTTTTGTAATAGCGTCATTGCTGATTTCTATTCCGTGATCTTGCAGAAAGCCGACTACATCACCTTTCAACGCAAATGACGCGAGGTCAACATCTTCGAAGTAAGTAAGGATGAGACTGGCAGTTTTACCATTTCGTTGCTTTACTGAAGCCACATTAAAGCCCTGCTCTTCAAGGTGCTTCTTGAGCGATAGGGCGATGGCGGCATCCTTAGAATCATGGAAGAAGATGTGAACGGTGGCGGCCTGCTTCTGCTTTTCTTGTTGTTCCCAAACTTTAGAGAAGTATTTACTTATCTGCTCGTCGCTGACGGTTGGTGAAGGTGTAGAAAGGGCGACAGGCACATTACGGTTGCTGTTTCCACCAAAGCTCAGCACATACATGAACCAGATAATGAAGATTACCAATCCCGCGAAGACTGTCCGAAGTGCCCACCAGACTTTGAGCCATAGCATCTGATGCCCGATGCTTTTTACAATGTAAATCACTTCCATCTCGTTAAGATTTTCCGACAGCATCTCCAAATAAACTCTCGCAGTCAAGAGCGAAGAGCCGGTTAATAGGTCTTGCCCCGCGTGTCCGCCCGACTCCCAATCGTCGAGATATGTCCGCAACTTCTGCCGCCAGAATAAAAAGTCCCGGTTCTTGTCGATGCAATCACGCAACGGCGGCCAGTCGCGCACGAGCGATTCGTCCGCCGCCTCAACGACCATGCCCTGCTCGTGATTCTCTCCGCCCACCAGCGCGACTTTCGTTCCACCCTCGTTGTAATCCCCGATGGCAACCACGCCGGTATCATTTAAGAGTTTGACCATCGGCCTCAAGTTCTGCTCGATGTCAGCCATCTTCGCGCGTGCTAGTGTGTCGCCGCTCTTGTCTTCCGGCGGCGCGACGCGCACGAGCCGCGTCAGCAGCCGCAAAACTTGTTGCTGGCTTTCGGGCGGAAGTCCGGCATAGAACTCATCCGCCGCCGCGACCACCTTCGCGGCTTTCGTCTCCACAGGGAGAGCGGATGATTCCTCCGCAGCAGCGTGCGGCGACTTCCACGGCCCCTCGGATTTCAGCAGCCGCTCGGTGAACGTCTGATAGCTGCGCGTCATGGAGAAGCGGTCGTGTTGCTGCTCGATGCGGACGGCAATCTCCTCACCGTATGCGTAGTCGGCCGTCTGCTGAATCTGCACTTCGGCGAAGTAGTCGTTCAAGTCGCACTCCGCAGGTTTCAGTTGGTAAACCTCGCGGAATAATTCCTCGAAGAGAGGCTGGTAGCCGCCAATGCCGCGCTCGGAGTTGCCGAAGCGCCAATCTTTACGCAGGTCTTCGCGCGATGCTTCGATGCGGGAAGGCAAAGGAAAAACGATCAGAGGCCGCAAGTCGTCCGACGCCTTGCGATACTTGCTCGCCTTGCTGACGAGGTTCGCCACGCCCGTAAAACTCTGGCGGTTCGGCGTGAAGACGACGACCAGTTTCTCAGGCATCAACATCGTGCAGATGCCGCTCGTGTCGGTCAACCCGGTGCGCGAGTCTATCAGGACGTACTCGAACTCTTCAGCCCATTGTTCGGTCAGAGATCGAATGAGCCAAGGGGAGCGGCGGTGCAGACTCTCCCAATCGAAGGTGTTGACGTGGCTCGAGTAGTCGTCGTCAAAGCGACCGGCCTTGAGCAAATAGAGATTGGGGACAGCACTGAGCGGTAAGGCATACTCTTCTTTGACCGAGAATTTTTTGGCGAGGGACGCCGCGTGCTCCGCCCCCTCATCTTCATTCCCATAACCTTCGCGAGGAGTCGCTTCATCTAACCGGCGGAAGAGGTCAATCAACCCCGGCTGCGGGTCGAGCGCGGAGTCGCGCGTGACGCTGCTCTCATTTGGGGAAGCCTTGAGATGGAAGTAGCGGTGCAGCCCCGGCGCTTCCAAATCCCAATCAATCATCAACACGCCTCTGCTCTGGTCTCTCACCTGAGCGGCCAGCAGGCAGCCGACGTTCGCCAGCGCCATCGAGCGGCCAGTGCCGCCTTTGTATGAGTAGAACGTGATGACCTCTCCGGGCGGCGCGTCAGAGATAGAAATGGATGAACTTGAAGTCATGTTGTCGCCCTTAGAGCCTCGGGAATTGGCTCCCGGAAGACTGCTCCGGTGACGCGAGCAACTTGTTCAGCCATGGGAGAATGTCATTCTCCTGCGGCATAGTGAAGTTTCTGCATTCACGGCACATCTCGATGTCCTTCGCCTTTAGTTCTTGAAAGCGGTCGAAGATGTACTTAGCGATCTGCTTGACTTTTTTCCGTCCTTCGGCGTGCTGGCTGATCTTCCGCTTCTCCATGTAATAAGGCTCGAAGTTATAGCATTGGCGGATGTTCTTGATCTCGGCGGGAAAGGCGTCCCATCCACGACAGACGATAGGAATGATCAGCCCGTTCGCCCCGCCCGCAATGCCGAGCGCCTGAAGCCTTTTCGCTTCGAGTTGCTCCATTGCCTTGAACTCACGCGCGCAGTAGGTATAGTCGGCGTCGAAGTAGGGCGGAATATAAAAGACCACCATGCTGACGCTCTGGCACAGCGCCTGCGATAGTGCCTGATTAAAAAAGTTTCCACCCTCTAGCCGATCTTTGTCGAGATAAACCTGCTGGTTCATCCACATCTCGATTTCATTCTGAAGTGTCGTGCGAAGGTCTTCGATAGTGGCTTGATATTCGCGACCCGGGCGATGCCGGTAGCTGATGAAACAAGCATGTGAGAATGACATATTGTTTCTCCTGAATTGAGGTTCTAAGTGTGCGATGAATCAGGACGTGCGTACGACCAGTCCATCGCGCGCGACGTTCCAACGCAACACTTCGACGCCTTCCTCTGCGGCGAGCGCGCGCTCGACCGACTCCTTCTTTCCTTCCGCGCATAGAAATGCGATGCAGCCGCCTCCGCCCGCGCCGCAGACTTTCGCCGCCAACGCGCCGCTCGCCAGCGCGCGTTCGACGAGCATTTCCATGTGCGGCGTCGTGACATTCGGCGCGAGTTGCTTACGCTTCGGATATGCCGCACTCATAATCTCGCTGACGCGCGGCCAGTCGCTCGCTGTGAGCGCAAGACGCATCTCGCGCGCGGTATCACGGATGCCGTCGAAGATGTCGAAGATATTTTTGTCGCCGTCAATGTGGCGTTTGAAAATTTCCCAGTTGTTCGTGCCCGATAGTCGCGGCTCGCCCGTGTAGCAAATGGCGATGCGACGCTCCAACCCTTCGTAGTCAACGTTGATAGGTTCGCGACGGATGCCGTCGGCGTTGAACTGGATCGAGTTCGCGCCGCCGTAAAACGCGCCGTAGTAATCCTGAAAGCCTGCGGGCACGCGAATCACCGTCGTCTCGACGTTGGCCGCGATCTTGATGAACTCGCTTTCCGCATAACGGTCGCCGACGAGACGGTTGAGCGCGCCGATGCACGCGATGGCGAGCGCGCTCGAGCCGCCGAGTCCTGCGCCCGCCGGAGCCATGCTTTCCGCGACGAGATGAAAGCCCGTCTCCGGCTTGAAGAAATGCACGAGCTTCGAGATGAGTTCCAGTCGCTCTTCGCGCGCGAGTTCGGCGACCGCGCCAACGCTCGTCTCGAATGAAAGCCCCCGGTCACGCGACTCAAGGATGACGCGGTCGTCTGCGCGCGTCTCTATGCGACAGTTCGCATAGAGCGAGATGGCGAAGTTGACGGTCGTCGCGCCCGGATGAAAAAGATAGAGCGGCCAGATGTCAATCGTCCCTCCCGCGAGGTCAACGCGCGTCGGGGCTATGGCTTCGATAATCATGGTTTGGGTGATGAGTGATAAGTGATGAGTGATAAGTGATGAGAAGGAAGATGTCTTTATCTCATCACTTATCACTCATCACTTATCACTTCTCTTCAGTCTCCTTCGATCTTGCCGGGTTTCGACTTTGGTGTATCTTTCTGGCGCGAGGCGCGCTGGCCGGGAAGAATTTCCTGCAACTCTTCTTTGATCTCCTGAAACTTTTCCTCTGCGGCGAGTTCAAACTGTTGGATGCGCGCGGGGTTCGCCTCTTCGACTTTTTTCGAGAGGTACCGCTCGGCGAAGTAGAAGCCGCAGATGCCCGCGATGATGACGAGTACGACAACGACGAGCACAACAACGCTCAAGTCGTGCAGGTTGCCGATGAGCCTGTTGATCGCCGTGTGAAAAATGTAGCCCGCGCCCGTCAGGCTCAACACCCAGATGAAACAACTGATGAACGACAACAGCAGGAAGCGAAGATAACGCATTCGCGCCACGCCGTAAAAAGCGCACGCCGCCCAACGCAAACCATAAGTATATTTCGAGACGAAAATCGCGAGCAGCCCGAACTTTTCTGTCAGACGCTCGATGCGCGGCTGCGCGACGCGATAAAAACGATAGTGCTGGACGCTTGAGCGCGTCCCGCGTCCCAACCAGTAAGCCGCGTTGTCGCTGACGACGCCGCCGAGCGTCCCCGCCAAAAGCACCTGCGCGAAACTGTAGTCGCCGAACGCCAGCCCATGCGCCAGCACGCCCGCCAAGAGCAGTGTGATGTCTCCCTCCACTATCGTCAGCAGAAAGATGGCGGGCGGCCCCAGCCTCCCGATGAGTTCGTTGACGTGTTGCCAATCCATGAAAGCGATGCGGTAGAAAATGATGAGTGTTGAATAATGAATGTTGAGTGAAAGAGTTTCTCACTTTCTAACACTCGTCTTAAACGGCTCGTTATTCTACACGGAGAACGTGTTGTTTGACACCCCTCGTGACCCTTTGTTACCATTTTCAACGTCACCTCGTTTCACTTCTAAATATCATAGATGCTTAAGTTGAGAGGCCTTCAGAGATGAGCAGTCCGGCGCAGAAAAATCAGCATTTTATCGGCGCGGACGTGTCGGGCGCGGCCTTGCGCGCGGCGCTCGTCTCGACGGATGGTCAGGTCGTCGAACGCCGCGAAGCCGCGCTCGAACGCAACGGTGACGTGACGGCGCAGGTCGCGCAGATGGTCGCGGAGTTGCGCGACGCGGCAGGCGAAGGCGTGTCCGCGCTCGGCGTCGGCGTGCCCGGACTCGTCAATCCAGAGACGGGGCGCGTCATCATTTCTTCGGGACTCCCGTCTGCCGCGCGCGGCGATCTCGCGTCGGAGTTGAAGGCTGCGACCGGGCTTCCCGTCACACTTGAAAACGATGCCAACGCCGCCGCCTTCGGTGAGTACACGGTCGGCGCGGGACGCGGCAGCCGTCACATGTTCTACGTCACCATCGGCGATGGAATCGGCGGCGCGATCATCCTCGACGGCAAATTATGGCACGGCGCGTCCGGCTTCGCCGGTGAGTTCGGCCACATCACGATTGACCCCGAAGGCATCGAATGCACCTGCGGCAACACGGGCTGCCTTGAGACGGTCGCCTCCGCGCCCAACATCGTCCGCCGCACGCACGAGCGTCTCTACCGCGACGGCACGTCTTCACTCTCGCGCCTCGCCATGAACAAAGAGTTCAACGCCGCCGATGTCGCGCGCGAAGCGAAAAACGGCGACGACTTCGCGCTCCTGATGATTGAGCGCACCGGACGCTACATCGGGACAGCGGTCGCCGCCGTCATCAACCTGCTCAACCCCGAACGCATCGTGCTCGGCGGCGGCGTGATGGAAGCGGGCGAGCTAATTCTCAGCCCCATCATCCGCGAAGCCGGACGCCGCGCCTTCCAACCCTGCTTTGAAGCCACCCAAATCGTCGCCGCCTCGCTCGGCACAGACGCCGTCCCCATCGGAGCCGCCATGCTCGCGCGCGACGCCACATCATTAAGCAAAACTGTTTAATTCCTGCACGTCAACTTTTGCGAACCACACGAGTGGAAGAGTGTTATAGTGTCTCTTCGTTACCTGAGTTCTTTGCTCCATCTTCCTCATTTCTAGGAGTAGATATGAACCGCCCCTCAAAGTTGAAGTTCGACAAAATCGGTTACTGGTCAGAGCTTAAACTCGATATTGTCAGAGAATATGCTAAAGCGTATTCCACAATCCTTTCAAAACAGAAGAATTTATTCCACCTCTACATTGATGCCTTTGCAGGAGCTGGTATTCACATCTCGAAAGCGAGTGGAGATTTCGTGGCTGGCAGTCCGCTAAATGCGCTCTACGTCGAACCGCCATTCAGAGAGTTTCATCTTATTGACCTTGATGGAAAGAAGTTGGACACGTTGGGTGAACTGGTCGGTAGTAGAAAAGATGTGTATCTGTATGAGGGTGATTGCAATGACATTCTGCTTAACCAAGTTTTCCCGAAAGTTAAATATGAGAACTTCCGCAGAGGCTTGTGCCTGTTAGACCCATACGGGCTACATCTGAATTGGGAAGTGATCGAAACAGCAGGCAAGATGAAGACTCTTGATATGTTCTTGAACTTTCCGACAATGGATATGAATCGAAATGCTCTCTGGAAAGACCCTGACAAAGTTGATGAAACTGCCGTCTCAAGAATGACTGCATTTTGGGGTGATGATTCTTGGAGACAAGTTGCTTACGCGACGGATCGAAATCTTTTTGGATTCCCGGAAAAGGAACCCAATGAAATCGTTGCTGAGGGCTTCCGTCAGCGATTGCTAAAAAAGGCCGGATTCAAATACGTTCCGAAGCCTATACCCATGCGTAACTCAATAGGAGCTATTGTTTATTATCTCTTTTTCGCATCTCACAATTCTGCGGCAAGTAATATCATCGAGCACATATTTAAGAAGTACGAGACAAGAGGTGTTCACTAATGGCATCGAATTCTTCAATCGAATGGACGGAATCAACCTGGAATCCCGTCACGGGATGCACGAAGATTAGCCCCGGCTGCGACCATTGCTACGCGGAGAGGCTGGCTCTTCGCTTGCAGGCGATGGGGCAGGCGAACTACGCCAACGGTTTCAAGCTGACAGTTCAGGAACACATGCTTGAGTTGCCGCTCAAGTGGAAGACGCCGCAGGTCATCTTCGTCAACTCGATGAGCGACCTCTTTCACAGGGACGTTCCGACTGAATACATCCACAGGGTTTTTGATGTGATGGGACGCGCCAGCCAACACCGCTTCCAGATTCTGACAAAACGCTCGCAGCGTTTGATGAGATTGAGCAAGAGCCTTGCTTGGCGTCCGAATATCTGGATGGGCGTGAGCGTCGAAAGTCAGGATTACACTTTTCGCATCGAACATCTTCGCGAGACCGGCGCGCATATTAAATTCTTATCGCTCGAGCCGCTTCTCAGCCCTTTGCATGATTTGAATCTGACGGGTATTGATTGGGTCATCGTCGGCGGCGAGTCCGGCCCCGGAGCGCGTGTGATGCGGGATGATTGGGTGATTGATATTCGCAATCAGTGCAAAGCCGCAAGCGTTCCCTTCTTCTTCAAGCAATGGGGCGGCACGAATAAAAAGAAAGCCGGTAGGGTGCTGGAGAATCGCACTTGGGATGAAATGCCGCGAGCCGCCGCCGCAGTTGCTTGAACCAATTCATGCTTCTGCACTTCAACTCACGCTCCGGTATTTCCAGCTATTCAATTTTTTAATCTCGACTGTCCCGTAAATTAAGTCTCGTATCATCTATCTAGTCGAAGTCTGCCGGCTTGCCGTTCGCTTCCCTTCATCATTCAGCGTCTCCTAATCGTCGCGTGCGGTTTGACGCGCGGTTTGTTATGTTAAGCGTTCAGCAAAAGACGAAAGCCGAGAGGCTGATTGATGAACGCTGACGGCTAAAAAATGAATCCCGAACGCATCAGAAATTTCTCGATTATCGCGCACATTGACCACGGCAAGTCCACTCTGGCCGACCGTTTGCTGGAGTTGACGGGCGCGGTCGCAGGGCGCGACATGGAAGCGCAAGTCCTGGATGACATGGACTTGGAGCGCGAGCGCGGCATCACGATCAAGGCGCACGCCGTCCGTCTCGACTATCGCGCGCAGGACGGGCAGGACTACGTCCTCAATCTGATTGACACGCCCGGCCACGTTGATTTCAGTTATGAAGTTTCGCGCTCGCTTTCGGCTTGCGAGGGCGCGCTGCTCGTCGTTGATGCCTCGCAGGGCGTCGAGGCGCAGACGCTCGCCAACACCTATCTCGCGATTGAAAATAATCTTGAGTTCATTCCTGTCATCAACAAGATTGACCTGCCCGGCGCGGAGCCGGAGAAGGCTATAGAGCAAATCGAGAACGTCATCGGTTTGGACACCGGCAACGCCGTGCTCGCGTCGGCCAAGACCGGCATCGGCGTCCCTGAAATTCTCGAAGCCATCGTCCGCGACATTCCTTATCCGAAGGGCGACGCGCGCGCGCCGTTGAAGGCGCTCATCTTCGATTCGTGGTACGACTCTTACAGGGGCGTGATCGTCCTCTTTCGCGTCATAGACGGCGAGATTAAGCCCGGCATGAAGATTCGTTTCTTCAACACGGGACGCGACTATCTCGTCGAGACCATCGGCGTCAACCGCCCGCGCCCGACGCCCATCGGCACGCTCGGCGTCGGCGAAGTCGGCTTTATGACGGCCTCCATCAAGACGGTCGCGGACGTGCAGATCGGCGACACCATCACCGAGGCCGCGCGCCCGACGACCGTGCCCTTCCCCGGCTTTCAAGAAGTCAAGCCGATGGTCTTCGCCGGACTCTATCCCGTAGAGGCCAACCAGTACGAAGAGTTGCGCGACGCGCTCGACAAGCTGCGCTTGAACGACGCTTCATTTTTCTACGAGCCGGAATCAAGCGTCGCGCTCGGCTTCGGTTTTCGCTGCGGCTTCCTCGGACTGCTCCACATGGAAATCGTGCAGGAGCGACTGGAACGCGAATTCAATCTCGACCTCATCACGACCGCGCCGGGCGTGCGTTATCGCGTGACGACGACAGACGGCGTGATCGTCGAAGTTGACTCGCCCGCGCGGATGCCCGACGCCGTCCGCATCGTGAAGATTGAAGAGCCGGTCATCCTCGCGACGATTCTCACGTCCGACGATTATCTCGGCGGCATCCTTCCCTTGCTCGAAGAAAAGCGCGGCGTGCAAAAGAAGTTCGAGTACATCACCGACAAGCGCGTCATGCTCACCTACGAGTTGCCCTTGAATGAAATCGTGCTCGACTTCTATGACCGTCTCAAGTCCGTCTCGCGCGGCTACGCTTCTCTCGATTATCATTTCGTCGGCTACTGGGACTCAGACCTCGTCAAGCTCGACTTGATGGTCGCGGGAGAACCCGTTGACGCGCTCTCGATCATCGTCCATCGCGGTAACTCGATTGCGCGCGGGCGCATCCTTGCCGAAAAGATGCGCCAGCTCATCCCGCGCCAACTCTTCGAGGTTCCCATTCAAGCCGCCATCGGCAACAAAGTCATCGCGCGCGAGACAGTCAAGGCGATGGGCAAAAATGTCATCGCCAAATGCTACGGCGGCGACATCTCGCGCAAACGCAAGCTGCTCGAAAAACAGAAGGAAGGCAAGAAACGCATGAAGCGCGTCGGTCGCGTCGAAATCCCGCAGGAAGCTTTCCTCGCCGTGCTGAAGGTAAATGAGTAAAATGTTTTACGGTTCCCGTGCTGTGCTCTCCGCCGTGCTCGTGATGGCGATTCTGATCAGCGGATATGCTTTGTCACAATCGTTTCATCAGTTACCGGATGAGGCGGCAGTTATTGAAGGACAGTTTGTTGATTATTTCATAGTGGATTCAGAGCACGGTGATTTGAACGGCTGGTTCTCGCCAGAGATTATTTACGACATCTATGTCAAACAAGCAGACGGACAAGAGAGGGTACTCTGGGCGACACCTGACACGGTTATTTACCGCGAGCTTGGCGACGGCAATCTCGTCAAAATTTCTATAAGAGATTTTGAGAAAGTCCACAAGGTTCGCGCCTACGTGGGTAAGATTGATCAATCTTACCCACGACCGGCGGCTTTTGCGGTCAAGATTATCGCCCTCGATTGATGACCGCACGTTTAGTCCTCATCATCTGCTATGCACGTCACACGGGTCGAACTGGAAAACATCAAATCCTACGAAGGCCGCTCGTTTTCTTTCGAGCGCGGGACGACCGCCATCGTCGGCCCCAACGGCGCGGGCAAGACGACGATTCTCGAAGCTATCGCGTGGGCGCTCTTCGACACGCTCGATTACAAGAAGAGCGATTTCCTGCGTCGCGGTGCGAAGCGCGGCAGCGTCCGCGTCACGTTTCAAGATGACGTTGACGAGCGTCTCTACACGATTTATCGAGACACGGGCACGGGCTATTACGTCTATGACCCGGAGTTGAAATCGAAGCTCGCGACGGGCGGCGCGGACGTGCGTAAATGGCTTGAACAGCATCTCGGCATCGAGCCGGGCACGGACTTGCCCGCGCTCTTCAAGTCCGCCATCGGCGTGCCGCAGGGACTCTTCACGAGCGACTTTTTACGCACGCCCGCCGAACGCAAAAACGCCTTCGACCGCCTGCTCAAAGTCGAAGAATATCGCGAGAGCGCGGATCGCCTGCGCGAAACCATCAATCTCATCAACGAGCGCGCGGCGGAAGCGCGCGGGCGCATCAGCGGCGCAGAATCTCAACTCGCGCGCTACGACGAACTCGTCAGCGAACACCGCGCGTCGCAGGATCGCGTCGCGGAGTTGGGCGCGTCGGTCATAGAGTTTCAGCGCGAGACGGAACAACGTGCGCGCGTCGTCGAAGAGTTGGACGCGGCGGAGCGCAACGTCAACGAGATGCGCGCCATCGCCGACCGCCTCGAAGTCGAGCACGCATCAGCCGCGCGCCGTCTCTCGGATGTGCGAAACGAACTTGAAGCCGCGCGCCGCGCCGTCGAGCGTCAAGCCGTAACGGAGAATGACTATCGCACACACATCGCCGCGCAGGACGCGCTGCGCCTGTTGGAGACGGAGCGCACGGAGCGCGACCGCCTGCGCGCAGACCAGGCCGAAGCCGCGCGCACCGTCGTCTCGGCGGAAGCTGATGCGCGCCGTCTGGAAGAATCTCTGGCGCGAGCCGCAGACGCGCGCATGTCGCTCGCCGCGCTGGCGTCGGAAGTGGCGCGGCAGGAAGAGCAAGAGCGCGAGCGCGACCGCCTGCGCGATTTGCTGGCGCACGCGCGAGCCGCGCGCGAGCGTCTCGCGCCGCTTGAGCGCGACCTCGAAGATTTACGCAAGCAGCACGCAGAGTTGACCGCGCGCGTGCGCTCCGCCGAAGCCTTTGAGGGCGCGCAAGGCCGCGCCGTGAATTTAGAGAGCGAGCGCACCGGCGTCGAAACGAAATTGAGCCGCGTGGAAAAAGCTCTCGCCGAGCGCAAGCCCGTCGCGCGCCAGCGCAAAGAACTCTCCGTCGAGATTGAACGCCTGCGCCAGTCCGTCACCGCGCTTGAGCGCGACGCGCGCGCATTCGAGCAGTCGGCGACGGAGGCCACGCGCCTGCCCGCGCTCGAAGCGCGCGAGCGCGAGTTGACGCAACAGGCGGCGGCGTTGCGCGCAAGCATCGCGCAGGACGAGCAAAACAGCGCGGGCGCGAAGGGCGGCATCTGTCCCATCCTCCATGAGCGATGTAAAAACCTCGCTGAAGAGGGACGGACGTTTGAGGATTATTTCTCCGTCCAGCATCAGACGAATCGCGCGCAACTCGCCACGCTCGAACAGGAAAATAAAGGACTGACACGCGACGTGCGCGCGGCGCGTGAAGCGGAAAAATCGCAGACGCGAAGTGAGACGACGCGCGCGCGTCTCGCACATGAACGTGAGCAACTCGCCGCACGCGAGACGACGCTCGCACGTCTCGACGCGCAACTCGAAAGCCTGACAGATGCGGACGAGCGCGTGCTGGGCGAATTGCAGAGTGAAATGTTCGGCATAGATTCTTCATGGAAGAAGGCGCGCGAAGAGGCGCTCGCCTACGCCGAAGTCGAACCGTTGCGCCAGCGTCTCGCGGAAATCGCGGAGGAAGGCAAACGCAAGCGCGGCGAGCGCGACTTGCTGGCCGCCGGCGCAGAAGGCGAGCCAATGCTGTCGCAGGACATCAACGATGTCGAACGCACTCTGCGCGAACTGCGAGACCCGCGCGGGCGTGCCGCCGCACTCAGCATTGAAGCCGCGCGTGAAGCCACATTGCAAACCGGGTTGGAAGCCGCGCGCGTCTCGCTTCAATCTCTGAATAAAGCGAAGGCGACGCTTGATGCGGAACTGTCGCGCTACGCCGAACTTGATGCGAAGTGGGCAAGCGCGACCGCAGAGCGCGAGCGCACGGCTGCCGCGCATCGTGAGTATCTGGAATCAAAGTCGCTCGCCGACACGCTGCCCGCGCGCGAGTCAGAGACGAAGGCCGCCGGCGAACAGGCCGCGCAAGTTAAGACGGCGGCGGAAGACGCGCGACGCGAGCACGAGCGCGCCACAGGCGTCTATGATCGCGCGCGTCATGGGGAAGAGCGCACGGCTCTGGCGCTGGCTCGCGAGCGTGCCGCCGCCACCGCCGCGCAAGGCGAGGCGGCGCGCGAAGTCGAAGCGCGGCTCAAGACGGAACTCGCAAGGCTCGACGAAGTGCGCGCGTCTCTGCGCGAAGAGTTTCTTGAAAAAGAGCGTCTGGAGCGCGTCTTCGAGGCGACGGATTTTATTCGCGACACGCTCAAAAAGGCCGGGCCGCTCGTCACGGAAAGTTATCTCTACAACATCTCGATTGAGGCCAACCAGCTTTTCCGCGACATTACGGGCGAGGGAGGGCGCTCGCTCCGTTGGTCGAAGGATTACGACATCGTACTCGAAGAAGGCGGGCACGACCGGCCTTTCGGCAATTTGTCGGGCGGCGAGCAGATGGTCGCCGCGCTCTCCGTCAGGCTCGCGCTCTTGAAGCAACTCTCGGACATTCGCGTCGCTTTCTTCGACGAGCCAACCGTCAACATGGACGCTGAGCGACGCGAGCGTCTCGCGCAGCAAATCGGGCTGATCAGCGACTTCGATCAACTGTTCGTCATCTCGCACGACGACACTTTTGAAGAGACGGTTGATCACGTCGTCGCCGTCACGCGCGCCGAAGCGCAGGAAGTAGCTTGAGAAGGTGATGAGTAATGAGTGATAAGTGATGAGTGAAAGACGATTGCATCGGGTGCTTGATGAGAGATAAAAGGGACGACGTGAAAAAGGCGGGCGATAACGACGAGGCGGAGGTTCTTTCTCATCACTCATCACTTATCACTCATCACTCATCACTTAACTTAAAGTCCGTGAGAATTTTTTGCGACGGTTCGAGTCTTGGCAACGGGCAGATAGAGACACGGGCGGCGGCGGTCGCGCTGCTCGGTTATGGTGAAGTGTGGCGCGCGTTCGGCGAATATCTGGGGACGGCGACGAACCAGCAGGCGGAGATTGCGGCGGCGGCGATTGGTCTCGAACAACTGCGCGAGCCGTGCGCGGTGCGCCTGTCGAGCGATTCGCGTTACGTGATTGAAACGATGTGCGGGCGTTTTCGTCGCAAGTCGAATCACGAATGGTGGGCGCGTCTCGACAAAGCCGCCGGCGCGCATCGCATCAGTTGGGAATGGCTCAAGGGTCACGCCGGCCACGTCGCGCAGGAAGCCGTTGACCTCGCCGCGCGCAAAATCGCCGCGCTCGGAAGTGCCGACGAAAAACTTTTGCACGCCGCCGCCGCATCGGTTGCTGCGAGCGCGAGCGTGGTGTGAGTTTCACGAAAATAGATTTAATGAGCAGCACCGTTTCAACTTTCGCGCTCAAGCGCAGGCGCACACGTCTCTCCATAGCGGCGTTGTTCGTCGTCGCGTGCGGCGCGGGCTTCGCGTGGGCGCAAGCGCCGAATCGCGGGTGGGTGTGGCAGAACCCGCTGCCGCAGGGCAATGCGATTTATGCCGTGCGGTTCGCGTCGGACAAGTTGACGGGGTGGGCGGTGGGCGCGGACGGCGTGATTCTGCACACGACGGACGGAGGCTTTCGTTGGGAGGAGCAGAAGTCGCAGACGACCGTACCGCTTTATGGGTTGTACGTGAAGGACAAGCGCACGGGCGTCGCGGTGGGCGCGCGCGGGCAGGTGCTCGTCACGTCAAACGGCGGCGACAAATGGGTCGCGCGCGAGACGGGCGTCAAGGATCATCTCTACGGCGTCTCATTCAACGCGGACGCGCTGCACGGGTGGGTCTGCGGAAGCTACGGGCGCATCATCGCGACGGGCGACGGCGGGCGGACGTGGAAGGCGCAGGCGTCAGGCACGAAAGCGCATCTCTTCGCCGTCTCGTTCGTGGACGCGAAGACGGGCGTGGCAGCCGGCGATGCGGGCACGCTGCTTTCGACCGAAGACGGCGGCGCGACGTGGGTCAGTCATTCAGTGGCGACGACTCTGCCGTTGACAAGCGTGGCGTTCGCGGGCGCGTCGCGCAAGGCGATTGCCGTCGGACTCGGCGGGCAGTTGCTGAGAACGGAAGACGGCGGCAAGACTTGGGCGGAAGTCGAAATATTCCTGCGCGCGGATTTGCTCTCCGTCTTCTTCACCGATGAGGCGCATGGTTGGGCGACGGGCGAAGAGGGGCAGGTGCTGACCACATCGAACGGCGGCGAGACGTGGTTTCCCGTGAGCGTTAAGACGCGACCTCGCCTCGCCGCGATTCACTTCGCGGACGAGAACACGGGCTGGGCTGCGGGGCGCGACGGTCTCATCCTTCGCACGGATGACGGCGGCATCGAGTGGCGTCGTTTGACCGAAGGCGGGCGCGACGATCTGGCCGACATCTTTTTTCTCGACGGCTCGCGCGGCTGGGCGGTCGGCTCACGCGGGCGCGTGCTCTACACTTCGTCGGGCGGCAAGCGTTGGACTCTGCGTTTCACGAACACGACGGCGCGCTTGCATGCGGTCTTCTTCACGAGCGAGACGCAAGGCTGCGTGGTCGGCGAAGCGGGGATGATTTTACGCACGCTCGACGGCGGGCTGACGTGGGCGCGCGTCACGACGGAGGCGAAAGAAGACCTCTTCGGCGTGCAGTTCACGGACGCCGCGCATGGCCTCGTCGTCGGCGCGCGGGGGCGCATCTTGAAGACGGACGACGGCGGCGAGACGTGGCACACGTCCGCCTCCGGCACGCTCAACTGGCTCGAAGCCGTCGCCTACGCGGACGCGCAGCACGCCGTCGCCGTCGGCTCAAACGGCACGGTCTTACGCACGGAAGACGGCGGCGAGACGTGGCACGTCGTTGACATCAATGCGAAGGAATGGCTCTACGCGGTCGAGTTCGCGGATGTGGCGCGCGGTTATCTCGTCGCCGAAAAGGGTCTCATACTCAGGACGGATGACGGCGGGAAAACGTGGAAGGATCAGGAGTCGGGCGTCAAGTCGAATCTCTATTCGATTGCGCTGGCGGGGCGCGACGACGTGTTGCTCGCGGGCGATGAGGGGCGCGTGCTGCAAACGAAAAACGGCGGCGAGACTTGGGAGTTGCAACCGACGATCACGAGCGCGTCGCTCTTCGGCGCGGCCTATCGCGGCGGCTCGGATGCGTGGGTCGCGGGGCGGGGCGGAGCGATTCTTAAACGCACCGACGCAGTTCTGACCGTCAAAATCCCCATTCCGAAATTGCCGCCCACACTGCGCGGCGCGCCGCCCAAACTGCAAACGCAGGAGCGTCCCGATGCGTCCTCGCCGATTCTCGAAGACGACATCCCGCGCGCGCTCCCGCCGATGCTCAAACCTCCGGCCAAACCCTGATAAGTGATAAGTGATGAGTGATGAGTGATGAGACCAAGACATCAGGGTCTTTCTTATCACTCATCACTTATCACTCATCACTTATCACTCACCACTTATTTCCAGTCCGCAGGAACGAAATCAACGGCCACGACTTCGCCGTCCACCGCGACGCTCTTCAACGCAGGAGTCTTGGATGACGCAGGCTTGTCTGTCGCGGCGACGCTCGCCGATGGACGATAGGTGATCAGCACGTTGTTAGCCGGATGACGTGCCCCGCACGTAATCTCTCCGCCCGTGCCCATTTCTTTCGCGTAGCTGACGAACTCGACGTGCTCGAATTTGCCGGCATCGAACTTGAGCAGACGTTCCCCGACCTTGACGATTAAGAGCGCGCCTCTGGACGTGCATTCAATCTGGACGAGGAGACCGGCGATCTGCTGCTCGCCTGCGGCGCGCGGCCTGAGCGTGGCGAGCGAGGGCTGCGCCCGTTCCGCCGGAGATGATGTTGTCGTTGTGTCGCTCGTCGAGTCCGCGCCCGCTTTGTCGCCTCCTCTGCGCTTCAACGCAGGCGGCGATGATGCCATGTCCGCAGACGATGACGAGGAGGATGACGACATCACGTCCGCACGTTGCGCTTCATACTCCTTGCGCTTCGCCTCATATTCTTCGTATTCCTTGACGGAGTTGAGCAACTGGCTGGCCTCATGTCGCAGATATTCTTCACTGCCCTTCTGCTCGATGGGTTCGAGTAGTTGACGCGCGGCCTTAAAGTCGTTGCGTCGCATGTAAATTTGCGCCAGCGTCATGGCGAACTCATCGTGCCTGCCGGGAGCGAGTTCGAGAGCGCGCTTAATCATCGTCATCGCTTCGTCGAGATTGCCCGTCAAGAGACTCAGGTAGGCGTGGAGGTTGTACGACTCGGCATAGTGCGGCGCAAGCTCTATCGCTCGCTTGAGATGCGTGCGGATGAGCGTCGCCGTCTCCGGCGAGAGGCCGCTGTCGTCGTTGTTGTTCTGCTCGCCGCTGGTGCGCTCGTGTGTCAGCGCGAAAGCGTAATAGTAGTGAGCCAGAAAGTTTCGCGAGTCGCCCGCGACAGCCAGCGCCAGTTCTTTCTGCGCGTCCTCCATGCGTCCCTGCTGGAAGCGGAGCATACCGAGAGAGGCGTGCGCCATCGGCAAATTGGGGTCGAGTTCGAGCGTCTTCTGGATGTATTTCTCGGCGTCGGCAAGTTGGTGCGTGTGAAGCAACAAATCGCCGAGATAGCCCTGCGCTTCGGCCTCCGGGATCACCGTCGCCTGCATCGAGGCGTCGAACGCGAGCCGATCTTTGAGCGTGAAGATTTCCGTCTTGTAGCTATTGCGATTGACATAGGACTTCATCTCTTTTTCAACCGCCGCGAAGTCCGACTGGAAAGCGGTGCGAAAAGCTGTCTCGCTTGGCGTGCCCGCCGCGAGCAGTTGAAGGTAGTGCACGAATTGCGGCTGCCGCGGCTCGCCGGCTCCGAGTTGCAAATAATGTATGAGCGCCCATGACTGCGCGTAGAAGACGCCGCGCTTGCTGCCCTCATTGTAATAGGGCGAGTCGTCGCCCACATTGAGGAGCGTTTGAAGCGGCAGAAACTTTTGCTCGCGCATGTACAGGACGTGATAGCTGATGGGTTTCCCGATCATCACCTGCGTCCCGTCCTTCAACACCTCGAACGTGCGGTAGAACTCCGCCAGCCCTTCGTTCACCCATAGCGGCACGCCCTGCATGTTGTTCTTCACGAGCAGGTGAACGTACTCGTGATAAATGGTCGAGAAGGGATCTTCCTCTTCGCTCCGGCGCGGCTCCGACGTGAGCGTGATGTAGTTCACGTCCTCGCCCGCTTGAAAATAACCGGCGTTGTGTTGCGGATTGAAGGGACGATAAGCGTCCATGTTTTTGAAGACGATGACGGTGGTCGGGACGACGGAGTCGAAGCGCGCTTTGGTGAAGAGCAGCGAGAAAACCTCGCGAAACTGTTCGAGCCTCGTCGCCACCTGCCGGATGTCTTTCTCGCTGGCGTTGCCGACGAGCGTGAAATTCTTTGAGGTAACTTTCGTCCACGTCTCTTTCGCTGCGGTCACACCGGCGAGCGAGAAGAGACACAACAGTATCAGCGCCAAACGAAATGCAGAGCGTTTCACCTTATGAATTCTCCTTGAAGAAGATGAGTAATGTTTTGTCGGGTCGTGACAGGCGGTCGTGAGGTTTCCGGTTGTGTGGGAAGAACACAAAACTCGCTTCTGCCTGCGTCAGGCAGCATAAATAATGCAGATTGAGGCTGTCAAACGTGGGCGAAACGTCTCTTTGAAAGAAAGAACGCCCGGTCAGAATTGCCGGGCGTTGAGCTATGTCAGAAGCGACGAACGCTTAGTTCCCAAGCCTTTTTTATTTCGCGTCGTCGCTGATAAGTTCAGATGCGAACCGGATGGTTTTTCGCGTAGCTGTAGGCCAGACCAGCCGCGAGCAAGTGACACACCCAGCCGAGCGTCCCGCCGGTTCCAATCCAGAAGCCGGGCGTGAAGATCAACCAGAGAATGCCCGACAGAATCTGCCCGTTATAAAGCTGCCCGACGCCGGGAATGATTAAACTCAAAATTCCTGCCAACACTGGATCGCGCATTTTTCCAAATCACCTCCGTGCCGGACTATACGCCGCACGCGCAAAGTTTGTTCGGAGATGGAATGCGGAAACCGTGAAGAGATTCGTGCGGCTTCGTCGTTGAGGTAGCCAAGCAAAACTACTGCGCGTGATCGTCTGCGCGCCGCACCTCGACGATTTCCGCGCCGAGCGTCTTGAACATTTCCTGCACGAGCGGGTGGCCTGCGGCGAGTTCGTGCAGGCGTTGCTGTTCGACGCGCGCTTCGTCCGCCCCTGTGTCGCTCATCGTCGCCACTGCTGACGCGCTGCCGTCTTCGCTCTCGTTCGATGTTTTGACTTTCGCGCGCAGAGATATTTCACGCCCCAACACTTCGCGGCACGCCTCGCGTACATGTCGCGCGTTGTCCGGCTTCGACAGCGCGTCGCAGAGATGTTTCATGTCCGGCGCGAACTCCGCGTGCAACACATCGCCTTCGATGAAGGCGCGCCGCGCGCTTTCGAGCGCGATGGCGAGGAAGGGCTTGCGACGCTCGTCCAGAGATTTCCTGATGAGACCAATGCTGTCATTCAATTGCGGTTCGCGCGGCGTGTCGGTGGCCGGAGGCGCGCCGACTTTGTTCGCGCTCGCCTGTGCTGGTGACGCCGGTTGCTTGCTTGGCGCAAAGGCCGCGCCCGTCGTGTCAAACGGCGCGCTCGTCACGCTCGCAGAAACAGGCTGGCTGTTCCGCTCATCTTCAGACGCGATGCCGGCGGCGTCGTAAGAAAAACGCGACGCCTCACGCATTTCAAAGAGCGCGTCCGCAGCAGGCGATGTCGCGTTTTCTTGTGAAGCAAACTTCGCGGACTGGTTCGCTCTCGACGTTGCGGGCGGCACGAGTTTCAATCCCGGCGGCGCGGCAGCGATGGGCGATGATGTGAACGACGGCGTGTGCGGCACAGCGGGACGGCTCGCGGACGGAAGTGCGGCGGGCGTGCTGTCGTTGTGCGCTTCCGGCTGCGACGTTTCGCCGGCGCGCGACGTGGCGGTATCGTTGGAGAATGAAGAGACGGCATCGGGCGCGTTTGGCGAAGCCGCGCCGACTGAGCCGGAGCCGCTTCGACTTGATGAGCCGCCTGCGCCGCCGCTACGACCTGCCGGCGACGACGTGCCCGGCGGCGTTGACGCTCCGCCAGAATTGCCGCCCGCGCTCGTCTGACCCGTCCGCAAAGTTTCTTCAAGCGCGCCGAGACGCTCGACGATCTGCGCGAGCGGCGCGAGGCGGCGCATCTCGATAAGTTTGACGAGGCCGATTTCGAGTTGGTAACGCGGGTGCGCGCTTTCGCGCAGATGCTTCTCCGTCTCCGTCAGGCTGTGGAAGAAACGCACGAGGTCTGACTCGGAAAACTCCCCCGACACTGCCGACAGTTCGCGGCGTTCCGCGTCGCTCGCATCCGCCAGCATCTCGCGCTCGCCCGCAACTTTGACGACGAGCAAATCGCGCAGGTGCGCGAGCAAATCGCGACAAAAATTTCTCAGGTCGTGGCCGCGCATGACGAGATCATCCACGACGGCGAGCGCATCGGCGGGCGCAGGCGTGGCGATGGCGCGCATCACGCGCGAGAGCATCTCCGCGCCCGCGATGCCGAGCGCCGTCTCCACATCTTCCGTCCCGATAGCGCCGTCGCTGAAACTGATGACTTGATCGAAAGCGGACTGCGCGTCGCGCATCGAGCCTTCGCCGGCGCGCGCGATTTCGCGCAGAGCCTCGTCGGAGACTTTGATTTTTTCGGCGTCCGCGATGAGACGCAGGCGCGCGGCGATCTTCACGGCGGCGATGGTGCGAAACTCGAAAAGCTGGCAGCGCGAGAGAATTGTGTCAGGGACTTTGTGCTGCTCGGTCGTCGCCATGATGAAGAGGACGCGCGGCGGCGGCTCTTCCAGCGTTTTCAGCAGCGCGTTGAAGGCCGCGCCGGAGAGCATGTGGACTTCGTCAATGATGAAAACTTTGTAGCGGTCGCGTGCCGGTCGCGTGCCGACGGTGTTGATGATGGCCTCGCGCACGTTGTCCACGCCGGTGTTCGACGCGGCGTCAATTTCGAGCACGTCAATCGAGCGGCCTTCGGCAATCTCGCGGCAGGAGGAACAGGCGTCGGGGTCTGTGAAGGCGCAGGGCGTCGGCGTGGGACGGTCGAAGCGGTGGCAGTTGACGGCCTTTGCGAGCAGGCGCGCGGTCGTCGTCTTGCCCACGCCGCGCGCGCCCGAAAACAGGTAGGCGTGATGCAGCCGTTCGTGCTCGATGCCGTTTCGCAGGGTGCGCGTGATCGCTTCCTGCCCGGTCACATCCTCGAAGGTCTGCGGACGCCATTTGCGTGCGATGACTTGGTAAGTCATAAAAAGTAACTCTCGATAATTGCGGACTCTCGACACACGCGCAGAGGCGCGTCAAGTTTCAGCGCGCCATATTCGTCGTCTGTATTTCCATCAACTCGATGCGGTTGCCGAACGGATCGTAGAAAGAAATCCTCTCCACGCACGGAACCTTCGGCTCGTCTCTGACGCGGACGCCGCGCTGCTCGAAGTGCGCTCTGATCTCCGCTAGATTCTCAACCTCGAACGCCGGATGCCGTTTCGATGCTATCTGATTTTCTTCGATTCCGATGTGCAACTGGATGCCGGCGATTGAGTACCACATCCCGCCGTTTTTCTTGAGCACGTCTGGCTTCTCGATTTCTTCGAGGCCGAGCAAGCCGCCGTAAAATTCTCTGGCCTGACTCTCGCTTCCGGGCGGGACGCAGAGTTGAATGTGATTCAAGCGTGTGAAATCAATTTTCATGGCGGATTGAGGTCATCATTCCGTTTGAATGAAATAGGATTTACACCTGCTTTACATCCAACGGGCTGATTCTTTACTGGCTATTTCTACGTAATCCGATATATGTACGCATCCTCAATTGTCACCCCATTAATTACATTTCGAGAGAACCTTATAGCCGAGATGCCTTCGCCAGTTATAATTGCCGATCTGAGCAGTGAGACTAGAGAATCCTTTGAATCAATAACTGTAACGTCGTTCAGTGATATTTTAGGTTTGTCATGAGCCATTTTAGATATGACAGATTGAACTTGTTTGTAGGCTTTTTTTGGGCCAAGAGTTCTCACCTCTGGAGAGCCTATAATGAATCTCCAGACGTTATTGTCAGGAATATAAAACCACAATGCTGCGGATACTATAAACTTTGAATCATCAAGCTGAGATATTAATTCTGCTCCGGCAGAAATCATCTCGCTTGAGAGCGATTCTTTCACCACCATTTCTGTAACCATGGCAAAATCCCATTCTTTCTGCTCACCACAGCAGAACGAAAATCAGATACTTTAGCTCTTGTGACTCCGCTGCTGTAACGAGATTCCTCTTGTGACCAGTCTTTTACAATCGTCCAATTCAACTCGAAGCTAGGATTGCGGCTACTTTCCTTTTGATGCTCTGATTTAAGCCCGGATAAATTGAGAAGTTTATTCAGATCGTGCGTATAGCTCTCATTAACAAGCTTTCGATCAGGGAAATCATACCGTTGGACTTGCTTTGCTATACAAGCTTTGAAGGCGCATTCAACAGCATAGCCCAGCAAATAGTAAGCGCCGTCATAACATTTGTTGTCAAGCAATACTTTGGCTTCCCTAAGCCTGATTTTGGTGAGAAGTTGTAAATCAAAACGATTCATATGTTGAGTCAAACATATCTAAGTGCGGACAATAAAAATCGCTGAGAAGAAATTCTCTATAAAGCAAATGGGACGGAACTAACTTCAAGTCACAACGAAAAGAAAAAGAGTCGCCGAAGATTCAGCGCGTGGTCTGGAAATCGCGGCGCGTTGGATTGTGCTCCAACGCGCCGCGCTTCGGCAAGACTCGCGCCAACTCATCGGCGACTCTTTCTCAAAATGGGCCAGGCTCCAGACCGACCCGCAACACACGCCGCCGCCACTACCGTTGCTCCGTTCCCGGCCTGGCGGGGTTCGCGGGGCAAGCGTTGTGCGGAGCCTGAAGCCTGATAAGTTGTCAAAAATTTCGACGCGCGCCGTCACTTCGTCATTTCAACTTGCGCGCACCCTTCGTTTGAAACTTTAACCTCTCGCTCCCTTGTTGGCAAACGCGCCGCAAGTTTCAGCGACGCTTGAAACGTCTCACATCCATAAGCGGAGACTCTATGTTCCGTTGAATCCCGCGCGCGTGCGGCGAAGATTCGCGCCGGGAAATTTTCCCGTGGCTTTGACTTGCTCCAACATCTGCGCGGCCTCGGCGCGCGTGCGTCCCGCAAAGACGGCCATGAATTTCTGCTCAGACGTGGTGTTGGCGTAAGACAATTCCTCCGGGTCGTAACAGCGCGAGGCGAAAACTTTGTGATGCGGGAAAAGCTTCTGCGCCTCGATGCGCTCGGCTTCCGGGATGAAAACGTTGCAATCGTCGTTTGTGTTCCGCACGCTTTTGAGGATGATGGCGTAGAACCATTCCGTCTCAAAGATCACGACATTTTTCGGCGTCCGAAATGGGAGTTGGTGCGGCTTGAAGTCGTAGGCTGTCCGGCAGGGAATAGTCGGGTCGGGGCAGACTACAGGCGGCGTCTGCTTCGCGCGTCGCTGCGATGATGACGACGCGGGCACGCGCGGCGATATTCCGGCAGCCAAGACCGGAGCCGCGCAGCAGGCGAGCAAGCCGAGCGCGATACAGGAGCGAACGAATTTAACTTTGAGCATGATTGATGAATCGTCTTGGCGCGGAATCAGCCGGGGACATTTGCGTATGTGTTGGCGGAGAGGGTGGGATTCGAACCCACGGTACGGTTTCCCGTACACAGCATTTCCAGTGCTGCCAATTCAACCACTCTTGCACCTCTCCGTAAAAAAAGCATGAGGGACGAAAGCACGCCCGCTTTCATCCCTTGTCGCGTATCCTTCATCCCTTCTCTTCGTTCTAACGTGAAGACGATTTGTCGGGATTTCAAACAACGTTCAGCCGGCAGAGAATAGCCTATCCCAACGTTGGCTGTCACGTCCGTGAAGCCGGATGCCCGTGAGGTTGCGTAGAGAGATGGAGCAGCCGGACGTAACAAAAGCTCTGACGCTCATGCACCTGAAGTATGATGTGCATGAGCGTCATCAACTGTGCCGCGTTGACCTTTGAACTCGGCCACAGTGATGCGCGCGCGGATGAAGTTAGGAGAAACGCTTTTGCACGCACCGAATCAGCAAGGGAAGACGAACGATGGATGAGACTGTTGATGCTGCCGCGCTCCGGCGCACGTTCTGCGAGTTGTACGGCGTCCCTCTTGACGATGCCGCGCCGCCGCGTTTATGGAGCGCGCCGGGTCGCGTCAATTTAATCGGCGAGCATACGGACTACAACGACGGCTACGTGCTGCCGCTGGCGATTGACCGGCGGACAATCGCCGCCGCCGCCGCGCGTGCGGATCGCCGCGTGCGCGTGTACTCGACGAATTTCGACGAGTGGGCAGAGTTCGATCTTGACGAATCAACTTCTGCCGCGCCGCACCGTCGTGGCGGTTGGACGGATTACGTCGAAGGCGTCGCGCGCGTGCTGGAGGCACGAGGCTTTCGGCTCACCGGCGCAGACCTCTTGATCACGTCCGGCGTGCCCATCGGCGCGGGACTCTCTTCGTCCGCCGCGCTCGAAATTTCCACGGGGCTGGCGCTCGCCGGTCTCGCGGGCGTCGAAGTTGACAAAGTGCAAATCGCGCTCATCGGTCAGGAGGCGGAGCATCTCTACGTCGGAACCAAATGCGGAATTATGGATCAGTTGACAGTCGCGCTCGCGCGGCGCGGCCACGCCTTACTGATTGATTGCCGGAGCCTCGAAGCGCGCCCGATCCTGCTGAATTTGCCCGACACGGCGCTGGTCATTTGCGACACGAAGGTCAAACACGAGTTGGCCTCATCCGCCTACAACACGCGGCGCGAGGAGTGCGCGCGCGGCGTCGAATTGTTGAGTCGAGCGCTGCCCGGCGTGCGCGCTCTGCGCGACGTGAGCGTCGAGGATTTCGAGAAATTTCAAGATCGCTTGCCGGAGACGATCCGACGGCGTTGCCGCCACATCATCACAGATAACGCGCGCACGCTGGCCGCCGCGGACGCTCTGCTCGACGGCGACATGGAGACGCTGGGGCATCTGATGGCGCAGTCGCACGAGTCTCTGCGCGTGGATTTCGAGGTCAGCAGCGCGGAGCTTGATTTGATGGTCGAGTTGGCCGGACGCTGCGAGGGCATCGTCGGGGCGCGCATGACGGGCGGCGGCTTCGGCGGCTGCACGGTGAATCTCGTGCGACGCGGCGCGCTTGAAGACTTTCGAGAATTTATTTTCAGAGAGTATTACGCGGCCACGAAAATCGCGCCGTCCATCTACATCGTGGAAGCTGACGACGGCGCGCACGAACTCTTAAACGCGCACGCCGAATGATGGCCGCTCATCCTCCACACTTGCTTGCCGGTTGAGCGTCAGTGTTCGAGCGCGTCAATCCAGATCATGTTTTGACGACAATTCACGCAGCATGGCGGCGGCCTGTTCGGGCGTCACGTCGCGTTGCGGCATGGCGAGCATTTCATATCCGACCATAAATTTACGGACGGTGGCGGAGCGCAAAAGCGGCGGATAAAAATGCGCGTGGAGGTGATGGCCTTTGTGCGCTGCGCCGTCAGTGGGACGAAGGTGGAAACCCATCGTGTAAGGGAAAGAGATACGGAACAGATTGTCGTAACGCGCCGTCAACTGCCGCAGGATGTCGGCCAGCGCGTCGCGCTCTTCATCGCTCAAAAGATCGAGGCCGGTAATGTGCTGGCGGCTGACGACGAGCGTCTCGAAAGGCCACACAGCCCAGAACGGCACGAGCGCGACGAAATGCGCGTTCTCGCACACGATTCTTTCACGCGCGCGCATCTCCAGAGCGAGATAGTCGCCGAGCAGGCTCGTCCCGCTCGCTTTGAAATAATCGGCCTGCGCCATCTGCTCCTTAAACGCCTCGTTCGGCAGACTCTCCTGCGCCCAGATTTGGCCGTGCGGGTGCGGGTTGCTCGCGCCCATCATCGCGCCCCGATTTTCAAAAATTTGTACGTGATTGATGAACGGCAAACTTCCGAGTTCGAGATATTGCTCGCTCCACACGTCAACCACTTTTCTAATCGCCGGAACGCTCATGCGCGCGAGAGTCAAGTCATGTCGCGGCGTGAAGCAGACGACGCGGCAGACGCCACGCTCGCCTTCCGCCACCAGCAATCCCGCCTCGTCGAAACGACCGGCTTGAGCGTCGGGCACGAGCGCGGCAAAGTCATTATCGAAGACGTGCGTGCCGGTGTATGCGGGATTGACATGTCCGCCCGCGCGCACGTTGCCGGGACATAGATAGCAGTGCGGGTCATACGGAATTGACTCTTCGCGCGCCAACTCTTCGATTTGTCCCTGCCACGGGCGTTTCGTGCGATGTGGCGAGACCAGCACCCACTCGCGCGTGAGCGGGTTATAACGGCGATGCGGGTGTTCACCGAGCTTCAACATAGAGTCTTTTTCATCAATGACCGACACTCTTGCCCATCACTTCTTCTGCGTTGAGAATTTGTAGATGGTGGTGGTTTGATAGCGCGCTCCCTTCTTGAGAACTGTCGAAGGAAAGTCCGGCTGGTTGGGCGAGTCCGGGTAGTGTTGCGTCTCAAGACACAGGGCGTATCGCTGATTGTAAACCTTGCCGCCCTTGCCCGTGATTGTGCCGTCGAGGAAATTGCCCGTGTAGAATTGCACGCCGGGTTCCGTGCTCCAGACTTCCATGACGCGCCCCGTTGTCGCCTCGTAAACTTTCGCCGCACGCCGCAGACGCCCCGCCTGGCCGTTGACCACCCAATTGTGGTCGTAGCCATTTCCAAATTTCAACTGCTCGTCCGCGTCGTTAATGCGCGCGCCGATGGCCGTCATGCTGGTGAAATCGAACGGCGTGCCTTTCACGTTTCTTAATTCGCCGGTTGGAATCAAGCCATCGTCAACGGGCGTGAAGCGGTCTGCGTTAATCATTAACTGGTGGCTCAGAATATCGCCGTGGCCCTGACCGGCGAGGTTGAAGTATGCGTGATTCGTGAGATTGACGATGGTGTCTTTGTCCGTCGTGGCGGAGTAGTCAATCTTCAGTTCGTTGCTGTTCGTGAGCGTGTAGATAACTCGCGTCGTGAGTTTGCCGGGGTAGCCCTCTTCGCCGTCGCGGCTCGTGTAGGTGAGTTCAAGCGCGGCTCCCGATTTTGTCTCGATAGGCTTCGCCGTCCAGAGGACGCTGTCGAAACCCTTAATGCCGCCGTGCAGGTGGTTGACGCCGTTGTTGACGGCGAGTTTGTATTCGACGCCGTCAAGTTTGAAGCGTCCGCGCGCGATGCGATTGCCGTAGCGACCGATGAGCGCGCCGAAGTGCGGGCTGTTGTTTTTCACATAGCTGTCCAGATTGTCGTAGCCGAGCACGATGTCGTCGAGTTTGCCATCGCGATCCGGCGCTTTCAGCGAAACGATGATGCCGCCGTAGTTTGTGATTTGCGCCTCTGCCCCGTGCGCGTTCGTCAATATGTAGAGGCCGACGGCGCGCCCATCATTCATCCGACCAAAGCTCTCTTTTTTCACACTCATCTTTTTTCCTCTCACCTGTCCCTGCGCGCAGATGCCGGACAGCAACATGATCGCCGCCGCCGTCGTTATCAACAATGAAACAATCCAACGTCTCTTCATAAATGTCTCCTCGACGAAAAATGTCCGACCGCGTTGCCTCGCACGCTCTCAAACAAATCTTTTGCGCCGGAACCGCGTTCAGCCAATGATTAAATTTGACGTGCGATTTCCTGGACTGTTTTTCTTAACTTCACATATCCGAACTTGTCCGCGCCCGGTGAAGACCCGCTCATCACAACGGCGCGCGGCTGGCCGGTGCGTCGTGCATATTCTGCGGCGACGCAGCTAACCGACTCTCCCGCGTCGCGCCGACCGAGCACGGCGACTGTGCCCCCACTGCCGCCGCCGGTGATCTTCGCGCCGTAGAGTTCGCCCTGCGTCCCGACTTCACGCACGAGAGCGACGAGCGCGTCCGTCCCCTCCGCGCCCAGACCGCACGCCGAATAGCTTTCGTGCGACTCGTACATCAACCCGCCCAACAGTCCGGCATCGTCCGATGTGCGCCAGTTTTCCAACGTCTCGGCGAATTGACAAACGCGCGCGTGCTCATAAATCGGATGCCTCGTCGCCGCGAGGACGGGATAGTTCCACTCAGGCTTGATCTGTGTCGCCGTATCCGTGATGCCTTTGTAACGCCGCTTGAACTCTGCGCCCGTGATGTGGTGCGGGACATGTCGCGCGAAGGAGTGTGCAAATTCTTCCGGCGTGATGTTGGCGAGATATCCTCTCCAAAAGTTGTCCTCGATCCGCACGATGCCTTCGGCTTCAGTCTCCTGAACAGATAGCCCCGCAATATCGGCGATGATGCGATAACCCATGAAGGCGGCGGTGCGAACCGTGTCATAGGCCGCGCCGCCGATTGTGTGGCGAGCGCCGGAATCTATGCCCCACACCGCCAACTCTGCGGGCAAGCTGATGGTCCCTTTCAGTTCGCAAGGCTGGCAGAGCAGCGCGAGCAGTTGACCTGCTTCGCCACACGCGGAAGTCATCTGATCCATCACTCCGCACGGCGCGCCCGCCACCAGATTTTCGACGCGCTGGCAAAGCAACGCTAACTCACGCGCAGATATGTGAAGCTCGTAAGCGGCGACAATCGCCCGCATGACGGCAACTTCGAGCGCGGCGGAAGAACTGACGCCCTTGCCTTCCGGCACGTCTGAGCTGACGAGAATGCGCGCCCCTTCCTTGAAGACCTCGCCGCGCTCGCGCATCAACACGAGAAACGCGCCCGCGATGTATGCCGCCCATGGCTGGCGTTGATGCCGGAACCTGTCTCGCGCGGTCGCGTACTCGATTGGCTCCCCGGCTTGCAAGAAATCGCACAGAGACATTTCAAACAAGCGCGGCGCGTCGTTCGCATCAACGTGCAGGCTGATAACCTTGAGCGTCTGGCCCGCCTCGCGTTGCAGCGCGACATGTGTGGCGACGGCGAGCGGCATTTCCAAAACGAGCGCGCCGGAATAATCAGCCACGCCTCCCATCACATCCAGACGCCCCGGCGCGCGCGTGACGAACACATCACGCCCGGCGCTGAAGAACTCCGACAACGCGCGTCGCTGCGGCGTGTGCGCGTCCAGATTGTTCAGCAGTTCGATGAAGGCCGCCGTATCACGCAGTTGATGCGTCGAGCCGGAAAGAATTTTGTACATCAGTCGCCGCCGCCGTTCGTCTCAACTTCTGTTGCTTGAAGATTTCTCCGCACGAGCGCGTCTCTCAGATGTGGTTCTATCTGCGCGCGGATGTGCGGATTGGCGTAGCCGACCCACGCCACATCGGGTTCCACGGCGAGACGCGCGCGCAACGGCTCGCCGTCAACGCCCGTCACGGACACTCCGGCCTCGCGCGCGATCAACTCCGTACACAGATCATAAGGATGGCAACAGATGCCGGGCGGCGTCCCGCGAGATTTGAAAAGACCTTCCATCAAAGGCCGCAGGTCTGCCGTGAAGCGGTCGTGGCCGCACATCAACTCGTACAACTGCCCGCCGGTCGAGGCGTATTGATCCTCGAAACAGTGCGCCTTGCCGCGTTGCACAGGCCCGAGCGCGCCGCGCACGATCTCTTCATCAATCGCGGCCAGTTCCTCGCGCGCTCCGGGAAAAAATCGCGCGACCTGCGCGTAGCCGTGCGCGATGGTGTGCGACTGCGACGGGCGCAGACGGATCGCTGTGCGCTCATTCGTCAAACGATTGAAACGCTCGCCGTGCGCGCCTTCGCCACGCACCGCCCACGCGCAATCCGAGAGATGCTGTTTGACGAGCGGAAGCTCCGTCTGTATCGCCAGTTCGATATCCGCAAGACAAGTCTCATCGCCACGATTGCGTGCCACGCCCGTCAACACCCAGCCGCTTCTCTTTTGATACATCAGCCCGCGCGTGCCGTCTATCGGGTCAACGATGATGCGCCATACGGCGTCGGCCTCGAGCGATCCGCGCGGCAACACAATTTTCCCTTCCGCCAATCCTTCGGCGATTAAAACGTGCGGCGCGAGCGGCGCGATTTCGCGCTCGCAAAATTCAACGAGCAACTCTTCGCTGATACGGTCAACCGCATAAATCGTGTCGCCCTCATCATCATCGCGCGCGATGGCGGCGAGCGTTTCCAACGCCGACTGCTCGCAAGCCTCGACGACCGCGTCGCGGATTAACTCGTGCAGCCGCTTGAGTGGCGCGAGCAGAGAGAGCGCATCGTCAGACGGTGCGGCTGAATTTGTCTCATTCACTTCTTTTCCGCTCCGTTTGTGTTTGTCTCGACGGGCGTCGGCGCGCACTCTTCGACGTGGGGCGCGAGTTTGTAATGCGTGGCGGATTGCGCCCGAAGCTCTGCGGCCTTTGCTTCGGGCGACGTGTCGCTCAGGAAATTCCCGCCGCCGATTTCGGGGCCGGCGAGATATTTCAGCAGACCCGGCTTGCGAAGCGGCGGATGAAACTCGATGTGAAAATGAAAGCCTCGATGATCCGCGCCGTCGGTCGGCGCTTGATGCAAAGGCATCACGTAAGGAAAAGGCTGTCGCCATAAGTTGTCGAATTTGATGAGCGTCGTGCGGAGTACATCGGCGAAGTTGCGCGCCTCATGTTCGGACATCGTCGCCACGCTCGGATGCGTCCGCTTGGGCGCGACGAAAACTTCGTAGGCGTAGCGCGCGAAGTAGGGCACGAAGGCGATGGCCGTCTCGTTTTCGCAGATGATGCGCTTCTCGTCGTGCTGCTCTGTGGCGATGATGTCCTGAAAGAGCGTGCGCCCGGTTTCGTTCAAGTAACGCCGGCTCACGGAGGCTTCGGTCTCGATGGTTTTGAAGACGAAGTTGGTCGCGTAAATCTGCCCGTGCGGGTGCGGATTCGAGACGCCGACGACCTCGCCCCTGTTCTCGAAAATCAATACGTGCTTGATGTCCGTGTGACTGCCCAGTTCGAGGTGCTGCTTCTGCCACGCTGCGATCAGATTTTCAATCTCGTTGATTTCCAACTCGGCCAGCGACAAATCGTGGCGCGGCGTGTAGCACACCACGCGCGCGATTCCCTGCGCCGGGCGTCGGCGATAGATGCCGGGCGCGGGCTGGAGTTTCGCAGGCGCGTTCATGCCAACGCTCGGATGATCGTTGTCGAAGATAAAGACGCCTTCGTATTGCGGATTCAACTGGCCGCCAACGCGCACGTTGCCCGGACAGAGATAACAGTCTGCGGCGTGCGCGGGCAGCGGCGTCTCTTTTGTCTCGACCGTCTCGCCGCTCCAAGGGCGATGCTGCCTGTGCGCGGCGACGATGACCCACTCCTCGCGCAGCGGATGCCATCGCTCTTCCCACACGCCTTCAACGCCGGCTGTATCAATCATCGCTCGCCTATCCGTTGCCGTTCATAAAAGCAGCGCACGCTCTGCTGCTGTCGCCTTCTGCTCTGACGAGCAAATTCTTAACTTGCCTGTCCGGTTCCGCCGGAATGATCCGCCGCCATTGAGTCGGGCGGACGCATGTCTGCGCGCGCCGACTCGCGCATCAACACCACCTGTCTGCGGTTGCGCCGGTCGCTGAAATATTGATCGGCCATCACACCGATGAGAATGACGGCTCCCATCACGGCGAAGTCGAGCGAACTCGGAATGCCGAGCAGGTTGACGAGGTTTCGCAAGACTTGTAACAACGCCGTCCCGATTAGTATGCCGACGACCGAGCCTTCCCCGCCGCGCAAACTGCACCCACCCAAAACCGCCGCCGCGATGCCGTATAACTCGTATGCGTTTCCGTGATTCGCGGGCGAGACGGAGTTCGTGTAGAAAGCGAAGATAAGGCCGGAGATCGCCGTCAGCGCGCCGGAGATGACGTAGGCCATCGTGATGATGCGTCTGGTGTTGATGCCCGCGTAGCGCGCCGCTTCCGGGTTGCGACCCGTCGCGAAAAGATAGCGGCCATAGACAGACCAGTGCAGCAGCACCCACGTCGCCGCCGCGATAATGATGAGCAGGATAAAAGGCGTCGGGACGCCGAAGACGTTTCCGTTCGCGAGGAAGCGCAAGGCTTCGAGACCGGCGACAGTGCCGAAGCCTTTCGTCTCGTCGTGCGTGATGAAGCGCGCGAGGCCGCGATAAAAAAGCAGTCCGCAGAGCGTGACGATGAACGGCTGCATCTTCATGCGCGTGATGAGCACGCCGTGAAACAGCGACAGGCTCATGCCGACACCGACGCAGGCGAGGATGGCGACGGACGCGCCCCAACTCCATTCCGTCAGCATCATCGAAAGCAGCACGCCGAGCAACGCCATCATCGAGCCGACCGAAAGATCAATTCCGCCCGTGATGATGACCAGCCCCAGCCCGATGCTGAAAATGCCGAAAGCTCCGATCTGCTGTCCCATGTTGCGTAGATTCGTCGCCATCAAAAATCTAGGGTTGATGATGGCGACGATGATGCACAGCACGATCAGGAGAATGAAGATGCCGAGTTCTTTTTTCATTGCTTATGCCTTCCCGCCGCCGGTCGCCAGATTCATCACAGCCTCTTCGCTGAACTGCGCGCGCTTAAGCGTGCCCGTGATTTTCCCCTCGTGCATGACGGCGATGCGGTCGCTGACGCCGAGCACCTCTTCCATCTCGCTGCTGATGACGATGAGCGAGACGCCCTCTGCCGCCAGCCCACGCAGCAGCGCGTAAATTTCCGCCTTCGCGCCGACATCAATTCCGCGCGTCGGCTCGTCGAAAATCAAGACTTTGGGCGCGAGCGCGAGCCACTTCGCGAGCACAACTTTTTGCTGATTCCCGCCGCTCAAATTTGCCGCCTTGAATTCGGGCGAAGGCGTTTTGACGTTGACCGTCCGACACATCTCCCTCGCTTTGACGGACTCACTCGCGAAGTTAATCAGCCCGGCGGTCGCGTATCTTTCAAGCCCCGGCAGCGTAATATTTTCGCGGATGTTGAAGTCAACGACGAGTCCGCAGAGGCGACGATCTTCGGGCACGAGATAGATGCCCTCCGCGATGGCGTCGCGCGGCGAATTGATGTCGAGACGTTTTCCGCCGAGCGTGATGGCGTCGCGCTGCGACTCGTCAACGCCGAAGATGGCGCGCGCCACTTCGGAGCGTCCGGCTCCGACGAGGCCGGCCAATCCCAGCACTTCACCCTTGCCGACGCTGAAAGAAACTTCGCGCTGCGGATACTTCAATGTCCGCAGGCCGCGCACGTCGAACCAATCGCCGTCCGCCTCGCGGCGCGCGCCGCCCGCGTAGATGAAAAAATCCTGCAAGTCGCGCCCGACCATCATCCGCACCATGCGCTCGCGCGTAATCTCCTCGCGCTTGAGCGTTCCGGCGTTGCGCCCGTCGCGCAACACAACGGCGCGGTCGGCGATGTCTTCCACTTCGTCGAGCCGGTGCGAGATGTAAATGACGCTCACGCCATGCGCCTTCAATTCTTTAATCTTGTCGAGCAGCAAGCGCGTCTCGGTGAGCGTGAGACTCGAAGTCGGCTCGTCCATGATCAGGATGCGCGCGCCCGCGTTGATGCTGCGCGCGATTTCGACGAGTTGTTGCTGCGCGATGGAGAGACGACTCAGTGGCGTGCGGCTGGAAAAATTGAGGCCGAGTTTTTCAAGCACGGCGTCGGCTTCCCTGTAGAGTCGTCGGCGGTCAATCAGTTTTAGCCAACCGCCGCGCGTCGGCTCGCGCCGGAGAAAGATGTTCGCGCCGACATCCAGATTATCGAGGACGCTTAGTTCCTGATGGATGAACTCGATGCCGTGACGGCTGGCCGCGAGCGGCGAGCGTAAATTAACTTCCTGCCCTCCGATGCGAAGCGTGCCCGCGTCCGGCTCGATGACGCCGCCGAGAATTTTCATCAACGTGGACTTGCCCGCGCCGTTCTCGCCGATGAGCGCGACAATCTCCGCGCCGGCGACTTCCAGCGTGACGCCGTCGAGCGCGACCACGCCGGGAAATCGCTTGCCGATGCCCTCCATTTGCAGCACAGGTGTCGAGTCCATATTCTCAGACTAAAATCCCAGACCGGCGACCAGACTTTCAGCCGCCGTGCCGCTCGAAAATCGAGACACGGATGCGAGCTTGCGAGTTAAAATTTTGACTTTGATTTCGGGATCGTTTTAAGTTTGAGCGCGCATGAAATTTAACCACTCAAACGCGGTCGGAGTTTATAGTATGAGGCGACACGCTGACAACGAATTCCGCGACGGCGATAAAAGTTAACCGGCTTATCTTATGAAATTATTTATCGGCATAGACATTTCGACGACCGGAGCCAAAGCGCTCTTAATCAATGCGAAGGGCAATGTCGTGAGCATCGCCACAACGCCGCTCGCGCTCTCCACGCCGCACCCACTCTGGTCTGAGCAGGAGCCAAGCGCGTGGTGGCAGGCAACGGCAGAGAGCATCCGACACGCCTTGTCTCAGGCCGATGCCACGGGCGCGGATGTCGCCGCCATCGGATTGACGGGACAGATGCACGGGCTGGTGCTGCTCGATGAACACGGCGAGGTGTTGCGTCCCGCGATTCTCTGGAACGATCAGCGTTGCGGCGACGAATGCGACCTGATTCGCGCGCGCATCGGACGCGAGCGTCTGATTCAGATTACGGGCAACGATGCCGTCACGGGTCTGACCGCGCCGAAAATTGTCTGGGTGCAAAGACACGAGCCGGAAATTTACGCGCGCATCCGTCACATTTTGCTGCCGAAGGATTACATCCGCTACAAATTGTCCGGCACGCTCGCGCTCGACAAGGCGGACGGCTCCGGCACGATGCTCTTCGATCTCAAGCGACGAGACTGGTCAACCGAGATTCTCGACGCGCTCGACATTTCTCCGGCGTGGTTGCCGCAAACTTTGGAGGGGACGGAGGTGACGGGCGAGGTCAACGCGCAGGCGTCTGAGGAGACGGGTCTTAAGGCGGGCACGCCAATCGTCGCGGGCGGCGGCGATCAGGCGGCGCAGGGCGTCGGCGTCGGCGCGGTGCGTCCCGGCATCGTCGCCGTCACGCTCGGCACATCGGGCGTCGTCTTCGCTGCCACCGATGCGCCTTTGATTGAACCCGAAGGACGAATGCACGCCTTCTGTCACGCGCTGCCCGCGCGCTGGCATTTGATGGGCGTGATGCTCAGTGCGGCGGGGAGTCTCCAGTGGTATCGCGACGCGCTCGCGCCGCAAGCCGGTTTCAATGAACTCATCGAAGAGGCCGCGCGTGTGATGGCGGGGAGCGACGGTCTGCTGTTTTTGCCTTACCTGTCGGGCGAGCGCACGCCGCATCCCGATCCGCACGCACGCGGGGCATGGGTCGGGCTGACGTTGCGCCATCAACGAGCGCATCTGACGCGCGCCGTGCTTGAGGGCGTGAGCTTCGGACTGAAAGATATTTTCCATTTGATGCAGAGCACAGGACTCGGCGCGCTCGAACAGGTGCGCGTCTCCGGCGGCGGGGCGAAAAGTTTATTGTGGCGGCAGATACTCGCGGACGTGTTGGGCGTGGAACTCGTGACCGTCAACACGACGGAGGGCGGCGCATACGGCGCGGCTCTGTTGGCGGGCGTCGGCGCGGGTGCGTGGCCGGACGTTGAGACGGCCTGCGCCGGGATGATTAAAATCAGCGGCACGGTGACGCCGGATGCCAGTCGCGCGGAAGTTTACGGGCGGATGTATGAGCAGTATCGCGCGCTCTATCCGGCGTTGAAGCCGACCTTCAATAAGCTGGCCGACAGTCTGTGAGCGCGCCAAAGTTTCGTCTAGCTTATTCTGCTCCGACTCAACGCACGCCGAGCAGGATGTCTATCGTTAGTTGGTCGAGACGCTCGTACTGCAAACCTCTGGCGGCGAGCGCGGCGCGGTCGAAGTTTTGCGCGAGCAGCGCGTCGGCGTTTTCCTTTTTGAACTTGCCGATGACCTGCTTGTCGCCGTTCGCCGGCGCCATTTCCGCGAGCAGAGATTTAATCTCCGCGTCGGCGTTCCAGCGCGCCGCCTTGTCTTTCAAAATCAAGTAAGTCCTCATACAGCCGCGCGCGAAATCTTTGACGCCTTCGTAGTCTTCGGTGCGGTAGGCGTGCGCGTCGAAGTGGCGCGAGCCGTCGTAGCCGACATCTTCGAGAAACTTGACGAGCCAGAAAGCGGCCTTCGGGTTCGCCGAGCCGAAGCGCAAATCCTGATCGTAGCGACCGGGAATCTGATCGTTGAGGTCTATGTGAAAAAGCTTGCCCGCTTCCCACGCCTGCGCGACCGCGTGCGTCATGTTCAGTCCGGCCATGTGCTCGTGCGCGACTTCCGGGTTGACGCCGACAAGTGCCGGGTGATCGAGCGTCGGAATGAGCGCGAGGTACGCGCCCGTCGTCGGAAAGTAGATGTCCGCGCGCGGCTCGTTCGGCTTGGCTTCGAGCGCGAAGCGATAACCGAAGCTCTGCGCGAGCGAATATTCGCAGAGATAATTGAGCGCCTCGCGGAAACGTTTGATGGCTTCATCGGCGCGTCGGCAACCATCCGTCTCGACTCCTTCGCGCCCGCCCCACAGCACGAACACGCGCGCGCCTAACTCCGCGCCCAAATCCATCGCGCGCATCGTTTTTTGCACGGCGTAAGCGCGCACTGCCGGGTCGTTGGCGGTGAACGCGCCGTCGCGAAAAGCGGGATCGTAAAACAGATTGACGGTCGCCATCGGGACGCACAAGTTGTGCGTTTCGCACGCATCTCTAAATTCGCGGACGATGCGGTCGCGCTCGTGCGTCGTGGCGTCAATCGGCACGAGATCGTTGTCGTGGAAGTTAACGCCCGACGCGCCCGCTTCGGCCAGCAGGCGCACGGCCTCGACCGGCGCGAGCGTCGGACGCACGGCATCGCCGAACGGGTCGCGCCCGCGGTTGCCGACCGTCCAGAGACCGAAGGTAAATTTGTGTTCGGGGCGCGGCGTGTATGCGGCGTCGGAAGACATGCCTGAAATCCTTTCTCGAATTTGGACGGCGCGAATTAACTGCGCCCGCGCAGCTTGTTAAGTTCCAACCTGAATGCTTCGACGTTATCTTTCTTAATCGCTTTCGTCGGGACGAGAATTTGCTTGCTTTCGGGAATCATCGAGCGGTCGCCGTCCAGTATTTTTCCCATCATCAGAATCGAGCGATAGCCGAACTCGTAAGGTTGCTGCACGACGGTGGCGTAGATGGCGTCGTCTTTGATGCCGCTCAGTGTCTCGTCGTCTTCGTCGAAGCACACGATCTTCACTTTGCCGACTTTGCCCGCCTCGCGCACCGCGCCGACAATCGCCGGCCCGTTGTAAGCCCAGAGTCCGACCATGCCCGCGATGTCGGGGACGCTCACCAACGTGTCGGCGGCGTTCGACTTGGCGCGCACGCGGTCTGTGTTGTCCGTGCGGACATCAACGATTTGAATGTTCGAGCCTTGCAGAGCTTCCTTCAGCCCCTGATAACGCTGCTGCGCGTTGGCCGCATCGAGCACGCCGACGAAGACCATGATCTTGCCGCCCTGCGGCAGAGCTTCCTTGACGAGTTCGCCCGCCTGCCGTCCGGCGGCGACGTTGTCCGTGCCGATGTAGCACGCGCGTTTGCTGTTGGGCGCGTCGCTGTCCTGCGTGATGACGAGAGACTTCGACGCCGCGCCGTCGAGCATGGGCGTCTGGTTGGCCGGGTCAACGGGACTGATGGCGATGCCTTCGACGCCCTTCGCCAGCAAGTCGTCAACGACGCGCTGTTGTTCGGCGGCAGTGCCGTCGGAGTCTATCCTGAACTCGACCTCCACGTTCGGCAGTTCGGCGTCGGCTTTCTCCGTGCCTTTGCGCGCGATAGTCCAATAGTCAGAGGCGTTGTTGGTGACGAACGCGACCTTGTGCGTCTTTCCCGCGTTGTTGCCGCCGCCGGTGTTCGTCGTCGTTGACGGCTGGTTGCACGCGGCCATCAAGAGCAGCAGCGACAGGCAAGCGGGCACGCCAATCAAATAAGCCTTTTTATTTTGTCTCATCTATTTGCCTCGAATAAAACGGGATGTCTAACTGAATTGACGGGCGCACTCAATGACGCTCAATTGAATGCTCGCTCGCATAATTCCGTACTGTCGAACTTTCGGCCTCTTTTATCTGCAAAGCATCCGTTGATGTCAAGCACAATCTCTGCCGGACGCGGCATTGACGGATAAGCTTGCGTGGCTGATGACGGCGATTCTCCTCGCTTGCGCCTTACTGCGCCCGTCCCAATTTCTCGTCTATGTAGATGCACCAGACATGCAGCAACATTAAGTGAACTTCCTGTACGTGCGCCGTCACGTCGCTCGGCACGGCCAGTATGTGATCCGCGTCGCCGCCGTCCAATCCATTCTGACCCGTCACGGCCACCGTCACCGCGCCGCGCTCGCGCGCCATGCGAAGTCCGCGAATGACATTCGACGAGCGCCCGCTCGTGGTAAAACCGAAGGCGATGTCGCCCGGCAACGCGAGGGCTTGAAGTTGACGCTCGAACAACACTTCATAACCGAAGTCGTTGGTGATGCAGGTGACTGTCCCCGCGTCGCTCGCCAGCGCGATGGCGGGAAAGGGCTGGCGCGTCATGGAGAAGCGTCCCAACAACTCTCCGACCAGATGGCTGGCCTGCGCCGCGCTGCCGCCGTTGCCGAAGGCGAGAACTTTGTGTCCATCCTGCAACGCCTTGACCAGAGCGCGCGCCACTTCTTCCGCGCCGTCTTGCAAACTCTCGACGCTTCGCTCAACGACCTTGTTGTGCGCGGCGAAGTGTTCCGCAATAAGACCTGAGTTCATATCATCCATCGTCTGACAATCCATAAAATTTTCAACTTCATTCCAACCGCCGGCGAGCCGCCGCGCGGCCTCATGTAAATGAGCGGCATCAACCTCGCAGCCAGTGAACGAACCTTACCTCAAAAAGTGGGCAGTGAGGTAAGACTTTTTAAGCGTCTCCGCCGGAGCCGATTTGATACGGACATCTTAAAAGAATGAGCGCGGACTTCCGACATCATCTCTCTCTCTGGATTAACGAAAAGTATGTCGCAGGCGCGCAACATGATATAAAATTCTCTAAAAGAATATTCGTCTTCGTTTTGCACAAACGTCGAGGCTCAGTCGTGGTTGCCGGCAGTAAGTATGATGATCGCCATTAACCGACGCCCGTCTCTTCTTGCCCGTAAGATAAAGATGGCGCGAGCCTTCGACAATGCGCCGTGAAATCTCAGCCATGAGTCTCTCTTTAATCAAGCACGCGCTCAAAAAAATTTCGCTCGTGATGCTCGCCGTCGTCGCCGGCATTTTAATGGTGGAGTTGACGCTGCGGCTGTTTTCCCCACGCTCCTATCCGGTCATTCCCGCCGCTTATGAATACGACCCGGACGCGGCGTTTCGTCTCCGGCCTCAGACACATCTTTTCAAAACAACCGACCATCAACAGGAGAGCGTCTCCAACTCTCTCGGCACAGCCAATTTTCAGGATAGTTTCGACGGCTACGAGTCGCTCGTCTTCGCCGTCGGCGACTCGTACACGCAAGGGACGGGCGTGCCGGCGGACATGTCTTATCCGGCGCAACTCGACTTCATACTCAATCAGGACGAGCGAGGCTTTTACGTCAAGCGTTACGGAGTAGTGAATCTCGGCGTCGCGGGCTACGGCGGAGAGCAATCTTTAATCAGACTTCGCAATTGGGGGACGCGGCTGAAGGCTCCGGCGATAATTTTATATCTCGGATGCGACAACGATTTTGAAGACGATCTAGCATTCACAAGCGGCGACCGTCGCTCGATAATCGTCGCGGGCAGCCCTTCGTGGGGAAGACTGACCAGCCCTCTGCGCTTCTTCTTCGAGCGGACGCAAATCGGCCTGCTCGCGCGCGTCGCTTATCGCCAGCGCGTCAGGGAACAGATGGTTGACGAGGCGTTGAAGAAGTTGAGCGTGAAGCCTTCGGTCGCGGAGTTGGAGTCGTCGGCGCTGGAACGAATAAAATCTTATGCGGAGGAAAACAATTCTCTGCTCGTCGTGAGTTGGAGCGATGAGAACGAGTCTTACCGTTGGCTGAAAACGTGGGCGGCGGAGCGCGGAGTGGCTTTCGCGGACTGGTCGCCGAAAGCGAATTCCGTCAGAGCGGTGATGCCGAATCTATCGCTCGACAACGAGCATTCGGGCGGGCATCATCGCGGCTGGACGAACGAATTCATCGCGTTGGAATTCGCGCGGCAGATTCGCGCGCATCGTTGACGAATTAGTTTTCATCTGCCATCAATAGCCATCTGCGTTTAGGACATACAACAAGGAATTGTCAGCGTATCCCCAAGTCTTTATGAAATTCGTTTACCCGCCGGGGCCGAAGAGTAAGCTCTTCGGCGTCGAATTACACCTCGCCAGCCAGCGCGACCCGCTCGGATTCATGGAGCGTCTGGCGCGCGAGTACGGCGACGTTGTTCATTTTAAGATCGGCGGGCGGCACGTCTATTTATTGAACCACCCGGACGACATCAAGGACGTGCTTGTTAGCCACTATGCCAATTTCATCAAAGGTCGCGGCGTCGCCCGCCGGCGTGATAATTTTCTGGGCGAAGGTTTGCTCACCAGTGAAAACAATTTCCATCGCCGCCAACGACGGTTGACGCAGCCGGCCTTTCATCACGAGCGTTTCTCCGCTTACGGCGCGGCGATGGCGAAACTGGCGGCGGACGCTTCAGACTCGTGGCGCGCGGGCGAGAGTCTCGACGTGCTGGAAGCGATGCGACAGATCACATTGTCCATCACCAGCCGGACGCTTTTCGGGACGAGCGTAGAGACGGAACACGAGCGAATCATCGCGGCGTTTCGCGCAGGCTTGAGCCGCTTCAGTTCATTCAAGCCATCCGTCAGACGCCTCTCCGACCGTCTCTCGTTCATTCATCGTCGGCGGCTGAAACAAGCGCGATGTGAGCTTGAGACGGTGGTCTCTCAGATCATTGCCGAACGCGGGCGTGAGGAAGTTGACCGGGGCGACCTGCTTTCCCTGTTGCTGTCGAGAGACGGCGAAGAAGATGAAAACTTGACGAGCGACAAGCAGATTCGCGACGAGGCGATGACGCTCTTCATCGGCGGCTTTGAGAACGTCGCCACCGCGCTGACGTGGACGTGGTATCTGCTGGCGCAACACGCGGAAGTTCAAGAGAAGTTGCACGAAGAGTTGGACGACGTGCTCGGCGGGAGATTGCCGACAGCCAGTGACATGCCGCGACTCAATTACACACGCATGGTGTTTGAGGAAGCGATGCGACTTTATCCGCCCGTGCCCCGTCTGGTGCGGACGGCGGTGCGCGATTATCAGGTCGGCGCGTACACCATTCCAGCCGGCGCGCTCGTCGTCGTCAGTCAATATCTGATGCACCGCGACGCGCGTTACTACGCGCAGCCGGAACGCTTCGACCCCGAACGCTGGACGCTCGCAGCCAGACGCGCGCGTCCCGCTTACACGTATTTCCCTTTCGGCGGCGGGCCGCGCCGTTGCATCGGCGAGGGCTTCGCATACATGGAAGGCGTGCTCGTGCTGGCGACGCTCGCCGCACGCTGGAGACTGAGCCTCGCTTCGCGCGCGCCCGTCGAGATGAACGCCACGCACTTTCTACACCCGAAGGGAACATTAACCATGACGGCGGAGAGGCGCGACGCTCAAGTCAACCATCCCGTGCCGGCGAACATTGAAGCCGTGTTGAGCGCAGAAGCGGCGGCATCACGACAATAATTTCGCGCCAACCGTCTTGACGTGAATTAAGAATTTCCCATCGCGCGTCGCACAGCATATCGCGCGGCGATGTCGTGCATACGTTAATGAATTTACGGCAACGCCTCGATGTTGATGTAGAAGCGGAAGCTGCCCGTCTGCTGGACGCCGAGTTGGAACTGCACTTCGATTGACGCGCCACTCGCGAGTGAGCCGCCCGGTATCGCCACGCTCAGACTGGAATTGAAACCGCCGCCGGCAAGTTGCGCGGGTGGCTGTTGCAACGCCGTGCCGCGCACAGTCAACGTGCATGGCGCGCTCAAGTTCGCAGACGCGCAGGTCGCCGCGTCCATGATGCCGCTCACAGAGACATCGTTTGAAGCCAACGCTCGCAAGTCGGCGACGCCCGAAGAAGGCGCGGGATAAGTCGTCAGATAGACGGTGCGGAAGCGCAAGGTTGTGACCGCCGCGCCTGTGTTGTTGGTGTAGCGGCGACGAATCAAGAGCGTGCCGAACGTCTTGTTATTCGACGGGTCGGCGGTGAAATCTCTGGTGCGATTCGGCGCGGCCATGCTGGTCTTCGTCCCGTCGAGCAGATTCTCGGCGATGGTCGCGTTGCGCTGGATGGGCGCGGAGAGATTCTCCGGCGCGGGCGCACCGAGTCGAGAGCCTGCGCCCGCGCTCGCGCCGTTGGTTGATACAAAGAGAAAGTCGGATGCGTTGTCGCCTGTATCTTTGGGCTTGCCCGCGCCGCCGCCGTAGTTCGTCGAGTCGCCCGTGGCCGCCGTGCAGCGACTCGCGCCGAGATTGCAGAGATCGCGGAAGAAAGAATGTTCCGCCGTGCCGAGCGTCGCCACGTCGAGCGCCGGATAGCCCGCGCCTTCCTTGTAGAGCGTGTTGGTTTCACTCGTCGAGCCGACGGCATCGAGGCGCGTCGTCAGAGAGAAGTTGGCTGGCGTCGCCGTGTTGAAAAGCGCGAGGCCAATATTGTCGACGATGTCCGCCGTGTAAGTGGCGTCGGGAGTCGCCGGAGCAGCGCCGAGACTGTATCCGTTGCTATTAGCGCATAGGAAATGGCCGCCCGCCGGAATGACGGTCGAGTTTGGAATGACGCATCGCACGACGCCGTCCGATGCCGCGACGGAGAAGCCTGCCGAAGCGTCGGACGTATTGACGGTGATGGGCGCGAGCGTCGTGTTATAGAGTTCGATAAACTCGTCTGACGCACCATTGGGGCCGCGCGGGCGAAACTCGCTGATGATGAGTTGCCCCGCGCTCGTTGGCGTTGGTGTCGGCGTCGGCGTGGCCGAAGTGACGATGCCGACATTGACGGAGGTAAATTCCGACGTGTTGCCGTCGGCGTCCGTCGCGGTGGCGACGATTTTATCGCCGGGCGAGATGCCGAGTGCGGCGGCGTTGCCCGCGTCAAAGGCCGCGAGTCCGGGCGTGCCGTTTTGATAGTTTGAAGTCGTGTAGTTTGTGCTGCCGATGAAGGTCTGTCCTTGCAGAGTCGAGTCGGCTTTGAAGAATTCAACGTAGAGTCCGTTTTCACCGTAGTTAGAGTTGCCGTTCGGGTTGGAATCAATCTTGTACTGAATGACAAGATTGCCGCTCGCGTTGATGATGGCGCTACTGAATTCGGGATAGTTCTGCAAATTGTTCGGGCCGGTGTCGCCGTCGCCGGGATCATTCGGGACGGGCGTTCCGCTGCATCCACTCAGATCGCTCGCTTCCTCGTCGGCTGGCGGCGAATCTTCGCACCCGAGGTCAATCCCTAACGTCTGGTTGCCGTAAATCAAGTTTGGATCAACCGAGTTGCAGCAGCCTGCATCGGGAAAGATCACAACACCCTTCGCATTGAACGCGACGATGTTGCCGGCGTTCGGGTCTGTGCCGCCGACCAAGTTGTTATGCGCGCCGGAATGAATAATGACGCCGCCAAGCCCGTTGCCCAGCGCGCTCGTGCCATCCGCCTTCGTACCGATGAAGTTGCCGGACACTCGATCCTGGCTTGAGCTGGAGCCGGTGATGTCAATGCCGCTCAGTGTGTTGCCGGAGATGACGTTTCGCGCGAGCGGAATGTCCGTGCCGAAGCCGCCGATGAGATTCTGCGGCGAGTCAATGATGAAAATGCCATCTTTCACATTCGGCACAGCGAGAGCGCCCGTCTTGTCTGTGCCGACCAGATTGCCTTGAATCATATTTGCAAAAGGCGGAATTGACCCCGGATCAGTCCCGATGTTGAGCACGATTCCATCTCCCGTATTGCCGGAGATAACGTTGCCAAGCGAGTTGACGCCCTTGCTGGTGAGCGTGGCGTGGTTGCCGTCGCTGTCAATGAGTCCGCCGATGACATTGTTGTTGGCTCCGTTACCGATCACGATGCCGTGCAGGGTATTCGGGATGGCGGCAGTTCCACTGAGGTTGAGGCCGACGAAATTCTTCTGCACGATATTATTCGCCGGTGCGGGATCAGTTGGTGAGGCTGCGGCTCCTCGACTGATGACGATTCCCACGCGATTGCCTGACACCGTGTTGTTGACGACGATATTGCCCGACCCTTGAATGCCGATGCCCATGCCCGTGTTGCCGAGTGCGTTTGTCCCGCCGGAATTTGTTCCGATTCGATTGTTAATAATTTTGGTTTCGGTAACGCCACTAGTGATGAGAACTCCTCCACTACTCGTGGGAACCCCGTTGTTCCCGGAAATTAGATTGCCGGAACTGCTCGTGCCGATTTCATTCTTCGTTCCGGCATCAATGAGAATGCCATTTACCGCATTGCCATGCGCGACTGTGCCTGTGATTTCCGTCCCGATAAGGTTACCGGTCAGCACGTTGCCGCTCGGGACAGGAGCGTTCGGGTTATTGGGTGAGTTCGTAATGTGGACACCATCCGTTCCGTTGTCGGCGATAACATTTCTGATGAGCTTATTGTTCGAGCCGATGATGGTTACGCCGCTATTCTGGTTGCCCGCTCCCTGAGTGCCCGAAAGAGCATCCAGACCTATCCGATTGTGCGAGAGCGTATTGTCATTAGCCCCTTCACCCAAGATGACCCCGACGTCGTTGTAGGAAATAACATTTAGAAAATCGGTGGTGCTCCCACCGATTAAGTTGCCGGTGGTTTTGAATAAGAAAATACCTCGCGCGTTAGGCTGTGAATTCCCCATCACATCGGTTCCGATCAAATTTCCTTGAACCGTGTTTCCAGTTGTCAGCCCGCTTTGACCGACACCTCCGACAGGTGGAGAGGGGTCTTCGTCGCTGATATAAACGCCACTGTTGTCGCATGTGCCGATGACGTTTCTGGCTTTGTTGACGTTCCCGCCGATTGTATTGTTCGAGGCACGGATAATGCCAATGCCGATGTAGCACTGATCAAAAGCATTAAGGGCGACGGTGTTTCCGGTGGCGTTTTCATTAATCAGGACGCCATAAAATTCGCTGCCAAACTTGTTGAGTTGTTCTGGAGGGGAAGAAGTGAGGAGCGTGTTACTAATGCCGCCCACCGTGTTGCCGCTTGCATTCAAAGTTATGTTGACGCCTCTGGCCATCCGGTTCAGGAATTCGTTCGTGCCGTCAGCAGAGGTGTCGAAGTAATTTCCGGCCACGTTATTCTGCGTTGATTGCGCGCCTTGAATCAAAACATTTGAGTTCGTGCTGCCGGCAATGAGGTTGCGCGCGAACGATGCGGTTTCATTCTGTCCGACGCCGATGGTGTTGGAGCGGGAGTTGTCAATCACAATGCCGTTTGTCATGTTACCGGTAGACAGCGCGGTTCCATCTGGAGTAGTGCCGATGAAACAAGCTTTGACCGAGTTGCCGCCCTGCCCGCCGTTGCTGTTGCCGTCGAGGACGATGCCGTTACCGAGTGCAAAATTGTTGATGGCGAAACCTCTGATGCTCGCGGGGCCGGCGGTCACTCTGAGACCTGTGATGTTGTTGCCGACATTCGCGCCATTCACTTCGATGAGCGGCGTGTCGTTGTAGCCGGGTTGCGTAGAGGCGTCTATCCTGACTTTGGCGGTGATCGGCGGAAGCGCCGTCATGGGTGAAATCGTCTGCACGCCGCCGCCGGGAATATCGAAAGCGACGAACGCGCCGCCGCCCCTGTTGTTAGCCTCTTCGATGGCCGCGCGCAGCGTACATTGATTGCCCGTCTGGTTCGGGTCAACATCGCAAACGCCATCGTTCGCCGCGCCGTCGTCCTCATCGCCCGTTGTGTTGACGATAATCGGATCAACGCAACCGATGGCCGCATTAGTTTCACGAAGACGGTTGACCGTATTCTGGTCGCAGAGTCCCGCGCCGCATGAGAACTCCGACGTTTGTAGATCGGGATTGGTCGCCGTCGCGGTAATCACCTGCCCCGCAGAAATATTTGCTGAGGTGAAGTCAAATTCGGCGATGCCGTAGATGCCGGTCGTGACGCTCAAGGCACCGGCGTAGGTTTCGCCTTCGCCGTACATAGAAGGATCAGCGGCGGCGTTCGTGTAGAAATCAATGGCGAAGGTCGTGTGCGGAAGGCTCTTGATGGTGCCATGCACGTTGAACGAGCCGTTGCCGTTGTCGGTCGGAGTATTGAGCAAGGGATAGTTCTGTAAACTGTTTGGCCCCGTGTCGCTGTCGTCGCAATCGTTCTGCGTCACGCCGTCTGCGCCGAGGTCAATGCCGAGATCGCCGTTATTCGCGATGACGTTGGCGCGAATGTTTGCGCTGCTGCCGTTGCCGGTAACGCTGACGCCCGCCTTGCCGTTATTCGTGATGGTGTTCCCGCGAATGTCGGCAACGCCGCTTTTCACAAGGATGCCGGTTTTGCCGTTGTTGTTAATGAGGTTCGATTGATTAGCATTTCCGCCGCCGATTTGGACGAACCCGCTCGACGTGATGCCGTCGCCTGTGTTCGGCAGCGCCGCTCCGCTCTGGTTCACGCCGATGTAGTTATTTTGGACGGTGACGTTACCAGAAATGTCGAGCGCGCCAAGGAAGTTGCCGGAGATAATGTTACGGTCGGAGGCATTCGTGCCGCCAATCGCGATTGAGCCTGAACTAAAGGATGCGTCCGCGATCACGACGGAGCTAAAAGGGAAAGGATCGGAATTATTCGGCAGAGGATTGTTGCCCGTCGTGTCCGTGCCGATCAGGTTACCCGCCAGATAATCCACGAAGCCTGATGCCGGCTCAAGCACGACGGCCACAATTCTGTTGCCTGAGATGAGGTTGCCGGACGCGATGCCGGGGAAACCAATATAGCTCGTTTCACCGTCGGCAATAACTCCGTCGTAGTTTGGTAAAGCGACGGTTCCGCTAATGTCTGTACCGACGAAGCTGCTGAAAATACCAAACTCGCCTCCCTTGTCGCGGAAGACGGCAGTAACCGCACCATTGTTATTGTCAAAATTGCCGGAGACTAAAGTGCAAAAGCCCGTGCATGATCCGCCGGGTGTCGTGCCGCCGGGCGAGCCGACGTTGACGAAAGAACCCGCGTTCGGACGAACGGTAATCACGCCGTAAGGCACATTAAAGCCGCCCGGCTGGTTACCCAGAGTATTTGGCATCGCCACCGTGCCGGTGATGTCCGTGCCGATATTGTCGCCGCTAATGGCTGTGAAACCGGCAGGCTGATCCGTGAGAAACTGCGCTTCTATATCAATCGCGCCGTAGCCGTTATTTGAAATGATGTTCCGCCCGCCGCTGGTGATCGAGCCGATGATGAGTTGCGTCGGAGGAAGCGTGCCGATGCCTGCGTAGCAGTTACCCAGCGGCGCAGTGCCGCTCGCGTTCGTGCCGATCTTATTACCCTTGATGAGATTGTTAAGCGTGAGGTTGGTGTTCGGGTCGTCCTCGCTAAAGAGCAATCCCTCTACGATGCCGCCGCCCGCACATTGCCCCGTATTCGGTAACACCACGCCGTTGCCGGAAATCACGTTGCCCGCGCCAACCGCGTCGCCCCCGATGAGATTGTTGCTGCCGAGCATGAGCATTCCTCTGGTGTTGGGCAGCTTTTGATTTCCTGTCGCATCCGTCCCGACGAAGTTTCCCTCGATGAGATTGTTGTTGCCGAGCAGTTGGATGCCGTAGCCGGAGTCAACACTGCCGTCACCGGACATCACGTTTCGAGCCAGCGCGGACGTGCCGCCGATAGTGTTGTTGTCGGAATCGAAGATGTTCAAGTTGGCAGCGACATTGCCCTGCGCTGACGTGCCGCTCGGGCCGGTGCCGAGGAAATTTCCCTCAACGAGATTGTTGCCGTTGTTCTGGTTGCTCAAACTTTCGAGCGTGAGGCCGTTGCCGCCGACGATGCTGCCACCGCCTAAGGCAGCAGGAAACTCATTGATCGCCAGACCGCGTATGACGCAGTTGCTGGCTCTGATTTTCAAACCATCAACAGCGTGATTGCGCGGAAAGTTGTTGCCCTTGATTTCGATGATGGGAGTTCCCGCGTATCCCGGTTGCGTCGTGCCGTCAATCGTCACCGGCTGCCCGACGACGGGCAGTTGCGTGAACGGCGAGATCGTCTGCACGCCGCTGCCCGGAATGTTGAAGGCAATGAGGCTGCCGGGATTATTGTTGGCGCGCGTGATCGCATCGCGGAGAGTGCAGGTCGCGCTCGCGTCCGTGCAGTTGCTGACCACATCATCGGCGGTAGAGTTGACCGTAAAAGTATTCGTGGGAGCCGTCATCACGACGGAGGGCGATGGCTCACCGTTTCTGAGAACGACGATGTCTGTCAACGCATCCGTATTCAAACGGATTGGCAACACGGCGGCAGGCGTGCCTTCAACGTCGAGTGAGTTGAGGCTTGTGGTTCGCTCTCCCGGAATTGATGGCGCTGTGTTCTTCGAGTTGATTTGATTCTGAATGGCGATGGCGGAGAACTGGCTAATGACAAGATGGATTTGACGGCTGGCGCTATCGAGCACGATGAGGTCGTCCGTCTGCGTGCTGCTGACTCTCGCTTTCGTCAACGGATTTCGAGTTCCCGTCCGAGCAGCGGCGGAAAGCTTGGCGTCTGAACTCAGAATGCTGTCACGCCATTCTTTGATGCGGGACGGCGCGGTGTAAAAGCTCTGTGGAATCTTTACCTCTTTAACCTGCGCCGGCGTGGTGGTTGATGCTTGAGAGCCAGGTTTCTGCTCCGCCCTTCTCATCAAACTCTCTAAAATCTCTTTTGAATCCTGCTTGCCGTCCGTGACCAGATAGCCGGCTTTCTTCGCTTCTTCTGCCGACGAGAACTGCGGCGCAGATGCTGTGAGATTCTTGTAGGCGGGAAATTGTCCGTTGGAAGGAAGAGCTAAACCTTTCTGTGTGGCGTCAGACAGATGATTGACTCTTCGATACGCAGCGCGTTTCGGCGACGGCGCTTCGAGCAGATGAATGCTGCCGTCGGTGGAGAGCAAGGCCAGCGACTCTCGGCGGCTGTTCGTAAACTTTCCCGCCGCCAGTCCCGCGATCTCGTAGCCGAGAGTTCGCTGGCCGATCTGTGCGGGCGGACGTTGCAGATGCAGCGCGGGATTCAAGTCCCAGGGGTAAATCTGCATGTGACCATGCACGATGACGAGTTGATTGACGCAGGCCGCCGCGACATCCGACATCGAATCTGCATCGAGTTGTCCCAGCGCCAACATCGTCGCCGGAGACGGCAGATTGAAAACTTCCGGCGCGTGTTTGAAAGTGCCTTCCGGGTGTTCGTAAACGAGTAGCTGCGCGCCGTCGTTCGGTGTGACGACGGCGACGGCGACATCCGTCAAATTGTCGGAGCGTCCGATCTGTCCCGTCGCAATTGCCGTCACCTGACCTGCGACTTCGATTTGCTTCGCCGCTTGAAATGCGCCGCGCCCGTCGCCCGCGAGCAAGTAGATAGACGTGCTGTTGTCTGCGGCGGCGAGGATGTCTTGATGGCCGTCGGCGTCGAAGTCGCCCGCGTAGATCATGTCCGGCGGTTCGGGCACGCTGAATGTTTGGGCGTGCGGCAGAAACGGTTCAGCGACGAACGTGCCGTGCGCTTTGCGTCCCTGCGCTTCGGGGCTGTTCGGGTAAATCAAATCCAGATTGCCCGCGCGCAAAGTCAGGACGCCGGACTTGTCAGCCGTGACGAGATCGGGCGCGCCGTCTTCGTTGAAGTCGCCGGAAGCCAGCGCGGTCGGTTGAGATGATCCTGCATTGAGCGTTGCGCCCGATGATGTTTCATGCGCGGCGTCGTCATCGTTCCTCTGACCGGCGCGCGCGTCCAGTTCGTAGCCGTCCTGCAAATTGAGCAACGGTGCGCCCTGCCCGCTCGCATGAATCGTGATCGAGTTCGTCGCGTCGCCTTTGACTGTCGAATCGCTGCGGAGCGTTGATTGTCGTGCCCGCGTCGTCTGCATGAAAGCGTGCGTGAACGCGATTGTCAGAGCCAGTAAAATTGTGAGCGACCACACGATCAACGAACGCTGTTTGCTTCTCATCGTCTTCACCTTCCTGGACTTAGTCGGTCAATTGAATTTGGACTTGCTGTCGAATGGGCGACGCCATCACTGCGGGCTACTCTGTTCCTTTCCGACCCGGCAGCCGCCGGAGACGGAAAACCCTGTCCCGGCAAACGGAAAAGATGTTGAGCAGACTTATTCTGCGATAAATCACGGGCGCGCAAATTTTTGTTTCTTCAATGGGCGTCAGCGAAATCAACTCGGCGTCCGTCGTGTAAGAAGCCTGCCCCGCACGGGGAAGTCGGGAGATGCGCCAGGTTTGTTTCTGCTCAATCGCAATCCGCAGTTGAAACTTTTTCATCGAATTTCTCCAGATTGATCAAAGTGCGCGAGCCGAACCCGACACAGGCGACAAGGTAAGCGACCGATTCAGTCCGGGCTGTGCAGGCAGGAGAGGTATAGAAGTTTCCGGCGAAAAAGTAGTTTGGGGACGGTTAGGTTCCGGTTAAAAGCGCGTTAGGATTCAGGGTGGGAGCCGTAGCAGAGGGAAAAGACGGGTTTTCACACATCCGGCAGGTGATTTTTACATGGAGAGGTGAGCGCGCGTTGGCCGTCACGCGATTCCCGGATGGAGAGACACGCGCGTTTTACCAGCCAACTTTTTCGATACTATCTAAAGTTTGTCTTTTTCAAAATCTGGCAGCGAATTTTATGTTTGTTGAATTTACTCGCGCCCGTAATAATCTCCGGTGACACGACGCTTTTTCATTCCGGCACGGTTAGACGGCCAAGTCTCCTTGTCTCCGTCCAAATCTTCGATGGAGAAAAATGTAGGAGACAGCCAGCACCGCTATCGGAAGTAGAATGAAGAGCCATGAGAGCGGAGGGTCGCCAACCGAGTAACCCGAATACATGGCCGCGAGCATGTCAAAGGTAAAGCCCGCGTAAGCCCATTCCTTCAAGCGCGGGAAACCCGGATACAGCAGTGCCGCGACGCCCAGTATTTTCGCCACGCCCAGAAGCGGAAGAAAATAAGCCGGATACCCCAGATGCTTGACGACCATCTCGACCGCCTGCGGATGGCTGATCGCGTCCGGTATCGAGCCGACGAGCATGAAAGCCGCGAACAGTCCCGTCGAAATCCAGTAGATGATATTGATCTTTTTCTCGCTCATAGAATTTTCACCTGTTCTCATTCGTCTCTTGTCTCAGATTTCTTCCGCGCCGTTCAATCCGCGTCGAAACGGTTGTCATGCACGAAGCGGTATCAGCGTTCGCAATTCTTTGTCTCGTAAGTATAACCCGCCCCAGAGCAGGACGCCGAAAACGACCGGAAAGAGTATTGGGAACCAGCCCTCTCCGGCACGCACATGCGTGTCAACCGCGCCGCCGAGATAGCCCGTCAGCAAAATCGCGCCCAGCACGCAGGTGCGTGGAATCAAGTAGAGAATGGTGCAGGCGAGCACGACGATTCCAAGCGGGAGAATCACGCTCTCTGAATATCCGAGCCGCACGGTCGCCTCGACGACAGGCGCGGGCTTGATCAACTTCATCACGCCATCCACCAGCAGGAACAAGGCCGGCAGCCAACCCATGATGCGTCCAGCCCAGAGCCTGCCCGTCGAGATGGGAGCAACTTCATTAACCGATGACATCTTTTATTCCTCCGAGATAATTTTCTTTTTAACCGTACCTCAACAAATGAGGCTTTGCGTTCGGCGGCGGACTCAAACGCTCGTCTCAGCGCGTTTTGCCGAAACTCCTCCCGACAAACTCCCGGCCAGCAGCCACGCCCCACCGCACATCGCCGTCGCCACGAGCAGGCTCGTCCACTCTTCCTTATTGCCCGGCTTGGCCGCCACGCGCGGCGCATGGAGAAGCAAAACCCACGCGCCGAACATGATGCCCAGAAGCGTCGCCGCCAGACGCGCCTTCACTTTGGACGCAATGCTTAAGCCCGCCGCGACGAACGCCGCGCCCGTGAAGTACGACCAGAAGAGACGCCCCGGCATCCAGACGGGAATCAATGTCGCCACGAAGCGCGCGTAGATAAAGTGCAGGCCGCCGAAGACCAACATCGAAATGCCGAAACAGATGCGACCGGGTGCGGCCAGCGAGACGATGATGTCGCCCCATCGTTGTTGAAAGACGCGACCGCTGCTGGCGACACTTCCCGCCAGCGTCCACGCGATGCCGCACAACGCCAGAGTCTCGAACGTAGTCGTCCAGACACTTCCGTCGGAGAGACGGACGGCCAAGACCGGCGCATGTAGAAGCAACACCCAGAGAAGCAGCATGATGCCCAGAGCGATTGCCGTCAACCGTGCGTTCTTATTGATCGCGATGCACGCGCCTGCGCCAAGCAGCACGACGCCGGTCAGGTAAACCCATAGCAGGCGTCCCGGAACCCACGCCGGCACAGGCTCCAACCCCGACACCGTATCAGCGTAGATGAAATTCAGAACGCCCAGAGACATGATGGCGACGGCGAAGAGAGCGCGCCCCAATCGGGATAAGATTTCCACAGTATTCTCCGGTCGGATGGATGAAGTACGCGAGAGGAAAGTTGAGGTCAAGGTTTGTGCGGGCGAAACACGATGTCGAAGAGCGGCTGCCACGTCTTGCCGCCGTCGCCTGATCTTTCTGCCGTCTCACGGACACCGCCCTCGACGCGCGTCCACACACCTCGAAGTTGTACAGGTTTGCCGTCTGCTGCGGCGGCGGGGACTGTGCCCGTCAATACTATCCGATCACCTTGCATCCCGCCTTCAAGCACGAGCAGTTGGCCTCGATTCGTCACCCAACTCTGATGCCAGACCTTGCGTGCCAAATCGTAGATGGTGAAGCTTTGCCCGGTCAGGCCGTCTCGCTGCTCGTACACCTCGCGCAATACGCAGCCGTCGAGGATGCTATCCACACGGTTGCGCGCCACGACCTTGTCGCGGTCATTCAACTCGAAGGTGTCCCAGTCGCCAATCCAGAAATCGAACTGGCGATATTCCGATGTCGCACAGGGCGCGGTTTTCGTAGCCTGCGCCACTGCTGTCGTCTGACCCGCAGACAATCGCCCGTTGACTAAGACGAGCGAGACAGCGCCGGCCAGCATCAAGCACAATCGAACGAGATGTTTTCTCATGGCTCTCATTTATTTTGTAGGAGACAGTCTCTGACGGAAGATGCGTTGAGCAGCATTAATCTTTCGGCACGCCCATGTCCATGAAGAGCTTCCAAGCGCCGTCACGCTCCCGCCTCCAAATAGACACGTAGCGCGCCTCGAAGGTTTTCGGTTGCCCATTCGCTGAATACTTGTAGAGGGATTTGCCCGTCTCGTAAGCCTTGTCGCCGTCCAGCCAGACATTAGAGGTCGTCACCGTCAAAACGACGCCCGCGCCGAGCCTTTGCATAGACTCCTTGATGTGCTCAAGAATTTGCTTGTGGCCTTTGATGACCGTCCCGTCGGGTCTCAACTCGATAGCGTCATCGGCGAAAGTCGAGACGATCATCGCGGGGTCGCTCTTCACCCACGCCTCAATCCACTTGGCATTGCCCGCCGCGATACCTTGACGCGCGCGCGCAACTTCTTGCGCCATTGAATCCGAACTATTAACGGGCTTCATTTCCGTCGCTTTGTTTTGAGCGCGTGCTGCGGATGCCGGCACGAAAATCAAAACGAGAAACAACAAAGCCTGTAAGTACAGCTTGAAATTTCTGTGCATCACACGCCATCCTTCGAGCATAGATGCATTGCACGATTGCTGATTTTTGTGGCTCAAGACTTTTCCCCTCCCGCGCGCTTCATGCGACTTGCGAATCTATGTCGAGCTTGTACGATTTGACTTTGGTGTTAAGGGTGGTCGTCTTCAGGCCGAGCAGACGCGCGGCGGCGCGCTGGTTGCCGTGGGTGTGCGCGAGCGCCTGCCTGATCAGCTCGACCTCAAACTTCGTGACCTCTTCATAGAAATCCACACCATGCCTTTCGTCAAGATCGAGAACATTTTCGCAATTATCAGCATTGAGTTCCAGCGCGCGGGCGATGCCTTTGATCACTTCGGCCTTGAGAGTCTCGAAGTCGGACAAGGCAGTCTCGGCAGGTGAAGCATCACCGCCATCGTTCACACATTCTTCGTTGGTTGTTTGTTCCATCTTTCCCGGCTCAGTCGTTGGCATCATGTCACGCGCCGCTCGCACGTCCGCGTGCGGTGTGCGTGGAGATGCCTCTTGACGAGTCACCGGCATCGCTTACGGACGGCGACTCGATGCCGTAGAGATTCATCTTGGAGTGGAGCGTGGTCGCGTTCAGCTTGAGCAGACGCGCCGCCGCCTTCTGCCTGCCATTCGTGTAGAGCAACGCCTGCTTGATGAGATTGATCTCGAAGCGGCGAACCTCGTCGTAAAAGTTGATACCCTGCCGCACATCGGGCTTCCTCTGCGCGGCCAGCCCGTGCGCTTGACGAAGAAGGGCGTAAGCTACGGTTTTTAAGACCTCACTTTTCGCCAAATTTATAATGATGTTGTTCGCCCGCTCGTCGCCGCTTGTTCGTTGTTGATTCTGCATCTTACTTGAGCCTTGCTCACACGATCAGCTTCCGCCTGTCGCTTCACCGACGCACGTCTCAGCTCCGTCGGGGCATCGGAATTTCTGATGCCTGCATCTAGGCAGCAGCTTCATAAAAAGTCTTTGTTCAACTTTCCGAGAATACATTGCGACCGCCTTGAATGTCTTGAGGGGCGGATTAGAAAATTATTATTAAGTTCTGAGTAACTTCTGAGGAGTTAGATGTGAACGCAGAGGCGCTTATTTCATTCGAGTTCGGGCCATTTCGCCTCGACTTCGCGGAGCGACTTCTGTTACGCGATGGCAAGGTCGTGCCGCTTGCGCCGAAGGTGCTGGAGACGCTGATGATTCTGGTTGAGAACAGCGGGCGCATCGTGGAGAAAGACGATCTGATGAAGAAGCTCTGGCCCGACAGCTTCGTCGAGGAGAGCAGTCTGGCGCAAAACATCTTCCAATTGAGGAAGGCTCTCGAAGGCGGAATGTCCGGCAGACAATATATAGAGACGATTCCAAAGCGCGGCTATCGCTTCGCCGCCAACTTTAGAGAAGTGCGTGAGGCGAGCGCGGAGACATCGCCGCTCTACATGACCGGCGAGCGACCCTTAGCGGGTGAAGTCGAAAGCGGTCTCGCGGTCAAGTCGCTGGCCGTGCTTCCGTTCAAGTTGTTGGGCGAAGAAAAAACCGATGACTGTCTGGGGTTGGGAATGGCCGACGCGACGATCATTAAACTGAGCGGGCTGCGAAAGCTCGTCGTCGTCCCGACCAGCGCCGTGTTCAAGTACACCAGTCGTCATAACGACTTGCTGGCGGTCGGTCGTAAGCTCGGCGTAGATGCGATTCTGGAGGGGACGGTGCAGCGTTTGTCCGAGCGCGTGCGCGTCACCGTGCAACTGATTGCCTTAGAAGATGGCAAGACGCTGTGGTCGGGTAAGTTCGACGAGCGCTTCACGGATATTTTCGCGCTGCAAGATTCGATCTCGGAGCAAGTCGCGAGCGCGCTGGTCTTAAGAATCACGGGCGACGAGCGCAGGCATCTGAGAAAACGCTACACGGAAAATACGGAGGCGTACCATGCGTATTTAATCGGACTCTTCTTCTGGAACAAGAGATCGAATGAAGCGTTGCAAAGGGCCGTCGAATATTTTCAGCAAGCGATTGAGAAAGACCCGGATTACGCGATGGCCTACGCGAGGCTGGCCGACGCCTATTTTTTAATTGCCTACAGAGAGCACGATCCTCTGCGTCGCAACGAGGGTTACGGAAAATTCAGGTCAGCCGTCTTGCGCGCGCTTGAGTTGGAACCCTTCCTTGCCGAAGCTCATACGGCGCTCGCCACCGTCAAAGTAAAGTACGACAGAGACATCGCCGGCGCGGAAAGATCGTTTGAGCGCGCGCTCGCCATCAATCCCAACAGCGCGATAGCTCTCTTGCGGTACACGTATTTTTTGGTCGCGATGGGACGGCTCGATGAAGCTCTACAGAGAATCAAACGCGCGCAGGAGATTGACTCGCTCTCGCCGGAGACAAACGCCAGCTTCGCCAATTTTCTCTACTTCGCACGCGACTACGACGAAGCGATCCGGTATTGCCAAAAGGCGCTCGTCTTAGAGCCGAACTTTCTCGATGCACTGCTGTGGCTCGGCCTTAGTTATCAGCAAAAGGGAATGTTTGACGAAGCGGTCGCCCAATTCCTGACAGCCAGAGACGCACACGGCGATACCACAGAACCGTCGGAATTGCTCGGACACGCGCTCGCAATCAAGGGTCAAAGTGATGAAGCGAGGACGGTGTTGTCAGAGCTTCATTCATTTGCGAAAGAGAATAGAGTTCGGCCTTACAACCTCGCGTTGATTTACGACGCGCTCGGCCAGACGGAGCAGGCGTTCGAGTGGATGGGCAAGCCTTATGTTAATTGGACTGAACGATTGAGAATGCTCAGATTCGACCCGCGCATGGATAGCCTGCGAGTTGATTCAAGGTTCATCCAGATCATTCAGCGTTCGGTGTCGCCAAACCAGATTTAGTTTCCACCTCCCGCAGCCAAGCCGCTTATCCGCGGCATCCTGGAATCGCTTTAATTCAACCCGCACACGTAAATTCAGACGACAATTCAATTCTTCGTGCATCGCAAAACGCGCGCCGTTCTGAAGCGCAAAGTCGTGTCTTCAATTTCATGGTCATCCATCCGAAAGTCGCAATGTGTCTTCACCTTCTTCGAGCATCATCCGATAAAAAATAATGCTCGCGCCTGGCAGTGAAACTCAATTCACGTCGAGACAAGCGCGCGTCACTCGCTTAATCGTCCCGACACCTTCTTCAAGTTGGTCTCTCAATTGCGTTAACGAGTGTGAGTTGGCGAAACAAGCTTCGCGGATTTTTTACACCCTGAATGACGCTGCCGCAGCTTGTACGAATTTTTGAACGTCGCTCAACGGTTCTCGCTGAACCGTGCGGCGAAAGGCTTCGCGAGCGCGCACGACGCGCATCGTCCGAACAGAATTCACATCACGTAAGGAGTAAGAGATGACCAAGAAGTTTTACAGGAGAGTAAATCAATTCGCACGCACGCTGTGTCTGGTGCTGGCTTGCGCGCTCGTCGCGCAGGCGCAGGTCACGACCGGCAATGTGCGCGGCACCGTCACCGACCCGCAGGGCGCAGTCGTGCCCAATGCGAAGGTGACGATCACGAAGAAATCCAACAACGACACGAAGACCGCCCAGACTTCAGATGAGGGCGTCTTTCAATTCAACAACCTGCTCGTCGGTGAAGACTACACGGTGTCGGTTGAAGCGCCGAACTTCAAGACGCTGACGCTCACCGAAGTGCGCGTCTCGCTCAACCAGAACACAGATGTGCCGGCGCAATTGACCGTCGGCATCGCGAGTGAAACCGTCGAAGTCGTCGCCGGCGGCTCGGAACTCGTTGATACGGCGTCGGCCAATTTGTCGAAGAGTTTCAGCGAGCGTCAAGTCGTCGAACTCGCGCAGACGAGCGCGGGTGTGGCCGGCGCAGGCGTCAATAATTTGTCGCTGCTGGCTCCGGGCGTGTCCAGTTCGGGCGGCGTCGGCGTCGGGATGGGCGGCTCGGTCGGCGGGCAGCGTCCGCGCAACAACAACTTCGTCGTTGACGGCGTGGATAACAACTCGAAGTCGGTCACTGGGCCGCAGAGCTATATCTCGCCGGAAGAGGTCGGCGAATTCTCTCTGTTGCAGAATCAGTTCTCTTCCGAGTTCGCGCGCTCGAACGGCGGCCAGTTCCTGACTGTGACGAAGAGCGGCACGAACGAGTTTCACGGTGAGGGTTACGGCTTCTTCCGCAATCGTTATCTGAACGCGCTTGACCAGCTACAGAAGTCAGCCGGCATCACGCGCAACCGCGCCGACGGCGACAACTTCATGCCGCGCTCGGACTACTTCCGCGGCGGCTTCAACGTCGGCGGCCCGGTCTTTTTCCCGCGCTTCGGAACGGGCGGCCCCGGCCTCTACAAACTGCGCGACAAGCTTTTCTTCTTCACGTCGTATGAAAGACTTCAGACCGGAAGCGCGGCGGGCGCGGGCGGCATCGTCGCCCCGACGGCTGCCGGCTTCGCGCAGTTGGCTGCAATTCCGGGTCTCTCGTCGCGTAACTTGGGCGTGCTCCGACAGTTTTTGCCGGCAGCCGCGAGCGCGGATGTGCAAACGGCAGCTTGCATTGATCAGCCCGGCAATCCCTGCTTCAGGGTGGGCGGCGTCGCGATCCCGCTCGGTAATATTTCCGTTCCGTCGCCGAACTTCGGCAAGCAGAATCACGCCGTCATCAATCTCGACTACACGCAGAGCGCGGCGACGCAGTATCGTTTCCGTTTCACCTTCACCAACCAGTCGGCGATTGACAACGCGGCGAACCTGCCGATCTTCTTCACCGCGCTGCCGCTCAAGCAACGTTTGTTTTCGGCGACGCTGCTGCACAATTTCACCACGAACCTGATTGACGAGACGCGCATCTCTTTCCGCCGCTCGACGCAAAACTTCCTCGTGCCGGGATTCTCTTTTCCCGGTCTCGATTCTTTCCCGAACCTGACGCTTGACGATCTTGGCGTCAACATCGGCCCCGACCAGAACGCGCCGCAGTTCACCATTGACAACAACTACCAGATCATCAACAACGTGACGTATCTGGCGGGCAACCACTCGTTCAAGTTCGGCGGCGACTTCCGCAAAGTCATCTCGCCGCAGACCTTCGTCCAGCGCGTGCGCGGCGATTACGAGTACGGCTCGACCGAGCAATTCCTGCGCGACCTTAGCCCGGATGTGTTCGGGCAGCGCAACGTCGGCGCGAACACTTATTACGGCGACCAGAGAATTCTCTACGCCTTCGCGCAGGACGACTGGCGCATCCGTCCGAACCTGACCTTGAATCTCGGCGTCAACTATTCTTATCAGGAAGTGCCGGCGGGCGCGCGTTTCCAGCGTGTCAACGCCATCTCTTCTGTGCCCGGCCTGATTGATTTCAGATCACCGCGCTCGCAGAAGAAAAACTTCGCGCCCAAAGTCGGCTTCGCCTATTCGCCGAACTATGAAGGCGGGATGCTCGGACGTATCTTCGGCGCGAACGGTAAGAGCTCGCTCCGCGCAGGCTTCTCGATGGGCTACGATTACGTCTTCGACAACCTGTACATCCTGTCGAGTCCGCCGCAGGCGCAGCAGACGGTGACCATTGACACGACCGTTCCGAGCACTCCGAACTTCCTCGCGAACGGCGGCATCTCGCCCGTCCCGGCTGCCGGGTTGACGAATGCGGCGGCGGCGCGTGCGGCGACCAGCGCGTTCATCCCGGATCAGAAAATCCCTTACTCGCTGACCTACACGGGCAGTTTCCAACGCCAGTTCAAGAAAGACTGGTCGTTCGAGATTCGTTATCTCGGCACGCGCGGAGTTCACCTTTTGCGACAGGGACAAATCAATCGTCAGGCCAAAGTCGCGCCGGAGAACGGCCTGCGCGGGCTGCCGACATTCCTCGTCGCGCCGTCGCAAGCGCAGATAGATGCTATGTCGTTGACGTTAGCTCAGATCAACGCGCGCTCCAATTTCGTGCCGAGCTTTGCCAACGCGGGCTTCGGCACGCGGACGATCACGAGCTATCAGGCCAACGGCAACTCGACCTATAACGGCGCGTCGGCGCAACTGACCCGTCGCTTCTCGCAAGGGTTGCAGATGACCGCCGCATACACGTTCAGCCATCTCATTGATGACTCGACGGCTGAAGTTTTCTCCACCGTGCTGGCTCCGCGCCGCGTCGAAGACTTCCAGAATTTGCGACGCGAGCGTGCCGACTCGGCGCTCGATCATCGCCATCGCTTCGTGACTTCGGCGATTTACGAAGTGCCTTTCTTCCGCAAGAGCGAGAACAGTTTTCTCCGCACGGCGCTCGGCGGATTCAATGTCGCCGGAACTTACACTTACGAGTCAGGCCAGAAGATTACGGTTCGTAGCGGCAACGACGCCAACTTAAACGGCGACAGCGCAGGCGACCGCGCGATTCTCAATCCAAGCGGTCAAGAGGGCGTCGGCAGTCTCGTGACGGCGTTGCGACGCAGCACGGACAATGCCATCGTCGGATACGTGGCTAACAATCCGAACGCGAAGTACATTCAGACCGGCAGCGGTGCTGAGTCCAACATCGGACGCAACACGTTCCCGACGGCTCCCATCAACAACTTCGACATCTCGCTCTTCAAGAATTTCAGAGTGGGCGAGTCGAAGTCTATTCAGATTCGCTCCGACTTTTTCAACGCCTTCAACCACGCACAGTACGTGCCGGGTTCCGTGAACACGGTTGACCCGGTCAATACTTCGGGCTTGACGACGCTGAATCAGGTTAGCCCGCTGACGGGAGATTTCCTGCACCCGGATCGAGTCCTCAGCAGCAACCCGCGCGTCATCCAGTTGGCGGCGAAGTTCATCTTCTAATCGCGTTCGCACGCCTTTTGCGAAAACGCAATTCACAGGGAGGTAGTGAGCAATCGCTACCTCCCTTTTTTAACTTTTTCTGTTCGCCGCGAATTGTCTCTTACCGCCTGCTTGATGCCGTGAAGAAGCCGTAGCAGGTGAACAACGCGATGACGAGGATGCGAAACGCGACATTCGCCCAGATCGCGACGTTCAGGCCGCCGGCAGCAGATGCGTAAATCTCCAGCAGTCCCGAAACGGCGTGCCAGACGATGAACGCGATGATGACGATGCGTTGAGATTCAGTGTCCTTAATTCTTCTGGCTCCCCAGGACAAAGCAGACACGCCAAATTCAGCGGCGGCGAGGAGATAGCATAATAGATAAGCTCCCGGCTCGACGTGTATGCCGACTGCGCCCGGAATCGCGCCCGGCGATACGACGAGCACGACGCCCGCCGCGAACGTGAGGATGGCGTGGACGGCAAAAAGGATGCGGAGATTCATGCGAGTCCCTCAAGATAAGCTGCACAAGTATAAGTCATTCGCTTGCCCTGCCGTCTAGCTTCGCGTCAACATTCCCAATGCCCTGACGGGGACGGGGCTGACGCAGTCTATGTGGGGTTTACACAGTCAAAAGATTTCCTTGACATCTACTTCTGACAGGCATATCTTGCCAGCGTTTTTGCCGCAGCCTTATGCGCTCACGTTCATGGCTTACACTGAGCCTCATGTCAGATTTCACATCTCTTTAGATGGCAATTAACGGCTATGTTCACCATGCCTGTTGAGATACTTTAAGGCAGCAAAACTTATCAACACATTTCGTCACCCGGACACGCTCGCAACAGGGGCCGGGTCTGCTATTAAGTTTGATAAAGGGGAACGTAGATGCCAAGCGCCCGTCAAGGAACACGGGGCGGTCGTTCGACTAAGAAGAAGGACAACGCCTCCACCACATCGCCTGCTCACATCATAGTTGAAGATTCGCTCGGCGACGCGGTTGATCTCTTCCCTGAGTCAACCGAGGTGATGCCGCCGGCGACGCGCCCGCTCAAGGCTTACGCCTTCGATCCGAGTCTGGGACGGTTCATCGGCAACGAGATGACGATTGAGGTGAAGTACGAGAAACTTCTCCCCGGCCCTATCGGCAGGATGGTCGCGGTCATAGATTATGACGGTGCGAATAATCTCTATTACGAGCCGATTGACCTCGACAACCCGAGCCTGTTGATTCGTGGCGGGCTTAATCCGTCGGAATCCGACCCACGCTTCCATCAGCAAATGGTCTATGCGGTCGTGAGTGAAACCATCCAGCACTTTGAGACGGCGCTCGGTCGCCGCATCCACTGGCGTCTTGACGAGCGCGTGCCAGACGCGCAGGGCAAAACTAAAAAAGGAGCCATGCCGGGCGACATCTACCGGCTCAACTTGTATCCACATGCGATGATTTCCGCCAATGCCGCTTACACGCCGTCGGCGAAGGGTATCCTGTTCGGCTATTTCCGCGCGAGCGAGACAGACCCGGGGCGCAATCTGCCGGGACAGACGGTCTTCACCTGTCTCTCGCATGACATTATCGTCCACGAGACAACGCACGCGGTGCTCGACGGCATACGCACCTACTTCTCGGAGCAGAGCAATCCAGATGTGCCGGCGTTCCATGAGGCGTTCGCAGACCTCGCCGCGCTCTTCCGACATTTCTCGCACCAGGAAGCGTTGCTCGATACCATCCAGAAGACGGGTGGCCGTCTCTACCAATATCATCTCAAACCCGACTCCGGCATCAGCGATAAAGAGGATGCGACAATTCAGGCGCAGATTGCCGCCGACAATCCTCTGGTCGGACTGGCGCAGCAGTTCGGTGAGGCGCGCGGCACGGGCAAGGCTCTGCGTTCGGCTCTGGGCGCACCGCCTGATCCGAAGCTAATCAAGAATCCCGATCTTGAGCCGCACGAGCGCGGCGCGATCCTCGTCTCGGCGGTGTTCGACGCTTATTTCACCATCTATCTGCGGCGGACTGCCAACCTGTTCCGCGTCTATCGTGCGGGCGGGGGAAATTCAGATTCGGACGAGTTGTCGGGATCAATGGCTAACCTGCTCGCCGAGGCAGCCAGCCGCACCGCCGAAGACCTCTTCCAAATCTGCGCGCGCGCCATAGACTATTGTCCGCCCGTGGACATCACCTTTGGCGACTACCTGCGCGCCGTGATGACGGCACACCGTGATTTCTACCCGACGGACAAAGAGGGCGTGCGCGACGCCTTTATGCAGGCGTTTCGTCTGCGCGGCATCGTCCCTGAAGACGCGCAATACTTTTCCGAGGAGTCGTTGTGCTGGCCGCAAGTGCCGAAAAATATGCTGCCACCCGTTGACGGATTGATCTTCGGCGATCCCAATGGCCTGACCAATGAAGAGAAGGACAAGAATGGCGACGTGTTGCGCGCCTACGCCAGAAAGCACGCCGCCGCGCTGGGCTTCCTGCCCGATGACCCCGCGCATCCAATCACCGTTCCGTCATTTCATCCGGCATTCCGCCTCGCTCCCGACGGCAGCCTCCGCATAGATATGGTCGTCGAGATGGCGCAAAAGTATGAGGCGTTGTTCGACCCTTTGAAACCGGAACTCGGCACCTTTCCGATGCATGGCGGAACGACGCTATTGATTGCCAAGCCACCGCTTGAACGAGGCCAGTACGCTCCGGGCGAGATTCGCTATTCGATTCAAAAGCGGCTTGTCGGCAGCCCCGGCCAGAAGCGTGAGGAAAGCAAGCGCCGCTTCAGCCAACGCGAAGGTCTGCTCAATGGAGCCGGCCCCAAACGCTTCCAGCTAGACTTCAACATGCTGCATGGGGGTATCTGAAGTGATTGCCAAAACCGCCACCAAAAAGACTGCTCACAAAACGGCAACCAAAAAGGCCGCTCATAAAACTGTCGCTAAAAAGACTGCCCACAAAAGCGTCAAATCTACCAAGAAGACGGCGACTAAAGGCGGCAAGAAAACTGCGCCCGCCACCGCGACCAAGAAGAGCAAACCCTCGCCCGTGAAACCCAAGCCTGCCGCCAAGCCGACGCCTGCCGTCAAGCCAACGCCAACCGCCAGCGCGGGCGACGCGAGCGGCCTCAAGGTGCGTATGTACCGCGTCGGCTTTGGCGACTTCTTTCTCGTCACGGTGCCGACTGGTGGGGGAGATCGTTACATCGTGATTGATTGCGGCGTCTTCAAGGGGACGACCGGCAAGGGTGACATCGGCTCCATCGAAGAAGCCGTCGAAGACCTCTTTAAGACGACGAGCGGCCAACTCGCGCTCGTGATTATGACTCACCGCCACGCCGATCACATCGCCGGATTCAGCCGCGCCGCCGAGCGTTTCAAGGACTTCAAGGCCAGCATGGTGTGGATGCCCTATTGGGAGCAGTTCAACGACGCGCCCCAGACTTCCGCCGCCAGTAGCCTGCAAGCCGATGTCAACAGGCTTGCCATGCAACTCGCCATGCAGTTTCGCGGGCGGACGGATGAGGCGGCGCGGGATGCGCTCTCCCAGCTTTCGGATGCCACCGGCTTCGAGTTCGACGCCGCCACGACGGGCGGCAAGACGGGTGGCGGCAGCAATGCCGTCGCGCTCGACCTGCTGAAGAACCATCTCGGCGATAACGGCAAGAACGTCAGATATTACGCGCACGGCGACGATCCCGAATTGCCGCCTGAGCTTGACGGACTCTCGGCGAAAATCTACGGCCCGCCGCCGCAGGATGCCAAGGCGTTTATGAAGATGACAGACCTCAAGAAAGGTGTCGGCCAGTATCTCGACTCGACCACGAGCAGCGACGCCGGCGCAAAGGCGATACATCCCTTCGGGCCACACTGGTGCAACAATCAGCACAAGCATTACCCGCAGGAGGACGCACAAGGGTATCCCATCAAATATCAGGAGATTGAGAAGCTCGTGGTTGATGCCCAGCCCGATATGCTGGCCGCCGCCGCCGCGAAGATAGATACCTTTCTCAACAACCAGAGTCTCGTCGTGCTGTTCACCTTCGCCGGCAAGAACCTGCTCTTCGTCGGCGACGCGCAGGCCGGTAACTGGGAACACTGGCTCTACAAGCTTGATGCCCCGATTAACGATCCGACCAAAGCCGGAAGCCTCACCGAAGATAGCCAGCAAATTCTCCAGACGATAGATTTCTACAAGGTGGGTCATCACGGCAGCACAAATGCCACGCCCATCCCGGTCGTCAATGCGCTCGGCAAGGATCACTCCGCTAACGGTTTCGTGGCGATGTGTTCGACGCAAATCGGCGTCTATGGCAATGCCGATCCTACTAAGGGAACGGAGGTTCCGCGCGCTCCGCTCATCAAGGCGCTCAGTGATGAGTGCGCCCTTGTTCGCAGCGACTCGTTCGAGATTACCCTTGCGGATAACACAAAGATCGCGCCCGCCGCAGGCGCTGCCGCCGCGCTGCCAACGCCTAAAGTTGGAAAGCTTATTCAGGAAGCGCTCTACGTCGAGTATTCCTTCTGAACGGACTGTTAAAGGCAGTGTCTCAAGAAAAGTTTTTATCTGGTCGCCGGTAACTAAGTTGATGTCGTCAAACGTGAGCCGCATGAACGGCAACAGGCAATCAAGATGTCTTGACAGCATCTTCCAAGCGGCCTTATCTTTCCCTCCAAACACCGATGTGTGTTCGGAGAATTTCCGAAGATGCGCCGTCGGGAAAAATTGAAAACTCATGTCTCAGGATTCTTTGGCGCTTGGGGAATCAAGCGTTGATTTCAAAGGGCACCATCCTCGCATCAAGCGTCAGGCGACGGACAAACAATCGAATATGCAAATCCTTACTCAAGACTACATCAACACCATCGCCGGAGACCTCGCGCGCACGGTCAGCCATCCCGAATTTTTGAGAAGGATGCTGGAGGTTCGCGCACGCAAGACCAACGCGGAGCGCATCGCACAGTCTCAGAGCGTCTCTCCCGAAGAGTTGAAGAAAGCGGGGATTCCCGTGCCCGACTCTCTGCGCGTGTCTCCACGCACTTTTGAAAAGCCCGACTTCGCACAGGTGAATGGCGTTCAGGGCTTCGGGCGCGAACCCGGCTCTGATCACGAGACGGCCTGGGAGTCCTACGGCTCGATGCCGCCCGAGGCTTACGACACCTCGACTTGGGGCGATGAGAATGTGGACTACCCGACCGAAATGCATGACCCGGATGTCGTCCGCGAGATCGTCTATGAAGGGATTCGGGAAATCGGCGAGTTCGTGATGAGCGAACCCTTCAATCAGGCTCTGGTTGATCTGATGGCGACCGCCCCGCCGGAGCGGCCTGCGTTCGTGCTGGACACGTTCCTCAATCAAACCGAGCGTGAAAGACGCGGCATCTACATCCCCAAGAACATGAGAATCCAGAGATCAACTTTCTATGACGGACGCCCCACTCTGTTTTGCGTTTCGATGTTGACGTTGCTGGCTTATCCGTGGCGCAAGGTCACCATCACCTTCGACAACGACGGACTGGAAAAGCTCGTCGAAGGCCGGCTGGCGACGCCGGGTCAGGATTAAGCGACGAGCCTCACTTAAAACCTTTTGCACATCTTCCATTAACGGGAGTTCACATCAGCGCATTAGTTCAAGAGTTCGCGACCTCTCTCGAGCCGGAGTTGCTCATCCGTGAGCATACGGCTTCCGCCATCGCGCGAGGCCGCGCGCGGCAACTTCACAAGCCACGAAGTCTCGTTGCTGTTGACGGAGTTCTTCGTCTCCTGCTCGTCGGCTATACGGGCGCGGGCAATGTGGGGGCTGACATCAGAACGGGCGAGATCATTCGCCAACTTCTCAGCATTTTCGGCACGGATCGCCTTCGCCTCGGGCTTGCCACACGCGAGCCTCTGAGCGTCGGCGCGTTTGCAGACGTGCAATGCGAAAACTCCGGCGCGTACTTTCCTGTTTTCCTCGAAGAAGCCATTCAACGATATGACGGCGTGATCGTGTCGGAAGGCTGCGTGTTGAAGTCTAACTTCTCGAACACGCTGGCGACGATGCTGGCTGGCGCACTCGGAATGGCGGCGGCGGAAAACAAACTAAGCGTCGCATATGGAGCGGAGGCCGGAGAGATGGAGCCGGAGATAAAAGATTTCTTCCTCGCACACTGTCAGGAGAGTCTGTTCATCGCACGCAGCCATCAATCTTACGAGATAATTAAGAATCAAATCGGCTTGAGAACGACGCTTGGGGCTGATCCGGCATGGACGTTTCAGCCTTCCTCAAGTGAAAGAGCAGAGAGGCTTCTGCGCGAGGCCGGGTGGGATGGCGAGTCTCAAGTCGTGGCGATCTCTCCGGTCAATCCTTTCTGGTGGCCCGTCAGGCCGGACGCGCTCAAGGCCGCGTTGATGGAAGAGACCGGATTGTTTCGCGAGTCACATTATCAATCAATCTACTTTCACGAAGATTCCGATGAAGCACAGGAAAGATATCTGCGCTATCTAAAAGAAATCGCGCGAGCCTTGCTTGCCTTTTCGGCTGAAACGCCGACGTTTCCCGTGCTCGTCGAGATGGAGCCGCTTGACCGGCGCGCCTGCCTCGATCTGCAATCCGAGATGAAGATGCAAATGCCGATCTTCTCCGGCAGGCAATGGCCTTTGCCGGACATCGTCGCCGTCTTGCGACAAGCTTCAATCGTCGTCAGTTCGCGCTACCACGCCTTGCTGACTTCGATGCCCGCAGGTGTCGTCGGAATCGGAGTGTCGTTGGACGAGCGCATCCGCAATCTGTTCGCCGAGCGTGGAATCTCGCAGTGGGTGGTCGGCGCGGATGATCCCAATCTTGGCGACGCGCTGCTCGACCTGCTCCGTGCGGGAGTGAAACAAGGTGAGGAACTTCGCGCGGGAACCGCATCGTTCGTCGCCGGTCAACTATATCGCATCGGACAGATGGGAAAAGAAATCTGTACGGAGATTTGTCAAACGTTCCCCGGTGTCGAGCCTCCGAAAGGAAAAAATGATCCGCTCGATTTTCTCCCGGAAATTTCACCCGCTCTCTTAAACATGCTGAGGGGTGACTGAGACTACCGGGCAAACTTTTTTAGAAATATAGAAAAGCACATCACGACCTCAGAACTACAGCTATGGAATTCGGCATCTTCCTGACCATGCCCTCTCCCGAAGCGGTCGAAGCGGCGGAGGTGTACCGGCGTGGAATCGAAATGGCGGTCAGAGCCGAAGACCTCGGCTTCTCGCGTGTGTGGCTGGCGGAGCATCATTTCTCGACCTACAGCTATGTGCCGCGGCCTCTGATATTTCTCTCCTACCTCGCCGCGAAAACCTCACGCATTCGTCTGGGCACTGCGATTGTCCCTCTGCCGTTGCACAACCCGCTGCTGGTCGCGGAGGAAATTGCGATGGCCGACGTGCTCAGTCGCGGGCGTATCGAGCTTGGCGTCGGGAAGGGCTATCAGAAGTATCAATTTGATCGTCTCGGAATTGCGAAAGACGAGAATGAAAAACGCTACTGGGAAGCCATCGCAGTGCTTCGCGCCGCTCTCACTGAAAACACATTTTCCTACTCCGGGGAATATTTTCAGATTCCAGAGACGACTCTCGTCCCGCAACCGTTACAGCGTCCGATGCCCATCTGGTTGGTCGTCAATACACGGCATCGTGAAGCGGTCGAGTTTGCGATTGAACACCGGATGAATTTATTCACAGGCGTGCTTGAACCCCTGCATCAACTGACGCGCGCCGACATCACCTACCCTGAGATTTTTGAGCGTTGCCCGCCCCGCTACATCGGCACGCAGCGTCCGGTCTTTGTCTCTTATGATCGTCGCGCCGTTGAGCGCGCGGTCGAGCAAGTGCGCTGGAACGCCCGCGTCAGTCTCAGCCAGCGACACGACTTCGGCGAAATCAAAAATGGAAAAGCGTTAGCGCGCGAGTTTCCCGGCGAGCCGACCACAGAAGAGATTCTGGAAAACTACGTCGTCATGGGCACGCCCGAACATTGCAGACGGCAACTGAAACGGCTGCAAAGCGGGCTGGGGTGCAACTACTTCAGCGCGAGTTTCTGGTTCGGCGCGCTCGAACATGAATCCGTGATCAACTCGATGGAACTCTTCGCGGCGGAGGTCATGCCCGCCTTTTCGACGCAAGAGTCAATAACGTCTGTCGCCGCTTCTGCAACACAAAAATCACAGCCGACAAGAGACTGATGCCAACCTCTCTCGAAACCGCCACGCTTCACAATCGAAACACCGTCTGGTGCCGCGCGCTCGCTTCCGAGCTGGTCGCGGCGGATGTGGCGGCGGCGGTTTTATGTTGCGGCTCGCGTTCCTCAGCGATGGCGCTCGCGCTTCACGCGCAGGCCGGGATCGAGACAGTCGTCTTCAACGATGAACGAGCCGGCGCTTTCTTCGCGCTCGGCTGGTCGAAATCCACTGGGAGACCGGCGGCAGTCTGCACGACATCGGGAAGCGCGGTTGCCAATCTCGCGCCCGCCTTGTTGGAAGCGAAGGCCAGCGGCATCCCGCTCGTCGCGCTCACCTGTGATCGCCCCCGATCCATACGCGATGCCGGCGCGACGCAGTGCGCCGACCATCTCGGAATCTGCCGTGCGGTTGTGGAAGGTAATATTGATCTGGACGATCCGATTATCACGCGGCGCGGGTTACAGTCTCTGCGAAAGAGTCTCCGCGAACTGCTTCAGAAGCTCGACAGTCCGGCGACACGCGGCCCGCTGCAAATCAACATCCCGCTTCACGGCGAACTCTCAAGCATGGATGCCGATGCGGAATGGAGTCTCCCTCAGAAATTACTAACGCTCGTGAACGCGCCCGCCCTTTCAGCAAAGCCGCCGCCCCGCCGTGTCAATCGAGCGCGCGGGTCGATCAGTAAACTGCGTCTGACGAGCGGGCTTAAAGGTTTGATTGTGGTCGGCCCCGACTGCCCCGTTGATCTAGGCCGCATCACATCGCTGGCAGAGAAAACCGGCTTCCCCGTCATCGTTGACGCTCCGAGCGGGCTGCGCCGCCCGGCGACGATTCGGAACGTCATCTGCAACGGCGATTTATTGAGCATGAATTGGTCGGCCACGCAATTGAGTCCCGACTTAATCATCCGGCTGGGTAGCGTCCCCGTCTCGCACACCATGCAACGCTATCTGCGCGCGCAACGCTGCAAGGTGATTCGCATCGAACGGCGACCGCTGGAACGCGACTTTCTCGCCCCACAGTCCGTGCGTCTAAATCCGACATCCGATGACGCATTGGATGCGCTGGCCGACACGCTTGCGCCCGGTGATGCTGCGTGGGCTGACGAATGGAAATCTCTCGACGACAAGATCAACGCGGCCAAGAACAGTTACCTGTCCGGCCTTGCGTGGGGAGATTGCAAGGTGGCATGGATGGTTTGCAACGCGCCGGGGTTTGATCTTTTTCATCTGGGAAATTCCATGGCCGTCCGTCATGCGAACCTCTACTGCGACGCGACTGAGACGGCGCAAAAAATTTTGGTTAACAGAGGCGTCAGTGGAATTGACGGAAACGTCGCGACGTTTCTCGGAGAACTGCGTGGAGCCGGCGGGCGCGGGCTGCTGCTGATCGGCGATCTTGCCGCTTCACACGATTTGACGGGACTTGAAGCCGGCAAGCTGTCGAATTTGAAAGGCGCGATTTGCGTTATCAACAACGGCGGCGGCGCTATCTTCGACATCACGAGCATGGCGGAAATGCCGGACTACGAGCTTCTCGTTCGCAACCCCGTGGCGTTGGACTTTCGCTCTGTCGCGTCCGCCTTCAAGATTCCTTTCACGCGCTGCGCGACGGAAAGACAGCTTGCCGCCGCCCTGCGAAAAGCAAGTCGTCAGGATGAACTCTCAATAATCGAAATACGTGTGCCGGAGGACGCTCTCAAGCGAGACCTCCCACAGCTTTTCTGGTCAACGATGCTCGTCTGAAACACCACCACCCATCAAAAAAAATGAACCTGTATCATCCCTTACCCGACATCAACGATCTCGACGCGCATACGGCGACGGAGGTCGCGCGTTTTGTGCGCGCGGAATTGCGTCCCTACATTCTGTCATCGCTGGCGAGCCTGTACAAATTAGAGTCGCCGACAGACGAGCAACAGATAGATTTGCTTGAATTTGAATTGCGCCTCAACGAGGTTGATAACTATGCCAATGAGGTTGACGAGTTAATCTATCGTGAGTGTCCGCCGGCACCGGCGCAATTTATGAAGCCGGTCTTGAAGGAACTGGAGTTCTCAGAGGATGCCTTTGCGACTGCCAGCGCGGAGTTATTTTTCTCGTCGGAATCAAAAACGAATATTCACGGGCCGGTCATGCTTTACCACATCGCCGCACTCGCGGAGAGTATCTTGCGCCCGTCCGAGAAAATTGTGACTTTGAGAAAAACGTCTTTCAAGAAGATGGTCGTCTCTCAAATGCGGTTCTTCGTTTGCGATGCCGCGCGCGGGTATCCAACAAGCGTCGCGCCGCTTCTTCCGTCGGCTTCAGTCGTCGGCTCCTTTCATCTGAACAGTGGCCGCGTGCTGGAATTTTTCGGAGTTCATCTGCCCGGTCTCGCGGTCAGAGAAATCGCTCACTTCAATTCGTTTGCGCTAAAGATGATTCCTGAGTTGAAAGTAAACAAAGATATTGATGGCGAACTCTATCGCGTCAAGCTGCGAACGTTTGCGCCGCTTCCCGAAATTCCACCCGGCGGATTCACCGCCCCCTTGTGTTTGATGACGCTGCTCGACCTCTTGATTCTCCTGATGTTCACCGAACGATTACATCCGCAGCAAACCAAACTCCTGCTCGGCGTCAATGAACTGCATCTGCTGCCGGACATGGTCAAAGATTTGACGAGCGGAGTCACGCTGGAATTTCACCCGCGCACTAACAAGACGCGGATGTGGCAGGACAAGTTTCTGCTGATGCCGATAGACTTCCGATTTTCGCCTCTGCAAGAGGAATTTTCGCGCCTCTATACGGCGGAAACCGACCTGCCTTATTACAAAATAGAAACCGAATAGAGCAGCGCTCGCGCATCACGTTGCGCCATGACGAAGCGTCGTCTGCTGTGTGATCCGCATCCTCGCGCTTGATGATGCAACAGGACTAAGGTTTCGCGGGGTGTGATGGCGGGGCGGGGTAGAACACTTCCTTATCCAAACGCAACGTGTTGAGGCGAGCGCGCAGGCCGGACACCAACTCGGTTGGAATCGAAAGCTTCCATAAACGATCCTCAACCGACTCCAGCACTTTTACTTTCGGGTGCTTGAGCAACTCGTCCAGTTCCGTCCGCTCTGCGGGTGATTGCGGGGCGACGACAAAATTTTGAGTCTTCTCTAACATGACGGCATTCCTTTGCCGACATAGTTCGCGGCGAAGCCCAACGATGATGCCGTCTTCGTCAGCTTTGCCACGAGCGCATCCGAGCGTGTGCGGTCGCGCTTCGATTTGTACAAGGCGCTGTCTTGAGATAAGAGGCTGGCCGCGCAACCCGACACAATCGGGCACGCCATCGAACAGCCGCTCATCTGACCGTAAGTGTTGTCCGGCACGGTGGAAACCATACCCACTCCGGGCGCGGTGAAATCGAGCGTGTCGCCGACGCTGGAAAAAGCCGCGACAAAATCGAGCGGATTCTTTCCGACGTTGGATGTCACGTCGCTCGCCGGTTGAGACGATGTGGGAAACGTCCCCACACGCCCGATGGCCGAGACGGCAACGCAAATTGGATAGGCTGATGGATAACCGACCGCGCCCCCGTAAGAGTTCGCCGCCGCCGCGATGACGACCGCGCCTGCGTTTCGCGCGTGCGTAATCGCGTCCTCCATCGCCTTGTCTTCCTCATCCACGCCCAGACTCATATTGATGATGTCGCACCCGTCTTTGACGGCGGCGTCTATGCCTTTAAGGATGGCGAAATTGTCGGCGTTCTCCGCTCCCTTGCCAAAAACACGATAGCTCCGCAGCTTAACCTGCGGCGAAATCCCGCGCATCAAACCGTGAGCGCCGACCAGCCCGGCGACGTGCGTCCCGTGTGGATTCCCCGAACTTCCAAAATCGGTCGGGTCTTCTCCCTGCACCAAATTTGCGCCGCCGACCAGATTGAGTGCCGTGTGTTTGGCGACGCCCGTATCCACGATGCCCACGACCACGCCCGCACCGGCGACAAAATGTGTCTTCGGGAAAAATGCCGCGAGCGCGTCTTTGTAAGCAGGAGCAACTGCCTCCATCGCGAATGATAAATTGCCCTGCGCCGGTAAATTTGTGCGGTAAGCTCCCCAGTAAAGCGGCGGGTCGGGGGGGAAGATGAAGAGACTCTCGATGGCCGGAATTGACTTGAGCCACATCACAGTGGCTTTGCCGTTGTTATCCGTGACCGCCGGCGGCGCGCCCTTTTGTTTTGAGAAATCCACGTAGGCGGCGATCTTTGCGCCCGGCACGGGCTTGCCTGTGACGGCATCGGTGACTGTAAATGAGAGTTGTTCGACATCAGCCGGGTTAATCTTTGCGGCTGCTGCGGTGGAGACAGTGGACGGGGTGACGGCATCCTCCGGGTTAAAATCCTTTCGATGCTCGACCGGGAGACGATAATATTTCAAACGCTCCAGGCGATACTTCGTCGAAACGTCCTTGCCGACCAGAGACTCGCCCGTCGCCTGATCCATCTCGATCAACTTCGGGCCGAGTTCCGAGACCGAATCCACCACCTTGATGTCGTGGCGTCCGGCCATTTCCAGATTCGCCGGCGCGGGCTGCTTCGCTGAACGTAGATGAGGAATCTTCTGCATCGCGTCGGCATCACCGTGCTCCTCGCTGCCGAGAAAGCCGGATTTGGGAAGCAGAATGTAGTGTTGCTTGCTCATACAAGTTGAGACGGACTTTGAGAAATTTTCGCCGCGCCGTTGTGTTCAAAGATTTCAGCGCGCCGATTGATAGGACGACAACAGCTAGACGCTGAGGATGAGCATAGTGGCGACGATTATCCAAACGGAGTTAGTGGCCGCCATCGCTTGGCTCAAGAATATCGTTGTCGAATGTGACCGTCACTTTACGCCAGGGATAACTGAGCGGGGTGAGCGCCGACACGCAGAAAAGCGTCGGTCGCCCATCATGGAAAGTGGATCGCTGAATCAGCATGTGATCGGGAACAAAAACCCCGCGTGCGACGCGCTCATCCTCGTTAAGAACCACTTCCAGCACGAAGCGCGGGCGGTCTGCCGCCGGCACGCCGGCCATCTCAGCCAGCAGTTCTTTGAATGGCTCTGTCATCACGAAGTCAATTATTTCGTTGATGCCCGCCTTGATGTGATGCGCGATCACCTCAGGCGCGCACATCTCGATTGGCTCGCCTTCCAGAGGCGTCTCAGGCCACGAACTCTTGTCGTAAGTTTCGGGGTCAACTGCGCCTTGCCCGGAACCCGGCTCGCGACCGGGTTGCTGGATGCCGTTGCTTGCCGCAAAGTTCGGGTCTTCAAAGGTTCGCGGGACAACTCTGAAGCGTTCGGACATTTCTACTCCAGCCTGCTCCAGATACTCGCGATTGATTTCTTTGGCCGTCGCATATTGATCGTCGAACGTCTTCTCTTGTTGGACTGCCCGGACTTTCTCCAGAAAACTCGGGTGAGTGATGGTCTTGGACAATTCATCGGCGAGGTTTCTTAAGCGTTCTTCGTTGATCGCGCTCATTTGGTGGAGGACCCTCCTGTCTGGATTTATCGTTCTCGCGAATGTGCTTAACCGGCGCGCGCCGCATCTCCCGGCGACCTCAACTTGATCATTGGGCGGCGCTCTTGATTGATCTTCTGCAAGTATGCGATGCCCTGCTGCGAGATGACATCGCCGAGGACATTCAGGGAATCAACCTCTTCTCCGAGTTGGTTGACATCCAGCCATTTCGCATAGAGTGGCCGCGTTCGTTTGGTGACGATGCCGGACTCGAAAAGTGTCTTCGCGAGAAAACGAAAAATATTGCTTCGCCGCTCCAACTGCTTCCGCCGTCCCTTCTCGCCATACTGAAATTCGCACGCATCTCTGATGTCTTCCCAGTTGAGACCGAACTGCTCGTAGATCGCGCGCTTCTCATGCACGTTGACTAAATTCAGGAGCAGCTTTTCAAAGCAATGCGCCGCCCAGTCTTCGACCAAGACGCTCTCTTCTGCTGTGAGCTTCGGAATCGTCCGTTCAGCCCACCGCTTCCCGAATTTATGGTGAAAGGCCTCGTCGGTCATCACGAGCTGTGTGAGACGTTTCAACGCCGGGTCGTTTGTCATCACGTGAATCGCCGCGAAGACACTCATGGCGAGTCCCTCGACCAGGATTTGCATTCCGATTAGTTTCTTAAAGATTTCGGGAGTCTGAACCAATTCGCTCAACAACCCGCCGAGTGATTCTCCCACCGGGTAAGGGCTGCCCCAACGCACCTGTATGTAGCGCGCGAACGCATTGACGTGCCGTGCCTCTTCGCGGGCTTGATTGCTGGCGTATTCCTGCGCTCCCGCATCCACGAGAGTGCTGGAGAGACTCGTCGAGAGCGCATGGGCGGCCTGCTCGCCATGAAGCAAGCCCGACATCATCCAACGCGCATTTTCGTTGGCGAGGCGGATGCGATCTCGCTCCGAGAGGTGATCGAGCGCGGCAGTCTCAAACTCAAGAAACATCTCGTAGGGCAGGACGAGATTGTGCTCTAAATCGAAAGGCTCGGAGAATTCTATGTAACGCGAGTCGAGCGGGTCCCAGAAGTGATCGTGGCAGCCCGAGATTAAGTCGTCGAAGGCGTCGCTTCGTTGGCCGTAACGCTCGACGGCGATCATCGCGGCGAAGTCATTGCTGCTGGCCGCGCGATAGATTGAATCGTGTGTGAAATCTTTTGACATTCAGAGAACACCGGAGCGGGCGTAGCATATCTCGCGAATTGTCTTCGATTATCCGGCTTGATGAAATCGGCCTGAGCCTCCCCGGAGTTTTTCAAGACTCCGGGGAAAGCTCTTCAACTCAGGCCATTAGACTTAACCGGCAGAGGCGCACGCGCCGCATCCGGCTGAGACACATGCTCCATGAGTAGAACCCTGCGGAGCGTCCGGCGTGGTTTTGTGAATCGTCAGCTTTGATGTATCCACGCCCAGTCCTTTGAGCGTTTCAGCAGGACTGTGCATGAACTTCTTAGCTGCCGCCGGATCCTTGCGGATCGTTTTAATCGCTTCTTTCAGTTCCATGATTTTCCTCTCATCTTTGCGCCGCTTTGGTTGGTGGATTGCCTGTGCCAGACCCTCGAAATCCTAGGGGGCGCATCTAGTTGTCGGGTTGCTCTGGGTGGCGTGCGTGAAAATATAGGGAGGATGAAATAGTCTGGACTGATCAAGACATTATTGAACGCGGCAAGCGCACACGGCGCAATACGCACTATCTGGAACACGAGCGGGCGCGAGTTCTCGGTCGGATTTGTCAGCCCGTTCGTTACATCTGCTCTTCTTTCGAGACCTGCAATTTTCGCCGTCAAGGCTGAAACTATTGAGTTCAATATCGCTTCATTTTGTGTGGTCATTAGAGACAGTACCTCTGAGGACAGGTAACAAAGCGGCGCGAAACATCCAGAGGGATTATTGTCGCCTGATTTCGAGGGAATCAATTTTAGCCGCAATGTCCAGCATAAAATATCAGACTTCCGGCCAATAGCAAATAATTTTTTCAGGTTTGTAAACCCTAAGTAGAGATATCACCTACTTTCGCAAAATACAGATGTCACCTAGACGCTTCGAGACTCGCCCCGCCGTTGACCGCCAGCCTCTCGCTCGCGACCGACCCGCGCAGGCGTCCGTTGACGTTGACCGTCGCCTGCTGCTCTTGCAGGAACATAGAGCGCGTGCGAAGTGGCGGTGAATTGATCGAATGGAAATTCCGCGCCGCGCCGCGGGAATAAATAGAATCCTTTTCGTGATTACATTCTTACCGGATAAGGATACGCGGATTTCGATGCCGACCGTGCGGTACTCTCCAGGCTGTCTGCCTGTCAATCCTGCACGACGGGAGGCAACCTTCAAATGAAGCGGTGATTGATCGCGCGCGTGCCAAGGGGCGCAGTCAAAAGATCGGGAGGAACAAAAAGATGGCAGAGACAGCCGCAGACGTTTTAGTTGAGGGCATCCTCAACTGGGGCGTTGACACCGTGTTCGGGCTGCCGGGCGACGGCATCAACGGCATCATGGAGGCGCTCAGAACGCGACAAGACCGCGTCCGCTTCATCCAGGTGCGCCACGAGGAAGCGGCAGCTTTCATGGCGTGCGCCTACGCGAAATACACCGGACGACTCGGCTGCTGTCTCGCCACCTCCGGCCCCGGCGGCATTCACTTACTCAACGGTTTGTATGACGCGAAGATGGATCAGGCTCCGGTACTCGCCATCACCGGGCAGACCTTCTCCGATCTCAAGGGCAGCCACTTTCAGCAGGAGGTTAACATGGTCGCGCTCTTCGAGGACGTGACCGTCTATAACCAGGAAGTCATCAACCCGAATCAAGTTCCGATGCTCGTCAACGAGGCGTGCCGCCACGCGCTCAATCACAGGGGCGTCGCGCACATCACGTTTCCGGTTGACTATCAGGACGTTAAACTCTCCGACAAAACCACGATGCACAAGGTCAAGGGGCACACGACGAGCAACTGGTCGCCGCGCCTGACCGTGCCGCCGGAAGATGAACTCAGGCTCGCCGCCGTCATCCTCAACGAAGCGAAGAAGCCCGTGATCCTCGTCGGGCAGGGAGCGTTAGGCGCGCGGGATGAGGTGATCGAACTCGCCGAAAAACTCGGCGCGCCCATCGTCAAAGCCCTGCTCGGCAAAGCGGTCGTGCCCGACGATCATCCTTTAACGACGGGCGGACTCGGACTCTTAGGAACCACGCCGTCGCAGGAAGTGATGGAAGAATGCGACGCGCTCTTGATGATCGGCACGTCGTTCCCGTACATGGAATTCCTGCCGAAGCCCGGCCAGGCCAGAGGCGTGCAGATTGACGACAAGGCGGATCGCATCGGCTTGCGTTACCCGGTCGAAATCGGTCTGGTGGGAAACGCGAAACCGACGACCGCCGCGCTCTCAAGATTCGTCGAGCGCAAGGAGGATCGCAGCTTTCTCGAACAAGCGCAGAAGGGAGTGGCGGAATGGTGGGAGTTGATGCACACGCGCTCGATGCGGGACGACGTGCCGATTAAACCGCAGCGCGTCGCCGCCGAGTTGTCGGAACTCGTGGCCGACGACGCGATCATCTCGACCGACTCCGGGACGATCACCGCGTGGATCGCGCGGCACTTCAAAATCAGGGGCGAGCAAAAGTTCAGTTGCTCCGGCAATCTGGCGACGATGGCTCCGGGCTTGCCTTATTCAATCGCCGCGCAACTCGCCTACCCCGAACGCCAGTCCATCGCGTTCGTCGGCGACGGCGGCTTTGCGATGTTGATGATGGAATTCTTAACCGCCGTCAAATACAAGCTGCCCATCGTCGTCGTCATCATCAAGAACAACACGCTCGGACAGATCAAGTGGGAGCAGATCGTCTTCTTGGGCAATCCCGAATACGGCGTCGAACTGCACAACCCGAATTTCGCGAAGTACGCCGAAGCGTGCGGCGGCTTGGGCTTCACGGTCGAAAAGCCGGAAGACATTCGCCCGACGCTGGAGCGCGCGCTGGCTTCCAGCCAGCCTTCCATCGTCGAAGTCGTGGTTGATCCCTTTGAGCCGCCGATGCCCTCGAAGATTACGGCGGCGCAGGCGCTGGCCTTCGGTGAGGCGTTAATTAAAGGACAGCCGTCGGGCGGCAAAATCGCTTTGACGCTCTTCCGCGACAAGTTGAACGAACTGCTATGAGCGCGCCGGAACAGATCACGAAAGTCGAAGCGCGCCTTGTTCGCATTCCGCTTGATCCGCCGCGCGGCGACGCCATTCAGAAATTCGACGCGCTTGAATTGCCGTTTGTTCGCATCACGGACAAGGCGGGACGAATTGGCACGGGCTTCGGCTACACCATCGGCACGGGCGGCACGAGCATCGTCGAACTGCTGCGCGCCGAACTGCTCGATTGGCTCGAAGGACAGGACGCGCGCCGCATCAGCTTCATTGGCGAACACCTCGGCAAAAGTATTCACGCGCTGACGCCGGGCTGCATGGCTTCGACCGCGCTCGCCGCGATTGATGTTGCGCTCTGGGATTTGGCGGGGCAGCGCACGGAAACGCCGCTCCACATCCTGCTCGGCGGAGCGTGCGAGAAAGTTCCCGTCTATAACACGCACGTCGGCTGGCTCAATCGCCCGCTCGACGAAATGCTCGAACTGAGTCGTGAGGCCGTCGAAAAAAACGGTTTCCGCGCGCTCAAGTTGAAGGTCGGCAAAGAAGACGCGCATGAAGATCGAGAGCGTGTCGCGCGCGTGCGCGAGACGGTCGGGGCGCAGGTGAAGTTGATGATTGACGCCAATCAATCGTGGACGATTGACGAAGCTGTGCCGCGCCTGCGCCTGCTCGAAGAGTTTGAACTCGTCTGGATTGAAGAGCCGCTGCTGGCGACAGACATTCAAGGTTTCATTCAACTTGGCCGTCACACGAGCATCCCGCGCGCGGGCGGCGAGAGTTTGTACACGCCCGCCTCCTTTTACGATTGCGTGCGGCAGGGCGCGCTCGACATCTTGCAGCCGGATGTGGCGCGCGTCGGCGGCATCACGAACGCGCTAAAAGTTTGCCACCTGGCGCAGGCGGCTAACTTGAGAGTTGCGCCGCACGTCTCGCCGGAGTTGAGCGTGACGATTGCGGCAGCAGTGCCGAACAGTATGTTCATCGAGTACATCCCACAGATGGAGACTGTCTTGAAAAAGAAAGTGCGAATCGAAGACGGCTACGCGATTGCCTCAGACGCGCCGGGACACGGCATCGAGTTTGACGAGGAAGCTCTCGCGCGCTTCGAGGTGAAAGGATGAGCAAGCTGGTACAGATCGAAGAACGCGCCCGCGCCGGTGCGCCGAAGTCGGTCAACGTTGACGCCGAAGCGTTGGCCGCCGAACTGCGCGCTAACATTCGCGGCGAAGTGCGTTTTGACGACGGCAGCCGCGCTCTCTACGCGACCGACGCTTCAAACTACCGGCAAGTGCCGATAGGCGTCGTCGTCCCGCTCGACGCGGAGGACGTGGTTAAGACGCTCGCGGCGGCGCGACGCTTCAACGCTCCGGTGCTGGCGCGCGGCGGCGGCACGTCGCTCGCCGGCCAATGCTGCAACGTCGCGGTCGTGCTCGACATGTCGAAGTACATGAACCGCATCGTCGAGCTTGACCCGGAGAACAAGCGCGCGCGCGTCGAGCCGGGTTTGATCCGAGATAAGCTGTGCGCGGCGGCAGCGCCCTACAAACTCACCTTTGCGCCCGACCCTTCGACGCACAACCACTGCACGATTGGCGGCATGATCGGCAACAACTCTTGCGGCGTCCATTCGGTGATGGGCGGCAAGACCGTTGACAACATCGAAGAGATGGAGATTCTCACCTACGACGGGCTGCGGATGCGCGTCGGCCCGACGAGCGATGAGGAACTCGCGCGCGTCATCGCCGGAGGCGGCAGGCGCGGCGAAATTTACGCGCGGCTCAAAGCTCTGCGCGACAAGTACGCCGATCAGATTCGCGCGCGTTATCCGAAAATCCCGCGCCGCGTCTCCGGGTACAACCTCGATGAGTTGCTGCCGGAAAACGGCTTCAACGTCGCCCGCGCGCTCGTCGGCACGGAATGCACCTGCGTCCTCGTGCTCGAAGCGACGACGCGCCTCATCTACAACCCGCCCGCCCGCGCCCTGCTTGTGCTCGGTTACGAGGATGTCTTTTGCGCCGCCGATCACGTTGTCGAAGTTCTCAAGTACGAGCCTATCGGGTTGGAGGGGATGGACGACCGGCTCATCGCGGACATGAAGAAAGTCGGACTGCACAAGGGCGACGACAAATTGTTGCCGAAGGGCAAGGGCTGGCTGCTCGCGGAGTTCGGCGGCGAGACGAAAGAAGAGGCCGACGATAAGGCGCGTCGTTTGATGAAAGCGTTGGAGAAGGGCGACGATCCGCCTTCGATGAAACTCTTCGACGACATGAAGGAACAAAAAGAAGTCTGGATGGTGCGCGAAGCGGGCTTGGGCGCGACGGCGCACGTTCCCGGCGAGAAGATTACGTGGGAGGGCTGGGAAGACTCCGCCGTGCCGCCCGCAAAATTGGGCGACTATTTGCGCGATCTGCGGAAGCTGCTGGAGCGTTATGATTACGAGGCGGGCGATTTCTACGGCCACTTCGGGCAGGGATGCCTGCACACGCGCATTGATTTTGATCTCGAAACGAAAGACGGTATCGAGAAGTATCGCGCTTACATGCACGACGCGGCGGACTTGGTCGTCGGTTACGGCGGCTCGCTCTCCGGCGAGCACGGCGACGGGCAGTCGCGCGCCGAGTTGCTGCCGAAGATGTTCGGCGAGGAGTTAGTAGAAGCGTTCCGCGAGTTCAAATCCATCTGGGACCCTGAGTGGAAAATGAATCCCGGCAAGGTCGTCAACGCTTACCGCATGGATGAGAATTTGCGAATCGGGACGAATTACGATCCGCCGCAATGGAAGACGCATTTCCAGTTTCCCAAAGATCAACACAGCTTCTCGCGCACCGTCCTGCGCTGCGTCGGCATCGGCGAATGCCGCCGGCACGAGCAGAGCACGATGTGCCCGAGCTATCGCGTGACGCGCGAGGAAGAGCATTCGACGCGCGGGCGCGCGCGCCTGCTCTTCGAGATGTTGCAGGGCGAAGTCATCAAGGGCGGCTGGAAGAGCGAGGAGGTGAAAGGCTCGCTCGATTTGTGCATGGCGTGCAAAGGCTGCAAGGGCGACTGCCCGACCTACGTTGACATGGCGACGTATAAGGCCGAGTTTCTGTCGCACTATTACGAAGGCCGCCTGCGCCCGCGCCACGCCTACGCCTTCGGCCTCATTCGACGCTGGGCGCAACTCGCCTCGCTCGCGCCGCGCGTGGTGAACTTCATCACGCAGACTGCGCCTTTGAGCAGCATCGCCAAATTGATGTCCGGCATGGCGCCGGAGCGACAGATTCCCGCCTTCGCTACGCAGACTTTCAAGAGTTGGTTTCGTCAACGTGAAGCGAACAGCGGAGCTTCCCGATCTTCAATCGGCAATCCGCAATCCGCAGGCAAGCGTGTCATCCTATGGCCTGACACCTTCAACAATCACTTTCACCCGGAGACGGCGCAGGCCGCCGTCGAGGTATTGGAAGCGGCTGGTTTCCACGTCGTCGTGCCGGAGCGGAACTTGTGTTGCGGTCGCCCGCTCTACGATTACGGGATGCTCGATCTCGCCAAGCGTTGGTTGCGGCAAATCATCGAGACGCTGCGCGAGGAGATTAGAAACGGCACGCCGCTCGTCGCGCTGGAGCCGAGTTGCGCGGCGGTCTTCCGCGACGAACTCATCAACCTTTTTCCGAACGACGAAGACGCCAAACGGCTCTGCGCGCAGACCTATCTCCTGAGCGAGTTTCTCGAACAGAAAGCGCCGGACTTCAAGCCGTTGCAACTCGCGCGCAAGAAGGCCATCGCGCACGGGCATTGCCATCACAAGGCGCTCGTGAAGATGGACGCAGAGGAGTCCGTCTTGCAGAAGTTGGGGCTTGATTGCGAGACGCTCGATTCGGGTTGCTGCGGCATGGCGGGTTCGTTCGGTTTCGAGAAAGCGCACTACGACACGTCCGTCAAAGTCGGCGAACTCGTTTTGCTGCCCGCCGTGCGCGCGGCGGCTAATGACACGCTCGTCATCGCCGACGGCTTCAGTTGCCGCGAGCAGATTTCGCAGGTGGCGAAGCGGCGCACGCTGCATCTCGCCGAAGTGATTCAGATGGCGATGCGCGAAGGCGTCGCGCCGGTGGAGGGCGACGAGACGAAAACGCCGGACGACAAAGGAGACGCGGAGGGACGTGCGCCAACCGCCGTTCAACCGCCTGAACTGATGGTCACGGGCGCGGGATGAGCTTTACGTTATCTGCCTCTGCTACGTCATGGCAGATGGCGGACACTGAAGAGTTTTGTACTTAACGAGTCAGAGCAAAGGATCGAGTCAAGTCAATGGCAGAGAAGCAGAACAAACGACAGGCGACGAAACAAGGCGGAGGCGTGGCGCAGATTTTTGACGGCTACAAGGGCGGTGAAGAGATGCCGCTCGCTGGCTATGCGATAGTGATGGGCACGTACAATGCGGCGTTTGCGGCGCTGTTGCTGGCGGCGAAACAATCAAAGCGCGAACTGCCGGAGCGCATCTCTTACGGCGATCTGGCGTTGCTCTCAATCGCCACCTACAAATTGAGCCGCCTCATCAGCAGCGACCGCGTGACGAGTCCTCTGCGCGCTCCCTTCGTCGAGTACGTCGAGCCGGCGGGCGCGAGCGAGGTCAAAGAGAAAGTGCGCGGCACAGGTATGCAGCGCGCCGTCGGCGACCTGTTAACGTGCCCCTTCTGTCTCGGCCCGTGGGTGGCGACGGCGCTCGCGTTCGGGCTGGTCTTCAAGCCGCGCGCGACGCGCTTAATCGGCGGCATCCTGGCGGCAGCGACCGTCTCGGAATTCCTCAATCACGCGACGGCGGCGATTAAGAAGAGCGAAGATTAGCGAAGGCTACCGGAGGGAAAATGGAGACGGACAAGGCGGCAGTGGAAAATATGCTTGAGGAGGAGGCGCGCATCAGCGGCGACGAATCCATCCGGGCAGGCTCTCAGCAGGCGCGAGACCCCGGCGCGACGGGCAGGCCGGAAGTGGTGGTCATCACCGGAGCTTCGGCGGGTGTGGGACGCGCCGCCGCGCGCGAGTTCGCCAAACGTCGAGCGCACATCGGTCTCATCGCGCGCGGGGCGGACGGGCTGGAAGGCGCGCGGCGAGAGGTTGAGGCCGCAGGCGGGCGCGCGCTCGTGTTAAAGACGGACGTGGCGGATGCCGAAGCGGTCGAGCGTGCGGCGGCACTTGTCGAAGAGAAGCTCGGCCCGATTGACATCTGGATTAACAACGCGACCTCGTCCGTCTTCGCGCCCGTCACAGAGACCAGCGCGGACGAATTCAAGCGCGTTACGGAAGTCACCTATCTCGGTTGCGTCTATGGCACGATGGCGGCTCTCAAGCGTATGCAGCCGCGCAATCGAGGCACGATTGTGCAGGTCAGTTCCGCGCTCGCCTTTCGCGGCATCCCTTTGCAGGCGGCCTACTGCGGCGCGAAACACGCCATCGCGGGCTTCACCGAATCCCTGCGCTGCGAGTTGATTCACGACAACTCGAACGTACACGTCACAATGGTTCACATGCCCGCTTTGAACACGCCGCAGTTCAGTTGGAACAAGTCTCGCCTGCCGAGACAGCCGCAACCTGTGCCGCCCATTTTTCAGCCGGAAGTCGCCGCCGAGGCGATTTACTACGCGGCGCATCACCGGCGGCGCGCGATGAGCGTCGGCTCTCCGACGGTGCAGGCGATCTGGGGCGAGAAGGTCGCGCCCGGACTGCTTGACTATTACTTAGGGCGCACGGGCTACGACGCGCAGCAGACGGACGAGTTGATTGACCCGCACCGTCCCGACAATTTGTGGGAGCCGGTGGCAGGCGATCATGGCGCGCATGGAATTTTCGACGCGCGCTCGTCTTCGTTCAGCCCGCAGTTGTGGGCGAACATGCACCGCAGAGTTTTAGCCATCGCCGGGGCGGGCGTCGCTGCCGCCGCCGGACTTGCCTGCGCCGCGCTGTGGCGGAGAAAGCGTTGAGCCTTCGTCGCCGGACGAGGACGATTTTGATTTGCGCTGTGGAGGTTTGAACTCGTGCCTGATTTTTCGTGCCACCTCTCTGATGCGGCGATGCCGCTTTCGCATTCATGGGAACACACCATCGGCAGCGGCCACGCGCCGCTCGCTTTGCGCGCCGATTGGCAGGCGCAACTGCGACGCGCTCACGACGAACTCGGCTTTCGTTACGTGCGCTTTCACGGCTTGCTCTCGGACGACATGGGCACGCTCATCAATCACGCCGGCAAGCTGCTCTACTCGTTCTTCAACGCCGATCAAATCCTCGACTTTTTAATGTCCATCGGAATGCGCCCCTTCGTCGAATTGAGTTTCATGCCCGAAGCGTTGGCCTCGGGAAGCCATACGGTTTTTCATTACAAAGCCAACGTCACTCCGCCGCGTGATTACAAAGAGTGGGCAGCGTTCATCAATAAGCTGGTGACACATTGGACGAACCGTTACGGCGTCGAGGAAGTGCGCGAATGGTTCTTCGAGGTGTGGAACGAGCCGAACCTGCCGGACTTCTGGCAGGGCACGCAGGCGAATTATTTCAATCTCTACCGGCACACCGCCAAAGCGATTAAGAAGGTTGACGGCGGCTTGCGCGTCGGCGGCCCCGCGACGGCGAAGAACGAGTGGGTCAAAGAGTTTCTCGACTTCTGCGCGAAGAAAAAAGCGCCGGTAGATTTCGTCAGCACTCATCACTACCCGACCGATGCGCTCGGCAATGAAGGAGACGACACCATCACGCAACTGGCGAACAGTCGCCGCAGCCTGCTCAGAGAGCAGGCGCAGGACACCTTCCGTCGCGCGGCTGGCAAGCCCGTCTATTATACGGAGTGGAACGCCTCCTCGAACCCGCGCGATTCCCTGCACGACGAGCCATATGCGGCGGCGTTCATCACGAAGACCATCATGGAGACGAACGGGCTGGTCGAAGGCTACAGCTTCTGGACGTTCACGGACATCTTTGAGGAGAACTATTTCCCCTCGCAGCCCTTTCACGGCGGCTTCGGCTTGCTCAATTTGCACGGCATCCCGAAGCCAACTTATCGCGCTTACGAATTGCTCCATCGCCTCGGCGACGAAACTTTGCTCGTTGACGGAATTGACGATACGGTGGACGCATGGGTCATCCGCAAGGAAGCGTCCGTCACCGTGCTGTTGACGAACCACGCGCTGCCGCGCCACCACATCAAGACGAAACAAGCGCGCATCAAGTTAACCGGCGCGTCCGTGCCGCCGCTCGCCGCTTACGTCGAGCGGATTGACGAGACACACGCGAACGCGCCGCGCGCGTGGCGCGAAATGAAGCGACCGGAATATCTGCGCCGGGTGGACGTGGAGCAATTGCAGGCCGTCTCTCGCCTCTCGCAGGAGCCTTTTCCTTTCGTGTACGAAGACCAGATTGTTCATCTCGACATCGCGCTGCCCGCTCACGGCGTGGCGGCGATTACGCTTGAATTCGCTCCCGACTCGTTCGGCGGAGGTCGTCAGAAGTGAGCCGCTCATCATCACAAGTAAAACAGCCGCCTTTCAGTGAGAAGGCGTTGTACAAGCTCCAGGAGAGTACGTTCGGATACTTTCTCAAAGAGACCAACCCGGCGAACGGGATGACGCCGGATAACACGCGGCAGAACTCGCCCGCCAGCATCGCCGCCATCGGCTTCGCGCTGACGGCTTACACAATCGGCGTCGAGCGCAAGTGGCTGACGCGCGCCGAAGCGGTCGAGCGCGTGCTCACGACCCTGCGATTTTTCTGGAACGGCGCGCAGGGCACAGAGCCTGACGCGGTCGGCTACAAAGGGTTTTATTATCACTTCCTCGACATGCAGACCGGACAGCGCGCGCCTGGCTCCGAGCTGTCAACCATTGACACGACATACTTGCTCGCGGGCGCGCTGGCTGCCGCCGGATACTTCGATGCGGACGCGGCTGACGAGCAGGAGATACGCACGCTCGCTGACGCGCTTTACAGACGCGCCGATTGGCAGTGGGCGCAGAACGGCGGAAAGACGGTGAGCATGGGCTGGACGCCGGAGAGCGGTTTTCTGCCGCACCGTTGGGAGGGTTACAGCGAGGCGTTGATTCTCTATCTCCTCGCGCTCGGCTCGCCGACTCATCCGGTCACGCAAGACGCTTACGCGGCGTGGACTTCAACCTATCAATGGAGAGAGCTTTACGGCTTTGAATTTCTCTACGCCGGGCCGCTCTTCATCCATCAACTCTCGCACGTCTGGATTGATTTTCGCGGCATTCAAGACGAGTTCATGCGCGCGCGCGGCATTGATTATTTCGAGAACAGTCGCCGCGCCACCTACGTGCAGCAAGCATACGCGATTGACAACCCGCACAAATTCACCGGCTACAGCGAACACTGCTGGGGCATCACGGCGAGCGACGGCCCCGGCCCCGCCACGCGCCGCATCAAAGGCGTCGAGCGTCGCTTCTTCGACTATCGCGCGCGCGGCATTCCTGATGGGCCGGATGACGGCACGCTCGCGCCGTGGGCGGCGCTCGCCTCGCTGCCGTTCGCGCCGGAACTCGTGCTGCCGACGATCAGGCGTTTTGACGAGACGTATCCTGAGATGACGAGCAAGTACGGCTTCAAGTGCAGCCACAACCCGACGTTCTCCGTCAAGTCACAAAAGGGATGGATTTCGGAAGGTTATTACGGACTCGATCAGGGGCCTATCGTGATGATGATCGAGAATTATCGCTCCGGCTTTCTCTGGCGGCTGCTCCGCAAATGTCCTTACCTCGTGCTGGGTCTGCGCCGCGCCGGATTCACCGGCGGCTGGCTCACGCCGCACAATTAGCGGCACTCCTGCTACCTGCGCTTCGCGTCTTCCACATCCTTTTCGTGGCGCGCGCTCGCGTGCGATTGCTCGGCCAGCAGACGCGCGAGCCGTGCATTGCCGACGCGGCGCTGCATGGCCGCAACCTGACGCGCCTGCTCGACGGCGCCCTCCGTGTACGCGGCGGCGGCGGGCGACAGGGACGCCGCGTGCGCGTCCGCAGGTAAACGGTTCGCCGTCTGAGGCGCAACCGATTTCTCGTGCGCTTCGTGCGCCGCGACCACCGCAGCAGCAGGCGGCGACTTCTCGTGTCCTTCTTCGAGTGCCTTAATTTTTTCCATCTCAATCCCCCGAACTATCACGAACTCACGGGCGCACGCGCCTGACGCATCAACTCTTCATACCGCGCCCCTGATGTCCGCGAGAGCGCGCCGCGCCTGCTCACTATAACGACCGCGCGCGTCGTGCGCGATTGCCCCCTCGAAGCATTCGACGGCTCGCTCCGGCAGCCCCGCATCGGCGCAAGCGTAACCGAGATTGAACAAATGCGCGGGGACGCGCGGCTCACGACGTAACAATTCTTCAAACAGCGCGACGGCCTTGCGCGACTCGCCCGCCGTGTTGTATGCGACGCCGAGACTCGACGACGCCTGCGGATAATCCGGCACGACCGCCAAGACCGCTTCGAGCGACGCGATTGCCTCGCGGCATCGCCCCTGATGCAGGCGAGCCACGCCGAGGTGATAACGCGCGGGCGCATAAGAATCATCGAACGCCAGCGCCCTCCCGAACAACTCCGACGCCCGCTCCAACTCTCCGCGAAAGAACCAGCCCACGCCCAAAGCCGTCGCTGACCCGGCATCATCCGGCGACAAACTTTCCGACGCCTTCTCAAACGCCGCGCACGCTTCTTCCCTCAACCCTGCGCTCATGCACAACAACCCCAGATTGTGCTGCGCCTCCGCATCCTCCAGCGCGCTCTCAAGATACAGACGATACGCCGCCATCGCTTCATCTGCCCGTCCCGCGAGTTGATGAAGCAATGCCAGATTGCGCTGCGGCTTCAGGTAATCCGGCTTCGACGCGACGGCCTGACGGTAAGCCTCCCCCGCTTCCTCGTAGCGTCCAAGCTTGCACAGCGCATTGCCGAGGTTGTTGAGGATGATTGCATTGGGCGACCCAATGGCCGACGCTCTCTCAAAACAGTCTAGGCTCTCTACCGTCTCGCCACGCACGAGATGAAGATAGCCGCGAGCGTTCAGAGTCTGCTGACTATCAGCTTTCAAGGACGAAGACATAGCGTCTCCTTGTACCTATTGGATGGGACATGCTCTATTCGTCATTTGGCTCCGTCGGCCCAGGTAAGTTCAAAACGCTAACGGGTGCGACTCTCGGAGTAAAGGTGACAAGGGTTCTATCAGGAGGCCCTTCATGCCTGCGCCTTGAAGAATATGTATCACATCTCCCGAAGCGACGAGCCGGGGTCTCCATCGCAATGTTGCTAATGGTATCTGTACGATCTCGCTGGCGGCTAAACCTACGTTCTCCAGCTTGGAGATATTGTCGCTTGTTATGACATCTCTCCCGTCGCTCCGCACTGCATAAGTGCCCGGCGGTTCCTGATTAGGCCCGACGTAAACAGGCAATGGCACGATGATAGGCTGCGGTAGGCGCTCTGTGATATTCATCAACCACAGATCGCGCCCGTCCGAACTGCTGACGGTCATCCAGCTCACTCTCTGCACCAAACCCTCCAGCAATTCTCTGACATGCGGCCTCACCACAATGCTCTCGCTCGCGTAATCCTTCGCAATGTCGTTCGCTCCGAGACGAGACACATCCACAACACTGTGATTGATGAGTAAGTCTTCGGCAACTTCAACACTAAAGTAGAATGCCGGGTAGTCTATTACTTCTTCGGGGTCGAGATGGAAAGAATAGAATGTTTCCGCTTTCATGCCGTAGCGCGCCAGCAGTTCCAGTGCATCCCGCCATATGCGCTCGTCAGGGAAAATGAAAATGGTCGTTCTTCCACGAGCATAGACGGAAAAGCGGCGCAGGAATTCTTCCGCGCCATGGAGGATGCCACTTTGGCTATACATCTCAGCCTCGATTAAGAATTGCGTTCGCATCCTACAACCTCAATCTAGGTGATCTCTTGATATGGGCGTCCGTCAATGTCTTGCCGCGAGTGCAATGTATTCCTGTGCAGCCGGATTGTTTTGCGTCCCCATTCGTCATGCACTTTATCCGGCTGACCTTTGAGCCAATCCCTGAGCGACTGCGACCCGGTTCCTTCCTGCTTCTGGCCGTAGAAGACGTTGTAAGCTTGGTTGATAGAGGAGTCGGTGATTGCCAGATTCGTCACATTGTTCGGCGCATTGCCCGTACTCTGTTCATGAATGTGATGCCACTGCTTGGCGGAAGGATTAGTCCACTTTCTATGGTAACGATGATTGAGTGCTTGTCTGGCATCAGGATAATTCTCCGGCCCTCGACCCCAATCGTTCAACTTCTGGATGGCATCCCAAGCCGGCCCGGTCTTGAAACCAGCTTCGGGGACGTAACGCCGCCAGAGTTTACCGTAACTCTTGTCTGAGAGCTTTCCTCTACCCTTACCATCTTCCTGCTCGTATTCAATATGGTCGCCGGGTACTACAAGAGTAACTTTGGCAAGAACCCATTTCCCACCTTTCACCTGAATCTGATCGTCTTTGGCGACGTCTTCAGGCCCTTTCTTTCCGCCTTTCTTCTTCGGCCCCTGCTTCTTACCGGGGGTGGCGACGTATTCATAATCCCACGTCTCGCCGCCATCAATGACCTCGATGGACTTGAAGACTTTGAACTTGCGGCGCACGGATTTGACGCCACCGACGACCTCGTCTTTCGGCGCGCCGTCCTGCGCGTAACGCGCGGTGACCGCGTCGAGGGCGGCAAGTCCTTTCGCCAACTCGTCGTCGTGCGTTTTCTTCTCCGAACCCTTCGCCGTGTCCTCTTGCTTCGCGCCTGCCGGAGTGCCCGACCCGGCGGGCTTCTTACCCTTCTTCTCGGCCTCCGCTTTTAACTCCTTGACGGACTTACCTTCAGCGGTCTTGGCGTGCGGGTCGACTTCCTTCGTCGGTTTGTGCGCGCCGCCGGGTTGGACTTTGGACTTGGCGGGGGGCAGCGCGGCGGGCTTGCCGGGAGTGGCGTCGCCCTTCTTGCCCTCTGCCGCTGTGGGCGGCTCGGCGTCGGGCGCGTTCTTCTCTTTCCACTGCCCCTTCTGGTCGTCGGCTTCGGCGGACTTCGGCTTCGCGTTGTCGTTGTACATGTCCGTCATGAACTTCTCGCCGTTGAAGTCCACCGGCTTGAGTTCGATTGACGGCCACTGGTTCGAGCCGAAGACGTAATCCACAGACGCGAGCATTCCAAGGCTTCCGCCTATCGGATACTCTTTGTTGAAGAGCGGCCACGTCCATTTCTTGTCCGAGAGCGGCGACCACCACGGCGTCGAAATCTCGACGAAGAGGTCGCCGCTGAGACCGAGGAAAGGCTGCGCGGCGATCTCAAGGTCGCCGCGCATAAAGAACTCGCCCTTCTTGTCTTCGCCTGCGGCGGCGGGCTTCTCGCGATAGCCGATGACGGGCGTCGCCTCGGCGTAAGCCTTGACGCCCGCGATGCCGTTGATGCCCGCGCCGGCCTTGATGTCGTGGCTCAGAATCTCGATGCCGACTCCGGCCTCCGCGCGCAGGCGCAAGCCCGCCGCCGCAGAGATGTTAATGCTCCCCTGAATGCTGAAATCTTTACTCACCGCCGGGTCGGTCGAGTATGTGCCCTGAACGACGATGTTGTAGAACTTGGCGGGGCCGAGTTTGGCGAAAGCGTCGAGCGAGACGTTGGCGAAGATGAAGATGTCGCCGACGACGGGAATGCCGTAAGCGGCGCGCGCTTCGAGTTTGAAGAGTTGCTTGACCCACTCTTTCTGCGGCGGCTCGCCGAACAAGTTAAACTCTTTCTGCGGCGTAATCTTTCCGATGATCGTGACGTAGCCCTCGTAGTCAACGATGACGTGCGCCGTGCCGTTGAGCCATTCGTTGAAGGCGAAGCTGAGGTCGCCCTCGCCGAAGAGGACGTAGTTGACCTTCTGCCCCTTGGGTTTATTCTCCGCGACGGGCGCGGGCGTTTTGCCCGCTTCTTCGGGCGGAGCTTGCTTCTCTTTTTTGAGCGCCTCGGCCTTGCTTTTCTCCATCAGATACAAGATGAGCGTGCCCGAAAGCTTCTCGCCCTGATAGCCCGCCTTGATCTGGCCTGTGACGGCGCGTCCGTCCCACTCGACCTCCGCGCTGCCCGAAAAGTTCTTCGGCAGTTGCAAATCCAGAGTGACCTTGCCCGTGATGAGTCCGTCCGCCGCGCGTTTCAAATCGAGCGTGCCCTTCACCGCGCCTTTAATGTCAACGTTGACGTTCCCGTCGAAAGTGATCGCTTCGTCAATCGCCTCGAAGTTGACTGTGCCGTCGAAGGCCGAGCCGAGCCGAATCTTGACGCCCGATAGTCCCAAGTGCAGTTGCCCGCCTTCGAGCTTGTTCGTGAGCTTCGGGAGCGCAGGAAAGTTGAAGCCGGCGAGTCCGATCAGGTCGGGAGCTTTTTCGAGATAATGCTCCAACTCTACGGTCGGCAGTTTCGACTCGGCGGCCAGTCCGAGGTGGCCTTTGAGCGTCGTCTTCTCGATGCTGACGATGAGGCTCGGCTCAAGTCCGGGCAGGACTTCGCCGATGCGCGTAAAGATTGGATGGCGAAGCGAAAGCGGTTGCGGCCTCGCGTGATAATAGTCCTTGCCCTGCTTCTTGATCTTGAGCGGCCCTTCGGCCATCTTCCCGAAGCGCGTCTGGACGACGACATCTTTATCCTTGTGCGCTTCGAGATACTCTTCAATCGCCGGCTCAAGCGCGAAGTTAGACTTGCCTTTGAGTTCCAGCACGCCGGGCGCAACTAACTCCTCCGCGCCCGGCTTCGCGCCCTTCGGAGCTTGCGGCTGCGTTGACTTCCCCTCGCCCGCTTTCGTCGCGACCGGCGTCTTGGCCTGCGGCGCTCTGCTCACCATCCCCGCCGATGACGACGATGAAGATGCGCCCGTCTGCTGGATGACGTGCGTCAACTCGTGCGCCATCAGCGCGCGGTCGTTCGGGGACTCGCCGCGCGCGAGAAAGATGTCCTGCCCGTGCGTGAAGGCGCGCGCGTCGAGCGCGGCGGCGGCATCATTCGCGGAGCTATCCTGATGGACGCGCGCCGCGCCGAGGTCAGCGCCCATGCGCGGCTCAAGCGCGCGCCTGAGCGCAGGACTGACGGGGCTGCCCGCGCCTTTGCGCGCTATCGCGTCGGACGCAGACGCCGTGTCCAACCCCTTCGTCGCCGCGCCCGTCTCGACTCTCTGCGCGAGCGTCTGCACGGACTCGGCAGCGAGCGGCTTAATCGCCGGAGCATTCTGCCCGGCCACGACGCGGCGCGAGACGGACTCGGCCTCGCGCTCCGCCGCGCTGTCGGGATGGCTGACCGCGAGCGTCTGCACGTTGTTCCGGCTCGCCGGTTGAGCGCGCGGCGTGGACGCATGATGCTGCTGCGACGACGCGCCTTCAGCTTCATGTCCCTCATCGAGCAGGCGGCTGAGTCGCGCGTTGCCCACCGAGCGTTGCATCGAGGCCATCTCTCGCGCGCGGCTTGAAGCACTGCTGTCCGCGCCGTTCGAGGAATCGAGCAGGCTCGCGTCGTGCGCGGAGTTCGATGCGCCGTTGGGCGAGGCCGCCGCCTGACGCGAGATGGACGACAATGCGCCGCCCGGCTTCCGCGACGCGGCCACAGCGTGCTGCTCCGTGACCGGCGCGGAAGTCGCTTTGTCCCTTGACTCCGCCTGCGTCTTGACCTTCGACATGCGCGTCCTCTAGAGGATGTATTGCTCAATCCATTTGTAGAACTCTTCGCCGAACTCGCCTTTCGTAATCGGCTTGCCCATTTTCTGAAACTCGCGCGCGAGGGCGAGCACGAGATGGCGCAACTTGATTTCGGGTTGACCTTCGCCCGCCTCGGCCAGCGCGCGGAAGGCCGCGTCCACGACGACGTTGCTGAGGCTTCCGCCCGATAAACGGAAGCGTTCGGCGAGGCCGCGCAGGTCTTCGTCCGGCGGGCGCGCGATGTCCGGCGGAAACAGTCCCGACCAGATGCGAAAACGTCCCTCCGCTTCGGGGAACGGGAACTCGACGATAACGTGGATGCGTCGCACGAAGGCTTCGTCAATGTTCTGCCGGAGGTTCGAGGCGATGATGACGACGCCCGTATATTCTTCGACGCGCTGGAGCAGGAAGTTCACTTCCATGTTGGCCCACCTGTCCTGCCCCGTCTCCGTCTTGCTGCCGCGCTGTCCGAAAAGCGCCTCGCCTTCATCGAAGAAGATGATGGCGTTGGCGTCTTCGGCTTCCGCGAAAATGCGATTCAGATTCTTCTCCGTGTCGCCGACGTACTTGCTGACAATCGAAGACAAATCGGCCTTGTATAAATCAACGCCCTGCTCCTGCGCGAGCAGCCCCGCCGCCATCGTCTTGCCCGTCCCCGAAGAGCCGGTGAAGAGCGCGATCAAACCGTTGCCGAGCGTCAGGCGATTCTCGAAGTGGCCGCGCACGCGATTGCGCTGGCCGATGCGCTGGCGCAACTCTTCGAGTTGACGCTTGTGCTGCGGCGGGAGGATGAGGTCGTCGAAGGTGAGGCCGGTGCGCGGCTCAAGCCGGCGCGCGAAGGTCATCAGGCGTCGGTTCGACTGGCGGCGGCAGCCCTCAAATAAATCGCCCGCCGTGAGCTTCCGTTGCAGAGGATCGCGCTGCACGGCCAACTCGCGCGCCGCGCCGACCGCATCCGCGATTTGCCCTCCGGTCAGTTGGAAGCCGTTGGCGAGTTGGTCTGCGAGCGTATCCGGCGCGGGCACGGGCGCGGCGAACTCTCCGGCGTGCGGCATGTACGCAGCCCACAGGCGTCGGCGCAACTCGTAGCTAGGCGCGTGAAAGTCGAGCCGTAAAAAAGGGCGAGCGCGAAAGCGTCCCACAGGGTCCCACGCCGTCTCGCCGGCGAGGAAAGTTAAATTCTCGAACCACTCGGCGGCGGTCACGAGATAATCCCAGCGCGCCGCCATCTGCTCCGACTCAAGCAGTTGCTCACAGTGCGACCAGTAGAGAGCCGCGCCCTGTAGTCGCGCCTCGCGGTAAGCGAGGTCAACCAACAACTCGAACGTGTGCGGCGCGCGCAAGGCCAGCGTGACATCCGCGACGAGGAGCCGCGTGCCGGCATCGGTGCAGAGCGCGCGCGCCGTGTCGAGCCGCGCCGAGCCGTAAGGGCCGTGCAGAAAAATCGTCGCGCCGCCCCGCTCGCGCTGTCGCCGCCACCACGCGCCGAGCGTCTGCGGATGCGAGAGCCGCTCAAATTCGACGTACAAGCTATCCCAACTGACCGCCTCGCCCGCGTGTCCGACGATTTGCCCGAGACGCGCGTCCGCGAGATCGCCGCCCAGCAGATAACTCGTGATGCGATCATCAACGCGGACGGAGCGCATCGGCAGAGGCTCGCCCGTCCCTTCGCCGACGACGATGAGATGATGACGCAGGAGCGGACTCTGGCCGTCGAAGGCGGCGCGCGCGGCTTCGGGCGCAGGCTCGTCGCCCTGTAGGATTTCGAGGACGAGTTCGACCGGCGGCTTCGTGCGCGAGGCGTCGTCTTGCAGGTAGCCGTAGAGTCGCCGGTAACGCGCGTCGAGTTCGGGCAGCAGGCACACAAGGATGATGTCGCGCTCGAATTCCGAGAGGCCGAAAAGGATTCGCAGCACGTCGAGCCGCAGTTGAACTTCCGGCGGCGTCTCTGCGCGTCGCGCCTCGATGGTTTCGGCAACCTGCGCGGACTGCCGGCGATAGGCCGCGAGCGCAGGCTCCAGCTCCTGCGAAAGCGTGTCGGGCGGCGTGAACTGCGATCTCAGGTAGGCGTTAATCTCCGCGTCCGTGACCTGCACCATGCCCCAACGTCGCTCGGGCTTGGCCGCGCCAATGGTCAGACGCCAGCGCAGAGTCTGCGCGCGCACGAGTTGATCTATGCGCCGCAACTCGTCCCACAAATGCTGCTCGCTGCTCGCGTACTGCCCCGACGTGAGTTCCGGCATCGGCGGCGACGGCGGCAGTTTCAACTGCGGCGGCTGAGGCGACGGCAACGACTCCGGCTGCTCCGCTTCCTCCGTCGCGCCGTCGTCGGCAAACTGCGGGTCGTCCACCGGATTTGGCGGCAACCGATTTTCTTTGTCACCCTTGCTCCACTTGAATAAAGACATCACGCTCCTCGCAGCCGAAATCTCACGCGCCGCCCGCCGAGCCACGGCACGCGCTCAAGCTCGTTGAGATAACCGGCCATCTCGATGACGATGTCGAGCGGGCGACGCTCCAATTCGACGAGCAAGCCGTCAGGACTTTCGGAGACGCGCCCGCGCCGCCGGACAAAATTCTCAAGCAGGTAAGGCACGCCCGACGCCGAGAACTGACGCAGCCAGTGCGCCCACGCGCGCAACAACACGCAGGCGGCGAGCGCCGTCGTCAAATCCGCCTCAGACGCGCCGAGCCGCCCCGCCGTTAAATCTTTCAGCGCAGACTCCAACGCCGCGCGTCCTGACTCGTGGACGCTCAACTCTTCTGCGCCCGCGTCGCCGTCATCATCGAAGACGACGATGGGACGCACGCCCGTCGCCTCCGTCCAAACGTTGAGCCATGCCGCGACCGTCGTCTCAACTTCATCAATGTCCGTCGCTTCACTCACCTCAACGTCCGCCGCTTCATGCTCATAAATCCTTGCCGCCGTCATATCAACGCGCTCGATGATCTGGCCGAGCGGCCACAGGATGCCGCTTTCATCACCCGCGATAAGAGCCGTGTCGCCGTCTTCCAGAGCGACGCGAAAGACGTGCATCACCGACGGTCGCAGCACGCGCAGACCCGCAACGGCGCGCAGCAGCGCGGCTTGAAAACGCGCGCCATCCGACGTGCCGGCATTCGCCCACATCGCGCGCAACTCGTCGAGCGTCGCACGCTCGTCCAGCCCCACGAGCAAGCGCAGCCCTTCGTCAATGCGCGCACCTTCGACCGTCGCCTCGCCGCACAAACGAAGCGCCAGCGCGAGACGAAACGCGGCGGGCTGATTTGTCGCGCCCGGCGGGTAGCTCGTCTCTGCGGCCAGCGCGTCGAGCCGCGCGTCGAGCATTGCGCGCCACAGCAAAGCGAGTCCCGCACACTCCGTCTCGACACCGGCGGCGAGCGGCGACTTTTTATCTTCGCCCGCGAGTTCTTCGACAAGCGCGAGCGCGCTCTCGCCGAGGTCGGACATCGCGTTGCACGACACTGCGGCACGCGCGCGGCTCGCGTCGCTCAACAGTCGAAGCGCGGCGGCCACGTCCCTCCGCCGCAAGCGCAAAATGAACTCGGACGTTGCGCCCGACTCGCGCGCGAACCGCCGCGCGTCGAGCAGGTGTCCGATTAAATTTTTCGCCGCCGCATCATCGCCCCACTGCGGCGCGCGGCTGACGAGCAGCGCGAAGAGTCTGAGCGCGTCCGCCGTCGTCTCGTCGTCGCGGTCGAGTTGCGGAGCGTCGTCACGCAGGACGGCGGCGAGCGCGGCCAGCAATTCGCGCTGGCGCGGCGTCGCCGTCGTACCGCCTGCACCGGCGGCGCGCGCCGGCAACGATGTGTGCATGGCGCGCGCGCCGTCCGCGTCGAGCATGGCGAGCAGCGCATCACGCAGCCACACGCGGTCGAGCCAGCCGAAACCTTCGAGCGCGCGGCCGAGCTGCGCGCGAAAATCTCCATCGCCGGAGCCGGCGTCGAGCCGGAGTTGTCCGCGCCGGAAGAGGAAGCGCACCGCGTCGAGGACGACGGCGGCGAGCGAGCGCGTATCGCGCCAGTCGGTGTCGCGCGGCGACGACGCGGCATCGTCGAGATAAGCGCGGAACAACTCTTCGCCCGCGCGCCGCGTGCGACTCCACGCGCCGAGTCCGTCAATCAATTCCATCGCGGCGGCGAACAACGGACGGAGTGCGTCTGTGTCCGGCGTCTCGCGCGTTTGAGACTCATCGCGCCAGAGAGAGCGGCGTGTCTGTGCGTCGAGCAGTTCGAGCACGTCGTTCAGCCTGCCGCAACTGTGCAGGCGCGCGAGGATGGCGGGCAGATGGCGGCGATTGTCGAGCAGCGCGCGACCGAGAGCGTGCGGCGCATCGAGCGTCTGAAGCTGAGAGAATGCGCCGTAGTACCAGCGACCCCAGGCCGTGCTGTCGAGCAACGCGACGGCGAAGCTCGCCACGTAGTCGGGCTGGCCGTCGAAGCGCACGAGGTTCGCGCCGTCGTCCGCATCTTCGGCGACCGAGCGGACGACCGCGCCCGCGAGGTGTTCGCCCCAGCGCCGCGCGAGACGCGCGTCGGTCGCGTCCGCGCCGACCATAAGCGTCGCTTTGGCTTCGACGCGGCGCAGCACGTACACCGCCTCGTCGCCCGCGAACGCCTCTCCGAGCGCAGTCTCGTAAGACTCGCTCACGCGCTCGCGCAGGACGCGGTCGAGACGCGCCGCGAGAGCCTGCGCCGAATTGTGCGCGCCTCTCACGCGGTAGAGGCCGCGCAGGCGTGCGATGCGACCGTCCATTTCTTAATCCTCGAATGTTCCTTGAATCGCTTTGCCGGTTGCACGCATCTCCGCCTGCGCGTCGCGCCTCAAGGCGTGATGATGCCGGCGAGCGCGGCGCGGAGTCTGTCCGCCGCTTCCGGGTGGCTCGACCTGAGACGCTCGGCGAAGTCCGCGAGGCTCGCATCGTCTGCGGCGAGCGCGTCGGCCAACTCACCGACGTTTGGCGCGGACGCCTTCGCTATCTTCAACACCGGCTCAGGCTGCGCCACCCCTTTCAACGCAGACGCGCTGCCGCCGGAGAGTTGGCCGCCCGCGCCGATCACTCCGCCCATAAAAGCCGACGTGGCGAAACCGCGCGCGGCGGCGTTCAGTTGACCCTCGACGCGCGAGCGGACTTCGATATTTCCCTTGACGCTTCCTTCGACTTTGAGATTGCCATGCACCGTCACCGTGCCATCGTCGCTGATGGTCAGGCACGAATGAAACATCTCCTTCGGGTTGCCCGTCTCGTCTGTCCCCTTGAACCACGAGCCGACGACGACCTGATTTTTGCCCGCCAGTCCGCCCGGCGCGCTGCCTGCCATCTCGATGCGTAATTCCTCGACGCCGCCCTTCGCATCGGAGACGCGATAGATGCTCCACGGCGTCGCACCGGGATCGCGCGCTGTCCCGGCCTCGAACTCAAGCGCGCCTCCCGCCAGCGTGAGATTGCCGTAGAGGCTCGCATCGTTTTTGATGCTGACCTCGCCGTCTTTATCAATGATGAGACGAGCTATCGCTGCTGGCTGCTGGCCGCTTGCGTCCGGTGGCGGCGGCAGCAGGCCGGGACAGTCGGACAGTTGCGTGTCATCGCCCTGTTGACTGGAGCGTTCATCGCGCGTGAAGACGGCGAAGCGGCTCGCATCATTCTCACGCTCCGCGCCGATCTGCACGCGCGCTCTGCCCGATGGCGCGATCACACTCTCTCCGACCAGCCCGATGTAAGGGCGGTCGGCGGCGTTGACCGAGACGGGCTGTTTCGTATTCGTCGGGTCGTTGATAATCTGGCCGAGAAAGACAGGCCAGGAGGAGAGAGCCGTGTCGGGCGGCGTGCGAAAGGGGCTGAAGTTGAGGTCGGCTGCGGGCACGCCGTCGGGTTGCCGGCGGGAGGTAGAGACAAGGGACGGCTTCGACAATTCGACGTGCGCCGCCTCCTGTGCGCGATAGAAAAGCGCGGCGTCCGGCTCGCCGCAGCCGGCGTAGCCCGCGGGCGGTTTGTCCTCGCTCACGAGGCCGTAGATGAGCCACACGTCGAGCGTCCGGCTGCCCTTGTCAACGAAGGCTTTCGCATTGAGCGGCTGCTTCTGCGACAGGACAAGCTCGCGCCCGTAGCCGTCAATCGCCACGCCCGGCTGCACGTAAAAATTCCCGTCCGCCAAGACCACTTCGAGGCCGCTCGCGATGCCCCAGGTGTGGTGCGCGACGTTGTGGCGGCGACGCATGGCGATGTGATAAGCCTGCTCGTCCGTAAAGTCCTGCGTGCGGAGGAACTGTCGCGGGAAGTAATGCACGCGCGTGATGCCGCTGCTGTTATCGCTCATCTGCTGCTGTCGCCCTCCTTCGGTTCAAGTGATGATGGCGGGAGGATTGATGACCGTGACGCTCGCGCTGTCGGTCGCGGCGAGGACGTTGGGTTGCGCCCCGACGCCGATGGCCGTGATGGAAATTTCGATCACTCCCTCGATGCCGCGCGGGTCGAAGGCGGGCAGGCTCACGTCCTGCGCGCGCCCGGCTTCGAGATTGAATGGCGTGGCGGGAAGCTTCGCCCGCGTGGTGGCTTCGTTGAAGGTCACGTTCGCGTAAAGCTGCACGTCCGTGATCGCGCCCGCGCCGTTGTTCGTGACGCGGAAGGTGCAGAGCAGAGAAACCTGCGGGGTAATAATTAGACTGTTGCCGAGCGCATGAGCTGTCTGCTGCCCCGCCTGCGATTTCAAGTCTGTGATGAGGACGCCGAGTTCGCCCGTGTTGACGCCGCCGAAGAGCGCGTCCATCTGCTTCTCCGCCGAGACCACGCCGCGCGCCCATTGCTGGCTGAGAGCCGCGACGAATCGCGGGTCGTTCGCATCGGGCTTGACCGCGCCCTCGATGATTTGCCCTTCAACTTTCAACTTGCCGTTGATCGTCAAAGTGCAATCGGCGGAGAGCGTGACGCACGGAGTGAACGCTTTAGTGGTTGCGTCGCGCGTCCCGATGGACAGGCGGGAGAGCGTCTGGTCGCCTTTGTCTCCGGGATTGCCGATTTCAAAGCGTAGCTGCTGGACTGCTCCCCCGTTCTCTTTAACTTCCGTGCGATAGACCTGCCACGGCGCGGCGGCCTGCGGTGCAGCGGCGAGCGGAAGAAAGTTGAGAGCGCACGCCGCGCCGTCGCCGTCGAGGTGCTCGCGCATGAGCAAGCGCTGGCCGCCGAGCGTCGTGTTGCCGGCTATGATTGTTTTGCCCTCTTCATCTATCGCCAGACGCTCGACAAGTTTGCCCGTCTCATCTGCGACGAAGACGGCGAAGCGGCGCGTGTCGCTCTCAAGCTCGCTCCCGATTTGCACGCGCGCGCGGCCTGACGGCGCATTCACCGTTTCGCCCGCGAGCGTCGCGTATGCAATCGTTGCCGGGAGAATTTCGTAACCGTGCGGGTTTGCCGTTGTGCGCCTGATCGTGCCGAGCAAGACAGGCCACTCGGTTGCGGAATCGTCCGGCGAGGTTCTGTCCGGCGTGAAAGGTATGTCGTCGGACGACACTTCGACGGGTCGGCGCGGATCAATCTTCCGCGCGGGCGTCAGGCGCAGGCGAGACTGCTCGCGCCAGCGATTAGCCTGCCCCGCCCCGCAATCGAAGCGACCGCGTTGTTGCTGCGCCTCCGTCTCCGCGACGCGGTCATAGAAGAGCCACACGTCAACCGACTCGCTTCCAAGTCGCTCGAAGGCGTCGGGCGGAAGCGCGAGCGGCGATTCGATGAACAACTCTCGCCCGTAGCCGTCCACGGCCATGCCGGGACACACCACAAGGCCGTCCGCCGTCAAGCGAAGCGTCAGGCCGGCGACGACTCCCCAGCCGTGCGCGCCAGTGTGATGACGGCGGCGCATCGCGACGAGATAGGCTTGCTCGGCTTCGAGGTCGGCGGCGCGCACGACCTGTCGCTCGCGAAAGAGCGCGCGCGTGACGCCCCCCGTCACTGTCGCCGAGTCGTCAGCCGTTATCCCAGACGGCGTTTGGCTTCTTCGATCCATCCTGTTATTAAGTCCTCATTGACATCTGGAAGAATCTCCCTCAAACGCTCGTTTGATGTCGCCGCCAAGTCAGCGAAACTTTTGATCCCGGCCTTGTTAAGCGTCGCCTCGCGCGCTGGCCCGATGAGGTCTAAGTCCTTCAAATTGTCGGGCGCGAAGACGGGGTCGCGCGGCTCCGGCGTGATTCTTTGCAAGATGTTGAGCGTGTGGCTGTCTCGCGCTTCGACCGACTGGCCGTCAGCCGCCGTGCCCCTGACGACGACTTCGTTGCTGAACACACCTGCGGCGTTCTCCTTTACGTCGAATGGTTTCTCGAATCTCCTCTGCTGGTGCGCCGCAATCAAGACGCCGGCGGCAATCATTCCGAGCACGCTGTCTTTGACATCAACCGTCAGATCAACATCGCCGTCGTTCGAGACATAGAACATGTACAGCACTGTGTCGCCGACTCTGGCCTCCTGTTGCGAGGCGCTTTTCCTCACGCTGAGACCGGGATGCACCGGGCGCGAGATGTTGAGGCTGAAGGTGGCCGTTCTGGTGATCGTCTTTCCGTCGGCAGTCGTGCCCGTCGCCACCGCCTCGTTGCGGAATGGCGACGTGGCGTCCGGCGGCAAGGTGAACGGCGCGCTCAACGTGCGCGACTCGCCTGCGGCCAGCAGCCCGATGTTCTGCCCGAAATTTAGCCGCTTATCTTCGACGCGGACGTTTTGAAAGTCGCCCTCGCCCGTGTTCGTGATGCTGAAGAAGAAGTCCACAGTCTCGCCGGGAGCGGCGCGCGAGGCTTTGCAATCCTTCACAATCGTCAAGTCATAATTCGGCGGCGGCGGCGGCGGTGGCGGCGGTGCGGCGTTCGCGCAGAAACCGACGACGCGCTCGCCGAGCATCGGGCCGGCGTCGTACACCAGCGCGACGCGCTCCTCGTCGCAGTTGATGAAGAGATCGCAGCGCAGAGACTTCTCCAACTCGGCGAGCGTGGTTGGCAGCTTGAACTCCTGTCGGTTGACGCGCAGGCCGAGATCGTCGAGCGCGGGACACACCTCATCCCAACGATGCCAGATGAAGCGACCGACGTTGGCATAGCCGGGCGGCGCAGGCCAGCACTCAGGCTGAATGGGACGGCGATACGGCGGATAAGGGTCAATCGCCAGCACCTGACAGCCGCCGCCATCATCCTTCAACCGGAGCCACACGCGCGCGAGCGGCACGCCCGTGTCCGCGTCGCCGCAGCCCGCACAGTCGCAGTTGAGATAGGCGTTGCGACAGTCCTGCACGAGATAGAATATGAGCCTTGTCAGGCCGCGCTCGTCGGCGAGGTCTGCGTCCTTGAGAGCGGAAATCTTATCTTGCAGGTTAGAGAATTGTTGAAGCGGGTGACGGGCAATCCAGTTGAGCAGCCAGCGCCGCACGTCATCCGCCAAAAGCTTCGCGTCGCCCGCCGCCGTCTTCTGCGAGAAGCGACTGCGAAACTGCACGAGCACGTCGAGACATTTTTCGTAAGCCTCGTGCCAGCGCGCGGCGCGTGCCGCGACCGGGTTGCTGTTCGCGACGCCGATCTCGCAGGTGAGTTTGTAGGACTCCTGCGTCCGGCTGTACTCGCATTCGGAGACCTGCTTGCATGAGCCGCGCCCCAAAGCGGTCGCCGGCTCGGACGGCTTCTCGTCGTAGCGCAGGAAGATGTCCACGGCTCGCACGCGGCTCGCGTCATCGCCGGATGTGTCGCCGGACGTGTCGCCGGTTTCATAAGCGTCCTCGCCGCCGGCGCGCGCGGGCGTTCCCATCCCGGCGCTTGTTTGGTCTCCGACGAGGCGACGCAGGTCAGCGCAAGGGTCTTGCTCCTCTCGGCAGCACGCGCTCAGGTCGAGCGTCGCCTCTTCGCAGATGATGATGTCGTCGCCGCAGCAACCGACGGCGTAGCCGGGCGAGACGGCGACGCGAACAGGGTGGCGCGCGTCTCCCGCGTAGCGCACGTCGAGTCCGCAGACGACGCCCCAGCCGTGCCGGTAGCGTGTCAGTCCGAACTTATCGCGCGCCCACCCGACGAGCGCCGAGAGGTCTGCGTCCGTCAAGAGTTGGCCGCAGAAGAAGCGCGGCTTGACGAGGCAGTCGAGTTGGCAGCACGTCCCTTCACAAGGAGCGCAGCCGCACGAGCATGTCTTCGCGGACTGCTCCCTCGCGGGCACGGTCAGGCTCTGCGTTGTGTTTGCCATCTCTCCTCCTCCTCTCCTTCCTCATAAACCACCCGGAACCAACTCTCGAACGTCCCGCCGGGCACGCCGTCGCCGGTCGGGAGCAAGCCGCGAAGAAAGTTGCCGTCCACCGGATTGTTGTGACAGTCGAGCACGAAGTCGCACTTGAGCGTGACATAGACGACGTTGTCCACGATGCTGTTGCGACGGTCGGAAGGGTCAATGTTGTCGGGGTCAATCGTGAAGACGACGCGGCATTCGTTGTTCGCGTCAAGCCCCGGCGGCTCGTGGCGCGGGTAGGGTAGAAACTCCACGTCGCGTTGCACTCCGCCGTACTGCACGACGAGGGTGTAAGGGCTGATGCCCGTGCCGTCGTCGGCGGGCAAAAGTTTGCGGTCGAAAGTAATCTCAAGGCGACCGCCCATCTCCTCGTTCAACTCGGCGAGCGTGACCTCGCCGCCGTGCGGCCAGTTGATGCGAACGATGTGCGTCAGCAGGTGCGGCGGAGTCGGCAGTTGTGGCCGTCCCCTCGTGTCTATTTTGTAGCCGCGCTCCGGGTGTCGCGGGTCGTAAGAAATGAGCGCGAGCGGCACGTACTCGCCACAGGGACAGTCGGGGTCGAGGCACGAGCCGCCGGGGCCGGGCAGGTCTTCGTCGCAGTCGTCGCGGCATGGCGCGTGATGATGTCCGCGCGGGTCAGGCCAGCAGCCCTCCCGCTCGCGGTCGTAAGCGATGGCGACTAACTCGGCGCACTCGCGGACGCGGTTGGCCTCGGTGCGCGTCGGGTCGCACGCGCCGCTCTCACTGTAGAGAGCAGGGACGCGCTCGATCTCCTCCTCGACGTAGCGCAGCGACAGCAGCAGATATTCACGCCGCCGATACTCGTCGCCATCTTCACCGCCGTCGTCACCGTCTGCGTCGTGATCGCTTTCTTCGCCTTCGTCCTCATTCTCTCTCTCTTCAGATTCGACGGTCGCGTAGTCGGGCGGGGCGGGCGGGGGAATCTCCTTCCGTGGATGACGTGTCGGCTCTTCATCCGTCTCGCTCCTCGGCAGAGGCAACTCGAACGGCGTCGCGCAACGGAGAATCAACTCGCGCCCGCAACAGTCGAGGGCGACGCCCGGATGGACGATAATCCAGCGGCTCCCGCAATCGGGGTTCGGGTGGCGCGTGACGCCGAGTCCGCAGACGACGCCCCAGCCGTGCAGCAGGCGGTTGTGCAGGCGTTGGCGGCTCAGGAAGTACGCCTGCTCGTCCGCGAAGTCGCGCGCGGCCATGTACTTTCCCGTGAAGTAGCGATTGCGCTCGGCGGCGACGTAGCCGCACGCGCTCTGCCCTTCGCAGCGGCATTTATTCTTGTCCTCGCAACGGCATTTTTTTTGAGGCTCGCTTGTCCGCATCGTGCGTCTCCTTAATGACCTCAGTTCAAGATCGTGTCCAGCCCGGCGCGCGCGCGCGTGCCGAGTTGCATGGTGGGTTGATCGCCTGCTACAGCGCGCGCGGCGAGGATGGTGTCGAAGCCCAATCGCGCGTGCGGGCTGCGGCTAGGCGCGTCGCCGGCCTCCGCGTGCGTGCAGGCGAGACGCGCGACGGGACGCGCCCCCAGAATTGTGTCTATCCCGATGGTGGACTGGAGGCCGACGCGGAAGCGCGGCTCGACCAGACACAAATCGAAGCTCGTGTGCGCGGGCTTCTCCGCGTTGAGCGCGCGCCGCAGCATCTCTTCATCTCGCCCGTCGCGCACCCACGACGACGGCACGAAGACGCGAAAGCGATGCGCGAACTCCTGAAAGATGTCGTGCTCCGGGTCGCCCGTCGAGACGAGCCGCGCCTCTCCCTCGCGCGCGAACTCGTCGAGCTGGAGTCTGCCGACCTCCGCCGGACTCCACAGCGGTGCGCCGTGCGCGAGCGTCGCCAGATTATTCGTCGCGAGCATGAGCCGCTCGCGCTCGCGAAAGCCTTCGACGATGTGCGGGTAGCCGCCCTGCTCTGCGGGACTGAGGCCGGTCATGTTTTGCAGATAGACTTGCAGGTAACGGCGCAGCCCCTCGCGCGTGCCGCGACGCGCCGCGTGTTCCGGGTCAATCTCCGTCAGACACTCGTCGCCCGCGCCCGTCACCTTCCAGCGTCCGAAGTAAATCCCTGAGACGGCTTCGAGCAGGCGACGTTTTTGCTCGCCGTTCCAACTGCCTTCGAGCGGGAGCGCGAACCAGCTCGCGAGGTATTCGAGAAACGCTCCTTCCGGCACGGCCTGCGCGTCGAAGTAAGCCGGGAAGTCTTCGATGCGCCGCTCGATTTCGTCCCACTCCGTCTGAAAGATTGAGAGGAAGCGTTCGAGGAAGCTGCGGCTCTCCTCGTCGGACGAATAGACCGCCGGCAGGTACGCGAGGTAAGACTCGCGCGGGTAGCGCACGCGCAGAGACGTGACGGCGGGCGTGCCGTAGCCGTCGCCGGAGAAGACGATCTTCAGCCAGAGGTATTGCCCCTCGCCGCTCTGCACGAGAAACTCGTGCGCGCCCACTCCCTGTCTCGACTGTGCGGCGCACTCCGCGCTCTGCGTCGCGCGCTTGCCGTCCGTCTTCTTCGGCAGCGGCGGCGCGAGTCTGCCCGACACGGCGTAAGCCTTGCTCCACAACTTCTGCGGGCGAGCGCGCACATCTTCCGGCGACAACTTTTCGGCGTCCGTGTAGGTGTAGATTTCGAGCCGCGTGCCCGGCGGCAACTCTCCGAGTTCAAGCTCGATGCGATGCCACTGGCAACGATAGATTTCGCTGTCGAGCCGCTCGCTTTGCCACTCGCCCCCCGTCGTATAAATCTGCGCGCCGGTGTGCTGCTCGAACCTCACGCGCACGCGCTCGCCAGCACGGTCAAAGATCAACTCTGCCGGCGACAAGGACGAACACGTTGGCGACTGTGATTTAGATTGAGGCTGCAGCTGCGACTGAGTTTGAGCTTGCGACTGCGACTGTGACGCGCAACCTTGCGCCGGTGCGCCCGTCGCTTTCGTCTTCGTACTCGCGCAACAATCGCACGCTTGCGCGTCTTTGTCGTCGTGGGCGCAAGTCTCGGACTCGGCGGCGATTTGCGCGCGCGCGCTCTCCAACTCCGCGCACTGGCGCAGCAAATTCTCAGGTAAGCAGAAACGCCAAGGCTCGCTCGCATCGCTGCGATGCAGGCGGACGGACGGAGGATCGAAGCGGTCGCGGATGTCGCCCGCGTCTGTCTTCGTCTCAGAAAGCTGGCCGTGAGCGTCATAGATTTCGACGCGCGGTGATTCGAGATTAAAGAGATAGATGCGACCCTCGCGGTCAACGGCGAGGCGCGTCCAACGATTGCCGACGCCGTGCCCCTGTATGAAAAGCCGGAGCGCGTCCGAACCGGGACGGTGGACATAGACGCGGTTGTAACGACGGTCGAGGATGTAAGCGCGACCGCCGTGCGTCGCCACATCAACAGGCTCCCACGCATCGGGATCGTCAACGCGCGTTGGCCGCCCGTCCGCGTCGCGCGCGCCCCAAACGTGGCGCACCGCGAGCGTCTGGAGCGCGAAGACTTGCACGCGCCGGTTGCCTCGGTCGGCGACGTAGAGATTGAAGCCCGCGACGGCGATGCTCGACGGCAGCGGGTTCGATGCGTCGCGAAACTGTTCATAAAACTGTCGCACCTCGCCGCCGAACTCCGCGCCGACTGCCGCGAGCGGCACGAACTCGCCACGCTCCGGGTCGAAGCGACGGACGCCCGCGCGCTTTTGTCCGAGCAGATAAAGCGCGCCCGCTTCGTCGCTCGCCATTCCCAAGGGCAGGACGATACCGCCGAGGCTTCCGTCCTCGCTCGTCAGCGAAAGCGACCCGCCCGCCCGCGCGTCGAGCCGCAGGCCGTCGCTGTCGCTCACGCTGACGGACACATTCTCGCCGGTGCGCCATCCTGTGCGCCCGTCGAGCATGAAAAATGTCTGGCCTGTTGGTCGCATGAAGTCATAGACGCCTTGCGCGTCAAATTCATGTCGTGACGAAACCGCCTTAGAAATCCGGCTTACAAATCAACGACGGGCACGACCGTGATCTCGTGATCCGCCGCGCCGTAGAGAAGCCCGTCGAGCGCGACCTTAACGGGTTCGCTTAATTCGTGCGGCTGCCCGTCAACCTTGACGGCGAGAAAGGGGACGGACATCACGTCGGGCACGCGCAGGATGACGCTGAAGAGATTGGTCGGGAACAGATCGCGCCCGAACGCCCAGCCGCCGCTTTGCTGTCCCGCCGAAATGGAAGTTGCGGAAGTCGCGCCGACACAATCGCCTTTCTCCCGGCCTTCGCGCCGGCCGAGCGGGTCGAGATATTCGTTGATCGCGCGCACGACATCGCGCTCCACCGTGTCGAAGGCGGCGTAGGCCTGCGCCTCGACGCGCGCCTCGACTTTGATTTGCTGATACTCAGCTCCCTTGACGTACACTTCCGTCGTCAGCAGACGCCGCGCGTCGAGATACTGGCAGACGCGGCTGATGAGATCGGCTGAAGGGCGCGGCGAGGGGTCTTCGATGCCTGCTTCGGGAACGATGACGACCGTCACCGCGCCGGGCACTTCGACGCCGGGATGGTCTGGATGCGCGAGCGAGAGAGCCGTCGCCTTACAAACTTCGCCCGCCTCCGCCGCGAGCGATGCATAGTCCTCAGACGTAATGGCGCGGTTGCGGCTGCGAAGAAGTCGCGGGGCGCGTGCGGTCAGCGTCTCGACCTTTTGCTCGTCGCGCCCGCCCGTCGCGGGACGCTCGGCGGCCACGGTATCCACGCCGGTTAAATTAGTGAGCGGCTTCCAACTCGTCCCCGTCGCGACGTTGCCCGCGCTGCCGCCGCCGTAGAGATAACGTCGGGCGATAATCTCGACGCCGGCGGGCGGGATCAATCCGTGCTGCCCGTCGCCAAATTGAATCTCGCCTTTCGTCGCGTTGAGCGTGTAGTGCTGGTCTTCCGGGCCGGAGGAGAGAAAGTCGTCCCGCCGCGTCCAAGCCGCTTCCTGTTGCTCCTTTCCGATTTGTGCGACCGTCGCCAGTTCAAGCGAGCCGGGCTGCACGGGCTTGAAACGCAGCGTGAAAATTTGTCCGGGCAGTCCTTCGCTCGTGTTGACGAATTCATCGCGGGCAGTGGAGAGATTTTCGACCTCGATTGTGTTCGGGCGAATGAAGGCGATGACGGGCGCTTGCCCCGCGGGGTAGTTCCCTTCGGCGAGCCGCACGCGCAGCCAGAAACGCGCGTCCGCAACTTTCTCTTCGATGGTCGCCGCCGGCTCTTTCGGCCCTTCGACGAGGATGTAGCCCTCGCGCGTGAAGGCCACGCTCTCGTCCTTAAAGACGTTCAGACGACGCCAGCGCGCAGGGTCTGCCGCAGGGCGATATTCCCAGATGAGCGTCACGGGCGGGACAGGGGCGCGCGTCTCTTCGTTGCAACTGACGGGGCGACCGGCCTGCGACGCGGCGGGCAGGAAGACGCGAAAGCGCATCTCCTGCGGGAAGAGCCGCGCTTTCGTCGCTGGCTGCGGCGGCGTGAAGCCGAGATAGAGCGCGCTCCCCATCTGCGGCAGCCAGCCGAAAGGCGGGAACGAGCTTGCGCCCGCGTTGTCGGCGACGGAGAAGGCCGAGCCGTCGAAAATCTGCACGTCTGTGAGCGGGACGCGAATCAGGTCGAGACCTTCGAGCGTCTCGAAGATTGACGGGTCGCCTTCAGGCGGCTGCGCCTGTATCTGCGCGCGTCGCGGAATGGACTGCACGTCGGCGTTCGCCTTCGCCGCGAAGGTCAGGTGCGCGGTCGCGGGCTGCGCGGGCTGTAGTTCGAGGCCGAGCAGTTGGAGAAACTTGATGTAGCTGCGTTCGGGGACGCGGTTCATCTGGTAGAGCATCATCTCGGTCAGCCACGCGAAGAGTTGCGCGAGCGTGATGCCGGGATCGCTCTCGTTGAAGTCCGTCCACTCCGGCGTGTAGCGCGGGATACGCAATTCGGCCTCGCGCAGGAGGTCTGCGAACTTTCGTGTGTCGAGTTGTGGAGCTTCGAGTGGCACGCCTGCGGTCTCCTTCAGCCTGCGCCTTCATTGATGAAGAACGGATAGACGAGATTGAAAAATGCGTTGTTCGAGCGGACACGATAATCAATGCGAATCAAAAGATAGTTGCGCGCTTCGGGCGGCGTCTCGACCCTCACGTCCACCACGTCTATGCGCGGCTCCCAGCGCACGAGCGACTCGCGCACGCGCGTCTGGACGAGTCCGCGCAACGCCGCCGTGTTCGGCTCGAAGACGAGGTCGTGGATGCCGCAGCCGAAGTCCGGGCGCATCTGTCGCTCGCCGGGCGCAGTCGAGAGGATGAGCCAGATGCTCTGGCGTATCTTCTCCTCGCCGCCCGCGAACGAGAGACGCCCGCCCGCCCCCGGCTTGACGGGAAAACTCCAACCACGTCCGAGAAAATCTGTCTCCATACGTGTCTCTACTCTTCCCTCATCCGATGTTGACGGCGCTCGTCGCGACGACCGTGCCGACGGGCAAGTCCGTCGGGTCGTTGCAGGTCAGCGCCGTGTCGCCGGAGCGCGCCGCCGCCAGATTGTTGATGAAGACGGTGGCGCTGCCCATGTTGATCTGCCCCTGATTCTTCGGCGGGTTGACGAACGTACCGCCCTGCGGAATGTGCGGCGGCGTGTTGGTCGCCGTGCTGTTGATGGTCGCCGCCGCGCGGCTCTCGATGTTGACGTTGCCGCTCAAACTGCCGTCAATGATTCCGTTGAACGAGTGCGGGACGGGCACGGGCGAGGTAGGGCTGGGCGGCTGAATCAAATGGATGTCCATCGCCGTAATCTTGTCGCCCTGTTTCGCCGCCGGCTGTCCCATCGTTGTTCCTCGTTACGCTTCGCTTGGCTTCGCGCATGCAGTTGATTGCGTTCTCAGTTGATGTTGACGGTCGCACCCTTGATCGTCATCGTGCCCGACGCTTGCAGCGTCATGTCGCCGGACGACTTGATCTCGACGGTCGTCGCGTCAACCTTCACCGTGCCCGAAGAGGCCGTGACCTCAACGTCGCCGCTCTGGCAGGTGACTTGAATTTTTTTGTTGGCTGCGTCCCAGACAATCCGGCATTCGTCGTCCTTACTCGTAATCTCGATCTTCTCCTTCCCATCCGTGTCGTCGAGCTTGACGATGTGGCCGCTCCGCGATTTGATGAACCGCCAGTTGTTCTCCTTCGCGTTGCCGTCGTCGGGCGGCGGCTCGTCCGTCTTGCTCCACAGAGAGCCGAGGATGTAAGGGCGTCGCACGTCGCCGAGTTCAAACGCGACGAGCACTTCATCGCCGACTTCGGGACGGAAGAACATTCCGCGTTGCGCGCCGGCCATCGGCGTGACGAGCCGCGCCCAATCGCTCTCCTGATCGCCGAGGTACGGGTACTTGACCTTGATGCGCCCGATCTTTTCATCGTCTTCGAGGTCAGTTACGATACCGATCACGATGCCGTTGACCTGTTGCCCTGCCATCCGATTTTCCCGTGCCCTGCTGCTGCTGTCGTCCTATTTAAGTTCTTCGCGGCGACACTCGAAGTGCGTCGTGTAGCCGCCGTCATTGATGGCGTGCGTCGTCGAGATGACGAAGTAACGCCCGCTGAAACGGTCGCCCATGCCCTCTATCTCGACGACGCCGCCCGCGCGCAAGTCGGGGAGGCCGACGGTCGTGCCGTTACCTTTCAGCATATCCTTGGCGATGTGTTCGAGCGTCTCGCGCGCCAGTTTCTCGGCCTCTTCCTTGCTGTTGATGGGACGGTCAGCGATGACCTCTTTGCGCTCCTTGAAAGACTGTTCGAGCGCTTGCTGCCGTCCCTTTTCACCAACGCCCTTCGTCGCTAAATCGCTGCGCTTGGCGGTGGCCTCAATCGGCTCTTTTTTCTTTGTATCCCAGCCTCTGACCGTGACCTCGCTGACCTGCCGCGCCGTCGTCAACTCCGGCTGAAACTCGACGAGAGACTTGCCGTAGGAGAGCTTGTAGGTGACACGCTTGATGTCCACCGACGGGCCGAAGTAAAGCTGGCTCTGCCCCGACTGCCCGTTCTGCCCCGTCTCTTCGACGAAGAGGTCGTAGCCGACGCGGCGCGCGCGCTCCATCAAAAAAATAATGTCGTACTGGTTGTCCTGAAAGACGTATTCATACTTCTCTTCAGACGCCGCCGCCGTCTGGTCGGTGCGGACGTTGATGCTCAGGCGCGCGCCGATCTGCGTGGCGATCTGGCTGTCGCTCATCTTCTCGTAGGCGTTCGACTTCTGCTCGGTGCGGAGGCGATGCAGCAAGTTGAGGCCGCTGATGGCGAGCGTCGGTTGCCCCGCCGCCGGAAAACTGGGGCGCAGCGAAGTGATCTCGCCCTTAATCATCAAACGCAGGCGGTCGCGCCCGAAGTAGCCCATCCACAACTCCAACTCTTTGCCGGGGTCGAACAAGTCGTGGTCTATGTATTTGTAGGCGCGCTTCCCGGCGTCCCAGTTGTTGATGGTGATCTCGAAGCTGTCAATCTCTTGCAGGTTGTCCTTGTACGAGACCTGCACGATGTCGCGCACCACGTCTTTGCCGAGCGGGCGACCGCGCAGCTTGACCTCGAAGGTCGGGACGTAGAATTCCTGTCCCTGAAAAATCGGAATGGCTTCAAGGTTCGCGCTCATCTCTTCACAGCCTGCGCGCCGAACACGTCGGTCGGCGGAATCTCAAGCACCGTGCCGGGCACGAGCCGGCGCGGATTCTTGACCACATTGCGGTTGGCATCAGCGATGCGCCGCCACTCTTCGGGGTCGTTGTAGGCTTCGGCGGCGATTTTCGAGAGCGTGTCGCCGCGCTCGACGACGCGCTGCTTCGTGTGATCCGCCGACTGCAAATTCAACTCGGCGATTTGCTCTTCGAGCGTCTTGTACTCGCGGAACGCGACCGAGAGCGTGGCACGTAGGGGGATGCCGAGCGGGTTGAAGAGCGTGAACTTTTGCTGCACGCTCTCGACGATGGCCTTGAACGAAAGGCCGAGTCCCCAGATGAAACGGATGCGCGGCGGCGCGTGCGTGCGCGGCTGAATCTTGCAGAGTTGATAGATGGTGTTCGTCATCAAGCGCACGTCGAGCGCGGCTTCGCCCATGCCCTCGCCCGTCGTGTCGTAGAAGAGGTCGAGCGTTAGCCGCTCGTTCTGTCCCCGTATGAATTGAAGAATCGGCGAGTCGAGTCCGGGGATGGCGATCTCGGCAATCTGCGCGCCCTTGGCGAGCGTGTATTCGGGCGGGTTGAATTGCACGGGAATGATGGGCGGCAACCCGCGCGCGAGGTCAACCGCCTCGCGGTCTAAAATCTCGATGATGGCCTTGACCAGAGACACTAGCTGACCTCACTTCCGAACGTTTCAAACGCTTCACGCGCCGGCACAATTCAACCTCACGCCCGTCGCCTGTCTCTCACTCGCCGACGCGCGACGGTGGGGCAGTTCCGCGCCTGAGCGTGGTCGCCTCGCGGACTTTGTGCGCCTCGCGCCGCTTCTCTTCGAGACGCTGCAAGACCTTGCCGACGAGCTTCTCCACTTGCCGCTCCGTCAACGGCAACTCGCCGTCCATGACTGTCACTTCAGTCGTCAACTCTTCGATATGCACGGGCATTTGTCTTCACCTCATTTCCGACGCTCCAATCCGTGATGGCATAGCTCCAGCGTCTCGACCGCGACGTTGCTCTGCATGGCGTTCAACTCCGGCCCCAGCCACTTGCAAGGAAAGGCGTCGCTGAACTGCCACTCCATCACCGACTTCCCGCCCGACGGGTCGCGCACGACGATTGAGCCGCTCCGCGTCCGCACCTTCCCGCGCGTCAGGTCCCAGTACCAATCCCACATCTCGCGATCCACGATGCCGCGCTTGAGGACGAGATTCGCCTGCTTCGTGCGCGTTGGAAACTTCAGGAGATGCGTGTTTGTCCCGCCTTCGGCGTAGTCCTGCACTTCGGTCTCCATCTGGAGGCCGGTGCAATCGCTGAAGCCCGCGACCGAAAGATCGTCGAGCTTGATCTCGAAGCGAAAGGCCACGAAGGGGTCTTGGCGCGTGCCGGTCTCAGCCACTCTGCCCTCCCTTCGACTCAAGAATTTCCGTGCCCGACTCGGTCTTGCCGATGCGGACGACGACGAACTCGGCAGGCCACGGCGGCAGCACGCCGATCTGACAAATCATTCTTCCGGCGTCGGTCTCTTCGGGCGTGTTCGTCGTCTCGTCGCAACGGACGGAGTAAGCTTCCTCTGAAGTCGCGCCATCGAGCATCCCGCGCCGCCACAGCCAGCCGAGAAAATTGCGTGCGACGCGATCCACCTCGCGCCATAAGTCCGGGTTGTTCGGCTCGAAGACCGTCCACTGCGTCTGCTCGTCAATCGCCTCCTCGATCATAATCAGGAGGCGGCGCACGTTGACGAATCGCCACTCCGCATCGCTGCTCAGGGTTCGCGCGCCCGCGACGCGCACGCCGCGCCCGCGAAACTCGCGGATGCAGTTGACGCCCTGCTCGTTCAAGTCGCCGTGCGCGATGTCGTCGAGTTGGACGCACACGTCCTTCACCAATTCAAGCTCCGCGTTGGCGGGCGGCTTATGCACGCCGACGCGCCGGTCGCCGCGCGCATAGACGCCCGCGATGTGCCCCGACGGCGGGACGGCGCGCAGCAGTCCCCGCAGCCTCAAAGGGTCTGGCACGAGCACCCACGGGAAATAGAGCGCGGCATATTTCGTGTCGAAGTTCGTGCGCCAAGCGGCGACGCGCTGCTGGCTCAGGTCGTCGCGATGCGGGTCGAGGATGGGCGGGTCGAGGATGGCGACGCGATCTTTGAGCGTCTCACAGTGCGCGACGAGAGCGCGTTGAAGAAAGAGCGTCTCGTCGTTGCTGAAGTCAGGCGCGAACTCAAGCGGCTCGTCCGGCAGGGGCGGTGGCTCCGGCTCACGGCAGAGCGACGCGCAGTCGGGCAGCGGCACTCGCTGTTGAGCGGGTGCGTCCCTGTCTTTCGGCATGATGTCGGGCATCGCCACGATGCTAACCTCGTCAATCTGCGCGAGAGCCGCGAGTCCCCAGGGCTGTTCGGCGGGCGAGCCTCCGCCGGTGAACTGTTCGAGCGTTAAAGTCCGCAATCCGTCCGCGCCTGCCGCGAGCCGTCCCAGCCCTACTTTCAAATTGCCGGCAGCCGGGTCGGGCGTGTTGGCGGGGAAGCCTGCGGGCGAAAAAAGATTCTGCGCCTCGACGAGCCGCGAGCCGTTCCGCTTATCAATAAGCCGCAAGCCATTCTGTTGACCGTTGATGACGTGCTCGACGTAGCGCGCGTCGTCGGTGCGGAGCGAAAGGTCGCGCCAGATTTCACGCGCGTTGCCGAGCCGCAGGATGAGCGTGAAACGGTCGCGCGTGATGAGCGAGACGGAGAAAGTAATCTGCTCTCCGCTCGTGCCGGGATTCGGATAGACGCGCGCGACGCCCTCGCTCGTGACGACTCGGCTGATCGCTCTTAGGCGAAGCGTCGGCGTGCCGGACTCATCGTGCATGTCGAAAGTGGCCTGGCGCGCGGTTGCGTCGTCTGCGACGCGCACGACCCAGCAGGTCTGCCCGCCGTTGGCGAAGAAGCCTTCGACCGCGTAGGCGAGATAAGCTTGCGGCGTGTGCGCGCCGAAGACGCTCGCGAACTGCGTCATGCTCTCGACCTTGATTGGCGTCTGCAAGGGGCCAGCGGCGGCGATGCCGACGAAGCCCGCGATGTCCGTGCGAAGCGGCACGAGCGCGGGCGAGCGCGTGTCGAGCCACTCGAAATAGACGCCGGGTGTGGTGTAAGCCAACATAAAATTTCCGCGCCTTGGGAGCGCGGGCATCCCTGCCCGCGCTCCGCAGGCATTACTCCAGTTCGATACCCTCGCAGACCAGCTCAAGCGTCTCGATGGCGACCTCGTTGGTCTTGGCGTTGAAGGCCGGGCCGTCCCACTTGCGCGGCCACGCTTCGCGGAAGTTCCAGCGCAGAGCCTCCTGCCGCGCCTCGTTCAAGAGCACGATGGAGCCGGACTGCCGCTCGGTCTGGCCGTCGAGCACTTTCTTGCGCCACTGCCAGAGTTCCTTGCTGTCGGTGAAGCCGCGCTTGAGGGTGATATTGCCGAACTTTTTCAGGCCGGGCAGCTTCTTGACCGTGATGTCGAGATTACCCGTGCGGTACTCGATAGCGTCGGTCTCCGTGTTGACGCCGGTGCATTCGGAGAAGCCCGCGACCGTCACGTTGTCTATCTCGACGATGAAGTTGAAAGCCGCATACGGGTCGTTGCGGCTGCCGGTTTGAGCCATCATTCACCTCCTCGGCGTCTCACTGTTTCGCATCCACCGTCTTCTGGCTGATGCGGAAGATGACGAACTCGGCGGGCTTCACCGGCGCGATGCCGATGTAGCAGACGAGCCGCCCGTTATCTATGTCGTCCTGCGTCATGGTCGTGCGGTCGCACTTCACGAAGAACGCTTCCTCCTGCTTGAGTCCCATCAGCGCGCCGCTATGCCAGACGCCGATCAGGAAGTTCGTGACGCTGCGCCGCACGCGCGACCAGAGCGGCTCGTCGTTCGGCTCGAAGACGACCCACTGCGTGCCCTCGTCTATGGACTCTTCGATGAAGATGAAGAGTCGCCGGACGTTGACGTACTTCCACTGCCCGTCCGAAGACATCGTGCGCGCGCCCCACAGGCGGATGCCGCGCCGCGCCGAGCGGAAGTCGCGGATGCAGTTGACGCCCTGCGGGTTGAGCACGTCCTGCATCCCGTCGGTGACGGGGAATTCAAGGTTGGTCGCGTCGCGCACAACTTCGTTGGCGGGCGCTTTATGGACGCCGCGCTCGATGTCCGTGCGCGCGATGATGCCGGTGACGTGGCCGGTCGGCGGGATGACCCGCACGTCGTTGAGCGACGGATCGAAGACTTCAATCCAAGGGTAGTAGAAGGCCGCGTACTGCGTGTCGCGACGAGCGGGGAGCGCGCCGGCGTCGCTACGCCCCTGCGTGGTCGAGATGATGCCGAAGCGATCCTTGAGCCGCTCGCACTGGTTGATGACTTCGTCCGTCACCGACCCCAACCCCGCGCGCACTTCGTCGGGTGCGAGCAGGAGCGAGATTTCGTCAATCGTCTCCAAAACGGCGAGGCCGCGCCCGCGTCCCAGCAGTTCGTTCGGCAAGCCCGCAATCGGATTCATGTCGCCTTGAAAATCTGCGACGGCGAGCGCGCTACCGTCGCTGCCGTTGCTGCCGAGCGCGGTGAATGCTTGCGCCGGCAGCGGAGCCGGATTAGGCGGCGTGGCGCTCCACTCGACGCGCACGAGTTTCGAGGCCGAGTTGAGCACGACGAGGATGTTGTTGCTCGCGCCCTCCTGCTCGGTCAGGTTGTCGAAGACTTCGAACACGTCCGGCGCGCAACGCTTGGGGTTAGCGAGATCAAGCGGGTTGGTCGAGGTCGGGTCAACGAAGTCGGCGGGCGCGGGCGGATTTTTGAAGTAGAGCAGGCTCACGCGGAACAGAGGCGTGGCGGGCCGCGAGCGCGTTCCCGCGTCAACCTTGACCATGATGTTGTTGCCCCATGCTCCGCGTCCGGTTGCCAGCAGCGACAGATTGCCAATCGCGCCCGAAGTGGCGACCGCGTTGCCCGCCGCGACGCGCGCCACGAAGCAGCGTTTGCCGCCGTTGTCGAAGAAGCCTTGAATCGCGTAGGCGAGATACGAGAGGTCTGGGACGTAGCCGCCGTACCAGCGTTGGAATTGGAGCCAGCTTGTAATCAGCAGAGGATATTCGGGGCCGCGCTCGGTCGCTCCGACGAACCCTGCGGTGCTGGTGCTCACGCCTTCGATGGGCACGGGGCCGGTGCTGATCTCTTCCACATAGACACCGGGCGAAAGATACTCTGGCATGTTGAATCTCCTTAACTCGGTCTAAGGAAACCGAAAGGTCGGCACAAACACGGTAGCCCGCGGCTGCACCAGTTGATTGACTTGCGTCCGCGTGCGACCGTCGGGCAGCCGCGCCGTCACGTCCGCCGCGAACGCCGCCTGATTCACGTCGAAATAATAGAACCAGCTTCCGTCGCTCTCCGTTTTCGTCGCGCCCGTCATTCCCTGCACCTCGACGGTCGCGCCGGGAATCACGCCGCCCGCGTCCGTCAACACGAACCCGCGCAGAGACGCCTGCGCGAGGCCGGACTCGCTTCCCTGCACGACATGTACGTTGGCGATGTTCTCGACCGACCCGTCGGGGAACGTGACGCGCACGCTCAGGCTCGCCGACGGTTGCGTGTCCGGGAAGACGAGCGCCCACTGTCCCGTCTCGTCCGTCAGGTAAGAGTCGGTGACGCCCGCGGCTTCGACACGCGCGCCCGCGAGTCCGCGCCCGCCCGTCGCATGAAGCCCGCCGCGCAGGAGTGTCAGGCCGCGCCCGCCCGACAGTGTGCCGCCGTTCGGGAACGGGTAATTGAAGCCGGGTTGCAGGTCGAAGAAAGTCGCGCGCTCAGGTGTCGGCAGCGCGACGGTCTGCTCCTGCGTCTGGTAGTAACGGCTCTCGACGCGCACGACATAACTTCCCGCGTCGAGAGCCGCCTGTCGCACGGAGCCGTCGGGCTGTCTGATGGCGTTGAAGAAGATGTGATAGCCGCTGCCGTTGCGTTGCACGATCAACTCCAGAGGCCGCGCGAAGTCTTGTCGCAGTCCAAGGACGATGCGCGCGACGACGAAGAGCCTGACGGGTTCGAGCGGTCTCGGATGAAAGCCGCGCGTACCGCGCGAACGCGCGAAGCGGTCTTCGAGATCGAAGATGAGCGTCGCCGTCTGTCTTCTCAGTTCGTAGATTGCTGCCGACATAAACTCTTCATCCCGCCGCGACCGCGTCCGGGTCTTCGCTGAATCCCGCGATGCGCTCGACGACGCGGGCGTGTTCCGGCGTGCGCCGCGAATCAATTCGCGTGACGCGGATGAGATAACAAACCGACAGGCGGTAAGGCTCGCGCAGAGCCTCCCAGATGCGCGTTAACTCTTCGAGCGTCAGGCGGCAGAAGATGACGCGCAGTTCCTCGAAAATGTCGTTGGCGGCGTCTTGCAGGACGATGGTCGCGTTGTCGTAGAAGACCTGCATGGATTTACCGAGGAGCATGTGGTCGGCCTCGCCCGACTGCGCGAACGGTGTCACGAGAAAGTAAAAGTTCAAGGTCAGAGGCGGAAACTGGAGCGACTCTCTCGCATTCTGGCCGGGCGCGGGCGGCGGCGGTTGGACGCGCGCCCTCTGCGGCGGCTGGTTCTTGGCGTGCTCGTTCTCCGTGATGTGATAGAGCCAGAGCGAGAGACGGTTGGCGGCGTCGCGCGCCGTCTCGGTCGGGTTGCGGAAAACAATCGCCGCCTCGCTGCCGACGATGGGACGGACGACCGGGTCGGCGTCGTAGGCCTCCCAGAGAATCCGCCGCAACGCCTCGCTCACGGCGGCCACCACCATGTAGTCGCTCATCGCTTCTCCGCTTTGGCTCGCACGAACGCGCGGGCGAGTCGTCTCACACGTTGAGCGGCTCGACCTCTTTCAGAATCGCCTCGACTCGTCCGGCCTCAAGCGCCTTCAACTCCGCCTGCGCTTTCGCCAGCGCGTCGCGCGCCGACTCCCACGCCAGAGTCTTTTGCCGCACGTTCTCTTTGGCCTTGTCGAGTTCTTGCCACGCCTTGTCTAAATCCTTCTCGAAGTCAGCCGGCGAAGGGACTGCCGCCCCGTCGAGCACGCCCTTCAACTCTCGCAGGACGACGTACATGCTGGCCGTCTTGTTCTTGTCGTCGTACTGCTCGATCTTCGCCCGGTCGTCCTTGAGCGTCTTGATGTTGTCGCCGAGTTCCTTCTGCCGGTTCTTCTGGCTGTCATAAGCCTGCTGCTTGGCGTCGCGGTCTTGCTTGGCCGCGTCGTAGTCGGACTTGGCCGCCGCAGCTTTGCCGTCAAGGGCTGCAACCTCGTCACTCTTCGTCTTGATGTCGTCGTCAACTTTTTTGATCGCGGCGTCCGCGTCTTTCTTCTTGTCGCCGAGCGCGGCCTCGACCATCTGCTCTTTCGTGTGGTAGTAGGCGTTGAGAGTTTTGACATCCGCGTCGAGTCCCGTCGCGGCCTGGACGAATGTGTTCGTCGTGCTCTTGATCTCGTCAACGTTCTTGGTCAGCGCGTCAACGTCGGTTTTGAGCGCGTCGCGCTCCTTCGTCGCCTGTCCGATCTGCGAGTCCTTCTGCTGAAGCTGATCTTTCAGTTCCTTCAATCTGTCTTCAGGGCTTTTGTCGTTGGGCATAAGTCATCTCCAGAGTGAGGGGCACGGTCTCCGCTTTTTCACCCGGCCTCTTCGTTAATCAATTCGCCGATCTCGCGCAGGCGAGCGGAATTCACTTGATAGCGTGTGCGCCCGCCGCCGCTCTGCTCGATCACAAGTCCCTGCTCGACGAGTTCGGAGAGAGCTTCCCTGACGAGCGCCGTCTGGCGCTTAATCTCGCGCTCAAGCAGCCACCACTCCATCACGCCTTCCAAAGTGTCTTGGGCTTCGGGGTGTTCCACTAAATATGTCAGCACCTCGCGCGCGACGAACGACTTTGTGTGTGTGCCTGTGTGCCGTCTCACGCCGTGTCCTTCAGCAGCGAGCATCAAATAAGATTAAGCGCAAGCAAGCTCCGTTCCGGCGATTGACGCTTGATTTTGTCGGCTATGCACAGGGAAGCGTGCGAGAGAGGCGGATGTTTTTGTCCGTGCGGTTCGCAGACGCGCGCGCAAATCTCTTGAATCGCGCGCGCATTCGAGGTGGATAAATTTGTCCGGGCAGGCGCAGGCGTTTGTCCTGCGCGCGGGGCGTGGGACTTCCGTGTATGAGAGCGTGGCGCGCGGGTCAGGCTTCCTGCCTGAACGTCTTGGGGTCTATGCCGTACCTGCGGATGAGTTGGAAGAAGGCGCGACGATTTTTCCGCGCGAGGCTCGCCGCCCGCGTGATGTTGCCGCCGCACACGCGCAGCACGTTGAGCAGATAGCCGCGCTCGAACTGTTCGATGACGCGGCTTTTCTCTTCCTTGAAGGATGCCGGGGGCGTCGTCGCCGTCGTCACGTCGCCGCGCGGGAGTTGGATGTCGGCGGCGCACACGACCCGCCGCTCGCTCAACACGACGGCGCGCTCGACAACGTGCTGCAACTCTCTGACGTTACCGGGCCAGTCGTAGAGCACGAGCGCGTGGAGCGCGTCCAGAGCATAATCCCGCGCTCGCTTGTCGAACTCGTCGGCGTATTTCGCCAGAAAGTGACGCGCCAGCAGAGGGATGTCCTCGCGCCGCTCGCGCAGGGGCGGCAGCCGCAACGAGATGACGTTGAGACGGTAAAAGAGGTCACGCCGCAGGCGACCCGTGTTGAGCGCGGCGTCCAGGTCGGCATTCGTCGCCGCGATGACGCGCACGTTCGCCTTTCGCGTCTTCGTCGAGCCGAGCGGGCGATACTCCTTCTCTTGAAGGAAGCGAAGCAGCTTGACCTGCGCGAGCAGCGGCAGGCTGTCAATTTCATCGAGGAAGAGCGTGCCGCCGTCGCTCTCCTGCACCAATCCATCCTGCGCGCTCGACGCGCCCGTGTACGCGCCGCGCTCGTGGCCGAACAATTCGTTCTCGACCAACTCGACGGGAACTGCGCCGCAGTTGACGGGCACGAACGGCCCGCTCGCGCGCGGGCTGAGGTAGTGGACGGCGCGCGCGCACAACTCCTTGCCCGTCCCCGTCTCGCCGGAGAGCATGACGTTGGCGTCGCACTTCGCCAGCGGCGGAATCTTTCTGATCTCTTCGAGAAAGACCGCGCTCTCGCCGACGAGTTGCCGCAGCCCGAGTTTTTCTTTGAGCGCGCGCGTCAGAGGCTCTTCGAGCCGCGCGCGCTCAAGCAGACGATTGACGCGCGGGACGACATCGGCGGCCTTGAAGGGCGGCGTGATGAAATCGTCAAATCCAAGCTCCAGCAGACGGATCAACTCGTCCGGCTTTCCGCCTTCGACAATAGCGAGGAAGGATGCATCCGGCGCAACGCTCCGCGCCGTCTGGAACAGCGTCTCCGCCTCCGGCTCGGACTCGCGCGCCAGCACGAAGAAGATGAGGTCAGGGTTGAAGTCTCGGATCACGCTTGATAGATCGCGCGCGCCGGCGTGTACATCATGCCGGCACATCTCAGCATCAGGGCTTGAGGACTGAAGGATGTTTCGGAGCGCGGCGGCGGGATCGCCGGCGGGGTCGTCATCGAGCAGAAAGATTCTTGCGGGTCTCGTCATGGTGTGGTGGCGGTCGTCCATTGACGGCGGTGGAACGCCGGAGTTTTTCGATCTCTCCTTTCCGGTGCGCGGCCTGAGGAGTTGGCGCAGGCGATGGGTGGCGCGCGTTGTCTTCCTCCCCTGGTCGAGTGGATGCGCCGCGACGCGAAGCGCGGCAGTTGAAAAAGACGAAGGCCGGCGACTCCTTGCGGCGCGGGACTGCCGATAAAAGTCGCTTGCTCTCCGTCGTGGACGCGCGCGTCAGGTGGCGCGTGCCGTGCTCGTATGAATTAGCGTTAAGTGAAGAAAGGCGCGTCTCGTGAGATGGCTGAGAATGCTGTGCATGATAAAAATCTCCGTGATGAAATGAGGAGGTCGTGTTCGCCTCACACCGGCGAGGGCATGAATTGGGGCTGGCGAAGAAAACGTTGAGAGCCGGAGCGAGGTTAAAAGCCGGCTTGAATCCTGTTGACTCAGGCCGGTTGGCGGTCTGGCAGATGTCAGAGCCAATCCCTGTTTGAGTGCCGTACTCTATGACTAAACCTCTATCCTGTCAATACCGATCATTGGCCGCCCGTAGATTAGATGATCCCGGCAATTCTTATCCCGCAGCGCTCCAACTTAGCATCTGTGCATCATAAATCTGATTGATTGTCCCCCCACCTTCCAGCCATCTCGCGTATGGCGAAGCGGTAAATCCACCTCACAGAGCGACGCGCTTCCTTCGACCCAGATGCCTTCGGTGATCTCCTCGCATTTAAGCGAGTAATGCTCTACGTCTGTGAAGACACTGCGCCAGTAAACTCCATAGCGAATCTTGTAAACGATTCCTCCGGTCTCGATGTACAGGATATTGCCGCTCAGGATTTTGTAATTGATGAGGCCCAACAATTCCAGAAGCCTGCTTTGGTCTTGCGGAGTGGGAGCAGATTCAAACGACGGTAATGGCGAAAGCGGAGTCTCATCCGGGAGGCCGGCCTCTTCCATTCGCCACTCTCCAGGAGCAACGTGAGGCGTGCCGTCGCGATGCCTGCCAGCGTCCATTGATTATCCTTTTGAGAGCATGGCGTGATACCGGGTTGCAATAAAAAGTGTGGAAGGGCGGGTTACGGGTAACGCAGATATGACCCATCTCCGGCCTTAGCTCCATGCATTTCCTTACAGCAAGTGACAGCCCGCGCGCGGCATTATCCAGCCAGACCGAAGCCGCTTTCGCTTAATTCGCGTTCAGCTTTTTCCGTTGCGCGTCCATGCTCTTCTTCAACCACGCGCCCGTCGAAGACGTGGATGATGCGATCAGCATGTTGTGCGTAGCGCGGGTCGTGCGTCACCATGCAGACGGTCGCGCCACCCTGATGCAACTCGCGCAGTAAATCCATCACGGCCTCACCGTTGGCCGAGTCGAGATTGCCCGTCGGCTCGTCTGCCAGCAGAATACTCGGCTGGCCTGCCACCGCGCGCGCGACCGCCACACGTTGCTGCTGCCCGCCTGACAACTGGCTCGGCAAATGCTTCGCGCGATGATCCATCCCGACCTTTTCCAACGCTTCTGTGACTCGTTTCCTGCGCTCCGTGGCATTCATCCCGCGATAGGTCAGCGGCAGCGCGACGTTATCGTAAACCGTGAGGTCGCCGATTAAATTAAAACTCTGAAAGATGAATCCAATCTCAAGATTGCGGATGCGCGCGCGATCTGACAATTCGAGATTCTCGACGGGCTGACCCTTGAGCAGATAGCGTCCATCAGAAGGCGTATCGAGCAGACCCAAAATTGAGAGCAGCGTTGACTTGCCGCACCCGGAAGGGCCTGCGATGGAGAGATATTCGCCTTCTTTGATGTCGAGATGAATGCCTGACAGCGCGTGCGTCTCCACTTCATCGGTGAAGAATATTTTTTTGACATCATCAAGATGAATCAACGTCCGGGCTGCGGGGTTCATCTTTTTCTCCTTGAGATAAGCAATCAACAGTTAGCAACCAGCAATCGGCAGTTAGCTAAGGCAAGTTTCCCGTCAGTCATTCACAATCCATCCGTCTTCAAGCTTGACGATGCGATTGCCGAAAGCTGCGTTTTGGTCCGAGTGCGTCACTTGAATAATCGTCGCGCCCTGCTCATTCAAAGACTTGAATAGCTCCATGATTTCTTTGCCCTGACTCGAATGCAGGTTGCCCGTCGGCTCGTCGGCGAGAATCAGCTTCGGGTTGGCGATGACGGCGCGCGCGACTCCGACGAGTTGCTGTTGACCGCCCGATAATTGATTCGGGAAGAGGTCTTTTTTGCCGACGATGTGAAAGCGATCAAGCGTGTCTCCGACGATGCTCTGGCGGTCTTTCTTAGCAATGTCGCGATACGAGAGAGGCATCTCAAGATTTTCGTAAACGGTGAGGTGATCGAGCAGGTGATAGCTTTGAAAAACGAACCCGATATTTTTGTTGCGTAGCTCGGCTCTCTGTTTTTGGTTGAGTTTATGAACGGGCTGTTCGAGAAAATCATATTCGCCCGTCCACGAACTGTCGTGCATCCCGATGATGTGCAGCAGCGTTGACTTGCCCGCGCCCGACGGCCCCATGATGGAGATGAACTCGCCTTCTTTAATGTCAATATCCACGCGCCGCAGGATGTAAGTCTTGGTTGCTCCCGCCTGAAAAAACTTGTCCACGTTTCGCAATTTAATCATGTCTGACCCTCACCACTCGCTTTGTTCAAGCAGGCTTCATCAAAGAAAAGTATCTTCATAAGAAACTGCTATGCCAGCGCAAGAGCCGCGCCGGGATGATTAAAAGTCCGCCTTGTGATGAAAGCGAACCGGCCACGAGACGCGGCCTGTCCATTTCCGGGATGCGCCAATCCCAAAATCGGAACTTGCTCGTTGAAGTGTAAGTGCGTGCGAATTTTGCTTCGCGTGAATGTGACATGAGAGATGGACGCTTCACGCCACGCAGTTAAAGCGGAAGACGCAGGCGCGCTTCGCAGCCTTGCGCTGTCCGGCGATTTTCCAGCACGAGCGTGCCGCCATGCGCTTCGGCGATTTGACGACTGAGCGCGAGGCCGATGCCGGAGCCTTCCGGCTTCGTCGTGAAAAACGGCACGAAGAGGTTCGACGTGTTGGCGAGTCCCGGCCCGTCATCTTCAATCACGATTTCAAGTTCATTCGCAGTCTTCCTCCAATTCATACGCACGCCGCCGCCCGTCTCCAAAGCGGCGTCCACAGCGTTGCGTAAAAGATTGATGAGGACTTGTTCCATCTGGTCGCCGTCGGCTTCAATCGTTAACTCCGGCCCCGCGTTGAGCGTCACGTCGAGACGTGTTTCCAGCCCCACGACTCGCCGCATCAAAACGCACACGTCCAACGGCGCGAGTCGCGGTTGAGGAAGCCTTGAGAGGCGCGCGTAAGCCGACATGAAACGGCTCAAAGCGGCAGAGCGCGACGAGATAATCGAGAGGCCGCGTTGCATGTCTTCGTGCCAGTCGGCGGGCTGCGGCTTTTTGACGAGCAAACTTTCGAGGCTGCCCGCGATGGATTTAATCGGCGCGAGCGAGTTGTTCAACTCGTGGCCGAGCACGCGCACGAGACGCTGCCACGCCTCGCGCTCCTCTTCGCGCAGGGCGCGGCTGAGGTCTGTCAGGACTAAGAGTTGATGTTGCTCGCCGCGACTGCGAAACGAGTTGCGGTGCATCTCCCAACGACCGATGCCGCCGGGAAAAGTCATCTGGATGGTGCGTATGGATTCTTCGCCGTGCAGCGGATCAAAGAGATTGAGTTGCGCCGCGCTTCGTCCCATCAAACGCTCTGCGGGTTGCGCCATCAAACGCTCGCCCGCGCGATTGACTAAGACCAGACGCTCGTCACGGTCAAAGGCGAAGACGGCCACGTCAATCTCCGTCATCACCGTGCGAAGCAGCGCGGAGGCTTCGAGCGCGCCGAGACGCTGCGTCTGCAAAATCTCGCCGAGCGCGTTGACTTCCAGCAAGACATCGCCGAGCGCATCATCGCGGCTCGCGCCACGCGCGCGAATCGAGAAGTCGCCTTCGCGCAAAGCCGCCAGCAAGTTCGAGAGAGTTTGCAGCGGCAGCACCACGCGCCCGCGCAGGGCAAAGGCGAAGCCGAACCAGAAACCTAAGATGAGAGCCGTCAGCGTCCACTCAACTTTGGTCGTGTAATCGCCGCTCCACAAAAAAATGAGCGAGACGAGCGTGCCCGGCAAGCCGCCGACTAAAGCCGTCAACAGGACGCGCCGCTCGTGGCTTAAACTTGATTTGCGACGTGTCGTGGAAGGGCGTGCTGAGACTAGGGGATGCGGCTTGCTTGCCGGTCTGGCCTTTAACTTTTCCGCCGCGTCATAGCCCATACTTTTGCAGGCGACGATACAACGCGCTGCGGCTTAAACCAAGCGCGTCGGCAGCCAGATTGACGTTGCCGCCGAAACGCGCGAGCGCCTTGCGAATCAGAAACGACTCGACTTCTTCGAGGCTCATCTCTTCCAGCCGCCGCGCCCCTTCGCGCTCGTGTCTGAGTCCGAGGTCGGAAGCCCGCACGCAATTTTCCTGCGCCATGAGAACCGCGCGCTCCGCGACGTGATTCAATTCTCGAATGTTGCCCGGCCACGAATAATCTTGCAGCGCAGAGAGCGCCGCGTCGTCGAAATCGGCGAGCGTCTTGCGATAATGCTCCGCGTGTTGCTGTAGAAAATGTTGCGCCAGCAGAGGAATGTCTTCGCGCCGCTCGCGCAGAGGCGGCAGGTGAATCTCCACCGTGTTGAGACGAAACAGCAAGTCCTGTCGAAAGCGTCCCTCGTCAACCGCCTTGTGCAAGTCGGCGTTGGTCGCGGACAGCACGCGCACGTCCGCGCGCCTGGCTTTGGAAGACCCGACTCTTTCAAACTCGCCCGTCTCAAGCACGCGCAAAAGTTTCGTCTGCAAGTTGAGCGGCACGTTCCCGATCTCGTCTAACAGAAGCGTGCCGCCGTCGGCCAACTCGAAACGCCCGACGCGATCCGCCTTCGCATCCGTGAACGCCCCCTTAACGTGGCCGAACAGTTCACTCTCGAAAACGCCTTCGGAAAGCGCGCCCGCGTTGACCGTGACCAGAGGCTTCGACGCGCGCTCCGACAAAGTGTGCAGCGAGCGCGCGACGACCTCTTTGCCCGTGCCGTTCTCTCCCGTGATAAGCACGTTCGCGTCCGAGCGTCCGACGCGATTGATGAGTTCGAGGACGGGCTGCATCGCCTGCGACTCGGCGATCAGCGTCGGGCGGTCTTCGCCGTCGCGCAGCAATTTATTCTCCGCTTCCAGTCGTTGCTCTTTGCGTAAGACGTGCCCCAACTCGGTCTGCGTGCGAAGAATTGAAAGCAGGCGCGCGTTGTCCCAAGGCTTCTGCACGAAGTCACGCGCCCCGCGCCGCATCGCCTCCACCGCCACGCCGACGCTGCCCCACGCCGTCATCACGACGACGGGCAGCGTGCCGTCGAGAGCTTGAATGCGGCTCAATAAATCCAAGCCTTCCTGCCCGGACGTGGTATCGCGCGCGTAGTTCAAATCCATCAAGAGGACGTTGTAGTCGTGCGACTCCAAAGCCTTGAGCACGCCGGCGGGCGAGTGTGCAACTTCGATTTCGTAGCCTTCGGATTTGAGCAACAAGCGCAACGCTTCGAGCACATCACGCTGGTCGTCAGCGATTAAAATTCGGGGCATTATCTTTTGAGCGTCTTTCGGTGACCTATCTGTCGCAGCGAAGAATTGACGAAGGATGAGCGAAAAGAAGTTCCTTTCTTCAATTCATTATTCATCACTCATCACTCATCATTCATCATTTCTTCTCATGGCTCTAACGCCGATTGCACGATTACTTGATTGGCGCGCAGGGTCGTCGAGGTCGCGCGTTGCAAATCGGCCAGAGCTTTATTGTAGTCGGTCTCAGCGCGCAACTCTAAGTTACGCGCGTTCGTCAACTGGCTTTCGCGTTGAAAGAGGAGAAACGTCGTCGAGCGTCCGACTTGATAAAGCCGCTTCTCCGCTTCGAGCTGCACTTCCGCATTGGCGCGCGCGTCGCGCGAGGCCAGTACGCGATGGCGCGTCGTCTCCGCCGCCTGCGCCGCGTTGCGGACTTCAACCTCGACGGCCTTTTCCTGCCCGCGCATCGTCGCCTGCAATTGCTCGCGCTGAATTTGCGCGCCCGCGAGATTCGTCTTCGCCGTCTTGTTATGAAATGGCAATTCGATGGCGACGCCGACGACGATGTTGCGCGTGCTCAACCCCGCCAAATTTCTCAACATCTGAGCGTAGCCGCCGGACAGATTGGAGGGCACGCCGGACGTTTGCGGCGTGATTTGCGGCACGACGGCGGCGGAGAGTCCCTGCGCCGCGCGCAATTGATTGATCTGCGCGAGCAGAAACGCGCTGGCGTTCGTCGCCGCGTCGCCGTTGATGATGGGAACTGTTCCTGTCGTCCCGCCTGATGCGACGGATGAGCCGTTGAGCAATCCGGTCGAGATGACGGGCGAGCCGGCGAGTCCGGTCGTCGAAACGGTTGATTGAAGGTCTATGCGCGGGCGCGTCTGATTCTCGAAATATTTGACATCAATGTCCGCGATCTCCTGTTGCAGTTGAACGCGCTGCAATTCGGGGCGGCTCGCGCGCGCCTCTGCCAGCGCGTCTTCGAGACTGACGGGTGTCGCCGCATCAAACGCCGGCTCGTCGGTCGGCACAAGCGAGGCAGCCCACTCCGGCGCGCGCGTGTCGCGCAAAATCAGTTGCTTCAAATTGTTCTCCGCCAGAGAGACGTATTGCACGGCCTGCAATAAATCGGATTCCCGGCTGGAGAGTTCAGTCTGCACCTCCGCGCGCTCGATGGGAGCGTTCGCGCCCGCCGTGATGCGTTGCTCCGTCTGTCGAAACTGCACGCGGATGAGATTCAAGTTGGCGAGGCGATTCTGCTGGTCGCGCAGAGCGAAGACGAGTTCCCAGTACGCGCGCTGCACTGCGGCGATCACGTCAATCGTCTGCCGCCGAAAATCCGCGTCCGACTGTTTGAGACGCTTGCGCTGGACGAGTATCTGTCGTCGGTTAAGATCAATCTCACGATTGCGCGCGAGCGGTTGCGTGAACATGACGCCGAGATTCGCGGAGTAAGCGGGACTGATTTGCGCGAACGTCGAGTTGGTCGTCTCGCGCGTGTTGTTGAAAAAGAATTGGTATTGCCCGCCGCCCGTGCGAAAAAGTTTGGTCGCCGACGGGCCAAAGTCGAGCAGCGTGCGCGAGACCGTCCCTGATTGGCCTGAGCCGCCCAGCGAACTCGACTGCGGCGTGACGAAACTGCTGATCTGCGGCGTGATGAGAAAGACAGGATCATAGACGCCTTCAAACGAGCGCAGAGTCGTCTCCGCATATCGCACATCGCCGCGCGCGACTTCGATGTCGCTGTTATTTTCCAGCGCGCGCCGAATCGCTTCGTTGAGCGTGAGCGAGAGCGTCTCGTCACCACCGATGCCGAGCCTTCTCAATGATGGAAGCGGCGGCACGGGTCGCGCCTGAAGCGATTCGAGCAGCGGCCTTCGAGAATTTTGATTTAACGAACTTGAATTTTGATCCGGCGGCGTGGCTGCGTCCGAGCCTGTCGTGCCGGAACTCGCAGCGTCAGGCGTCGCGCCCGTCGCGGGTCGCGTCAACGAATTTGACGCGGGAGTCGTGCCCGTCGTGGACGGCGCGGTTGGCGGCGCGATGCTCGTGCCCGGCGGCGATTGCGGCGCAGGTCTCTCTGTTCCCGGCGGCGCAGTCGGGTCTGTCGAAGACGGGCGCGCGCTTTCAGGTATGGGCTGACGCCGCTCCGTGCCCGGCGGGCGCGTCGCATCGCGTTGCGCGGGATTCAGTGTCGGCGTCGTTTGCGCCTGCGCCGCGACACAGATCAAGAGTGATAGTGCGAAGATGTAAAGCATTCGATTCATAGTAAAGCTCAATCTCGAACAGTCCCTTTTGGACGTAAAAATTTTCGGATCACTCACTCGTACCTGAGCGCGACCATCGGATCAACCTTCGTCGCACGATGAGCGGGAACGAAACACGCGACGAGCGCGACTGAGGCGAGCAGCATCGAGACACCGATGAAGGTCAGCGGGTCAGTCGCGCTCACGCCGTAAAGCAAACTCGACATTGCCCGCGTCAAACCGAAAGCGGCAAGCAAGCCGATCACCATTCCGATGAGAGACAGCCACATGCCCTGTCCGACGACGAGTTGCAGCACGTCGCGCGGCCTCGCGCCGAGAGCCATCCTGATGCCGATTTCTTTTGTGCGCTGCGAGACGGCGTAAGACATCACGCCATAGACGCCGAAGGCCGCAAGCACGAGCGCGAGCACGCCGAAGCTACCGAGCACGAGCGCGGCCATGCGCGCGGGGAAAAGCGGGACGTTCATGTGCTCGTTCAGAGTCTTGACATCGTAGAGCGGGAGGTTGGCGTCGAGTCCGTTAATCTCGTGTCGAATCGCGTTGATGACCGTTTGCGGATTCGCGTTCGCGCGCGCGACGAGCGTCGTGGTCGTGTCGTAATTCCGCAGGAGAGGGCGATAGACGGCGGGCTGCGGGTCTTCGCCGAGACTGTTGTACTTGCCGTCGGCGGCGATGCCGATAATTTCCCAGTACGGCGCGGTCGGCCCGTCGAAGTTGAAACGCTTGCCGATGGGGTCTTGCCCTGCGAGGAAGCGACGCACAAACGTCTCGCTGACGATTGCCACGCGCGATTCTTTTTCCTTGTCGCGCTCTGTGAAATCGCGCCCGCGAAGGTTGATGTTCATCGTCTGAAAGTAATTCGGGCTGACGCCGAAGGGCACGACCATCGGCAGGTTGCTGCTGCCCGTGAACGGTTGGCCTTCGAGATAGACGGTCGTGTAGCTGAAGTTGAGACCGAGCGGTAGAGAGTTGACGAGAGCCGCCGACTGCACGCCGTTGAGCGCGCCGACACGCTCCAGCGCGCTCTTTTGAAAGGCGCGTCCCTTCGCTTCATCGTAGCCTTGCAGCCCGACATCGAACGAAACGGCGACGGCGTTCTGCGGATTGAAACCCGGATTGATTGACTGCGCGCGCTGCAAACTACGGACGATCAGACCGGCGCTGATGAGCAGTACGAGCGACAAAGCGACTTGCGCGACGACGAGCGCGTTACGCAGGCGCGAGCGACGAAAACCGCCCAGAGCCGATTCGTTCTTCAGAGACGAAACGAGATTCGGGTCGGACGATTGCAGCGCGGGCAACAATCCGAAGAGGACGCCCGTCACGAGCGAGATTAAAAACGTGAACGCCATCACGCGCCAGTCAAGACGCAGATCGAACATGAGCGCGATGTCGGTCGGCAGTTTGATGCCCGCCACGAGATCGGTAATCCACAGCGCAAGCAAAAGCCCGAGCGCGCCGCCCGTCACAGAGAGCAGCACACTCTCCGTCAATAACTGCCTGACGAGTCGCGCGCGGCTCGCGCCCAGTGCGAGGCGAATCGCAATCTCTTTGCGGCGTTCCGTGGCGCGCGTCAGCAAAAGATTCGCGAGGTTGACGCAGGCGATCAGCAAGAGCAATCCGACCACGCCCATCAACACTCCCGAAAAGGCGATAATCATGTTGCGTATCGAGGGAATGAAAAGTCCCGGCGATAAAAGTTTGACGCCGCGCCCCGCGTTTTCGCTCGGATATTCGCCGGTGAGTTGAAGTGTGAGTCCCTGCAAGGCGGCTTCGGCCTGCGGGCGCGTGATGCCCTCTTTCAAACGGCCAATCACGAAGAGATTGTCGCTGCTGCGCTCATTCAGATAGCCGTTGTGCGGCTCGATCTGTTCGGCCATCATAAACGGCGCGTACAACTCCGGCGCGTAGGCGACCTCCGTCCCGTTAAAATCTTTGGGCGCGACGCCGATGACCGTAAAGGGATGACTGTTAATCAGCACCGTCTTGCCGATGATTGAAGAGTCGCCGCCAAAGCGTTTCTGCCAGCAACCGTAGCTCATCACGGCGACCGGGTTCGCGTTCGGCGTGCGATCTTCTTCCGGCGCAAAGGTTCGTCCGAGCGCGGGCTTGACGCCAAGCTCGTCGAAATAATTTCCCGACACCACGTAGCCCCAGATGCGCTCATTGTTGCCGTTGTGGCTGAGGCTCATCGGCGCGAACCTGTAGGCCAGCACGTCCGTGAAGACATCATTGCGGTCACGATAATCCTTGTAGTTGAGATAAGAGACGAGCGTGTCGTCCGCGCCTTCGTGCAGCGTCCCGTAAACCGCCACGAGTTGCTCTGGATGCGTGGCGGGCAGAGGCCGGAGCAAGACCGTGTTGACGAGACTGAAAATCGCCGTGTTCGCCCCGATGCCGAGCGCGAGCGAAAGCAGAGCGACGAAAGTAAAGCCCGGACTCTTCAACGAGCGCCTGAAACTAAAGCGCAAGTCCTGTAGCAAAGTCTCCATCTCAAAATCTCCTCATCCACAAAATCTGCTATTCGTATCTGAGCGCGACCATCGGATCAACTTTCGTCGCGCGATGCGCGGGAACGAAACACGCGACGAGCGCGACTGAGGCGAGCAGCGCGGAGACACCGATGAAAGTTAGAGGGTCAGTCGCGCTCACGCCGTAGAGCAGGCTTCCGATGACGCGCGTGACGGCGAAAGCGCCCGCCAGTCCCAGCGCGATGCCGATGAGCGCGAGCGTCATGCCCTGTCCGACGACGAGCCGGAGCACGTCTCTCGACTGCGCGCCGAGCGCCATCCGCAGGCCGATTTCATGCGTTCGTTGTGAGACCGTGTAAGAGACCACGCCGTAGATGCCGACGGACGCGAGGATGAGCGCGATGGCGGCGAAGACTCCGAGCAGCGCGACGTTGAAGCGTTGCGGCGCGACCGCGCGACCGACCAATTCATCCATCGTCCGCGTCTCCCAGATGAGCAGGTTCGGGTCTGCGCCTTTGAGCGCGGCCTGCACGGAAGGCGCGAGCGCGCCGGCGTCCGTTGCACGCGAGCGCACGACGACTTCCATCGCCGGCTCCGGCGCTTGGCCGTAAGGAACGTAAAGCTCCGGCACTTCTTCGCCGTTGAATGCTTCAAAGCGGACGTTGCCGACGATGCCGACCACCTCGCACGGCGGCAGAGGCTTGTCGTCCGGCCCGTCGAGGACGAGTTTCTGGCCGAGCGCGTCTCCGTCGGGAAAATATTTTTTGACGAGCGCCTCGTTGATGATGACGACGGGCGGCGCATTCTTCGTGTCGGTCTCCGAGAAGACGCGACCGCGCCGGACGGGAATGCTCAAGACGCGGAAATAGTCTGGACTGATGGTGTAGTTTCGCGCATCGTTGCGCGTGTTGGTCGGAGAGGGCGCGCGTCCCGCGACGTTGAAGCTGTTGTAAGTTTCGCGATTGCCGAGCGGCAAAATCTGCGTCACGCCGGCGGCATCCACACCGGGCAGTTCGCGGATGCGATCAAGCGCGGCGCTGTAAAAGGCGGCGCGGCTCTCGTCGTCCGCATATTTTTTCGTATTGATCGCGACGGTCAGCGCCAGCACGCGCTCCGGCGAATAGCCGGGATCGGCGTTGAGGAGCCGCACGAAACTTTTAATGAGCAGCCCTGCGCCGACCAGCAGCACGAGCGAGAGAGCGACTTCCGAGACGACGAGCGCGGCACGCACGCGATTACGCCGCGCCCCTTCACTCGCGCCCCGCCCGCCTTCCTTCAATGATTCGGTCAGTTCGAGCTTCGAGGCCTGCAGCGCGGGCACGAGTCCGAAAATGAGGCCGGTGATGAGCGAGATGGTGAAAGTGAAAATAAGGACGGAAGCATCGAGCGAAGTTTCCGCGAGGCGCGGGACGCTGGCCGGGCTGAACTTCACGAGCAGGTCTGTGCCCCACGTTGCGAGCAGCAACCCAAGCGCGCCGCCCAAGAGAGAGAGCAGCACACTCTCCGTCATCAGTTGCCGGATGATGCGCCCGCGCGTCGCGCCAAGCGCCGTGCGAATCGCCATCTCTTTGCCGCGCGAGGCGGCGCGTGCGAGCAGCAGGTTCGCCACGTTCGCGCACGCGATGAGCAGCACGAACCCGACCGCGCCGAGCAGCACGAGCAACGCCGTGCGAACGTTTTTGACGAGGTCTTGCTGCGTGGAGACGACGCGCACGCGCCTGCCTGCGTCTGCCTCCGGGTACTGCGAAGCGAGTCGCGCCGCGATGGTTTCCATCTCGACCGCCGCTTGTTCCACAGTGACGCCCGGTTTCAATTTCGCGATGGTGGGAATGAAGATCGAGGCGCGCGTGTTCAACGAAACCGCGTCAAGCCGCGCGGTCTCCGTCACGAAGGGGACGTAGTAGTCAGTCGCCTCGGTCGAGTCGGGCGGAAAGTTGAAGCCGCGCGGCAACACTCCGAGCACGGTCACGCTGCGACCCGCGAGACCCAACTTGACCTCGTGCCCCACGATGGAAGAGTCCGCGCCGAAGCGTCTGCGCCACAGGCCATCGCTCAGGACGATGACGGGCGGCGCGCCCGCCGCGTCCTCCTCCCTCGTGAACACGCGCCCCTGCGCCGCTTTGACGCCGAGCAGAGGAAATAAATCGGCCATCACCTTCGCGCCGCGCACGCGCTCCGGCTCGTCGCCGCCCGCGCCGCCGCTCGACATCACCGTCCCGACGCCCTCATAGCCCGCGATGTATTCGAGTGTCTGCGTCTGGTTGCGATAGTCGAGCAGGTCTGGATACGAAAGCGGGCCGCGCGGCTCGACGGTGGGGCTGGTTCCCGTGTTGAGCGTGACGAGACGCTCCGCGCCCTCGTAAGGAAGTGCGCGCAGCAAGACCGAATTGACGACGCTGAAGATCGCCGTATTCGCGCCGATGCCGAGCGCGAGCGCCAGCACCGCGACGATGGTGAAGCCCGGCATCTTGAAGAGCATCCGCGCGCCGTAACGCACATCCTGCAAGAAATTTCTCATCCCAAAACCTCCGAATCAAATGCGAAATGATGAGCGATGAATGATGAATGAAAACTCAGAAAACAGATTTCGCGCCTGTATTCATCATTCACATTTCGCATTCATCATTTGGTTTCTATTCGTAACGAAGCGCGACCATCGGATCAACCTTCGTCGCTCTTCGCGCCGGAATCAAACACGCGACGAGCGCGACTGAGGCCAGGAGCGCGGAGACTCCGATGAATGTCAGAGGGTCGGTCGCGCTCACGCCGAACAGCAAACTCGACATCACGCGCGTCAAGGCAAAGGCTGCGACGAGACCGACGGAGACGCCGATCAGGATCAACGCCATGCCCTGCCCGACGACCATCCTCTGCACGTCGCTCGCACGCGCGCCGAGCGCGAGGCGAATGCCGATTTCTTTCGTGCGTTGCGTCACCGTGTAAGACATCACGCCGTAGATGCCAACGGCGGCCAGCAGCAGCGCGACCAACGCGAAGACGCCGAGCAGCAGCGTGTTGAAGCGTCGCCGCGCGACGGACGAGGCGAGCCATTGATCCATCGTTTGCACGTCGGAGAGCGGTTGGTCTTTGTCCACCTCCTCGACCGCTTTGCGAAGCGCCGCGCTCAAACTCGCCGGGTCGTTCGACTCGCTCCGCGCGACGAGCGTCATGGCAGCGTCCGGGACTTGCAGGTAGTTGACGTAACACTCTACCCCCGCCTCTTTGTCGAGACTGACGTGCTTGACATCGCCGACGACGCCGACGATTTCGCCCGTCATATTTTTGGCGATGCTCAAGCCGATGCGTTTGCCGACGGCATCTTCGCCGGGAAAATATTTGCGCGCGAGCGTTTCATTGACGACGAGAACTTTCGGCGCATCTTTCGCATCGTGTTCGTTGAAGACGCGCCCCTTGACGACGGGAATGCTCATCGCGTCGAAATAGCCGGGCGTGACGACGCGCGCGTTAGTGGTCAGCCGGTCGGCAACGGCAAGCGGCGGGCGTCCCTCGATGGTGAGGATGTTCTGCGCCAGATTGCCGCTCAGTGGAAGCGGGTCAACCGCGCCGACGGAACGCACGCCGGGCAGCGCGGCGGCATGTTGCAGGACGTTCTGGAAGAACGCCGTCTGCGACTCTTCCTGACCGTACCGGGCGGCTGGCAGCGAGACGTTCGCCGTCAGCACGCCATGCGGGTTGAAACCCGGCTTCACGTCGCGCAGTTCCAGAAAGCTCCTCATCAGCAGCCCCGCGCCGACGAGCAGCACGAGCGAGAGTGTGACCTCCGAGATGACCAGCAGGCCGCGCACGCGGTTGCGCCCCGCGCCCTCTGTCGAGCCGCGCCCGCCTTCTTTCAATCCCTCGTTGAGGTCCGGCTTCGAGACTTGCAGCGCGGGCGCGAGGCCGAACAGGAGTCCCGTCAACACAGAAGCGACGAGCGTGAAGAACAGCACGCGCGCGTCGAGATTGATTTCGCCGACGCGCGGAATGCCTTCCGGGATCGCGGCCACGAGCAAGTCAATGCCCCACACCGCCAGCAGCAAACCGAGCGCGCCGCCGGAGAGCGACAGCAACAGGCTTTCGGTCATCAACTGTCTCACGATGCGCCAGCGTGTCGCGCCCATCGCCGCCCTGATGGTGATTTCTTTCTGCCGCGAGGCGGCACGCGCCAGCAACAAATTCGCGACGTTCGTACACGCGATGAGCAACACGAAGCAGACTGCGCCGAGCAAGACGAGCAACGCGGGACGAATGTCACCGACGACATCCTCTTGCAGCGCGACGATGTTGATGCCGCGCCCCCGGCTGAGATCCGGGTTGGCCTCTTCGATGCGTTGAGCGATGGTCGTCATTTCGGCCTGCGCGCCCTCAAGGCTCGCGCCCTGCCGCAGGCGTGCGACGACGCTCAGATAGTTCGCGCCGCGAAAAGCGTTGGTCTCATCCTTCGGATTGAGCGGCGACCAGAAGTCTATCCGCGGCTGGTCGAAGGGATACGCGAAGCCTGCGGGCATGACGCCGATGACGGTCGTCGGCTCGCCGTCGAGCGTGATCTGTCGCCCGACGATTTGCTCGTCCGCGCCGAAGCGTCGCTGCCACAATCCGTGGCTGATGACCGCGACGTGCGAGTCGGGCGTCTCTTCGGCGCGCGTGTAGACGCGACCGAGTGCGGGCTGTGCTTTGAGCACGGCGAAGAAATCGCCGCTCGTCATCGTGCCGTCAATCTGCTGCGGCGCGTCAATGCCCGTCAACGTCGCGCTCGAAGAGGTGTAGGCCGCGATGTTCTCGAAAACCTGATTCTGCTCGCGCCAGTCCGCGAATGTGAGAAACGAAGTCGGGTACTTCGTCACGCCCCGCTTCGGCACGGTGACGTAAACGCGCGCGAGACGGTCGGGCGCGTCGAACGACAGAGGCCGCAATAGCACCGCATTGACGACGGAAAAAATCGCCGTGTTCGCCCCGATGCCGAGCGCCAGCGCGAGCATCGCGACCAGCGTGAAGAACGGGTGCTTGAGCAGCATTCTCATGCCGTAGCGCAAATCCTGCCAGAGTGTATTCATTACTTCTCCTATTCGTATCGAAGCGCGACCATCGGATCAACTTTCGTCGCTTTGCGTGCCGGGATGTAGCTGGCGAGGAGCGCGGTCACACTCAGCAGCAGCGAGACGCCGGCGAAGGTGAGAGGGTCATTGGGCGACACGCCGTAAAGGATTTGCGACATGGCGCGCGTCATCGCAAGCGAACCCACGATACCGATCAGGAGGCCGACGACGATTAGTATCAACCCTTGACCGACGACCATCTTTTGAATTTGTTTCGGGTTCGCTCCGAGAGCCATGCGAATGCCGATCTCGTGCGTGCGTTGCGCGACGGTGAAGGACATCACGGCGTAGAGGCCGATGGCGGCGAGCAGGAGCGCGCTCGCGGCGAAGCAGCCGAACATGATCGTCGCCAGACGTTTCGCCGAGAGCGATTCGTCAACGACTTCCTGCATCGTCCGCACGTTGTCAATCGGTTGATCTCCATCAAGCGCCGAGACTTCGTGGCGAATCAACGGCGCCAGCCCCGCCGGGTCGGATTTTGAACGCACGGCGAGCGCCATCGAGTACCAGGGATTTTGTAAAAACGGAACGTAAATGCCTGTCTCCGGCTCTTCGTCGAGGTCTTCATTTTTGAGATTGGCCGCGACGCCGACGATCTCCAAAGGAGCTTCGTCGTCTATGATTAAACGCTTGCCGATTGGATCGCCGCCCGGGATAAACCTGCGCGCCAGAGCCTCGTTGATGATAACGACGTGCGGAGCATTGGTGTCGTCATGCTCTGTGAAGGCGCGTCCCTGTATGAGTCGCGTGCCGATGGCCTCGAAGAATTGCGGCGTCACGACGCGATAATCCGCGTAAGGTCTCTTGCCGACTGAGGGAGCCGGCTGTCCTTCTATCGAGATGCGGACGCTCGAACTGGAGCGAGTCATCGGGATGTAATTGACCGCCGCGACCTTTTCCACGCCCGGCACGACTTCGACGCGACGCAATAACTCCTGATAAAAGTTGATGCGCTGTTGCGGCTCCGCGTACTTCACGCGCGGCAGCGCGAGCTCCATCGTCAAAACATTCTGCGGGTTGAGGCCGAGGTCTGCGCTCGCCATCTGGATAAAACTTCTGACCATCAAGCCCGCGCCGATGGTCAGCACAAGCGACAGCGCGATCTCTGAAATGACGAGCACGCTTCGCAGGCGATTGCGCCGCAAACTTTCAGACGAACTCTTGCTGCTCTCCTTGAGCGTCTCGTTGAGATTGACCCGCGTCGCCTGAAACGCCGGGGCGAGTCCGAAGATGACGCCCGTGACAACCGAAGCAACGAGCGTGAAGCCCAAAACCCACGCATCAACTCCGAGTTTCTTCCAACCCGCGATGTACTGCGTGAAACTCGGAGGCATACCGTGCGAAAGAAGCTCGATGCCCCACACGGAGAGCAGCAACCCCAACGCGCCGCCCACCATCGCAAGCACTAAACTCTCCGTTAATAATTGTCTGATCAAACGCCAGCGGCTCGCGCCCAGAGCCATCCGCACGGCCATCTCTTTTTGACGCGAAGACGCGCGCACGAGCAACAGATTCGCCACGTTCGCGCACGCGATGAGCAGCACGAAGATGACCGCGCCCATCATAATCGTCAGATACACGCGCGAGCCTCGCGTGTAAGAGGCGTTCAGCGTCTCGACAAATGCAGTACGCCCGCCGTTCTCTTCGGGAAACTGTTCCTGCACGCGCCCGGAGATGCCGCGCAAATCCGCCTGCGCCTGCTCCTTCGTGACGCCGGGCTTGAGCAGCGCCATCACTTCCAGATAGTGGCTGGCGCGATCAACTTTGTCTTTCGCGTCAAACGCGAGCGGAGTCCAAATCTCGCTTGAGTTCAGAGGAAACTCAAAGTCATCCGGCATGATGCCGACGACCGTGTACGTCTTGCTGTCAAGCCTGATGGTTTTGCCGACAATCGCCGGATCACCCGCAAAACGACGTTGCCACAAACCATGTTTGAGCAACGCGACCTGCGCGTGTCCCTCTTGTTCTTCCTCCGTTGAAAAGGTGCGCCCCTGCTCGGCTCTGACATCGAGCGAGTTGAAAAAATTTGCGGTCACCTGCGCGCCCGACACGCGCTCCGGCTGCTCGCCTTCAGTCAGATTAAAGTGACGTTTGTTGAAGGCGACGACTTGCTCAAAGACGTGATTCTGATCCTGCCAGTCAACGAAATTGCCGGGCGCGACCGAGCCGCGTGTGACGCCCAACTCAAGATTCTGCTCCCATAGAGAGACGAGCCTGTCCTGCGTGCTGAAGTTGAAAGGATGGAGCATCAGCGCGTTGACGGTGCTGAAGACGACCGTGTTCGTCCCGATGCCGAGCGCGATGGCGAGCAACGCGATGCAGGTAAAGCCCGGCTTCTTCAAGAGCATCCGAAACGCATATCGCAAATCTTGCAAGTAAGAACTCATGCCCGTTATCTCCTGCTCACCTTTGAGCGTGATGTCACGCGACTTCCTGTCCTTCGCCCGCGCTTTCTTCCACGACGCGCCCGTCGAAGAGATGTATCTCGCGGTCGGCGTGGCGCGCGTAGCGTTGATCGTGCGTAACCATGCAGATGGTCGCGCCGCCGCGATGCAGTTCCTGCAAGAGATTCATCACCGCCTCGCCGTTGACGGAATCGAGATTTCCCGTCGGCTCATCCGCGAGCAAAATCGAAGGCTGACCCGCGACCGCACGCGCCACCGCGACGCGCTGCTGCTGGCCGCCCGACAACTGGCTCGGCAAATGCTTCGCGCGATGCGCCATCCCGACACGCTCAAGCGCATCCATCGCGCGCCCCTTGCGCTCCGTGCCGTTCATCCCGCGATAGGTCAGCGGCAGCTCGACGTTTTCATAAACGGTCAGGTCGCCGATTAAATTAAAACTCTGGAAGATGAACCCGACTTCACGGTTGCGGATGCGCGCGCGCTCCGAAAGCGGCAAGCCCGCGACCGGCTCGCTGTTCAGCCAGTAGCCGCCGTCCGAAGGCGAATCGAGCAAGCCGAGAATCGAAAGCAGCGTTGACTTGCCGCACCCGGAAGGCCCGGCAATCGAAACGTACTCGCCGTTCTTGATGTCGAGATGAATGCCCGACAGCGCGTGCGTCTCCACCTCGTCGGTATAAAAAACCTTCTTCACGTCTTCGAGACGGATCAAAGATTGTGCGGATTTCGCCGGTGCGGTTGCGCTCATTTTTTTCTCCTCAAGATAAGCGGTCAGCAGTTAGCAATCAGCAGTCAGCTAAAACTTTTCTTTCAATCGAACACTTCAATAATTGTTCAGCCGTCTTTGCTGATTGCTGACTGCTGATTGCTCTTCTTCAATTCAAACGTATCTGATTAAAAGCGTCCCAGGCGGAAGTGTCCGACAGGATGATTTGATCGCCGGGCTGTAAGCCTTCGATGATTTCGATAGTGTTGACGGAACTGCGTCCGAGCTTGACGTTGACGCGCGTGGCGGTCGCGCCTCCCGCATCGAGCTTGAACATCCCGACGGTGCTTTGCGATTGGCCGAAGGCCGGACGCCCGACGTAGATGACATCGTTGAGGCGTTCGAGTTCGACTGTGCCGTCAACGGTCAAATCCGGGCGCGCGCCCTGCGGCAACGCGCCGTCGAGCGCCACGTCAACGGTGACGGTTCCCTGTTGCGCGGCGGGGTCTATGCGCGCGACGTGGCCGGGGATGACGCCGTTGCGCGTGTCAATCTCCGCGCGCAGGCCGAGGCTGATGTCTTTGGCCTGCGTCTCCGCGATTTTGAGTTCGGCCTTGAGATGCTGCGGCTCGACGACGCGCGCGAGGTTCGTGCCGGGCGTCACCTCCTGGCCGACCTCGACCTGCATCTGCTGCAACACGCCGTTCGTTCCGGCGAGCACGCGGAGCGTTCCGACTTGCCCCTGCTTGAGTTTGAGCAGAGCTTGCAACTGCGAGATGCGCGCCTGCTGCGAAGCCAACTGCGCCTGCGTGGATTTGGTGTTCACTTCGAGACGTTTCACTTCGAGGTTGTAGCGGCTGGCGAGTTCCTCGACGCGCACTCTGGAGAGTTTCAAATTGAGCGCGGGAATCAAACCGTCCTTCGCCAGAGCCTCGTCCGTGTCCGACTGCAACTTGGACTGCTGGTATTCCGCGCGGACGGTGGCCGCCGCCGCCTGCTGGCTCATGCGGTCGCTTTCGAGTTTCACTTTGAGATTGTTGTAGTCGGCTTCGGCGGCGCGCAGTTGATACTCCGCATCAACGGAGGACTGTTGTAACTCCGGGTTGCTCAACTCGATCAAGACCGTGCCCGCGCTGACATCCGTTCCGGGCTGCGCGAGGATGCGCTCGACGCGGCCTTGCGTTGAAGCGGCGATGACGCGGATGTCTTCCGGGACGAGCGTGCCCGTGCCGCGCACCTGCCTGAGCATCGGCCCGCGCTTGACGGTGTCAATCAAAACGGTCGAGCGTTCGACGCCCGGCGCGGCGGGTTTGAGACGCGACACGCCGTAAGTAATCAGCGAGATGGCGGCGATGCCGACGACGGCATAGAGCGCTGTGCGGAGGCGGCGTTTGCGCGTGCCGGATTTTTTGCGTGGAATATCCATCTAGTTTTCAGAAGCCGGACAAGAGCGAGAGAGCGTTCAGCCGCACAGCATTTGAGCATTCAGCAACGGGAAACAAATGCGAACGCTGTGCCATCAAGAACATTCAGCAATAAGTGTTTGAAATTAAAGATTGGAAAACTCTTGCGGGTCAGATCAAGCCGGCGATTTGCGCTTCTGGGATTGTGCCGTCCCGAATTTGAGAATCGTCGAACTCTGGATTGTTAGCACAAAAATTGTAGCGTTTCTTACTTGAGTGAGCCTCTGCCCCTACACAATTTTTACTCGTACCTGAGCGCAATCATCGGATCAACTCTCGTCGCACGGCGCGCCGGAATGTAACAGGCGAGCAGCGCGACGCCCATCAGCAACAGCGAGACGGCGATGAAGGTCACGGGATCGTTCGCGCTCACGCCGAACAGAAAACTGCTCATCAAGCGCATCACGATGAACGCGCCGGCGAGGCCGATGCCGATGCCGATAAGAGCCATGCTCATGCCCTGTCCGATGACGAGCCTCAGCACGTCGCGCGTCTGCGCGCCCAGCGCCACACGCAATCCGATCTCGTGCGTGCGCTGCGTCACGGAATAAGAGATGACGCCGTAGATGCCGATGCTCGCCAGCAACAACGCGAGTCCCGCGAAGATGCCGAGCAAGAGCGTGCGAAAGCGCGGCTGCGATGCCGACTCTGAGACGCGCTGCTCCATCGTCTTGACGTTGTAGAGCGGGATGTCTTTATCGAGCGACTGCACTTCGTTCCTGATGGCGGCGGTCAGTTGCGTCGGGTCGCCCGCTCCTGCGGCGCGCACGACGAGGTTCATGGCGAACGGCGGCGTCTGCAAATCGCAGACGTACATTTCCGAATTTGGCTGTTCCTGCGACAGGCTGGTGTGCCTGACGCTGCCGACGACGCCGACGATCTCTCCCTTCCAGGGGTCGCCGAAATCAATCGTCAGACGTTTGCCGATGGGCTCATCGTTCGGCAGATAGCGGCGCACGAAACTCTCGTTGACGACGATGGCCTTCGGCGCGTCCTGCGCGTCGCGGTTGTCAAACGCGCGCCCCTTCATCAAAGGAATGCTGATCGCGCGAAAGTAGTCGGGACTGACGATGCGGACGTTGGAGTCGTTCTCGGCGCTGCCGAAAGCGACGGCAGGCTGCCCTTCGATGTTGAAGAAAGTGTCGTTCTCCTGCCCGCTCAGAGGAAGCTCGGAGACAGTTCCGGCGGCCTCGACGCCCGGCAGAGATTCGATGCGCTGCATCAGTTGAGAGTAAAAGCCCGCGCGCTGCTCGTCTTTGGGATACTTCGCGCGCGTCAGCGAAAGTTGCATCGTCAAGAGATTGGCCGGCTTGAAACCGGGATCAACTTGCGAGAGGCGTATGAAACTTTTGATGAGCAGCCCCGCGCCGATGAGCAGGATGAGCGAGAGCGCGACTTCCGAGACGACGAGCAAACTTCGCAGGCGTTGGCGGCTCGTGCCGGCGGTTCCCCTGCCGCCTTCCTTGAGCGTCTCGGAAAGATTCGTCTTCGACGTGGAGAGCGCGGGCGCGAGTCCGAACAGCACGCCCGTCAAGAGCGAGATGAGCAGCGTGAAGCCGAGTACGTGCCAGTCGGTCGTTACCTCTTTGACGCGCGGGAGATTTTCGGGGCTGAGCGAGACGAGCAAGTCAACGCCCCACATCGCGAGCAGCAAGCCGAGTGCGCCACCGAAGAGCGCCACCAGCACGCTCTCGGTGAGCAACTGGCGCACGACCCGCGCGCGACTCGCGCCGAGCGCAGCACGGATCGCGATCTCTCTCGATCTTGACGCGCCGCGCGCGAGCGATAAGTTCGCGACGTTCGCGCACGCGATTAAAAGCACGAAGCCGACGGCGACGAGGAGCACGAGCAGCGTGCGGCGCAACTCGCCGACGGTGCGCTCCGGCAAAAGCGTCAGCCCCGCGCCGTAATTCGTGTTGCTTTCAGGATATTGTTTCTCAAGTTCGCGCGCGATTGAGTTCATCTCGGCCTGCGCCTGTTCGAGCGACGCGCCCTGTTTGAGACGACCGATGGCATTGAGAAAATGCGAGCGGCGCGCGGACATTTGCTTCGCGTTGAAGGCTATCGGCGTCCAGAGTTGCGCCGTGCGCGGGTACTCGAAACTGGCGGGCGTGATGCCGATGATGGTCGCGTTCTGGCCGTTGAGCGCAATTGTCTGGCCGACGATTTTCGGGTCGGAGCCGTAACGTCTCTGCCAGAGTCCGTAGCTGATGACGGCCACGCCGTTGTGCCCGTCCTGCTCTTCTTCCGCGAGAAACGCGCGCCCGCCCGCGAGCGCCGTGACGCCGAGCGTCTCGAAGAAATTACTGGAGACGCGCGCGGAAGGAATGCGCTCCGACCCGCTGCCGTCGCCCGTCACGGTGTAGGAGAGCGACTGGACGGCGGAGAGCCGCTCGAAGACGTGATTCTGCGCGCGGAAGTCGAGAAAGTCGGGAGCGCAGATCGAGCCGCCCTTCGTGCCGTCGCGCAAATCCGAGCCTTCGACATAGACGAGGCGTTCAGGCTCCGCGAACGGCAGCGGACGCAGCAACACGGAGTTGACGACGCTGAAAATCGCGCTGTTGGCTCCGATGCCGAGCGCGAGTGTCAAGACCGTTACCGCCGTAAAGCCCGGACGCTTGAGCAGCATCCGTATGCCGAAGCGCAAGTCCTGCCACAGTGTTCTCATCAACTCACCTCCGCGCGCCAACCTCACGACTTAAGTGCCGAAAGAGACTTCCGTTGCGTTCGAGGTAAGAAAAACTTGTGCCAAGATAATTCCGTCAACGAAAAATCACGCGGCATCAATGATCAATGGAGTTGTCGGTTGGAGTGAAGATGTCAGATGTGCGTTTTTGGGATTGTCTTTTCTCAGAATCGGGACGCGAGCCGGATTGCCCTCAAGCATCAAGCATGTGGACAAGCTCATCATTGTGGAGCGCGCGCCAACTTCCCGTCACTTGGCGCAGAGAGCGCGTGGGATAGTGAAAAGTATCTGGTTTCTAACTGATCAAGATTGAAAGGAAAAGTGGCGGAGAGGGTAGGATTTGAACTCGCGGTGGAGCTTTCCCCACTCCGGTTTTCGAGATCGCTCTACCGTCTCAGATCAAACAGGACGTAGTAAAGATTACTGAGGTTTCAAACAACCGGTGGCTATCAAGGCCTAGACAATCTTAGTAATTCTGATCGCGTGATCACGCCAACCTCACGCCAGGTTGGGGGTCAGCAATGTGCTAGGCCGGCAGTCCTGAGACGACGACTTGAAAACCAACTCGCAGATGCCCGCAACTCAGCCACTCGCCGCAACAACTCGTGATGCCTCTCCTCACGAAAGAGCCACGCGCGACTAGGCGCGCGCCAGCACATCAAACCGAAAAACTGCGCGGCGAGCGCAGACTTAGCCATCAACTCTGACATCGCATTCGTGAATCGGAGCGGGGGGGTTGAACGCAATCACCAGGAAACTCTGCTGCTACTTCAATAAAGCCACGTTCATGTGCGCGTGGAAACGTCTCGCTCGTCGAGCCGTTGCGCGCCCACGTCGAGGCTTCAATAGAGCCACATTCATGTGAACGTGGAAACCTGATTGGTTTGGGAGGTTGATGAGACGGCGTTGCCGACGGGCTTCAATAGAGCCACGTTCATGTGAACGTGGAAACTGCTCGGCTGTAAATGTCAGGGAAGTATCAACTTCCCTTGTCGAATGCGAGAGGTGCTGGTTTGGGCGTTGAATTGACGTGAGAGTGGCTTGTTGGATTGAGGTATCTGATTTACTGCATTTTAGGCGTTGCGAGCGGAGACCGCAGTGCGCGCGCCGGATTAGCTCTCGTTTTATCTTGCGCTATATGATTAACAGCAAGCTAGACGATAATCGCATAGGGCATAGAGCGGTTGTCAACCGCGCGCCCGAGCGTTTGGATGCTGTTGGCTCCACGTTGTTCGGCAGGCCCCAGATTGACGATGATGATTTGGTCTTCGCGCGTGTTAATGACTTTGGTCAGGGCTTCGATCATTAAGATGCGCTCGGCAGCGGAGAGTTGACAGTGGAAGACGGAGAGTTGTAAGGCGTCGCCGTATCCGCGCATCGTGCGATGCACGCGGCGCAGGCGTTTGGGGTCGCTGATGTCGTAAGCGACCAGATATGTCAGGCGCATCGTGTCAGATCCTTCGCGGCTCGACCGGCTTCAAGCTCCTTCAGGCGTTCCGGCCATGAAGTCTCTGGCGCGTGCAGAACGCTGGGTAAAAGTTTATCTCGCCGGTCAGATGCCGCGCGAGCAGCCTGGCCTGCACCTCGAAGATGCGCCGGTAGCTGATCGCGTAGCCGAAATGCGGGTGCGTGACGAGCGTCGCCAACAAATCTTTCGCCAGCATCGCATAGACGAACGAAAGCAAAGCGTTGACGGGATCGCGCGGCGGCCGTCGGTTGCGCTTCGTGAAATCGAAGCGCGCCCAAGGTTGGCTATCAGGCGGCGCAGAGACCTGCTCAACGTCTTCCTCTACGGAAGAAGATTCCTCTTCGAGCGGCTCGGTGTCATACCCGCGCCCGCCGTTCGTCTTGAACATCGAGGAGAATTTGGCGAAGTAATCGCGCGCCGCCGCGCCTTCGATGCCGAGCAGTTGTTCGAGTGACGCGGCGCGCTCGGCGTCGCGGCGCGCATATCCGAGACGCACTAAAGTCTCGCGCGGCAACTCGCGCGCGTTGCGGCGCAGGAGCGTGCGCGAGTTGCGAATCTTGCCGGAGACGATGGCGCGCGCGAGCCGCAGGCAGAATTCCCTGTCGTCGGCGGCCTTGAACTGGCGACGGCGCAACTCGATATTTTTGTGCGGCGGGGGAGTCGTGACTGCCGTCAGCCAACCGCCGTAAGACATGTGTATGACGGGCACGCCGCGCCCTGCAAGCTCGTGCAGAGCCTGCGCGGAAAGCTGCACGTTGCCGAATAAGCAAAGCTGATTCGTCTCAAGCAAACGCGCACTGCTCACGGCCTTGCCCTTCTCGCGTATCTCCAGAACTTCGCCGCGCAAGCCGACGCTGTAACCCTGCCCCTGCACATACACCGCGAGCGCATCATCTCTCGCCGGAAACAAGCGACGCGGCTCTCCCTCCGCTTTCGTTGGAGAAGCCACTTCATCTTCCGCCGTCACTTCCTTATCAGAGAGACCTTCGGCTGTGGCCTCACGCAGCAGATTCGTCTCGTCCGGCAAACAGATGCCGACGAGCGAGCAGCGCGGGCACTTCGGCGAACGCGCGAGCGGCGGCGGAATCGTTCCTTCGACGGCGACGCGGCGCGCGTCCGCGATCAACTCCCGCGTCCGCGCCACGAGTTCATCCGTCAACTCGACGCGCACGCGCTGGTTCGTCTCCGCGAAATAGAGCGCGCCCTCGACGCACTCGTAACCGTGCTCACGCAACAGCAACCCCTGCACGCAGACCTGCACGCGCTCCGGCTCATACGCGCCTTCTTCTAACGTCCGGCGGCGCGCCCCGCTTGTAATCCACAGGGATCACGCGCCCGTCGTCCGCCTCGATCACGTCCACCCGCGCCGTCACGCCGAGCGCGTCCGACCTAAGCAGCACCGAGCGCGCGTGCAGGCGCGGCATCTCGACTACCTTGTCAGGCACGGGCACGCGCCCCCGCTCCTCGTCCACGCGGCGATGCACGAATCGCCCGTCGAGCGTGTCCGCGCTATGCGCCCACTCGCCCTGCACATGTTCGAGATAAAACAGGCGCGGGCAATACGCAAACTCGTTAATCATCCGCGCCGGAACCTGCTTGACGCCCTCGAAAATTTCCTTCGTCTCATTCGACATCATTTCAGTCGCGCTCCTTTCACGCTACTTAAGCTAATGTCCACGACGAAGCAAAACCGGAAAGCCTGTGAGCAAAAATTTTCAGCGTGACCTGCGGCCAGCATCTTCCAGAGACATGCCGCACTCCACATCAACTCAATCACGCGCCGGCTCAAACAAGCCCAGACCGAAATGACATCCGAAGCCGAGAGCGAGCGGCGCACTTACTTCTTCCGCAAACTCGATTTCAAATCCCGCGACGCCGTAGCCCGTCGAGCCGTTAAACCTTCGCGTCTCAAACTCAAGCCACCGCACAAGCGGACGCCCCTTCGCTTGATAGCCCAGCACCGGCTTGACCGAAATGACTTCCGGCAACCCTCGCACTCGCGCTTCACGTCGCAACTGCGCTTCCGGCTTATCACGTTCACGCGCGCCCTTCCCCGCCCCGCGCGTCGCAAATCGCGGCAGCACAAACGGTGTCACCGAACGCCACCGCCGCGATGATTGCAGAAGCGTGACGTTACTAAACTGCTGCTCATCTTTCGCGCCGAGACCAACAAGCGCCAGCCGCACATCGGGACGATAGCCGCGTCTGAAAATCTTCGACAACCTGCCGAGCGCATCTACGTCCGCCCTCTCAAATCCGCGCGTTCGATGCTGATGGTGGCGGCTTGAGCCAGGAGCGTTTTGTAATCTAAACCCTGCGGCGCAACTCCGTAAGCATCATTGAGCGTTGCCAGACGACGCGAAAGATGGTTGACGAGGCGCGGGCAGTTCCGTCTCCGCACGCGCCTGTAAACGAAACTCATAACGTGACAATGTTAGTGAGGTGAAAGGCTCAAGCTTCAAGTTTAATTAAACCCCAGTCTTGGGTTGAACTCGGACTCCCAAAATAAAGGACTTACGGGCGTTGGTTTGCAGTCTTGGATTGACCTTGGTGCCGTAAGTCTTTTGAAATCAACAAATCTATTTTCCAACCCAAGACTGGGGTTAATTAAACCTCGCCTGAATGTATGTGAAACAGAGTAAAGTGTGTTTCACGGAATTGCTTGATAACTTTGTGAGTGAAAGAAGGTTTTCTCCTCAGATTTTGTCGCGACACAAAATTCTCACGTTTGCCGTAAGAGAATTTTGCAGTCCCGTTTCCCTAATTGTTTCCATCGGCTTCAGGCGCGTGAGTGATCAGAAGAGTTCAACTCTCTAACATAGTTGAGCTTGAAAAAAATGTGGCGGAGAGGGTGGGATTTGAACCCACGGTGGAGTTTCCCCCACTCCGGTTTTCGAGTCCGCTTCGCCTTCTCTGCCCTACTTGTAAGACGTAAGAATTGCTAAGATTTCAAACAATCCGCAGCCGTCAAAGCATTGCTTATCCTAGCAATTCCCGTCATGTCATCACGCCAAATGCGCGCCAAGTTTGAGGAGAGAAGGTCGGATAAACGAAAAGAAGTTTCAATATAGCGTGGCCGATGTTTACATCACTTCACCCTCTTCGGCGTTCGTTTGCGCCACGTTATTTACCTGCGGTAAATAGCGATCACGGTTGAAGGGCGGCTCGGAGTGTTCGGTCATCTCGCCAACAGCAAAGTCTGCTGACCAACGCTGCCGTGTCTCTTCGTCGGCCTAATATTTCAGATAGAGGTATGTGTCTTCCGTGCTGCCGCTGCCTGTGAGGTCTATGTGCCAGGCGGAGGACCCATCGAGCGGCATGTCTTTGACTTGTTCACGCAGGAGTTCGCGCCAGAGCAGCGCATAGAGTTCGCGGTCGCTCAAGTGGTTGGTCTGGCTGAGGAAGACGCGCAGCCGGGCCAAAGCTTCAATCATCTCCCACAGTTTGGCCATCAGTCGCCGGTCGTCCATCGCCTCAGGAACTGGGAGTTCGACTTCTGCCTCTTCGAGTTGCCGGAAGTGCGTCGTCAGCGGCGCTTGCTCGTAGGCCGCCACGCTGTGCCAGAACTGCGCCGCCACTTCGGGCGGACAATCATCCGACATCCAAGTGAACTCCTCATCCACACTTGCTTCTCCGCCCTTTTGCTCGAACTCACTGTCCTGCGCTCCGTCGTTACTTTCGTCCGCGTCACTGTCGTCCATCGCCATGCCGCCTCTCTTCCTTTGAACTTCGCCGGGGCATCTTAAGCGCGCGGGCGTTGCTGTATAGTCGCCTTCGATGGCTCAAGAAAGGATCGGACAGTTGCCGCCGCGCCATTGGTTTGCGCTCAACCCGCGCAAGGAGATGCGCTGCACACGGTGTCTGCGGTGTGAGAAGCCGACCCGCCCGCGCAAGTTCGCGCTGCTCATCGGCGTCGAAGACTACGGACTGATGGTGCTGGGCAAGACCTGTCGCTACTGCTCGGCCTGTGATTTCATCATCGCCCATCAGGACGAGTTGGAGGCGCTGCTGGCGGCGGGCTTTTCCACACACGAGCCGGAAGTGATCGGCAACGACTATTACGTCATCAGAACTGTGGAGCGGAAGACATGGCGCAAAGGGAGTCCCCATCGCCTCGACCGATGAACTGCTCCGTCATGTGGCGGACCTCGAGAAGGAGTTCGACCTATTTTATGAGCCGGGCGGCTGGTATCGCGAAGAGAGTGTGAGTAATGAGTAAAAGCTTTTCCCTTTACTCATTACTCTCTTCGGAGGCAGTAGCCCAGCCGGTATAAAGCTTTGCGGAATTGCGCTTCGGACTCGGCTGGTATGACGAGGTGACGTTCACCGGCGCGCAGGCAGTGGCTTTTTATCCTCTCGTCGCCGGCGATCAGTTCGGCCAGCGCTGCGTCCGCGCATTCGACGAGGCGTGCCGCTCCGCGGTCGCGCATGAGGCGCGCGCGTCTTTCGGCGTCGGCGATGAACCGCTCGACCGTTTCGGGCAGCGGCTGCTCGTCGCGCGCCTGTAGGAACTCTCGCAGCTCCGCGATCTGGTGCCCGTTCTCGACGGCCTCCATCGTCCTGGCCTGATTGAGATGCCACTGCGCGTCCGACGTTTTCTCGGCGTAAGCATCGAGCACGAGCATCTCGTCAGGCGACAGACGCTCCCCGGTGGCGACTATTTTCAGGCTCGGCAGCACGCTCAGCGAAGGCTTCGCGTCCAGAGGCGAGGGCACGTACTCAACTGCAAGGCCGAGGCAGTATGCGCCGAGCGGGTTGAGGCGGAAGTAGAGCAGGCCGTCGTAGCGGCTGAAGAAGTCGAGGTCGTCGGCACCCCACAGCTCCCTGTAGTCGTGGCGCGCGCCCGCTGGATGCACGTAGGCGACATCTATCAGGCCAAGCGTCGCGGCGTACTCGAAAAGCAGGCAGAGCGCGTAGCGCCCTTGCAGGATGTGCCACTCGTGGTGGCCTTCGTAACCGAGGCTGCCGTACTCATGTTCCTCAATGTATAAGTCCCACGGCTCGCGCGTCACCTCAAAGTCGAAGCCCGTGGCCTGCATGAAGCGGAAGAAGTCGTCCGTCTTCACCCATTCCCCGACAGGACACTCCGTGAGCGCCTCGGCGATCACCTTCCTTCTCCCTTCGACGGCGGTCAGCGTTCGCTTGCCGCCACCGGTCTGCCCCTTGATGATCTCTATGCGGCGCAGCTCATCTATGATTTTCGTCTTCAGCCAATGCTGCCAGGCCGTGCGGATGGTCTCAGCGGGAGGTGCGCCGAGGGCCTTGCGACCAGCGTTGGTCAGTTTCAGGTAGTTGCCGGACAACTCGGCCAGCCGCGCCGCCTGCAAGATGAGCGGCCAAGCGAACGCCCTGACGGGGCCGGCCTCCTCGTCGTCCCGTCTCCTCTTTTTGGACGGCTCGTCCGGCTGAGGATAAAAATCGCCGCCGTGCAAGAGCGACGCGATGAGCCTCGTCGCCGACGACGTGGGCCGCTGCGTCTTATCGCTGACCATGATCTTGCCCGTCTCGGCGAGCCGCAGCACGGTCTTCAAATCGGCCTGCGCGGCGCGCTCCATCTCGCCCCGCTCGATGGGAATCTGTTTGACTTTGACTTCCCTCTTTCGAGCGTCGTAGTCGAAGCTCTCCTCGCGCCAGTTGAAAAACTTCGGCAGCTCGCCCGCGACTTTAAGCGAGGCCGCTGTCGGTGCGGGCACAAACTCTTTGAGGCGCGCACGCAGGTCTTCCGGCATGTGATCGCGATGGATGAAGAGGCACAGCCGCGAAGGCTTTCGGCGGTAGTCGTACAAGTATCCGATATTGTTCCGGTTCGTTCCCCAGTCGGGCGAGCGCCCGTGCTTGGCCTTGAAGCGCTGCGCGTCGAAGCGTCCGTCCGGCGAGTGAATAGTCTCGGCCACCGCCGCCTGCTGCGGTTCGTCTAACCGCGACCACAGGTCGCGCAAGGATTCGCCTTCCATGTGGCTGTGGATGAGCGCAACCAGCTCGCCCTTACGCGCTGGCTTTTCGGAGGCCGGCAGAAGCGCCAGGAGCTTCTTCAACTCCTCGACCGTATAGCCGTTCAAGGCCTCTGCGATGGAGGCGATGTTCTCTTCCTTCTGGCGGTAAGGCATGCGGATTCAGGCTCTCCTGCGGTCTTAAAGATTGCGCGGCTATGATAAGCTTTTAGGGTCGCCAGTCTAAAGCGGCTACAAATGCTCCGCCCCACGGAGTTTTTTTTCAAGTTTGACCACCTTGTTGACTCCTTGCCCTTCATGCTCGCCCAGCACGGACATTCTTACGGCGCACGGGTGGCGCGTGAAATTGCCGATGTCGGATATTGTGCGGCGAAGAAAACTCGCTTTCATGGCGTGCGCCTGCACTGTCTGGCACAGCGCCGGACAGGCAGCTTACCGTTGCCTACGCAAATCTGGCTGTGCGGAGCCTCGCATCATGACTCAAAAGCCTTTCTCCAACAGCCCCCCACAGTCCCCACGACTGAACTCTTTGGCGATTTGGCTTACCCGACACCACAGATCATCTCTCAGTTGAAAGAACAGGAGACACGACTGAATGCACCACAGAAAAACCGAAGGGTGGCGAACTAACCGCCGCTCAAAACTATTACAACCGCTTGGTGCGTCGCATCCGTCAATCCATTGAGAGTTTGTTCAACTGGGTACAGAAGAAAACACACATTCAAAGAGCCAGTAAAGTGCGCTCAACTGATGCGCTGATGGTGCATTGCTGGGGAAAACTTGCAGTCGCTTTCTTTCTCCTCGTTTTCAACTACTGATTCGCATACTGACTTAACGTAACGTAATCATTGCCTCGTAACGTCCAATCAGGATAGTGGATTTTGTAGGGAGTCTCCGCGCCGTGGCAACTGAATTCTTGACAAATTAAACGCCATAATAAATATTGCTTCTGGACAAACACATTCCCTCATCGGCACTACCGGCCTTCCGGTTAGGCGGATTCTTCTTTTGAGACTCATGTTCCTTTAATTCAGCGCCTCGGCGTCACGCACATTGTTGTCGGCGTTGCTGCCACTTGCACAAATCTTAATCCCCCAACTTACGCCGAGATGAGTACAAGGAATGTCGGAGAAAGTGTAGCTACTGTTGAATCAACCGCGAGTATAAAGAAAACACTTTGTACACATACGATGAGTTACAAAGACTGGGTCAGGCATGGCTGAGCCACTTTGCTCAAGTGGAATTCGTCGGAGAGATAGAAATCTCGGAAGACGACATCAGCAAGCTATGCCTATCGGTCGGACGGTATTTGGATCGTGCCGCGTGGGACGAAGATATTCGCGCTGCGCTGACTGTCGCCGTGGTCAATCTTGCTTTCTACTCTCCGAAAGAGACAGATCTGGAGAGTTTCCGTTGGTTGGCGTTGCAAAAGCTCCTCGGCATTTATTTGGAAGATGCTCAACGATGGCAACGGGAGATTGGCGAACCGGTTCTTCGCCTATTGAAAGAATATTTCCAAGCTGAAGACACGGGAACGGCCTTCCGCTTTGTCAGCCCGATCATGCAGCAGGCTGGCGTGCCCGCGAGGTTGGATCGTCGTTTCGCGCAGTTTCTCGCGCGCCTCCTGCAATCCTACGGACATAACTTCTCCGATAATGAATACAATGCATGCTGCATCGAGTTCGAGGATCAGATGTCAACGGCAAAGAGGTTTTTGACCTCCGCGAAGGGGCGACAATATTGCCGCGACATCATCAGAATCGTCAGAAATGTCGAAGAAGATTTGATGTCGGAGCAGCAGGTGGCAACGCTTTCTTTTCGTCTCCGAAATAAAGTGCGTCAGGTTTTGGAGACGCTCGGGAGGGCACCGCAGACAGCCCACCACAGCGGCTCGCTTCCCGTGCCCAGACTCGCGCTCGACCGCGAGAATTTGCGCCTCGTCATTGAGTTTTCCGAGAAGGGTCTGGATGGCGCTTATCAATGGATTGATGGTACGAAGATCAGGGCGGCGCGTTACATTCTCAGGGCAGATGATTTCCTTGGTTCACTGCGGTTCAAAAGCGTTCGGACTCAAGAGCAAACAGAGTTTCCACCGCTCGAACCCTGGCGTCCGATTCAAAACTCGTGGGCGGCATTCCGCAGTACGGATGGCTGCTTTGAAACAGATGGCTCCATTGAACGAGAGTCAAGCATCCTGCGCTCCGGTCGTCATCTGCTGGCAATTTCCGAACCGTACTCTATCCCTGAACAGTATGTCATTGAAGAATTAGGTGACCTCTTTATTCCCGGTCAAGAGCAACTAATCATCAGGGTCTTCGATTGTGAGTTACCCGCCGATTTTCAACTTCCAGAATTGAACCTTGTGATGCTTGGAGGTTCGCCCTCCCACGTACCCGCGCTCAGATTCTCAGAGCGACAGTTGACGGTCCCGTACACCTCGAACGTGTTCGTCGGGGAGTTACCGGAAATTATTATCGAGAACTGGGACGCGAATTTTGCAGACACATACATGCTCGTTTGTGAAGAAGGTGCTCGCAGATGGGCGCTGCCGGAGTCTTTGTATAGAGACAATAGCACTTTTCGATTGGAAGCCAATGCCCCAGCGCAGGGACAAATCCATCTCGAACCCAAAGGGCGCACTCCGCGCGGCTTTATCGAGTCGTCGCTCCGTTACGTCCTGCTTCCAGACTTCAAAGTCACATGGCCGCAAGGATTGTACGACGAGGACGCGAGCGTGTCCGTTAGCCTCGAAGCGGCGGCGAAGATACACGTTGAATGGCAACAAAGCTCTGTTGTGCAGGTTGATGAATCAGTCTGGGAAATACCGTCGCGACTGGACTTCATTAGCAGTCAAGTATCTTTCGCGGACTCTGTGAGTTTCTTCATTGCGGGGCCGATTGAGAGGTTCAGCATCAAGGGCGAGGCAGTAGTAGATCGTCGGCTCTGGAACGAATGTTTGAGGCAGCGTAGTAAGATTTACATCTCGTTGTCTGCCTCTGAACGTGGCGGGCAGGTAGAATTGGGGATCAATGATGCCAGAGGGTTTCAAAAGGTTATCGACCTTGGACCTGTGCCCCGAAACTGCCAGCTAATCGTTTCGACCGATGATGTGAGAGACGCCTTCGACGAGCGCAGTTGCACGGCAGGTCGGATCGCCGTGCGGACGTGGGATTCGGGCATTGTGCGCTCGGGCATCACCTACCTTCACGAAGGATTGATTGCCCGGCGCATCTTCGAGGACGGCGAGGACGAGTTCGAAATGTGGAACGAATTGCTCCCCGACGATTTGCGCCTCGCCGTCGAAGGCGTGCGCGGGATGTGTAGCACGCCTGTCGCACCTTTTAATGTTCCAGATCAATCGGTACCACAATCTCTGCAAAAGTTTTTATCGTTTTATGACATCTGCGCTCGTGTCATAGATTGGCACTTGATGGTTGATGATAGCGAGGAGCGCTCCGCCGCAACGCTCAAAGAAACTCTGGACTGGTATGCCGAAGCGTACAATTTCATCGCCGCCGGAATAAGTTCCGATCCACATGTTGCTAAGCGACTCCTTGAGCGCAGACCACGAAAATCCACGCCTTTTAAAAAAGCGCAAGGAACACCCACATCTCGGTGGCGCGTTAAGCTGGCAGGTAACCTGCGGAAGTTAAAGACTCTCGCAGATGTGAAGCGCAAGGCACGTGAGGAGCGGCGCAAGGTACGAGAATGGAGCGCCTGTTGCAGAGCAAAATGTTGGACAAGCGCCGCTCGTTGTGAACTTGTCGATGCGCCTGGTGGAAACGCGCTGACACGCGCCGCAGAGGACTATCAATACGGACTCGATGTGCTCGCTACCGGCAATCGCGAGAAGGCTAATGAGTATTTGTCCAGCGCCCACGAAAGCGTCAGGCAAGCCATCGGGGAAGCACGAGACGGACTGGTGCAGGAAGTGGCTCTGTCGCTTCAAGTATTCATCTAGGGGCTAGAGTAGTTAAAGCGGGTATTTTCGCAGCAGCTTCAACAACTCAGCA
>CAXSFM010000007.1:0-235331 GCA_964236735.1 uncultured Pyrinomonadaceae bacterium
TTGCACGAGCACAAAATGTGCTGCGAGCAGACTGTCGTCAACATACAAGACCGCCAAAAAGCGGTGTCTCAAGCATTCAAGTTTCACAGATGAACGCCGCGCTGTTTGCGGTCGTGTTGAAAACTTTGCGGCTTCCACGATAGCCAGCCCGACATGAAAGATCAATGCTTGAGAGGCGACGCGGTTTCGAGTTGAACTCGCCATCAACATAGCCCTCATCAATTGCCCTGCCCGTGCAAAATTTATATAGTGTGCTCATCGCTTAAAACTGATGGCATATCACGTCGCGGGCGCACGTCCGCGTTTGAACTCGACAATTGAAGGAGCATCCGTCATGCACAGGGCTATCCGTCTCTCTCCGCAACTCTTCGTCGCTGCATCGCTGCTTGCGCTCGTCGCTTTGCTGTTGGTCTTCGTGCCGCGCGCCGTGTTAGCGCAGGAAGAAGGCGCGGCGTCGGCGTCCGCTTCTCAGGAAAAAAGTGGCGGCGTGAATGATAAAGTTAACGCTTTCAAGCCGCTCGCGTATCGTCCCGTCGGGCCGTATCGCGGCGGGCGCGTGTCGGCGGTGGCGGGCGTCGCATCGCAGCCGATGGTTTATTACTTCGGCGCGACGGGCGGCGGCGTGTGGAAGACGACGGACGGCGGCAACAACTGGGAGCCAATCTCGGACGGCTTTATGAAGACCGGCTCGGTGGGCGCGATTGGCGTCGCGGAGTCCGACCCGAACGTCGTCTATGTCGGGATGGGCGAAGAGACGCTGCGCGGCAACCTCTCGCACGGCGACGGGATGTACAAGTCAACGGACGCCGGGCGGACGTGGAAAAAAATCGGCCTCGCCGACACGCGCCACATCGCGCGCGTGCGGGTCAACCCGAAGAATCCAGACCTCGTCTATGTCGCCGCGCTCGGACATGCCTTCGGGCCGAACGCGGAGCGCGGAGTGTTTCGCACGAAGGATGGCGGCAAGACGTGGGAGAAAATTCTGTCGCGCGGCGACAAGGCGGGCGCGGTTGATCTCGCGCTCGACCCGACGAATCCGAGCATCATCTACGCCGCGCTCTGGCAAATCGTTCGCAAGCCATGGACGTTCGAGAGCGGCGGGACGGACAGCGGCATCTTCAAGTCAACGGACGGCGGCGACACTTGGACGGACATCTCGCACAACGCGGGACTCCCGCGCGGCATACTCGGTCGCATCGGTATCACCGTCTCGCCCGCCAATCCTGACCGGCTGTGGGCGATTGTCGAAGCGGAGGACGGCGGCGTCTATCGCTCGGACAACGCGGGGAAGAGTTGGGCGAAGGTCAACGAGCAACGCAACCTGCGCCAGCGCGCGTGGTACTACACGCGCATCTACGCCGATCCGCAGAATCCCGAAAGCGTCTATGTCTTGAACACAGGCTTTTACCGTTCGAGCGACGGCGGGCGCACGTTCCAGAATATCAGCGTGCCGCATGGAGACAATCACGACCTCTGGATTGCGCCGAACGACCCCGCGCGGATGATAGAGTCAAACGACGGCGGCGCGAACGTCTCTTTCAATTCGGGCAGAACTTGGACGGAGCAGGATCAAAACACCGCGCAGTTTTATCGCGTCGCCGTGGACAACGATTTTCCGTATCACATCTACGGCGCGCAGCAGGACAACTCGACCGTCAAGATCGCGAGCCGCACGGCGGACTTCGGCATTGACCGCGCCGATTGGTACGACGTGGGCGGCGGCGAGAGCGGCTGGATCGCGCCCTCTCCGAAAAATTCCGACATCATCTATGCGGGTTCATACGGCGGCTATCTCACGCGCTACGATTACCGCACGCGCCAACTGCGTGAGGTCAACGTCTATCCCGACAATCCGATGGGACACGCGCCGTCTGACTTGAAATACCGCTTCCAGTGGAACTATCCGATTCTGTTTTCGCCGCACGACCCGAACGCGCTGTATGCGGCGGGGAACGTCTTGTTTCGTTCGACGAACGAGGGGCAAAGTTGGGAAGCCATCTCGCCCGATTTGACGCGCAACGATAAGTCGAAACAGATTTCGGCGGGCGGGCCGATCACGAAAGACAACACGAGCATCGAGTATTACGACACGATTTTCACCGTCATGGAGTCGCCCGTCCAAAAGGGTGTCATCTGGACAGGCTCGGACGACGGACTCGTGCAAGTGACGCGCGACGCGGGCAAGAGTTGGACGAACGTCACGCCGCAGGGAATGCCAGAGTTTATCCAAATCAATTCCATCGAAGCCTCTCCGCACGACGCCGCGACCGCTTACGTCGCCGCGACGATGTACAAGCTTGATGATTTCCGTCCCTATCTGTTCAAGACGAGCGACTACGGCAAGACCTGGAAAAAAATCACGAACGGCATTCCTGAGACGACGTTCACGCGCGTGATTCGCGAAGACCCGACCAGACGCGGGCTTCTCTTTGCGGGGACAGAGACAGGGATGTATGTCTCCTTCGACGACGGCGAACGCTGGCAAGCGTTCCAGTTGAATCTGCCCGTCGTGCCCATCACCGATCTTGTGGTGCAGACGCGCGACCGGGACCTCGTCGTCGCCACGCAGGGACGCGGCTTTTACGTGCTCGACGATCTGCCCGTGCTCGAACAAATGACGGACGCGATGCGCGCCGGGCAGGGCGAGGCGCAACTGCTCAAGCCTGAAGACGCTTTCCGCTTTCAGGGCTTCGGCGCGCCGCTTCCGCCCGACGCGACCATCGGACAAAATCCGCCGGGAGGCGTCGTCGTCTATTACTATTTGAAGAACAAACCGGCGACAGACGTGACGCTTGAATTTTTGGACTCTGCGGGCAAGTCCATCAGAAAATTCACGGCCAAAGCTCCGCCGCGTCCCAGCCCGACGCCGACGCCCGCGACCGGCGGAACGAGCGGCAGAGAGGGCACTTCGACCGCGCCCGGCGCAGCGCAGGTGCAGACGCCGCCGGAGCAACCGCAAGCGCCGACGGGTGAAGAGGCGTCTGCTTTCGGCGGCGGCGGTGCGGGCAATGCGCCGCGCGTGATGACGGACGCTGGCCTCAACCGTTTCATCTGGGACACGCGGTATGCGGATGCCGCGCGCTTCCCCGGCATGATTCTGTGGGGCGGCGATGTGCGCGGCCCGCGCGCCGCGCCAGGCACTTATCAAGTGCGCCTGACGGTTGACGGCAAGACGATGACGGAGAGTTTCGAGATTAAAAAAGACCCGCGCTTGCAAACGACGCCGGAAGAATTCGCGCGCCAGTTCGCCATGCTCTTGAAGATTCGCGACAAGCTGACGGAGACGCACAACGCCATCAACGAAATCCGCGACGTGCGAAAACAGATTGACGATCTGACGAAGCGTCTCGGTGATCAGACGGGCGCGAAACTCATCGCCGAGAGCGGCAGGAGTTTGAACGCGAAGATGACGGCGATTGAAGAGGAGTTGTACCAGACGAAGAATCAGAGCAGCCAAGACCCGCTCAACTTTCCCATCCGTCTCAACAATCGTCTCGCCGCGCTCGCCTCCATCGTCGCCAGCGCCGACTCGCCGCCGACCGAGCAATCAGTCGCGCTCTACGATGAACTCGCCGCGCAGATTGACGCGCAGTTGCAGAAACTGAACGGCCTGATGGCGACAGACCTCAAGGCATTCAATCGTCTCGTGCGCGAGCAGGAAATTCCTGCGGTCATCGTTAAGCCGGCGACGGCAATGATGCCAGCCGCCGCCGGAAGTTCGGACGAGATGCAGGAGGAGGACGAGCACGAGCGCGAACCTTAAACGACGGCGCGCTTTCGATGTCGGCAAGAGATGCGAATTGCTCAAATGTCTGTGAGATAAGTTTCCCGCTTGAAAGGCTGGAAGCCGCGTTTGAGATAGTTGGGCAAGGCCGCCGCGTCGTCGAGCGTGCAGGTGTGCAGCCACACTTCGCGCGCGCCCTCGTCCCACGCGATTTCGACGGCGCGCGTGAGCAGATGTTTGCCGAGGCCACGTTTCGTGTATGCCGGAAGCAGTCCGAAGTAAGCGATTTCCGTCGAGCCGTCGCTGTGTTGTTCAAGCTCGAAGTAGCCGGCGGTCTCTTCTTCAAATTTCAACAACCAGACGGAGACGGACGCCTGCGCGAGTCGCGCCGCGAGTTGCGCGTCCGGCCACGCGAGACGGTCTATCCAGTGATAACTGCGACCGACTTCCGCGTACAGATAACGCGAGAGCGAGACCGTGCAATGCCCCACGCGCTCGACGCGCACGCGCTCGTCGGCGATGAGCGAAGGCTTTAACTCCGCGCGCTCACGCATCCGCAGATACGTGCGGACGACTTCGACCCGCTTGCTGCTATTGTTGCCGTCATGTTCCTTGCTCATCCGTCGGTGCAATCCCCCGTTAGACAACGTCCAGACAACTTGGTTTCTGCTCGCGTCGCGTGTAGGCTTGAATGCGATTCATGCATTACAGCGTCAAGCAATCTTACACGCCCGTTCTCGAATTGTACGAACTCGACCGCCACGCTCTAATCGTTGATACGGAGACGGTCGGCGCGGGGCCGCTCATCGAGATTATCGAGATCGCCGCCGCGAACGTCGAAGGCGAGATCGTCTATCATTCGCTCGTCCGTCCGGTCTATAACGCGCTGCCGCCGCTCTCGAAGCACAGGCGTTTTGATCGAGACGAACTCGCCGTCGCGCCCGTCTGGACGGACATCTGGGCGGAACTCTCGGCGTTGATTGATAACAAACTACTCGTCGCCTACAACGCGGCTTTTGATCGTCGCGCGCTGGCGGCGACCTGCTCGCGCTATCATCAACAGACACGCGAGCGCGGCTGGCGTTGCGCGCTGCAACTCGTGAGACGCACGCTCGGCACGAAGAAAAATCTGACGCTCGATGCGGCCTGCGCGCATTTCAATCTGGAAGGCGGCACGCATCGCGCCGTCGCCGACGTGCTGGCGACGCAACGCCTGCTCAAAGCTCTCGCCGCGCCGCGCGTTGAGCCGCGCCGCACAGACGCAACACCACACACCTGACGATGGAAGGAAAACACATGCCACGTTTCTCGACGCGCTTTCTGCTAGCCACACTCTTGACGTTCCTTGCCTTCTCAAACGCAAGCGCAGCAACGACAACAATCACACAGGAGAAAGACAGAAAAGAGAAAGCCGAAAGCAAAACCATCGCGACGCGCGTGCGCGGTTTGCAAAAGCTCGACGGTTTCATGCCGCTCTACTGGGACGCGGAAGACGGCAAGCTCCTGATGGAAATTTCGCGTTTCAACACGGAGTTTCTCTATCAAGTATCGCTCCCGACCGGCGTCGGCTCGAACCCGCTCGGACTCGACCGGGGACAACTCGGCGAGACGCACGTCGTCACGTTCGAGCGCGTGGGGCCGAAGGTCTTGATGATTGAGCCGAACTATCGTTTCCGCGCCATCACGTCTGACATGGCGGAGCGTCGCGCGGTGGAAGAATCTTTCGCGCGCTCGGTGCTGTGGGGCTTCAAGGTTGAAGCGACGGAAGCGGATCGCGTGCTCGTGGACGCGACTTCGTTTTTCGTGCGCGACGCGCATGGAGTCGTCGAGCGTTTGCGTGACGCGCAGCAGGGACAGTATCGTTTAGAAGAGTCGCGCAGCGCCGTCTTTATGCCGCGCACGAAAAGTTTTCCGAAGAACACAGAGGTCGAGGCGACGCTGACGTTTACGACCGAAGGGACGCAAGGGCCGCTCGTGCGCGAGACCGTGCCGACGCCGCAGGCCATCACCGTGCGCGAGCATCACTCGCTCGTCGAATTGCCGGACGCGAACTACACGCCGCGACGCTTAGACCCGCGCGTCGGAGTCTTCGCCGTCGAGTTCTACGACTACGCCTCGCCTTTCACCGAGCCGCTTGAGAAGCGTTGGATCGTGCGTCATCGTTTGCAAAAGAAAGACCCTGCGGCGGCAGTCTCCGAAGCGGTCGAGCCGATTGTCTATTACGTGGACAACGGCACGCCGGAGCCGATTCGCAGCGCGCTCGTCGAGGGCGCGTCGTGGTGGGCGCAAGCGTTCGAGGCCGCGGGCTTTCGCAACGCCTTTCAAGTGAAAATTCTTCCCCCCGACGCCGACCCGATGGACGTGCGCTACAACATGATTAACTGGGTGCATCGCTCGTCGCGCGGGTGGTCTTACGGTGGCAGCATCGTTGACCCGCGCACCGGCGAGATTATCAAAGGCAACGTCACGCTCGGCAGTTTGAGGATTCGACAGGACTACATGATCGGAACCGGCCTCATCCCGCCTTATGCAACAACGAACACGCGCGGCATGACGACAGGCGCGCCGTGGGCGGAATGCGAGATCGGCGCGTCGCCCGATACGGACGACTTCGCCGCGCCCGATGATTCGACGGACGCGCGCCTCATGTCTCTCGCGCGCATACGCCAACTCGCCGCGCACGAGACGGGGCACACGCTCGGTCTCTCGCACAACTTCGCCGCCAGCACTTACGGCAATCGCGCGTCCGTCATGGATTACCCTGCGCCGTTGGTGGAAATCAAAAACGGCAAGCTCGATTTGTCGAACGCTTACGCGGTCGGCATCGGCTCGTATGACAAGCTCGCGATCACGTTCGCCTACGCGCAATTCGCGCCGGGTGCGAACGAGCAGACGGAGCTTGAGCGCATCTTAAGCGACGGGATGAGAAACGGAATGCTCTTTATCTCAGACGCCGACGCGAGGCCAATGGGCGCGGCGCACCCGCTCGCGAATCTGTGGGACAACGGCAGCGATCCGGTCGCGTCGCTCAGGCACGAGATGGAAGTCAGGCGCATCGGCCTTTCGCAGTTTGGACTCGGCAACATTCCTGCGGGCACGCCGCTCTCGTTCTTAGAAGCGAAACTGCTGCCGCTCTATCTGCATCATCGTTATCAATTGATGGCGGCGGTCAAATCCGTCGGCGGGCTTTATTACAGCTACGCCGTCAAGACGGACGCGGGCGTCAGCCCTTCGCAAATTCAGGACATCGTGCCCGCCGCCACGCAGCGCGACGCTTTGAGCGCGGTACTCGACACCATCAAGCCGGAAGAACTCGCCATCCCGGCGCGCATCCTGGCGCTCGTTCCGCCGCGCGCCTTCGGCTATGAGGGCGGCACGCAGGAACTTTTCTCGAAGCGCACAGACCCGGCCTTCGACCCCATCGCGGCGGCGACCATCGCGGCAGACCTCGCCGTCTCCGGCCTGCTTGAGCCGCATCGCGCCGCGCGTCTCAACGAGTATCACGCGCGCGACCGCGCCAATCCTGATTTCAACGAAGTCGTGGGCGCGCTGCTCGCGCGCACTTGGTTCGCTTCTCCGCTGAAGGACGAATATCAGGCTGCAATCGCACGCGCGGTGCAAAGTCTGACGGTCACACGTTTGATGGATTTAGCCGCCAACGCGGACGCCGCGCCGGGCGTGCGCGCCGTCGCGTCGGGCGCATTGCGCCATCTGGCGGAGACGCTCAACATGACAATCGCGCCCGCGCCGGATGCGACGACGCAGGCGCACCGCCGCGCGACGCTCGAAGACATCGAACGCTTTCTCGCGCGTCCCGCCGAGCCGCGCAAACGCACCGCGCCGCTGCCGACTCCGCCGGGCGACCCCATCGGCGCGAGCAACGGGCAGACGCCCTGATTATCCCAGCGAGTTACTGCGCCGTCATGTTGGTGTGTAGTGTGATCGCGGGCATCCCGCGCGCCTGAAGCAGGATGTTCAAATTTTTCAAGTCAGTCGTCTTCAATAATTCCCACGCCGACATTTGCAAAAGAATGGCCTGACGATTGTTGTCGAAGGCGGACGCGGCCTGTGTGGTGGGCGCGGCATCGGATGCGCCGACGGTCGCCATCAGCGCGGCGAGATAATTGTTGAGCGTGGTCAAGTCCGTCGCATCGGTGTCTGCTGTTGCCGCGCGTGCGCCTTCACCAATAAGCGTCGCGGCCTTCTCGTCGAGCGCGCGTGCGGCATCCAACATCGCTTTGCCGTCGGATGTGTTCGACGCGCGCGCTTGAACGGCTTTCAGTTGCGCGCGTAAATCCTGAATCTCGCGGACGGCATCGGCGCTGGCGTTGAGCGCGTCGCTGATTTTCATTTCGAGCGCGAGTTGCGCTTCGAGCGCGCCCGCTTCGACTTTCACGCGCGGGTCTAGCTCGATGCGAAGCACCGCGGTGGTGGTGCGCCCGTTGACGGTGAGGCGCACTTGATAGACGCCGGGCAGGACGAGCGCGCCCTGCGGGTCTGCCGGCGTATCCACGTTGGGCACAGCGGCGATATTGTACTCATAGTGCAGAGCGCGCGGCTGCGCGTAACGCAAATCCCAGACGAAGCGATTGTGCCCGGCGTTTTTCGTCGGCGGCGCGGGCGGGCGCAGCCAGTAGGTCGCGAAACTCTGCACGTCTTCGACTTTGCGCGTCGCATCTGTGCTCGAAAATTTCCGTACCAGCGAGCCGCGCGCGTCGAGTATCTCAATCGTCAACGCGCCTTCGGGCACGGACTTCAAATCGTAATCAATGATCGCGCCGGTGGACGGATTCTGCCCCGTCGGCGTCTCCGGCGGGAGCGGCGTGTCGCGGTTCTCGTTTTGTCTGAGACGAATCGCGGCGGCAGGATTGTACAGGTGCGCGTTGTCCCCGCGCATGACAGCGGCGGCGTCGAACTGTCGAAGCGGCGTCAGGTTGTCGAGTATCCAGAATGAGCGGCCATGCGTCGCGACGACGAGGTCGTTGTCCTTGATGACGAGGTCGCGGACGGACGCGACGGGCAGATTGAGTTGCAGCGACTGCCAGTGCGCGCCGTCGTCGAAAGAGACATAGACGCCGAGTTCCGTGCCCGCGTAGAGCAGCCCCTTTCGCACGGGGTCTGCGCGGACGGCGCGGACGAAGGCCGGCGCGGGGATGCCTTCGTTGATGCGCGTCCACGTCTGTCCGAAATCATGCGTGCGATAGATGTAAGGGTTGAGGTCGTCGGATTGATGCCGGTCAACGGCGACGTAAGCCGTGGCGGCATCAAACGGCGAGGCCTCTATCAAACTGATGATGCTCCAACCGGGCAACTCTTTCGGCGCGACGTTTTGCCACGAGCGGCCTTCGTCGCGCGTCAACTGAATCAGCCCGTTGTCCGTGCCGACCCAGATCGTGCCCGCACTGACGGGCGAGAGCGCGAGCGAATAAGAGACGGCTTTGGCGACATCTTCCTTCGTCAGGCCGGAGGCTTTCAGCGTCACTTCAATTTCGTGCAGCGTGAGGTCCGGGCTGATCGTCTCCCAACTCGCGCCGCCATTCGTCGTCTTGAAAAGAAACTGCGAGGCTTGATAAAGCGCGTAAGGCGCGTGCGGCGAAAACGCGATGGGCGTCGTCCACGGATAGCGCGCTTTCACTTTCGCGTGCGGCGAATCGGGCGCGGGTGTCACGTCCTGCACCTGTCCCGTGCGACGGTCGTAGCGGTACATCTCGCCGCTCGTGCTGCCGCCCCACACGATGTCTGGATTCACGGGGTCGGGCAAAATGTTGCCACTCTCGCCCGCGCCGATGGGCTGCCAATCGCGAAATGAAATCTGCCCGTAGTCGCTGCGGCTCGTGACTGCCGCCGTGCCGCTGTCCTGCTGCGCCCCATAGACGCGATAGGGAAAGTGCGTATCCACGACGACGTGATAAAACTGCGCGGTCGGCTGGTTGTACCAACTGCTCCACGTCTGGCCGCCGTCCACACTGATGACCGTCCCTTGATCGCTGGCGAGAATCATGCGCTGCGACGTGTCGGGGTCAATCCAGAGCGCGTGATAATCGTCGCCGCCGGGCGCGCCTTTGATCGTTTGAAACGTGCGCCCCGCATCGGTCGAGCGATAAAGCGCGACGTTCGCGACGTAGATCGCGTCAGCGTTGTGCGGATCAACCGTGATGCCGCTGAAATACCAGGAGCGGCTGCTGAGGCGCGCGTCCGTGCTGACCTGTTGCCAAGTCTCGCCCGCGTCGTCCGAGCGATACAGGCCGCGCTGCGTGCCTTCAGCTTCGATGAGCGCATAGACGCGATGCTTGACCGGCGACGGTTGCTGCGTCTTCTGCGCGCCGCCTTGCGCGGACGAAGCGACACCGATGCCGATGCGTCCGAGTGTTCCATCGGGCAGGCCATGGCCTTTCAACTCGCGCCACGTCTGGCCGCCGTCCGTTGATTTGTAGAGGCCGCCGCCCGGCCTCGTGATGGGCGCGTAAGTGTTGCTCCATGCGGTGCGACGCACATTCCAGAGCGCGGCATAGACGATGCGCGCGTCGTCGGGGTCTGCGGCCAACTCAATCGCGCCGGTGTTTTCGTCTTTGTAGAGAACTTTGCTCCACGTCTTCCCGCCGTCGGTCGTGCGAAAGACGCCGCGCTCCGCGTTCGCCCCGAAGCCGTGTCCGAGCGCGGCGACGAGCACGACGTTCGCATCGCGCGGGTCAACGATGATGCGCGCGATCTGCTGCGTGTCGCTGAGGCCGATGTGCGTCCAACTTTTCCCGGCGTCCGTTGATTTATACATCCCGTCGCCGAAGGAAATGTCCGAGCGCATGTCGGCCTCGCCCGTCCCGACGTAGATGACGTTCGCATCCGAAGGAGCGACGGCGAGCGCGCCGATGGAAGCGATAGGTTGAGAGTCGAAGATGGGCGTCCAGACGTGCCCCGCGTCCGTCGTCTTCCACACGCCGCCGCCGACCGCGCCGAAATAAAACGTCTCCGGCTGCCCGCGCACGCCGCACGCAGCCAGCGCGCGCCCGCCCCTGTGCGGCCCGATCAGACGCCAGCGCATCGCCGCGTAGGAACTCTGCGGGACGGGGTCGGCGGCGGTGGCAGAAGAAGCAGGTAAAGTGAAAGAGAGCAGGGAAGCGAGCAGCACGAGAAGCAACGCGATGCGAGACGGCGTGATGAATGATTTCATAACAGATTTTCCGTTGAAGTTTTGCAGATTCACAACAGACAGGACGGGCACAACTTGTACTTTAACTGTGCCCGTCGCATCTCGCCAAATAACTCTTTGCCTGAGTCGAACCAGTATGGATTCGCACACCGAAGCATGTGAAGGGCAAGGCAATTCACCACAGAGAGCACAGAGGACGCGGAGGCGCGGCGAGATGCTGGCATCATCTTTCCTTCTCTCTCTCTGTGCTCTCTGTGTCCTCTGTGGTGAATCTTGTCTGAATCGTCGTTCGATTTAATTTGCTATGGCTTCGCCTTTTGCAATTCGTCGAGCGTGTGTTTCAGGGCTTCGAGCTTCTGGCCGGCCTCGCCGAGTTTGCCTTCGGCGGTCAGGCGTTGGTAGTCGGCGAGGTCTGCGGCGGCGCGGTTGACGAGTTCGGCGTTCGTCGCCGTTGTCGTCATCGCGCGCGTCGCGTTTGTCGCTTGCTGTTGTGTCGAAGCCGCGTTCGCATCGTTCGGCGCGGGCGTCGCATTCTGCGTTGTCGTCGCTGTGGTCGCGCCGCTCGCGTCGTTGCCGAAGAGATTGGTGAGAGCCTCCGCGAAGGTCGTGCCGTAGGCGAGACGATCCTGCGTGGAGAGGACGACGAGGCGCAGTTCGGGCATCGGCGAAGCGTTGGCTTTGAGATAAATCGTCTGGACGTAGAGCAAACCCTGGCCGAGCGGAATGACGAGCAGATTGCCGCGCTGGACGGTCGAGCCTTGCTGATTCCAGAGCGTCAGTTGCGAAGAGAGTTGCGCGTTCTGGTCTATCCGCGCGTTGACTTGCAGAGGGCCGTTGACGAGCTTCGACTTCGGAAATTTATAGACGAGCAACGAGCCGTAGGCGTCGCCATCGCTTCTGCCCGCCATCCAGCCGATGAGATTGTCGCGCGACGCGGGCGTGAAGACGACGACGTTGACGAACTCATTGTTGCCCGGCGTCGTGGTTGATGGCGACGGCGTTGTTGTTGATTGCAGCGGCGGCGGCGGTTGAGTCGCGGCGGGCGCGTTGCCTTTTTCGCCGGGCAGTTGCAGCAGCGCGAAGTAAGGCTCAAGCGGGCGCGCGTTACTCTTATCGTTATCCTTCGGGGCCGCCTCGCGCGCGACGCTCCACATGTCTTCGCGCTGGAAAAAAACTTTGGCGTTGTCGGTGTGGAAGAGGCTGTAGGCTTCGGCTTGCGTCTTCAACAAAGTCTCCGGGTAGCGAACGTGCTCGCGCAAATCCGCGGGCATCTCCGAGGCCGGATGAAAGAGGACGGGGAAGAGTTTGGCGTAAGCCTGCAAGAGCGGGTCGTCCTTGTCGAAAGCGTAGAAAGTGACCGCGCCGTCGTAGGCGTCCACGATAACCTTGACGCTGTTGCGCGCGTAGTTGACGGCTTCGCCGGAGAGGTCGTAGTGGCGCGCGTATGGATAAGTGTTCGTCGCGGTGTAGGCGTCAATCATCCAGTAGAGACGCCCCTCGCGGCTGACGACGACGTAAGGGTCTGCGTCGTAAATGAGAAACGGCGCGACGGCGCGCACGCGCTCGTTGATGTTGCGGCGCATGAGAACGCGGCTCTCGGATGTCACGTCGTCGGCGAAGGGCAGGCGCGAGAGATCGCCCAACTCCCACGCGAGCAGGTAGCGGCGGAGCGCGCCGCCGATGGGAAAGCCGCCCTCGCCCTGATAGACGGTCGAGGCGTTGGCGTCGCCCTGCGGATAGTCGAATTCCTGCTGCTTCGTTTTGACATAGACGAACGTGTCGGTCTTCTCGCCGAAGTAGATTTGCGGGCGCGTGATCTTCACGTCGGGCGCGCTTGTCTCGGTCGGCATGTTCGAGAGGACGAACTGCGGGCGGCCTTCGGGCGTGAAGCCGTCGGCGGTATTCATCGTCACGCCGTAGCCGTGCGTGTATATGAGCCGCTCGTTGATCCAGTTGCCCTGCGAAGAGGCGGGCAGTTTCGTGATGTCGAGTTCGCGCGCGGCGAGCAGGACTTGCCGACGCTGTCCCGCGACGGTGTAGCGGTCAACGTCCACGTCGTTGAAGTCGTAATAAGTGCGTATCTCCTGCACCTGCCTGAGCGTGTCCTGCAAGGCGTGATAATCCCAGAGGCGCAGGTTGTCGAGCGTCGGGCGATTCTGCGCGAGCGCGTAAGACTCGTTCGAGGCATCGGCGGGAAAGTCTCGCGCCTCGATGCGTTCGAGGTTGAAGGCTCGTCTCGTCGCCGCGATGTTGTGTTCGATGTAAGGAGCTTCGCGGTCGAGTTCGTTGGGCTTGACGACGAAGCTCTGGATGTAGCCGGGCAAGAGCACTGCCGCGACGAGATAGACGAGGACGGGCAGCGCGAGCGCGCCGAGCAGCACGCGAAGATTGCGCGTGGCGAAAGCGTTAAAGAGCGCGATGGCGGCGGCGACAAGGAGCGCGACGGCGACCGCGACGAGGCCGGGTAGCAGAGAGTGGTCTTCGGTGTAGGTGACGCCGCTGAAAATCTGGTGGTCATCGAAGAGATAGGCGTAACGCGAGAGGAAGACGCGCAGGGCGAGCGTCGCCAGCACGACGGCGAGCGCGACGGAGGCGGTCGCGTAGGCTGTCCGCTGTCGCGCTTTGGCGGAAGCGTGCGCGGCAGCGTCCGACGCGCCCGCTTCACGGAGTCCGCCCACGCTCGCGCTGACGGGAAGCATACTCAAAAGCGCATAGACGACGGCGGCGACGAGCGCGATGAAGGCGAGCGTCGTCAACCACGAAGCGACGGCGTCGGCGACGGGCAGCGTAAACAAATAAAAGCCGGAGGGGAGGCCGAAGATAGCGTCGGGGTCTGCGGTCGGCGGGCGATTGAGCCAGAGCGCGTAAGTCTGCCATTCCGCGCTCGCGGAGAGTCCGTAGCCGAAACCGAAGACGAGCGAGACGATCCACGCGAGCGGCTTTAAAAATTTCCCCGGTTGGACGAAGACCGTCTCGTTGTTGAGGATGATGCGGCGCGGCGCGAGCGCGGAAACGTCGTGCGCGCCCTCCATCAACCAGAACGCGGCGCGCAAAAGGAGCGTCGTCGCGAGCGCGAAGACGACGAAGAGCGCGAGTTCGTATTTGAAGCGCGTCCAATAAATTTGCGTGTAGCCGAGCGAGCCGAACCACAGCGTCTCGACGTAAATCGAGGCGGCGCGCGAGACGGCGAAGAAGAGCACGAGCAAGCCGAGTACCCACAGCCAGCGACGCGGCTTCCTGCGCCTCTGCGTGCCGTCGCCTGAATCAATCTCGATGATGTTGCCGTTGTAATCTTCGTGGAGAATCGGCGTGCGTGGATCACTCATGCAGATAGGATACGCCGAAAGAGGGGGAAGTCCACAACTCGCAGCAAGGCGTCGCGTCTGAGGGAGAGAGATTTGTCCCGTCACTTTTCAAAGAGCGAAAGCCGTGCGAATGAATTTACCTCGCACGGCTTTTGATGAGCGTGGCAGTCGAGACGGCTTTCCCCACTCGTTCCCATTCCCGGCGGCGATTTGGTCGCCGCAACAATCGTCAATATTTCGTCGGGTTATGCTCATTGACGATGGCTGCGCTCAGGATACCCAGATAGCACCCGTTTTGTGCGATGCCGCAGAGATTGCAGTTGCCGCCGGTTTCCTTACACAGCTCGATGCAACGCTCATAGCTTGCATCGCACATATGGGGAGACATGTTTGCCGGTTGCGGTAGCGCCTTCAAATTCTTGATGGTGCGATCAAAGTTAGCGACGAGCGATGCCTCGCGCGCGTTCGATTTGTTGGCGGCCAGCGCCTTCAAGGCGGCGAGCGCGCGCTGCGATGCGGCGCGCAGTCTGGCATCCCTGACGCCCTTGAAATCCTGCGTGCCGAGATTGTCCAGCGCGCGTCTCGCCTCGGTGGCCGACGCTAACTCGGTCTTCTGCACGGGCGCGGCGGTCTGAGGTCTGCCGTAGCTTCGCGCGTCGAGCGTCTGCGCTCCGACGAGCATCACTAACAGCATGAGCGACGCCACTCTGAGGCTCTTGACGATCTTTAAGAAATTGTTGTTTCGCATGTTCCTGATTCTCCTTCTCACCTGACAAAATAAGTTGGCAGTAATGTTGATGGCCGGGAAAATGCCGGCCATTTCATCTGTCTCGATTACTATTGCGGAGAATCCACGCGAAAACTATCATCACGTCAAATCTTTTTTTTGTTTCACGCGGACGGGCGCGAATATTTTTCGACGGGCGTTGACCCGCGTGCGGTTAATCTTCACGCGCCTTGCGGGTATAGTGCCCGGAGCGCAATTTAAGAAGCCGGCAGCAAAGAGAGGTCAACGTGATGGACAAATGTTTTTTCGCCATCGGCTCAATCTCGGCCTTCATCGCGGTCGCGCTCGGCGCGTTCGGCGCGCACGGATTGAAGGGACGACTCGACGCGGAGATGCTCGCGACGTTCGAGACGGGGGCGCGCTATCAGATGTATCACGCCTTCGCGTTACTGGCCGTCGCGTGGGCGCAGACGCGCTGGCCGGGGACGCCGGTCAACGTCGCCGGATGGCTTTTCGTCGCGGGCATGATTCTTTTCTCAGGGAGCCTCTATCTGTTGAGCTTGACGGGCGCGCGCTGGCTGGGCGCGGTGACGCCGCTCGGCGGGCTGGCGTTTCTCGCCGGCTGGCTGTGTCTGGCGTGGGCATGTTGCAGGGCGTGAGCCGGACACAGTGTGGAATAACTGTCTGATTGATGTTCGTGGCGACGCCGGTCGCACGACACACTAAAAGGAGTGAAGACGATGTTGAAATGGACGCAGATTTCTTTGATCGCAATGTTGGTTCTATTCGGTGGCTGTACCGCGCAGAACACGAACGAAGCGACCAATACGGCCTCGCGCCAGGTCTCGAATGCCGCCGAGACGGTCGTCAATAAGACGGGTGAAGTCGCGCAGAACGTCAATCGCGCCGCCGCTCCGAGCCTGAACGATGCGGCGATTACGGCGCGCGTCAAAGCGAAGCTGCTGGCGGACAGCATCACGGGCACGACCGTTGACACGACGGACGGCGTGGTGACGCTGACGGGCGCGGTGGCGGACGCAGCGCAGAAGGCGAAGGCCGAACAACACGCGCGCGAGACGGGGGGCGTCAAGAGCGTCAAAAACGAGTTGGCGTTGAAGAGATAGAGGCGGGTCGTGTCGCCGTCCGGGTCTCTTAAAAAATTGTTGACGCGATTAAGCGTCGGTGTTAATTTGCTCACCTGAAAACTCATTTCAAGGGGATAGCCCCGTAGCTCACGCTCTGCCGGTATTGAAAATTAATTCACCCGATAATCTTTACACGAAGCATCATCCACCTGTTTCGGTAAAGTTAACGCTCACACTTCAGAGATCGAAAGCGGACGAAATCATTCACGAATAAATCAAGACCCGCATCAGTTTCAGCACATCAGAGGCAATGGCTGCGCTCAACTGTCAGCGACGGGAGCGCGTCAGAGGTAATGGCGATGTCACAATCAAAATTTTCTGGAAACAAGCTGGATGAGCGAAACACAGGCGTCGTCGTTGTCCGCCCGCGCGCTCGCACGGAGGGCATCGTGGTGCGCGAGTTGACGGACGAAACGCTCGTCTATGACCTCGCGCGACACAAGGCCATGTGCCTGAATCAAACGGCGTCGCTCGTCTGGAAGAGTTGCGACGGGCAGACGGATGTCGCGCGCATCGCCGGACGTTTGCGCGCGGAGTTGCCCGGCCCCGATGTCTTGAGAGAGGGCGTGGTCTGGCTCGCGCTCGAAATGTTGGGGCGCGAGAATCTTTTGCAGGAGCGTGTCAAGCGGCCAACTCCGGCTGCTCCATCCGCCACGACTTCCTCAAACACAACACACCCACCGCACACCGCGCGCACGACGACGGGCATGTCGCGGCGCGACTTGATGCGTGTACTCGGCGTGGCGGCGGCTGTCTCGCTCCCGCTCGTGACGGCGATTGTCGCGCCGACGGTGGCACAGGCGGCAGCAAGTTGCATACCGGCTGGCGGGGGATGTACTTCGTCCGTCCAATGTTGTGCTGGCACATGTGACAATGGCATTGGCGGGTCAAATGTCTGCGTCGGCTAGAATTTTTAAGCCTCTACAGATGGGACGTGTGCCCGATAACTGACAGAAGTTTTCCTCTTCGCGTTTGAGGTTTGTAAGAAACCCTTGAAAGACTTCCTCATCAAAACACCCGGACGTTTGCTGGCGACCGCGCTTAACGGCGCGTGGCGTAGCGGGACATACGCGCAAAAAGACGCTGCCGTCACCTGCTCGCTCGACGAAGCGGAGTTGTGTCGTCTCGTGCCGCTGCTCACCGGCGCAGGCTGCGCGCCGCTCGGTTGGTGGACGCTGCGCCACACGCCCTACAGAAACAGCGCGCCCGTGCTGCAACTCAAGGAAATCTATCGCTACCACACCATTCAGGCCGCGCTCTCCGAGCGGCAGATCGCCCGCCTCTTCACGCTCCTGCGAGAGGCGCGCGTCGAGGCCGTGCTCGTCAAAGGCTATGCGGCGGCGCGTCTCTACGAAGAGCGGGGCTTGCGTCCCTACGGCGACATAGACGTGTGTGTCGCGCACGCGCAATACGACGCGGCCTCGCGCGTGTTGGACAGCGCAGAGGCGAAACAGTTCTGGGTTGACCTGCACAGAGGAATGGGCGAGGAGGAGCGCGAGCCGCCTGCCTTCGCGGAACTCTACGCGCGCGGCGAGACGTTGAGCGTCGGCGGCGACAATCACAACGACAGCAGCGTCACCACAGGCGTTGATGCGACACGCGCCGACGACGCCTCTTCTGCTTCTGCTGCCGCCACCGCTGTCCGCGTGCTGTCGGCGGAAGATCATTTGCGTCTGTTGTGCCTGCACCTGCTCAAACATGGCGCGTGGCGTCCTCTGTGGTTGTGCGACGTGGCGGCGGCCATTGAGGGGCGCGCGTCGAATTTCGATTGGGAGCGCGTGACGGGTAAGGATGCGCGGCGTGCGCGCTGGATAGCCTGCGCGATAGGGCTGGCGCATGAACTGCTCGGCGCGCGTCTCGACGACACACCGTTCGAGCGTGAAGACGCGCGCCGGCTTCCGCGCTGGCTCGTGCCGGAAGTCCTGAAGCAATGGGCGACGCCATACGCTGTCATGCAAGCGCCTCTGCGTTACCGCGCGCCGATGCGCGCTTACCTGCGCCGCCCGTCGGGCGTCTTCGCTGACCTGCAAAATCGCTGGCCGAACCCGATAGAGGCGACGGTACACACCGGCGGGTCCTTCAACGAACTCCCGCGCTGGCCTTTCCAAGTCGCGAACTGCATCACGCGCGCCGCTCGCTTTGTCGGCGGAGCGAGGCATGCCGCCACACATTAAACAATGCAACAAACGTATATGCAGCTAAACACACGCAGCGTCTCGCATCATCAGACGTGTGCATTGATTGAAATTGTTGAAGCGCATCATTGCGCCATTGCCACAAGCTAAGGAGCCAGCCCCATGAACCCCAAGAACCTCAACACTACCACGCGCCGCGCCCTCTCCCTTTTACGCGCCCGCCGCACCAACCGTCCCGCGCCCGATAGTGACACGAAGAAGTCAGTACCGCCTGTGGTCGCGGGCGGGTCTCTGCAAGGGAACATGAAAAGAGTCGGCTTCCTTTTTGCAGCGGCGTTTTGCAGTTTGTTGTTGAGCGCGACGGCATGGGGACAAGTTTCAATTACAGGTTCTAGCACTATTACGGAAACATTTTCTACTTTCACATCGCCGACTGCTGGAACGGCAGTAAGCACGGCTAATTCACCGGCTAATTGGATGCTAACAGCAACGGCTAATACTTGGAGGGGAACAGCGCAGACTACAGGTACAAACGGCGGGTGGTATGCCAACAATAATTTATCATTCCTTGGTTCAGGCTCTGCTAGTAACGCACAGGGAACATGGCAGCTTCAGAATAATTCAGGGTCAACAATTACAGGGTTTACAATTTCATATGTTGGTACGATGTGGAAAACCGGCACTGCCTCCCCTGTTATGACTGTTTCCTATGCAAATAATTCTATCAATGCGAATCCAGCCGCAGGCGCATTGGCTAATAGCTTGTCATCTTTGAGCTTCAGCGACGCAACAGCGAATGCCTCTACAGGGGCAACATTAAGCCAAACTGTCACAGGCTTATCTATTCCTAACGGTGATTTTATTTATATACGCTGGATTCATCCGGGGGGAAGCAACTCGGACAATTTAGGTTGGGATACTGTTAGCTTTACTCCGACCATAGGAAGCGTATCCTGCACAACCACTACGACACAGGCAAGTTCTATTAGCTTTAGCTCAGTCACTACATCTTCCATGACAGCTAGTTGGACTAATGGTGATGGCAGCAAGAGAATTGTTAAGATCAATACGACTAATTCCTTCACAGACCCGGTTGACGGAACCGACCCCACAGCAAATTCCATTTACGGCGGCTCAGGTGAACAAGTCGTATTTAATGGAAGTGGTAGCAGCGTTAATGTGACAGGATTGCTTTCAGGCACAACTTATTTCTTCAGAGTGTATGAAGCTAACTGTAGCGGTTCGTCCGTCAAGTTTCTGATCATCACTGCAACAAACAATCCAAATAGTCAGGCGACCACCACTCCAACTACTTACACTTGGACAGGGGCTGTTTCTACCGACTGGACGGTGGCGGGGAACTGGAGTCCGTCGAGAACAACTCCCGCAACCGACGACATTCTCAAGTTCACGGGCGGCGGAAGTTTCACGGTGACAAACGTGCCGACTCAAACCATCGGGGAGTTGACCGTCATCAACAGCACCACCGTACTCTTGGAAGCGGGAGCAACAGGTACGACGCTGACCGTTGCGGGCGGTGCGGGAACAGACCTTCCTATCGGCACAGGTTCTACTCTCAACATTGATACCGCTAACACGCTCACCATTGATCTCAGCACAGGAGCTACGGGAAGCATCGGCGGAAGTATGACCTTCTCCGGCGCGGCGCATAAACTAACTGCGGTGGATGCCAACGCCATCACATTCCAGAGCGGCAGTTCATTCACAACTGGGACAGGCTTCTCATCGAATGCATTCGGCACAACTAATCTCGGCTCGATTATCTTTGCGAGTGGCTCGACATACATCCAAAACGCCGGGTCAAACCCCTTCGGCGCATCTGCGCCAAATTCCGTCATCGTGTTTCAAAGCGGAAGTTTGTATAAACAACAAAGTTCTGGCACGCCATCTTTTGATGGTCGGACATACGCTAATTTTGAATATAACCTTGCCGCACCTGCGACGAGTGGCGGGGGTAGCGGAACCGTCACCTTCAATAACTTTACCGTCACGGCTGGAACTTTCAATCTCTCAACCACCGGCACGGCAAATATCAACGGCTCGGTTTCCATCGCATCAGGAGCGACGCTTGCATTGACCGGCGCTACTGCCCTCACTTTCAACGTAGGTGGTAACTGGTCGGATAGTGGCACGTTCACGCCTAATAGCCGTGCCGTCACTTTTAACGGTGCGGGCACTCAAACAGTCGCGCGCGGTGCGGCAGGAATCGAGACGTTCGCCTATCTCATCGTTGATAAGGCGAGCGGCAATCTGACCTTCAGCAACGCACCCGCGACCAGCGTCATCGTCACCAGTCCGGTGGGCGGCACCGCGATGCAAATCATCAACGCGGGCGGCATAGACCTCGGCAACGGCAACGGTCTGGCCTTGAGCGGCGCGGTCGCGGGCACGAACATGCTCGCCGGCGGCGCGGCAGTTCCCGCCACGCGCATCATCACCGGCGCGGGCACGTTCGCCTTCACGGGCGGCGCGAAGAGCGTGACGAACAACAACGGCAAGACGCTCACCTTCGACACCGGCGTCAACGTCACGCTCAATCAACCGGTGGACTTCGGCGCGAACCTGACGACCGTCAACGGCACGCTCACTATTGGCAGCAACGGCGGCGCAGTCGTCAACAACGCGCCGACCTATGGCAATGCCTCGACGCTGCTCTACGATTGCGCGTGTGTCTTCCACCGCAGCACAGAATGGAGCGCGTCGAGCGGCGCGGGCTATCCCGCCAACGTGCAGGTTAACAACATCAGCGGCACTGATTTGGACTTGGGTAGCACAACGCCCGGCACAGCACGGCAGATGGCGGGCAACCTCCTCATTAAGAGTGGCGGCAACCTGCTCATGGACTTCGTCGGCGCAGGAGGCAGCCCGATGACCGCTCCACTCACCGTCCTCGGCGGCGTCAATGTTCAGAGTGGCATTCCCGTGCAGAACAACGGCAGCCTCCACCTCTCCACGCTCAACGGCGGCGACTTGAACGTCGGCGGCAACTTCCAGATTGACGGCACGTTCACGGCGAACAGTCGCACCGTCAATTTCAACGGTACGGGCGCGACGCAGACCATCAGCGGCGCGAGCGCGATCAGCTTCGCGGACTTCAAGACGAGCGGCGCGGCGAGCGTCACATCCACCGTCAACTTCAACGTCACGCGCGACTGGACGAACGACGCCGCATACAACGGCGGCTCGGAAGTTGTCAACTTCAACGGCACGTCCGGCGCGCAAACAATCGGTGGCGCGACGCCCACCAATTTTGCAAGCGTCAATCTCAACAACAGCGCGGGCGTCTCGCTCTCGTCGAATCAGACGGTCAGGAATAATCTCGCCCTCACCGCAAGCGATTTGACGACCGGCGCAAGCGTCCTGACGCAACCGAACACTGGCGCTTCATCGGGCAACTTCGATGTTGTCGGCAACGTCACGCGCACGGGCTTCGAGTCGGGCGGCGCGGCTCTCAGCTTCGGCAACCCGAACGTCACGATCAAGTTCAATACCGGCACGGCGGCGACGAGCATCAACGTCAACCTCGTCAAGTCGAGGCCGACCGGCAACGGGTTCGGTTTCACGAACGCCGTCAATCGCACTTACACCATCACGCCGACGGGCGGCAGCAATTTCACGGCGACGCTCAGGCTGCACTATCTGGATTCCGAATTGAGCGGCACGCCCGTCGTCGGCGAGGAGGGGCTGCTCGATCTCTGGCGTTTCAACGGTACGAGCTGGCAGCGTTTCATCAAGTCAAACGCCGACCCCATCACCGGCAACTGGATTGAGAACAACAACGTCACGAGCTTCTCGCCGTGGACGCTCTCAGCCACGCCGCTCGCGCCGACCGCTGCCAGGTTGCGTGACTTCCACGCGACGAAGTACGGCACGGCGGGCACAGTCATCGAATGGAACACGCAGACGGAAGTTGATAATCTCGGCTTCAACGTCTATCGCGAAGACGGCGGCGGCACGGCGGCGCGCGTGCCCGTCAACTCTTCGCTCATCGCAGGTTCCGCGCTCGCCGTGGGCACGCGCACCGTGCTTGGCGCGGGCAACGGTTACAGTTGGGTTGACCGCGCGGGCACGTCCTTCTCGCGCTACTGGCTTGAAGCCATTGACACGAACGGCGTCTCGACAATGAGCGGCCCGTACACGCCCGCGCCTGCGGGACGCGGGCAGAAGATGCCGCCGCCGCATCAGGCGCTTCTGCTTTCGCAACTCGGCACGGACGCGACGCCCGCCGACGCCGTCCATCAATGGTGGGCGCACGCCACGACGACGACCAACGCCGCGCCCGTCACGATTGGCGACCGCTTTACCTCGAAGTCCGCGCGCGCTCTTCGCAACGGACGCCGCCCCCTTCCCGTCGTGCCTGTCTCACCTGCCGACGCGCAGCAACGCGCGCTCGCAGCCGGCGCAGCCGTCAAGCTGGCTGTGCGCCATGCCGGTTGGTATCGGGTCACGCGCGCGCAACTCGAAGCCGCCGGACTCAATCCTGCGGTTGATCCTGCGCGCCTCCAACTCTTTGCGGAGGGCGTCGAGCTGCCTCTGCGCGTCAACAATGCCGGCGCGTGGCAGCAAAACGGCAGCGTGGAATTTTACGGCGAAGGATTTGATCAGACGGCGACGGACACGCGCGTCTACTGGCTCGTCGAAGGCCAGACGGCAGGCCGTCGTCTCGGCTCGACAAGAGCGGCGCAGGAGCAGCCTGCCGACGGCAACAGCAGCGTGAACACGCCGCCCGACGGGGGCAGCGGCGGCGCGACGAGCGATGGCTCGAGCATCACGCCCGGCGGCGACGCCGACCCGGACGCGGGCGTCCCGAAGAATTACGATTACACTGTCGAGCGCAGGGATCGCACCATCTATTACTCTTCTCTCACCAACGGCGAGACGGAGAACTTCTTCGGGCGCGTCGTCAGTTCAACGCCGGGCACGCAGACGCTCAACGTCCGTCACCTCGAACAGACGGAGAACAATCAGGGACAACTCGAAGTATCGCTGCAAGGCGTGACCGCCGGCGCGCATACCGTCCATGTCGTCTTCAACGGCACGGAGGTCGGCACGCTTGAGTTCGCCGGGCGCGAGCACAAGGCGGCCAAGTTCCTCGTCGAGTCGTGGATGATGCAGGAGGGCGACAACCTCGTGCAGTTAACTTCGAGCGTCTCAGGCGATGTCAGTCTCACCGATTACCTGCGGCTCACGTATCAGCATCTCAATCGCGCCGACGACGACGCGCTGCGCTTCGTCGCCAACGGCAGCGCGAACGTGCGCGTCACGGGCTTCACCTCGGACAACGTCCGCGTGATGGACATCACAGACCCGCAGAACGTCTCGGAAGTTCCCGTCGTGGTCACCGAGTCCAACGAGAAAGGCGACGGCTGGATGGTGACCGTGCAGCCGTCCGACACCTCTCCGGCGCGCACGCTCTACGCCTTTGCCGACCGGCGCGTCGAAGAAGTCGCCGGACTCTCCGCCAATCAGCCTTCCGACTGGCACGCCGCACACGAGGCTGACTTCGTCATCATCACGCACGACTCTTTCCGTCAGGCCGTCGCGCCGCTCGCCGCGAAACGCGAGGCTGAAGGATTGAAGACGACGGTGGTGGATGTCGAAGACCTCTACGACGAATTCTCCTACGGCGAACACTCGCCGCAGGCCATCAAGGACTTTCTCCTGTGGACGACCGAGAACTGGACGACGGCTCCGCGCTACGTGCTGCTCGCGGGCGACGGCAGCTACGACCCGCGCAACTACATGAAACGCGGCGTGTTCGATCTCGTGCCGTCGAAGCTCATAGACACTCTGTTGATGGAGACGGCGTCGGACAACTGGTACGCGGACTTTGACGACGACGGGCTGGCCGAGATGTCCGTCGGACGCCTGCCCGTGCGGACGGTTGAAGAGGCGACGCTCGTCGTCGGCAAGATCGTCAACCACGAGCCGGATACGACGGGAGCGCAGTCTTCGGCGTTGTTAGTCGCAGACCGCGACGGGGCGGACGGTTACAGCTTCGAGTCCGCGACCGACACCGTGCAAAATCTTTTGCCCGGAGCGTACAACGTCGCGCGCATCAATCGCAGCACGCAGTCCGCCGACGCGGTGCGAAGCCAGATCGTCGGCGCGGTCAATGGCGGCCCGGCGATTGTGAACTGGATGGGACACGGCTCGGTCAACGTCTGGACGGGCGACGGGTTGCTGCGCGGCGAGGATGCGGCGACGCTTCAGAACGGGGCGCGACTGCCGCTCTTCGTGATGATGACGTGCCTCAACGGATACTATCAAGACCCTTCGCTTGAAAGTCTGTCGGAGTCTCTGTTAAAGGCAAGTCAGGGCGGCGCGCTGGCGGTGTGGAGTTCGTCCGGCATGACCGAGCCGGAAGGACAGGTCGCGATGAATAGAGAGTTGTACCGCATCCTGTTCACGGGCACGGGCGCGCTTCGTCTCGGCGATGCGATGCAGCAGGCCAAGACCGCCACGACCGACATGGACGTGCGCCGCACTTGGGTGCTCATCGGCGACCCGACGACGAGGTGGCGTTGAGCGGGAGGTTAATCTCAAGCGAGACGAAGGCGTTGAGGGGGGAGAGCATCCGCCCCTTTCCGCCGCCTTCACCGCCCGCGATTGACACGCTTGCACGCGCTCGCCGCGCCGAAGCATAATCCGGGCAAACGAACCGGGGGACTTGAATATGAAAACAGGCAGGCGTCCGCATCAAGGCCGACTAGATAGCAATTTTCACGTCGTCGCGGCGATCATCTTTCTACATCTGTGTGTCATCGGCTGCACCACCGGCGCAGATCAAAGCACACAGGCGCAACAGCAACAACAGGTAGCCAGACCAGCGCAAGCCTCGCCGCAGAAGACGGAAGGCGGCGGCTCGACCGTCTCCAACTCCATCCTGACCGGCAAGGCCGCGCTCTCAGGCGACTGGACGACGGATGCGCCGGGCGTGCGCCGCCACATCACCACGGCGGACTTACCGCAACCCTTCGAGACGCGCTCGGTTGATAACGGGCCGCAACTCATTGCACGTCCCGCCGGCGCGTGGCCGAAAGCGCCCGCCGGATTCAAAGTCGAAGAGTTCGCCACGGGGCTGGAAAATCCGCGCTTGCTTCGCACTGCGCCCAACGGCGACATCTTCGTGGCCGAGAGCCGCGCGGGTCGGATTCGCGTCATACGCGCCGAAGCCCGTAACGCGGGCAAGGCCGCTTCCAACGATGTTTTCGTCTCCGGTCTGGATCGGCCTTTCGGCATCGCCTTCTACCCGCCGGGCCCCGACCCGCAATACGTCTATGTCGCCAACACCGGCTCGGTCGTGCGCTTCGCTTACAAAAACGGCGACCTCAAAGCGCGCGGCGACGCGGAGGTCATCGTCTCTGATATTCCCGGCGGCGGGCAGTTGCGCGGCGGCGGCCACTGGACGCGCGACATCGCCTTCTCCAGAGACGGAAAGAAAATGTTCGTCTCCGTCGGCTCGCATTCCAACGTCTGGGAGAACGAGCGCGAGAACGAAGACCGGCGCGCTGACATCCTCGAATATACTCCTGATGGAAAGAATTTTCGCATCTATGCGTCAGGCATCCGCAACGCCGTCGGCATCGCCGTCCACCCGCAGACGGGCGAATTGTGGGCTTCCGTCAACGAGCGTGATGGACTCGGCGATGATCTCGTCCCCGACTATGTGACGCGCGTGCGCGAAGGTGGCTTCTACGGCTGGCCCTGGTATTACCTCGGCGCGCATCAAGACCCGCGACACAAGGGCCAGCGTCCCGACTTGCTCGACAAAGTGCTCGTCCCAGACGTGCTGCTCCAATCGCACTCGGCCTCACTCCAGATGGCGTTTTACACCGGCGCGCAGTTTCCGAAGGAATATCGCGGCGACGCCTTCGCTTCAGAGCATGGCTCCTGGAATCGCTCGCGGCGTACAGGTTATAAAGTGATTCGCGTGCCTCTTCGCGATAACGGTGCGCCGGCGGGCGTGTACGAAGATTTTATGACGGGATTCGTCACGCCGGAAGGCGACGTGTGGGGTCGTCCCGTCGGCGTGACGGTGGCGAAAGACGGCGCGCTGTTGGTGACGGACGACGGCTCAAACACGATCTGGCGAGTTTCATATAGCGGGAAGTGAGTAGAGAGCAGCACGTTCTTTGTTGATAACATCAACCGCATCGGACGAGAGAAAACCAGAGAGGCATAAACTTTGCTGCTAAAACACGCTTGAAATTGCGTTTGAGCTTAAAATCCTACCTTTTGAAAGTTCTTTGACAATTGACCTGTACACTTTAATGGACGGATGGGCGATGTATCGTCCACTTTAGAGGATGATTTTCTCTAAAGTGGCAGAAATCAAAGCGCCGCCGGATTCGTCTTCAAGTGTTTTTGGTATCTTTAAGTATTGCCAGACGTGTAGTCAATCATACTCAATTGCGGGCAACAGCTATCCTCAAGTACCAACCTGCGCGGGAGATGACCTGAGCAGGTGATTTAATTGACATCGTGAAATATTAAAACCTCGACCAAACGGCTGGAATCATTGTCACCCCGAACTACTTCTGGCGAGCGCATCTTGCTGGCACACAAGCATCTCGATTTATCAGATTATTAAACAATTTCATACGGTGGGGCTGTCATTGACAAACGTTTTGAGGGGGATATAATCCGCCTGCCTTTGCAATGGCTGTACCTCGCGCGAACGGGTTTTTGACTCTCAGTGATTTGGAAGTATGTTTCTGCCCGGTGTCCTAACCAAAATACTTTCCCCCTTTCTCCGCCACGCATGTCAGAGCTTAGTTCCGCATAATCGCGACTGCTCTCTAAATTCCAGCGTGATCGCCCGACATGATTCGAACGCATGTGCTGACATAATTATTATAATCACGCCGATCTGTCGCGAAGATTTGAAGGCTTATCGTCTGTGATCGGCAAAATCTGCCCTCTGTCAGCCGTCACAAGATTGTCAGGGTAACCCACAGTGCTTCAGACCCACACCTGTTTGTTGGATAAATGAAAAAAAAGAACCTTCAACCGAAACATCCTCTCGGGCTTTTTGAAGTATCAGCAGCAGATCAATGACTTTGGTTGAAGTGATTGCGCCTTTGCCTTTAAGCGCCGGTTCGCGTAATTAACACAGAGCGCGAACCGGCGCTTGAAAAAATTAGCTGCCTCGCTTGAGGCTTCCCCTTTTCCGGGGTACGACGTGACGGGCCAGTAGCCTCCGAACTGAAGGGGCGAAAAACCTAAGGACATGTGATGGCAGAGTTGCGTCGGAGAGTGTTAAGGTTATGAGCGGTGCGAAAAGAAAAGCGGAGAAGAAAAAGCAGAAGAAGAAGAGAACTGCGCTTATCGTCTGCCGCGACCGGAAACAGTTCTGGACGACGCAGGCGCAGTTCTGGCAATGGGTGAGAGAGGGCGTCGTCGTGAAGATGAATGATGGTCCGCTCGAAGGCGCTTTCGTCCGTGAAGATGAAGAGAAGATGGTTGTCCTCAGCAACACCGTTCTCAATCTCGCGCATCCGAATCATGTGCGTGAGGCGCTCGCAGCACGCCGGATGGGGTTCGCGGGTAAATAACAGTCAAGCGTCCGAAAATTTTTAAGGATGCTTCCGGCGGGCAGCGAAATGGATGACGGCGAGCGAAACAAAGTTATGAGTAATAAACAGGTCTTCGGAATAATAGCGCGCGGGGCGCTGGCGCTGACGATGGTGGCGACGGTACTCAACGCACGGCAGCAACAGCCAAAGGTGCAGAGTAACAACACCGCTTCCCCGGTTCGGGCGAACGCGGCTTCCACCACTAATAACGGGTCGGAGACAAGTCACCCGTCCGCAGACCTCTATCGCATCGGCCCGAGGGACGTGCTTGCCATCCGCGTCGCCGCCCCCGACATCGTCCAGCAATTCTCCAGCGATGGACTCGAAGTCAACGAGTGCGGGATGATTCCACTTCTCTCCGTCCAGAACGAGACGCAGAACGAGGTGCGCGCCGCCGGTTTCACGACGAACGAACTGCAAGAGCAGCTACGCAAGTTCTACACGAAGTACAAGCGCAACCCGCAGGTCGTCGTCAAAGTTAAGGAGTACAACTCGCAGCCCGTCGCCATCAACGGCGCGGTCGTCCGTCCCGGCCAGTTTCAGTTGCGGCGCCCCGTGCGCTTGCTGGAGTTAGTGCAGTTCTACGCCGGCGGCCAGACCGAGAAAGCCGGCGGGCGCGTCCAGATCGCGCGCGTGCCCGCGCTCGGAATGTGCGACGAGTCTCGCTCCACCACCGCTGCCGCAAATTCTGCGATGTCTACAGGCGCTTCCCCCGCAACGACCGCCGCCGCTGCTGCTGTCATAGATAGCAACTCATCACCTTCTTTCCTCGTTTTCAATCTGGCCGACACGCTGAAGGGCGACGAGCGTGCGAACCCTTTTCTTCAACCCGGCGATGTGATTACGCTGCCCGAAGCGAGAGAAGCCTACGTGATCGGAAACGTGCTGCGTCCCGGCCCCGTCACTCTCAAAGAGGATAAGTTGACGGTGACGCGCGCCATCGCGATGGCCGGCGGCACGATGCCGGACACGAAGAAGGGTTCCGTCCGCATCATTCGTCAGGACGCGAACGGCGCGAACAGGCAAGAGATAAATGTTGATCTGGCGGCGATAGACAAGCACAAGGCCGAGGACATCGCGCTTCAACCAAACGACATTATTGACGTTCCGACCTCTGGCGGGAAGAGGCTTTTGCGGAGCCTCGTCGGGACGATTGCCCCGACAGTCGGTCAACTCCCCGTGCGGATCATCCCCTAAAGTTAAGCGTTAAGATGGGAACGGACAAAGTCGCCCCCGCACTTGCTGCAACCGGCGCGCGCCAGAGTGTTTGAGGTAGTTTGATGAACGACAGCAGCCATAATACTGATCCCTTAAGTCTCCCCCAGGCGAAAGGCCTCGACGCACCGAGAACTGCGGCTCCTCTCGTCGCGTCCTCGCCGTCGCCCTCTTATGCGGGGTACGCCAACTTCGGCGATATGGAAGGGGCGGAAGAGAACCACTTCCGCGAGTACCTGCACGCTGTCCGCAAGCACATCTGGATGATCATCGGCATCACGCTTCTCGCCACAGCCGCCGCCGCTATCTACGTCGCGCAGAAGCCCGACATCTACACGGCGGAGACGCGCGTGCAGGTTGACCTTGAGAGCAATCCCGCGAGCGGCGCGACCAAGAGCGGAACTATCGTCATCAACTCTCAGACGACCGACCCGACCTACTTCAACACGCAGCTTCAGAATTTGACGAGTCCCGGCCTGCTGCGTCGCGTCATCAAAACGCTCGATCTCGAAAACAACCAGTCGTTTCTTCGTCCCTCTGCGGGACAAAGCCGCACGGTCTGGCAGAACCTTTTGCGGATGGCCGGCCTTCAGAAGAAAACGCCCGATAAAAAAGACGGCGAGGGCGCGAACCAACTCTCGCTCACAGGCTCGGTCGCACCCGCCACCGCGCGCGAGGATTTAATCGAAGCCAAGAAGCTCGATCCTTTCGTCCATCTTCTTCAGGCGGACTTGAAAGTCGAGCCGGTCAAAGAGACGCGCACCAGTTCTTACAACAGGGACACGCGGCTGATAGACATCAAGTACACGCACGGCGATCCGCAGGTGGCCGCGAAGATCGTCAACGCCATCGCCGACACCTTCGTCCTCTCGAACCTTGAGAAGAAGACCGAGACCAACGCCTCCGCCGGAGACTTCCTGCAAAAGCGCGTGGCCGAACTGCAAGCCGACATCCGCAACGATGAGGAGCGACTCGTCAACTATGCGAAGTCGCACCAGATACTCTCGCTCGACGGCAGCCAGAACACGGTGGTCGAGCGCCTCGCCGGCTTGAACCAGCAACTACTTCAAGCTGAGAACGAGCGCAAGGACGCAGAGGCAGCTTTCCGCGCCGCGCAGTCGCCCGGAGCCGCGAGCGCGCTGGCTGAAAAGGACGCCAAGACCAGAGAGGATGCCGATTCAAAGCTGGCCGCGCTCAAAGAAAGACGCTCGCAACTCCTCGTCAACAACACGGAGGAGTGGCCGGAGGTCAAAGAGATTGACCAGCAGATCGCGACGCTCGAAAAGCAATCGAGTGATTCAAAGAAGCGCGCGACCTCAGTCATCACCACCAACCTTGAGACGCGCTACCGTCAGGCGCTTGATCGCGAGCGTGCGGTTCGCACGGACTTCCAGCATCAACAGGGTACGACGCTCACGCAGAACGAGTCGGCCATCAACTATCGCATCATCCAGCAGGAGATCGAGACCAACAAGCAACTGCTCGACGGCCTCCTCCAACGCTCGAAGGAAAACGATGTCGTCTTAGCGGGAACGCCCAATAATATCTACGTCGCCGACTACGCGACCGCGCCCGACTACCCGGTCGGCCCGCAGCGTCTGCGTAACGTCATCATGGCGTTTTTCCTCTCGCTCGCCGGCAGCGTCGGACTCGCCATCTTCCTCGAATACATGAACGACTCCGTCCGCTCGACCGAAGACGTTGACCGCTGGCTGCGTCTGCCTTCGATGGGTGTCATCCCGGCGGTCGGCGGATTCACGAAGCGTCGCCTGTTCCCGTCGCGCTCGCTCGCCCTCACTAACAGGAACGGACATGGAAGCGACTCTCCCGAACTTCTCTTCAACGTCGAGACGCGCTCGGCGCTCGCTGAAGCCTACAGGCACTTGCGAACGTCCGTCCTGCTTTCGACGCCGGGTCACGCGCCGAAGTCACTTCTCGTCACATCGAGCGTTCCCGCAGAAGGGAAGACGACGACGGCGGTCAACACCGCGCTCTCTCTGGCGCAGACAGGCGCGAGCGTCCTACTCGTTGACGCGGACATGCGCCGCCCGCGCCTCCACACGATCTTCGAGATTAATAATGGAAGCGGCCTCAGCAACATTCTCTCGAACGAACTGAGCGAGGTCGAAGTCCTCGCTATGATCAACCAGCACGAGAAGACGGGTCTCTACGTCTTAACCTCCGGTTCGATCCCGCCGAATCCGGCGGAGTTGATCGGCTCCGAGCAGATGCGCCGCCTGCTTCGGATTCTGGAAGGCACTTTCACGCACATCATCATAGACTCGCCGCCGGTCGGCTCATTCACCGACGGCGTGCTCGCCTCGACGCTCGTTGACGGTGTGCTCTTAGTCGTCCATAGCGGCAAGACCTCGCGCAACGTCGCGCGCCGCACGAAGCAACTCTTGCAGGATGTCGGCGCGAAAGTCTTCGGCGTCATCCTCAACAACGTCAACCTGCGCGATCAGGACTACTATTACTATCGCAGTTATTATTCGCAGTACTACACGACGGAAGTGAGCGCCGAAGAAGGAACCTGACATTCTTCGTCAACGCCCTTTCGCCGCAGTCGCAAATTCGCGTAAAGTTAATTTTTGATGGACAGCAACCTCGTACTCGACAACCAGCCGCCGTCTCCTGTCCCGCCCGCCCCTTCGTCGCCGCCGCTACCCACACTTTTAATTAGTCCGCCGAGCGGCTGGGCATCGCTTGGCCTGAGAGAACTCTGGGAGTATCGAGAGTTGCTCTACTTCCTCACCTGGCGCGACATCAAAGTGCGCTACAAGCAGACGGCGCTCGGCGCGTTGTGGGCGATCATCCAGCCCGTCTTTATGATGCTGGTCTTCAGTCTCTTCTTCGGCAAACTCGGAGGCATGAAGTCCGACGGCATCCCGTATCCGGTCTTCGTCTTCTGCGCGTTGCTGCCGTGGCAACTGTTCGCCTTCGCGCTCGCTGAATCGAGCAACAGTCTCGTCGGCAATCAGAACCTGATCACGAAAGTCTATTTCCCGCGACTCGTCGTCCCCATCTCCGCAGTGTTCGGCGGATTGCTCGACTTCGCCATCGCCTTCCTTATCCTGCTCGCCATGATGATGTATTACGGCATCGTCCCCGGCCTTGCGATTCTGACCTTGCCGCTCTTTATCCTGCTCGCCGTGATGACCGCGCTCGGCGTGGGCTTGTGGCTCTCCGCACTTAACGTGCAATACCGCGACGTGCGCTACACCATCGGCTTCCTCACGCAGTTCTGGCTCTTTGCCACGCCCGTCGCCTATCCTTCGAGCATCGTCCCCGAACAGTGGCGGTGGCTTTACGGATTGAACCCGATGGCCGGTGTTGTCGAAGGCTTTCGCTGGGCGCTCCTCGGCAAGACTGAAGGGCCGGGGCCTATGCTGGCCGTGTCTGTCTTCGCCGTTATGCTCATATTCATCGGTGGACTTTACTATTTCCGGCGGATGGAACAGACCTTCGCGGACATTGTTTAATACATGAGTGATATAGCCATTCATTGTGACGGCTTGAGTAAGCAGTATCGTTTAGGCGAGCGTGAGAGTTATCGTGCCCTACGCGATACCATTACCAGCACAATGTCCGCCCCATTTCGCTTGCTTCGCTCTACTTTCAAGGGTGCGCCCGCCGAGGCTTCGAGCGAGGCAAATACCTTTTGGGCACTCAAAGACCTCTCATTCGAGATAAAGGAGGGCGAAGTCGTTGGTATCATTGGGCGCAACGGTGCTGGCAAATCAACGCTCCTTAAAATACTTTCCCGAATTACTGCGCCCACGAAAGGGGAGGTGAAGATACGGGGACGCGTAGCCAGCCTGCTCGAAGTTGGCACAGGGTTTCATCCCGAATTATCCGGACGCGAAAATATTTACCTGAACGGCGCGATTCTTGGCATGAGACGCGCAGAGATTGAACGTAAGTTTGACGAGATAGTAGCTTTTGCAGAGGTCGAACAATTTTTAGATACGCCCGTCAAGCGGTATAGCAGCGGCATGTACGTGCGACTCGCGTTTGCTATTGCTGCGTACCTTGAGCCGGAGATTCTGATTGTTGATGAAGTGCTGGCGGTAGGAGATGCTGAGTTTCAAAAAAAGTGTCTAGGTAAGATGAACAATGTGGCAACTCGTGAAGGACGAACTGTCCTATTCGTGAGTCATAATATGGGGGCCGTACGTGCTCTTTGCCAGAAGGTCTTCTGGCTAGAACATGGAAAGATGAACATGCAGGGTGCGACAGGCATAGTGGTGGATAGCTACCTAAGGTTAGCACTAAATGAAATGGAATCGACACTGTATCTGAAAGATATACAACGTGCGACGGGAATGGGCGAACGCTTGCGCATTACGAACATAGAATTCAATCAAGGCTCGCCGATTCTTCACGGCGAACCGCTTCGCGTCGCACTTCATTACGAGACTCTTGCTGAGATTGGTGATGTGGCATTCGGGTTCGGTTTTTCATCGCTCGAAGGTGTTCGCATTATGTCAGTTGATACGGACCTGCATGACCGGGAGAAGCACCAACCTGAGAGTAAAGGGGGATACGTCGAAGCGACAATTCAGATATTAGATTTACAACCCGGTCGTTATTCGATAGATGTGGGGGCACGCTCCGGGAATAACAACTCACTCGACTATCTTCCAGGCTGCGCTCAAATCGAAGTGTTACCCGGACCGAACACGAACCCGCTGATAATTCGTGAGACAGGCGGCATGAGGATTCCTGCGGCTTGGCGTTGGAATTTCAAAGAGGATTTGGAAGCTATTTCGCAAATATAGAAATGACAACGATGAGACATCTCAAACGAATTGTGAGTAAACTGAATTGGGCACTATCCTATATGAGTGGTGGGCCTAGTTGTAGTCAGCTTGACGAGGTAGGCATAGCATCAGGGCTAGGAGATTCTGCTTGGGTACTCTACGGTCTCACTCGTTCTCTAAAACCGGATGTAGCTGTCGAGATCGGCTCTGCTCGTGGTAAGTCTGCCTGCTATATCGGCATGGCCTTAAAAGAGAATGGTTCCGGAAAACTTTATGCAATTGATCCGCATATGCGTACTAATTGGAATGACACTGACTCGGATGATACGTTCAATATCATCGGAGAAAATTTGAGGAAATTGAGTCTTCAAGAGCAGGTTGAAGTTGTCCGACAAACATCCGACGAGGTAGCTCATAATTGGACTAGATCAATAGACCTTCTCTTCATTGACGGCGACCATAGCTATGAAGGCGTCAAGCATGACTGGGATACGTTCTCGCCATTCGTTCAGCAATTCGGGGTTGTGATTTTTCACGATACTCTTTGGGATTTAAAGCCCGACCATCGCTATGCACGCCCAGATATGGGCGTGCCTAAATTTGTTGAAGAACTAAGAGAGCAAGGCTTTCCAGTCATGACGATTGATCATGACTTCGGTGTAAGTTTAGTGCAGCCAGTTCGCCACGGTGTACCTTTAAAATCTAATAATACACACATTCTAGTCGGTTCCGTCTAAATTTGGTTTGGTCCCGCAACGTTAGACAATATAAATTCTGTGTCTAGTGCTAGTCTCAAAGTTCTACTTATCCCCGATTCGATTTACTGGGTCACGGGCACAATTGCTAAATCAATCGTGCGCTTCAATCCTTGGATTGATGCCACGATTGTATCCGGTCCAGTAGTTGATATTATATTCACCAGTCAGCCGGAACTAATGCGCAATTTCGACCTGGTACATTTTATCTGCCCATACACATCTAAACATTGGCTTCCGCGCTTCCGCGATTTTGCCCCCTGTGTGACCAGTCATCATCATGCAACGGACTATAGCTACGTCGAACACAATTTTGAGGGAGATGCCATCGTCGTCGGCTCGAACGAATGGCGAGAAGATTTACAAGCGCACGGCATAGCCGCTGACAAGATATTTTGCATTCCTTACGGAGTAGATACTGAGCAATTCAAACCCGCAGACGAAACTTCACGTCTCAAACTCCGCCGAAAGCTCGGAATTGAAGAAGGTGCAACGGTCATTGGGTTTTTTGCGAAGAAGAGCAGCAACGAGGTTGACCGAAAGGGCACCGACATATTCGCAAAAGCTATACATGGGTTGAGTCATCGTTTGTCCGGCGTGACGGCTCTCATCGTCGGCCCCGGTTGGAAGGAAATGGTTGAGGATTTTCGTTCGACCGGCATTAAGTGCATCTGGTTTCCGTTTTTGAATGATAAAGAAGATTTGGTTCGGATGTACTCAGCGCTCGATTTTTATTGGATTACCGCAAGAGTTGAAGGCGGTCCCGTCACTTTACTTGAAGCAATGAGTAGCGAGATTTGCTGCGTCACGACCCCGGTAGGCCTTGCCCGGGACATTGTCATTGACGGTAGCAACGCTGTTCTGATTCCTTTCGATGATGCGAACGGGTTTATTAATCGCACATGCGAATTGCTTAATGACAAATCAAAGCGCCGTCAGATTGAAAAGCAAGCGCGGCGTACGATTCTCCAAGAAATGGATGTCGGAATCACTATGCCTCGAGTTCGCGATGCTTATATAGGAGCCTTAAAAGCTTTTGCAGAGAGACGGAAGAGCGATGCTACCAAAGATGTTCAGTTGATAGCCGACTCTGTTTCACAGAGGAAATCCACTCTCACGGAAATAAACATACCGCTCAATGGCATCCCGCTTCAACTTCAATGCGAAGTTAAAATTCTTGAGTCTCTTTTATGGGGCGAAAATCTGATGCTTTATCAGCATCAAAAAGTGGTTGGTCTTAAAATCATCTGTAGAGAATGGCTGGCGAATCCGCTCTCGCTTTTGCCGCCTCGTATATTATTCCGCAGTCTGCTGCCGAATCCCTTAGTTTCAAAGATGATTTCGCTAAAAGCATTTGTGCGCACTAGATTCAGTATTTCCGCAGATTCAGCCCGGTAAAACCGGGCACTCTTTTGCCCATTGTGCCGATAAAGAAAATATTGAGAAGCCTCTACGGAAAGATAGTCCCCGGTGAATTTGCTGTTTTCCCTAACATTGATGTTGATCTGACCGAATTCACGCCCTTTCTTAAGGGTAAGGTATTGAATGCGGGCGCAGGATGGAGAGATGTCTCTCATTTGGTCGAAGGCCAATTAACCAATCAAGATATTACCTGGCCTGGCGATGAGCGTACCAACATTGACATCCGTTCACCCATCCATCAAATTCCTGTCGAGTCTGACTACTTTGATGCGATTTTATGTATCGCTGTCATGGAGCATGTTGAAAATCCTGAAGAGGTAGTACCAGAACTGTGTCGTGTGCTGAGGCCGGGCGGCCATTTAATATTAGAAGTTCCTTTTCTCCAACCTGAGCATAAAGTCCCTACAGATTATCAACGCTACACTAAAGATGGCTTGATAAGATTGGTCACGCATCACGGATTTCGAGTACTCGATATAAAAGGCCTGTTCACCGTTTATCACACCTTGTACTGGCAAGCATATATCTGGCTTCATCTTAAGAACAATCCGTTTTATCTTCTTTTGCGCATGCTGATATTGCGCCCGCTGCTTTGGAGGGCGCAGCGCTCGAAGACATTTTCCGACAAGTTAGCTACCGGATTTCAACTTGTCGCGACTAAGGATTAAGTTTCTTCTGATTGAAGAGATTACAGTCATAAATTGCACCGATACTTGGTCATCGTTGTTTCAACAGAATGGTACCTGCTAATCCGTCATTGTTAGTCATGCAGGTTAAAGAAACATGAACTGGTGGATATCTTAACCTCACGCTTTACCCGTAACGTTGTTTCGCACCTACCCCGAGGTGGGCAGCGTGTAACTCGTCTGCTCGCAAAACTCAGCCCAGGCCATAAAACCGTTTGCCTTACAGGATATTTACGAGGTGTCCGGATGCGCTTGGATATGGCGAACCCGTTTCAAGCCATGATGGCTTTTGGAACTTATCAGCCGGCTATTCTACGACAACTCCAAACTCTCGCACGCTCGGGTGAAACGGTACTTGTTGCCGGAGCGCACGTCGGATACATACCACTCGCTCTTGCCAGTTTGGGCTGTCGCGTCATTTGCTTTGAGGCCGACCCCCGAAACATCGAGTCATGTAATTACAATCTTTCACTAAATCCTCAGCTTAATGTTTCGCTCATTCCTGCGGGGCTGAGTGATAAGGATAGAACCCTCCCCTTTTGGGTCGCTGATACTGATACGCAATCATCTTTCGCCGTTTCCCATCGAGCTAACCGGCAAGTCCAAGTCCCTGTCAGACAGGGTGATGACGCGATTATGGAGCTTGGCGTCGAATCGTTTGACGGCATTCTATTAGATGTTGAAGGGTGGGAATGTCACGCGCTTGAAGGTTTACGCCAGACCTTGTCGCGGAAGTTGCCTCGTTGGGCGATCATCGAGTGCGCTGCATGGGCACTCGAAGGGGCAGGTAAGTCTCCGGCAGACCTGACAATTCTGATCGAGAGTTTTGGTTGGCGAATAAACATCCAAATTGCTGGGGACTTAATCTGTGGCTGATGTTCTTATCAGAACGGTGTTGTAAGCTTAGATGTCAATCATTCTGTCGGTAATAACTTGCTCACACAATCCACGTGCTGAATACCTGAGCCGGGTTCTAACAGGGTTGAAAGACCAATCTCTGAGCAGGGATCAATGGGAATTCATACTGATTGACAACTCATGTGATGAGCCGCTTGCATCACGTATTGATCTAATGTGGCATCAGAACGCGCGCCACGTGAGGGAAGATAAACTCGGACTTACTCACGCCAGACTGCGCGGTATACATGAAGCATGTGGAGAGGTATTAGTCTTTGTTGATGATGATAATGTTCTCGACCCTGATTATTTACAGAACGTCGTCAAAATATCAAAAGAGTTTCCTTTGATAGGCGCTTGGAGCGGGCAGACGCGTCCGGATTTTGAAACTACTCCCCCGGAATGGACCAGACCCTATTGGGGCAACCTTGTTATCAGAAGCCTTGAGCGCGATGTTTGGTCTAACCTTCCCAATCTCCCTGAGACTATGCCCTGCGGTGCGGGATTATGTGTAAGGAGTAATGTGGCCGCATACTACGTTTACTTGCATGCAAGCGGGCAACGAAAGGTGATTCTTGATCGAGTGGGGAAATCATTAATTTCAGCTGGGGACAATGACTTGGCTGCTTGCGCTTGCGATGTTGGGATGGGCGTAGGGGTTTTTACGGCACAGAAGTTGGAACATCTCATTTCTGCCGCGAGACTGGAGGAAGAATATCTTTTAAGATTGACTGAAGGCATCGCTTACTCAGGAATTGTATTCAGGTCTTTTAGAGCAGCTGTCGGGCCTTACCCAAGATGGAAAACTAAAATAGCAGATGCTCTTAGAATGTCATTAATGGATCAGCAACGACGCAAATTCTTTCAAGCATCTAGAAGAGGTGAAAGACAGGCGTACCTTTTCCTATCAACTATAGATAACGGACAATAAAGACCTATGACGCTTTAAAGATCGGGTAATGCTAAAACTCATAGCTAGAACGTTAATTCCACTAAGATGGCATTGGTCACGCTCCTGCCCACGCTATCTGACTAATTTAGTTTTAAATCGGACTAAAATGCAGGTTTATGATGGTCCCTTCAAAGACCTTAAATACATCGACCATTCTCTGGCAAGTGTATATATACCAAAACTTTTAGGGATATATGAAAATGAATTGCATTCATATATTGAAAAAGCATGCGATATTGACTTTGATAGCGTGATTGATATCGGAGCCGCCGAAGGCTATTACGCTGTTGGAATGGCATTGCGTCTTAAGAAAGCAATCGTTACAGCATTCGAGATAGAGGAAGAAGGACAGAAGGCTATAGCAGAACTTGCCGGGTTAAATGGATTGTTGGGCAGTATGAATATTTTAGGTAGATGCGAGTTAATGGACTTGAAAACATCTTTGAGAGAGAGCGGAAGGACGCTCATTATATGTGATGTTGAGGGATACGAAGAGACTCTTCTTGATATTGAAAAAATACCGGCATTGAAGGATGCTTATATCCTCGTTGAGCTTCACGACTTTGTGAAGAGAGACCTCTCACAGATAATTAGAGAACGTTTTCAATCAAGTCATCGAATAGAGCATATTTGGCAAACCGAGCGTTCTTTAAACGACTTTCCATTCAAAACTATCAGAACTCGGATAATCCCGAAAGCATACATTGAAAACGAATTGTCTGAATTTCGCCCCGAACGTATGTCTTGGTTTTGGATGGAACCTATGCAAGAACAATCTTCACGGGTGTAGCCCAATGTCAAAGTGCTGCTCGGACTTAAGGAGGCAAGAGACTTTGAAATCCCGCTTAACTTCTCTTTATCATCAGAGCGTAATCTCCTTGAAGCAGATATTCTATCAAGACCGCGGAGAGCCTGTAGATTACGGCGAGCATAAATTGCGTTATATTCCGGGTACGAGACCAGTCCGGCTAAAATATATTGATTCTAAAATTGGCACGGTTCGCAATGATGCGAAGCAGACAAAATATTTTCTCGACAATGTTAAGCCCGGAGAGTTCGTTCTCGATATCGGCGGCAATGTAGGGCAGTACGCTGTTTTCTTTGCGTCTCTAGTAAGGCCTAGTGGTAAGGTAATTACGTTTGAACCTGACGAAACTTCCAGAGAAGTGATGAAGCGCAATCTAGCTCTGAATGGATTTTCAAATCGAGTTATCGTGGAAGACTTAGCGCTCTTTGATAAAGCAGGGACATGTGAGTTTTTTTCAAAGGGTGGAGGCGATGCTACAGCTTCTCTCGCCAGATCGGGGCTTGGAACAGATATTTCAAAAACTCAACTCTTAACGCAGAATGTCCGGACGGAGCGGCTTGATGATTACCTGTTAGCCAAGAGGCTAGATAACCCCAACTGGATTAAACTAGATACAGAAGGGGCGGAGATTAACATCTTGCGTGGAGGCTTGAATACCTTGAAGTCTGATACGAAAATTATATGTGAGTTGCATCCATATGCTTGGGAAGAATTCGGTACCACTTATGAGGAGTTATTAGATATCGTGAAAAACTGTGGGAGATCAATACGCTATCTTGATGACTTGTTGAAAATTGAGGACGGAGCATATTACGGGGCAACGATCATTTCTTAAAAACAGCCATCGATGTTCTACGTCGTAACTGAAGTTGAAAATTAATAGCCTTGAACGAAAGAACGCCAGTTCGTTTGTTGCATATCGTTGAGAATCTCAACACAGGAGCTGTAGAAAATTGGTTGGTCAGGATGTTCTACGAGGCCTCGCGGCAAAGGCGGGAATTTGAGTGGACTTTTTTCTGCGCCTTAGGAAGGCCGGGGCGTCTTGATGACGCCGTGCGTGAGTTTGGTGGAAAGATAATCTATTCGCCTCATCCTATAGCTCAAAAACGTCCTTTTTTTCGATATCTACGAAGTGTAATGAAGGAGGGCGACTATGACATACTTCATTCCCACCACGACTTTATCAGCGCTATCTATCTATGTGCAGCACATGGTATCTCTTTTCGCAAAAGAATCGTTCATGTGCACAACACCGACGAGAGTATTCTGACGCCAAGCTTGGTGAAACAGTCTCTCTTGAAAGAGCCTATGAGGCGGATTTGTCTCAGGCTTGCTGATAATATTGTCGGAATCTCAGAAAATACCCTCCACACTTTCCTACGCAATAGGGAACTGAAGCCCGGACGCGATTCGGTTCTTTATTATGGAATCGACACTTCGGCATTCCATCAAAGCGCCCTTGACCCGAAGCAATTCCGTTCCAGTCTTGGTTTCTCAGCCGATGCAAAGATACTGTTGTTTACTGGGCGCATGGTTACTCTGAAAAATCCATGCTATCTGATAGAGGTACTTGCAGCCGTAAGCAGGAAAGATCCGAATGTCGTCGCAGTATTTGCAGGTGCCGGTGAATTGGAATCAATTGTCATTGAAATGGCGAAAGCAAAAGGCCTGGAGGATAAGGTTCGCGTGCTCGGATGGCGGGATGACACCGCAGCGCTAATGCAGGCTTGCGATATTTTCGTTTTCCCGCGTCTAGAAGAACCTAAGGAAGGGTTAGGATTAGTTATAGTTGAAGCACAGGCCGCAGGTCTTCCAGTACTCGCCTCTTACAGTTTGGCGGAAGATGTATTCATAATTCCCGAACTGTTCGAGATGATTCCTTTATCCTCTGGCCCACAAATGTGGGCTGATGTTCTTTTGCAGATGCTATCGAAGAAATATCCTCCGCGCGACGAATGTTTGAAGAGAATAGAGAATTCAGTCTTTTCTCTTGGCCGCGGCGTGGAAAATCTGATGTCTCTTTATAGTGCCTCTGCTTAAGCCGCTGACCCATCCTAGAACGAACTCAGGGATTCCCGGTAATTTAATGCCAATTGAAGCGATATTCATTGCTACGCACAAATATGACTTGCGACTGACGAAGATCTGCGTGGCAAGCATTCGATACTGGTATCCACAAATTCCTATCTACCTTATCAAAGACTATTTCAACGGAGAGTTTTCCACACGCCAGATTGAGGAGCATTGGGGCGTGAAAGTATATAAGACGGATAAGAAAAAATTTGGGTGGGGACTCTCAAAACTAGAACCGTTTTTCTCGGAACAGGGGATGCGCTTTCTAGTTCTGGACTCGGATATTGTTTTCGTTGGCAGAGTGCTTGATAAGTTAGAGGAGCGCAATGAAGATTTTGTCGTTCAATACGAGGATCAGTCCGCGCAACGCATTAACGAAATTTACTTTTCCCTCAACGCCCTGAATCGGTTTGATCCAGACTTCAAGTTTCCTAATTACACTTTCAACACCGGGCAGATCGTCGCTACTGGGGGCATACTCAAAAGAGAGGACTTCACATCGCTAATCGATTGGAACAATTGTCCGCCTATACTGATGCACCCTCAAGTCTTTAAAAACGGCGACCAGGGGGCGCTCAACTACGTTCTAATGAGTAAAGAGCAGCGCGGCGCGCTCACGATTTCGAGAATCCCTTTTATGAAGTGGGGAGTGGGGGAGATCAGTCAATTCGATTTGAAAAGTATTGCCAACAACTCCCCTTATCCTTACCTGATCCACTGGGCCGGTCTAAAAAAGAACCGTATTAAAGAGATGCTTCGCGCAGATATTCTCCTCTTTTTTGAGGACTATTATTATTCGCGCTTGCCGTTGGGATCCTTCCGCCAAAACGCTGATATTGCTATAGGATCTCTGCAGGCTGTCTATCAAAGGCAGTTAAGAAGAGTAAAGAGGTTTACAGAAAGATTAACCTCTGCGGATAAGGGGCGAGAAGCTAGAAGTTAGCGATTGTACGGCTGATAATGTTTACTCTATTGTTTGATAGTAACTGCTGATGGTAGTAAAAACTCTATCCTCTAGCGGTAAACAAACGCAATCGGGTTTTATGCAAGTTGAGGAAAGCGACGGCTTGGACTTGAAACCTGAGTTGCGAGTCCTACAGGTGTTTACATCTCTAGGGGTCGGAGGGGCGGAAACTTGGTTAATATCACTTCTTCGATACTTCAAAGGTGCCGAAAGAGAACTATCCTACAAATTAAAGTTCGATATTTGCCTCACGGGCGGCTATCCGGAATTCTTTGATGAAGAGGCCAAAACACTGGGGGCACGTCTTCACTACTTACCTTATTCGCGTAAGCGCCTGAAATCCTTCAGACGAGAGTTCCGTAGACTCTTGGAAAAAGGCCAATATCACGCCATTCATGATCATCAAGACTACACGGCTGGCATTCATTTCTTCATGGGGGCCAACAAATTGCCTCCTGTGCGTATAGCTCACGTGCATAATCCGAAATTCCAGATAGTAGAGCAGAGCGCAACTTTACAACGACGTTGGATCGAGAGGGTCAGTAAACGTTTTCTGGCTAAATATGCGACCCACATAATGGGTACTTCAAGAGAGATGCTATCGGTCTATGGTTTCAACGAACGGATGTTTAAGCATCTCGATCTAGGCGCGGCCTACTGCGGCTTTGAGGTAGAGGATTTTGCTGGTGACTCAAGTAATCTGCATGCTGATGTATGCCGAGAATTTGGATGGGATGACAACGCTAAAATTCTTCTCTTTGTGGGGCGACTCGGATCGGATGAACATCATGAATTAGGGTTGGTTAAGAATCAGAAAAATCCAACATACGCTCTGGAAGTTGCGAGGGAATGTATTAGTAAAGATTCCAATGTGCGCTTGCTGATGGTCGGAGCCGGAGATAGAAGGCGCAGAGAGCTAACGGAAATAGTCAATTCGTGGGGACTAGATAAACAGATACGATTGGTAGGCGCGCGCTCAGATATAGCACGCCTAATGTCAGGCGCGGACTTGCTCCTTTTTCCATCAATCGCAGAAGGGTTGGGTATGGTTGCTGTTGAAGCACAGGCTGCGGGATTAAGAGTGCTTGCGTCAGCCGCGACGCCTCGAGAATGTGCTGTTATTCCAGACATGGTCTGCTTTAAACCTCTCTCAGATGGAGTTGCTAAATGGTCGGATGAGGCATTGAGCCTTTTATCCCTAAGTCGTCCAAATTCTATAAATTGCAATGCAGCGGTCAAGAACTCAGTCTTCTCTATTGAGAATTCTGCAAAAAAATTGATGGAACTATATAAAGTTGGAGTTCACTTAACCAAGGGAGCTGATCCCAAAGATCAAACACTGATTTCATAGAAGGACAAGGATCTTTCTGCCGTTGATCTTGGATTGTAGAGTTTATAACTCTCGCTACTGATAAATACATTCCTTCTATGAGCTATCGTCGGCGTAATAAACAAGTAAACTATTCGGAAGAGTTTTATGATGGGCACAAGATAGACTCTCTATCATCTGCTGAGATTATTGTCCCCTGGCTCATTGAGCTTTTTAATCCGCAATCTATTGTTGATGTAGGGTGTGGAAGCGGAGTTTGGCTCTCCGTCTTCCAAAGAAGTGGTCTAAAAGATTTTCTCGGATTGGATGGCTCGTGGGTACAATCCGAGCAGCTTGAAATTCCTCCGGCCAAGTTTAGACAGGTAGAACTGGACAGACCATTCAATTTGGAGCAAAAGTTTGATCTTGTCGTCTCACTGGAGGTTGCAGAGCATTTGCCATCCCCGAGCGCCGAACAATTTGTTTCCTCATTAACAAAACTCGGCCCGGCAATCGTATTTTCTGCTGCAATTCCATATCAGGGCGGAACAGGGCATGTTAATGAGCGTTGGCCCTCTTATTGGATCAAGATGTTCAAAAAAGAGGGTTACTCGGTAGTTGATTGTTTACGCGGAAGATTTTGGTATGAGGAAAAAATCGCGCCTTGGTACATACAGAACGTCTTTTTCTTCATTCATGAGGACTGTTTAGATTCATATCCAAGTGTGTCCGAGGCAGAACGAAAATATTCGATGAGTTGTAAGCCTTTAGTTCATCCGAGACAATTCACACTTCGCGTGGAAGAGCTTTCAAACCCCCAAAATTATTCGCTTCGCAAAATCGCGCTGGCTGTTCCGAGTATAATGAAACGCTCATTGACCACTAGGCTAAGTCGATACATGAAATAGGTCATGGTACGAATAAATTACGTCACAAATATTGATCGGAATGAGATGAGTGGAGGATGGAGTGGTATCAATGCAGCTATATACGAACATTTGCAGCGGCATTTTCAAGTGCGTTACATCGGTCCGATAAATTGCCCCATAGACTATCCAGCAAAGATTCTCTCAAAGTTGCGCCGCTTGAGCAGGGCACCCGGAAGTTTTCATTTCTACTCAGCTAGGCGCTTGAAGGCTATAGCTGCCGTTGTGGAAAGTCAGATTGATGAAACCTTCGATTGTGACTTCTTTCATGGTCCAACTCCTTGGATACTTTATCAATCACGTCGGCCCTATTTTGTTTATACAGATACTTGTTTTGCGAATTACATAGATGTCTATCACAATCGACCCCTCTTCCATGAAAGAGATATAAAGAGAATCTGCGATGCTGAAGCTGATTTCTTGAAGCAAGCTTCTAGAGTCTTTTTCGGAACACAGTGGGCCTTGGATAAGGCGGTTGATGACTACGGGCTGCCTCTATCTAATTTGATGGTTGCAGGTGTAGGCGGACATATATCAATTCCTTCTGAAGATTGTTTTCAAGGTGCGAAGAATTTTCTATTCGTGGCGCACGATTTCGAGCAAAAAGGAGGGCGCATCTGTGCCGAATCTTTTAAATTGGTGCAGCGTTCCGTCCCTGACGCCCGACTTATTTTAGTCGGGGGCCCGCCACCACACGACGTGCTTAAAATCGACGGAGTCCATTACGCTGGATTCCTTCATAAGACCTCACCTGTTGATATGAATAAATTGCGAGCAATTTTCTCCGAGGCGTTCGCTTTGGTACATCCGACTTCTTCGGATATAAACCCGCTCGTAATAATCGAGTTAGGGTATTTCGGTTGCCCTGTAGTTGCGCCCAAAAGCTTTGGTATCCCCGAATTGATACGTGATGGAGAATCAGGATTTTTGATCGAGCCTCCTTTAACTGTCCCTGCCTTTGCCGAAAAAATGCTCGAAATGTGTATGAATCGGAAGAAGTATCACAGTATGCGCGAATCTGCGCGTACTTATACAACGTCACACCTTACTTGGGAAAGAGTAGGAGAACGGATCTCATCAGAAGTGCTTCTGGCCTTAAGTCAGAAGGAACAATTGCACTACCAAAAAGAGTTGGTTGGCGCAGAAGTTGACTAGCATGGAATAGCTTATCCCGATGATAGAAACAGCGCTAGAGCCGAAAAATTATGCTGGGGCGCAAATGGCTGACGATAGTTGCAAGCGTTACACAATCCTTGCGTTAGGATTTGCAAAGTGGTGGGGATCTGATGCGCGTGCTCTTGCACATGCGTTCAAGCACTTAGGCCATAATGTGCTGGATTCTGACGAAGAGGATTTCATTTCGTGGAAGTGGGAAGGTATAGCGCCGCGTGTAATCAGAAGACTGACGAAGGGTTTCCTAATTAAGGATTATAACGAGATCGTTTTAAGGCGTGCACACTCTTCCCATTACGATTTTATTCTGGTTTACAAAGGAAGGCAGCTCAAGTCTCAGACGCTCGATAATCTACGTGCGTTGGGGAAAAGTATCTACAATTTCTATCCCGATGTGAGCTTTACCGATCATGGTGATCATATCCCCTCCGCGCTCCCAAAGTACGATTGTATTTTCACAACTAAGAGCTACCACGGTGAGCGTGAGCAGCAGCAGTTCAAGATAAAAGAACTTCGTCATGTTCGTCACGGTTTTGATCCGGACGTTCATCGTCCAGTCCAACTCACACAACAACTCGCTCAACATTATGGCTCCGACGTGAGCTTCGTAGGTTGCTGGTCTCCTGAGAAAGAAGAGACGATCCAATATATTGCTGAACGGTTAAAGGATAAGAAGATAAAGGTGTTCGGCATTGGCTGGAAGCGCGCTTCGTCAGAGTTTAAGAAGAAGCTGGGGTCCAACCTGTTGCCCGGGATCTTTGGTGATGAGCTTGCGCTTGTTTATCGTGCCTCTAAAGTCAATCTTGGACTGTTAAGTCGCGCGGGGAGCGACGTTACCCTCAAAGACGAGACGACAGCACGCACTTTCCAGATTCCAGCCACAAATTCTTTCATGCTTCATGAAGATACACCTGAAGTGAGAACGTTTTTTCATGCAGGCGAAGAAGTAATGCTGTTTAAAGATAAAATGGAATTAATGGAACGATTGGAAATGGCTTTGAATGATGACAATTTACGATTGAGAATTGCGGAGAACGGTTATAGGCGTTGCTGGAGAGAACCATACGACTATTCGGCTGCAGCACAAAATATAGTTAGCTACTTCGGTTCGGCGCAAGGTGCATTCTCTGAATAGTGAAAGGCTAGTTTAAGAACCTTTGAGCTGTTGAACGTTTGTGCATAGTACTTCAAATCTAAGAGACCTACGAAAAAGCAGACGCATCTGGCAGAAATTTGCTCTGGCACTTGGTTTTGGCATTTTAGTATGCCCTCTGATAGCTGCTTTTTATGAATATTCCTACCTTCAATCACTGTCAGCGATACTCTTACTTTTTATCTGTTTATATCCTACAGCCCGTTACTTCGCGCGTTTTGAAGGCGGAGTGCCTGTTATTGCGATACTCTGCTTAGCCTACGCCATTCAATTTTCCATCCCTATATTTACTGGTAAGCCGGAAATTGCACTTGCATATGGTGAGATAAAGTATCTGGAAGATGCTTATATTGTTTTCTCTCTAATACTGCTTATGCTCGGTGTTCTAGCTCTTCAGTTTGGTTACTACTCTTTACAACACGGAAGAATAAAAAGATACATACCGACTTTTGATCTACATCTTAATGAGAAGAAGGCAATACTTTTTTGTATTTTAGTTGGCATCCTATTGCCGCTTAGTTTAGGAGTCCGTAGTATTCTCTCTCAAGAGCAAAGCGTACAATATGCTGCTATTTTCACACTATTACAAAATCAACAACTCGTAGTTATAGGCATTTTGGGTTGGATCGTATATTCAGGACGTGGAACAAGATGGCATAAACTTGTGCTTTACAGTGTCGTCGTGATTTCGACTTGGCGTGGCCTTTCCAGTGCTTTTTTAGAGCAGGCTGTGATCCCTATAACTATACTATTCATAACTAAATGGTTATATGGCAAGCGAGTATCAGTTGTCAGCATTATTGCGATCATAGTCATTGTAATTTTTCTGTCGCCGGTTAAAGCCTCATTTCGTGAATTCTTAGGATCTGACTCTACAGAAACAAGCCTCTCTAAAGATTTAATTAACAGCCCGTTAAATTGGATTGAGCAAGCTTCGCAATATTGGACTGAAACTTTAAGTGGTGAACGTGGTATTGCCGAGGCGACTAATAGTGCAACTTCTCGCACAGACCTGATTCACCAATTCGCTCATATCTATTCTCTCACGCCTGAGATTGTTCCTTATCAATTTGGTGGAACTTACTCATACTTCGCAGTGGCAATTATCCCCAGAGCACTATGGCCTGATAAACCACAAGCTGGAGGTGCTAATAACTTTTATGCCGTGGCTTACAATATTACGAGCGAAGAGGGAGCTAAAAGATCAACGTTTGGGGTAAGCCTAATAGGTGAAGGATATCTTAACTTCGGCATTTTCGGTGTCTTGCTCATCATGGCCTTGCAGGGAGTAATTCTCGCTTTACTGCAACTTGTCTTCGGCGGGCCGAAATCAGGGACAGGTGGTCAGGCGGTATTCCTCGCCTTCTTCGTTTTCTTCCTGAATGGTGTCGGGACGAGCGCCGAGATTTTCTTCGGTAACATCGTGCAAAATCTGCTATGTAGCTGTTTCCTGCTGTTGTGGGTCAGGGAAAAACCATCTGTCAGGCGCTTAGCCAAAATGGGCATTGCCGAAACGAGAGGCGTGCAGGTCAGTTAGGTGATCCTTACTCTCCAGACCAGCACATTTGGCGCTTACGGCGGGATACCAACCTACAATCGCTTAGTCTGTCGTGCTTTGAATAAGATCGGCGAGATGAACGAGAGTCATGTGCTGTTAGCGACCGATAAACCCTCGGACGTGAAACCGCAGGCTAGCCAGCTAGACAAACTACATCTTGAAGCATTTGCTTCAAATCGGACTGCCTTTGCCGAAAGAGTTTTGAGTCTCGCCTTAACCCGTCGTATTGAGCTTGTACTCATCGGCCATGTCAATTATGCGCCGCTTGGATTAATGCTTAGGCGTCTCCAGCCAAGGTTGCGCTACGGCGTGATGATGTACGGGATAGATGTGTGGGCGAAGCTCTCCAACGCACGCCGTCTAGCATTACAGAAGGCCGATTTTGCCGTCTCGATTAGTGAGTACACCAAGCAGCGGGCTGTCGAGAGTAACGGCGTGGTAGAGGATCGCGTGCATCTGCTGCCAAACGGATTGGAGTGGGATGGGGAAGAGATATCCGATTCCCCGGGTAACTTGCATTTGCCAGAGGGAACACGGATTTTGACAGTGTGCAGGCTCGACGCTACCGAACGCTACAAGGGCGTGGATACGGTAATAGAAGCTCTTCCCGGCGTAATCGCTCAGGTGCCGGACGCCCAATACCTTATCGTCGGGAGCGGTGAAGACGCTTTGAGACTTCAGAAATTAGCCGAGAAGTGCGGAGTCTCTTCGCGCGTTCACTTCCTCGGTTCCGTAGATGATGCGGCACTTCGCGCTTACTACCAATCTTGCGACGTGTTCGTCATGCCCAGCGCCAAAGAGGGGTTTGGCTTCGTGTTTCTCGAAGCTATGCAGTACGGCAAGCCGGTCGTCGCGGCAGACTGCGGCGGCTCGCCGGAAGTGGTTCAAGATGGTGTCACAGGGCTGCTCATCCAGTATGGCGACATCACGCAACTGGCGCAGGCGCTTACACGTCTCTGCCTCGATCCTACATTGCGCGCACGTCTTGGCAATGCCGGATACCAAAGACTGCAAGAGCATTTCACTTTCCCGCGGTTCAAGCAAACTCTGACGGACATCATCATGCGGGAGCTGCCCTCATCCGCTATTTACAGGGCCGGCCTGCGCGCGCTCGCATAAACACGCCTGACGCGCTTTTAGACAAAACGTTAAAAATATGTGCGGGATTGTCGGAGTCTGGATGAAAGGCCGACGCGGGGGCGCGTCTGCGCTTGTCGAGCGTGCGGTGTCGGCGCTTGCTCACCGGGGACCCGACGATCTGGGAATTGTGGCAATCACACCTGACTGTGAAGACAGCACTCTTATCTTTGGTCACACGCGCCTCTCTATCATTGACCTTTCCGAAGCCGGGCACCAGCCGATGTATGACGCCGAGACGGGCAACTGGATTGTCTTTAACGGCGAGGTCTATAACTTTGAAGAGATACGCGCGGAGTTGGAGACTAAAGGCTGCCGCTTTCACTCCGATTCCGACACGGAAGTTATTCTCCAATCCTACCGCGTGTGGGGCAGAGATTGCGCCATGCGCTGGCGCGGGATGTTCGCCGTCGCCATCTGGGACGCATCCCGGCAAGAGCTTTTTCTCGTTCGCGACCGTTTAGGCGTTAAGCCGCTCTATTACTCTTATTTGGATGGACAGTTCGTTTTCGCGTCGGAGTTGGGCGCGCTTCTGAAAACGGGGCTTGTGCCCCAAACAATTAGTCTCGCGGCGCTCAACACATATTTAATGTTCGGAGCGGTGCAAGACCCGCTTACTCTGATCGAAAATGTCATGTCGCTGCCCGCCGCGCACACGCTCACCGTCAGCGCGGAAGGGATTGCGCTACGAGAATACTGGGAACTGCCGCTTGAAAAGTGCGACGAGCGAACGATAGCCGCAGCGAGAGACAGGATTGCGTCGCGACTTGAAGAGGCGGTGCGCCTGCGCCTCGTCAGTGACGTGCCGCTCGGAGTGTTTCTCAGCGGGGGCGTGGATTCGAGCGCGCTGGCGATGTTGATGCGCCGCTCCTCAGTTGATCAGGTCAGGGCTTTTACCATCGGGTTCGACAGCAAACCGTTTGACGAGTCGCCACAGGCGCAGCGGACGGCGACGCAACTTGGTGTCAAGCACAGCACTCTTCTGCTTACTGAATCGCACATGCTCGATACCTGTGCCGACGCTATAAATGCTTTAGACCAGCCGACCATTGATGGAATAAACACCTACTACATCTCGCGCGCGGTGAAAGAAGCAGGCATCACAGTCGCAATTTCCGGTCTCGGCGGAGACGAAGCTTTTTGCGGGTACAAGCATTTTAGAACGCTGCCGCGCATGGATAACTTCTCGCGCTACTGGGAACAATTGCCATATATCATGCGACAGGCGAGCGCTTCGCTGTTCGGTCGCGGACGCAGTAACGGTCGTGCCAAACTCAGTGCGCTGCTACTCGATGATTACGGATTCACGCATCCCTATTTTCTGACGCGAACACTATTTCTGCCGGAACAGATCGTGTCTCTATTCGAGCAGGATGTCATTCCTGAGATCGAGTACGGCGCGTGGGCGACGCGCATGCGGCAGATCACAGAGCGCGCGCAAACGTTTGACCCCATCAATCGAATCTCTTATCTGGAGCTTAAGACCTACATCGCCAGCACGCTCCTGCGTGACGCCGATGTGATGAGTATGGCGCATTCTTTAGAGGTCAGAGTGCCGCTGCTGGACCACCTTCTGCTTGAGGATGTCATGCGTGTCCCCGGACGCGAAAAGCTCAGTTCAAGGATGCCGAAGCCTTTGCTCGTGCGCTCATTGCCGGAACCGCTTTCCGTAGGCGTAACCGGCAGGCCGAAGCGCGGATTTACATTGCCGTTCGAGGAATGGCTGCCGAGGCAACTACGTGAGGACGTGGAAGAGACCTTTTCGCATCAACCGTCTGCGCTGCAAGGAATCATCAATGCGGAGAGCGTGTGCGCCGTCTGGCGCTCTTTCCTCGCCGGTGAATGCTCTTGGACGCGCCCTTGGTCGCTCTACGTTCTATACAAAGTGGTTGGCCGTCTCTTTAATGCGAGCAGCATATCCTCCTTGTCCAATACAGAAGGTCGTTCTTCAATTTCCAGACAGGCATCTCCATTGTCGGTGTAGTAATAAAAAGTGAGCGCTATTTCTCCGATCAGAATTCTTTACGTGACCCCCTTCGCACAACAGGTGAGCGGGCCTGACGAGAGCTTGATAGGTCTCTTGCGCGGACTGCAAGGCGTTGTCGAGCCGTTCGTCGTACTGCCGCCCGGCAGCCCGCAACTCAAGCGCTACGAAGGCGTCGGAGCAAAGGTCTTCGAGCAGCCCATGCAGCGCATACGACGCAACAGGAGCTTGAGTACGCTTGCAGCATACGGGGTAGGCTTTTTACCCGAGACGGCGCGCTTCTTTAATCTTATCCGTCGCGAGAAGATTGATCTGGTTCACACTAATATGGAAGTCGTCCTTCAATCAGGGCTGGCGGCGAGACTGGCAGGCGTGCCGAGCGTCTATCATGTGCGTGGAACTTCATTCGCCACTCCGCGTCTCGTCTGTGACGCCGTCGTCAAAGCGATCAATCATCTCTCGGATGAGATTATCGTCATCTCAAGTGCCGTGGGAAAAATCTTCTACGAGCGCGGCATCCGCGATAAGGTTTCAGTCATTTTCAATAGCCTCGACCCGACGGCCTTCGACGAAGTTGACGCGGCTGCTCGCGAGGCTTTAAGACTTGAACTGACGGGCGGCTCCGACGCGCCGCTAGTAGCAACGGTCGGTCGTATCAATCCGCGCAAAGGACTTGAGTGTTTCATTAATGCCGTCGCGCTCGTCGCGTCGCGACAGAAGGATGTTCGCTTCGCGATTGTCGGGGATACGGCTGATTCATCCGAAGAGACGTACTTAAAAACACTTCGAGAGCAGGCCGATAGTCTGGGCTTAGATGGCAGGCTGGTGTTCGCTCCCGCGCGCCGCAACATCGTGGAATTAATGAGCGCCATTGACCTCTTCGTGATGACCAGCATCAACGAAGGGTTCGGACGTGTCATTATCGAAGCTATGGCCGCGCATCGTCCGGTTGTAGCATCTGAAGTTGGAGGGATTCCAGACATTATCGAGGATGGCATCACGGGCAGACTTGTTCCATCCGATCAACCGAAGGCGTTTGCCTCTGCTATCTCAGAACTTCTTGCGAATTCTGATTTATCACAGCGGATGGGTGAAGCCGGACGGCAGCGTGTGGAGACGCATTTTAGCGACGCCGCGCAATTGCCTTCCATCTTGAAAGTTTACCGTCGAGTGTTGAAGCGTCACGGAGAGGGACGTGTCGCGTTCGGCGTTTCTTGAAAAGTGCGGGGCAGAGAATTAACTCTCCGCCCCGGAAGGTGTTGAGTTTGTTGAGAGAAATTTAAGGTGCGATTTTCGGTGCAGGATTGCTCCAGGGGCTTTGACCGTTGGGGCCGATGGAGGCGACGCGAAACCAGTATTTCGCTCCGCTGGCGAGTCCGGTGATGGTGGTCTGTGATTTAGTGGAGACAGCGGAATGTTGCCAAGAAGAGGCTGTCGGCGGGTCCGGGCTTCGCTCGACGACATAGCTGCGGGCTTTGTTGACCTTGTCCCAGCTTAAGTCTATCTCGCCGTCCCTGTCGCCTGCCGATGCCATCAGCGCATCCGGCGCCGGTAGATCGCCTGTCGCGCTGTTTGCGGCGCGCACGTCCATCCCCGCGCTCGTGATCTTTGACTCATCGCCGCCGCTGATGCTTTCGACGTAGTTTGCCAGTTGTCCGAGGATGCCGTCGAGCGCCTCTTCCTTTTGATTCTGGACGCTGGTTTTGTTCTTAGCTTCCTGACGCGCCGTCTGCGCCGCCAGATATGCCGCATCCAATTCTTCGATGGCTGTTGTCACCTGTGCCAGCGCCGGCTGGGGGGTTGAGAAGTGAGCATTTCCCGTGAGAGCGGCAATGATCTGCTGCGCCCGTGCGGTCTTTTCCGGGATGGTTAATCTTTGAAGATTCAGCTTGATTTTTGACATCTTGAGTACCTCCAGAAAGGATGTGAGTTGATGGTGATGCGAGGAACTTTGAGCGAAAACGGGGGCAGAGTAAACCTAACGCGGGAATTATGCAAGCTCTTTTTTAAGCTGGATTTACGGGGATTAAGTCGAGGGGAGAATTTGCCCGTTTGGTGCTTAAATAGCTTTGATGTTGACAGATATTGCCACAGAATTAACTCATCCTGAAACGAGATGAGAAGACTTTGCTTTGAGATGAGTTTCCATCGCTTTAATGTTCATTCGAACTGTCAGATTGCGAGAGATATAAGGGATAAGTTATTTTTGATTTGTGAAAATATGAGCGAGGATTAGTCCGGATTGAGTAGATATAAAGTTGATGTTGACGTATGTTAATTTGAAAAGTGTTTATAGCGGTGTGCAATGGCATATGACCTCTGGCGCAGGGTCTTTAATCAGTACCGCGAGCGATAGCGAGCGGATCATCTTTAGTAAGCAAACCCCGCTCGCTACCGCTCGCGGTACTGACGGAGTTCACACGCATGTACAACCCGCTGTAGGTTAGTCCGGTATATGAAATCAGTCTTGATGGTATTGTTGATTCACCTGTGAGGCGCAGAAAACGCAGTGGAAGCGCCGACGCTTTTCATTGTGTTATCTCTGTCCTCTCTGCGGTGATCTATCTCTGAAGCGCACACTATTCAATATCTCATCCCTGTGCGCGGCCTCCCGCTCAACTCAAATCCAGAAAGTCTCAAACGAACATGGTTATCCTAGGGATTAACGCTTACCACGGCGACGCCGCCGCCGCCATCATCCGCGATGGGCAACTCGTCGCAGCCGTCGAGGAAGAACGCTTCAATCGCTTCAAGCACTGCGCGAGCTTTCCCGTTGAGTCAATCAAGTATTGCCTGAAGACGGCTGGCGTCTCCGTCGAGAACATAAATCACATCGGCATCTCGCGCGATCCTTCGGCGCACCTGCACAAGAAGGTTCTCTACGCTGCGACGCGCGCCGCAAAGAGTCTGGCGGGGATAGGCAACAGCCCCGGCGCGAAGTCCGCCGGCGGGCGCGGCATCATCGGCACGATCAGCGACCGGCTCGCCAACACCGCGAAGGTGCGCGACCTCAAAGACGATCTGGCGAAGTATCTCGACGTGCCGAAGAGTCGCTTCAGAGCGCAGTTCCATAATGTCGAACATCATCGCGCCCATCTGGCGAGCTCCTTCTACGTCTCGCCGTTCGAGCGCGCGGCGTTGCTCTCGATTGACGGCTTCGGCGATTTCATCTCGACGATGTGGGGTGAGGGAGAGGAGAACGAGATAGAAGTGCTGGGGCAGGTCGAATACCCGCACTCGACGGGCATTCTCTACACGGCGACGACGCAGTTCATCGGCTTTCCTTACTACGGCGACGAGGGAAAGGTGATGGGGCTTGCGCCTTACGGCACGCCGCGCTTTATGGAGGAGTTCCGCGAGATCATCAAGACTGAAGAGGGCGGGCGCTTCCGTCTCAACCTCGACTACTTTAGACACCACGCGGAGGGCGTCGAGATGAGTTGGGACGAAGGCTCACCGACCATCGGTCGCATTTTCTCGGACGAGTACGCGAAAGTCTTCGGCTCGCCGCGCGAGAAGGGCGCACCGCTCACAGACCGCGAGCGCGACCTCGCCGCCTCATTGCAGCAGCGGCTTGAAGAAGTCGGCTTCCACATCCTCAGACACCTCCACGAGCAGACCGGCCTGACAGACCTCGGACTCTCGGGCGGCGTCGCTTACAACTCCGTGATGAACGGAAAGATTTTGCTCAACACGCCCTTCAAGCGCGTCTATGTTCAGCCCGCCGCGGGCGACAGCGGCACGGCGATTGGCGTCTGCTACGAGATATACAACGGACTCTTAAAGCAGCCGCGCGCGTTCCACATGGAGGGCGCATACACCGGCCCCGATTTCACGGACGGGGAGATACGAGCCGAACTCGACGCGAGCGGCCTCGCCTTCGAGACTTACTCCGATCAAGAGATTACGCGCCGCGCCGCGCAGGACATCGCCGACGGCTTTGTGCTGGGCTGGTTTCAGGGGCGCATGGAATTCGGTCCGCGCGCGCTCGGCAATCGCTCCATCGTCGTTGACCCGCGCCGCGCCGACATGAAAGAGATACTCAACGACCGCATCAAAAAGCGCGAGCCGTTTCGCCCTTTTGCTCCCTCGATCATGGAAGAGCGCGTCGGCGATTATTTCGAGCAGACGCATCCCGCGCCGACGATGCTGATGGTCTATCAGGTCAGAAAAGAGAAGCGCGCGGAAGTCCCCGCCATCACGCATGTGGACGGGTCAGGGCGTTTGCAGACCGTCTCGCGCGCGATGAATCCGCGTTATCATCAACTCATCTCCGACTTCTGCGAATTGACCGGCGTGCCTATCGTGCTTAACACTTCCTTCAATGAGAACGAGCCGATTGTCTGCACGCCGCGCCACGCCATAGACTGTTTTCTCAAGACGCGGATGGACGTGCTTTATCTCGGCAATCACGCTGTGCGGCGGAATGCGCTTTGATCATGTGCTCGCTGATAACTTTTCGGATAGATAACATTGAACATTGGATAGATGACATTAGATAAATGGCAAAGGCACTTTGAGATGACAAAAGTCTTCAAGCTACGGAGTTTTCACGGATGACAAAACGCGCGCTCATTACCGGCATCACCGGTCAGGACGGCTCGTTCTTAACCGAACTGCTGCTCGAAAAAGATTACGAAGTCTATGGCATCATCCGCCGCTCTTCTTCCTTTAATACCGACCGCATTGACCATCTCTATCAAGACCCGCACGAACAGGGCACGCGCCTGCGATTGGTCTATGGAGATTTGAACGATTCGAGCTCTCTGAATACCATTCTCAGGCAGGTGCAGCCCGATGAGATTTACAACCTCGGCGCGCAATCGCATGTGCGCGTCAGCTTCGACGTGCCGGAATATACGGGCGAGGTGACGGGGCTTGGAGCCGTCCGCCTGCTCGAAGCGATTCGCGAAGTGGGTTTAAGACCGAAGTTCTATCAAGCGTCTTCTTCTGAACTCTACGGTAAGGTGGTCGAGACGCCGCAGACCGAGACGACGCCCTTTTATCCGCGCAGCCCCTATGCGTGCGCGAAGGCTTACGCTTACTGGATTACAGTCAACTACCGCGAGTCTTACAATCTCTTCGCGTGCAACGGCATTCTCTTCAACCACGAGAGCGAGCGGCGCGGCGAGACTTTCGTCACGCGCAAAATTACGCGCGCCGCGACGCGCATCAAACTCGGCCTGCAGGACAAGCTCTATCTCGGCAATCTCGACGCGCGCCGCGACTGGGGGCACGCCAGAGACTACGTCGAGGCGATGTGGCTGATGATGCAGGTGGATGAGCCGGACGACTACGTCATCGCGACGGGCGAGACGCACTCGATACGCGAGTTCCTGGACGCGACCTTCGAGCATCTCGACCTCGACTGGAAACGCTACGTCGAGATTGATCCGCGCTACTTTCGACCGACGGAGGTTGATCTCTTGCTGGGCGATGCGTCGAAGGCGCGGCGCGTCCTTCGTTGGGAGCCGAAGGTTACTTTCAAAGAGTTGGCGCGCGTTATGGTCGAACATGATCTGGAACTGGCGCGACGCGAAGTCGCGATGCAGGAGTCCGTTGGAGAATCTGAACTGGCGGTTAAGTCCATGCGGTGGGGCGCGTCTTGATGAATAAGCCGGTCGGAACGAAGTTTATCCGCTAAACTCCCCGAAGTATCTTTCAAGCTTAAAGACACAAGGACGTATGACATTTTCTCTGCCGGGCAAGCGCATCTGTGTGACGGGCGGCGGCGGCTTTCTCGGTCGTTGCGTCGTCGCGCAACTTCAGGCGCGCGGGTATGAACAGGTCTTCACGGTTCGCAAGAGCGAATACAATCTCGTGCGCGGCGAGGACGTGGAACGTCTCTATCAAGAGCAGCGACCCGAAGTCGTGATACACCTCGCGGCCATCGTCGGCGGCATTGGCGCGAACCGCGAAAATCCGGGCCTCTTCTTCTACGAGAATTTGATGATGGGCGCGCAGCTTATAGAGGGCGCGCGCCTGCACAAAATCGAAAAGTTCGTGCAGGTCGGAACCATTTGTTTTCCCCCGGGAACTAAGATAAGCACGGTCGGTGGCGTAAAGCCTATATCATCTGTAGAGGTAGGAGACGTCGTAGTGGCGGACGATGGTACCCTCTGTTCCGTTTCAGAGAGTATGAGGCGTGATTTCCGTGGTGCCTTGAAGGCGATTAAAGTTCGTGGTCTTCCAGTTATGTCTGTCACCCCTGAACACCCTATTCTGGTGTCGGAAAGTGGTAATGATGATCTCCGGTGGAAAAAGGCTAAGGATGTTCAACTCGGCGACTTTCTTCTATGCCCACGGCTTAATGTCTCGACCAAATATGACTTGGAGAATTTCGGCGCGGAACTCTGTGAGCTATTAGGTCTATATGTTGCCGAGGGCGGCACGTATTTAGCTGATACTGGTGAGAGGGGCAGTCGCGGACACGTTTATTTCTCCTTTGGTGAAGAGCCTGAGTTGATTGAGCATACCCTTAAACTGATGCTGAAATGCTTCAGTCTTGAGGGTAAAGTGCGAAAGATTCAGGGACAGGAAGGGTATCAAGTATCGTTCTATGACTTGGAAACTGCCAGATTCTTCACGCGGGAGTGTTACACGGCGGCCCCTTATCTATCATTTAACAAAAGAGTGCCTCCTTATTTGCTGTTTCTGCCAAAGGCAAAACAAGCAGCCTTCCTGCGTGGTTATTTCAACGGCGACGGTTGCTACTCTACGAGCGCGGATCGACGTAAGATTAATTTCACTACCGTATCTGATCAACTGGCGTGGCAAATTAAATCGTTGCTCGTAGAAATCGGCGTCTTCCCGCTGATGTACCTTAATAAGAAAGAGGGGGCATCCACGATTCAAGGGAGAGAGGTGACCGTTAGGGACTCCTGGAGCATTTGGGTAAATGGAAATGAGCAGGTGTCTTACCTGCTCGATCTGATGAATGGTGATGATCCTGACGAGCCATCTGGCTTCCGCTCGCGATGTCGCAGATTAGCACGTGGCTTTCTGACGCCTGTTTTAAGCGTGAGAGATGTCGAGTACGATGGTCCGGTCTTCAACATAGAGGTAGAGCAAACCCACACGTACGTGGCCAACGGCGTCGCAGTTCATAATTGCGCTTACCCGAAACACACACCCGTCCCGTTCCGTGAAGAGGAATTGTGGAACGGATACCCCGAAGAGACAAACGCCCCTTACGGCATCGCGAAGAAGGCTCTGCTCGTCCAGTCGCAGGCCTATCGCGACCAGTACGGCCTAAACTCGATCTACCTGCTTCCTGTAAATTTGTATGGTCCTTGTTTTTCCGGTGATACGGAGATACTCACTGTTCATGGCATAAAAAACATTAAGGACGTAAAGGTCGGAGAGCGCGTCTATACCCTCAATCCCGAAACACACGAGGTCGAAATCGCTTCTGTCACGGCAACGCAACGCTCTCTGACAAGCGAGTTCTTCTGCTTCAAAGGTGTCGGCGTCGATTTTAAAGTAACGCCGGATCACAAGATGTACTATAAGACCAGCACCGGCTTCGTTAAACGGCAGGCAGAGTACTTTAGAAAACTAGCCGGTAAACAGTACGGGCAGATAGTCTTCGCGCATCATAGGGCAGAAGCGCCAAGGAGGGTTTTCTATCCGACACACGTCTCGCTCGAGCCATTCATTGATGCTCATCACTTAGTTTACCGCGACGAGCACTGTGTGAGGGATCACAGTCATTCTCACTCTAAGAAAGTTCCGTTCGTCTTCGAGCCACAGCCGTTCATGGACTTTCTCGGCTGGTACATTGCCGAAGGCTCCGTGGCAACAACTCAGGTGAGCAAAGGGGGGCGTCAGAGCACGGCTAGTCTCCCGATGGGACAGATCCGCATCGCACAGAGAAAACTACAAAATAGAGATAAATACGACCGCATTGACAGTACATTAGCTCGACTGCCAGTGCCCTACGGGAAGGATGACTATAGTTTCTTCTTTTCCTCTAGGCTATTCATCAACTTTATTGACGCCGAGGTGGGATTCGGCTCTCGCAATAAGAGAATTCCCCGCTTCGTTTTCGAAGCAGGTTTTCCACAGGACTTGAGGCAGGTGCTTTTCGACTCTTTGATGGCAGGGGATGGGCACAAAGATGGGCGAAGGTTTACAACAAGTTCGACTGGGCTGAAGGATGACTTCATCTGGCTTTGCTTCCTTTTGGGTAAAAAGGTCGGGCGAGTGACGCGGACAGGGGATGACTGCTGGAGAATCCATCTTAGACAATGGCGGATTAATAACTCCGTCAAGTACAAAGACATTACCGTCGAGACGGTTGAAAACGAACAAGTTTACTGTGTCACAACCGAGCGCAATAACATTATCTTCGCGGGAAGAAATAATAAATTCAACTGGATTGGACAGTGCGACAACTTTGACCCGGCCTCCTCGCACGTCATCCCCGCGCTCATCAAAAAATGCGTGGACGCGCTCAAGACGGGCGCAGATCACATCGAGGTGTGGGGGACGGGCGCGGCGACGCGCGAATTTCTCTACGTCGAAGATGCGGCGGAAGGCATCGTCCTCGCCACCGAATGCTACGACGGGCGCGAGCCGGTCAATCTCGGCGCGGGACGCGAGATTAGCATCCGCGAACTCGTCCGCGTGATCGCTGATGAAGTTGGCTTTCGCGGAGAGATTCGCTGGGACGAGACGAAGCCCGACGGGCAGCCGCGTCGTGCTCTCGACACTTCGCGCGCCGAGAGGTTGTTCGGCTTTCGCGCACGCACTGATTTCATCGAAGGCCTGCGCCAAACTGTCGAGTGGTACCGGAGGACGACGACAGCGGCGGCGACGAATGCCACGAGCGACGGAGAGGCGGCGACAACTACTGCGGCCAACTAGACTGTTTTCTGCGATGACCTAGACTTCTGCTGCGGCCAACTAGACTTTTATCACCGCGACGCTCAAGGAAACTCGTTTTCCCTTAGCGCAACTTCAAACAGACCTCGCCGCACACACGCTTTGCGTATCATCATCCTTAATCAGTTTTTCTATCCTGACCATTCCGCGACGAGCCAGTTGATGACCGACCTTGCCGAGAGCCTCGTCGGGCGTGGCATACAGGTGACGGCGCTGGCGGGACGTGGCCGCTACAACGGCATCGCGGGCGGCACACGACTCGCGCCGCGCGAAGACTACAGGGGAGTGCGCGTCGAGCGCGCCCCGGCGACGAACTTCGGCAAAACTTCTGTCGCCGGACGGCTCGCCGATTACCTGACCTTCTACTGCGGCGCGGCGTGGAAACTGATCACGCTCCCGCGCCACGATGTCGTGATGGCGCTCACTACGCCGCCGCTCATCGGGCTGCTCGCGCTCGCGGCCTGTCGCTTGAAGGGCATGAAGATGGTCGCGCTCGTGCAGGACATCTACCCGGACGTGGGCGTCGCGCTCGGCGCGTTCAAAGAGAAAAGTTTCTCGACGCGAGCGCTCGATAAGTTGAACCGGACGGTGCTCTCCGGCGCTGACCGCATCATCGTGCTCGGCGAGTGTATGCGCGAGCGTGTCGCCGCCAAGATGTCTGGACGGCGCGGCGACGGCGATGCGTTGGACAGGATAGATGTCATCCATAACTGGGCTGACGGCGAAAAGATTCGCCCGCTCACCGAGAGAGAAAGAAATGCTTTCGCCGAAGAGCATGACCTCGCCGGAAAATTCGTCATTCAGTTTTCGGGAAACATGGGCCGGGTCAACGATTTCGACACTCCGCTTGAGGCCGCGCGCCTGCTCAACGATGAGGGGCGCACGGACATCCTCTTCCTCTTCATCGGCGACGGAGCGAAGGCTGTGGAGATCGCAGACTACGTGCGACGACACAAGTTGACGAACGTGCGCTTGCTGCCCTATCAGCCGCGCGAGACTCTGCTCTACAGTCTCGCCGCAGGGCACGCTCATCTCGTCACGCTGGCGCAAGGTCTCGCGGGCTTAAGCGTCCCGAGTAAAACTTACGGCGTGCTGGCCGCCGGGCGACCCGTGCTTTTCGTCGGCGATCCACGAAGCGACATCGCGCGCCTCGTCGCAGAGCACCATTGCGGCGCGGTGATCCCGATGGGTGAAGCGGCGCAACTGGCGAAGGTCATCCTTACATGGGCTGCCGCTCCGGCGTTGACGGCGAAGATGGGGATGGATGCGCGCGAGCTTTTCCTACGGCGTTTTGATCGCCCGCACGCCGTCGAGGCCTACGCTAGGAGCTTGTCCAAGTGTCTCGGCTCCGCGCCCTTCGCAGACGGGCGCGGACGTAGTGGCGATGATGACATGGTGGAAGATGATAGTGGCGGCGGCATTGGTGATGCCGCCACTCAGGCAAAGACGATGAGAGGAGAGCGCAAGTTGATATGAATACTTACCTCACTTTGTTTCTGATCTCCCTTTCCGCGTCGCTCTTCGTGACGCCCGTCATACGCCGCCTCGCACAGCGATTGGGCTGGGTGGACGTGCCCGAAAAGGACGGCAACGGGCGACGGATACACGGGATGCCCATCCCGCGTCTCGGAGGCGTCGCAGTCTTTTCATCGGTGATGCTCGCGCTCGCGATCCTGCCGCTGCTGGACAATCTGGTGACGCGGGAATTAATCGGCGAATGGCGCGGATTGTTCGCCGTCCTGATCTCTTCCACACTCGTCTTTCTCTTCGGCGTCTATGATGATCTGAAGGGCGCGAGCGCGAAGTGGAAGTTCCTCGCACAGGGCGCGGCAGCCGTCCTGCTCTACTGTTTGGGCGGGCGCGTCGAGGCGTTGACGGTGCCCTTCTTCGGGTCGTTTCCGCTTCCGCCGGTCATCGGACTCATTGTCACGCTCGTGTGGTTGATCGGCATCAGTAACGCCTTCAACCTCATTGACGGCATGGACGGACTCGCGACCGGAGCCTCGCTCTTCGCCGCGCTCGTCATGCTCGGCGTCTCTCTGGTCAACGGTCGCCCGCTCGTGACGGTCATCTCAATCGCGCTCGCGGGCGCGCTCATTGGATTCCTTCGTTACAACTTCAACCCGGCTTCGATCTTCCTCGGCGATTCGGGCGCGCTCTTCATCGGATTTCTGCTCGCGGCCCTCTCTCTGACGGGCGCGCAGAAGGCCTCGACTGTCGTCGCGGTCGCGATCCCGCTGATGGCGTTTGCGCTTCCCGTCATTGACACGGGCTTCGCTATCGTCCGTCGCTTCATCGGCGGCAAGCCTTTGTTTGAAGGTGACCGCGAGCACATCCATCATAAACTTTTAGAGCGCGGCTGGTCGCAGCGCAGAGTGGCCTTCGTTCTTTACGGCGCGTGCGCGTTCTTCGGACTGCTGGCGCTGCTTTTTACGAGCGACAGCGGCGGGGGAAAACTGACCGGCCTCGTTTTGGTCATCACAGGTGCGGCGGTCATCCTCACCGCCGGGCGGCTCCGTTATCACGAGGCGGACGAAGTGCGCGCCGGACTCAAACGTAACTTCTCCGAGCGGCGCGTGCGCGCAGCCAACCACGTCCGCGTGCGACGCGCGAGCCACGCGCTCTCGAAGGCGCATTCCTTAGGCGATTTGCTCGCCGCCGTCCGCGATGTGCTCGAACTCGGCGAGTTCGTCTACGCCTCTGTGCAATTCGGTCGCGAGGGTGATTACGAGACGAGCGAGCGTGCGCTCTCATTAGAGAAGGGTCATCGCCCGGTTCAGGGCGCGGAGGTGCGTGGTGGTCTCATCTGCTGGGAATGGGAGCGCGGCGATGTGGAGGTCAGTGAGATTCTCGGCTCGCATTTATTCTGGACGCTGCGGCTGCCGCTCTCGACCGACACGGCGGGCTGGGGCTTCATCCACCTCTATCGCGAGTTCGGCGGCGACGATCTGCTGATAGATGTCAACTATCTGTGCAACCTCTTCCAGAAGGAATTGGCGCTGGCGGCTGAGAGGATTTTCACGGCGGCTTCGTCTTCCTCATCGAGTGAGCCGTCTGATTATTCGTTGACTGCCGAAGTATCCGGCTGAAGCCAAGCCCTTAAACGTTATAGCGGCTTGTAATTGAGTGTGAACTCCGTCAGTACCGCGAGCGGTAGCGAGCGGGTCGAGCTATGGTATGCACACCCGCTCGCTACCGCTCGCGGTACTGATTATAAGGCTCTGCGCCAAAGGTTCTACGATTGACGGAAAAGAGGAACTAGAAGGATGCGAATACTGGTCACGGGCGGCGCGGGCTTCATCGGTTCACATCTGTGCGAACGCCTGTTGGCGGAAGGCCACGAGGTCATCTGCCTCGACAACTTCTTCACGGGGCGGCGCGAGAATGTCTCTCGACTGCTCGACGACAAACGCTTCGAGCTTTTGCGTCACGATGTCATCGAGCCGGTGCTGCTCGAAGTGGATCAGATTTACAATCTCGCTTGTCCCGCCTCGCCCGTGCATTACCAGTTCAACCCGGTCAAGACCGTCAAGACCAATGTCTTAGGCACGATCAACATGCTCGGCCTCGCCAAGCGCGTGCGCGCGCGAATCCTCCAAGCCTCGACTTCGGAAGTTTACGGCGACCCGCAGATTCACCCGCAGCCCGAATCTTACTGGGGGCACGTCAATCCCATCGGCGTCCGTTCATGTTACGACGAAGGCAAGCGTCTCGCCGAGACTCTGATGATGGACTATCACCGGCAGAACAAGGTGGACACGCGCATCATCAGAATCTTCAATACCTACGGCCCGCGAATGCTTGAGCACGACGGGCGTGTGGTGTCGAACTTCATCGTGCAGGCTTTGCGCGGCGAAGAGTTGACCATCTACGGCGACGGCGCACAGACGCGCTCTTTCTGTTACGTGGACGATCTCGTCGAGGGGATGATGCGTTTGATGAACGTCGAAGAAGTGACGACGGCGGCGGCGCAAGAAGGCTTCGACGTGCATGACCCCGTCAACATCGGCAACCCCGGCGAGTTTACGATGCGCGAACTGGCCGAAGAGGTCGGACGCGCGGCAGGAGTGGAAGTGAAAGTGCGCTCGTGCCCTCTCCCTGCGGACGACCCGCGCCAACGCCGTCCCGACATCACGCGCGCGCAGAAACTTCTCGGTTGGGAGCCGACCGTGCAGTTGCGCGAGGGACTCAAGCGCACGGTCGCCTACTTTTCAGAGCGCGTGAAAAGTTCAGGCTCGCATTCAGCCGGAGCTTAATCAGCCAGACCGTCTAAATTCAACCGGCAATCTCTCGAAAGAGAAAGAGTCCGAGAAGCGACAATGAAGCGAGCGTGATGATTAGCGTGAGGAGATACCAGAGCGCGAGTCTGGTGTGGCAGACGCGGCAGCGGAATAGCATGAACCCCACCGGCCTGTGACAGAAGGGGCACCGTGGTCTTCTCATAAAAACTTTGACTTTTCCGGGGAGTGCTCGAAGTTTATTCTTCAAGGCCGGAAACGTCAAACTATTCCTTCATAGAGAACATGAGATTGAGACTTAAAGGAGCGCCGTCCGACTTAGTGACGGGCACAGAAATAAACGTTGAGAGACAATCGAGAAAACGAGAAGTTTTTGTGAGGCAGCGATGAGCGTTCTCATCACCGGCGGAGCCGGATATATCGGAAGCGTCGCGGTCGAGCTTCTCAAGCGTTCCGGCGAGCGCGTCGTTGTCCTCGACAACCTCTCGCGCGGGCGGCGCGAGGCCGTGCCGCCTGACGTGCCTTTCTATCAGGCCGATGTCGGTGACGGCTCACTTGTCCGCTCGCTCGTGCTTGAGCACAAGGTCGAGTCGTGCATCCATTTCGCCGCTTACGCCTACGTCGGCGAGTCGGTCGAGTCGCCCGCGCTTTATTTCGAGAACAACGTCGGGCAGGGAATCAAGCTCCTCAATGCTCTGATCGAAGCGGGCGTCCGGCGCTTTGTCTTCTCCTCGACCTGCGCGACATACGGCGTGCCGGCGCGCATCCCCATCACCGAAGATGAGCCTCAGAAACCGGCGAACCCTTACGGCTGGACGAAGTTTATGTTGGAGAGAATTCTCGAAAGCTACGATGCGGCCTACGGCCTGCGTTTCGTCGCGCTCCGGTATTTTAACGCCGCCGGAGCGAGCGCGAGCGCGGGTGAGGTGCATGAGCCGGAGATGCATCTGATCCCGAACGTGCTGGCGGCGGCCAGCGGGGAACTTCCAGAGGTGACCGTTCACGGCGACGACTACCCGACGCCTGACGGCTCGGCGGTGCGCGACTACATACACGTCGAAGACCTGGCCGATGCACACGCCCGCGCCCTCAACTACTTGCGCGGAGGAGGAAATTCGCAGTTCCTCAACCTCGGCACGGGGCGGGGCTATTCTGTGCTCGAAGTAATCGAGGCGGCGCGGCGCGTCACGGGACGCCGAGTCGAAGTCGTCACGGGGCCGCGCCGCGCGGGAGACCCGCCTGAGTTAATCGCCGGAGCGGAGAAAGCGCGAAACGTGCTCAACTGGAAACCTGCACATACCGACCTCGACGAGATCATCGAGACCGCGTGGCGTTGGCATCTGTTGTCCCGCACCACTGCGGATCAAAGCGAGCGGGGCGGATAGACCCATGCTTCATTCACGCGCAACGAAGCCTCGATGAGCATTCTCGAACTTCCTCCGCCATCTTTTGTCTAAACGCATTTAAGTCCATCATTCAAAGAAACTAAGAGAGACTGGAATTTTTTTGAGCCGCATACATCCGATACCAGCGGCAGGCTCGCCCCGCATCCGGCGCCTTCTTTCTCTCGCCATCTTCGGGGGACTTGTTCTACTCGTGCCGCTCGCCGCCATTCCCTACGGCGCGGTCGAGGACTGGTGGGCTGCGCTCGTCTGTGCAGCCATTTTCATGCTCGCTGCGCTGTGGGCTGTTGAAGGCGCGTTCGCGGGAGACTGGATAATTCCGGCTCAACGTGTCGCCCTCATGCCCGCGCTCCTCGCACTCTATGCTTTCGTCCAGTCATGGACGGCGATCAGCTACGATCCCTACGAGACGCGCCTCGCCGCCACGCAGATCGCCGCCCTCGCTCTCGCCCTCGCGCTTCTGCTCCGCTACACGTCGAGCGAGCGCCGCTTCCGAGTTCTCATATACACTATCGTCGCGGCGGGGTTGGCGAGCGCGCTGTTCGGAATTTTCCGACAGACATTGCAACGCGACGCGATTGGGTTTTTCCTTCCGCGACTTCCGAAGGGATCGGGCTACGCGCAATTTATCAACCGGAACCATTTCGCCTACCTCGCGGAGATGGCGCTCGGCCTGACGCTCGGGTTGGCCGCAGGCCTCGGCCTCGCGCGCCAGAGAACTTTAATTTACGCCGCGCTCGCGCTTCCCATCTGGGTCGCGCTTATCCTTTGCAACTCGCGTGGCGGGATTTTCGCCATGCTTTGCCAAGTGGTCTTTCTCGGCGCGACCTACGGCGTGTCCCGGCGCGGGATAGTGGAAAGCCGTTCGGGTGGCGGCGGCCACCACCACCACCATCGCGCTCAACTCTCTTCACCGACAAGCAGTCGAACTACATCGCGCACGCTCGTCGCGCGCATCGCGCTCGCCGCCCTGCTGTCGCTACTAATCATCATCGGCATGATCTGGGTGGGTGGAGACCCGCTCGCCGACCGCATGAGTTCGGTTCGGGACGAGGCCGCCTCCATCAGTGACGGAGGGGAGGCGAGCCGTACAGGACGGAAAGAAATTTGGAGTGCGACGTGGAAAATGTTCGAGGATCATCCCCTGGCCGGAGTTGGAATCGGCGGCTACTGGATCGCCATCAGCGGCTATCATCGAGGCTCCGGCACGCTGATTCCGCAGCAAGCGCACAACGAGTATCTGGAACTGCTCGCCTCGGGCGGCGTGATCGGGTTCGCGCTCCTCCCGCTCTTTATCTACTTTTTCTTACGATCTGCGCGGAGGCGTCTCCGCGTGGGAAGCTTGTTCGCGAGAGCCTCAACGCTGGGCGCGCTGACCGGAATTTTCGGCGTTGCCGTTCATAGTCTCGTTGATTTCGGGCTGCATGTGCCCGTCAACGCGCTCGCTTTGATCGGCCTCGTAGCGGTGGCCGCAGCACATCCGGGCAGCGGCAATCAAGCCCCATCAAGGTAATTCATTGACTTTGCCCGGACAGAAGATTAAGCTTCACCAGGTATTCAGACTCGCAGAGATGCATCGAATTAACCGTCTCTGGAAGGCTCAAAGAATCTTATGAAGACACTCAAAAATAATGCGGCCAAGCTCGGCGCGATGATGCTTGTCCTCGTGTTGTCGCAGGCTTACGCTCAGGCCGACCTCTTAAAGTCAGCGGCGACACGGCCTACTTCAACCGCTACCGGCAACACACTCTTTGTCGCGTCGCAGGGGCCTGATAGTGGACGCCTCACGACTCGCGGGAATAATCCTATTACCGTCAATGGCACGAGCGCCAAGACGGGTGATACCATTTTCTCCGGGCAGCAGATTCAGACACCGGCCAATGTCGGAGCCACGATTCAACTCGGCGCTTCGGGCCGTGTAGATGCTGCGCCTAACACAGATTTCACGTTGACCTTCGAGAACGGAAAGATCAACGTCGTACTCGTTTCGGGGTGCGTGATCCTAACGGCCAACAAGGGCGTCACCGGCACGCTCCAGACGGGTTCACTAACCCAGCAGACCGATCCGTCGAAGGGCGGTGTGCTTGACGTTTGCGCCCCGGCGACGCCGGGCGGTGCGCCGGTTGCCGGTCAGGGCGCCGCCGCCGCAGCCGGTGCGGGTGCTGCCGCCGGTGGTGGTGCAGCAGGTGGTGCAGTCGCTGCTGCCGCGGCGACCGGAGAAGGTCTCTTCGGATTAGGAACAGCCGGAACCATAGGCTTTATTGCCACGGCTGGGGTTATCACGACGGCTGTGATTGTCGCAGAAACTAACAACGACCGGCCTAATCCAAGCCCGGCTCGCCCTTAAGAACTTTCGGCGAAAATCATCTTTCGTTGAAGTGACACTCATTAACACGTCTCTTTTACTTGCGTGCCCTCAGAATGACGATATTCTGAGGGCACGCTGTTATTATCAGCCCGTCAAAGTTGAAACAGTTAAATAGCGGTGACCCTTCCTTCTGAGAGCCTGCTTCTGCAACGGAAGCCACGTCATCTGCCTGTGGCGATTCGCATCATGATAGCCGGGGCGGCGGTCTTGGCTTTCGCCTGTTGCTCGTGGATGTGCCTGCGCGCCGGCGCATCCCGCATGATCTCTGATTACGCGATGCGGACGCATCTGACGGAGCCTGCCAGAGCCGCCGTGCGCCTGACGCCCTCCGACCCGGAGGCGAGGTATGCCTTGGCCGGGCTGCTCGCCGGCGCAGGAGACTATGCCAACGCTATGGGCTACTACGAGCAGGCCGTAGCTGTGCGCTCCCGCGATTATCTTCTGTGGATTAAACTCGGAGAGGCGCGTGAGGAAACAGGGAATGCACAAGGGGCTACTGCTGCCTTTCGCAAGGCCGTCGAGCTTGCTCCCTTCTACGCACAACCGCGCTGGCAACTCGGCAACGCTCTGCTTCGTGCCGGACACTCCGATGAGGCCGTCGAGGAACTCAGGCGGGCTGCCCGAAGCGATCCTTCGCTCTATCCAAACTTCGTTCAGGCGGCGTGGTACGCCACGGGGCAGGACGCGCGACTGTTGGCGCAGGCCTGCCGCCCTGAGAATCCCGGCGAGACGCTCGCCGTCATCAAATTTTTAATCAAGTCCGGTGCGAAGAGCGAAGCCATGCGAGTTTTGCGCGAGCTGGGAATGCCTCTGACAACGGAGTCGCGACGCGCTCTGCTGACAGATCTTCTCGCACGGGGCGACTACGGGGAAGCCGCCGAGGTTTGGTCGCAAGGCCGCAGTAGTGGCGGCGGCAGTAGTGGTAATCTCAACGGCACAATTTCGGACGGGGGCTTCGAGGGCGAAATGCTCTTGGACGATGGAGGATTCGGCTGGCGTTTCGCGCGTGACGCGCCGGCGCTCAAGTTCTCGCTCGACGCTGATGCGCCCCGCGAAGGATCGCGCAGTCTCCGCATCGAGTTCAACGGAAACTCCGACCCCGCCACAGCCGCTGTCTCGCAACTCGTCTTAGTTGAGCGGGGCGCACGCTACCGGCTCAGTTTTTCGGCGAAGACGCGCGACCTCGTGACGGGCGGGCTTCCGATCCTGGAGATTGTTTCGACGGCGAAGGGAGGCGAATCTTTATCTTCATCGCCGCCGCTGAAACCTGACGCGACATCCGGCTGGCGAGACTATGCGGTCGAGTTCGCCGCGCCCTCCTCTGCAGGCACAGAGGCCGTTCGGCTCGTGTTCCGGCGACAGTCCTGTTCCAGTTCTCCATGTCCCGCTTTCGGAAGCGTCTGGCTCGACTCGTTCAATCTGAGGAAATTGTAAATGGAGGTTGGCGATAGCAATCAAACGAACGAGACAGGCGTGCGCGACGCGGCGGCGGATGATCTCATGGTCGCGGCGTCACGCGGCGATTATTCGGCAGCGGCCAGACTCGTCACCGAGCGAGATGTCAACGTCCGCGATCAGTTCGGCAACACCGCGCTTTTATACGCGGCGGGCGCGGGACATGCCGAAGTCGTCCGGCTGCTTCTGAAGGCGGGCGCAGACCCATCGGCGAAAAGTCGTGCAGGCGCGACGGCGCTTGAGCGCGCTCTGGCGGGCGGCCATCATGTGACGGAGTGGTTGCTTCTGCGGGCGGAGAAGGAGAGACAAGATCATCAACAGCAGGTGAGTGAAGCGCCGCTTGCCGATGCGGATCGAAGCCTCCTTGCGGCAGTAGAGGACAGGGATGTGTCAGCGGCGAAACTCGCGCTCCTTCGTGGAGCCGACCCATCCGCTTGCGCCCCCGGAGGAAGCGATTGGAGCGCGCTCATCATCGCCGCCGCGCACGGAGACGAGTTGATGGTTGGCCTGCTTCTTTCGCGAGGCGCGAATCCTGATGCGCCGGCCAGAGACGGCAGGCGCGCCGTCCACTTCGCAGCCGCGCTGGCTGATGTCGAGATCGTCAGACTCCTCGCCGCCGCCGGCGCGCAACTTGATGCGAAAGATGTTTACGGAAAAACGGCATTGGAGACGGCAGCCGGCGAGGGATGCGAGCCGATAGTTGCGGAACTGCTCCGGCTCAAGGCGGAAGCATAAAGAGGGAACGGATGCGCGAGCGGGCGATTGCCGAATATCACGAATTGCTGGCGGCGGATGAGAGCGTCAACGCAGAGTTGTTCGCGCGCCTAAAAAACATGATGGGTGCGCGGCGTCTGGTGTACGGCGCGCGCACGCTCGGCGTCTCGCTGCGCCCTCACTTTCTGACGCGCGCGCAGTACGACCGCTTAGTACATTGTTCGGAAACTCTGGCGGGCGCGTTCGAGAAGGTCGGCGCGGCGCTCATCTCCGAGCCAGCGCTGTTAGACCTCGTCGGCCTCACCGAAACGGAGCGGCGGCTCGCGCTCATCGAACCGGGCTTTTCCAACTCCGCCGTCACGACGCGACTCGATGCCTTCGTGCGCGGCGACGAAGTGAAGTTCGTCGAATACAACGCGGAGAATCCTTCGAGCCTCACGGATCAAGACGGCCTCAACGAAGTCCTCTTCGAGGTAGTCGCGCTTCAACAGTTCGCCGAGCATTATCGTCTCCAACAATTCACGCCCGCCGGCAGCCTGCTGCGCGCGCTGCTCGCGACCTTTCAGGAATGGAGCGGCGGCAGCAGAAGCGCGCACGCGCCGAACGTCGCCATCCTCGATTGGGCGGACTTGCCGACCGCAGGCGAGTTCGTGTTGCTACGCAACTACTTCGCCTCGCGCGGCGTCCCGACCATCATCTGCACGCCCGACGAACTCGAATACACCGGCGGCAAATTGCGGCGCGGCGAGTTTCAGATTGACCTCGTCTATAAGCGCGTCATCATTCACGAATTTCTCGCGCGCCACGACGAGACGCATCCGCTCGTGCGCGCCTACGCGGACGGCGCAATCTGCCTCGTCAATCCCTTCCGCTGCAAGATTCTGCACAAAAAGGCGGCCTTTGAATTACTGACGGATGAAACGCGCGCCTCTTGGTTTACGGAGCTTGAGCGAAAGGTCATTCACGACTGCGTGCCGTGGACGCGCCGCGTCGCCGCACGTCGCACGACGTATCGAGGGCAGACGATTGATCTCTTAGAGTTCATCAGGAAGAATCGCGACGGCTTCATCCTCAAACCGAACGACGACTACGGCGGGCACGGCCTCGCGCTCGGAAATCGCGCGAGCGAGTCGGAGTGGGACGCATGGCTCACGCTCGCGCTGGCGAATGATTACATCGTGCAGGAACGACTTGAATTACAGATGGAAGAATTTCCCATCTTCGACGATGCACGTTACGCGCTGCAACAGATGTATGTTGACACCAATCCCTTCCTCTTCCGCGGGCGCATGGACGGCGCGCTCGTGCGTCTCTCCGATTCACCTATCATCAACGTCACCTCCGGCGGCGGCGAAACGGGCTTCTTCGTCATCGAGGGCGAAGCGGGCGCTTGAGACCGGGAGCGCAAGCGAGAATGCCTGTGTTCCCGGCCTTGCCGGATCATCAATCGAAAATTGTCTTTAGGGGAAGATCGAGCGGCGGCAAATTCGCTTGTCGAAGTTGCTCGTTGAATGTCTTCACGTCCTTGTTCTGAAAATCATTCCAGCGCGACGAAAGCTCCGCGAGCGCGCGGTTGAGTTCGACGGAAGTGGCGACGGCGTTTGTCGTCGGCGCGGCGTCGGCGTCTTGCAGCAATTCGAGCAGCGAGCCGAAGTTGCCGTTGAGTTGCGCGAAGTCCGTCGTCTTCTGCCCACCGCTTGGCTTCGCTTCTTCAAACGTCGCCGCGTAATCATCAAGCGAGGCGAGGTTCAGCGATAACTTACCCGGCAGACCTGCGCGCGCGCGCAACGCTTTGACCTGCGCGCGGAGTTTGCGGACTGCGGCGAGCGCGTCGAAGCTCTGACGCATTCCTTCCGTAGCATTCATCGAAAGCTCGAACTGTTGACGCAAGGCTGGCGCGGGCGTGTTGAGGCGAGGGTCTAAACGGACGTTGAGACGCTGCGTCTGACTGTGCCCGCCGACGGTGAGCTTGACGATGTACGTGCCGGGCATGACGGATGCGCCGAGCGGATAGAGCGGCGTGTCGCGATAGATGGCGGAGATCGGATAGTCGTAGCGCAGAGACTTCGGCGCGGGATAGTGCAAGTCCCAGACGAAGCGTTGCATCCCCGCTTTCGCGGAAAGAATTTGCGGCAGGCGAAACCAGTAAACGGGTACGTTGAAATCTTTTTCGTTGACGGGCGCGGGCGCGGGCGCGCTTGAAAAGCGACGGACGAGTTTGTTGTCTTTGTCGAAAATTTCCAGCGTGACGGGCGCACCAGCATCCTGCTTGAGATAGTAATTGATGATCGCGCCGTCAGGCGGATTCTGTCCCGCAGGCTCTTCGGGCGGGAGCGGCGTGTCGGTGTTGACGTTGCGGCGGACGCGCGTCGCGAGTTGCGGCTCGAACAGATATGTGTCCGACGCCGTCGTCTGCGCGCTTAACTGTCGGAGCGGCGTGATGTCGTCGAGTATCCAGAAGGAACGCCCGTGCGTGCCGGCGACGATGTCGTCGTTGTGGACGACGAGGTCTCGTATCGAAGACGCGGGCATGTTGAGGCGTAGCGGCTGCCAGTGGTCGCCGTCGTCGAACGAGACGAAGACGGCGCGCTCCGTCCCGGCGAAGAGCAAATTCTTTCGCACGGAGTCTTCGCGCACGACGTTGACGGGCGCGTCGCCGGGAAGCCCCGTCGTGATTTCCGTCCACGTCGTACCCGCGTCGTGCGTGCGATAAATGTGCGGGTGCATGTCGTCGAGTCGGATGCGATTGACGGCGGCGTAAGCGGTCGCGGCGTCGAAGTGTCCCGCGTCAATGATGGAAACTTTGCTCCACGCAGTCAGCGCAGGCGGCGTGACGTTTGCCCACGTCTTGCCCGCGTCGCGCGTGACGTGGATGAGTCCGTCGTCCGTGCCCGCCCAGATGGTTTTCAATTCTTTGTGCGAAGGCGCGACCGTGTAGATGACTCCGCGACGCGGCATCTTCGACATCTCCGGCGTGCGATAGATGCCGATGCTCTCCGGTGTTTCGGGCTGCTCGCGCGTCAGGTCCGGGCTGATCGTGTCCCAACTGTCGCCGCCGTTCGTCGTCTTGAACAAGACGTTGCCGGCGAAGTAGAGCGTGTGCGGGTCAACGTCCGAGAAGATGACGGGCGCGGTTCTGAGGAAACGATACTTGCCCTGCCTGACCGGCTCCGGCGAGACGACTTGGACTTGTCCCGTCCGTTTATCGAAGCGCGTCAGCTTGCCGCCATAGATGAGATTCGGGTTGAGCGGGTCGGGCGCGATGTAGCCGTATTCTTCGACTCCGACCGTGCGCCAATCACGGAATGTAATCGCTCCGTTATCGCCGCGACTCGCCGTGCCGACCGAGCCGCTTTCCTGCTGCGCGCCATAGACCCAGTACGGATATTGATTGTCGGTGATGACGTGATAGAACTGCGCGGTCGGCTGGTTGTACCAACTGCTCCAAGTCTGCCCGCCGTTGACGGTGATGGTCGCGCCCTGATCCGAAGCGAGCAAGACGATTTTAGTGTCGTCGGGGTTAATCCAGACGGTGTGATAATCGTCGCCGCCGGGCGCGCCCTTCCACGCGAAGAAAGTTTTGCCCGCGTCCGTCGAGCGATAGGTCGAAGTGTTGGCGTCGTAAACGATGTCTTTATTCTTGGGGTCGGCTCTCACTTCGGCGAAGTCGCTGCCGCGTCCCCACACACGCACCTCTCCGTTCGTTCTCTCCCAAGTTTCGCCCGCATCATCCGAGCGATAGACGCCGCCGAGTTGCGGCGCGTCAACGTTGGCGTAGATGCGTCGCGGGTCGGACGGCGCGATGCTAAAGCCGATGCGTCCCAAGCCCTGCTCGTAGGTCGGCAAGCCCTTCGTCAACTGTTTCCACGTCGCGCCGCCGTCCGTTGATTTATAAAGCCCGCTCGCTGCGCCCTGCCAGGAGCCATTCTCCCAGGGCCCCTGTCTGGCCGCCCACAAATCTGCGTAAATGATGCGCGAATTCGTCGGGTCGAAAGCCAGCGCAATCGCGCCCGTGTTTTCGTCTTTGTAGAGCGACTTCTCGAAAGTCTCGCCGCCGTCGGTCGAGCGATAGACGCCGCGCTCCGCGTTCGCGCCGTAAGGATGTCCGAGCACGGCGACGAAGATGCGTTGCGGGTCGCGCGGGTCAACGATAATCGAGCCGATCTGCTGCCCGTCGCGCAAGCCGAGATGACGCCACGTCCGGCCTCCGTCCATTGATTTATAAATGCCGTCGCCGGTCGAGAGGTCTGGACGCTGCAAGCCTTCGCCGCTGCCGACGTAAATGATGTCGGGGTTTGAAGGAGCGATGGCGAGCGCGCCGATGGAGCCGGTCGGCTGGTCATCGAAGATGGGTCGCCACGTTCGCCCGGCGTCCGTCGTCTTCCACACGCCGCCGTTATTGACGCCGATGTAAAAGACGTTGGGCTGATCGGGCACGCCCGTCGCGCCCACGGTGCGCCCGCCGCGAAACGGCCCGATCATGCGCCAGCGCAAACTCCCGTACATGTCGGGGCTGATGTTTTGCGCGGCGGCGGTCGCCGGCGGCACAGAGAGTGCGAAGAGACAACTACAGACGACGAGCAACACGAAGCGGCGAAGTGCGATCACGTAACACCTCCGAGAAGATTTTCGTCGAACCAATCCGGCGCATCCTGCGGCGCGTAAATCGATTGAAGAAGATGCGCGCGCGGCTGTTTAAAGATTGTTCGCATGGTTTGGACACTGACGCACAATATAACGCCGGAGCAAAATTTGCGAAACGTGAAACCGCTTTGGCGGCGAACTTTGAAGGACGTTCGCGCGTCTAAATGGAACCCGCGTTGCGAAGTCGGATGATCGCCACGCGTGGATTAAGAGAGCCGAAGGGGTGGGCATGATGTCGGAAGTAAAAATGATTGTTCCCGCTTACATGCGGAAGGGAAAATGCGAAGGGTGCGGCGCGGATATTTACGCGCCGGGGACAGAATCTGTCGAGGGTAGCTTGCCGTCCATGTCGTCTTGCATGTGCGAGGGCGGACCGAAACTCAAGTCCGAACTTCAATCTCAACTTCCTTCGATGAGTGGCGCGGAGAACACGCAGGAGAAAGCGAAGGCCGCGTAACTGAAAAGCCGGAGAGCGAGAAAAAGAAACGAGTGATGAAAAAACAACAGAAGGTAAAGGCCGTCAGACGCACCGCGCGTCAGCCACAAACAGCAGCATCAACGGGAGGCTTTGAGCCGAACGCATTTTACGAACGCTTGTTGGAGATGCGCGAACAAAATCCGTCGGCCTTCAACTCGATGAGCGACGCGACGCGCTTCGCGGTTGAGGCGTACACGAAGGCGAAGAGAAATGTCAGCGAGCCGCAGTTGAGCAAGGCTGCGGCCTGACGCCATTGTTTTCAGAATTTAATTTTCGCCAAAGCGAGAGGGAAGCGTGATGCTTTCTTCTCGCTTTGGCTTTTCAGTCTTTCTTTTGACGGTTCGTCGTGGTAGAGACTAACGCTGTTCGCCGTCGGGCGTGATTCGTCGCCTTCATTTGCAAACGACATGAAAACGAAGCGCAGCATAACAATCGCCGCTTTCCTCATCATCATCTGCGTGTGGCCTTCGGCGATTCTTCACGCGCGACAGCGTGACACAAGCATCGGCGCGCGGCGACGATCTGCGTCTGCGCCGCACGTCTCTCTCTCTCGGCGCGCAACTGTCAGGCTCTCGCGCGAGAACTCGTCGTGGCCCCCCGTCGTCCGGCGCGAGACATTGCAGGCGGCGAATCTCGGCGGCGCGTCTTTGCCTTACCGCATCCTGCTGCCCGGCGATTACGAGACGAGCGCGCGTCGCTATCCCGTCCTTTATCTTTTGCATGGCGCGCAGGGCGGCGAGGACGATTGGACGACGCGCACCAACCTCGTCGCTGACGCCGCGCGTTATCAACTCATCATCGTGATGCCGGGCGTCGGCGATAGCTGGTACGCCAACAGCGCGGGCGACGCGAGCGCGCGTTACGAAGACGCGATTATCCGAGACCTTATCCCGCACATAGACAAAACATACCGGACGCTCGCGAGCGGTTACGGGCGCGCGGTCGCGGGGCTTTCGATGGGCGGCTTCGGCGCGGTCAAGTTCGCTCTGCGCTTCCCGCAACTGTTCGCCTTCGCGGCTAGTTTCAGCGGAGCCTTCGATGCTCCGCGCACGAACATCATCGGCAGCGCAAACGACGCGCGCTCGCAAATTCTACTGCGCGTCTTCGGCGCGGACGCGAGCGAGACGCGACGCAGCAACGACGTGTTAGAGCTGGCGCGTCAAGTCAAAGACGCGAGCAGGCTGCCTTACTTTTACCTCTCGGTGGGCAACAACGACCCGCTCGAGTCCGTGCTGCCGGCCAATCCGCAATTCGCCGCACTGTTGCGCGAGCGCAAAATCGCCTACGAGTATCACGAGCGACCCGGCTCGCATGAATGGCGTTTCTGGGACGCCGAAATCAAACTCGCGCTGGCACGCATGAGCGATTTCGTCGCGTATATGAAGTGAGTGAGCGAAGCGTTGAGACGCGAGTCGTGACAATTAAATTTTGGCGCGTTGAGATGAATGAGAGCAGGAGGAGGATCACTGATGTTCAGCCCCGTTGATTGGAAGACGGTTTTTCTGCCCGACACTTCTTTCATTGAAATCATCGTGCGCGGGTCGGTCATGTACCTCGCGCTTTTCACTTTGCTGCGCGTGATTTTGAAGCGGCAGGCGGGCACGCTCGGCATGACGGATTTGCTGCTCATCACGCTGCTTGCGGATGCCTCGCAGAACGCGATGGCGGGCGAGTACAAATCTTTGCCCGACGGCATCGTCCTCGTCTCGACGATTATCTTCTGGAACTACGCGCTCGATTGGCTCAGTTATAAGTCCGAGTGGTTCGAGCGTCTGATCGAGCCGGCTCCGCTCCCGCTCGTCAAAAACGGCAGGCTGCTGCGCCGTAATATGCGGCACGAATTGATCTCCGAAGGAGAGTTAATCGGGCAAATTCGCGAGCAGGGCATTGACGACCTCTCGAAAGTGAAGTGCGCGCGCATCGAAAGCAACGGGCGCATCAGCGTCATCCAGCGAGAGGAAAAGGAGCACAGCGAGACGGAGCGAATGGGAACATGAAACGTGTGCGGCGCGACGGGCAATGCACGCCCAACCACATCGGGCAATACAGGCGCGCGGCTGATACAATGTGCGAAAAGCAGCACAAGCACGCGGCATTATTTTATTCATAGAGACGTTGGGAATTATCAAGTAAGTGAACACGCATTCGTATCTCAATCTGCACGCGATGGCGCGGCGCGCGATGATTGACGCGGGCTTCGAGCTTGACGCGCCGCCCGACGTGGCGCGCGAGCTACAGGACATCAACGCGCATCAACAACAAGAGGCGCAGCCATCCGTCGCCGACGCTTCCACGCGCGACATGCGGGAACTGTTGTGGTCTTCGATTGATAACGAAGAGTCGCGCGACCTCGATCAAGTGGAGTATGCCGAACGTCTCGCGAGCGGCGACATCCGACTGCTCGTCGGCATCGCGGACGTGGACGCCTTCGTCCCGAAAGATTCCGCGATTGACCGTCACGCGCTCGCCAACACCATCTCGGTTTATACGCCTGTGGATGTCTTCCCGATGCTGCCGGAAGAACTCTCGACGGATTTGTCTTCGCTGCTGCAAGAGGTTGACCGCGCCGCCGTCGTCATTGAAATGATAGTTACGAATGAGGGCGAGGTGAGCGCGAAAAATGTCTCGCGCGCCGTCGTGCGTAATCGCGCGAAGCTCGTCTATGAGACGGCGGGCGCGTGGCTCGAAGGGCGCGGCGAGATGCCTTCTGCCGTCGCGCGTGTTGCGGGTCTGGAGGCGCAGTTGAGATTGCAGGACGAGGCGCGCGAACGCCTCCGCGCGCTCAGACGTAAAAACGGCGCGCTCGAATTTGAAAGTATCGAGGCCGTGCCCGTCGTCTCGGACGGCAAGGTCACAGACCTGCGCGTGAAGGAACACAATCAGGCACAGGACATCATCGAGAGTTTTATGGTCGCGGCGAATACGGCGATGGCCGAGTTTCTGGAAGCGCAGAGAGTGCCTTCGCTGCGTCGCGTCGTGCGGACGCCGGAGCGTTGGCCGCGCATCGTGGAACTCGCGCAAACTTTCGGCGAACAACTTCCCGCCGAGCCGAGTTCCATCGCGCTCTCTGAATTTCTCGCGCGCCGCAAAGCGGCAGACCCCGTGCGTTACGCAGACCTCTCGCTCTCCGTCTTAAAGTTGATGGGGCCGGGCGAGTATTGCGTCGAGTCGCCGGGCGTCGAGCAGGAGGGACATTTCGGCCTCGCCGTACACGACTACACGCACTCGACCGCGCCGAATCGCCGTTACACGGATTTGGTCACGCAACGTTGCCTGAAATCCATCGTTGCGAGCGAACCGCCGCCGTACACCGTCGCGGAACTCGAAGCCATCGCCGCGCGCTGTAACGAGATGGAGCAGGCGGCGCGCAAGGTCGAGCGTCTGATGCGAAAGGCCGCCGCCGCGCAGATGTTAAGCGGGCGTGTGGGCGAGACGTTCGATGCGGTGGTGACGGGCGCGAGCGCGAAGGGGACTTTCGTGCGTCTGCTCAGGCCGACGGCGGAGGGGCGCGTCATGCAGGGCGAGCGCGGCCTTGACGTAGGCGACCGCCTGCGCGTGCGTCTCGTCTCGACCGATGCGGAGCGCGGCTTTATAGACTTCGCACGCGCTTCCTGAACTGGCGCGCGCGAGCTTCACAAGTGGCGATTGTAGCGAACGGAAAAGGGAGTATTTATTTATGTCAACACAGCAAAAAAACAATGAAGTGGCGACGCTCGCGGGCGGATGTTTCTGGTGTCTCGAAGCGGTCTATGATGAACTACGCGGCGTGGAGAGCGTGGTGTCGGGTTACGCGGGCGGGCGCGTCGTGAATCCTTCGTATGAGAAAGTCTGCATGGGCACGACCGGGCACGCGGAGGTCGTGCAAATCACGTTCGACCCGAACGTCGTATCTTACAAAGAACTGCTTGAAGTCTTCTTTACCATCCACGACCCGACAACCTTGAATAGACAGGGCGCGGACAGGGGCACGCAGTATCGCTCGGCGATTTTCTATCATACGCCCGAACAGAAAGAGATCGCGGAAGCTGTCATCAACGAAGTCAGCGCGGCGGGCGTGTGGAGCAACTCCATCGTGACGGAAGTCTCGCCGCTCCCGGAATTCTACGCGGCGGAGGACTATCATCAGGACTATTTCAAGCGCAATCCGAACCAGCCTTACTGCAACGTCGTCGTTGCGCCGAAGGTGAGCAAGTTTCGCAAGCAGTATCTCGACCGGTTGAAGAAGTGACACAACTGAAGGAACCGCACATGGCAATTCAAGATGTACAAAAAGACGGCGACGGCGGCACGTTTGAAGTGTGGCCGTCGCTCAAGTTGGAAGAGTGGCGCGAGACGAAAGACACTCTGCACATGTGGACGCAGATCGTCGGCAAGGTGCGTCTCGCACTGAGCGCGCCGGAGAATCACTGGTGGCAGGTTCCGCTCTACGTCACACCGCGCGGCTTGACGACCTCCGCCATCCCCGACGGCACGGCGCGCACGTTCGAGATTGACTTCGACTTCATCGCTCATCGCCTCGACTTCAAAACAAGCGACGGTCTGACGCGCAGTCTCCCTCTCGCGCCGCGCTCCGTCGCCGCGTTTTATCGCGAGGTCATGGAGACGCTCGACGCGCTCGGCATCAAAGTGAAAATCTGGACGACGCCGGTCGAGGTCGAGAATCCAATTCCGTTCGAGCAGGATGAGACGCACGCCGCTTACGATGCCGAGTACGCCGCGCGTTTCTGGCGCGTGCTGGTGCAGGCGGACAGGATTTTGAAAAAGTTTCGCGGGCAGTTTCTCGGCAAGTCCAGCCCCGTGCATTTCTTCTGGGGCAGCTTCGATCTCGCCGTGACGCGCTTTTCAGGGCGACGCGCGCCCGCACGCGAGGGCGCGGACGCCGTGACGCGCGAAGCCTACTCGCACGAAGTCATCAGCCACGGCTTCTGGCCGGGCGGCGGCCCTTTTCCCGATGCCGCGTTTTACTCCTACGCCGCGCCCGCGCCCGACGGCTACAAGGACGCGCAGGTGTGCCCCGCCGGGCAGACGATTTTCAACGCTGAGATGTCGGAGTTCATCCTGCCTTACGAAGCGGTGCGAAGCTCAAACGCGCCCGAAGAGATGCTCAACGAATTTCTCCACAGCACATACGAAGCGGGCGCGACGCTCGCCAAATGGGATCGCGCCGCGTTGGAACGCACAACGCCGACAAAATGAAAGCGAAGTTAGTGGAGCGATGACTAATGCGATGGAGCAGAAACGAAAAGCCGTCGTCCTGTTGAGCGGCGGGCTTGATTCGACGACGACGCTCGCCGTCGCCGCGCGCGAAGGTTTCGAGCCTTACGCGCTGACATTCAACTACGGGCAACGTCACGAAGTCGAGATAGAGGCCGCGCGCCGCGTCGCCGTGAGTTTCAAAGTCGCCGCGCACGTCGTCGCGCAGATTGATTTGCGCGTCTTCGGCGGCTCGGCTTTAACTTCTGACATCGCTGTCCCGAAAGACCGCGCCGTCGCGGAGATGAGCGATGGCGGCATCCCCGTCACGTATGTTCCGGCGCGCAACACCATCTTTCTCTCGTTCGCGCTGGCGTGGGCGGAAGTGTTGGAGTGCAGCGACATCTTCATCGGCGTCAACGCGCTCGATTATTCCGGCTATCCCGACTGCCGTCCCGAATACATCGAGGCTTACGAGCGCATGGCGAACCTCGCGACGAAAGCGGGCGTGGAAAAACGCCTGCGTCTGAAAATTCACACGCCGCTGCTTCATCTATCGAAAGCGGACATCATCAAGAAGGGCATTGAACTGGGCGTTGACTACGGCGTGACGATGAGTTGTTACGATCCTTCCAACGACGGCGCGGCGTGCGGACATTGCGACGCCTGCCTGCTGCGTCTCAAAGGCTTCGCCGAGAACGACACGCCAGACCCCGCGCCTTATCGCATTGATGTTGAAGGAGACGCGCGCGCAGAGGCGAGATGAGTTACAGCGTCAAGGAAGTTTTTCTCACACTGCAAGGCGAGGGCGCGAACACAGGCCGCGCCGCCGTCTTCTGTCGCTTCACGGGCTGCAATCTCTGGACGGGGCGCGAGGAAGACCGCGCGGAGGCCGTCTGCGATTTCTGCGACACCGATTTCATCGGCACGGACGGCGACGGCGGCGGGCGTTTCGAGTCGGCGCAAAATTTAGCGCAAGCAGTCGCGCGTCTCTGGCCTGCCGTCGCGGAGAGCGATTCACGCAACGCCGCGCGCCCGCTCGTCGTCTGTACGGGCGGCGAGCCGCTTCTGCAATTGGATGACACGCTCGTCTCAGCCTTGCACATGGCGGGCTTCGAGGTCGCCGTCGAGACGAACGGGACGCGACCCGTGCCTCGCGGCGTTGACTGGATTTGCGTCAGCCCGAAGGCGGGCGCGGAGTTGGTCGCGCGCTCCGGCGACGAACTCAAGCTCGTCTTTCCACAAACGGGCGCGGAGCCGCGACTTTTCGAGAGCTTGGACTTCCGGCATTTCTTCCTGCAACCGATGGACGGCGCGCAGCGCGAAGAGCATACGCAGCAAGCGATTGCTTACTGCCTCGCGCACCCGCAATGGCGTCTGAGCTTGCAGACGCACAAGCTGATCGGCATTCCGTGATGCGCTTGTCCGGCGGCGAAGAAGATTCACGCAAAGGCGCGAAGGCGCACCAGAGATGAGCGAGGATGGAAGCGTCAGCCGTGAAACTTTCATGGATGAAATTGTCGGAGAGATCATTGAGTTTCGAGTTGGTGACGAGAGCGCAGAGCAGCGGCTTGACCAGTTTCTCGCCGCGCGGCTGAGACGCCTGAGTCGCATGGGCATCGCCGCGCTCATCCGGCGTGGCGCGTGCCTCGTCAACGCGAAAGTCGGGCGCGCGGGTCAACGCTTGTGCGCGGGTGATGTGGTGAAAGTTTCGTTTGACGAGGATGCGCCGAACTCGACGACGCCGGAGGCGCTGCCGCTCGACATCGTTTACGAAGACGCTCACCTGCTCGTCGTCAACAAGGCGAGCGGGATGCTCGTCCATCCGACGCGCGGCGTCAAAACCGGCACGCTCGCCAACGCGCTCGTCTTTCATCTCAACCGAGTTCCGGCAGTTGATTTTGAACTGCCAATTGAAGGCGAGGCGTCTTCCGATTCTCAATCTGAGATTCATCTAAACACGTTCGTTCGTCCCGGCATCGTCCACCGGCTTGATCGCGCCACTTCCGGCTTGATGGTCGTCGCCAAGACGCAACGCGCGTTGAGCATTCTCTCCAGGCACTTTCACGAAAGGCTCGTCGAGAAACGCTATCTCGCGCTCGTGCGCGGCGCGCTGTCAAAAGATGAGTTGCACATCAACGCGCCCATCGGACGCGACGAGGAAGCCCATCCGAAGTGGCGCGTGCTGGAAACAGGCAAGCCCGCCGCGACGCGCCTGCGCGTGCTTGAGAGATGCGCTCGGCGGCGGATGACGCTCGTCGAGCTTGAACCAATCACGGGGCGCACGAATCAGTTACGCATCCACTGCGCGCACGCGGGGCATCCGATTGTCGGAGACGAATGGTACGGCGGCGGTGTTGAAGACGGCAGCGACGCACTTGCGGCAGAGCGTTTGTGCCTGCACGCGGCTCGGCTCGCCTTTCATCATCCAAGCGGCGGCGAGTGGATGGAGTTTGCATCGCCGCTGCCCGTCGAGATGAAGAGAGTCTTTGACGAAGAGCGCGCGTCGGCGTTGTGTGAAGTTGATGAAAGCTGATACGAGATTTTCTTGACAGACGCGCGGCGTAGCCCCTACCTTAAATGTGTGCTCGAAGTTCGGGCGCGCGAAGCAGATGAACATTCAACCGACCAATTCCTATCGCCGCTATTCTTATTACGGCTCGCTCTCCGCGCGGAGGGACGGGGCGGCGTTGGGCTGTTGTCGTGTTGAGATGAGCATCTAGCACACCAGAAACAGTTTCCAGTTTGACCGGCCACTTTCCTTCTGACGCGAGAGGGAAAGTGGCCGGTTCTTTTTTTTGCGCGCACGCGGCTTCCGGCAAGTGCGCGACGAGCGAGGAACAAATTATGTTGAAGCAGACGCAGCCAGAATTATTGCTCGACCACGTTGACATGCGAATAGTCTCGGCGGAAACAGACGACGTATCGGCGACGGACGGGCGGGACAAAATTATCCATCTCGACCCGGAGCATCCCGGCTTTCGCGATCCCGAATACAGAGCGCGCCGCAACCACATCGCGCAACTCGCAGCCCTGTACACATCCGGCGCGCCCATCCCCGACGCGCCTTACACGGCGGACGAGCATCAACTGTGGTGCGTCGTCCGTGAAGCTCTTGAACCGCAACATAGACAGCACGCCTGCGCCGAGTATCTCGAATCGGTCAAGCGTCTGGACTTGCCGCGCGAGCGCATCCCGCAGTTGCGCGAAGTGTCCGCGCGCGTCGAAGCATTGAGCGGTTTTCGTCTGGAGCCGGTCGCCGGCCTCGTTGAGCCGCGCGTGTTTCTGGAATCGCTCGCGGGCGGAGTTTTCTTATGCACGCAGTACATACGCCACCATTCGACGCCGCTCTACACGCCGGAGCCGGACGTGGTGCATGAAATCATCGGGCACGCCGTGACGCTCGGGAGCGAGCGGCTGGCGGAACTCAATCGCCTGTTCGGCGTGGCTGTGCGTCGCACCGCTTCGGCGGAGAAGCTGGAACGTCTGTCGCGCATCTACTGGTACACGATTGAGTTCGGAGTGGTGCGTGAGGATGGAGAAGTCAAAGCTTACGGAACCGGCCTCGTCTCGTCGGCGGGAGAGTTGGAGGCGATGAGCCGCGCGCAGTTGCGCCCCTTCGATTTGGAAATGGCGTCGCGGCTGGACTACGACCCGACCGCGTTCCAGCCCGTGTTGTTCTGCGCGGATTCTTTCGCGGCGATGTATCATGCGCTGAAAGTTTTTTTGATTGACTGGCGTTAAGAAGAAATGATGAGTGATGAGTGATGAATGATGAATGAAAGACAAGCTGCCCTTGCTCTTCATCATTCATTACTCATCATTGTCTTCAAGGAGCAATGATGTCGAGTTCTTTTGTGACACGTAACCTGCTCAAGATTTTCGCCGCGCTCTGCGTGCTGACGCTCATTCCAGCGGCGCGCGTGCCGGCGCAAACGTCGAAACGTGAGGACGGCATTCTCGCGTCGAGAATCCAGATGCTCGTCGCGGCGAGCGGTGCGGAGACGGTGGCAGTGGCTTTCCGTGACCTCGCGTCGGGCAGGGAACTCTACGTCAACGAGCGCGCGAACTTTCACGCCGCGAGCACAATGAAAGTGCCGGTCATGCTGGAAATATTCCGGCGCGTGAAGGGAAGCCGTCTCTCGCTCGACGGGCAGATTGCGGTCAAGAATGATTTTACGAGCATCGCCGACGGCAGCCACTTCACTGTCTCGGCGTCGGATGATTCGGAAGCGACGCTCTACAAAAAAGTCGGCGGCACGGAATCTCTGCGCGAGCTGTTGCGCCTGATGATTACGGAGAGCAGCAATCTGGCGACGAACATTCTCATCGAACTCGCGACGCCCGCGCGCATCTCTGAATTGCTGGGCGAGTACGGCGCGCGTGACATGCGCGTGCTGCGCGGCGTGGAAGACGGCAAGGCTTTCGAGCGCGGCATGAATAACACGACGACGGCGCGCGATCTTTTGATTTTGCTCGAACGAATCGCCGAACATCGCGCCGTCTCACGCAGCGCGTCTGAAGAGATGATCAAGATTCTGCTCGCGCAGAAATTCAACGAAGGGATTCCGGCGCAACTTCCCTTAGGCGTGCGCGTCGCGCACAAGACCGGCTCGATCACGAAAATCAATCACGATGCCGGGATTATTTATCTGCCCGGAAGACCAAAGCCTTACGTGCTCGTCGTGCTGACGCGCGGAGTCGCCGATGAGAAGCGCGCGCATCAACTGATCGCGGACATCTCGCGCGCGGTTTACGACGAAGTGGTTGACGGCGGGAAGCGTTGAGCGCAAGCGTCGAAGAATCCGTCGAAATAATTATTGTTGGACGATTACTGCGCGCGTGGTTTATGCTGCCGCACATATCGTTTTTACAAATCAATCTCGCAAGTTCAGGAGTGTCAACCCACATGTCCCAGTCCCACCCTCGCGCCGCCAACGCGCGCGCTTTCGTAATGTCGCTCGTCATTTTCTGTTGCCTTTCTCTCGCGGCATTCGCGCAGGAGCCGTCAACGCCTGCGGCGCAGACTGCTTCGCCGGAAGCGACGCCCTCCGCGACAGCGACGCCGACGCCCGCGCGCCCGGAAGAAGCTGCGCCGACCGAGATGAAAGCGTTCGAGCGTCTGGAGTGGCGCAACCTGGGGCCGGGCAACATGAGCGGGCGCGTCGCTGACATCGAGAGCGTCGCGGGCAACGCGAACATCGTCTATGTCGCCTCGGCTTCGGGCGGTTTGTGGAAGACGACGAACGCGGGCGTGACGTGGCGACCCGTCTTCGACCGGCAGGGCACGATCTCCATCGGCGACATCGCGCTCGAACCCGGCAACCCGGACGTGATCTGGCTCGGCACAGGCGAGTCCGCCGTCCGCAACTCGGTCTCGTTCGGCGACGGAGTTTATAAATCAACCGACGGCGGCCAGACGTGGCAGCATCTTGGATTAGCGAATACAGAGCACATCTCGAAGATTCTGATTAACCCGCGCAACCCCGACATCGCTTACGTCGGCGCGCTCGGCCACGCCTTCGGAGCCAACAGCGAGCGCGGCGTCTTTATGACGACGGACGGTGGCAAGACTTGGACGCGCACGCTCTACGTGGACAACGAGCACGGCGTCGCGGACATGGACATTGACCCGTCGAACCCGAACATCCTCTACGCAGTGATGTGGAAATTCCGACGCACGCCGTGGACGCACACGTCTGGCAGCGAGCAGGGCGGACTCTTCAAATCAATTGACGGCGGGCGTTCGTGGAAGAAGTTGGAAGGCGGCTTGCCGAAACTCGTCGGGCGCATAGGCGTCGCCGTCGCCGCGTCGAACCCGAACACGGTCTATGCCATCACGGAAGCGAAAGAAGGGACGATGTATCGCTCGGATGATCGCGGCGAAACGTGGCGTAACGTCTCGAAGCAGACTTCCATCGTCTCGCGCGGTTTTTATTACACGCACGTCCGCGTTGACCCGACGAACGAGAATCGCGTCTATGCCGTCGCCTCGACGCTCTTTAGTTCCGTTGACGGCGGGCGCACGTTTCGTCCCATCAGCGGGCGCACGCACGTTGACTTTCATGCCTTCTGGATTGACCCGCAGAATCCGAAACGCCTGTGGCAGGGGCAGGACGGCGGCGCGGCAGTCTCTTACGATAGGGGCGAGACGTGGGAGTCCGTCCAGAATCTTCCCGTCGCCCAGTTCTATCAAATCTACGCGGACAATCGCCTGCCGTTTTATAACGTGATGGGCGGCCTTCAGGATAACGGGACGTGGGTCGGCCCCAGCCGCACGCGCGAGCCTGCCGGCATACTCAACGACGATTGGCGGATGCTGTCGTTCGGTGACGGCTTCTACGTTTTGAACAACGCGGACGATGCGGAGCTTTATCTTTCAGAGTCGCAGGGCGGCAACGTCGTCCGCACGGACTTTCGCACGCGCGAGCAGCAACTCGTCGTGCCCTACATGGGCGATGAGGGCGGCGCGGCGGCGGGCGCAAAATATCGCTTCAACTGGAACTCGCCGCTCCTGCCTTCGCCGCACGACAAGAACACTGTCTATCTGACGGGCAACGTCGTCTTCAAGTCAACGGACTTCGGCAAGACGTGGGCGACGATTAGCCCCGACCTGACGACGAACGACAAGACGAAACAGCAATCAGCGGGCGGCCCCGTCGCCTTCGAGAACACGGGCGCGGAATATCACTCGACGATCATCAGCTTCGCCGAATCCCCTTTGCGTGCCGGAGTGTTGTGGGTGGGCACGGACGACGGCAATCTGCAAATCTCGACGGACGACGGAAAGAAATGGACGAACGTCGTCAAGAACGTCAATGGACTTGCCGCCAATTCGCCAGTCTCGCACGTCGAGCCTTCGCGCGCGGATGCCAATCTCACTTATGTCGCCTTTGATCGTCATCAACTCGACGACCGGCGGCCTTACGTCTTCAAGACGACGAACGACGGGCGCGCGTTTGAAAATATCACGGGTAATCTGCCGTCGAACGCTTACGTCTGGGTCGTGCGCGAAGACCCGAAGAATCCGCGACTCCTGTACGCGGGCACGGAACTCGGACTCTTCATCTCATACACGGGCGGTGGAAACTGGCAGCGTCTGGAGTTAAAGAATCTGCCGCACGTCGCCGTCCACGACATCATCGTCCACCCGCGCGACAACGATTTGATTCTCGCCACGCATGGGCGCGGGATCTGGATACTCGACGACGCGACGCCCATCCAACAACTCTCGAAAGAAGTTGAGCGAGAGGACGCGCATCTCTTCGACGTGCGACCCGCTTTGCGTTTCACGATGCGCTTTACGCGCTACGGCATTAGCGACAAACCGCTCGCCGCGCCCAACCCGCCCTACGGCGCGCTCATCAGCTACTACCTCAAGACGAAGCTCGACGACAAGACGAAGCCGAAGATTCAGATACTCGATGGGGTGGGCAAAGTCATCGCCGATCTCGACAACGTGGCGAAGGAACAAGGGTTGAATCGCGTCTCGTGGAATCTGCGCTACGGCGGCGCGCAGGTGCGTCGTCCGGCGACGGATGAGGAAGAGCCTTTCGGCGGCGGCGGCCCGCGCGGCCCGCAGGTCTTGCCCGGCACGTACACCGTCCGCCTGACCGTGAGCGGCAAAACTTACGAGCGTCCCCTCGAAGTGCGACTCGACCCGACGATCTCCGTGCCGCAGACGGACTTGCAAACGATGCTCGACATGCAACTGAAACTGCGCGACATGCAGTCGTCGGCGAACACTGCCTTGAGGACGCTCGACAGTTTGAAGTCGCAGCTTGAGTTCGTCGAGAAGACCGTCAAGGATCGTCTGACGGACGTGCCGAAGGATTTATCGGACAAGCTCGCCGCGCAGAAAAAGGAAGTCGAGCGTTTGCAGAACACGCTCGCGCAGCCGGATGACGGCTTGGGGATAGACGGCAGGTCGCAACTCGCGGACAAGATCGGCGGCCTCTTCTTCACGATTGATTCGACGAACGCCGCGCCGACGCCCGCGCAGCGCGAGAACTACGTCGAGTTGCAAAAGGAGTACGAGGCGAAAATGTCCGCCGTCAACAAATTTATCAAGGACACCGTCCCGCAGTTGAACGAAACGCTTCGCCGCTTCGACGCGCCGACGCTGATGACGGGCAAGTCGATTGAGACGCCGAAACCATAGGGCGCTTGCCGGCGTCAGAAACTACAGGCGATTGATAACCGTTCAGCGATACACAGGCGGAGTATAAAAACTGTGCAAGCCGGGCGCGCATGAAAAGCACGCGAGAGCGGAGCAGAATGCGAGTTTGAAAAAGATATATGCGCCTTTGCGGGATTTCTGGAGAGATGTTTTGCGGCGGTGCTTCTCATGCACGACGCTGGCACGCACGTTGCTCAAGGTAAACGCAGAAAATAAGAGTTAAGGGTGAGACGGTTGACAATCGAGTGGGGCTTCATTTGATGATGGCTTGTGGAGGCTTTGGGGGAGGCCGAACACGCGCTTGGCGCGAATGCCGAGACGGTTCTTTGGGGGAGGAATCGTTGAAGCGATGCGACGCATTGGATGGGCTAAATAAATGGGCTGCTGGTCAACGTTCCTGTTGCGGCTTGGGGGAGCTTATACAGGATGACCGGCAGCCGATTTATTTTTCAGACTGAGAAAATTAATCGCGAAGAATTTTTAGGGGGCACAGAAAAGTTTCTGTGCCGTTTTTGTTTTCAATCCTCCGGTCTCGAATATTACTGCGGGTTGCAAATGAATGCGGCCAGAGATTGACCACAGAGGACACGAAAGGGGCACAGAGGCCGACCAGAGGAGACCATCAACCCTCCGCTCTTTCCTCTGTGCCCCTCTCGTGTCCTCTGTGGTGATAATTCTTTCTCTCATGTCGCACTCATTCGCAAACCGCTATAGTCTCATCACATCTCAGAAATTTTCCACGCAAGTTATCTCCGCCGATTCATTCTATCTGTACGGAACAGAGGGAATTGATTGAAAGACTTATGCGGCCTGACAAGGTCGAAGCAACGGAGGTATGTGATGAGCCAGGAGAGGAAGGTTACATTCGGGAGGCGGCGATACGTCGTCGCGTCCGTGTTGTTGGTGTCTGTTGTCATGTTCAGCGCGGTTCAATTTAAGAGCGTCGCGCGCACTAACACTGGCGGCGTCGTGAAGAGCGTGCAGGAGAGCGCAGCGGGAACGGGCGCGGGACGGCAGGTGCAGGTGAACTTGAACAAGGCAATCGTCGTGAAGTTGCCGGAGATGCGTGAGGCTTTAAGGCCGTCACTGTTCAGGACGGCGGACGGCAAGGCGGGTTGGGCGTTGAAGATTCCGGGCGAGCGTCCGATTGCGACGCCGGCCTACGCCGACGGCATGATCTTCGTCGGCGGCGGCTACGGCTCGCACGAGTTCTACGCCTTCGACGCGGCGACGGGCGCGTTGCGCTGGCAGATTAAAACATCCGACGATGGGCCGACCGCCGCCGTCGTGCAGGATGGCTACGTCGCCTTCAACACGGAAAGCTGCACGCTCGTCGTGGTCGAAGCGCGCACGGGCAAGCTCGTCTGGGAGCAGTGGCTCGGCGACCCTCTGATGAGTCAGCCCGCCATCTCACAAGGTCGCGTCTATATGGCGCATCCTGACAGCGGTCGCGCAGGCGGGCAGGGACAGCAGCAAATGATAATCAAGCAGGGTGCGGCGTCGGCAAACGTGATGCCGCAGCCGAACCTCTCGAACGTCGTGGGGCCGGAAGCGTCAAGCGCGCGTGCGTCGGGCAGTCATCGCCTGCTCTGCGCCGACCTCAAAACCGGCAGGCACATCTGGGAACAATCCATCACCTCCGACGTGATTTCCGCTCCCATCGTCTCGGACGGCAAAGTTTATTTCACATGCTTCGACGGCTCTTCCTACGCGCTCGACGCGGGCGACGGTCGCATCGTGTGGATGAAGGAGAACGCGGGCACGAGCGCGCCCATCGTGGCCGGCGGGCAAGTCTTGATGACGCAGAAGGAAGGGCGCGGCGCAAACTCTTACGAGGGATTGAAGCGTCTGGATGCGAAGGCGGGCACGACGACGGACGACGTTTTAATCGCGCGCGAGAAGGCCGATTATCTCGACGAGAGCAAGGGCGGCGGCGTGGCGATCAGTCAAACGTCGCAAGCCGCGCTCGATTCTTCGGTCGGCTTCGGCAACGCGCCGGCGGCGGCGAATTTGTCGAAGGCGAAGTCGAACGTCGGCGTCAATACGGTCGCGGGTGGCTGGGCTTATCAAGGGTCGCGCGCCGCTTACAGCAGGGGGCAGATGCTCAACGCGCAGGGACGTTTCCTTAATTCGATTAACGCGAAGGACGGTCGCTTCGCGTGGCGCGCGCGCATCGAGGGCAACGGCCTGACGGAAGACGCGCAAATCTTTTCGCCGCCCGCGCTCGGCACAGAGTATCTGTACCTGAGCAGCGCGCTCGGCCATCTCGCTTCGATTAGACAGAAAGATGGCGAGGTCGGCTTCCTCTATTTCTTCGGCCAGCCGATGGTCTTTCAGCCCGCGCTCGCCGAAGGCAACATCTATGTCGGCACGTCGAACGGTTTGCTCATCTGTCTCAAGACGGGCGGCACGGACGCGGACGGCTGGTATGCCTGGGGCGGGAACGCCGAGCACAACAAGAGCAAGTAACCGGGCAAGGTTTGGATTTCGCGCAAGGTGCGGAAAATCACAACGGCATGGCTGGCGGGGCGTGATGCAATCTAAGGACTGCTGATATGTCCCGCCGCCATCTTGCGCTCGCTTGACGAACATGATGCGGTTCAAAAAAAACGGGACAACTCTCGACAGTCGTGTTAGTTTTAGCGCGCACAATTTCAAAGGGAAACGTCCGGGCGCGCGCCTCTCGCGGCAAGCGGCATCAACCACGATCCAACGTCACCTTGCGGATGCGTCTTTCGACAACCACACATCAAGCCACTCTCCGTCTGCTGCTCATCGCGCTCGCCTTGACGACCGCCGGCGGTTGCCGTCGCGCGACATCAACCACGACGGCGCACGCGGAAAGCAAAACGGCGGCGGCCAAAGTATCTAAGGCGAGTGAAGCGACGTGGGACGACTCGGATGCGGACGGCATTCCAGACCGCGCGGAGCTACGCGCTTTCTCCGACCGCGAAAATTTCCGACGCTGGTTTACGGCCATCGCTGAATGGCAGTTCGGACGCGAGAGCGCGGCGTGGAGCGTCGAGCAGAGAGATTGCGCCGGCCTCGTGCGCTTCGCGTGGCGCGAGGCTCTGCGCCGTCACGACCGCGTGTGGCTGCACAAGATGGGCGACGAGTACGAGCCGCTCGCGCCAGACGTGCGCGCTTACAATCTCGACGACGGCGGCAGCAGCCCGCTCGGCGAGAAAATCTTCCGCACGAGTTTCGCGGATTTCAAAGAGACGGACTTGAACGACGGCAGCTTTTCAGAGTTCGCGGACGCGCAGACGCTCAAAGATTTCAACACCGTGTTCGTCAGCCGCGACCGCAGGCAGGCGCGTCCCGGCGATTTACTTTTCTTTCATCAACGCCAGGCGCAAAAGTATCCGTACCACGTCATGATTTTTCTCGGCGCGGCGCGCACAGAAGGCGAGGGCGCGAGCGACTGGGTCGTCTATCACACCGGCGCTTCGCCCACGGATGCGGGCACGGTCAAGAAGGTGCGGCTCTCCGTGCTCGACCGTCACCCGGACGCGCGCTGGCGACCCCTGAACAGCAATCGCAATTTTCTCGGCTTTTACCGGCTCAAAATCCTGCAATGAATAACGGGGAACTATGACTCGTCGAACATTTCTCTCCGCCCTCCTTGTTTATCTTTCGGTCATCGTGTTGCTGCTCGCCTTCGCGGTCTTGCGCGTGCGAACGATCAACCGTTTCGCCGCGCAGACCGCGCCGGAGTCGCTGCCCGAATACATGTCGCAGGAAGTGACGATGCCGGACGAGCACGCCAAGCCGTTCTTCTCCCTGATGACGAACCACACATACGGGACGACGGACAGGACGCGCGTGTGGGTTAATTACAGGGGTGTGGACGCGCTCGACTTTCGCGTCTATCGCGTCAAAGATCCCGTCACATTTTTCCGTCAACTCGACGATCCGCATCAGGCCGGCGAAGACGAAGAGGCCAACGTCGCCGAGTTAGCCAAGCGCAAGCCGACGTTTTTGGAAAAGCTGCGCGCCTTCAAGAGTTGGTTCTACGGCGGCATCAAGGCTTACACGCGCGCGCAGTTGCAGAACAACTCGCGCAAGAGTTTCAACCAGAAGTTTCGAGGGGCGGAGGATGAAGATGAAGAGATTTACCGCACGCCTTTGAACGTCGCCGACTACGCGCGCGTGCCTCTGTTGAATCCAGATCAGATGGTCAGTAGCTGGCGCGAGAAACTTCCCCCGCTCGAAGACGCTTACGACCGTCGCATGATTTCGCTCGGCAAACGCGAGCCGGGCGTCTATCTCGTCGAGGCCGTCAACGGCGACTTGCGCGCGTTCGGCGTCGCCATCGTCACCGATTTGACGCTCGTCGAGAAGACTTCGGGCGACGGGCAGTTGCTCGTCTATGCGGCGGATCGGCAGACGGGCGCGCCGCGCGACGGCGTAGGCGTGCAGATTATTCGCAAGGACGAAAACGTCCTCAACGGCAAGACGGACGCGCAGGGTATCGCGCGCCTCAAGCTCGAAAAACCGAAAGCCACCTCAAACGCGGACGAAAGCGGTGATACCAGCGGCGACGAAGAAAGCAACGACGAGACCGCCACGAAGCCTTACATGCTGATGGCGACGGCGGGTGAAAATTTCGCCATCTCCGATCTCGACTCGTTCTACTTCGGTGGCGGTGGCGAAGGCAATGAAGAGGGCGACGGCGACGCGAGCGGCAACGGGCAGGAGTTGACGAGTTACATCTACACGGATCGTCCCGTCTATCGCCCCGAACAGAAAGTTTATTACAAAGGCATCCTGCGACAGTTAACCGACAAGGGTTACAAGTTGCCGCCGGGCAAAGTTGTCACCGTCTCGGTCGAAGACACGCAAGGGACGAGCATCTATCAACAAGATGTGACGATGTCTTCGCGCGGCACGTTCAGCGGCGATTTCGATTTGCCGGAAGAGACGCCGCTCGGTTCTTACAATCTCAACGTGACGCTCGGCGATGCTTCGGCCAACGGCAGCTTCGAGGTCGCGGAGTACAAGAAGCCCGAATACAAAGTGACCGTCAGCAGCGCGCAGCAGTACGTTAACGTCGGCGCGACGGGCAAGCTCACCGTCTCCGCGCGCTACTTCTTCGGCGCACCTGTCGCGCGTGCCGACGTGAAGTACATGGTCTATCGCTCGCGTTATTACCCTTGGTGGGGAAACTCCGGCGACGATGAAAGCGGAGACGGCACGGACGAGTTCGGCAAAGACCCTTCGGCGGAAGACGACGCGGGGGGCGGCAGCAGTTACGACGATCAGATGGTCAAGGAGGGCGAGGGCAAGCTCGACGCGCAGGGGCGGCTCGACGTGGAATTTCCCGTGCCCGCGCCCGGCGAAAAAGAGAACTGGGATTACACCTATCGCCTCGAAGCGCAGGTCACGGACGCCGCGCGCCGCACGTTGGAGGGCAGCGGCTCCTTCGTCGGCGTGCGCGGCAACATCGTCGCCAGCGCCGAGCCTGAGAAGTATGTTTATTATCAAGGCGACCCCGCGAAAATTCTCGTCAACGCCAACGACCGCGAAGGCCACCCGGCGCAGACGCGCGTCCATCTCTCTTTCTTCGAGCGTCGCTGGGACAAAGTGATGAAGAAGACGGAGGACGGCGAAGAGTACCCGGACTACGATTTGCACGAGAAGGAACTTTCATCCGCTGACGTGGACACGAACGCCGAAGGCAAAGCCAGTTACGACTACGCCGTCGCCGCGCCGGGCAACATCCACATCAAGACGACAATCGTCGAGAACGGCAAAAGCGTCACGTCTGAGGCAGGCTCGATCTGGGTCGCCGACCGCGCGAACGAGTGGACGAATTTATCCTATGAGGGCGAGGACGCGATTAAACTTGTGCCCGACAAAAAATCTTACCGTGTCGGCGAGACCGCGCACATCCTCGCGCTGTTGCCGACGGATCAGGCGCACCTGCTCGTCACGACTGAACTCAAAAACGTGATGAGCGTGAGCGAGATTAATTCAGTCGGACGTGTCAAGCCGATTGACGTGAAAATCGAGCCCAACTTTGCGCCCAACATTTTCATAAATGTCACCTACGTTAAAAATGGCGAGATGTACACGCAGGATCAAATGCTCGTCGTGCCCGCGCGCGAGAAGCTTTTGAACTTGCAGATCATCCCCGACAAGAAGGAATACAAGCCGCGCGAGCCTGCTTCTTACACCGTCTCGGCGCGCAACGCGGACGGCACGCCCGCCGCCGGCGCGGAGGTTTCTCTCGGCGTCGTGGACGAAGCCATCTACAGCATCGCGCCGGAGAACATGGTTGACATCCGCCGCAATTTTTACGGGCGTCGCTATAACGAAGTGCAGACGAGTTTTTCCGTCAACTATCACTTCACGGGATACGCCGGCAAGGAACCCATCAAGCTGGCGCAGAAGAATCGCAAGGCGTATCAACTCGCCGATTTCAAGAACAGCGCGGACACGGTGACGCCGGCGGTTCGCAAACTTTTCAAGGACACGGCCTTCTGGCAACCGAACGCCGTGACGGGCGCGGACGGCAAAGCCACGATCAAGTTCGAGTTGCCCGACAACCTGACGACGTGGCGCGCGACGGCACGCGCCGTCACCGCCGACACGCGCGTCGGCACGGCGGTCGAGAAGGTCGTCGAGCGCAAAGATGTGATTGTGCGCGTCGCCATGCCGCGCTTTCTCACCGCAGGCGACACCGTCACGCTCTCCGGCATCGTGCATAATTATCTCAAGGCCGACAAGACGACAAAGATTACGATTGACGTTAATGGCGCGCGCCTGCTCGACGCGCCGGAACAGACGGTCACGATTCCGAGTCAGGGCGAGTACCGCGTCAACTGGCGTGTCAGCGCGCCCGCCTCCGGCGAATTGAAAGTTCTCGCCAAAGCTCTGACCGACACGGAATCCGACGCGCTCGAAACGACGATTCCCATCGTCCCGCGCGGCCTGAAAGTGACGCGCGCGGAATCCGCCGCCATCACGGAAGACGACGCGGAGAAAACTTTCACTTATAACCTGCCCGCCAACGCCGACCCGAACGCGCGCAACTTCCGCGTCGAAGTCGCGCCGTCAATCGCCGGCACGCTTTTCGGCGCGCTCGATTATCTGACGACATTTCCCTACGGCTGCACCGAGCAGACGATGTCGAGCTTCCTTCCCAACGTTATCGTCACGCAGACTCTCCACAATGTGCAGACGGCGACGATCAAGGACACGAACGACATCACGCGCAAAGTCACGCGCGGGCTGCGTCGTCTCTACAGCTATCAGCACGAGGACGGCGGCTGGGGCTGGTGGAAAGATGACCAGACCGACCCGTTTATGACGGCCTACGTGGTGGATGGTTTGTCGCAGGCCAAGCGCGCGGGTTACGAAATTGACGAAACGAAACTTGAACGCGCGCGCGGCAAAGTCAAAGAGTTGATTGACACGGGCAAGACCGAGAAGGGCGATGCGTTCGACGCCGAGTCGCGCGCGTATCTCATCTACGCTTTTGCTGAGAGCGGCGGCAGCGCGGATCGTTATCTCGACAATCTCTTCAACACGCGCGCGCAGTTGCAACCATACGGGCGCGCACTGCTCGCGCTCGCGCTCAAAGATCGCAACGATGCGAAACGTTCCGCGCAGGTCGCCGCCGAGATTGAAAGTTCGGCGAGCGCGAACGAGCGCGACGCGCACTGGGCGTCGAAGCGCAAAGCCATGCACGACATCGAAGAGTCGGACGACGTGGAAGCCACCGCGCTTTCCGTCAAAGCACTCGCGCGTATCTCGCCGCAGAGCGAAGTCTTGCCGAAGGCCGCGCGCTGGCTCGTCGCGAGCCGCAAGTTCGGTTATTACTGGCGCTCGACGAAAGAGACGGCCTTCGCCATCTACGGCCTCACGGATTATCTGAAAGTGAGCAAAGAGTTGGAGCCGAATTATAACGTCGAGGTCTATCTGAACGGCGAGCAAGTGCTGGCGCATCAGATGACTGCCAGCGATGCGACTTCGGCGCAAACCTTCGTCGTCGCGCGCAAAAACGCGGAAGTCGGCGGCGCGAACGAGTTGCGCGTCGTCAAACACGGGCACGGAATGCTCTATCTTTCGACGACGCTCGTCACTTACACGAACGATGAAGAGACGCAGGCGCAAGCCACGCCGGGGTTGAAGCTGACGCGAGATTACGCGCGCCTTAAGGTCGTCGAAGGCGACGAGGAAGGCACGCTCAAGTGGCAGGTCGAGCCGCTCGCGGGCGACGTGCATTCGGGCGACATCATCGTCTCGCGCCTGCACGTCGAAGGCCAGAAAGCGGACTACCTCTTGCTCGAAGACCCGATTCCGGCGGGCTGCGAGCAAGTCGAAGAAGTGAGCGGCATCAATCTCAACTACAACGAAAAAGATTGGAGCGATTGGTACAGCTCGCGCGAATTCCGCGACAATCGCGCCGTCTTCTTCATCAACTATTTCGACGGCGACGCCACCTATCGCTACGCGATGCGCGTGCAGGTTCCCGGACAGTTCCGCGTCGCTCCCGCGCGCGTCGAGCAGATGTACCAGCCTGACGCACGAGCCAACTCCGCGAGCGGCGCGCTGACAATACAGGACAAGCAATGAGACTTACCGGGAGCGCGGGCATCTGGGAGCGCGGGCATCCTTGCCCGCCTTGAGCGCGAAGCGCGAACAAATGGACGCACAACTTTCAATCTTGAATGTAAATGTAAGTTTGTGAGCGTGCTGGAAGCGCGCTTGCGGGCTGTAGGGTGTCTCGCGCTCCCAGGATAGAGAGGATGACAGATGATTAAAGAAGCCTTAATCGCCATCGGCCAATCGGCGCGTGCGGTCGCGCGAGGTTTCGGCGCGCTCGCCATTATGTGCGTGCTCTACTTCGCGCTGCTCGCGTGCGTCTATCTCTTCTTCGTGACGCGCGAGGCGACGACTTGGCAACTCGTGGGTACGGCTGTCTATGCCGTCGCCGCGCCGCTTCTATTTTTCTTGTTGCAGGCGGCGATGGCGAATTTCGCGCAAGGGACTGCCGGCGTCGGCGCGCTCGTGCGTCGCGCGTCGGCTGATTTCGCGAAGATACTTCTCATCAGCCTGCCGCTCATCGCGCTCGCCGTGCTCGTCGTGTATCTCATGGACAAATTGCAGGCGCGTTTTCCCGTGAGCGAGTCGGCATCATCGAGCGCGCACGTCTCATCTGCCGTCTATCCGCAGACAACGCCGCCCGCGCCGATGCACTGGCAGGACGTGGCGTTTTCTTCTCTGCGACTATTGTTGCTCGGACTGTTCTTGCCGCTCGCAGGCGTGCAAATGTGGCTCTCCGTGGCAGGCGTCGGACTTTTGGCGACTCTGAAAAATCTGCATCGCATCATCGCACGCGCCTTCTCGCCGCGCGCGGTGCTCGTCTTCGCCATCGGCCTCTTCGTCTTCGGCGTCATTCCATACGTTTTAATCTTCACGCGCACGACCGTCACGAACACTTGGATCGAACTGATTCTCTTCGGCTGCCGTCTCGCGCTTGCGTTCGTCTTCACGCTCTGGGGCTGGGTCATCACGCTCGGCGCGCTGGCAAGACTCAACACAAGCACAGCGTTAACGGCCAACACTCCGGCCAGCGAAGATGTGCCGCTGTCTTCCGCTCCTTCTCCCGCGCCCGTGCAGACTTGATGCCATGACCCGCGCGCTCAACTTTGTTCTCGACGTGAGTTGTGCGCGTGCCTCGCGCCGCATTGCGCTGATTGGTGCGTGTTTTATCAGCGCACTGTGGCTGTGTGCGTGCTCCATGTCGCGCGTTGAAACTGCGCCGCGCGCTGCCACTCAAACATCAAATTCGTCCGCTGTCCTCACACGCACCGGGAGTGAAGATGAGTTGGACGATGCTTTGCAGCGAGCGGCGGACGCTGCGCTCGGCGGGCGCGAGGGGACGATTCTCGTGTTGGACGCGCAGACGGGGCGTCTGAGGGCGGTCGCCAATTCGCGCGTCGCCTTCGAGGAAGCGACCGCGCCCGGCTCCACCATTAAGGCTTTCACTTTGCTCGCGGGCTTGCGCGCGGGTCTGCTCAATGCCGGATCGCGCGTGCAGTGCCGCGAGCGTTACGAGCGCGGCGATTTCAAGATCGCTTGCTCGCACCCGCGCTTCAAGCCCGCCTTCGATCCCGCACAGGCGCTCGGCTATTCGTGCAATTACTTCTTCGCCAAACTCGGCGAGCGACTCGACACAGAGACGTTCACGGGGACGCTCGCATCCTTCGGCTTCGGCACGCAGACGGGCGCGGGCGACGCGAGCGAGACGGCGGGCGCGCTGCCGCACGGACGCTGGCAGGTGCGCGACGCGCTCGGCGAAAGCGAAGAGGTGCGCGTCACTCCCGCGCAACTCATCACCGCCTACGCCGCGCTCGCGAACGGCGGGCATCTCTACTTTCCGCAACGCGCCTCGTCTGAAAATTTCGTCACGCACGAGCGCGCTCGTTTGACAATCGCGGACGCGCATCGCGAACTGATTTTGAAAGGGATGCGCGGCGCGATCACTTACGGCACTGCCGCGCACTCGAATCTCGGCACGCTCGCGCATTACGTCTTCGGCAAGACCGGCACTTCAACGCCCGAAGACGACGCGCATTCGCAAGGCTGGTTCGTCGGCTTCGCGGCGGATAAAAATGCCGGCGACAACAAAAACGCGGGCGGCAACAATAATAATGATGATCGCGCGCCCGTTCCCGAAGCCGTCAAACTCGCCGTCCTCGTCCATCTCAAACACGCGCATGGCTCGGAGTGCGCCGAAGTCTCGCAGGCGATTTTCGACGCCTACGAACACGCGGGAGAGGCGCGTGCGAGCAGCGTTGATGAAAGTCACACCGGCGAGACGGTCGAGCCTTCATCAACCATTGAGACAGTCGAAGCCGTGCCACCTGAACCCCCATCCGTTGACGCTTCCAAAGTTGTTTCCAATTTCATCGAGCCGGATGAGAGCGCAGGAATCAAAGTCCACCTGTCGCGTGAAGGAAGGACGTTGCGTTTGTCGCTCGATGATTACGTCTTCGGCGTGCTGGCGGCGGAGGGCAGTGTCGAGGACGAACCCGAAGCGCTCAAGGCGCAGGCCGTCATCAGTCGCACCTACGCGCTGAAGAATCTTCGGCGGCACGCGCGCGAAGGCTATGACCTCTGCACGAGCACGCACTGTCAACGCTTCCTGCTCGTGCGCGACGAGAGCGTGCGTCCCGGCTTTTACGAGATGGTGCGTCGCGTCGTCAACGAAACTCGCGGGCAGGTGCTGCGCGACGGGCAGGGGCGCGTCGCCGAAGGTTATTTCAGCGCGTCGTGTGGCGGCGAGACGGCAGACATCGCTTCGCTCTGGGGTGTCGAGAATGCGCCCGCACAACTGCGCGGCGTGCGCGACGATTTTTGCGCGGGCGACAAATATCACAGTTGGACGGACGTGATTCCGTCGGCGCGTCTCGCAGAGGCTTTGCACTCGGACGCGCGCAGCGACGTGGGCGCGCGGCTCGACGGCGTGCGCGTCATGCGTCGTGACCGGACGGGACGCGCGGAACTGATCGCGCTCGAAGGCGAGCGGGGACGCAAAAATTTGCGCGGCTGGGATTTCAAGATTATCGTCGGGCGCACGCTCGGTTGGAGCGTCTTGAAAAGCTCGCGCTTCGATGTCTCGCGCGCGGGCACGAACTTCGTTTTTCACGGCAGCGGCTTCGGGCACGGACTCGGCCTCTGCCAGTCCGGCGCGCACGTCATGGCGCGTCGCGGCGCGTCTTACAGGCAAATCCTCAGACAGTATTTGCCGGGCACGACGCTCGGCGGAGCTTAAGCAGGAAGGCAAAAGCAGGAAGGCAAAAGCAGGAAGGCAAAAGTAAAAAGGTCAAAGGCAAAAGGAAAGACCAGTCACGACGGCCTTTTTCTTTAATCCTCGAACCGGAAAACTTTTGCTGAGGCGCTCAAAGTTCAAGCACAAAGGAGAAACGTGGAAAGATGAAAGCGCGGCTCTCAGCATTCTGTTTTCTGTTACTCGTTTCGCCTTTCGTTGTTTCCGCTGGTTCTCACTCATCACTTATCACTCATCACTTATCACTCATCACTTCCTCTCCTCGTCTCACGCTGTCGAGCGAAAATTTCCGCGTGAGTTATCCGGCACGCGCTGCGCGGCGTGATGCGGAAGCGGCCTTGCGCGCGCTCGAAGCGGCTCGCGCAGATTTGTTGCGGCATCTGTCGGCGGCTTCTGTGAGCGCGAGCGGATTGACGACGGTGGAGCTTTACGCGCACGAGACGACGGGCGGCTTTACGGGGGCGACGGGACAGCCGGCGTGGGTCGCGGCGGCGACGACGGCGCGCGGGCGACGCATCGAGTCGCAGCCTCTGGATGTATTGCGGCGACGCGGAGTGTTGCCCGTCACGTTGCGCCACGAATACGTCCACGTCGTCGTCGAAACGCTCGGCCACGGTCGCGCGCCGCGCTGGCTCGCGGAAGGATTGGCTCTCTACGTTTCGGGCGAGGGAGTGACGCTCGCGCGCCGCGCAACGAAGTCGGAAATGTCGCTCGATGAGTTGGAGCAAAGGCTCGCGCGTCCCGGCTCGCCCGAAGAAATGAAGTCGCTTTACGCCGCCGCTTTCCGCGCCGTGTCCGCGCTCGTCGCGCGCGAGGGCGAAGCGAACGTGTGGCGGCGGGTGACGGGATACTGAAAGGCAAAAGGCAAAGTTCAAAAGGCAAAAGGCAAAGGTGAGGACAGGGCATCTCCCTCATTTTCACTTTTGCCTTTTGATTTTTGCCTCTTGCCTTTTGCCTTCCGTCTCCCTTCTTTCAACGGCCTTTTCTTCAGTCGCGTTGATGGGGGAATTGCTTTAGGATTGTGGCGGACGTTGTAATGCAGCGCACAGTGAATCTCTGCCGATGAAAATTTCGACATACAGGTTAAATCGTTTTGCCGTCTTCGCGTGGTGCGTGCTGGCGTGCAATCTGGCCGTCATCGTGTGGGGCGCATACGTGCGCGCGTCGAGTTCGGGCGACGGATGCGGCAGCCACTGGCCCCTGTGCAACGGCGAGATGTTGCCGCAAGCGCCGGGCATCAAGACCATCATCGAGTTCGCGCATCGCCTGACGAGCGGGCTGGCGCTCGCGCTCGTCGTCTTGATGATCGTGTGGGCGTTTCGCGTTTTCGGGCGCGGGCACAGAGTACGACGGGGCGCGACGCTCTCCGGCGTCTTCATCTTGACGGAGGCTTTAATCGGCGCGGGGTTGGTGCTGCTCCGGCTCGTGGGCGGCGACGCTTCAATCGCGCGTGCGATTTATCTTTCGCTTCATCTCGTCAACACGTTCGTGCTCGTCGGCGTGCTGGCTTTGACGGCTTGGTGGGCGACGGGCGGCGGCGCGTTGCGCTGGCGCGAGCGCGACGGCGGCGATGCGTTGCGCTGGTGGTTGCTAGCCGCGCTGTGCGGCGCGCTCGTGGTCGGCGTGAGCGGGGCGGTGGCCGCGCTCGGCTCGACGCTGTTTGCGGAAACTGCCGTCGCTGAACTCGCGCGACTGGATTTGTCTCCGGCGTCGCAACTGTTATTCAGCCTGCGACATTACAAGTTGCATCCGCTACTGGCCGGCGTGTTCGGAGGATTGTTAATCTGGGTCGCGATGTTGGCGCGACGTTCGTCAAGCGATGTGTGGGTCAAGCGTTGGGCGTGGATTCTCGTCGCGCTCGTGCTGGTGCAGTTTGCCGCGGGGCTGCTGAACGCGGCGTTGCTCGCTCCCATCTGGCTGCAACTCGTGCATCTGTTGCTCGCCGATTTGTTGTGGATCGCGCTTGTGCTGCTCGCCGGCGCGACGCTCGCTCAAGAGGAAGCGTCGGAGAAAAGTTTCGCGCGTGTTCGCGTGGGACAAACGGCGGAAGTTTAGACGAGTAGGGGCGGCAGCGATGTTCTGCAAACGAACAAGGGGAATCAAATGGGAAAAAGATCGGGCGAGGAGAATGTGCCGCAGTTGGGTCTGGTATGTATCACGCAGTCGGACGCCGTGCGGTATCGCGCGCTGACGCGAACGAGGTTGTTGCTGCTCAGCGCAGATGAGCAAAAGGAAAAATTGCGCGAGTTGTACATGGACAATCTCGCGCGGCTCGACGGCGCGCTCACGTTTTGTCACGAGCGCGGCATACGCTTGTACCGCATGACCTCTTCGCTGTTTCCCTTCGCGGATGATGCGGCGGGCGAAGACGTGCTCGAAGAGTTTCACGCGCGTGTGGCCGCGACCGGCAGACGCGCTCTCTCGCTCGGCATACGCCTCGTGCTGCACCCGGATCAGTTCGTCGTGCTTAGTTCCGACTCACCGCAGGTCATTGCCAACAGCATCAAGATTCTGGCGACGCACGCGCGCGTGATGGACATGCTCGGACAGCCGCGCACGGCGTGGGCGTTGATCGAAATTCATGGCGGCAAGGGCGACCGCTCAGAGCGTCTCATCGAAGTGACGCGGGGCTTGCCGGAAAATATACGCACGCGCATCGCGTTCGAGAACGACGAGTATGCTTACGGCGCGCGGGAGATTCTGGATGTGTGCCTGCGCGCGGGCGTGCCGATGGTCTTCGACGCGCATCATCACGTCGTACATGAAAAGCTCGACAGCTACGACGACGAGAGCGTCGGAGAGATGTTGTCTGCCGCGCGCGAGACGTGGCCTGTGCCGGAATGGCAACTCGCGCACATCTCGAACGGGCGCGGGTCTTTCAACGACCGGCATCACAGCGATCTCATTACAAACATGCCCGCCGCTTATCGCGACGTGCCATGGATCGAGGTCGAAGCCAAGCACAAGGAGTTGGCAATCGAGAAGTTGCAGGCGGAGTGGCTGACGAACGTTCGCGCGCAAAAGGCGGCGAAAGTTTAAAACACTAGAGCGGATTTCGTTTGAATGTACGGTAGGCTGTGAGCCTGCCGCGCGCACACAGTTGGCGACAGGCAGAACAGCCTACCGTACATTGATTTGCAAACCACTCTAAAAGTTTGAGGCGTGGAAATTTCGCGCGCGTGTTATGTGTAAGATGAGATGACGAAAGAATCAAAGACGACGAAAGTCAAACGTAGATGATGTGGATGCGATGATGAGAAAGAAATTTTTGACGTGGGTTGCAGCGGTGATGACGACGTTGGCATTGACGTTGTGCGTCGTCGCCGTCTCACACAATTCGACGAGGGGCGCGCAGGCTAGTCAGACCGCGTCAGGCGCGCGCGTCTCGTCCAAAATTATTGACGCGGCGCAATTGCTCGCGGACGTGAAGACGCTCGCCGACGACAAGATGGAGGGACGCCGCGCGGGCACGCCGGGCGGCGCGAGGGCGAGAAACTACATCGCCGGCAGATTCAGGGAAGCGGGCGTCAAGCCGTTCGGCGTTTCTTATGAGCAGCCGGTTAAGTTGTCGCCGGAGCGCGACGGCGGCGGCGCTAACGGCGCGAACGTGGTCGGCTATATCGTGGGAAAAGACGCGAGCATGTCTCTCTTCGTGACGGCGCACTACGATCACCTCGGTGTCAAGAACGGCCAGATTTACAACGGAGCGGACGACAACGCTTCGGGCGTGGCGGCTTTGCTGCAAATTGCGGCGTACTTCCGCCATCACCAGCCGGCGCACACAATTGTCTTCGCCACGCTCGACGCAGAAGAGGGAAGCGGCGCGGGCGCGCGCACGTTGGTTAGTTCGCCGCCCGTAAAGAAAGAGTCAATCGTGTTGGACGTGAATCTCGATATGGTCAGCCACAACAACCGCGACGAACTCTACGCGGTGGGCACGTATCACTATCCTTATCTCAAGCCGTATCTCGAACAGGCCGCCGCGCGTGCGCCAATCAAGCTGTTAATCGGCCACGACCGGCCAGAGCAGGGACACGACGATTGGACGACGCAGTCGGATCAAGTCGCGTTTCATCGCGAGAAAATTCCGTTCGTCTATTTCGGCGTCGAGGATCACAAGGATTATCACAAGCCGACGGACGACTTCGAGACGATCACACAAAGCTTCTTCGTGTGCGCGACGGAGACGATTCTGGATGTCGTGAAATTGTTGGACGGAGATTTACAGTCTATCGCGAGTAAGCGAGCGCGCTGAGGTCGAAGGCAAATCAATAAGCGGGAAAGGTCGTCAGGTAAAAGTTGAGAAGGCATTTCGCCTTACTTTTACCTGACGACCTTTTTTATAGCGAGTGGCGATTGCGCGTCGCTGGGAGCGCGGGCATCTCTGCCCGCATGAGCGCGTCAGCGCGAACAAGATGCTGCAACACACTCAAGCTTGACTCAAAACGAAACTTGAGTGAGCGCGCTGACGTGCGCTTGGCGGGCAAGGATGCCCGCGCTCCCAGAGAGGCGTTCACCTTCGTTTGCAAACCGCTATCAGAGTTACTCGCTTGACTTGCCCGCGGCTTTGAAATTATCGAGATTGCCGCGTCTGAGAAACATCCTGTCGAAGATGTGCAGGTGCAGGCGCGCCAGCCAACAGCCGAGCGCGGCCATAACGATGCCGATAAGGATGCGAATCAGCGTGCTGCGAAACTGCACGACACGCATAAAGTTCTTGCCGAACAACATCGTTGCGACCTGCGTCAGAATAAACGTCAGGAGCGAGATGCCGATAGCGCCGAGCGTGATGGACTGAAGAATGAGGCTATCGTGATAGCGGATGAAAGCGAAAATTATGAGCAGCGCGAGCGTCATGCCGATCAAGCCGGCGAGGATTTTCAGAGGAGTCGAGAGCAGCCAAACTTTGAAAGCGATGTTGTTGCTCACGCTTAAAAGTTTCTCCACATGCCTGACCTGCTTGCCCTGTATCCTCATGCCGTTTTCGACTTCGAGGAATTTCCACGCCTCGGGCTTGGCGGGTTCGTCGAATCCCTCGACGCATTTTTTGTCGAAGGCTTGCTCGGTCACGCGGTAACCGCTTGTCATCAGCGTGTAAGCCTCGACATCCGAGAAGGAATCGAGGTCGGTGCGAATGGCGGCCAACTGTCTCTGTATCTTCTTCGAGACGCCGTAATTCGTGAGCGGCCCGCGACGATAGATGGGGCGCGCGTCGTCGGAAGCATCGAAGGGGTCTTCGCAATCAACCCAGTCAATCGGATCAACGTCGAGATCGGACTTGAGATGCACGAACATGAAACCGCGCAGCAAGGCCGAACGTTTGCGCGCGTCCAACTCGTCATATTGCGCCGCGCGCACGCGCGCCTGCACGATGTCGAGTGAGCGCAGCGGCACGCCTAAGAGTCCCTTGCTCGGATTATCCTGCGAACCCATCTGGCCGCTCGCGTCGCTGATGAGAACGACGTTGCAGTCCTGCTCCAGCAATCCGCCGACGCCCTGATTGTCGCAGGTGCCGCCGTCCACGAGCCGCACGGTGCGTTCAGGGAAGAGTCCCTCGATTGATAACGGCTCGAACAATCCGGGCACGCACGAAGAGGCGGCGACGGCATAGCCAAGACGTATCTTTTTGTGATTGTCGGGAGCTTCCGCGTAGTACATGCGACGGTAGCGGTCGTTGCCGTCAATCGCGCTGTCAATGCCGGCGGGCGGCTCGCCCATCCACGCGGCGGTGAATTGCCAGGTGTGGCCTGTGTTGAGCGACGCGGCGTTGAGAATCAAGATCGGCGCTTTCGCCAGACGCTCCCAGTTTCCATCCTTGGGCGAGAAATTCGTCTCGCCCACAGGGTTGATGTACAGATTGTTCAGCCAACGCTCTTTGTCGCCTTCGTTATCCTTGACGCGCGAGAAAATGTCGCGCTCGTAGAGTTCGCCCGCGCGCATCGTGCGCGAGTAGCCGGGCAGAAAAATCATCTTGAGGTTGGTGGTAAATTCGGCGGCGACGCGCACCCGGACGTTCGTCTTGACGCCGTCGAGGAAATCGTCCTGAATGCGCTTGATGATCTCGATGTAATCTTCGCGCGTGATGTCTGCGTCGGCCTTCGTTTGAAGGAGTTGGCGCACTTCGAGATAGTAATGCGCGCCGATGATCGAGCCGCCGGAGACGCACGAGAGAACTTCGACGCGGCGCAGCACGTCGAGCTCGGCAAGTTTCGCGAGTACTCCGATATGATAGAGCGAGGCGCGGAAGCCTCCGCCCGACAGTCCCAATCCGATCTTGCCAATAAATGCGCTTCTGATGGCTGCCGTGCGTCCGCCGAGGAAATTGTTCAGAGCTTGCCAGGCAGGGGAGTGTTCAAGCGTCGTTTCGTCTGTGTCCGGCGGACTTTGCAGGCGCGCAAGCGCGGCGAGTTGTCGAATAGTTGATTCGTATTCCCACCTCTGAGGCGGCGCTATTTCCATCCCTGTGCGCAGCCAATAGACGGCCAGATCGTAGTAGCCTTTGTAGTTTTTGTGAGTCTTGTCCTTCTCATCGTAACGCCCCAGCCCGAAATAGGCTTCCGCGACCGTGCTGTAAAACCACCATTGGCTGACGAGCCAATCGGGCGGATTCTCCTCTTTGATGATGGGCGCAATGTTGTTGATGATGTCTTCGCGAATCCACTTGGCGCGCACGCGGCGTCTGCCTGCGCTCAAGGAATTCATACTGGCCTTGTCTGCTTCCTGTTCTTCCTGATGCGCCAGCAGGTCGAGGACGTAGGCGGCGTTGATGCCCGTGTAACCCTGATCACTCTTCACTCCTTCGGCGTACCCGCGCAGGTAATAAAAGAGCGAGCGTTCGAGTTGCTGACGCTGCCCGTCAACCTCCCACTTGCGTTTGTAGATGGCTCCGGTGATGCCGAGCGTCTCCTGATCTTTTGTCGTGGAGAGGTCTTCGCACGAGCGCAGAAGTTCGAGCGCGCGGTCGAGGCGGAGATCGGCGGGCAAATCCATGTCCTTGTAGGTGCAGACAGCGGCCTTCTGATGGATTTTGACCCTGAGCTTGTAGTCGTCGTTGATGCTCGGCTCGATGATCGCGCGGCCAAGAATGCGGCGCGCGAGGGTGAAGGATTTTTCCCCCATCAATTCTTTGGCGAGCGCGAGCATCTCTGTGGGTTCGAGCGCGGACTTGCCTTGCAGGATGAGTTGCGCTTGCTTAACGTATTGGCTTTGAGTCATCTTCGTGGTGCGCCTTTCAAGCTTTCGCTTGGGTGATGGATGAAGTGTGAATGTTGAGCTTGTAGCCGGGACTGTAACGTCAATCAAAGACGCGAGGTCGCTTCCGGTTTGAAGACGTGTCGTGAGAACAACGACGGCAAAGTTCAGGACGCTGTGGCTTATACACTTGACTGCCGAATTGTGTCAATGAAATTCTGGGAACGCGCGAGGATTGGGAACGAGCGTGTGCTGCGCGGCCAATTCAGGCGGAGGAATGAACAGACTGTGGACTCCTTATTGAATGACATCGAAGTGCGCGTCGTCGCGGCGCTCGTCGAGAAGCAGGTCACGACGCCGGAATATTATCCTCTGACCTTGAACGCGCTCACGCACGCCTGCAACCAGACCTCGAACCGCGATCCCGTCGTCTCGTTCGATGAGGCGACGGTCACGCACGCGCTCGAAACTTTGCGCGAGAAAAATCTGGTTTATATTTTCTACGGCAGTGACAGTCGCGTGCCGAAGTACAAGCATGTAATGGCGGAGATTTTTCGACTGACCGCGCCGGAGTTGGCCGTCATGTGCGTGCTGATGCTGCGCGGCGCGCAGACCGTCGGCGAGTTGCGCGGGCGTACCGGAAGGCTCCACAATTTCGCAGACCTCGCGGAGGTCGAGTCCACGCTTGAGCTTCTGGCGCACAAAGAAGACGGCGCGCTCGTCTCCAAACTGCCGCGCCAGCCCGGCAGAAAAGAAGCGCGCTACGCGCATCTGCTGGCGGGTGAAATCGTCGTCGAGACGGAAGAGAGTCGCGCCGCACCGCGCACGGAAACTGCCGCGCACGAAGTTCGCGCTGGCGGCGTACATGACAGGCACGCGCAACTCGCGTCGGAAGTTGAGAGTTTGAGAAGTGAGATCGCAGAGTTGCGGCAACAATTCGATGAGTTCAAAAAACAGTTTGAGTAAGACGCAGATTGTTGATTCGAGAAGCGCGAAGCGGCTTCATGTAAACCGTGCAGCGTCGCGTCTCCCGCGCAACTTTTACACGCGCGAGGACACGCTGAAGGTGGCGCGTGAACTGTTGGGCAAGCGTCTCGTCGTACCCGCGCCGGACGGCGGCGATAACAGCAATAACAGCGTGGCGCGCGTCTCTGGCATCATCGTCGAAGTCGAAGCCTATCTCGGCGCGGAGGACAAAGCCGCGCATTCTTACGGAGGTCGCCGCACCCCGCGCACAGAGACGATGTATGCTCGCGGCGGCACGGCGTATGTTTTCTTCGTCTATGGAATGCACCATCAATTCAACGTCGTGTCGGGCAGCGAAGGTGTGCCGCACGCGATTCTCATTCGCGCGCTCGAACCCGCAGAGGGCATCGAACTGATGCGCGCGCGCCGTCCGTCGGCGGCGAAGACGGACAGAGATTTGACGAACGGGCCGGGCAAACTCTGTCAGGCGCTCGCCATTGACCGCAGCTACGACAAAGCGGACTTGCTCGGCGAGCGCGTGTGGCTCGAAGATGCCGGCGTGAAGTTGTCGCCCGCAGAGATCGCCTCCGGCGCGCGCATCGGCATTGACTACGCAGAGGAAGACGCCGCGAAGCCGTGGCGGTTTTGGATTAAAGATAACGCCTATGTCAGCCGCAAAGGTTGACGCCTGATTGAGGACAAAAAAGAGCTTTGCAGATTACCTTTCTCGGAACCAGCGCCGGCGTCCCGACGCGCGCGCGCAACGTGTCGGGCGTCGCCCTGCGCCTGCCGCAACGCGGCGAGATGTGGCTCTTTGATTGCGGAGAGGGCACGCAGCATCAACTGCTCCGCAGCCCGCTCAACATCAGCCAACTAACGCGCGTGCTGATCACGCACCTGCACGGCGACCACCTCTTCGGTTTGATGGGCTTGCTCGCCACCTGCGGCATGGCGGGACATGCGGAAGGCATCGCCGTCTATGGACCGCGCGGCATCGAGCAGTACGTCCGCGAATCGGGCGAGCGCACGCAGACGCATTACTCTTATCCGCTGTCGGTGCAGACGGTCGCCGCAGGGCAAATATTCGAGGACGAAGATTTCATCGTGACCTGCGCCGCGCTCAAGCATCGCCTGCCCGCCTTCGGCTATCGCGTGACGGAGAAAGATCGTCCCGGCACATTCGATGTCGAGAGCGCGCGCGCCGCAGGTATTCCTCCCGGCCCCCTCTACGGCCAACTCAAACGCGGCGAGCGCGTGCGGTTCGCAGATGGGCGCGAGTTCGACGGCGCGGACTTTTGCGGCCCCGTGCAGGAGGGGCGCAGCGTCGTCTATTGCACCGACACGATTTATTGCGAGAGCGCGGTTAAACTCGCGCGCGGCGCGGACGTGCTCATCCACGAAGCCACGTTCGCGAGCGCGGACGAGCATCTCGCACAGCGCAGCCTGCACTCGACGGCGAAGATGGCCGCGCAAGTCGCGTCGGAGGCGAAAGTCGGGCGTCTCATCCTGACGCACTTCAGCCCGCGCTACGCCGAAGGCAACGCTATCGAGCTATCCACGCTGCTCGATGAGGCGCGCGAGATTTTTCCGCGCACGGAGTTGGCGCGCGACTTCATGTCCGTCGAAGTGTTGAGGCGCAGGCCGACGACGCATGAGCCTGATGCCGCCACCGCGCTCGACTAAAAACGTCGTGGTGCGCGCTTGCCTTGCAGACCTCTCGCCCGTCATAGTGTCGCGCCGGGCAAGGTAAGTCTTCTGTGCAATCAAATGTTGTGTGTGATACGATGTGCCACGTTTGCAACGAACGCCGTCTGTGACTTTTGAACGTGGCGTGTGAGAAATGCTAAACGAAAAAGATAAGGAGCGAGACTGATGTCCTTCAACAAAATTATTATCGTCGGGAATCTGGGACGCGACCCTGAACTGCGTTACACGCCGCAGGGCACGGCGGTCTGCACGTTCACGATGGCGACGAACGAGCGCCGCAAGGATAAGGCGGGCGAGCAACAGGACGTGACGACGTGGTTCAAGATCAACGTCTGGGGGCGGCAGGCCGAGACCGTCTCGAAGTATCTGACGAAAGGAAGACAGGCTTACGTCGAGGGTCGCCTGCACGTTGACGAGTGGACGGACAAGGACGGCAAGACGCGCAACACGCTCGAAGTCAACGCCAGCGACGTGCACTTCATTGACGGCGGCGGCGGCGGTGGGGGCGCGGATCGCGAAGGCATCCCCGTGCGGCAGCAGCAGTCTTCATCATCGCAGGGCGGCGGTGGTGGTGGTGGCGGCTCGTCACGCGGCGGCGGCTCGCAGGATATTGAAGACGACGAGATTCCTTTTTAGTCGTGTGCCCCTAAACTCCTTCGCGTCTTTGCGCCTTTGCGTGAAAGATAATCACGCAAAGGCGCAAAGACGCGAAAAGAAATTCATTTGATGAGTGCGACGCCGTATGTCTTGCGATTCGAGGCCGGGACGCTTTTGCTCGACGGCGCGGACTCTCCGGCGAGCGTGCCCGCGGCGTTTCGCTGGGACGAGCGCGTCGGGCGTTGGCGCGCGCCGGCGTGGGCGTACCGTCACGTCGTCAAAGATTTAATCCGCGCGAAAACTTCTTACGAAGACCGCGCGCGCCTCTATCAAGAATTCGACTTTCCCACCAAGCTCATCGCCGAGCCGCGACCTTATCAACACGAAGCGATTGCCGAATGGCAGCGTCATGCACGCAACGGCGTCGTCATTCTTCCGACCGGCGCGGGCAAAAGCCTCGTCGCGCAGATGGCGATTGAACAGGTCAAACGCTCGACGCTCGTCATCGTCCCGACGATTGACTTGATGAACCAGTGGTACGACCTCTTGCTCTCGTGCTTTCAGGCCGAAGTCGGTCTCATCGGCGGCGGCTACTTCGAGACCGGCGCGCTCACCGTCACGACCTACGCCTCCGCCTTTCGTTTCATGGAGCGGCTTGGCAATCAATTCGGACTGATCGTTTTTGACGAGTGCCATCATCTGCCGTCGAGCGTCTATCGCTACGCCGCAGAGATGGCGATTGCGCCCTTCCGTCTCGGACTCACCGCGACGCCCGAGCGCGCCGACGGCGGCGACGAGTTGCTCGAAAAATTGATCGGCCCCATCGTCTTTCGACGCGAGACGCACGAACTGGCGGGTGAGTATCTGGCCGACTACAGCGTCGTGCGGCTCAACGTGCAGATGAGCGCGGAGGAGCGCGTCGCATACACACGCGAGCGTGAGATTTTCCGACGCTTCCTGCTTGAGAAGGGCATCGGTCTCAGTTCTCTGACCGGCTGGCAGATGTTCATCAGCGCGAGCGCGCGCAGTCAAGAGGGGCGGCGCGCGATGATGGCTTATCGCGAGTCGAAGCGCATCGCGCTCGGCACGGACGCGAAGCTGCGCGTATTGACCGAATTGCTTCGACGCCACAGGCGCGACCGCGTGCTGATCTTCACCGCCGAGAATGAGATGGTCTATCGCATCTCACGTCAATTTTTGATTCCCGCCATCACGCATCAGACCGGCATCAAGGAACGTCGCGCGTGGCTCGAAGCCTTCAACAAGGGCGAAGTGCTCGCGCTCGCGACATCGAAAGTCTTGAACGAGGGCGTCAACATCCCCGCCGCCTCCGTCGCCATCATTCTCTCCGGCTCCGGCTCGACGCGCGAGCACATTCAACGTCTGGGGCGCATCCTTCGCAAGATGCCGGACAAGGAAGCGACGCTCTACGAAGTCATCACGCAGGATACGACCGAAGAGCGCATCAGCGAACGACGCGGCGCGGGCGAGCAGTTTCGTGAGAATAGAAATCAAGGCTCGTTGAAGTTGTAAGGACAAATCCGGCTCGCTTGAAATACACAAAATGTTAACGGCAGACTTAGCGATGAGTTGGACGCGCGGCGAACAGATCAAGCCGCGCTACGTGAAGACTGAGGACGCGAAGCATCTTCGAGAGGCCGAAGATTTAATCAACGTCTTCATCGAACACGAAGGGCGCACGCGCGCCGCGCTCGAAGCGGAGTTGAGTGAATATGTCGGCACGGGCACGGACTACAAAATTCTGCGCGGCTTCATCAAGTTGCTGATGGATCGCTGCGAGTTCGAGACGAGCGTCGCCATAGACCCGTCAGAGATTAGGCGCGCGCTTTTTCTCGCCGCGCGCGAAGGGCATCCAATCGTCGGAGACGCGGAGCGCACGGCTCTCGTCGAGCGCGTCGCCGTCGAACTCGCGTGCGAGCCGTCTGTCATACTTGAAGGTCTCTACGCGGACTTGCCGGAGAATCAAAAACTCACGGGCTTCGAGACATTGGGCGCGCGAGAGTTGCTCGATCTCTACAACGTCGCGCAAGCGCAGGCTCTACTCTATCGCTGCGTGCAGATGCGCCTGTGGGTCGCGCCGCAGAGCGCGGAAGGCTATCGCGAATTGTTCGGCGCGATTAAGGCTTACCGGCTCGTCCACACGATCAAGGGCAACGCGCGCGACGGTTACGAAATCAATCTCGATGGCCCCGTCTCTATCTTTCATCGCTCGCAAAAGTACGGCATCCAGATGGCGGTCTTTCTGCCCGCGCTGCTGCTCTGCTCAAACTGGCGGATGCGCGCGGAGATTACTGCGAAGTTCGGCCACACAGCCTTCTTTGAGTTGACGAGCGAGCAGACGCAACTGCGCTCGCATTATCTGAGCGTGAAGAATTACGAGAATCCGGCGATTGAGAAACTATCGGAAGCGTGGGCGCGTGCCGGAAGCGCGTGGACGCTTGAGCCGAGCAGCGTCGTGATTGACTTGGGCGAAAGCGCGTTCATTCCAGACTACGTGATCCGTCATCCTTCGGGGCGCGACGTATTTCTCGAAGTGCTCGGCTTCTGGACGCCAGACCATTTGCGCGCGCGTCTCAAAGAGTTCGAGCACGCGCGCTTTCGACATTTCATCATCGCTGCATGGGAGGATTTGCGCGGGACGCGCGACCCCATGACCACCATCCCGCCGCACACCATCGTCTTCAAGAGCAAACTCGACCCGGTCATCGTGGAGTTGATGGCCGACAAACTCGTCGCGGACTAGACATCTCAAACGCTTTGCCTCCGGCCTTGTGGTTTTTCGTCCTTCCCCGCGCCGCCTGTTATAATGCCTGCACTCGAAACAACACGACGAGGATAACCAATGCCTTCTGTGCTCAAGACATCCCTGAACGAAAAACTGCGCGGCGTGCTGATCGCCATGACCACGCCGTTTGATACTGACGACGAATTGGACTTGCGCGCCGTCGGCACAAACATCGAGCGTTGGAATAAGACCGGCGTGCGCGGATACGTCGCGCTCGGCACGACGGGCGAGCGCGTGCATCTCGATGAGGGTGAGCGTGTGCGTCTCATCGAATCGGCGCGCGAGCACGTTCCCGCAAGCCATGCTTTCCTCGTCGGCGTCGGTGAGCAGAGTACGCGCGGCACGATTCGCGACGCCGCACGCGCCGCACGCGCCGGAGCGGAAGGCTTGCTCGTGATGACGCCGCATTTTTATCGCGCGAAGATGACGCATCACGCGCTCGTCGCATATTTCACGGCGGTGGCCGACAGTTCGCTCGTGCCCATCGTGCTCTACAACATTCCGCAGAACACGGGCGTCGCGATTGCGCCGGAGACCGTCGCGCGCCTCGCCGAACATGAAAACATCGCGGGCATCAAGGACAGTTCCGGCGATGTGGCGACGCTCATGCAGACTCTGCGATACGCTGGCGGCGCGCATGAGCGTTTCATGATTATGACGGGACAGGGCGGCGTGTTCTATCCATCTCTGTGCGCGGGCATCGGCGGAGCGATTCTGGCCGTTGCCTGCGTCTTGCCGGAATTGTGTGTGGAAATTTTCGACGCCTTCCGCGCAGGCCAACATGAGCGCGCGCGCGTCTTGCAGCAACGCCTCGCGCCGATGGCAAGCGCGGTCACGACGGGGTACAGCGTCGGCGGACTCAAACACGCACTCGACCTGCACGGTTATGTCGGCGGCACGGTGCGCGCGCCGCTCGCGTTGCCGGACGAGAGAGAACGTGAAGTCATCGCGCGCCTGCTGGCGGAAGCGACGCCGCAAGACACGGACACAGACGCGCGCAAAGACGCTCAAGGGCGTCTCGTAGGAGCACAGAAAGCATCGTGACGACGACCACCACCACCGCAGAACCATCCTGTTACAGCACGCCGGAAGAGGCGGGCTTGCGCGTCGAGCGTCTGCCGTTTGACCGCATCCCGAACCAGACGCGACTCTTCCTCGAAACCTTGCGCGACCCCGTCTCTCTCCGTCGCTTTTATCCTTCAGCCGTTCGTTTTCACCACGAACTTGCCGCGCGCGCGAACGAAGTTTTATCCGCGTATCGCACGGATCGAAACCTGCTCTGCGACGCGCTCGCAGAGATGAATGCGGCGTGGGGCGCAAGCCCGGAGACGCTCGCCAACATCGAACAGTTGCGCTCTGCGGAAACCGTCGCCGCCGTGACGGGGCAACAGACGGGCTTGTTCACGGGGCCGCTCTACACGATTTACAAGGCGCTCTCGGCGGTCAAACTCGCCGGCTGCCTGACGCAACGCGGGACGGCGTGCGTGCCCGTCTTCTGGATGGCGACGGAGGATCACGATTGGGACGAAGTGCGTCGCGCGGAAGTTATCGCCTGCGACGGGCGGCTCGCGAGCGCGGGCGTCGAATTCGACTTGCACACGGACGGCGCGCCCGTCGGCTCGGTCAAACTCGACGCGCGCATCGAAGAGACGATCAAGCATCTCATCGAATTGCTGCCCGCCAGCGAGTTTATCCCCGAACTCGAAAAACTTTTACGCGATAGTTATCGAGACGGAAGCAATTACGGCGAAGCTTTCGCGCGTTTGATGTCTGCGCTGACCGGACGCTACGGCCTCATCCTGCTCGACCCGACCGACGCGAGGCTCAAAGTTCTCGCCGCGCCGCTCTACGCAGAGGCCGCACGACGCGCGCCGGAGTTGGCCGCCGCGCTCGTCGCGCGCTCGCAGGAGTTGGAAACGGACGGCTACCAAGCGCAGGTACACCCTTCTGCCGACGCCTTCCCGCTTTTCATGCACGATGAATCCGGCGCGCGACGCGCGCTCACGCGCCAGTCCGACGGGCGTTACGCCGCGAAGGGATCGGAAGAAAGTTGGACGGCGGACGAACTCGCCGCGCGCGCACTGCGCGAGCCGGAACTGTTCAGCCCGAACGTCACACTGCGCGCGACCGTGCAGGACTATCTGCTGCCGACCATTGCCTATTACGGCGGCGCGGCGGAAATCGCCTACTTCGCGCAGACGGCGGAAGTCTATCGCCTGCTGGAGCGTCCCGCGACGCCGATTCTGCATCGCGCCAGCATAACCATCGTCGAGCGTCGGACAGGCCGCACGCTCGAACGCTACCATCTCAAGCTCGAAGATTTCTTCGGCGGACTCGATCCCGTCATCGCGCGCGTCGTCGAGGAACATCTCGGCGCAGAAGTGGCGCAGGCGTTCGACAAAACTGAAGAGTCCATCAGTCACACACTCTCAGAGCTTCAGGAGAAGTTGAAAAATTTCGACCCCACGCTTGGCGACGCGCTCACAACCGGCAGGCGCAAGATCGAATATCAACTCGTCGGGATGCGCTCGCGCTTTCATCGCTCGCAGATGGCGCGCGACCGCGCCGTGCTCCGCCAACTGGAACGCGCCGCCGTCTCGCTCTACCCGGAAAAGGCTTTGCAGGAACGCCACCTCAACATCACCAGCCTGCTCGCGCGCCACGGCTCTTATGCTATCCAGTGGATTTACGACGCGATAGACATCGGCTCGGTCGAGCATCAAATTGTTTATCTGTGAGGGAGCAGTCAGCGATCAGCAGTCAGCAATCAGCTTAAATACATTCCTGATGCTGAAAGCTGATTGCTGACTGCTGACTGCTTTCTTATGTCCAAGATTCGCGTTCTCTCAGACCACGTCGCCAATCAGATCGCCGCTGGCGAGGTGGTCGAGCGTCCGGCGTCTGTGGCGAAAGAGTTGGTGGAAAATTCGATTGACGCGGGCGCGCGGCAGATCACCGTTGATGTGGAGGCGGGCGGGCGGAGACTCTTGCACGTGGCGGACGACGGCGAGGGCATGACGCGCGACGATGCGCTGCTGGCTTTCGAGCGGCACGCGACATCGAAGATCAGCGCGCTCGAAGACCTCGACCGCATCGCGACGCTCGGCTTTCGCGGCGAGGCGCTGGCTTCGCTGGCATCTGTGGCGCGCGTCGAACTGATCACGCAAGTCGAGGGCGAAGTGGAGGGCACGCGCGTCGTTATCGAAGGCGGGCGGATGCGAGACGTGCAGCCTGCGGCGCGTCCGCGCGGGACGACGATCACGGTACGCGACCTCTTCTTCAACACGCCCGCGCGCCGCAAATTCTTGCGCTCGGAAGCGACCGAGAGCTATCACCTGATGAACCTCGTCACGCACTACGCGCTGGCGCACCCGGAGATCGCTTTCGTGTTGACGAACAACGGGCGCGAGGCTCTGCGTTGCGCTCCCGCGTCGAATTTGCGCGAGCGCGCGTATCAGATTTTCGGCGCGGACTTTCTCGAAAACTTGCTCGAAGTCGGCGGCGGGCACGAACTCGTGGCGCGCGTCGGAGGCTACGTCTCGGCTCCGCGCGAGCGGCGCACGACGCGCGAAGCGCAGTATCTGTTCGTCAACGGACGCTTCGTGCGCGACCGTCTCATCGCGCGTGCGCTCTCGGAAGGCTACCGCGCAGTGCTGGCGCAGGGCGTCTATCCGGCGGCTCTGATTTTTCTCGAAGTGCCGCCGCAGGAAGTGGATGTCAACGTCCATCCGGCCAAAACGGAAGTGCGCTTTCGACGCGCGGCAGCGGTCGCCGATGCCGTGCGCGATGCCGTGCGAGCGGCTCTTGCGGGCGGCGGCTATTTGCGCGCAGGGAGAGATGTTGATGAGCCGGATTTGGACGAGCGTGATGCTCCTGGCGTTAGCACGGTCAATGGCGACACATCATTTCAACTTGAGCCGGCAAGCGCGTCGGACGAAGCGCGAAGGCCAGACACGCGGCAGCATCTCAACTCTTCGCCGGTGTCATCCTCGACGCGCGCGCCGATGGTTGAAACAGGCAAGCGCGATGATGCGAATGAAGGGGCGCGACAGGAAAAAATCGAGTTCGGTCATACGCCTTTAGAAAATCGCGCGTTGATGAATGATGAAAGCGCGGCGATTAACTCTCATGCCGGGACGGCGCGTGATGCGCTTGTGCGAAGCGCACAGGCGGCGACGCAAGGTGAAGAGCCGGCGTTGAAAAATCAGCCTTCCGGCAAGTCCACGCAAGCGAGCGCGAAAGCGGAACACGCTTCGTCACTATCCGTTGTCGCCCCTTCAACTGATGACGCAGCAGCGTCTGCTTCCGGCGCGTTGCAAACAATCTCCGAAGCGCAGGAAACTGATGCAACGTTTCCTCCGCTCGGCTCCGTCGCCGGCATCATGCGCGGCGTGGGCGTCGAGTCGCTCTCCACGCACATTCAACCGCTCGGACAGCTTGAAGACAGTTTTATCATCGCCGCCGACGCCGAAGGGTTGCTGCTGATTGACCAGCACGCGGCGCACGAGCGCGTGCTCTTCGACGAGTATCACCGCATCGAAACTTCGCGCCGCGCCGACTCGCAACAACTGCTCATTCCCGAAACCTTCGATCTCACGCCCGCGCAAGTCGCCGTCTTCGACAACGTCTCCGAAGAGTTGGAGTCTTACGGCTTCGGGCTGATGCGTCTCTCCGGTCGCACCGTCGCCGTGCGCGCCGTGCCCGCCGATTTGCCCGCCAGCGAAGCGCGCCATGTCCTCGCGGAAGTGCTCGACGGTTGCGGCGGCGACAAACGCGGTGCGGCGCGCGCGAACTTGCACGAGCAGATCGCCGTCACGCTCTCGTGCCGCGCCGCCGTCAAAGCGGGCACGCCCCTGACCGTCGAAAAGATGCGCTGGCTGATTGAGAGACTGCTCCAAACTTCTTCGCCGACCACCTGCCCGCACGGTCGCCCCACCGCTCTCCGTCTCACACGGCGAGACATCGAGCGCGGCTTTCATCGTCCTTAAAGCAAAATAAAAAAAGGGCGAAAATCATGGAGAGAAAATTTCTCCCCGTTGACCTTCGCCCTTTTCCATTGACGACGGCGGCGCGCATCAAGCTGACGCGCGCCGCCGTCATTTTAGTTTACCGTCAGTGTTGCTCGCGTCGCTCGTTCTCTTGCCGGTCGTGCTTCTGGTGATAGATGCCGCGATTCTCACGGTTCAGTTGACGCTGAATGCGCGCACGCTCGCGTGGCGTGAACGTGCCGCCTGAACGTCGCGCGTAGGCTTCGCGCGTCCTGATGCGCGCCTCTCTGCTTTCGAGGCGTCCGGCCTCGCGTCTGGTCAATTCGCCGCTGCGTATGCCCTGACGGATACGTCGCTGCTGGTGTCTTTCGCGCGCGTTGACGCCGTACCGATGATACTGCGCTGCCGACGCGCCCACGGGCAGCAGCATGATGCCGACGAGCGCCGCCGACATTAACAACTTGAACATGTTCTTCATCACTGATCTCATCCTTTCAATCTTCTCTGAATTATTCGGGAAGAGAAGTCCGCACTAAATCAACAGACTTAGATTATGATGCGGGCGGCGCGTGGAAAGTCTGAAAAAGATTCGCGCGCTCTTACAATCACTGTCATTTTTTGTGTTGTGCGGCATCAAGCGTGGCGGGATGTTTTAACTCGAAGTTCGTCGAGCGCGCGCCATCATCGTTAACACTTCTTATTCAATCACGACGAGCAAGTCGCCCGCGTTGACGGTCGCGCCCGTTTCGGCGCGGAGTTCGACGACGATGCCGGCTTTCGGCGACTTCAACTCGTTTTGCATTTTCATCGCCTCGACGACGACGAGGCCGTCGCCCGTTGCGACCTCCGCGCCCTGCTCGACGAACACGCGCACGACCTTGCCCGGCATCGGCGCATTCACTTCCGCCCGCCCGCCCCCGTCGTACCCGCCCGCACTTTGCGCGCCGCTCAGACGCTTCGGATCAATGAGCATGACCTGATGCGCGCGCCCGCGAACATGCACCTCCGTCACAGATGCGACGCGCGACGCGCTCTCGTCCACACGACATTCATAGACGCGCCCCTCATAGTTGAGAAGATACATTCCCGTGCCCGCCTCGCGCGCTTCGAGTTCATAACGACGCCCGCCGATCTCCGCGACGACGCGCGCTCCCTCGCGCTGCACGTCGAGCGGCACGCGCTCTTCTTCAATTTGAGTAATGAGTTTCATAAAAAGCGTTCAGCAGTCAGCGTTCAGCAATCAGCTTTTATTTGCTCCGGCAGTTCGGGTGATGGTGCAAGCCGGCAGCACAACGAACGCTTTTTGTATTGCTTATCGCTGATTGCTCACGGCTGTTCAAAATCGCGAACGATGCTGCGCGGCGCGTCCGGCGAGTTTCCACTGGCTCGCAGGCTGTTGCGCTGATTGTTGCGGCGCGCTTCTGCTCGCGTTTTTTTCGTAGGCGAGGGCGGCGGCGATGATCGCCATGTCGCGCTCGACGATGTCAGTCTCGACGGCGATCTTGTTGCTGCGTTCGTTGAAGCGAGAGATGAAGCCAGTGTCCAGTTGTCCCTTGATGAACTCTTCGTCGCGCATGATCTCGCGAAAGAAGGGCAGCGTCGTTTTGATGCCGCCGACTTCATACTCGGAGAGCGCACGGCGCATCCGCTCAATCGCTTCCGCGCGCGTGCGCCCCCAGACGGCGAGTTTCGAGATCATCGGGTCGTAATAAATCGAAACCTCCGCGCCCTCATAGACTCCGCCGTCGTCGCGCACGTTCGGGCCGGCAGGCACGCGCAGGTGCGTGATGCGACCGGGCGACGGCAGAAAATTATTGGCGGGGTCTTCAGCATAGACGCGACACTCAATCGCGTGTCCCGTCCAACTGACTTCATCCTGCGTGAAAGAAAGCGGCTGACCGGCGGCGACCATGATCTGCTCGCGCACAAGATCACGGCCTGTCACAAGTTCGGTCACCGGATGCTCGACCTGCAAGCGCGTGTTCATCTCAAGAAAATAAAATTCGCGCGTCGTGTCCGAGACGAGAAATTCGATGGTTCCCGCGCCGACGTAGTTCGCCGCACGCGCGATGTTTACCGCCGACGCGCCCATCCGTTCGCGCAAAGAAGGCTCGTCAATCGGCGATGGGCACTCTTCGATGACTTTCTGATGACGGCGTTGAATCGAACATTCGCGCTCGCCTAAGTGTACGCAGTGACCGTGCGCGTCGGCGAAGACCTGTATCTCGATGTGGCGCGGACGCTCGACGGCTTTTTCGAGATAGACGGAAGCATCGCCGAATGCGGACTGCGCTTCTGACTGCGCGCTCTCAAAGGCGGAAGCTATTTCATCTTCCGTCGCGACGAGGCGCATCCCCTTGCCGCCACCGCCCGCCGCCGCCTTGAGCATCACGGGATAACCGAAACGAGTCGCCGTCTCGCGCGCATCCTCGACGCTGCGGAGCGGCTCAATCGTGCCAGGCACGACGGGCGCGCCGGCGGCCTGCGCGGCGCGGCGCGCGTTCGTCTTCGATCCCATCAACTCCATCGCTTCAGGCGTCGGGCCGATGAAGACCAAGCCTGCCTCCCCGACGCGGCGCGCGAACTCTGCGTTCTCGGCGAGAAAACCGTAGCCGGGATGAATCGCTTCAGCTCCGCTTTTTTTCGCCGCCTCGATGACGCGATCAATCACCAGATAACTTTCAGACGAAGGCGCAGCGCCGAGCAGATAAGCCTCATCCGCCAGACGTACATGCAACGCCAGCGCGTCCGCCGCCGAATAGACCGCGACCGACGACACGTCCAACTCCCGGCACGCGCGAATCACACGCACCGCAATCTCTCCACGATTGGCGATTAGGATTTTGCGAAACATAAAAACGGGGGACGGGGGACAGGGAGCGGGGGTCAGAAAGAAGGCGTTTTGCTGACCCCCGTCCCCAGTCCCCTTTCAAACGACCACGGAATTTCCGGGCTGGTGCGGGTTGAAGCGGACGACGACGCTCGCGCCGGGGACGTAATCGGTGGCGCGACGTTGTTGCTCGGCGTTGAGTTGCTGCGCCGATTCGTACTCAACGCCGTTGATCTGGTAGCTGAAAAATATTTGCGTGATCGCGCCCGTTTCATCCGTGATGATGTCGGAGACGGAGCCGTCCGTGATGCGTCCGGCGCGCAACAACTGTGCGCGGCGTGCGGCTTCGTCGTTTTTCTTTTTGCGCCGGAAGAGATTGAGGATGCCCATGTATTGTAGGAGTCGGATTAGAAGCGTGCGGCCTTGTTCTTCGTGTTGCTGTTGCTGGAAATTGGTTGCGGCGTGGCGTTCGTCGAAGGTTCGACGATCATGCCGTCGCGAATCAGGAGATCATCAGGCGTGCCGAGAATGTTGTCTCTGCCGGGCAGCGCGAGTTCGTAATTCGTGAGCGTGAAACCCGCGCCGGATAAATCATCTGTGTTGCGCGTGGAAGATGTCGCTCCGCGCGTGCGTAAGACGGCATTGATGCGTCGCGCCTCGCCGCCTCGTGTCTTCGTGCGGCCTGTTGTGAGCGACGCGAGGTCTGTGTTGGGCGCGTACTTGCCCGGCGACATGACGGCGACGACGCGCGCGATAGAGCAATCCGGGTCGTCGAGCCTTCTGAGGTCAGAGATGCTCGCCGGATACGTGCCGAACTGCGCGCGGTATTTATCGAGCGCCTGCGCGCCCGCGTAGAGTTGCGCGTTCTCTCCGGCGCGTCGTGCCAGTTCACGCATCCGCAGTCGTTCGGGAATGGTGATGGCGATGAGCGTCGAGAGTGCGACGGCGACGATGAGCGTCAACGCGAATCCGACGCGCGCGGGACGCAGGCCCGTGAAGCGCGAAGGAGCGCGGCGGATAACGACGCAGGCGCGCGCGCCGATCCACGCGGCGCACAGAGAGAAGGGCAGCGCGAGCCACTTCAAACGCCACGCGGCGGTCTCAGCGGCGCACAACAACGCGCTTGAATCGAAGGCGAACACGTCGCGCTCGAACAACGCGCTGACGGTCGCGACGAGGAAGGCAATCGCGAGCGCGATGCCCGCCGCGCAGACGAAAAGCGCGCGCGCATAAGAAGGCAACTCGTGCGCGGGGCGCGCGAGCGGAGGGCCGACGGGATGCGAGCCGCACGAGGCGCATCCGTCGCGCATCAGGCCGTCGAACTTAACGCCGCAGCATGGACATGTAGTCACTTTTGTCTGTGCCTCAAAGGTCAAAAAGAAAAAAGCTGCCGGACAGTTTAACCGTCGTCGCCCTTTAGCGCGAGACCGGCGCGCCGCTGCCGGTCGCAATCTTGGGAGCCGCACCGCCACCGCCGTGTCGCGGCTGTTCCATCCCCGCGTTAGACGTGTCTGTGGCGGCGTTGGATGCTCCGCCGCTGTCGCCTTCGTCGCGCTCGCGGGTTGTCGCCTGAGACGGCGCGTGTGTTCCGGTCAACTTCGCCGCCCCGTAGTTGAGTTCGTACCATGTATGGTACATGCGATAGGCGAACGTCCAGTAGGAGCCGACGGCGAGAATCCAGAGCACGGCGGGCATCCGGTTAGCGAAGAGACTGTCGGAGCCGGGATGAGTGGAGAGCGCGCCGATAATCAGCAGCACGACGCGCTCGGGGCGTCGCAGGAAACCCACGTCGCACTTTTCGATGAGACTTTCGGCACGCGCGCTGGCGTAAGAGACGAGCACCGAACCCATCATCGCCGCGCCGGTCAGGAAGACGTTGAGCGTCGAATGCTGGTTGAAGGCGAGGCTGTTCGGATCGCTCGTCGTGCGCGCGTAGAAGACCATCAAGCCGACGAAGACGACCATGTCGGAGAGACGGTCGAGCGATGAATCGAGGAAGCCGCCGAAGAGTGTGACGCGACCCGTGAGACGCGCGACGCTGCCGTCGAGCATGTCGAAGAGATTGGCGACGATGAGGATGACGCCCGCCCAGAAAAAATGTCCGAGTCCGAACATCAAACCGCAGAGGACGTTGATGGAGACGCCCGTCACGGTGAGCAGGTTGGGATTGATGCTGCTGCGCGCAAGGCCGCGCACCATCGCGTTGATGATGCGGCTCGCGCCGCGTCCGATGCTCGCCCCGAACAAAAGTGTCAGCCTTCTTTCTGTGTGCCTGCGGAAAAATACGGACGGTTGCTAAGATTTTGCGCCTGCAAACCCAACGGCTCATCATAGGAACGCGCGAAACGGCTTGTCAAGGAAGTCTAAAGACGAGTGGTTTTCTGATAGTGTCTTTCTATCTTACGAATAAAATAGGTGATCAAAAATCTAAATCCGCTAACTACGAAGAAGATCACCAACCATGTGCGTAATCGAGGTTGCTCGTATTGCTCCCACATTTGTCTAAAAATTTCTGATAACTGATATTCACAGCCGTCGCATCCTTTTGGAAGAAAAGAAACGAAAGCCAGAGACTCGGCTATAAATGCGATAGCGAAGTATTGCGCCCAAATGCTTAGTTCTCGCTTGGTTTCTTGCCTCATGCTGCCTCCAATAGTTTCTTCAACTCTCAGAGATATACAGTTCAGACTCTTCAGTGTTAGCAACTCAGATTTAGGCTAACAGAAATTTTTAACTCACGCTTGAGCAGATTCTTCATGTTGCCTTGTCCACTTGCACGCGCTCGATGTTGTGCAGGCGACGCACGTCAACGGTCAGAAGTTGGCGGTCGGCGGAGCGTTTGTACATGTCGCTGAACTTCGCGCCCCAGACGATCTCTGCGGCCTTGTAGGACGTGCGCGTGTGGACGGTTTGCGAGAACGTCTCGTCAATGCCGGTGAAGAGCACGAGCAGTTCGGCATCCGCGTCGAGCAAGTCTGCGTGCGTCACGCCTGCGAGCGGGCTGTCATTGTCTATCGGATGCACGAGCGTCCAGCTTAAGGGAAAGAAGACGACCTTCGGACGCTCCAGCGCGAGCGGGTAAAAGCGGCGCAGGCGTTTGCCGCTCGCCTCTTCAAATTTCGCGAGCAGCACGGTGGCTTCGAGTTCGATGATTTGATTGCGGCGCGCGTTAGTGACGCGAAACATGAGCGCCTCGGTGTCACGGTACGGCGCGACGACGGCGTTGTGGCTGAAAATAAATTTGGCGGTCGGCCTCGAAAATCTGGCGAAGATGAGGCCGGTCACGAGCGCGACGGAGAGCAGCCCGACGAGCGACTCGGCGGTCACGACCATATTGGCGGCGATGCCGACGGGACTGATGTTGCCGTAGCCGATGGTCGAGAACGTCTGCACGCTGAAGAAGAAGGCTTGCAGCAGAGGGCTGCCCGGCGGAGGATTGCTCACCGTATTGACGAGCGCGCCGGGGCCGCACAGGACGAAGGCGATGCCGAAAGTGACGTTGACGAGCACGAAGAAGAAGACGAGGACGAAAAGGAATTTCCACCACGAAAGCTCCAACAGCGAGTGATAGAGACTGAAGGACGACCAGAAACTGAGTCCCGTCCGGTGGACGTTGAAGCTGCCGTCCGGGTTGAGCAGACGCTCGCGGCTCTCGGACGCGACGACCGAGCCAAAGCCGAGATCGCGCGTCTCGTCGGCCACAGTCGCGCGCGACGTTGATGCAGTCTTCTGTGCAGTGTCTCGTTTCATCTTGAGCGGAGATTAACAGACGTTGGCGGATTTCTTTGAATGTCGCTTCGCAAGTCGGATTACTAAATTTGAACCTGACAGGGATGCGGTGTCGGATGTTATCCTGTCGCCATGTGGAAATATTTGCTCGCCGCGTTTTTCATTCTTATCGGCATACTGGAAATCACGCTCGCCCTCAACACAAACTTGCGCGAGACGGTAATGCGAAACAGCATCGTCCGCTCGAAACGCTCCGAGCCTCTCTTTCTTTTCCTCGCCGGCCTCTCCGCGCTGGCGATGGCCTGCGGCATTCTCTTTTACAATTTATATTGGTGAGCCTTCGTCATCAATTGTCAGCAGTCGAAGCGCGAAATCATGCCTGAGCTTTCACAGCGTGGCGGCTTAATGTAATTCAGGAGGATGAACCGGCGAGACGTTGCGCCAGCGAATGAGCCAGCTTTCCGACCACGGGAACATCCACCAGACGACGTTTGAGACGCATCACGGATAGATTGTTCAAAACGCTTAATTGCTTTTTGAATTGAGACGACAGCCAGCGAATGTATGCCGCCGCCGCGCGTCCTTCCGCAACCGCGTCGGACGCGCCCGCGCTGTTGTGTTCGGTAAGCACTTCTTCATAAAGCGAGACGATTTCGTCAACGGCGCGCTCGATGTGCGAGAGGGCGCGCACGCGGTTCGAGACTTCGGCGGCGTCGCGCGCATCGTAACGTCCGATTTCTTTGACGAGTTCCTGCGTCAGCATTTCGGGAGCCGAAAGATGCCGCATCGCGCGGACGCCGAAGTTAAGCGGCAGCAGACGCTCAATCTCGGCTGCCGTGACCAACGGGCCGACGCTCTTCATGCAGTAAATAATCACCGCCGTCCCCACAGCGAGCGCTTCGAGGGCGGAGCGCGCCTTGGCGAAAACGATGTCGTACTGTCCGAGAAGTTTTTCAGGCTCCGTCGTAGCGCTGCCCACGCCCAGACCCATGACATCGAGTTGCAGCCCTGTGCGCGCGCACGCCTCGCGCACCGCCGCCAGATATTCATCGTCCGTCGTGTAGCTGCTGTACAAGAGCGCGCGGCGCGGCTGCGCGGGCAGAGGGGTGGCGCGCGGCTTGAATCTTTCGAGATCAACGAAGTTGAGGAGTAGCTGCACGCGCTCTTCCGGGACAGCGTGCTCGAAGACGAGTTTTTCGTAGCAGGTTTGATCCACGGCGACGTAACGCTTGAGACGCGGAAACGGCGGCGGGCTATCGAGCCAGTTATACCAATCGTGGCAAAAGTAGATGGCGGGCACGCCGGGAAAATGCAGCAAGGCCGTCATCGTCTCGAAGTGATGATGTCCGTGAATGATGTCGGGCGGTGAGGCGATGTGGTTGAGATCGTCAACGACGGGAATCGTCATTCGTCGAAGCTCGCGCGCGAGTTCGCCAAGTTGCGGGCTGTAGAGAATCGGCGTGTGCCCGCGTCGTTGCAGTTCGAGCGCGAGATCGCGCACGTAAACTTCGACGCCCGTGCGCGTGTCGCACTTGAAGCTCGTGATTAAAATTTTCAAGCCCGCCATCAACCGCTCCTGCGTTGTTCACCGAGGGTCGCGGCCAGCGTCTTCGATTCCGGCAAAACTTCAAGCGCGCGCAAAAGTTGCGGGTCGCTCTCAAGGAGCGTGCGCGCACCGGCGTCCGCGCCATAGGCGGCGGTCACGAGATCGTCGCGCAGGCGTGCCTTTACATAATCGCTGTCGGCATCCACCCGCGCCACGTTTAAGTTATCGTCCGTATCGCGTTTGACGAATTCGCGGAAGGCGGCGAAGACGCGGTCTGTGACGGGCAAATCCGTCGCGCGCGGGTAGCGTCCGAACTGCGTCGTGTCGTTGATGCGATAGTTTTCGAGTCCCGCAATCTGCCCGCCGACGAGTTGGCGCACGAAATAAAATGACGCCTCGAAGATGCGCGCGCGCGTGGGCGTGGCAAGGTCGAGCGGCTTGACGGCGTAGTCGGGCGTGATGCCGCCGCCGCCGTAATAGACGCGCCCGCCGGCGGTCTGGACGGGCGGCCCCGCCGGAGTCGCCTGCGGCGTGGGTTGCGGCGTCGGCACGGCGACGGCGATGGCGGAGTTCGCAGATGAGTTGGGCGGCGCGGCCTGCGTCGGCGATGCGGGTTGCTGCGGCTGCGCGGGCGCGTCTTCGTCGAGGTGGCGCGTGTAGTATTCGTAGAACGAGCCGCTTGAGTACGCGCGTTGAATGAGTCGCCCGTAAGGCGTGTAGTAGTGCGCGGTCGTTAAGGTCAGCCCCGCGCCGTAGGGCAGCGTGAAGACTCTCTGGACGAGACCTTTGCCGAAACTCGTCTCGCCGACGATGAGTCCGCGCGCGTGATCCTGCACCGCACCCGCGACAATCTCGGAGGCCGAAGCTGTGTTGCGATTGACGAGCACGACGAGCGGATAGTCAACCGGGTCGCCGATGTTGTTCTTGAATTCGCGCGAGTCCTGCGGGTCGCGCCCGCGCACGGAGACGATGGGCTTGCCGCGCGCGATGAACTGGCTCGAAACCTTGATGGCCTGCTCAAGCAAGCCGCCGGGATTGTTACGCAGGTCAAGGACGAGTTGATGCATCCCCTGCTTCTTCAAATCTTCGAGCGCGGCGGTCAACTCTTCCGAGGTCGTCTGCGTGAAGCCGCCGACGAGTCCGACGTAGCCGACGCCGGGACGAATCATAAAGACGTTACGAATCGAGGGCTGCGGCACGGAGGCGCGGACGATGGTGAAAAAGAGCGGTGCGTTCGCGCCCGCGCGCTCGATCTTGATGGTGACGCGCTCGCCTTCCGTGCCGCGCACGGCCTTCGACACTTCCGGCGTCGTCCACTCGCGCGCGTCTTTGCCGTCAACTTCGACGATGCGGTCGCCGAAGCGCAAACCTGCACGCGCCGCCGGCGTGCCCTCAACGGGCGACTGCACATAGACGCCGTCGCGATGGCGCAGGATCGAGACGCCGATACCCGTGAAGCGCGATTCCTGATCCTGTAAAAGTTTCTGGTACTCGGTCTTCGTGAAATAGTTCGAGTGCGGGTCGAGCGTCGAGAGCATTCCCTGAATCGCCGCCTCGCCCGCTTTGTCGTAATCAATGTCGTCCGCATAGTTGGACGAGACGACATTGAGCGCCTCGTTGTAAGAGCTTTCGAGTTGCGCCGCCGGGCCGGACTCTCTGTGGAAAGCCTGACTGCCGACGATGCCGCCGACGAGCGCGGCGACGAGGACGAGCGTGACGGCGCTGATGCGTGCGAAGGACTTGCTGCTCATGTATGACTCCGAAATTGCCGGGAAACTTTCCGCCGTCCCATACGGGACAAAGAAATTTTAGCACACGCGCGAGGCCGCCGTCCGTGCGAGGCGCGAGCGCGCCGGCCTGTGCTATATTCTCGCGGCGAATTACATACTAAAAGTCTTCGAGAAGTCACACGGATGTCTCCAACTCTCTCCATCATCATCCCCGCTTACAACGAATCCGAGCGCATCGGCAAGACGCTCCGCGACGCGCTTGCGTATCTCGACGCGCAAACGTCGGAGCACGAACTGATCGTCATGGACGACGGCTCGAAGGACGACACGCAAAAAATCGCAGAAGAAATTTTCGCCGCGCACGCACAAGGAGAGGGTCGGACGCAGGCGCGCGTGATTCGTTACGAGCCGAATCGAGGCAAAGGCTACGCCGTGCGGACGGGACTTCTTGCGGCGCGCGCGCCCATCGCCGTCTTCACGGACGCAGACCTCTCGACGCCGATGACGGAGACGCCCAAAGTCGTCGCGCCGATTCGCGCCGGGCAATTCGATCTCATCTTCGGCTCGCGCGCGCTCGACCGCTCGCTCATCGGCGTGCATCAACCCTGGCGGCGCGAGCAGGGCGGGCGCGTCTTCAATTTAATCGTGCGCCTCGCGACGCGCCTGCCCTACTGGGACACGCAATGCGGCTTCAAAGCGTTTCGCATGGATGTCTGCCGTCCCATCCTCGAAGCCGCGACGATTGACCGCTTCGGCTTCGACGTGGAACTGCTCTACGTCGCGCATCTCGCGGGCTTGCGCGTCAAAGAGTGGCCGGTGCGCTGGGACCACAACGAAGGCGGCAAGGTTGATTACGCGAGCGACAGCTTCAAGATGGTCAACGAAGTCCGCGCCATCCGTCGCCTCGCGCGCGAAGGTTTTTATGACAAGGCGATGAAAGAAACGCGCGACATCGCCGCCCGCGCGCCACAGTTCATACCATCGAAGCCGGGCGACGAAATGCAGAGCGACGTATCGCCGGAAGTCGCGGGACAGAGAATCGGGGCAGCCAGTTAAAATGGCTTCTTCCTGTCATCATTAAATTGACTGAAAGGCTCAACAGGATGCATTCACAATCAAAGCGTTTCGCCGTCGCTATCGTCGTATTGCTGTGGCTCGTTTCATCACCGGCGCCGGTGAGCGGGAGGCAGTCCGCCGGCGGCGGCGGCAGCGGCGCGGCGGCGGTGGCGACGGCGCGTGCGTTCTACACGGCGCACTTGAGCGGCGGCACGACTCTACTCAAGGGCAAAAAGAAATGGCTGATGCCGGAGTTGTACCGCCTGATCTCAACCGAAGAACGTAAGAACACTTCGCCGGACGAAGTCGGATATTTTGACGGCGACCCGTGGACTGACTCGCAAGACCCGCCGACTTCGTTCCGCATCGGAAAAGCGGATGTCTCAACTGAGACGGCGACGGTAGAAATTGTTTTTCGCTGGTTCGACCGAAAGAAACTGGTCGAGGAAAGGACATGCCGTTTGAAGTTGGAGAAGGATGACGGTCGCTGGCTCATCTCTGACATTATCTCGCACGAAGGCGAAAGTCTGCTCGATGAATTGCGTAAGCGAAACAAAAGTAAATAGGCGGCAGACGGTTGAAGCTAATGACAGCAAGACTCAACATCAACATTGACCACGTCGCCACGATTCGACAGGCACGACGCGCGCCGGAGCCGAGCGTCGTGGCTGCTGCCGCGCTGTGCGAAGAGGCCGGAGCCGACGGCATCACGGTGCATTTGCGCGGCGACCGGCGGCACATTCAGACGGAAGACCTCTACATCTTGAAGCGCACGGTGACGACGTATCTCAACGTCGAGATGGCGGCGACCGAAGAGATGATGGGCGTCGCGCTCGACGTGCGACCGGACGCCGTCACGCTCGTCCCCGAATCGCCCGACGAGATTACGACCGAAGGCGGCTTGGACGTGAGCGCAAACTTCGACTTGGTGCGCCGCAGCATCGAACGCTTGCGCGCGGGCGGGCAGTTCGTCAGCCTCTTCATAGACCCGGACGCCGGGCAGATCGAGGCGGCGCGCTCGTCGGGCGCGGATCAAATCGAGTTATGCACAGCCGCCTACGCCGAAGCCACGCTCGGCGCGCGTGCTGTTCATGCCGAAGGGCGTCGGCGCGCGGAAGAAGAGTTGCAAAGACTTCGTGAGGCGACCACGCTCGCCGCGCAGCAAGGCCTGCACGTCGCCGCCGGTCATGGACTGACGTATCGCAACGTGGGCGCGCTCGCCGCCATCGCGGAGATTACCGAGTACAACATCGGGCACAACGTCATCGCGCACGCCGTCTTTACCGGACTCGCCGCCGCTGTGCGCGAGATGCGCCAATGTCTCCTCCGCGCCGGACAACCATAAGCCAACGCTTCGTCAACCAACCACATTCTTAAAACTGAAAGAGATCGGAGCAGCCTCGTGATTTTTTGTCTTCACATCTTTCGCCATCTCGCGCCGCCAACGAAACGCGCCGCGCGGTTCGCAGTCGTCCTGGTGCTGGCGCACCTCTGCGCGCCCTCTCACGCCGTTGTCGTTTTCGGCGCTCAGCAGCAAACGCCGGCGGCAACAACTCCGACGCCAACGCAGGCCGCGAGCCTCGCCAAAATCGAGTTCGATGGATTGTCGCGCGTCACACAGAGCGAGGCCGTCGCCGCGAGCGGCTTGCAGATCGGGCAGGCGATAGACGTTGACGCGGTGGATGCGGCGTCGGAGAGACTTCTCACTTCCGGCCTCTTCAAAAATCTCAGTTACAAAATGCGAAAGTTGAAGGGCGAGGTCACCGTCGTCTTCAAGGTCGAAGAGATGAAGCGGAACGTACCCGTCGTCTTCGACAATTTCGTGTGGTTCACCGATGAAGAATTGAAGGAAGCGGTGCGCCGCAAAGTGCCGGACTACGACGGCTTCGCGCCCGAAGGGGGCGGCATTACCGATACCATCAAGAGCGTGCTGCAAGATTTATTGAAGGCACGAAGCATCGCAGGGCAGGTCGAGTATATGCCTTCGGCGGATGCGTCGGGTCGCCACAGCGAGCATGTCTTCACGGTCAAGGGCGCGAACCTGCGCGTCTGCGAATTACACTTTCCCGGCGCGGACGGCATCCCGGAAGCCGTGCTCGTGCAGAAGGCGGGCGCGATTTTTAACAACGAATACGCGCGCACGTTCGTCGTCAATTTCGTCGAGGGCACACTGCTGCCGCTCTATCAAGAGCGCGGTCGGCTGCGCGCGTCGTTTTTGCCGCCGAAGGTCAAATTGCAGGAGACAGAGGAATGCAAAGGCGGCGGCATCTCCGTCACCGTGCCGGTGGACGAGGGACAGATTTATCTCTGGGACAAAGCGGAGTGGGCGGGCAATGCTTCGCTCACCGCACAGGAGTTGGACGCCGCGCTCGGCATGAAATTGGGTGATCTCGCCAACTCCGCGAAGATTGAGCGGGGCGCGCAACTCGTGCGAAAAGCTTACGGGCGCAAAGGATTTTTGTCTGAGAGTTTGCGCGCCGAACCCGTCTTCGACGATACGAAGCGTCGCGTCTCATATCACTTTCAAGTGACGGAGGGGGCGCAGTATCACATGGGCGAATTGTTCATCGAGGGACTGTCGGAGAAGGATACGAACAACCTGCGCGGGCGTTGGGGACTGCTCTCAAAAGAAGTTTTCGACGAGGGCTACGTTGACAAGTTTTTCAAAAACAACATGCCGGAATTTCTCAACGACCTGCGTCTGGACGGCATCAAGTTTGATCCGAAGAAGATTGAAACCTCAATCAAGCCCGACCGCGAGAAGCTAACGGTTGACGTGAGTTTCAACTTCAAACAGAGCATCAAGTAATCAAAATTCACAATGACAAACGCACCGAAGCGGGCGACGTGGAGGCTCCCGATCCATCCACGCGCCCGCTTCCGCGCTCTTCAACTCCGCCTTAAACAGCGGAGCCGAAATTCAAAATTACATCAACTCGCTTTCAGTCCGGTTTCTCGCTTCGGCGTCTGAAATCCGAGATGCTTGTAGGCCGCCGGCGTGCAAGTGCGACCGCGCGGGGTGCGATTGAGAAAGCCGATTTGAATCAAGTACGGCTCGATGATTTCCTCGATGCTTTCGCGCTCCTCGCTGATCGAAGCCGAGATGGTTCCGATGCCGACGGGGCCGCCGTCGAACTTTTCGATGATCGTCGTCAGCACCTTGCGGTCAACCTCGTCGAGGCCGAAGCGGTCAACTTCCATCTCGTCCAGAGCCTTGCGCGCCACGTCGCGCGTGATGCGCCCGTCGTTCAAGACTTCGGCGTAGTCGCGCACGCGCCTGAGCAGGCGGTTGGCGATGCGCGGAGTGCCGCGCGCGCGTCTGGCTAACTCGCTCGCTCCGCTCGACTCTATTTCCACGCCGAGAATTTCCGCCGAGCGATGGATGATAATTTCGAGGTCTTTGCGCGAATAAAAATCGAGATGAAAGACGATGCCGAAACGCCCGCGCAGAGGGGCGGTGATGAGTCCCGCGCGTGTGGTCGCGCCGACGAGCGTGAACTTCGGCAAGTCGAGTTTGATCGAGCGCGCGGCGTTGCCCTGCCCGATCATAATGTCGAGTTGATAGTCCTCCATCGCCGAGTAGAGAACCTCTTCGATCTGCGGTTTGAGACGATGAATCTCGTCTATGAAGAGCACTTCGCCTTCCTGCAAGTTGGTCAGGACGGCTGCCAAGTCTCCGCCGCGCTCGACCGCAGGCGCGCTCACGGTCTTCAGAGGCGCATCCATCTCGTGCGCGATGATTTGCGAGAGCGTCGTCTTGCCCAAGCCCGGAGGGCCGAAAAAGAGAACGTGGTCTAACGCCTCTCGACGGGCGCGTGCGGCGCGCAGGAAAATCTTGAGATTGGTCGTAATTTTCGGCTGGCCGATGTACTCGGCGAGCGAGCGCGGGCGCAGAGAAGTCTCGACGACTTGATCGTCCGGCGTCGCGTCGCCTGACATCTCGCGCGCGATTTGCGCGTCCGGCGTGGCTGTTGTTAACTCCGGCATGAGTTGTGACATGCGCTAAAACTCTCCTTAAAACTGCTCTCTGGAAACACACGCATTATGCCACGTTCGGGCTATTGTTTCAAGTGTGAAACAGAAAAAGAACATCCTTCAAAGAGATAAAAAGACGCCGTTATCTGAATCCATAAGATTCAAATAACGGCGTCTCAAATCGCGATGTTGGGGAAGTTAGCGAGAGCCTTCGGACATCAGTTGGAGGCGTGCGGCGGAGCGTTCGAGTTGCGTGCGCGCGGCGGTGAACTCTTCGGGCGTGCCGCTGAAGGCGTTGAGAGTTTTCTCCGCGTGCTCGCGTTCAGCACGCGCTTTCGCCGTGTCAATTTCTTCGGGGAACTCGGCAAGGTCTGCGAGCACAGAAACTTTATCCGCGTTGACCTCGACGAAGCCGCCGGAGACGAGCAGCCTGCGCGACGCCGCGCCTTGCGTGTAAGAGAGCACGCCCGTCTGCAATTGCGAGATGAGCGGCGTGTGGCCGGGCAGGATGCCGAGTTCGCCGTCCAGTCCCGGCACGGTCACGAAGTCAACCGCCTCCGACAACAGGCGTCGCTCCGGCGTAATCACATCGAGTTGTAAACGTTCCATAATTCAAGTGATAAGCGATAAGTGATGAGTGATAAGTGATAAGAAGAAGATGGTTTTTCTTATCACTCATCACTCATCACTTATCACCGCTCTTATGCTCCGACAGCCATTAGCTCGGCCTTCGCGCGCGCCTCTTCGATAGTGCCGACGAGGTAGAAGGCTTGCTCTGGAAGGTCGTCGTGTTTGCCGTCAACGATTTCCTGAAAGCCGCGTATGGTGTCTTCGAGCTTGACGTATTTGCCTTCGAGACCTGTGAACTGCGCGGCGACGAAGAAGGGCTGCGAGAAGAAACGCTGCACCTTGCGCGCGCGTGAGACGACGAGTTTGTCTTCTTCTGATAACTCGTCGAGGCCGAGGATGGCGATGATGTCCTGCAAGTCTTTGTAACGCTGCAAGAGTTGTTTGACCGCCTGCGCCGTGCCGTAATGCGCTTCGCCGATGATGCGCGGGTCGAGCAGTCTGGACGATGAAGTGAGCGGGTCAACCGCCGGATAAATTCCGAGTTCGACGATCTGGCGCGAGAGCGCGGTGACGGCGTCCAAGTGCGCGAAGGTCGTCGCGGGCGCGGGGTCTGTGTAGTCGTCCGCAGGGACATAGACGGCTTGAATCGAAGTGATCGCGCCCGTCTTCGTCGAGGTGATGCGCTCCTGCATCTCGCCCATCTCGGTGGCGAGGTTCGGCTGGTAGCCGACCGCAGAGGGCATCCGCCCCAAGAGCGCAGAGACTTCCGAGCCGGCCTGCGTGAAGCGGAAAATGTTGTCAATGAAGAGCAGCACGTCGAGTCCCTGATCGCGGAAATATTCGGCGACGGTCAAGCCCGACAGCGCGACGCGCAGGCGCGCGCCCGGCGGCTCCGTCATCTGGCCGAAGACGAGCGACACCTTCGACTCCTGCATCGTCTGCATATCAACTTTCGACATGTCGAACTCGCCGGTTTCGTGGAAGTGCTTGTTGAAGGCTTCGCCGTACTGGATGACGCCCGACTCGACGAACTCGCGCAGCAAATCGTTGCCTTCGCGCGTGCGCTCGCCGACGCCCGCGAAGACGGAATAGCCGGAGTGTTCCATCGCGATGTTGTGAATCAACTCTTGAATCAAGACAGTCTTGCCGACGCCCGCGCCGCCGAAGAGACCGATTTTGCCGCCGCGCAAAAAGGGCTGAATCAAGTCAATGACCTTGATGCCCGTCTCGAACATTTCGAGTTCCGTGGATTGCTCTTCCAGAGTCGGCGCGTGGCGGTGAATCGGGTAACGCTTCTCGGAATTGACGGGGCCGAGGTTGTCCACCGGATCGCCGATGACGTTCAGCACGCGCCCCAAAGTCGTCTCGCCGACGGGCATCGTAATCGGGCCGCCCGTGTCTATGGCCTTCATGCCGCGCACGATGCCCTCGGTCGGCTTCATCGAGACGGCGCGGACGCGGCCTTCGCCGAGATGCTGTTCGACTTCGCAGATGAGGTCAACGGGGTCTGGCACGTCGAATCCTTCGGAGGTGACGCGCAGTGCGGTGTAAATCAGCGGTAGATAACCGTCGCCGAACTCTACGTCGAGCACGGGGCCGATGACCTGCACGACGCGCCCGACTTGTTGGCCGCCTGCGGGCGCGGCATTCGAGTTTCCGTATGACGTGGACATATTCTGTCGGTGTCACTCCTCTTTATTGTGTTAAAGCCGTTGAAGGCAAGAAATTAGGCTGTGTAAAAAGATTGACAGCGTAGCATAGAGGCGCGCGTGAGGCAAAGCAGGTGCGCCGCCGGGTAGTGGTTCAACTTGAAGTTGGTATCAAGAAATTGAGGGACAAGGCTTTCACCCTATCCCTCGCCGGAAAAGTAATTGTCGCCGGAAGATTACCAGTGATCCGACCAGGAATGACCGCAGCCGCCATTGCCGCAGGTGCTGCCGCTGCCTTCATATTGCTGACAGTTACATCCTGATTTCGAGCAAGCCCCAGACCCGCTACAGATGGCGTGCTGGTGTGGTGTGGCGGGAGTGGCTGGTACAGTTTCTCGTTGCTCATTTTCTGTTGTCGGCATCTGAATTCTCCTTAATCTGAGTGGTTAGAGGTTTACGTCTGCGGACGGCAGATCGTCGAAATAGACGGTCGAAGTTCAGTGCGCGCCGCTCTGACGTGAATTGTGCATCAGACAACTCCGCTCGAAGAATGATCCCACGAAGAAGTCTCTTTACATGCGCGCGGGAAAGATATGCAACTGACAGAAGGTTGTCAATAAAAAGGTCGCGCAATGACCTGAGGTTCAAGCTTGAGTGCCGGTAACTTACCGTTCTGAACTAATAATGCGACGCGGCGGCGCAGTCGAAACCTCTACTAGGCACTATTCATTCCGCATCGTCGAGGCGAATCTTCATGCTGCGGAGCGTGCGGCGGTCGTCGTCGGTTAAATCGAGTTGGATGGAATCGTCGTCTGATTTCGCGCCGTCGAGTTCGCGCAGGCCGATCTCCAGACGCAGGGTCAACTCCATCTCGTAGCCCGCTTCGTGCAGGCGTTCGATGGCGCGCGCGACGCCGGACGAGTCGGCGACCGCCGCGTTAATCGCCGCGCCGAGTTCCTGCACAATCTCTTTCGCTTCGTCGTTGAGTTCCAAATTTAGTCTCGCCTTCCTGTGAAAATCCGGGTCAGAGCGTCTATCAATATTTTATTGAACGCAATCTTTCGTCCGCCGTCAAGAAGAGCGTGACTGCGTGCAGTCTTTTTTGGTTCAAGGCTTGGCGACGATGAGCGGCGCGGCCTCGACTTCGCGGCGATAGAAGACGCGCGGGTGTTGCACGTTGCGTTTGGCGGGGTCTGCGATTTGTTCCTCGCCTTTGACGAAAGCGACTTTCACTCCGCGATCCTTCTGCGCCTCGATCATCAGTTCAGCCTGCATCTGCGGCACGCGCTCGGTCGCGTAGTCGAACCATTCGCGCGCGACGACTTGCCCGTCATGCGGCTCGTCGTCGGCCTTGTTTTGCTTGACGCCTTCCTCGACGAGCGCGAACGTCAGGAAGCCGTGCCCGAACTTCGACGCTTCCTGCGCGGCTTGATAACTCTGCGCGGCGGTAAGGATGTACATGCCTTTCTCGTAGGCGAGTTGCGCGAGTCCTTTCGAGTTCATCGGCCCTCTACGCTTCTCGTCCGACTCCAAAGCCTGACCGGAGTTGCACGCATCAATGACCATCAACAACTGTCCCGCATCCACGCCTTCGAGCGCGTCTTCAAGCTCAAGGTCTGAGACGCTGTGCGCGAGAATCGTTTTCAATCCCGCCTCGTCAATCGCGTCGCGCCCGCCTTCGTAGCCGAGATCGTACGGGATGAGGTAGAAGCGATTGGCCTGCGCCGTGCCGTGTCCGGCGAAGTAGATGACGACGGAATCTTCGGGCTGCACTTTCGCGGCGAGGTCTGCGAGAGCTTTCAGTATATTTTCTTTCGTCGCCTGCGCGTCGGCCAGCGTCGTCAGTTGCGTGCGCGCGTAGTTGGCGAGTTTCGTCTGCTGTCTTTGCCACTCCGCGCTGAAATCCTGCGCGTCGGCGACGGCGTATTTCAAATCGAAATCTTTGTTCGCGTAACTGTTGACGCCGACCGCCAGCACATACGTCACGCCCTGACGTTTGAGCGACGGCGCGCCCGTCACATTGAGCGTCGCATCCGTGCTTTTAACGTTGTCTCGATTGAAAGCGTAAGCCGTCAGGCGATTCTCCCCGGCGATGAGAGGCACGCTGGCGGTCAACGTCGCTTCCGCTTTGCCTTGCAACACGTCGCCGTGCCAGACGCGCACGAGCGAGCCGTTGCGAAACAGGCGCACGTCCTGCGCGCCGCTGTTGGCCGAGTGCGCGGCGTCGGCGGGCGCGCCTGTGACGACGATCCCAATCGTCGCGCGTCGCGCGTCGTTGGTTGACTGCGCGCTGCCTGTCGCTTGTCCGTTGGCGAGCGCGAGTACGACTTGCGGCTGGCGGCGATCTCTCTGCGCGATGTCCTGCGCGGCTTTCAGAGTGGGGACTTGCTGCCTGACGAACAACTCGGAGAGCAAGCCGGGGTTGTAGAACTCGTTGAAGAAAATCTCGACGGGCGCGACATCGTACAGATTTTCCGAGAACCTCCACAGCACGCGATTCCACGCGGCGGGCGAGCCGTCGAACGCGCCATCGTTGAGGACGACGAGCCAGTCGTCATCATCCACTGACAACACGTTCGCCAACTCCTTGCCCGAAGCCGTCTCCCACAACTTGATGGTTGTGTCGCGCCCCGCCGTCAAAAGCATCTTGTCGTCGCCCATGAAGCGCACGCCGTAAACGTCCGCCGCGTGGCCTTTGAAACTCCGCACGTTGCGCCCGTCGGCGACGTTCCACAATTCAACGATGCCTCCGTCACCAACCTGCGCGAGCGTGCGCCCGTCCGCGCTGAAAGTTAAACCGCGCACGAAGTTTGGCGAAGTCAGAGTGCGTATCAACGCACCCGTCGCAGCGTTCCACAGTTCGACCTTCTGATCGAGTCCGCCGCTCGCGATAATTTGCCCGTCGGGGCTGATAGCAACGCTCCAGCCAATGCCGTTACCCCGTTTGGCAAAGACGTGCCGGAGCGCGCCCGTCGCGACATCCCACAGCTTCACTTCGCCAGAGCCGGCGCTGACCAGACTCTTTCCGTCCGCGCTGAAAGCCAGTGCATAAACTCCCGCGTCATCGGTTGAGACGATGCGGCTGCGCGTGTTCACGCGCGCGGACATAATTTCTTTGCCCGTTGCGACATTCCAGAGCGTGATGTGGCTGCGCGGGCCGATAGTGTCAGAAGAGGCCGTCGCGAGAATTTTTCCGTCGGGACTAAAAACGACGGAACGCAGGTAACCGCCTTGCGGGACAATGGTGCGTAGCTCTTTGCCCGTCGCCGTGTCCCATAACTTGGCCGTCTCGTCGAAGCTGCCGCTCGCGAGAATTTTTCCGTCAGGGCTGAAATCGAGGGTGGTGATGCCTTCAAGGTCTAGCTTCTTGACGCCTTCTCGCCTGTCGTCTTCAAGTGTGCGGTGTCCTGTGAGCGTGAGCATCCGGTTCGCGGAATTGTTCCAGAGTTTGATGCGCGCGTCGCCCTCGCCGCCGCTCGCCATAAATTGCCCGTCACGACTGAGCGCGATGGCCTCACTCTGATGAGTGTGCCCTTCGAGCGTGCGCGGCGCAGCATTCGTCGAGATGTCCCAGAGCTTGATTTCATGTTCGCTCGCTCGCTCGTGAACGTCACCGCCGCAAGTGGCAATCGTTTCATTGTCGGGGCTGAAGGCGATGGCGTTGATGCCTTTGCTGTGTCCGGTGTAAGTGCGAAGCAACGCGCCGGTGTTTGCGTCCCACAACTTCGCGGTTTTGTCCGAACTCCCGCTCACGATGTGCTTGCCGTCAAAACTCATGGCGATGCCTCTGACGACTGACTGATGCCCGCTCAATTCATGTTGCAGCGTGCCCGTCGCCACGTCCCACATCAAGAGCGTGCCTGAAACGATTATCGGATCAACGGTGCGGACAACTTTGCGTCCGCCGCTCACAATCGTCCGGCCATCTGGAGAGAAGGCGACTGAATAAATGTAATCCTGCTCCGCCGGTTTCGAGAACGCGCGCAACTCCGCTCCGGTCTTCACGTCCCACAATTTAACGAGCGAGTCGTCGCCGGAGCCGCTCGCCAGCAACAATCCATCGGGGCTGAAAGCGACGGTATTGATGCTCGCCTTATTGCCGGCGAGCGTGTAAAGATTCTGCTTCGTCGCCACGTCCAGCAGTCGGATCGTCTTGCTGTCGCCGCACGTCGCGATCAGTTTGCCGTCGGGACTGAAAGCGACGGCGTCTTCCCAACCTGCGTTCAGCACGCTTGCTATCAGTTTGCCCGTCGTCACATCCCACAGCTTGAGTGTGCTATCGAGCGCAGTACTCGCCAGCGTATTTCCGTCAGGGCTGAAAGCGACGGCCTTGATGCCGTTCTTGTGCCCGCGCAAAGTGCGAAGCTCTTTGCCGCTCGCGACATCCCATAGCTTAATCGTGGCGTCGTAAGCGCCGCTCGCGAGAATGCGCCCGTCGCGGCTGAAGGCCACTACCTGTACGCCGCCTGAGTGTCCCTCCTGCACGAGCAACTCCGGTTTCTGCGCGGGCGCGACGACGTTGAAAAGCGCGATGATGAAGGCGGCGACCGCATAATTTCCGATGCGTTTTTTCGAGATGATATTTTTTTTCAACAAGATGGTGAATTCCTCTCAAGCGGCATATCCGAACGGCGACGGGGCGACGGGCGTGACCGCAACGCGCCGTCGCGCAAACTCATTCGCCGTTGATAACATGTGGCCTACTCGATAAAGTTAAGATTGATGCCGGGCGAGCGTCGCATTGATGTTCAAACATACGAATCGTCGCGCGCCGCCACCGCCGAAGCCTGCGCCACATGAGGGCGCGTGCCTTATACTTACTCGCAAGAATTTCAGGAGAAGGGTATCACGCGAGACAGTTGCCCGTTGAAAGATAAGTTTATGGACACGAAAATTGACCAGCCCGCGCCGCCGCCTGATGAAGACACGTCGCGCCGGAAGCCACGCGAGCGGCGCGAGAGTTTCGAGACCTCTTCCGGCATCACGCTCCCGAACGACTTCAACCCGTCGAACACCGACACGACCAACTACGAACGCGACCTTGGCGCGCCCGGCGATTTCCCTTACACGCGCGGCATCCGCCGCAGCATGTATCGCGGGCGTCTCTGGACGATGCGCCAGTACGCGGGCTATGCGACGGCAGAAGAATCGAACGCGCGTTATAAATATTTGCTGGCGCAGGGCACGACCGGCCTCTCCGTCGCCTTCGATTTGCCGACGCAGATCGGACTCGACGCAGACGATCCCCTATCCGCAGGCGAAGTCGGCAAGGTCGGCGTCGCTATCTCATCGCTCGAAGACATGGAGAGACTTTTCGACGGCATCCCGTTAGGCGAAGTCTCGACTTCGATGACGATCAACGCGACGGCCTCGACGCTTCTTTGTCTCTATCTCGCTGTCGCGCGCAAGAGTGGCATCGCGCCGGAAAAGTTGCAGGGCACAATCCAGAACGACATTCTCAAGGAGTACATCGCGCGCGGCACATACATCTACCCGCCCGCGCCGTCGCTACGCCTCGTGACGGACACCTTCGCCTTCTGCGCGCGCGAGATGCCGAACTGGAACACGATCTCGATTTCCGGCTACCACATCCGCGAGGCCGGCTCGACCGCCGCGCAGGAAGTCGCCTTCACGCTCGGCGATGCCGTCGCTTACGTCGAGGCCGCCATCGCTGCCAAATTAAAAGTTGACGACTTCGCGCCGCGCCTCTCTTTCTTTTTCAACGCGCACAACAACCTGCTCGAAGAAGTCGCCAAGTTTCGCGCCGCGCGCCGGCTGTGGGCGCGCATCATGCGCGAGCGTTTTCAGGCGCAAGACCCGCGCTCGCTGATGCTCCGCTTTCACACGCAGACAGCCGGCTCGACCTTGCAGGCGCAACAACCGGAAGTGAACGTCGTCCGCACGACGATTCAGGCGCTCGCCGCCGTGCTCGGCGGAACACAATCCTTGCACACGAATTCGATGGACGAGGCGCTGGCCCTGCCGACTGAATCCACCGCGCGCCTCGCCCTTCGCACGCAGCAGGTCATCGCGCACGAGTCCGGCGTCGCCGACACGGTTGACCCGCTCGCAGGCTCCTACGCCATCGAACAACTGACCGGCGATATAGAGCGACTCGCCACAGACTATCTCGACAAGATTGACGGGATGGGCGGAATGCTCCGCGCGATTGAAGCCGGCTACGTCCAGCGCGAAATACAAGAGGCCGCCTACGATTACCAGCGCGCCGTCGAACGGGGCGAGGCCGTCGTCGTCGGCGTCAATCAATTTCAGAATGAAGCGGAAACGAGCATCCCGCTCCACCGCGTTGACCCCGCCATCGAGCACGCGCAGGTCGAGCGCGTTCGATCTTTGCGCCTGCGCCGTGACAACGCACGCACCGAGTCCGCGCTTGCTCTCCTCGAAGACGCCGCGCGCGGGACGGAAAACCTACTGCCGCGCATTCTTCAGTGCGTCGAAACGCACGCCACCGTCGGCGAAATTAGCAATCGCCTGCGTCTCATCTGGGGCGAGTACCGCGAGGCCGTGATGGTTTGATCCTATGTCTGCCGTGCCGTGTTCAGATAGCAAGTAACGGCTTTCCGACAGAGATGATATCCAAGAGGTAAAAATTATGAGTTCGACCGAAAATAACAGGAATGCCTCGCTCATTATTGATTCACGTCATGCTGATGCAGGTTATAAACCATTCCCTTCGTTTGCGGATTGGAGAAAGATAATCAATATTGATACGCGCCGGTGGGGTCGTTATAAAACACAATTGGAAAAGAATAAGCACGTCTCACCTGCTCTGCTTCGTCGAGCGGAGGAAATAGTCGAGCTTGCCGCAGCGATTGATACGGGCGCTATCGAAGGACTATATGAGGTGGACAGAGGATTTACTTTCACAGTTGCCACTCAAGCTGCTATCTGGCAAACCATCGTTGAAAAGGAGAAAGGAGTCAAAGTTCGATCTCTCATCGAATCGCAGTTGAAAGCTTATGAATATGTTCTGGATTTAGCCACCCAGCAAGTTCCGATTGCGGAAGCCTGGATTCGCTCTCTTCATGCAGTGATTTGTGAAGGCCAAGATACTTATACCGCATATACGGAGATAGGACTTCAGGAACTGCCGCTCCCGAAGGGAGAGTACAAACATTTGCCCAATCATGTGCTGCGAAAGGATGAGAAAATTCATTCGTATGCACCGGTAGATTCAACGCCCATCGAAATGCATAGACTATGTGTTGAACTCCGTAGCGAAGATTTTCTTTCCTCGCACCCGGTACTCCAAGCATCGTATGCACACTATGCGTTTGTGGTAATACATCCATTCGCCGATGGCAACGGACGAGTGGCAAGGGCGTTAGCCTCAGTGTTTACATATCGTGCCAACTCCACGCCTCTTTTAATATTGGTCGAGAATCGCTCGCAGTATCTTGTTTCGCTGGAAGCGTCGGACAGGGGCGAATATCAGCCATTTGTTGATTTTGTATTGGAGAGAGCGTCGGACTCAATCATGCTGTTTAATGAGAGCCTTCGTACTGCAAGCATCCCCGCAACGGAAGATTCTATCGCCGACATCAAACGCTTATACGTTACCAAAGGCGGCTATAGCCATGCAGAGGTGGATGAAGCGGGGTACAAACTATTTGAGTTGTTTAAGGCAGAGCTGGAGAAATCTCAAACTAAACTTTCAATTACAGGGATGTTGGAATTTGTTGTAAATGTGGACCAAGAGGGGTCAAATGTTAAAGGCTCGCTGTATCGTCAACCAATAACACAAGGGGCACCAAGGCTAATAATCAGCATTTCAACAAAGCCGCCGGCAGCGGCTGGGGTGCGCTCCGTGTTCACCTTAGAGGTTCCACGAGATTGTGGGCTCGACGACGATATTATTATTCGTAGTCTTCAGACGAATGAATCATTCGAGGCGCGCATCACTGAGTTGATGCCGGTTGTTTCAGCCGTGCTTCAAATGAGGATGTCCATAGCCGTTCAAAGAATCATCGGGGAGTTGATCAGCGAATTAAAAGGAAAAGCATCTGATTCTCTTGATGATCAATGAACAACTCTCATTGATATTTCGCTGAGGCATTACTGCAAGATCAGCCAGCGTTCTGGTGTGAGGCGAGTATCCGAAAACTTCAGATGCATTGTGGGGGCGGGTCTGCAATTCAGTTAATTTCAAAGGCGTATGACACATCTGCTCGAAGTCAAAAATCTGCAAACTTATTTCCCGGCGCGCGCCGGATTGGTGAAGGCCGTGGACGGCGTGAGCTTTTATCTCGATGAGGGCGAATTGCTCGGACTCGTCGGCGAGTCGGGCTGCGGCAAATCCATTACGGCGCTCTCTCTGATGCGGCTCGTCGGCGCGCCGGGCGAGATTGTGGGGGGCGAGATTTTGTTCGACGGCGAGAACCTTTTGAAATTCTCGGACGAGCGAATGCGCGCCCTACGCGGCGACGACATCGCGATGATTTTTCAAGACCCGATGACCTCGCTCAATCCCGTCTATCCGGTCGGCGAGCAGATCGCGGAGGCTTTGCGTTTGCATCGCAACCTGTCTCGCGCCGACGCGCGCAAGGCGGCGATTGAGGCGATGCACGAAGTCTCGATTCCAGACCCGTCGAGGCGAGCGAACGATTACCCGCATCAACTCTCCGGCGGGATGCGCCAGCGCGTGATGATCGCGATGGCGCTGGCGTGCGACCCGAAGCTGCTCATCGCAGACGAGCCGACGACCGCGCTCGACGTGACGATACAGGCGCAGATACTCGAACTGATTGACGAACTGAGACGCACGCGCCATCTCGCCGTCTTGCTTATCACGCACGACCTCGGCGTCGTCGCGGAAGTGGCCGACCGCGTGGCCGTGATGTACACGGGACGCATCGTTGAGGAGTCGCCCGTCGCGGAGTTGTTCGCGCGCCCGAAGCATCCGTACACGGAAGGCTTGCTGCGCTCCGTCCCGAAGTTGACGGAAGCGGAAGTGAAGAAAGCGACGCGCCTCTCGACGATTGAAGGGACGGTGCCGAAGCCGACGAATCTCCCGCCCGGCTGCCACTTCGCGCCGCGCTGCACGCATCGCCTGCCGCGCTGCACAGCAGAGGGCGACATCCCGCTCTACGAATTGGACGGCGACGCGCGCGTGCGTTGCGTCTTGTACGACCTTGCGGCGGCAGTGACGGCTGACAATCGGCTTGTTGGCGAGGAGAAAAACGGGGCGTGAAGGTAAAAGTAAAAAGGCAAAAGACAAAAGTGAAAGCCAATCAATGAGCACCAACGAGCGTATGCAGACAGTGCCGGAAGCTGAAGCGCAGGCCGCGAAGTTGGCCGACGTGCAAGGCGGGGCGCGCGCGGAGCGTGAAGAGTTGGTGCGCGTGCGCGGACTCGTCAAGCATTTTCCGGTTGAGGGAAGCGACGATGTGGTGCAGGCTGTGGACGGCGTCACGTTTGAAATTGTGCGGGGCGAGACGCTCGGTTTGGTCGGCGAGTCGGGTTGCGGCAAGTCAACGGTGGGACGCTGCCTGCTGCGTTTGATTGAGCCGACGCGCGGCGAGATTTACTTTGCGGGCGAGGACGTGCGCGCTCTCGGCGGCGTGACGTTGAGAAGTCTGCGGCGCGAGATGCAGATTATTTTTCAAGACCCGTATGCTTCGCTCAACCCGCGCCTCACGGTGCGCGACATCGTCGGCGAGCCGTTCGTTATTCACAAAATCGGCGACAAACAGGAACGGCGCGCGCGCGTCGCGGATTTGTTGAAGAAGGTCGGGCTTGACCCCGATTACATGAATCGTTACCCGCACGAATTTTCCGGCGGGCAGCGTCAGCGCATCGGCATCGCTCGCGCGCTCGCTCTGAATCCGAAGTTGATCGTGGCGGACGAGCCGGTCTCCGCGCTCGACGTGTCGGTGCAGGCACAGGTCGTCAACCTGCTGGAAGACTTGCAGGCGGAATTTAACCTGACGTACCTCTTCATCTCGCACGGGCTGGCGGTGGTCGAGCACATCTCGGATCGCGTGGCGGTGATGTATCTGGGGCGCATCGTCGAAGTGGCGAGCGCGGAGGAACTCTACGCCAATCCTCTGCACCCGTACACGCGCGCGCTGTTGTCGGCGATTCCGATTCCAGACCCGACGCGCAGGCGCGAGCGCATCGTGCTGCACGGAGACGTGCCGACGCCGATTAATCCTCCGGCGGGTTGCCGCTTTCACACGCGCTGCCCCGCGAGCGTTCCCGAATGCTCGCAGATTGACCCGGACTTGCGCGAAGTTGCAATAGGCCACACCGTCGCCTGCATCCGCGTCCCCGGCTGGGCGGAAGCAGCGACGAAGGCGAGCGCGAAGACGGATGTTGAAAGATGAAAGCGTAGATGTTCGCGCGTCATCTTTTCTTTCGCCTCTCTTTCAACTTTCAGGCCGGGTTGTGATATAGCCTCAACGCGCTTTGCAACAACGCTCGCGCGTGGCGCGTATGAGGCGTGTGAAAGTACACCTTGTTGTTGTCCGTGAACAGAGAGATTGAAAGCATCAATCACGCTCCAACTAAAATTCAAATGGATGAAAAATTATGAGTGAAAACTTTTCGACTCCCCCTCCGCCCGTGATGCAAACTCCGGGCGCGCTGCCACCGACGATGTCCACGCCGGAGACTTTGACCGGCATCTTCTTCGAGCCGGAGCGCACGTTCGACTCGTTGCGCGAACGCCCGCGCTTTCTCGTGGCAGGCTTGGTGATGGTCGTCGTGTTTATGGCTTTCTACCTTTTTTATCTTCAGCGCGTCGGGTACGAGAACCTCATCACCGCCGAGACGGAAGTCAACGCGCAGAAGAACCCTGACATGTCCGATGAGAACAAACAGCAGGCGCGCGACATTCAGTTGAAGCCGTTCGTCAAAGCGATTCGCTACGCGACGCCGCCCATCGGTTTCGTGATTGTGTTCGCGGCGGGCGCGGCCATCTATCTGCTCGGCGTGATTATGATGGGCAAGTCCATGACTTATAAACAGGCGCTGGCCGTGTGGGTTTATTCCGGCCTGCCGCCGCTCGTGTTGATGATGCTGGCGAACATCGTCCTCTTGCTCGTCAGGCCGCCGGACCCGACCGATTACGACGCGGTCGCGAGCGGACTCAGAGGACTGGTACACGCCAATCCGGGCGCGTTCATGTCTTCGGCGGCCAGTCCCGTGCTGGTGACCATACTCGGCGCGCTCGATTTGTTCGCTTTCTACGGATTGTTCCTCGCCGCGCTCGGCCTTCGCCGCGTGGCGCGTCTCTCGGCTGGCTCCGCGTGGGCTATCGCGCTCGTGATCTGGTTAATCGGCGTCATCGCGCGCATCGTCATCGCCGTCTTCACGCACACGGCCATCACTTAAAGAAGGCAAAAGGCAAAGTTCAAAAGGCAAAAGGCAAAAGTGAAAACAAGGCGTCTCCCCTCATCTTCACTTTTGCCTTTTAATTTTTGCCTTTTGCCTTTTGCCTTCTACGTTGGCTTTCACTCGTAACGCAGTGATTCGATGGGGTCTAAGCGGGCAGCTTTCCACGCCGGCCAGAGTCCGAAGACGAGGCCGATACCGACGCTGGCGACGAAGCCCGCGACGGGCGCCCAGAGCGGGACATAAGAGGGAATGAAGAGGCGTATGAGCAATGTCGTGAGCCAGCCGAGCAGGAGTCCGACGAGTCCGCCGAAGCCCGTCAAGGTCGCCGCTTCGATCAGGAACTGCCAGAGGATGTCTTTGCGTCGCGCGCCGATGGCCTTGCGGATGCCGATCTCGCGCGTGCGCTCGGTGACGGAGACGAGCATGATGTTCATCACGCCGATGCCGCCGACCATCAGGCCCACCGAAGAGATGACGACCATCGCGATGGCGACGCCCGACGTGATCGAACGGAAACTGGAAATCGCGGACTCGGCGGTCGTCACGCCGAAGTTGTTCGGCTGGTCGAAGGGCACTTGCCGCCTGACGCGCAACATGTCCACGATTTGATCCTGCGCTTCCTCGACATGTCCTGTCTGCGCGACGGCGAGGATGGACACGTCGTCGGCGTTCGGCTTGAGCTTGCGCGCGACGTTGTAGGGAACGTAGATGATATTGTTGTCGTCGTTGTTGCCGCTGCCGCCTCCGCCGAGTTGGTCGCGCTTCTCGAAGACGCCGATGACGCGAAACTCCTGTCCGCCGATGTCTATCTTTTGCTCAAGCGAAGACGTGTAGGGAAAGAAGTTGTCCACGACGCTCGAACCGATGACGCAGACCTGCTCATTCTGGTCATTCTCGAATTGCGAGAAGAAGCGTCCCTCCGTGACGTTGTTGATGCCCGCGCGCTCGTAATCGGGGAGCGTGCCTTGCAAATTGACGGCGGATGAAGTCTTGCCGTTGGCCGAGACGTTGAGCTTCGAGCCGAAGAAGCTGTTCGTGATGTCTAAAAACGGCACGCTCAATTCGACGGCGGGCAAAGACCGCAGCGCGACGGCGTCTTCGTAAGTCAAATCTTTACGCATCCGTTCCTCGCGCGAGCGACGCCCGACGTGGATGCCCGTCTCATATTTCGTGAGAATGACCGAGCGCGTGCCGAACGATTCGATCTCTTTCGTCACGGCCAGATCAATGCCGCTGATGATTGAAGCAATCGCCATCACCGTCCACACGCCGATGACGACTCCGACCACCGTCAAAATCGAACGCAGCTTATTCCCGCGCAGCGTATCGAGCGCCATCTTGAGATTTTCGTAAATGTCGCTGCTAATAAGTTTCATAAGAAGTAGCGGTCAGCGGTCAGCTTTCAGCAATCAGCTAAAACCAAACACTGCATCTGCAACCAATCCGTTCAGATTAAAGTCCACGCATAAATCAGCTTCTTAGCTGAACACTGATTGCTGACTGCTAATCACTTCTCAGCTAATCAGCCCTGAGCGCCTCAATCGGATCGAGTTTCGCCGCTTTCCACGCGGGGAAAATGCCGGCGATGACGCCGATGCCGCCGGAGACGGTGACGGCGATGAAGACGGCGATGAGCGAGAGATACGTCGGGAAAAAGATGGCGGTCAGGATGCGCCCGATGAGCCACGCGAGAAGGACGCCCGTCGCTCCGCCGATGGCCGAGAGCGTGACGGCCTCGACGAGAAACTGTTTGAGGATGTCGCCGCGTCTTGCGCCCAGAGCTTTGCGGATGCCGATCTCTTTCGTCCGCTCCGTCACGGAGACGAGCATGATGTTCATAATCACGATGCCGCCGACGACGAGCGCGATGGCGGGCACGGCGATGGCGACGATGAAGATCGAGCCGAAGATGCGGTCGCGCAAGCCTGTGATGGCGTCGGGCGTCAGGAGTCCGAAGTTATCCTTCTCGTTGGCGGGGACGTGGCGGCGCGCGCGCATGATTTGTCTGGCTTCTTCGACGGCGTCATCAAAGAGCAGGTCGGTCTTCGATGTCGCGATGAAATAGAGAGAGCGATTGCGGACGAGGCCGCCGAAGTTGGTGGCGTAAGTCTTGAGCGGGATGGTCACGTAATTGTCCTGCGGCAGGCCGAGCACAGTGCCTTTGGCGACGGCCACGCCGACGACGCGATACGGCAACCCGGAAATGTAAACGTCCTCGCCGATAGGATTCGTCGTGGGAAACAATTTCGACGCCACGTCCGCGCCGAGAAAAACGACGCGCGTTGCGGTCTCGTTCTCGCTCTCGATGAAGAAACGCCCGTCTTCGATGTCAACATTCTTGATGTCGGCGACGTTGGGCGTCTCGCCGTCCACCGACACGTCTTCGAGAATCTCCGAGCCGCGTTTAATCTGCGACGGAGTGGGACGACCGCCCGCGCCGAGCTTGTCAATCAACGTCGCGTGCGCGCGCAGATATTCAAAGTCGTCGAGCGTGAGGTCTTTGTTGCGGCGCGCGGCGGCGGCGGCGGTGTCCGTGTCCTTGAAGTCCTCGAAAATATTGAAGCGTTGAATCGTGAAAGACTTCGCGCCGATGCCCGCGATCTTCTCGTCCACGTAGCGGTTGAAGCCTTGAATCAGAGAGACGACGACGACGACCGCCGTGACGCCGATAATCATGCCTAAGAGCGTCAAGGCTGAACGCAGACGGTGCGCCCAGATGGCGGCGAGCGCGAGTCTCAATGTCTCGATGAATTTCATGGGCGTGTCTATTACGGCACAAAGCGCGGTTTAGTTGCAAATCAGGGGACAGGGGTCGGGGGTCAGGGAACGGGTAAAAGACAAATCTTCAGGGTAGAGATTTTATCAAAGCGTTACGTAGAGCATAAAGTTGCCGGCCTAAAGATCGAACTCGCTCAAGGGTCGAGCGAAGATTGTCTGATGACACATAGCCGAGCCGTGCGGCAATCTCCAACTGCGTTTCCACTTCCGCCAGTGATGCCTGCGCCATTGAAAGATGATGAAGGTACTCTTTGCTGTGTTCTCTGGTATGTCCTTCCGCAATGTTGGAGGGAACGGAAACCGCAGCCCTCTGTATCTGGCTTGTTAATCCATAAACTTCGTGCTTCGGGAAGGATTGTGTGACGCCATAAATCTCGACTACCAAATCCATTCCCGCCTGCCAAACTCTTAAATCACGAAAGCTATTGATTGACATAAGAGAAATCTCCTTCCAGTTTTGCCGTCCCCCGTCCCCTGACCCCCGACCCCTATTCATATCGGAGAGCCTCGATGGGGTCGAGCCGCGCAGCCTTCCAAGCGGGCCAGAGTCCGAAGATGAGGCCGACGCTCGCGGAGATGCCGACGCCGACAAAAATCGCCCAGATGGGGACGTAAGCGGGAAGCGGCGAGTAGCGATTCATCAACAGACTCGCGAGTTCGCCGACGACGAGGCCGGTGATGCCGCCGATGCCGGTTAAGACTACGGCCTCGACGAGAAACTGCCAGAGGATGTTCGCGCGCGTTGCGCCGACGGCCTTGCGAATGCCGATCTCGCGCGTGCGCTCAGTCACCGACACGAGCATGATGTTCATCACGCCGATGCCGCCGATCATCAGCGCGACGAAAGAGATGGCGGTTAAGACGAGCCACGTCGCGCTCGTCAGTTGGTTGTAGAAATCGAGTAAAGAGTCTTGCGAAGAGATGCCGAAGTTGTTCGGCGAGCCTAAGGGGACTTGTCTGCGGCGTCGGAGAATGTCCGTCACTTCGTCAATCGTGGGCTTCACGTCGGCGCGCGTTTTCGGGCGGATGATGGTGAAGAAAACGACTTCGGGCGGCTCAATGTCGCGCCAGGATTTGTCGAAGGTCGTGAGCGGGATAAAGATCGAGTTGTCGCGCGACTGGCCGAAGAAATTTCCGAGCGTCTCCATCACGCCGACGATGCGAAAAGGCGTGCCGCCGATTTTCAACTCTTTGCCAATCGGGTCTTCAAAAGGGAAGAGCGCGCGCACTACGTCCTGCGCCAGCACGCAGACGTTCGAGCGTTCCGACAAATCCACATCCGTCACGAAACGCCCGCGCTCGACGTATTGCGAGAGCGTGTATTCGTATTGCGGCGTGACGCCGAACAGTATCGGCGAGTCGGTGGCCTTGTCGGCGTAGCGCGCGTTGACGGCGATTTTTCTGCGGATGGGCGCGACGCTGTCGGCGGACGTGGCTTCACGCGAGAGAGCGTTGGCGTCTTCAATCGTCAAGTCTTTGCGCTGGCGTTCCTCTGCCGTCGGCTGCACGCGCCCGAAGCTCGGATCAAACTTCGAGACGAAAATCGTGTTCGACCCCAGCGCCTCGATCTGCTCGGCGAACGCGCGGTTCAACCCCTGTATGATTGACACCATGAACGTCAGCGTGATGACGCCAATCGCCACGCCCAGAATCGTCAACGCCGAGCGCAGTACGTTCGCGCGCACCGTCGAGAGCGCCATCCGTGCCGATTCTTTGATGTCGTCGAACCTCATAACAAAAGCAGTGACAAGTGACGAGTGACAAGTGACGAGTAAGAAAGAAGAAGTAATGCGTGACGAGCAGGAATCAGTTTTAACTTGTCACTCGTCACTTGACACTCGTCACTGCTTCATTCTGCCCGCAACGCCTCAATCGGGTCTAACTTCGATGCCTTCCACGCAGGCCACAGACCGCTCACGATGCCGACGGCGGACGAGACCGTGACGCCGAGCACGGCGGAGGCGGCGTTGAAGAGGAGCGGAAATCCCATCGCGAGCGAGAGTGCAAAGGCGAGCGCGAAGCCGGAGATGACGCCGAGCGCGCCGCCGATGCCGGTTAAGACGACGGCCTCGATGAGAAATTGCAGCAGCACGTCGCGGCGGTTCGCGCCGACGGCTTTACGAATGCCGATCTCTTTGGTGCGCTCGGTGACGCTCACCAGCATGATGTTCATCACGACGATGCCGCCGACGACGAGCGAGATGGCGGCGACGCCGATGGTCACGATATAAATGTTCGAGGTCGCGCTTTTGTATAAGTCTATGAACACATCCTGCGTTTCGAGCGCAAAACCGTCGTCCTCTTCGTCGAAAGATTTGTTGCGGCGGACGCGCATGATCGTGCGCGCCATGTCTTCGGCGGCGGTCATCTGCGAGTCTTCGGGAACCTGCACGAAGATGATGAGCGACGAGCGCGCGTTGAAATTTTTCTTGAACGTCGGATAAGGAATCTGCACGAAGTTGTCGCGCGAGAAGCCGAAGATTTTCCCCAGACGCTCCGCGACGCCGATGATTTCGTAAGTCGCGCCCTCGACGCGGAGTTGCTGGCCGATGACTTGCTCCGGCGGCACGCCCGCGAACAGATTATCAACCACATCCGCGCCGATAACGGCCACGTCGCGCGCGGACGCTTCCTCAGTCTCAATCCACGGGCGACCGGCGATGACATCCGTGTCTTCGATGGCGAACATCGAGAGCGTGAGGCCGCGCACGCGCACATTCTGCGAAGACTGGTCGCCGCGTTTGATGGTCGCAGAGGCATTGCCCGCGATGCCTGTCCGCCAGCAGAGCGTGCAGAGGCGCGTGACAGCGTCGGCGTCATCTTCCGTCACGTCGCGCCGGCGATTGAAGCGTATGAAGTCTTCGCGCGACGTGACGATCTGCGGTCGCTTCGAGACGGTGAAGACGGTTGAGCCTTGCGATGAAAAAGTTGAGGCGACGGTTTTGTCGAGTCCCTTGATAATCGTCACGACGGCGATGACGGCGGCGACGCCGACCACCACGCCGACGAGTGTCAGCCCCGTGCGAAGTTTGTTGGCGCGCAAACTCCCCAACGCGATGCGAAATGCTTCCCACGATTTATAGAGGAAGAGTCGAGCGGCGGAAATGCGGCGCGGCGAAGACATAGACGGTCAAAGGCAGCGAAAGAATATTAACAGGGCTGGATGAAGACAAATGATGAATGCGAAATGATGAGTGATGAATATTAGGGGAAGTGCTTCTTCTTCACTCATCACTCATCACTCATCACTCATCACTCATCGTTTCTTCCGACATCCTGTCTATCCCTGTTAATAATTCTTTGCTGAAATCTCGTGGCCTGAGTTTCATCAGGCGCTCGAAGTTTGTCCGGCATCATCGCATGTTCTGTGGCAGCAATGCCGGATGTGCATGTTTACGTTTTAATTGCGACATTAGTTTGCTTGTGGCAAATTGATGCGGCAAATGGCTGGCCGCCCCTGAAAATAAACGCTTTGTAGAACAATCTTTGAAGTTATGCCTGCCGACACCACAGAGCAACCGCGAGAAACTCTTCCCACGCTTTCCGGCGCGCTCGTCTTTCGCGCCAAGTCAACCGTCTTTCAACTCCGGCGGCACGCGCAGGATTTGTTGTCGCATCATCATGCGCGACACCCGCGCGGAAATTCGCTCGCGGTTAAGAACATCATCGCCGAATCGAAGACGACGCTGTGGGCGCAGGGCGACGCCGCGGGCGAGCGAATTTTGCAAGTGGGCAAGGTTCATAATTTACGCATCGCCGTGCGTCGGCTCGATGGCGTGGAAGTGCCCGCCGGCGCAATCTTCAGTTTCTGGAAGCACGTCGGCAGGGTCAGCCGCCGGAAGGGATACGCGCGCGGGCGCGAGGTGCGCGAGGGCTGTCTGATTCCGAACATCGGCGGCGGTCTGTGCCAACTCTCGAACGCGCTTTATGATGCCGCGCTCAAAGCCGACTTCGAGATCGTCGAGCGGCACGCGCATTCGCGCATCGTGCCCGGCTCGCTCGCCGAAATCGGGCGCGACGCGACGGTCTTCTGGAATTACGTTGACCTGCGCTGGCGCTCCGCGCGCTCCTTTCGCATCGAAGCCATCTTGAGTCGCGTTGAATTGATCGTGCGCTTTCGCGCGGCGGACGATGATGATGTCGTCGTCCCGCTCGCGCAGACACCTCACGATTTGAACACGCCGCGACCGGCATTGAAGCAGCGCGTTGAGCCACAGCACGCGACGACACGCGCGACGCTGCACACGATTCGCACGTCAGCGACGGCTGCTACCATGACCAACACGCCGGCGACGCTCGCGCCTGCGACGACGAACACGCAAGCCAGCGGCGACTGCTTCACTTGCGGCGTACACGAATGTTTTCGTCACGCAGAGAAAGAGTTAGAGAAGTTAGCAGCATCGGACGCGAGTTTCGGTCGCGCCGCGTTTCTCGTGGACGAGTTCTGGCCTGAGTTCGACGAATATATGCGCGCCGAAAGAAACGCTGACGACTTGCTCTGCCTGCCGCTCGACGGTCAGAAGTTAGGCAAGGCGAATTATGCGTGGGACACGAGCGGCTTCGGCGAAGTGCGCGAGCAACGTCTGGCGACAGCATGGCGGTCTCTGTCAGCGCGTCGGCTCGCGGCGCAGGGCGCGGCACGTCAGCGCACGCTCCTGCGTCACGCGGAGAAACTCGCGGACGCTTACGCGCGGACGCTCGCCTACGACGTGACGCACGTCACCGTCATGCAAAGTTTGCTGCCGTTCCTCTGGCTGGGCGGACATTTGGGCGGACGCAGCTTCGACGTGCTGATGAACAGTTTGCCTCTGGAGCGTCTGCAAGAAAATTTGGACGCCGCCGCCGCGCTGCATCCTGAGAGTTCGACGCTCGCGGACTTTCGCGCGGACGAGCGTCTGGTCAACGCCGAGCGCGAAGTCCTCGCGGAAGCGCGTCGCATCATCACGCCGCACGCACACATCGCCTCGCTCTACGGCGCGCGCGCGGTGCGGCTCGACTGGCAACTGCCGCGCGTCTCTGTTGCGCCGGCGTCGAAGCACAGCGGCACGCGCGTCGTGTTTCCCGCTTCGACCGTCGGGCGCAAAGGCGCATACGAAGTGCGTGAGGCGGCGAGGCGTCTGGGCTTCACGCTCGTCATCACGGGCGCGTTGCAAACGGAGAAAGAAAATTTTTGGGACGGCGTGAGCGTCGAGCGTTGCACAGGCGAGGACTGGCTTGATGATGCGTGCGTTGTCGTGCTCCCGGCTTTTGTCGAACACAAACCGCGACGCCTGCTCGAAGCGTTGGCGCGCGGCGTACACGTTATCGCGACAGAAGCCTGCGGACTCGGCGAAAGAGATGGTGTGACGACCATCGCGGCGGGCGACATGCAAGCACTCTGCGCGCAAATCGAGAAGTCTATGGCCGGCGCGCACTAGCTTTCCCTCGCCTGCGTTGAAATAAATTAAGGGCGCGGCTGAGATGTTCTCTCGCCGCGCCCTTCGTTGATTTAACCTCTGCTCCTCGCGCTCGATGTTGCCGTCTCGATTATTTGATTTTCTCGTCGCGCTCGATGTTGCCGTCGCGAATCGAGATGACGCGGTGCGCGCGCGCGGCGATGTCAGGCTCGTGCGTGACGACGATGATCGTGTTGCCCTCCGAGTGCAGACGCTCGAAGAGGTTCATAATTTCGATGCTCGTGTGCGAGTCGAGCGCGCCGGTTGGCTCGTCCGCGAGCAGCAGCGAAGGGTGATTGACGAGAGCGCGCGCGACGGCGACACGCTGTCGTTGGCCGCCGGATAATTCGTTCGGCCTGTGCGTCATGCGGTCGCCGAGTTCGACGGCGTTGAGCGCGGTCTTCGCGCGTTCGTGACGCTCAGTGGAACTGATGCCGGCGTAGATGAGCGGCAGTTCGACGTTATGCAGCGCGGTGGCGCGTGCGAGCAGGTTGAAGGTCTGGAAGACGAAGCCGATTTCCTGATTGCGGATGCGCGCGAGTTCGTCATCGTCCATCGCGGAGACGAGCTTGCCGTTGATCCAGTAGCGTCCCTGCGATGGCGTGTCGAGGCAGCCGATGAGATTCATCAGCGTTGACTTGCCCGAACCCGACGGGCCGATGATGGCGAGATACTCGCCGCGCTGCACGTCGAACGAGACGCCGCGCAGCGCGTGCAGTTCTTCCGAACCCATCTGGTACGACTTCCAGATGTCGCGCATCGCGATGAGCGCGGCGGGCACGGCATCGTGCGCGAGCAGGTCGCCGTGTTCGAGCGCGCCCGGCTCGACCGTGGCCGGGGACGCGAGCATTGCGTCGCTCATTTCTTCTCCTCAGTATTCGAGTTCGTATCGCCCGGCTTCTTCACTTGTTTCTTGACGGTCGCGCCCTCTTTGAGTGTGCGAAGCACGCGGCTCGGGCCTGTGATGACTTCCATCCCGGCGTTCACGCCGCCCGTGATTTCGATGTCGGACTCGCCAGTAATGCCCGTCTGGACAGGGACGAATTTGACTTTATTATTTTCCAGCACATAGACGCCCTTGATGTCTTTGGGCTTCTCTGTGGACGCGGCAGGCGCGGAGCCGTTGACGGGCGTCGGCGTCGGGCTGGGCTGCTTTTCAACGATGGCTTGCAAGGGCACGGCGATGACGTTCTGCTTCGTGTCGGTCGTGATGCTGGCCGTCGCCGTCATGCCGGGTCGAAGCGCGTTACGCACTTCGTCGGGCATGTTGACGAGTTCGATGACGACTTTCAACTCTTTCGCTTCCTGCACGTTGATGTTGTTGCCGAGACCTGTGTTCGAGGCCGCCTGGGTCTTGCTGATGGCGAGTGGATTCGCCAGTTTGACGACGCCCTCCATCTCGCGCTCGCCGAGCGCGTCAACTTTAATCTTCGCGTGCTGGCCGATGTTGACCTTCGAGATTTCCGTCTCGTCCACGTTGACCTCGATGTTGATGGTCGTCATGTCGGCGATGGTCATCAAAGATGTCGTGGAGAAACCGGCGAGGGCGTACTGGCCGACGCGCGCCGGGATGTCCGCGACGAGTCCCGTCAGCGGCGCATAGGTCGTCGCCTTGTAGCGTTGCGAAGATTGGCCGCGTAAGAGAGCTTGCTGCTGGTTGGCGCGCGCCTCGCTTGAAGAGACGCTCTGGCGCGAGCGCACGACGCTGATCTGCGCGTCGCGGACGCTGACGCGCGATTGATTGATGCGCGCCTTCGCTTCTTCAACTGAGAGTTCCTGCGACTTGAGTTGCGCCTGCGACGTTCGCAGATTGCTCTGCGCCGATTGCACGGCCTTGAGCGCGAGCGACTCCCGGTCTTTCGCCGCATCGTATTCCGAACGCGAAGAGACACCCGACTCGACCAACTCCGCCGCGCGTTTCAATTCTCGTTGCGCCGTCGCCAGATCAACGTTCGCGCGCTCGACGCCCGTCTGCGACTGATCCACGTTCGTCTGCGCGGTGACGACCGACTGTCTGGCCTGCGCGAGTCCGACCTCCGCCGCGTTGAGTGATTGCTGCATCTGCGAGACGTTGTTCTCGGCGGCGGTGACTGCGCCGCGCGCGTTCTGCACGTCGGAGATGGCGACCTGCACGCCGGCGGCCTGCGCTTCTGCGGACGAGGCCAGTTGCGACGGGTCAACACGCACGAGCGCCTGTCCCTGCGTGACGTGGTCGCCGGGATTGACGGCGATCTCCTCGATTTTGCCGGCCACTTCGCTCGTCAGGTTGATGAATTTGATGGGACGCACTTCGCCCGACGCGGTCACGGTGGACTTCAATTCGGGACGCGCCTCGATCTTCACGACAGTGACTTCGGGTTCATCTTTGCCGCGCGCAAAAATGCTGATGACGACGATTAAAGCGAGCACGGTTGCTGTCGCCGCAGCGATGATAATTTTTTTCTTTCGGCTGAGAGCCATAGGGGTTTCAATCCTCTTTTGAAATAATCAGGGGTGTTTTGGTGTCGGGCCGGAAATGCCAGCTTCGCACAAACCGGCGCTCCAAGCCAAGTTAAAGAAAGACTTGCCTTTGCGCCAGCAGTTTCTTCTACGTCTGAAACGCGGACATGGTTTCAAAAACAGTGACGAGTGAAGAGTGACAAGTGACGAGCAAGAAAGCCTCATTAAATCGTCGCTGCTTTTTGTTTCTTTCTCGGCGCTCATCACTTTCTGCCTGCTCGTCACTTACTTACTTGTCACTTGTCACTCGTCACTGCTTTTCTAATCGTTGGCGCGCTTTTGCGTTTCGCGCTAGAATGGATTTTCGCTCTCGTTGGCCGTCAGGGAATTCCGGCGACGGGCGAAAATTCCAGGACAGTCTTTCGGCGACTTTCTTTCACCGTAACAGTTTCACTAAAGCGTAAGGATGCGAGATGCTCACCTGCGAGAGGTGCCAGACGAAAAATCTTGAAGGCTCGCAATATTGCGACGAGTGCGGCGGCGCGCTCGCCGGCGGGGGCGCATCTCTGCACTCGCGCGGCGCAACGTCGAGCGACGGGCATGACGATGCGGCGGCGTTGCGTATCAAGTTAGTCGAACGTCGCGGCGGAGCATCGAGCGACCCGTCGGGGAACGGAGCCGCTTCAGAAAGAAACTCGGACTCGCAGAGCGTTCGCCAGCATGAGCCGTTGTCTTCTTCTGCTGCGCGTGCAGCTTCTGCATCATCCGCTTCCAGTCAGTTCGTTGTTCGGAGCAATTCGGAAATTCAGGCGAACGGCGTACACGCCAAGCTCGTCATCCATCGCGGGCGTTCGGCGGGCAAAGAATTTTTGCTCGATGAGGACGAGTCGCACATCGGGCGTTGGGATGCGGACGGCGGCATCTTCCCCGATGTTGACCTCGACGCCGACGACCCGGAAGCCAAAGTCTCGCGCCGCCACGCGCGCATCACACGGCGCGGCGGACAGTATTTCGTCGAAGACATGGGTTCGACCAACGGTACTTTTATCAATCGCGGGCGTCGCCTGTTGCCCGGCGACCGGCAGGCTCTGCGCGACGGCGATGAAGTAATCGTCGGCAAGACGTTTTTGCGTTTTCAAATCCTGAAGTAAGTTTTCGAGTTTTCAACGCCCGGCAAAAAGCGCCGGTTGGCGGCAAGTTGCTTTCGCAGTCCGGCGACGTGCGGTGTCAATCAAAGAATAATGCAGGCCTGTCAAACATGCGGCACATCGGTCGCGTCACAAGATCGCTTCTGCGGTAACTGCGGCGGCGCGGTGCAGCCCGTCACGCGCCCTGCGGACGCGGCGGCGCGCGAACTCGTGGCGCAGGCTGAGGCGTCATCTTTGAGCGACGCCAACGGCGAAGCGCGCGCGAGTGCAAACGTGGAAGGAAAGGCCTCGGCAGCCGTCGCGGGCGGAGGGCAACAGACGGGCATGACGGCGGGCGGCGCGACGGGCGACGGGATGACGGGCGAGCCACTGCAACCGACGCTCATCAGCGAGTCCGATGCGGAAGCGTCCGAACCGAATTTCTACGACTCCGCCACGCTCATCGAGCCTCGACCGCAAACGCGCGCGACCGGCGAGGGCATGACGACGCCAGTCGCCTCCGAAGCCGCCGCCACGCCGGCAGCAGAGAGCGAAGAGGCGCACGGCAGCATCGTCAACGAAGAGACGGGCGGCGACGAGACGGGAAGTGATGACGAACAGCCAAGCGACGAGACGGGCGCGGCGGTTGAAGATGTTCGTGCGACGGACAGCAACGTGAGCGCTGATGATGTTGCGAGCGTGGCTCCTGATGCTGCTGTTGTGCCGGATGAGTTGCAGCGTCAGACGGGTGGCGTGCCTCCGCGCTCCACACGCACGGCGACGGGCGGGTCGTCCTCGCGCCACTCGGCGAGCCAGCTTGAACCGGGCACAGTGCTCATCAATCGCTACGAGATCGTGCGACGCATCGGCGGCGGCGGAATGGGCGCGGTCTATTACGCCAAAGACCGCAACCTCGGCGAGCAGGGACGCGCCGTCAAGGAAATGATTCAATCGCAACTCGACGAGTCTCTGCATGAAAAAGCGATTGGCGATTTCAAGCGCGAGTCCATGCTGCTCGCCTCGCTTGAGCATCCTTCGATCCCGACCATCTACGATTATTTCTACGACGACGAAGCGGCGCGTTTCTATCTCGTGATGAAGTACATCTCCGGCGGTGACTTTCTCGCGCGCATCCGCAGCGCGCCCGGCGGACGCATAGACGAGTTGACCGTCACGGACTGGGCGATGCAGGTCGCTGACGTGCTCGACTATCTGCACAACCGTCGCCCTGCGATTATTTATCGTGACTTGAAACCCGCCAACTTGATGATTGACGGTAACAGCGGGCGCGTCATGCTGATTGATTTCGGCATCGCGCGCTGGGTGCAGAAAGAAGACAAGGGCGTGACGGCGGTCGGGACGATGGGCTACGCGCCGCCCGAACTTTTCAGCGGCAAGGTCGAGCCGCGCTCCGACATTTATTCTCTGGGCGCGACGATGTTTCACTTGATGACCGGCGCAGACCCGCAGGACAACCCGCTGCTCATCTTCGACTTCAACAAGAATCCGCCGCCGCGCCAGATTAATCCCGCCATCTCGAACGAGATGGAGAGAATTTTAATGCGCGCCGTCGAGTACAACGTCGAGTCGCGTTTCCGTTCGGCGGCTGACTTGCGCGACGCACTTGCGACCCATCTCGAACGCCTGCGCGCCGGTGCGGTCACGTATGGCGCAGCGCGCGGAGCGCCGGGGCACGACCCCAAGACGCTCGCGGTGGACATGGTCTATTGCGGCTTTTGCGGCGGGCGCATCGCGGGCGACGACGTTTTCTGCGCGCACTGCGGGGCGCGTCAACCTCTGGCGGCGGCCAACGCCAGCGTCCGCGCCGCCCGCGCGACGGCCAAGCTCGTCGTGACGGGAACAACCGAACTCGATGCGACGTTCTCTCTCCAGAAGGAGAGCAACCTGGTCGGGCGCACCGATCCGCAGTCGAACATTTTCCCGGACGTTGATTTGTCGAAGTTCGACCCGGAGACGAAAATCTCGCGCCGCCACGCGCGCATCTGGCGACAGGGCGACAACTATCTCGTCGAAGACCTCGGCTCGATCAACGGCACGGTCGTCAACGATTCGGTCAAACTAGGTCCCCGCCAGCCGCGTACGCTTGAGAGCGGCGACCGCCTCCGTCTCGGCGAAACCACGCTCCACTTTTTGATTGGATGAAGGAAAGCAGTAGGCAGTAGTTAGCAGCCAGTAGCCAGTAGGAAGACGCATACTTTTACGCAGGTCTCTAATCACTGAACGCTCCACTCTTCTTGATGCAAACAGAAAGAACAGCCAACGCCAGCACGACGAATCGCACAGCCGCTAACAACGCACGCGCCAGTTACGGGATGACGGCGACGGAGATTAACTACGAGCGTCTGCGCGCGCCTTTCTCTCTGCGGTGCGGCGCGTTGTTGATTGACTACATCGTGCTGGTCGGCGTCGTCGCGCTGGCGACGCTTCTGGCGCGCATGTTCGGCATCGAAACCAGACGCGGAGCCGCGACGCTGCTCGTCGTCACGTATGTCGCGCTCGGCGCGGTCGCGCTCCTGAACTTCGTTTTGCTGGCGGGCGCGGTCGGGCAGACGCTCGGCAAATGGGTGACGGGAATTTCCATCGCGCGACACCATGACGGAGGGCGTCCCGGTTTCGCGCGCGTGCTGCTGCGCTCCTTCGTCGGCTATCCGCTTTCGCTCGTGACGCTCGGCGTCGGATTTCTCCTCGCGATTTTTAACCGCGAAGGCCGCGCCTTACACGATCTCATCGCCGGAACAGTCGTCGTTCGCACGCGCGGCGGCGGCATCATCAACACGCGCACCACCTCACGGGAACATGAGAGGCTGAACGCCGTTCGTTGACTGCGCTTTCATCGCTGATAAATTTTCGAGGACATCGAATGAATAAGAATTGTCCAACCTGCGGCACGGAGTTACAGACGGACGCGCGTTTCTGTCGCAATTGCGGGACGCCTGTCGCGCGTCTCACGGGCGGCGGTGGCGAAGGCGTCTCAACGACGGACGCCGCCAACATCTCGCCGCAGGCTCCCACCGTGCGGCTCACGGACGAAGGACGCAACACCGACGGCCTCGCGCCGGACGATTTGCAACGCGGTGGCGGCGGCGCAGCCGACACGACGCGCGTCAGTCGCGCCGATCTCGAACGACTCCTGCACGCGCAAACTTCCGCCGGCGCGCGTCCCGACGATGCCGGGAGGGAAGACGCTTTCTCGCAGTCCGAATACGCCACGCTCCTGAACGTGCCGCTCGCATCACAAGGGGGCGACGCGCACGACACCGGCGAGATTCCGTCAGCCACATCCACCGACGACATCGGGATGCAGACGCGCCCCGCTTTTCAGCCTCCCGACGCGGACGAGGAAATGACCATTACCGTCCCGCGCGTCGCGCGCCCCTTCGACGGCAGCCAGACGCCCATCCCTGTCGAGTTCAGGTCAACCACACCCGGCGCGCAGCAACCGGGTGAGTCTGCGGGGACGGCGGCGGCAGCTTCATCATCGCAGCCACTAACTCCGACGCAGGTTCCGCCGGCGACAACGCCGCCCGCGCCACCCGTCGCCGCACAGTCAAAGCGTCGCATCTGGCCGTATCTTCTGGCAGCGGCGTGCGTGGCCTTGCTCGCCTTCGTCGCGCTGGCCGGATGGTTCGTCTTGACGCGCTGGCGCAACATCACGCCTGTGGAAGTTAGCTCCGTCCCACCCGTCGCTCCGCCGGATGCGAAACAACTTTTTGAAGCGAAGATGTCGGAGGCGTCGGCGCTCCTCGATGCGGGCGATACGAGCGGCGGTATCGCGCGCTTGCAGGAGGCGAACGCGCTCGACCCCTCGAACACGCGCGCGCATCAGCGGCTCGGCGAGGTGTTTTTAGAAAGCGGCAAACGCGCCGAAGCCATCGCGGAATTTCGCGCCGTGACGCAGAACGCGCCCGAAGATTTCGCGGCGTGGCGCGCGCTCGGCTCCGCGCAACTCGCGGAAGGTCTCTACGCAGATGCGGCGGAGAGTTATCGCCGTCTCGTCGCGCTCGTCGGAGATGCGTCGGTTGACCCGAACGATTTGCTCGCCTACGCCGACGCGCTGCGCCAGTCCGGTCGCATGGACGAAGCGCGTGCCGTCTATCAACGTCTCTCATCCGCATCTGCTTCCGATGTCGCCGCGCTCGCGCGCCAGCATCTCGCTGAACTATCGGCGCAAGCCTCGCCATCCATCACTCCGACACCGAAGCCGAACGAGACCGCACGCGAGCGAGCCGAGCGCGAAAACGCGCAGAACCTGTTAGCGCAGGCGAACGTCTCCGCGACTCCGCAACCCGTGCAGACGCCCGCGCCGACACCTGCGCCGACGCCCATCGCGCCCGTCGCCTCCACGCCCGCCGAGCATTATCAGCGCGGCGTAGAACTATGGTCATCGAACCGCGCGGCGGCAGTGCGCGAATTTTTACAGGCGCAGGGTAACCCGGACGCGGACTATTATCTCGGTCTCAATCTCGTCGAAGGCAAAGACCTGAGCAATCTCAATCGCGCCGCGCTCGTCGCCGCGCTCGGTTACTTTCAACGCGCCGAACGCGGCCCGCACGCCGCACAGGCGCGCCGCTACGCGCAACAACTCGGAGTCGAGTTCGACAAACTAAGAAGACCATGACAAGCGACGAGTGACGTGCGACAAGTTAAACTTGTCTTTTACTCATCACTCATCACTTATCGCTCATCACTGCATTTCTATGCCAGAGCTTGTCGTCAATTATCCAGACCGCGCGCCCGACACGTTTCCGCTCGGCCGCCTGCGAATTACGATTGGACGCTCGGCGCGCAACGACTTGTGCGTGCCCGACCCGTTCGCGTCGCGCGTCCACGCCGAAGTGCGGTGCGAGGGCGACGGCTACGTCCTGCAAGACCTCGGCTCGGCCAACGGCACTTATTACAATCACGCGAGAGTCGCGGGCGAGGTCGCGCTCACGCCCGGCGGGCGCATCCAGATCGGCGAGACGGATATTGTCTTCAAAGATAAGTCCGCGTCAGACGAGTTGGCCGACGCCACCTCAATCGGTGAGGGAGATTCGCCGCCGCCCTCCGTCACCATCGCGCTCAATTCAGGTCATCGCTCCACGTCAGGTCTGCTCGAAGCCATCGAAGGCGCGCGCACGCAGAGTTCCGGGCGCATGGCGGCAGCCGTCGTTTCGTCCGCCGCCGCCACCGCGCGACGCGCGGGCGAGCAGAGCGATTTGCTGGCCTTAATCAGCAAAGTCGGCGTCACGTTGCTGGCCTCCGCGTCGCTCGATGAGACGCTTAGACAGATCGCGCGTCTCGTCTTCGAGGCCGTGCCCGCCGAACGCTGCCTGATCATGCTGCGCGACGCGAAAGATACGGAACTGCGCGCGCGCGTGGCCGAGCTACGCAACAACACGCAGCAAAGCGCGACGGATGTTGGCGGCGGCGACGGGGCGCAGAGCAACGTCGTCGGCGAGATTCGCGTCAGCCGCACGATTCTCGAAGAGGTGGTCAAGCAGGGACGCAGCGTCCTCACGTCAGACGCGCAGCACGACCCGCGCTTCAAAGGCAACACCGTCACCATCGAAGGCATCCGCTCCGTGCTCGCCGTCCCGCTCGGCGTCGGCGAAAGCGTCTTCGGCATGATCTACGCCGACTCGCCGCTCGCCGAAGCGCAGTTCACCGAAGACCATCTCAAAGTTTTGACGACGCTCGGCTCGGTGGCCGCCATCCGCGTCGAGAACGCGCGGCTCATCGAAGAGCATTTGGAGCAACAACATTTCGAGCGCGAGTTGCAACTGGCGCGCGAGATACAGCAACGCTTTTTGCCGACCGCGCCGCCCGCCGTCGCCGGCTACGAGTTGCAGGGCATCAGCTTTCCCTCGTATGAAATCGGCGGCGACTATTACGACTTCATCCCGCGTCCCGACGGTCGCTTCGTGATCGCGCTCGGCGACGTGTCGGGCAAGGGCACAAGCGCCGCGCTCTTGATGTCTTCACTGCACGCCGCCGTCCACGCGCAGGTGACATCTCATCAATCGCTCGTCGAAACCATCACGGCGGTCAATCGTTATCTGGCCGACAACACGCCGGCCAATCGCTTCGTGACGCTCTTCTACGCCGAACTCGATCACCTCTCCGGCGCGCTCTCTTTCATCAACGCCGGACACAATCCCGCGCTCATCGCGCACGCCGCCGGCACACTGGAGCAACTCGCCTCCGGCGGACTCCCGCTCGGCATCATGCCCGATGCTTCATATCGCGAAGGACGCACGCAGCTTCAACCCGGCGACGTGCTCGTCGCGTATTCCGACGGCGTGACGGAGACGCAGAATCCTGCGGGCGAAGAGTTCGGCGAGGTGCGCTTGCAGGAAGTGTTGTGGAAAAACGTCGAGCTGACCGCCGCCGGCATCCGCGACAAAATCGAAGACGCGCTCACAAAATTCGCGCAAGGGACTCCCGCCGTTGACGACATCACGCTCGTCATCGTCAAGCGCGCGAAGTTGTGATCTGTCAGTACCGCCTGCTTAAGCTGGGCGGGTCTGCACACGTAGCAAGCACCCATCCGCTACCGCAGATGGTACTGACAAGATAGTTGCACGTCCCACAAACTTATGTCCTCGAACATGAACAAACTATGCTCCGCTTTGCGCGAGTCAATTGACGCGCTGACGCTTGATTGGGTCGCGCGCGTCAAGGCAGACCCGTATCTTAAGTCCGACAATCCGCTCTCGATTTCGCAGATCGTTGACCACGTTCCGAACATGCTGGAAGAGTTGTGCGATTTGCTCGGACAGGAAGAGGAGCCGGACTTCGCAGAGGTGCGCGCGGCGAGCGAACACGGCTACTCTCGCTCGCTCGAAGGCTATTCCGTCACGGAGTTGCTGCGTGAGTTGGAGCTTTTGCGCGAGTGCCTGTTCAACTTCGTCGCCGAAACCGAGATTGCCAACAACGTCAACCGTGCGGACACGATTCGCGCGCTTCGCATCGTCAACAAATATTTCGGTGAGGATATTATTTTCGTCGTCGAGTATTACCTGCAACGCAAGGCCGACGAGAAGGGGAAGTTTTGAACGTCCGACGACGCGCTCGCGACTAACGACTCACACGCACCCCGCGCCCGCCGAGAGTTTTTTGAGGCTCGCACTGATCCGCTCTTCCGTCTTCTCGCCGATGCCGTCAACGAGATCGAGTCCGCCGCCCTCGACGAACAGACGCAAATCTTCGAGCGAAGAAATCTTGAATTGTTGATGCAGCACGGCGGCGGTCTTCAACCCGACGCCCTCAACTTTCAAAAGATCGAGCGTCGTTTCAGGCGACTCTTCTGTCACGCGCTCCCACGCCTCGAAAGTTTCGCGCTCAAGCAACTCGACCATCGCGCCGCTGATGGCTTTGCCGACTCCGGGAATCGCCTGCAAACCTTTGACGCCGCCCTCGTCCGCAATCCGTCTCATCGGCGTCGGCCACGTCGAGATTATTTCGGCGGCGTGGCGATACGAGCGCACGCGGTAACGGTCGTCGCCGCGTATCTCCAACAGCGTCGCCATCCGCTCGAACCGGCGCGCGATTTCTTCATTCGTCATACCGCCACCACTCAAAAAACGATGAATGCGGAGTGATGAATGGTGAATGAAGCGAGAGAATTTCTGCCTTGTATTCATCACTCATCGTTCCGCATTCATCATTGCTCTGCTACGCCTTTTCTAGTCCGGCGTATTTCTCGATTAACTTTTTCTGGCCGAAGCCGGGGAAGCTGACCGTGAGTTTCGCCGTGTCGCCGTTGCCTTCGCGCCGCAGGACGAGGCCGCGCCCGTACTTGGCGTGACGGACGTGCGTGCCGGGGACGAAGCCGCTGCCGTCGGTTGATGAGGACGAAGCGGACGACGATGAAGTTGGTGTTGACGACGAAGACGCGCCGCCCGTTTGCTGTGCGGCGGGACGTTTGACGACGCGCGGTTTTGGCGCGGGAGCGGGTTGCGCGCCGCCGAACTTCTGCGTGCGCTGTCGAAAAAATTCGGCGATGGAATCCACGCTGTCGTAAGTCTTGCCCTCGAACTTTTTCTCCGGCTTCGCGCTCGTCTCGCCGCGCAGTGCTTTCGCCGTCTGTTGCGCTTCGAGCGAGGCGGAACTGCTGCGCGCGAACTTCAGCCACGAAGGGCCGCGCGATAAATCTTCCATCAAGTCAAACGGCATCTCGTTCAAAAACTGCGACGGCTCGGCGGCGACTTCCTCGCCATAGACGCGCCGCTTCATCGCGTGCGAGACGTAGAGGAAACGCTCCGCGCGCGTGATGGCGACGTAAGCGAGACGCCGCTCCTCTTCAAGTTCCGCGATGTCCGTGACGGAGCGCGAGTGCGGAAAAAGTCCATCCTCCATGCCGACGATGAAGACGAGCGGAAACTCCAAACCTTTGGCGGCGTGGATGGTCATCAGCGTGACGGGCGCGTCGCCTTTGTACTGATCCGTGTCCGCGACGAGCGCGGCGGCGTCTATAAAGTCTCGCAGTCCGCCGCCCTCTTCCTTGTCGTAATCCACGGCGGCGTTGACGAGTTCCTGCAAATTCTCCAGACGGCTCTCGCTCTCTTCCGTGTTTTCAGACTTGAGCGCGTGCGAGTAACCCGTGTCGAGAATCGCCGCCTTGACCACTTCCGAAGCGGATTCTTTCTGCGCCAGCGAGACGAGTTCGTTGATGATGGATTGAAAACCTTTGAGCGCCGAGACCGCGCGCGGGCTAAAGCCTTCGCCCTGCCCGGTGATGATGCCGATGGCTTCCCAGAGCGAGACGCCATAGTCCTTCGCGCGCCGGTCGAGTTCATCGAGCGTCTGTTTGCCAAGCCCGCGCGTCGGCGTGTTGATGACACGCAGGAGCGCGATGGAGTCGTGCGGGTTCATCGCCAGCTTGAGATAAGAGACGATGTCGCGCACCTCCGCGCGCTCGTAGAAAGAGAAGCCGCCGACGATGTTGTAGGGCAGCCCCGCGCGTCGCAACGCTTCCTCGAAGACACGCGACTGCGCGTTCGTGCGATAGAGGACGGCGGCGCGCAAGTCGTGTTCGCGCCGGCGATGCTCTTCGATTTTCGCCGCGACGAAACGCGCTTCCGTGTCGCCGTCGAGCGCCTGATAGTAACGTATGCGCTCGCCCGAAGGATTCGATGTCCAGAGCGTCTTGCCCTTGCGCTCGGTGTTGTTCTTCACGACCGCGCCCGCCACGTCGAGGATGGTCTGCGTCGAACGGTAGTTTTGTTCGAGACGAATCACTTTCGCGTTCGGGTAGTGCTGCTCGAAGTTGAGAATGTTCGTGATGTCCGCTCCTCGCCATTTATAGACACTCTGGTCTTCGTCACCGACGACGCAGATGTTCTGCTGCCGCTCGGTGAGAAAATGGATGAGCGCGAATTGGAGACTGTTGGTGTCCTGATATTCGTCCACGAGGATGTAGCGGAAACGCTCGTTGTAATAGAGGCGCACGTCCTCACGTTGGCGCAAAAGTTTGACGGCCTTAATCATCAAGTCGTCGAAGTCGAGCGCGTTGTTGTTGACGAGACGCTCTTCATAGAGTTTGAAGACGCGGGCGATGGCGGCGCGTTTTTCATCGCCGTACTCGGCGCGCGCGGCGTAGCCGTCGGAATCGAGGCCGCTGTTTTTGGCGTGGCTGATCGCGCCTTGCGTCTGTCTGGCGGCGAGTTTCTGGTCGTCGTAGCCGAGGTCTTTGATGCACGCCTTGACGACGCGCGCCGAGTCGTCCTGATCGTAGATGGTGAAGGCGCGCGTGTAGCCTTCTTCCAGTTTCTCGATGTCGCGGCGGAGCATCCGCACGCAAAGGCTGTGAAAGGTCGAGAGCAGCGGCGCGCTTTCTCTTCGTTCATCCGCGAGCAATTTCCCGACGCGCTCGCGCATCTCGCCCGCCGCCTTGTTAGTGAATGTGACGGCGAGGATGTGGTGCGGCGCGATGCCGCGCTCCGAGATGAGATAGGCGATGCGGACGGTGATGACGCGCGTCTTGCCCGATCCTGCGCCCGCGAGGATGAGCAAAGGGCCGTCCGTCGTCATCACGGCCTCGCGCTGTCGTTCGTTGAGAGAAGAAAGTAAATCCATAAATAAGTGATGAGTGATAGGTGATGAGTGATGAGAAGGAAACTGCCTTTTACTTATCTCTTATCACTCATCACTCATCACTTGATAAGTCTCTGGATCGCCTTGAATTGTTCGTGGCGCGCGTCGCGCAGGAGTTCAAAGAGCGCCATTTCGGTGGAGGAGGGAAGCGCGCCGGACTGCTGCATCTTGGCGAGGCCGGTGTGTTTGTTGTGTTCGGTGCGTGCGGTGATGCAGTCGGTCAGGAAGTGAACTTTGTAGCCGCGCGCGAGCAGGTCGTGCGTCGTCTGGTTGACGCAGATGTGCGCCTCGATGCCGCAGACGATGATCTGTCTCGCGCCCGTGCGTTCGAGTTGCGCGATGAATTTTTCCGCGCCGCAGGAGCTAAAAGTTGTCTTCTCGACGTATTCGAGATCGGCGGGCAGGACGGCGCAAATCTCGCCCGCGGTCTGTCCGAGGCCTTTTGGATATTGCTCGGTGACGATGACGGGGACGTTCAGCAGTTGCGCCGCGTGCGCGACGAGCGCGATGCGCGCAGACGTGTCCGCGAAGTCCGAGATCGGCCCGCGAAAAGATTCCTGCATGTCTATGATGACGAGCGCGGCCTGCCTGCCGTCGAGCGTGTTTTCGTGTTGCACTTGATGCCCCTTCCGTGTCCCGGAAACATTTAAGCACACGAGTCGCGCCATGCAAAATAGACCTTACCGGACGCTGCTCGGCGGTTGCAGTTGCGTGCGCTTATTTGTTTACAAGTGAGGGGAAGCGCAGCACGACATCGCTTGCACGCGCGCACGGTTGAAGCTCAAGCGCGACGCCCGTGGCCTCTGCTTCGCGCCGGAGTTGCGCGCGTCCGGCGTCGTCCCACGCGACGGGGTGCGTTGTCGTCGTACCGCTCGCATCGCGCGACGCGGCGGTGATGTTGGAAGTGGTAACGGCGCGCACGATGAGGCGATAACGACCGGGCGCGAGTTGTGTGAAGGTGAATGTGCCGTCACTTGCGGGCGTGGCTTCGGCGAAGCGGAGAGGCGCGTCAGCCTGCGCGCTATCGGCGGGGACGAGATGGACGCGCAGGAGCGTGAATGATGTTTGCGCGCCTTCGGCGAGCGCGACGCGACCGCTCACGCTCGCCGCGTTGGGCGCGAGATGAAGCGTGATGCCTGAAAGTTTTTGTCCCGGCGCAACGTCCAGCCACTCGCGCGTCTGGCTGTTGGCGTTCGTCGCGGATGCCGGCGGCGCGGTCGTGTGAGCGACGGGCGTTGGCGAAGCGCGGTTAACTGTCTTCGGCGTCGCGCGTGGCTGTGTCGCGGACTGTGCGGCAGTTTGCGCGGAGGTTTGAGACGCGGCGGGCAGTTCGATGGCGCGGACGTAGAAACTTTCGTCGAGCGGGCGAGCTTCGAGGCGATAGCGTCCCGCTTCGAGGACGGAGATTGTGAAATCACCGCTGGCGTCGGGCGTCGAATCGGGGCGTTGCGGGGCGAATGAGCGCGGTTGATTGGAAGCAGTCGTTGCTGCCTTAGTTTCGGGCACGTCGCGGCGCGCGATGATGAGCGTCTCCTGCGGCGCGAAAGTCTGCACGCGCGCCTGTTGCTCGCCGCACGTCGCTTTGATGCGTTCGGCTGCGTCGCCAACCGGCGGAGGTTCGACGATGAGATGACCGCTGATAGAGGCAACGGCGGTGAGCGTGATTTTCAGTCCCGTGATGTTGGCGTTGTGGATGTTGATGCGTTGCGGGGCGGAGATGCCGCCGATTCCGTCGCGCGAAAACTGACGCGCCTGCATGTCGTACTCGCCATCGGCCAAGCCTTCAAAGATGAAAGGGCGCGCGCCCGCTTCGCCCCCCACCGCTCCGGTCGTGGCGGCGATGCCGCTGCCCGTCGCGTAAGCGAGCGTGACGACGATGCCGGAGTCGTTCGACTGAGTTGCGTTTGGCAGACTCACTGTGCCGCTGACGGTGTGGCCGCGCTCGTCTCGATAACGGATGTCTATGCCGCTTGCTTCCTGTCCCGCGCGGACGCTGATCTCCGAAGCGGCGTCGCGCGTGGTGGAGGGAAAGTAAGTCGGCGTGTCGCCGTCGTAAGCGCCGGGATTTCCATTGATGAGTTGCGCGTTGCCGCCGGTGGCGACGAGATAAATGCCCGGCCTCAATCCGAAGAGACGATAAACGCCGCGATCATCCGTCGGCCTCTCGACGGCAGGAAAAGTGAAGACGCCGGGCGGCAACGCCTGGCCGTCGAGTTCGCGCACGAGAAAGGCTCGGACGGGCGCGGCGACGACCGCTTCGCCGTTCGCGTTCGTGACCTTGCCGGTGATGACGCCGCCCTTCGTTAGACGGATGTCGGCGAAATCGCCGGGACGATAATTGTGCGGCGAGCCGGACACGCGCGCGCTCGTGTCCGCGACGTAGCCGGGCACGAAGGCGTTGATGTTGTAGATGCCGCGCGCGAGATTTTCAAAACGAAACTTGCCGTTCTCGTCCGTCAAAGTGTTCTGCGGGCGCGACGCGCCGGATGAGTTTTTCAAGAAGAGTGTGACTGATGCTCCGGCGATGGGCTGGCCGTCTTCTCCGAAGACCTGACCCGACAGACGCTCGCTTCTTTGATTGTCTTTCGCGTTGCCGGACGCGGCGTTCGCGCCTTGCTGCTTCGTCTCGGATGACGGAGAGACTTTCGGTTTTTCCGTTGAGGCGGGAGACGCTTGCTGCGCCGCGACGTGCGTGCGCGACGCGCAGAGCGGCAGCAAGATGAGCGGCAACAGCAGCACGGAGAGGAAGCGCAATGCGAGGCGGCGCGCGGCGATGTGCGAAAGATGGGATTGATGCTTCAAGGCTTGACCTCTGGATTCCACGCGCTCAAATCGAGCACGGGCGCGAGCGTCGTCTCGCCGTCTTCCGCGAGCGTGACGCGCTCTTTTGTCTGTTGCACCTGTTTGCCGGGAGCATAAGCCTGCACTATCAATTCGTAATCGCCTGCCGGCAATCCTTCGATGGCGAAGCGTCCGCGCGCATCAACGTCGGCGCGTCGTCCATTGAAATGCACAGACTCGCTGCCGGGGCGCGTCACATAAATTGAGAGGCCGGACTGCGGCGTCAGCGTGCCGTTGACAATGCGTAGCTGGCCGCGTATCGAAGCATTGCCATAAGTGAAGATGACGCGCACGCCTGCGACCGGAGCGCCCTCTGCGACCTGTACGCCTTCGCGCCCCTGATCCACGCCGTCGCGCTCGACGCGCAGCAGCGTCAGACCTTTGACCGCCGGCCATCCCGTGTAAATCTGCACGCGACCCGGTCGGAGTCCGCCCGCGCTGAAACTGCCGTCGGGCGCAGGCTTGATCGTCGAGGGCGGCAAAGGCATCGAGTTTTTACGATTGTCATTTCCGACGGCGAGCACCACCTGCGACAAGAGGCGCGCGAGCGTCGCGCGATTGCCCAATCCTTCGACGACAACTTGACCGCTGACCGTTAGCCCGCGATGAAGTTTCACCTCAACGCCGCTCACATCTGCCTCTTTAATCTCGAAGGTAGTCGAGTCGCCGTAGAATTCGGACGCGCTCTCCCGCGGCGACAGAAAGATGAAGTAATGGCCGGGCATAAGATTGCCAAACTCGAATTCGCCGCGCTCGTTCGTCTGCGTTCCGTTGCCGAAGGATGCGCGGCCACCCTTGGTCATAGTGCCGACTGCGAGCGTGATGCCGGGCACGCTCTGACCTGTTTCAGCGTTGACGACGCGCCCCGCGATTTTGAAAGTTTTGGCAGGAGTGCCGAGCGCGATGTCTATGTCCGTCGCCTCGCCGCCCGGCGTGACCTCGACGAGACGCGCCTCCGACATCTCGCTAGTGCCCGGATAAAACGTGCGTTGATAGATGCGCCGCGCGCCGCCGCTCGTCCGCACGACGCCAACAACTCCTGCGACGCCCTGCCCGACGCTGACGCGATAGTGCCCGGCAGACAGGCCGTAGATGCGATAGATACCGCGATCATCGGTCTGATACATGTAAGGATTGCCCATGCCGACAGTCCCGTTATTATTTCGATCTTCGGCTGTGAGATTGACGAATTCGCTGATCACCGGCTTGCCGTCCGCATCAGTCACGCGCCCTGTGATGACGCCGCCGCGCTCAAGCTCAAAGTTGATGTCTTCGATGAATTCGCCCGCCAGCACGTCAAGCGGCTTGCCGCTCCACCAACGTCCCGCGTCCTGCATGACGAAGACCGGGGCGATGACCATGATTTGATAATGACCGGGCGGGATGTTGGTCAACGTGTACCGTCCTTCGGCGTCTGTCGTGACGCGCGCAATGTTGCGTGGACGTTGATTGCCTTGCTGCCGGGTGACGTTGAGCGCGACCGAGACGCCCGCGAGTCCCTTGTTGTCGCTTGCGCCGCTCGCGCTCGTCACGCGCCCCGAAATCGTCGCGGGCGCGGCTTTCGTTGTGTTGGCCTGTGCGAAGGCGGCGCCGCTGACGCCGCCGCAGTTGAGCGCGATCAATAAAAACATGGCGAGACGTGTGTATATGTTGTGCGGCATGGCTGCGTTGATCCTTTAAGAGCGACCCAATGGGCGTCGGTTGATAATTGTGAGACCGGCCTTCGACAGTTGCGAGACAGGCTACAATTTTTCGCGCGCGACGCGCAAGCTCAAGCAACACGCCCCGCGCTGTACATTCAGAGCGCGCCTGTCATAATCTTGGTCAAACGCTAAGGATGAAAGTTGTCGGGCGAGAGATTGAAAGCAGAGGCGCGCGAGTCCGCCCGCTTTCATATCTTGTCCGTGCTATCTTCATCTCATTCGTCAAAAGATTTTTCAAGTCAACTCGGTTGCATCTTAAGGAGGAGAAGTCATGTCAGAACAAAATAATGCCGGCCAGTCCGAAGAGGGAAACGCGCCGGAATCAGGACTCTTTTTGTCTGCGGAACCGCTCGAAGGCGGCTCGCCTTTGAAGGCCACATCCGACGATAGCAGCGACAAAGACACAGGCGGCAGCGGCGACGCGGATTCGAGCGACTCGGGCGAAGATCAAGACACGGGCGGCAGTGGCGACGCAGACTCGGGTGACGAATCGGACGCCGACGGCACAGATGTCGAAGACGCCGACGGCACGGACACAGGCTCGGACGCGGACGGCGCAGACCCGCTCGGCATCGCGTCGGACGGTAAGGACGCGGGCTAGCGAGTCGCTCACTTCTTTACATGAGCGATGCGTCCGTCAGAGAGTTAGAAAAAATCCTGAAGCCCTGCCCTGCGGAGGAATTTCTCGCTTCCTCGTGGGGCAAGGCTTACAGGCACGTTCGCGGCTGGCCGGGAAAGTTCGCCGAACTGATGCCGTGGCCGCGCCTCAACGAAATCCTCCATCAACACCGGCTCGATCATCCGCGCCTCCGGCTCGTGCAGGACGGCAAGCCCGTCCCCGCCGCTTCTTACATACGACAAACCGGCAACGCGCGACGCAAGCCAACGATCCCGCGCCTGCTGCCCGCGCAGTTGACGAAGCACTTGCGCGCGGGCGCGACGCTCGTGCTCGACGCTGTTGACGAACTGCATACGCCCGTCGAGCGTCTGGCGGAAAGTCTCGAACTCGTTTTCCGCGAGCACGTCCAGATAAATCTCTATGCGGGTTGGCAGACCTCGCGCGGCTTCGATTTGCACTGGGACGAGCACGACGTTTTCATCCTGCAAGTTTCGGGGCGCAAGCGTTGGAGCGTCTATGGCATGACGAGGCCGTATCCGCTCGCGCCCGACATCGAGGCGGCAGAGAAGCCCTCGCCCGACGCGCCGCTCTGGGAAGCGACGCTCGAAGACGGAGACCTGCTCTATATCCCGCGCGGCTGGTGGCACGTCGCGCAACCTCTGGCCGAACCGACCTTGCATCTCACGGTCGGCATCCACAATCGCACCGGCATGGACTTGCTGCGCTGGCTGACGGAGCGTCTGCGCGCCAGTGAAATTTTCCGGCGCGACTTGCCGCGCCTCGCGTCGGATGACGACACGCGCGCGGCGCATCTCTCGCAGATGCGCGCTGAACTGCTCGCGGCGTGCGACGACAAGTTAATCGAACGCTATCTCGCGGAATACGACGCCAACGCGGAAGCCCGCCCGCGCGTCAGCCTGCCGTGGGGCGCGGTCACGACGCAGACGCTTCCCGCCGACGGGCGCGCGACGCTCGTGCGTTTCATGCCGCCGCGCACGCCTGAGTTTCAAGTGGAGGATGGAGTCGTCGCTTTCTCCGCGCTCAAAAAACGCTGGCGTTTCGCGGAGGGCGCGCACGTCGTTTTGCGAACACTGGCCGAGCGTCGCACCTGCACGGTCGCAGAACTCTGCGAGGCCGCGCGACCCGCGCTCGAAGAGAAGACCGTGCGCCTCTTCGTCGCTGAATTGATAGCTCAAGGGCTGGTTGCTATTGTCGAGCCATAACAAATCGCAATGAGCCAACAACAATTTTTCTGTTCCGAACTGTCGCGCCGCGCGTCTGAAAAGACATTCGGCACGGCCTCCATCGGCGAGGTGTGGATGCTCATCGAGTATCCGCTCGCGTGGGAAGAGAAGGCGTTCGAGCAGAGCTTTCTTTCGTCGCGTATCAAGGCGCATTTCAGCCACCTGCTCAAGAGCATTCCGCGCGCGCGTCTGCTCTTCATCAAACAGGGACGCTCAAACGGAACGGGCATCAAGTTCTTCATCGCACGCACGCGCGAGCGCGATCCGTTCATCGTTAAATTTCAACTCGACAACTACGAGCAATTGACGGACGTGGATGTCGCTGCCGTGATGAACGCAGGCGACACTGTCGCGGCGTCGGGCGGAGAGTTGATAAGCGCGCCGCTCTATCTCGTCTGCACGCACGGCAAGCGCGACAAGTGCTGCGCGAAGTTCGGCTATCCGCTCTACAAGTCTCTGTCGGAGGCGCATGGCGAGTCGGTCTGGCAATCGTCGCACGTCGGCGGCGACCGTTTCGCGGCCAACCTCGTCGTGTTTCCGCACGGACTCTTTTACGCGCACGCGACTGAAGAGTCCGCGCCCGCCATCATCAAAGAGCACGCAGCCGGACGGCTCTCGCTGGACAACTATCGCGGGCGCGCCTGTTACGCGAACCAGACGCAGGCCGCAGAATATTTCATACGCACAGAGTCCGGCCTGACGGGTCTTGACGAATTGAAGTTTCTGCGTCGCGAACGCTTGAGCGAGACGAGTTGGCGCGTCCAGTTTGCCGGAGCGCGCGACGGAATGATTCACGAAGCGCAGGTCGCGAGCCGCCGTTCAAAGTTTCAGATTTACGCCACCTGCCACGCGGCAGAAGAGAAAAACGTCAACGAGTTCGTGCTGCAACATTACTCTCTGCTCGACGCGCTCTCACATGCCGGATAAACAAAGGCGCAACCCCCGCCGCTATTATTCCGCGCACCACAGAAGCTCACGCGCGAAAATAAATTTCGGCGCGATGATAATATTTGACGCGCCGCTGCGCTTTAGACAGTGAAGCAGTTGAGATAGCTATCGAAGCGGTGGTGAATGCGACTGCAAAACATGTTTCAGTTGAATTAAGGAGAACAGGCAATGCAGCAAAACATTTTCAATATCGTGAAAAAATTCAAGATGGCGGTCGTCGTCCTCTTCGTCGCGCTCGTTGGCGTTCAGATGTCAGGCGTGAGCGCGTTCGCCCGGACGCAGACCGCCGCGCCCACACAGGTGGCAACGTTGGAATCGTCCACACAGGCCAAGCGCGCCATGGAGACGCTGAAAACGATCAACTACAGCCGGATCAAAGATGCACGTCAGCGCGAGGCTGTGCGCCGCGCCGTCAACGCCGTGAAAGCACTGGCCGCCAACACCTCGCCCGCGCGCGAAGCCGGGTTAATCGCCAAATTGAAACTCGCCGCGAACGGTTTGAAACCGAGAAACAATGACCATCCGACCGGAGCAGGCCAAAAGTGCATAGATGAAGCGATTGACTGCGACAAAAATGGATTCATTATGTGTGACCTCGGTCTAACGATGTGTCTCACTGCGGAATACAACGAAATGAACAAGCCCGGTAAACTTCCCGAATAAAAGCCGGGAACCGGTCGCGATCTTCCGGCAACTTTCTCTGAGCCGCCAACCGTATGAAGAAGCATGTCTTCTGAATATGGTTGGCGGACTTTTTTCATTACGCATCGTCGAGCTATCCGGTTTTAGCTTAAACAATACGCGAGCATCTTCGTCTCCGGTCTTCCAGCTTCACAATCGAGAAGAGCGTTGGCATTTGCCTGTGGCTTTGGCTAACATGAGAAGCAGGCATTCAATGTAGGTGGCGCGTTCGCCGGTCTTTACAACTTCGTCGCCAAAGTTACCCGCTCGATTCTGTCCTGATAGAAAACTCTCGCGGAGGCATACATGCGTAAACTGTCCTTTCTGCTGCTCATCGCGGCATTCACTTTTTCTCTAAATGTTATGGCACAGACTAATCAAACAATGACAACGATGACCACGCCGCCCGTGGCGAAAAAAGTTGCGAAGAGCACGACCGTCCACGGCGTCACGTGGGACGACGACTATTTCTGGCTGCGCGAGAAGAAGAACCCGGAAGTGATTTCCTATCTCGAAGCCGAGAACGCTTACACGGATGCGTTGATGAAGCCGACGGCAGGCTTGCAGGAGACGCTCTACACGGAGATGAAGGCGCGCATCAAAGAGACGGACGCCGAGCCGCCTTACGGCGAGCGCGGCTTTCTCTATTACACGCGCACCGAAGCGGGCCAGCAGTACCGCATCTACGCGCGCAAGCCGCGCACCGCAGCGGGCGAGCCGTCGGAGCAGGTGACGCTCGACCTCAACGAGATGGCGAAGGGTCACACCTTCATGGCCGTCAACGCCTACGACGTGAGCGCGGACGACAATCTGCTCGCCTACTCGACCGACACCAACGGCTATCGCGAGTACACGCTCTACGTCAAAGATTTGCGTTCGGGCAAGACGGCCAAAATCGCCGAGCGCGCGTCGAGCGCCGCATGGGCTAACGACAACAAGACGCTCTTCTACGTCGTTGACGACCCGACGAGCAAACGCTCGTATCGTCTCTACCGGCACACGATGGGCAATGAGGCGGCGGACGAACTCGTCTTTGAAGAGCCGGACGAGATGTTCGACATCTACGTCGCGCGCACGCGCAGCCGCGGCTTCATCACGCTGACGGCGGCGAGCCACACCACGTCGGAAGTGAAATACATCCCGGCGGATAAACCGCTCGAAGCTCTGCGTGTCATTCAACCGCGCGCGGCGGGGCACGAGTATTACGTGGATCATCGCGGCGACACTTTTTACATTCGCACGAACATGAACGGCGGGAGAAATTTCGCGCTCGTGACCGCGCCCGTCAACGCGCCGGAGCAGAAAAATTGGAAAGTGTTAGTCCCGCACAGCAAGGACGTGATGATCGAGGACGTTGATCTCTTCGCGGACTATCTCGTCCTCTCCGAGCGCGAGCGCGGGCTGCCGGCGATTCGCGTCACATCCTTGCGCGACAACAACAAGACGCACAACGTCGAGTTTCCCGAACCCGTCTATACCGCCTCGCTCGGCGCGAACCGCGAGTTCGACACGCACACGCTGCGCTTCAACTATCAATCGTTCACGACGCCCGCTTCTATCTATGACTACGACATGCAGACGCGCAAGCGCGAGTTGCTGAAACAGCAGCCCGTGCTCGGCGGCTACGATGCGACGCAGTACAAGTCAGAGCGCATCTACGCGACGGCGTCGGACGGCACGCGCATTCCGATCTCGCTCGTCTATAAAAAAGAGTTGAAGCGCGACGGGCAGCGACCGCTTTTGCTCTACGGCTACGGCTCTTATGGCATCCCGATGAACGTCACGTTCAGCGCGAATCGTCTCTCGCTGCTTGATCGCGGCTTTATCTACGCCATCGCTCACATCCGTGGCGGCGGCGAGATGGGAAAGAATTGGCACGATCAGGGCAAGATGATACGCAAGCGCAACACCTTCACGGACTTCATCGCCGCCGGCGACTATCTCGTCGCGGAAAAATATACGACGCACGAACGGATGGCGATTCAGGGGGGGAGCGCGGGCGGCCTGCTGATGGGCGCGGTCACGAACCTGCGTCCAGACCTCGCCAAAGTCGTCATCGCGCAAGTGCCCTTCGTGGATGTCATCAACACGATGCTCGACGACACGCTGCCGCTCACCGCTGGCGAGTGGGAAGAGTGGGGCAATCCCGTCAAGAACAAGAACGAGTTTCTCTACATGCGCTCATACTCGCCTTACGACAACATCGAGGCGAAGGCGTATCCGACGATGCTCGTCAAGACATCGCTCAACGACAGCCAGGTGCTCTATCACGAGCCTGCGAAGTACGTCGCGCGCCTGCGTGCGTTGAAGACAGACAAGAACCCGCTGCTGCTCAAGATCAATATGGGCGCGGGACACGGCGGCGCATCGGGACGCTACGACGCATTGCACGAGACGGCGTTCGACTATGCCTTCATCCTGACCCAACTCGGTATCACAAAGTAGCCTGCGCGCAGTTGCTGGCAACGCGGTCGAGAGCGAGTCTGTCAGTACCGCGAGCGATAGCGAGCGGGTCGTGCATCATAAGCAGACCCGCTCGCTATCGCTCGCGGTACTGACAGGCAGTTGCACCTCATCGCAAATCCGACTAAGAGAGACAAATGTCCGACCCAGTTGAAACACTGAACGACGCTACCGTCGCAGCAGAAGATCACACTGCCGCGCCGCCGCCCGGTGTGTGGAGTTCAATCCGCGAGGCGATTCATGGCTCGCGTCAGGATTACACGCAAGGGACAATCGGTCGCGCGATTCTTTTGCTCGCCGTTCCGATGGTGCTGGAGATGCTGATGGAGAGTGTCTTCGCCGTCGTGGACATCTTCTTCGTCTCGCGGCTCGGCTCAGAAGCGGTCGCCACCGTGAGCCTGACCGAATCGCTCATCATCGTGCTCTATGCACTGGCGATGGGACTCGGCATCGGAGCCTCGGCGATGATCGCCAGACGCACGGGCGAGCGCGACACGGAAGGCGCGGCGCAGACGGCGGTGCAGTCGCTCATACTCGGCGTCGTCATCTCTGTGACACTCGGCGTGGTCGGCGTCATTTTCGCGCCGCGCCTGCTCGCGTTGATGGGAGCGTCGCCGGGCGTGCTGTCGCACATCATGTTCACGCGCATCATGCTCGGCGGCAACATCACGATTGTGATGCTGTTTTTAATCAACGCCGTCTTTCGCGGGGCGGGCGACGCGGCCATCTCGATGCGCGTGCTGTGGCTGGCGAACATCATCAACATCCTGCTGGGGCCGTGCCTCATCTTCGGCTTGGGGCCGTTTCCGCAACTCGGCGTTGTCGGCGCGGCGGTCGCGACGAACATCGGGCGCGGCACGGGCGCACTCTACGCGCTGTCGCGCCTGCTGCGGACGGGCAGCCGCGTCTCTCTCTCGGCGAGACACCTGCGAGTGATGCCGTCCGTGATGTTGAGAGTCTTGCGCCTGTCGGCTTCGGGCACAGTTCAGGTCTTCATCGGGATGGCGAGTTGGATCGGACTCATCCGCATCATTTCTACTTTCGGCAGCGAGGCTCTCGCGGGCTACACCATCGGCATCCGCATCATCCTCTTCGCGCTGCTGCCTTCGTGGGGCATGTCGAACGCGGCGGCGACGCTCGTCGGGCAGTCGCTCGGCGCGGGCAAGCCGGAGCGCGCCGAACAGGCAGTGTGGCGCGCGGGGTTTTACAATTTGTGCTTTCTCGGCACCATTGGACTCCTCTTCGTCATCTTCGCGCATCCGATCATCAGCCTCTTCGCGCCGACGCCGGAGGTGCTTGAGTACGGGACGGCGTGCCTGCGAACGGTCGCCTATGGCTTTCTCTTCTACGCCTACGGCATGGTCATCACGCAGTCTTTCAACGGCGCGGGCGACACGTTCACGCCGACCATTCTCAACCTCTTCGTCTTCTGGCTCTGGGAAATCCCGCTCGCCTACGTCCTCGCCGTCAAGTTCAACTTCGGGCCGCGCGGCGTCTTCTATGCGATCACGATTGCCTTCTCCACACTTGCATTAGCAAGCGCGCTCATCTTTCGACGCGGTCGCTGGAAGACGCGGACGGTGTAGTGAGCGTGGGATGGCTTGCCGGCGTGCCTCTTATCAACCTGTGTGGATTCTTTCGAGAGCGTTCGATGTTTTCGGATGAAGACAATGGTTGAGTGTTTGTTTCTAAATACGAATGAGGAAACTTATGCACACTGATTCGGAGTTGATGGACATTCACGTTCGCGCGTTGTTCACGCACGACAACGAGTCGCGGCTGTTGTTTGTCAACGAGCCGGACAACGTGACCGCGCCTGCTCCCCGTTTATTTTTAGGCCGCACGCGCGAGGACAATCTCTGGCGATTTCGCGCCAATTTGCCGGAAAGTCTCTGTGCAGAATTGGCTGCCCTGTGTGCGGATGAGCCGCCGTTGAAGGGCGAGTTCGATGAGTTGCCGCGACATCTTGAAGCTTACATTCGGTTACTCGAACAGCATGCGCCGGTGCAGGAGGAGCCGGAATCGGGGCCGGCCTATCTCATTCCTGAAGACGTGACGCTGCCGTCGAGAGCGTTGCTTGCCGTCACGGAAAAGGATGCGGAGACGTTACAGGGCGGCTTTGAGGATTTTGTCGCAGAGCTTCCCGCGTGGCAGCCTTACGTCGCACTCGTCGAAGACGGGCGTGCCGTCGCGGTTTGTCGCAGCGCGCGCATCACGCCTGAGGTGCACGAAGCCGGCGTCGAGACGCTGCCGGCTTTTCGCGGACAAGGCTATGCCGGAGATGTCACGGCTGGATGGGCGCAAAGAGTCCGGGCTGCCGGCGCTCTTCCGTTATACAGCACCTCCTGGGACAATCATGCTTCGCAAGCGGTCGCGCGAAAACTGCGTTTAGAATTTTACGGCGCAGATTTTCATATCATGTGATAGTGACCGGAACCGTGCTGTGAAAAAGAGTGGGGCAAAAAAATAACGCCGTCTCGCACAAGCCATCTTTCGTAATGATGCGTCGCGGTGTTGACGGAGTTGGCGTGTGAAGTTCAAGGTGACGCGGCAGAAGATAAGTTTCCCGTTCTTGTTTTCGCTATGAATATCTACGACACGCGGCTGGTTCCGTTTTTGATGTTCGGCATTATGGCGTGTAGTTCGGTGGCGACTTACGCCTGGTACAACCCGCAGACGCGCGGCGGACGCTTGTTCGCTCTGGCAACTTACGCGGCGTGTTTCTGGATGCTGGGCGATGTCATCGGGCGTTGCAGTTCCACGTTCGGCGTCAAGTATTTCGCCGAAGTGGTGCGCTATTTCGGCGTCATCAACGTGCCGGTGTGGATGTTCGCTTTTACGCGCGTTTACTGCGGCAAAGCCATCAGCAATCGCACCATCGCGTTGCTGTTCGTCGTGCCTGCCGTCTCGTTTGCGTTGATGTCCACGTCGCTCTGGCATCACCTGTTTTTCGCGTCAATGGAGTTGGCAAATTATGGACTGAGCACACGGTTCGGGCCGTACTTCTGGTACGTCCACACGCCCTACTGCTACCTGCTCAGTATTCTCAGCGTGCTGCTGGTGCTGAATGAAATCGGCCGCGTGCCGCGACAGTTTCGCAGCCAGATTTTCTTCCTCTTGATTTCGCTGTGCGTGCCCGTCGGCATCAACATCGCGGGGCTGGCCGGCTGGCTCCCCGGCTATTACAACACCGCGCTCAGTTTTCCGATTTTCGTGCTGCTGCTCTCCGTCGGCATCTTTCGCCATCGCCTGCTCAACATCAACCCCGTCGCTTACGAAAGCGTCTTCCAGAACGTGCGCGACGGCGTCATCATTCTCAGCCGCGACGACACCATCCTCGACATCAACCCCGTCGCCGCGCGACACACAGGCAAGTCGCGCGCGCAACTCATCGGCGCGCGACTCGCCGACGTTTTTTCCGGCTGGAGCGAGTTGATCGCCAAATGCCGCGACAAAGGGGAAATCTCCGACGAGTTCGCGCACGCGCGCGACGAAACCTCGTGTCATTACTCGATTCACACCGCCAACTTCATCGGCATCGGCAACGAATTCGATGGCCGCATCCTCACGTTGCGCGACATCACCGCGCACAAGCAATATCAGGACTCGCTCGAAACGCTCGCGTACCTCGACCCTCTGACGCGCCTCGCCAACCGGCGACGCTTTCAGGAGGAAATCGAAAAGACTTTGCAGCGCGCCGCACGCCGCGAAGAATTTTTCGCCATTTTGTATTTCGACCTCAACAAGTTCAAAGCCGTGAACGACACGCTGGGGCACGAAACGGGCGACGAGCTTTTGAAACACGTCGGCGCGCGCACGCTCTCATTGTTGCGCGCGCCCGATTTCGTGGCTCGACTGGGCGGCGATGAGTTTGTGATTCTTCTGCACAACACCACCGCCGCCGATCTCCACACCGTCGTCGCGCGCCTCATCGAACACGTCGAACAGCCTCTCGCCGTGCAGGAACACACGCTGATTCCACGTCTCAGTCTGGGCGCGGCCTTTTATCCGCAGGACGGCGACAATCTGCAAGACCTCCTGCGCCACGCCGATGCCGCCATGTATCGCGCCAAAGCGCAGGGCGGCGGTCTGGCCGCGCTCGGGCATTGAAGCGCAGTTCTTAACATCAGCTCACCGTCCGCTCAGATCGGTGTTAAATTGCTTCCATGTCACGAAAGGAACACATCACGCACCCATCGAAAAATCTCAACTCTCTGTTGATTTCGTTAATGTTGGCAACTACGCTCACGACGAGTTGCGGGGCGAGCACGCGAATCACAAGCCGCGTCAATGACGCGCCGCTTGCCGCCGCCGTTGATGATGACGCCGCCAGCGCGCTCTCCGCGACGAGCAGCATGACGAGCGCGCGTTCCAGCCACACGGCGACGCTGTTGCCCAACGGCCAGGTTTTAATCGCGGGCGGGATGGAGCGCAACGGGGTCTTTTTCAACACCGCCGAACTTTACAATCCGGCGACAAGTCGTTTTACCGCCGCGCCCAAAAGCATGAGCACGCAACGCGCCGGCCACACGGCGATCTTGTTGCCGAACAGCAAAGTCTTGATCGCCGGCGGCTGGAGCAGCGATGCCGTCCTGTCAAGCGGGGAACTATACGACCCTGAGACGGGCGCATTCACACCGACCGGAAACATGGCGACGCCGCGCGGCGACTTTTCGGCGACGCTGCTCCCGAACGGCAAGGTGCTGGTGGCGGGCGGCGAAGGTGAGCACGCGCTGTCGAGCGCGGAAGTTTACGATCCGGCCACAGGGAAATTTACGGCGACGGGCAACATGAGCGCTGGCCGCACAATGCACACAGGGGCTCTGCTGCCGAACGGCAAGGTATTGATTGCGGGCGGCGGTGAGTATGAGCATCCGCTTAACAGCGCGGAGTTATATGACTCGACGACCGGAACTTTTAGCGTGACCGGCAGCATGAGCGTGCCGCGTTACAAACAAGCGGCGACCGTCCTGTCTGATGGCAACGTTTTGATTGTCGGCGGCTCGAATGGGAGAGACTGGCAAGGGCGTTACGCCAGCAGCGAAATCTACAACGTGGCGAAAGGCGTCTTCTCCACGGTCAGCGAGATGAAGACGGCGCGCTTCAAATTGCCGGAAGCCGTCGCCTTGCTGAAGGATGGCACGGTGCTGGTGGCTGGCGGCGGCGAGCAGGTCGAAACCTACAATCCCGCCACGAAAACTTTTAGCATCGCGACAGGCCACATGGACACGGCGAGATTTTACTCGACGGCGACTTTGTTAACGGACGGCAGGGTTTTGATCGCCGGCGGTTACGATGCACACAGCCTCGCCAGCACGAAGGCGTGGGTGTATAAAACCTAAACACGCGAACGTCGCAAGATACATGATGGGAAGCGCGTGCGGGTATCTTCATAAAAGCGTTGTCAATAACTTAGTCGTTCATCTAAACTCGCAGGGCTTCATCAAGCACCGCGATGGAAATTCGTTTATCCGTCTCGTCAAAGACTTGAAATAAAGCTTCACCTTCTCTCGAAGCATCCAACTCGGCACAGGAGAAACCATGAACCTCAAATACTTTTTGGCCGCTACTTTTGCTTTGTTGTGCTGCACGTTGTCTGTGAGCGCGCAGAGTTATCAAGTGTCACAAACCGGAATTTTTACTCCGCAACACAAAAAGGTTTTGCTCCTGAAAGAACCGACAGGGCAGAAGAGCGTTATTTTGTTTCAGACTAAATTGCGTGTGAACACGGATGGCTCGCCATTGTCCTATCATCCGCAAGACCCACGCGGGAAAGATAAGGCTCTCAACAATATCTGCAACGCGATTGTGGTTAAGAAAGGCGCTTCCGACAAAAATCTTTGCTTTACAAGTTTCAGCGAAGCCATCGGCGTCTTTGAAAAATTCCGGGACTCTAATTATCAGACAATTCCTCAAGGCTTTCGCATCACCTGGGAAAATGTTCTGCCGACAATCCGGGAGGGCGGCAAAAATATTCCCTGCGTTTTCAAAACGGGAGAATATAAAGGTTACTTCGGATCACTCACCGCCTTGAAAAATGACTTAACCGGCGACAAAGGCGAGTGTGAAATTGATAACCAGGTAAATCCGCTGACCGTCCCTGCCTTAGTGTTGGTCGGCGGCGATAGTGTCGTCAGAAGATTCGGCGCGAAGGTTGGTGATTTGCTCGTGGCTTATAATCCGAAAACAAATCTCGTTAGCTCGGCGATCATCGGAGACACGGGGCCGAGAGACAATCTGGGAGAAGGCTCGGTTTTATTGAACATGAAACTTCTGGGAGCGACGACTCCGCCGACCAACAAAACGGAGACCTTCAAACTCTCCATCGAGGATACGCAAATTCTGGTGGCGATTATTCCGGCTTCGCGTTTATTTCACATTCAGGGAAATAAGCCGTACACGACGGATAACATCAATCAACGAGTCGGCGATTGGCAGGCCAATGCGGGATTTGCCGCGCCTGACAAATTCATTGATTTTATGAAATCGTTTCAAACGAAGCTCAATTGAAATTGGTTTATGCCACGCCGGACAAATCATTGGACGTGCGCTCGAAACAAAAGACTCGCCTCGAGCGCAACATGTTTCCGGGACGTTGCGCCTATTCAACTTTGCTCCACAGCAATTCGGTCGTTAAATTTCTGTTGCGAGGATTTACGTCGGGAAGTAAATCCCGGAGGATTAAATTATGACGAGTCGCTTTATCGGCCTTGCCGCGCTGACGCTGGCGCTCTCTCTTTCGCCGGCTTGCACACAGACTTCAAATAATGCCAACACCGCTGTTGCGCCAACGTCTGTTGCGCCAACGTCGCCGTTGATGGTTGCGGCGAGAGAAGGCAAGGCCGACGTGGTGCGCGCGTTGCTCTCAGGTAATAACGTGAACGTGAATGCGACCGATGCCCAGGGCGACACCCCGCTCATCGAAGCGTCTCGCTTCGGGCACGACGACGTGGCGCGCGCGTTAGTTGAGCATGGCGCTGACGTGAAGTTGAAGAACAAAGAAGGACAGACCGCGCTCATGCTGGCGGCGACGAACGGCCATGATGATGTCGTCAGGATATTGAAAGAGGCAGGCGCGAAAGAGTAACGTGAAAGATGTTTTCATCAAGCGGCGAAATCTCAAACGCATTCAGCCAGACTGCCTGAGTGTGTGCCTTCCATCATTCTTTGGTTGATTCACGATGAGGCTAACGCAGCCGCCGCGCTTTCCTGCGAGGAGAAAAGCGCGGCGGCTGCGCGGCACCGTCCGCCCCCGCGTGGCGGACGTGCTGCGGGGACGGCTCGACATCCACCCTGCCGAGCCGTCCCCGGACTCAATTTTGTTTTAACCTGCGTGCGAGAAGGCGCGCGGCGCGTTCAGGTAAGGCCAGCGCGTCGTCCGGCTTTCTCAAATAAAGGTTGGCTCCCGCACGGCGCGCGTCCCGCTCGACATCTCTCGATGAGAGCATGATGATCGGCGTCTGCTGGCGATGTGCAAGCGAGCGCGCCCGTCGAATCAGTTCCAGCCCGGTGACGTGCGGTAACTGTTGATCGAAAATCATGAGATCGTAGTCATCCGCGCTCTCAATCTTCGAGAGAGCGTCTGCCCCGTCGTCGCACGTCTCGACTGCCCAGCCTTCATCCTCCAACATTTCTTTGACCATGCCAGCGATGAGATGGTCGTCCTCGACGTAGAGAATCGTCACAGGGCGAGTCTCCTGCGCGCCGCCCGCGTCGCGAAACATCAGACTGCTCTTGCGCGCCTCGCCCGGCGTCCGCAGCGGAAGCAGTTGCTGGTGGCGCGTGTGCAGCATCGAGTCGAGGCTCTGACGCTTGATGCCGAGCAGTTGCGCGGCGCGCGCCGTCGTGCCGCCCGCGTCCGCCAGCGCGCGCTCGACGAGGCAGGCTTCATAGCGGCGCACGGCTTGCTTGAAAGAAAAATTCGTCCACGTCTCCGGCATCGGAAGAACGCCGAGCAGGAACAGCACGCGGCGCGCGGAGTTGGCGAGACGGTCTTTGCTGCCCGGATGCCGCGTGCCGGAGAGCAGTTCGGCGGCGCGGTCGAAGGTGACGCCCAGATCGTGCGGCGTCAGTTGCTCGCCCAATTCTTCGATGACGGCGAGCGAGGCCTGTCCCGCGCCTTCCGTGTCGCCCGCTGCCTGCGCCACCTCGACGGCGTGTTGCAGCGTGAGGCGCGCGAGTTGATGACGGCTGAGACGTGCGAGCGCGCGCCCGTGCGTCGTCAACGCTTCGGCGAGGAGCGATTGTTCGCCGCCGTGCTCGAGCGTCTGGACGGCAGCACGGACGAGCTTTTCGGCGGCATCGGCGCGGCCTTCGGCGAGCAACACGCGCGCCCGCGTCTCATCCACCTGCGCGAGATGCACGCTATCCTTGAGACTCGTGAACAGAGCCTGCGCGCGGTCGAGATGCTCGTGCGCTTCGCGGTACTTGCCGAGCGTGCTGAACAAAAAGCCGAGATTGTTTTCGACGCAGCCGTGATAACGCGCGTGTCCGGCTTGCTCGAAGTGATAACTGGCGGCGGCGTATTCGATGAGCGCGCGGTCAATGTAATCCTCGCGCCGTTCCATCTCGCCCAGATTCCTTAACACTTTGCCGAATCCGTTATGGAATTTTCCCTTGAGGGCGTGGTTATGACTTTTCTCGAACAGGGAAGCCGCTTCGGTATCAATGCGTAAAGCGTCATTGAATCTGTTTGCACCCATCTCGATGATGGCGCTCCGCAGCAAAGCGACCAACCTAATTTCGCTATCCTTATCAGGCAGGCGGCGCAACGCTTCTTGCAGCACCACACGCGCTTCATCAAAAGCGCCCTCGCGCCAGTAACAGGTTGCAAGTTCTATCTGCGCCTCTGCTATCTTCCCTTCGTCTTGCAGAGACTCGAAATAGGTGATGCTTTCGCTGATGAGATTCTTGGCTAATTCCTGCGACCCGTTAACCTGTCCGGCGCTACCAATCCATCCTGTTAAGACGCCAACCCGTAAAATCACTTCCGCCGTCGTCGCCTCGTCAACGTCGTCAAGCGTCGGGCGCTCTCCGATGTGCGACCAGATTTCGCCCAGCGCTTGGCTGGCGGCCACATAGTTTCCCGTCTCTTCAAGCTCTTTAGAGAGGCGGCAGCGAAGACGCGCCTGCTCGTTGTACGTGAGCGTCGGATCGGCTATCTGGTGGAGTAACTGGCTGGTTAAACTCATGTGAGGCTCACCTTTCTTTGCGCCGGGCGAATGAGCGCCGGCGTGTGTGTGGGCGCGTCCCAACACGGCAGGGTGTTAAGATGCGTCGTCGGAAATTGCCTTCGGTGGGCTGTTCAGTAATCCATTCCCACCGTCTCTCACAAACCACAAGTAAGACTGCTTAGGAGAACACCATGAAAACTTTACGACAATTCTGTGCAGCGTCTATGTTGATGCTCATGCTCACCATGACCGCTTTTGCCGGAGAAATAGATACTCCAATCGCGCCGCCATCTGCTCCGAAAACGGTAACGACTCAAGGGCAGATGGACACCGGCTTCACCGCTGTCGGCGATGAAACTTCCGCCTCTTCCGTGACGGAGGCCGCGCTGGGCGTCCTGCAAAGCGTGCTGTCGCTTTTCTAGCCAGCCCGCGCTAATTCAATCTAACCGGGCTGCCGCAGTCCCGACCTGCGGCGGCCTTCTATTCGTGTGTCTATGGCAAACTTTAATTTGAACGAGCGCCGGAAGCCGGGAACGCAAGGGGAGCCGGCGAGGAGACGCTACAGGGCAGGAGATTAACTGCACATAACATGCAAGGCAAGAAAATAATACGATTAATTACACACTAACCGCACGCATTTATTGGACTTAGCCTTCATTGCCTTTTTTTCGGCGCGGCGCGTGCCGGAATCTTGCAAATTTTGCCGTTGAACTCCTTCAAACCCTCGACGTTGAAGGTGTTTGTAACTGCAAATTCTCAGCCCGCGCGCTGCCTCAACGCGAGTTCAAGGCGAGGATGATCCGCAGCCCCCGCAAGAGTCGCCATCTGCCGCCTCTTGCGGGGCTGCAAACATTCTTTCGTCGAACTCACGTTAGTCGCCGCTCTGTTGCAGCAGCTTGGCGACGAGCGCCGTCCAGCCGGTCTGGTGGCTCGCGCCGAGTCCCGCGCCGGTGTCGCCGTGAAAATATTCGTGGAAGAGCAGCAGGTCGCGCCAGTGCGCGTCAGTTTGAAATTTCGCGTCGTTGCCGTGTGCCGGCCTGCGTCCTCCGGCGTCGCGCAGAAAAAGGCGCGAGAGGCGGCGCGAAAGTTCCGCCGCCACTTCGTCGAGCGACATCATGCGGCCTGAATTAGTCGGACATTCAACCTTGAAGTCGTCGCCGTGGTAGTAATGAAACTTTTGCAGCGACTCGATGATGAGATAATTGGCGGGGAACCAGACGGGGCCGCGCCAGTTCGAGTTGCCGCCGAACATCCCGGTGCGCGACTCGCCCGGCTCATAAGCGACGCGCCGCTCCTCGCCTTCCAGATGCAAGACGTAAGGATGTTCCAGATGAAAGCGCGAGAGCGCGCGGACGCCGTAGGGCGAGAGAAATTCCGTCTCGTCGAGCATTCGCTTGAGCACGCGGCGCAACTTGTCCTGATTGACGATGGCGAGCAGGCGACGCTCGCCGCGTCCCACTTTCTGAATGTTCGCCACGTTCTCCGTCAGGTCGCTTCTGTTTTTGAGAAACCACTCCACGCGACGCTTGAAGCCGGGCAGCTTGTCAATCACCTCCGAGTCTAAAGTCTCAACCGCGAAGAGCGGGATTAACCCGACTATCGAACGCACGCGCAGAGGAAACGACTCGATGCCCGGTCGGTGCAGCACGTCGTAAAAAAATCCGTCCTCCTCGTCCCATAATTCCGTGTCGTCCGCGCCGATGTTGTTCATCGCGTGCGCGATGTGTATGAAGTGCTCCCAGAACTTCGACGCCACGTCCTCATAAGTCGCATCCTCGCGCGCCAACTCCAGCGCAATCGCCAGCAGGTTCAAGGTGTACATCGCCATCCAACTCGTACCGTCGGACTGCTCGATGTGGCCGCCCGAAGGAAGCGGCGCGTTGCGGTCGAAGACACCGATGTTATCGAGACCGAGAAAGCCGCCCTCGAAAATGTTGTTGCCCTCAGCGTCTTCGCGATTGACCCACCAGGTAAAGTTCAAGAGCAGCTTGTGAAAGATACGTTCGAGAAACTGTCTGTCGCCCACCCCGCGTCGCTTACGCTCGATTTGATAGACGCGCAACGCAGCCCACGCATGAACCGGCGGATTCACGTCGCCGAAGTCCCATTCGTAAGCGGGCAACTGCCCGTTCGGGTGCATGTACCACTCGCGCAGCATGAGTATCAATTGATCTTTGGCGAAGTCGGAATCAACAATCGCGAGCGCAACGCAATGAAACGCTAAATCCCAAGCGGCGTACCACGGATATTCCCACTTGTCCGGCATCGAAATCACGTCCGCGTTGTAGAGGTGTTTCCAGTTGTGATTGCGCCCGGCCTTGCGCGCATTGGGCGGCGCGGGTTGCGAAGGGTCGCCGTCGAGCCACTGCTTGACGACGTAATGATAAAACTGCTTCGACCACAGCACGCCCGCGAGCGACTGTCGCATCACGTTGCGCGCATCCGGCGAGAGCGACTGCGGAATGACGTCCGCGTAAAATTCGTCGGCCTCGCGGCGACGGGTGGCGAAAATATGCTCGAACTCCGCGCCGAAAATTTCTTCGCCCGTTACTGCCGCCGGGTCTTTGTCCGTCAGGCGCAGACGCACCGTCGCGGTCTCGCCCGGCGCGACGCTCAAAGTGTAATGCGCCGCCGCCTTCGTGCCCGTCTGTGCCGGATTGATGGCCTCGCGCGCGCCGCTCACGACGAAATCGTTGATGCCGTCTTTGACATAAGGCGAAGCATTGACCGAGTTGTAGAGACGGCGCGCGTTCGTCTCGTTTTCGGTGAACAGCAACTCCGGCGCGCCTTCGCAATAGAGCCAGCGCGTGTCGTAATAATCGTGCTGCGCTTCAATCACCGATGCGCCCGGCGCAAACTTTTCACCGGCGCGTGATTCTTCCGGCGCGACATCGGCGATGCGGCGCAGGTGCGGGCGCGGCTTGCTGTCGTCCCATGACCACCTGTTGCGAAACCAGAGCGTCGGCAGGAGTTGAACTTCGGCGGGGGCGTCGCCGCGATTGATGACGGAGATTTGCACGAGAATGTCTTCGGCGTCGGCCTTCGCGTATTCGATGAAGACATCGAAGTAACGATCTTCGTCAAAGATGCCTGTGTCGAGCAGTTCGTATTCGGGCGCGTCGCGATTTCGGCTGTGATTCTCGGCGATGAGATGCGCGTAAGGAAATTCCTCTTGCGGATACTTGTAGAGGAATTTCATGTACGAATGCGTCGGGGTGTTATCGAGATAAAAGTAACATTCCTTCACGTCCTCGCCGTGATTGCCTTCGTGGTTTGAGAGTCCGAATAACCTTTCCTTAATAATCGGATCGCGCCCGTTCCAGAGCGCGACGGCGAAGCAAATAAATTGGTGTCTATCGCAAATGCCGGCGATGCCGTCCTCGTTCCAGCGATAAGCCTTCGAGCGCGCCGCATCATGCGTCAGGTATTCCCAAGCCTCGCCGTCCGCGCTGTAATCCTCGCGCACAGTGCCCCACGAGCGCTCGGCGAGGTACGGCCCCCAGCGTTTCCAGTTCGCGGTGCGCTCGCGCGCCTCTCTCAATCTTGCCTCTTCGTTCTTCGACATCATGTCCTCAATTATTTATGCGTTCAGCGAAAGACAGAAGTTTACGCGGATGGACAGGATGTCGGAAGAAATGATGAATGATGAATGCGGAATGATGAATAAAATCAAGGATGCCTTTGTCTTTCATTCATCACTCATCATTCCGCATTCATCATTTGCCTTCTATCCTGTCCATCCCTGTTAATATTTTGCTGTCAATTTCACGTCGGCTTAGTTTTGGCAGACGCTCTCAAGTATGATTGCCGCACGGAACTATGGCACAACTTCAACGCTCGACCGCAAAAATAATTTCGCGCTTCGAGGGGCTGACGATATGAATTGGAATTTCATAGACATCGCGCTCGTCCTGCTCGTGCTCTTGAGCGTGCTCAACGGCTGGCGGCGTGGCTTCCTGCGTGGGCTGCTCGATCTGCTGCGCTGGATGGGAAGCCTGCTGCTTGGTCTCAGGTTTTACCAGACCGTCGCTCGCTCGCTCGGCCCGCGCGTGAACTTGCCGCAAGCGTGGGATATGCCCATCGCGTTTATTTTGACGACGCTCGCGGCGGGCATGTTGATTCACTTCGCGGGGTATCTGCTGCTCCGTCGCTTGCCGCCGACGATACACGAAAGCAAAGTCAATCGCGCTCTCGGCCTCGTGCCGGGACTCTTCAATGGAATTATTTCGGCGGCTATCGCGGCGTCTCTGTTGCTCGCGCTGCCGCTTCCCGAAACCCTGCGCGAAGGTGCGCGTAACAGCCTGCTCACGAATCGTCTCGCCGCCTCGACGGAAGATTTGGAGGCCGCGCTCGCGCCTATCTTTGATGAAGCCATCGCGCAGACGCTCAACAAGCTGACGGTTGAGCCTGAATCTGACGAGACCGTCCATCTCCCTTTCACCGTCGCCGAGTCGCGCCCGCGCCCCGAACTCGAAGCGCAGATGCTCGCGCTCGTCAATGAGGAAAGGACAAAGGCTGGACTCTCGCCGCTCGTGGCAGACCCGGAGTTGACTCCGGTCGCGCGCGCGCATTCGTCTGACATGTTCGCGCGCGGATACTTTTCACACTACACGCCGGAAGGCCAAGACCCCTTCGCGCGGATGCGTGCGGCGAACATCACTTTCCGCACCGCCGGCGAAAATCTCGCGCTCGCCCCGACGCTCTCCATCGCGCACACCGGATTGATGAACTCGCCCGGCCATCGCGCCAATATCCTGCGCCCGCAATTCGGCAGAGTCGGCATCGGCGTCATGGACGGCGGCCTGCGCGGGTTGATGATCTCGCAGGAATTTCGGAATTGAACTTTTATCAAACGGAGAAAGAAATTTACACGGATAGACAGGATGAACAGGATGAAAGACAAATGATGAATGCGGAATGATGAGTGATGAATGTCAGGCGCAGCTTCTTTGCTTTCACTCATCACTTATCACTTATCACTTATTACTCATCACTGCTTTATCCTGTTCATCCTGTCCATCCGTGTTTGAATCTACTTCGTGCATCTCGATTGTTAAGTTTTGTGAGACGTTCTTTGTCGAAGCAGCGTGCGTCGAGCGCGGCAGTTTACGCAAGGCATGTCCGGCGAGCGCGCCCGTGTATTTGCCGTCCTCGACCGCGAGCTTGCCGTTGACGAAAACGTAGCGCATCCCGGTCGCAAGAACTTCGGGCTGCTCGTAGGTGGCACGGTCGGCGACGGTCTTTTCATCGAAGACGATCACGTCGGCGAAGTAACCGGGACGCAGAAGCCCGCGCTCAGGGATGCGGAATGTCTCCGCCGTCAGCGCGCTGCTGGCGTGAACCATGAAGGGCAGCGTGATGAGTTTCTTTTGATAGACATAGACGCGCAGCTTGCGCGGGAACGTGCCGTACTTGCGCGGGTGGCCGCTCGACCCGTCTGAGCCGGTCATCACGAACGGCTGCACCATAAAATTCTCGATGTCGCGCTCGTTCATCACGAATGAAGCGACTTCCTCATCGCTCACCTTAATCAACGCCAGCGCGGTTTCGACCGGCGAAAGTTTCCGTTCTTGAGCGATGGCGGCGAGCGTCTTGCCCGTCAGTTTCGCGTCGCGCTTTGAAGTAATGAGCAGCGCGTCCGCGCCGTTGCGCCGTTTGAGATTCGTTTCCATCTCGCTTACGAGACGCGGTCGCACCGTCTCGTCGTCAATGCGTTTGAGCAACTCCGCGCGGCCACCTACTTCAGCCCAGCGCGGCACGAGCGCGGAGACGAGGCTTGTGCCCGAAGCCTCGTAAGGATACTGGTTCGCCGTCACTTCAAGGCCAGCGTTGCGCGCTTCTTTGATGAGGCGGATGGCCTCCGCGCTCTGTCCCCAGACCTCCGTGCCGAGCGCCTTGATGTGCGAGATGTGGACGGGAATGTGCGCCTCGCGCCCGATGCGGATGGTTTCTCTAATCGAGCCGAGCAGCCCGATGTTGTAAGAACTCTCGTCGCGCATGTGCGTGTCGTAGATGCCGCCCTTCGCCGCCACGACTTTTGATAATTCGATAACCTCTTCGGTCTTCGCGTAACTGCCCGGCGCGTAATACAACCCCGTCGAAATCCCGAACGCGCCCTCGTCCATCGCACGCGCGACGATGGTCTTCATTTGTTCGAGTTGTTCACTTGAAGGTTGCGCGTCGCCCGCGCCCAAGACCTGCCCGCGCGCCGTCCCGTGCCCCGTCAACAGCGCGGCGTTCGTCCCGATGCCCTGCCGCTCCCACTTCGCGAGCGTATCCGCGATGGACGCGACGCTCGCGCCGTCGTTGCCCGTCACGACGGTCGTCACGCCCTGCAACAAATAATTTTCATTGCCCTTGCGACGCGCGTCCGAGAGGTCTTCAATCGTGTGCGTGTGCGGGTCTATGAAGCCGGGCGCGACGACAAGTCCGCGCGCGTCAACGTAGCGCGCCGCCGTGACATGCGACCGCGCGGCGTCGCCGACGAAGACGATGCGCTCGCCCGTGATCCCGACATCGCCCACGTAGGCGTGCGCGCCCGACCCGTCAACAATCTTGCCGCCGCGAATCAGCACATCAACTTTCGTTTGAGCGTTGACGACGTTTTTATTTTGCGCGTGAGAGAAGGGAAGATGCGTCGGCAGACAGAGGACAAGCACGGTCAAGAGAGTCAATGCTGTTGTTCGACGAATCACAAACTTTACTCCAAACTTGAAGGCGGGTCTGCTGCAAGAAGTTGTGGGGCGGCGCGAAAAAGAAACGCGCGGCCTTCACCATAGACGAGTTACGGGATAAGCATCGAAAGCTGTGTCAATACTCATGATAGGAATTGTCTCGGCCATCGCCTGCGCTATCAGAAGACGATCAAAAGGATCACGATGATGAAACGTCAGCCCCGCCACGACCGCCGCATGTTCCATCTTGATATTCAGCAACTCAATGCCATTTAAGCCGAGTTGCTGTGGAATCAACACATCGAAGGGCGCAGTCAACTTTAACTTACCGACGCTCAACTTAATCGCTATCTCCCACAGGCTGGCGACGCTCAGGAGTCTTTCGTTCGCTGTATCTTCGATTAACGCGCGGGCATTGACGCTCAGATTCGAGTTGCCCATGATGAACCATAGGAAAGTATGCGTATCAAGCAGCAGTCTCATCTCATGTACTCTTCAAAATCTTCCAATGGTTCATCAAAATCGTCCGACATGGTGATGAGTCCTTTGGCGCTGCCAAACTGTGGGCGAGAGGCGTTGACACGCGAAACGGGCATTAGCTTGACAAGATGCTGCTCATCTTTGGCGATCACAACTTCCTCGCCGTTGACGGCTGCATCTATTAGGTCAGACAAGTGCATTCGCGCTTCTTCGATATTTACTTGAGGCATTTGGCTTCACCCTTTCAGTTGGAGAATAGCATATCCGATAAATTTTATGTTGCCATTGCCCCGCCTCTTTCGTGCATAATCACCCGCGTAATTCCTGACGATAAGAAAGCATCTCGAACGTCCGGCAGTTTTCCGTCCCGGCAATCTTAAATCTTCGCGGGCGACTGTGCCTCGCGCTATCAATCAAGGAGTCTCATGTCGCGTCACCATCAACAGCAGACACGTTTCCACCGACTCATTCTCGTCGCGTTTTTGTTTTTGTCCGCCGCGTCGTCGCACGCCTCCGCCGACCAGCCGAAGCCGGGGCGCGACCCGCAGCAGCCCGTTGACGAAGAATACACGCGGCGCATACGCGAGTACACGACCGCGCCTTACTTCAACTCGCCGCTCACGGACTATCTGCCCGCGTCGAAGAATGTCCCGACGCCGATGGCCGTGCTCGGCGACGTGGCGGGCGCGCCGGGCAAGCTGCCTTATTCGGCGGAAGTCTATCGCTACATGCGCCTGCTCGCGGCGGCCAGTCCGGGGCGCGTCAAGGTCGTCTCCATCGGCACGACCGAAGAGGGACGCGAGATGATCGCCGTCGCCGTCACGTCCGAGGCGAACATGTCGCAACTCGAAGAGAATCGCGCGCGGCTGGCTCATCTCGCAGACCCGCGCACGATTAAGATGAACGACGCGGAAGCGGAGCGTCTCGTCAATTTGTCCGTGCCCGTCTATTACATTACCGGCGCGATTCATTCGCCGGAGACAGGCTCGCCCACCGCTTTGATGGAACTGGCGTATCGCCTCGCGGTGGACGAGAGTCCGTACATCAAAGCTATCCGCGAAGGCGTCGTCACGCTCATCACGCCGGTCGTCGAAGTGGACGGGCGCGACCGCATGGTTGACGTTTACAACTGGCATCTCGCGCACCCGAAAGAGAACTGGCCGCCGCTCATCTACTGGGGACATTACGTCGCGCACGACAACAATCGCGACGCGATGAATTTGACTTTAAAGCTGACGCGCAATGTCCTTAACACCTACACGGGTTGGAGCGCGCAGGTCTTGCACGACCTGCACGAGTCCGTACCGTACCTCTACGACAACACCATCGGCGACGGCCCTTATAATGCTTGGCTCGACCCGATTTTGACGGACGAGTGGCAGATGATCGGTTGGAACAACGTGTCTGAGATGACGAAGTTCGGAATGCCCGGCGTCTTCACGCACGGCACGTTCGATACGTGGTCGCCCGGCTATCTGATGTTCCTCGCCGCGACGCACAACGGCATCAGCCGTCTCTACGAAACCTTCGGCAACGCCGGCGCGGACACCGTCGAGCGCACGCTCTCGGCGGACGACTATTCGCGCACATGGTACAGGCAGAACCCGCCGCTCCCGCGCGCGCTGTGGTCGCAGCGCAACAACAACAACTACCAGCAGACGGGACTCCTGACCGCTCTCTCTTACTTCAACCAGAACAGCAAAACTTTTCTCCGCAACTTCTATCTCAAGAGCAAGCGCTCCATCGAAAAACCGAAGACTGAGGGGCCTGCCGCTTACGTCCTCACAGCCGACGATCCGCGTCCCGGCGCGCAGGCCGAATTGCTCCGCACGCTCCAATTGCAGGGCGTCGAAATCAGTCGCGCCACCGCGCCGTTCACGGTGTCCGTCGGGAAAAAGAAGTCTGACAAAAAGCTGAACGCCGACGACAAGAATGAAGCTACACCGCCCGGCGATGTGAAGAAGCAGACGACGAAACAGGCGTCTAACGCCACTGACGAGAAGACCGAGCCACGACAATTTCCTGCGGGCAGCTACGTCGTCCGCATGGATCAACCTTACAGCCGCATCGCGGACATGCTGCTCGACTATCAATACTGGAGTCCGAGCGATCCGCAGAAACAACCTTACGATGACACCGGCTGGACGCTCGGCGAACTCGGCAACGTGCGCGTCGCGCGCATCACGGACGCGAAAGTTCTTGATGCGACAATGGAGCGAGTCACAGGCGAAGTCCGCGCGAACGGCGGCGTCAAAGGCAATGGCGGCGTCTTCGTGATCAATCACAACACGGACACCGCGCTGATGACTCTGCGTTATCGCTTGAAGGACACGCCCGTCGAAGTCGCCGAAGAAGCGTTCGAGATCGGCAAACAAAAATTCAATCGCGGCTCTTTCATTATTCGTCAGACGGACAAGTCCGAGCTTGAGCGCGCCGCGTCCGAACTCGGCGTGAGCGTGCAATCCGTCGCCTCTGCTCCGGCGGTTAAGACGCACGCGATTAAAGCCGCGCGCATCGCCATCATGCACACTTGGCTCTCCACGCAGGAGGAAGGCTGGTGGCGTCTCGCCTTCGACGATTTGAAAATTCCTTACGATTACATCAACACGCAGGATGCCTCGCGCGACGATAATCTACGCGCGAAGTACGACGTGATTCTCTTCGCGCCCGTCGGAGCCAACGCGCAATCAATCATCAACGGGATGCCGATGTGGGGCAACGCCCTGCCGTGGCAGACGACCGCGCTCACGCCGAACATCGGCAAGCTTGACGCGACCGACGACATGCGACCGGGACTCGGCTGGTCTGGCCTCGCGAATCTGCAAAAGTTCGTGCGGCAGGGCGGACTCTTCGTCTCTGTGATGGACACGGCGGAACTCGCCGTCAACTACGGCTTCGCGCCGGGCGTCAGCGTCGCGCGCGCCAACCGTCTCAAAGTGACGGGCAGCATTCTGCGCTCGAAATTCGTGGACTCCACAAGTCCCATCGCTTACGGCTACGGCGATTCTTTGCCGATTTACAGTTTTGACGGCCCCATCTTCAACCTCAGCAATTTCGCCAACGGGCGTGGCGGGCGACGCGCCGAAGAAGACCGCGCGACGGGACGCGGCACAGCCGAAGATCAAGACCTCGTGCAGGGACGCAAGCCCGATGTCGTGCCCGAAGAGCCGCACGCGGAGATTTGGGAAGCCTTGCCCGTCACCGATGAGCAGCGGCGCAACGGCATCAACGTCATCCCGCCGCAGTCGCGCCCGCGCGTCGTGCTGCGCTACGGCGACAACAAAGACTTGCTCGTCTCCGGCCTGCTCGACGGCGGCAACGAGATCGCGCAACACGCTGCCGTCATAGACGTGCCGGTCGAACAGGGACACGTCCTGCTCTTCTCGAACAACCCTGTCTGGCGCGGCGAGACGAAGGGGAGTTACTTTCTCGTCTTCAACGCCATTCTGAATTTCGACAATCTCAACGCGGGGAGAAAAACTGGAGAGTAACGCCGCTTGCCTCTCAACGATGAATCCGTCTTAACCAAAGTGCGTGAGCCGCGCGGCCAACTGCTGCGCGTGCTCGGCATCACGTTCGGCCTCGCCGTCATCATCGGCAACACCATCGGCGCGGGCATCCTCCGCACGCCCGGCGACGTGGCGGCGAATCTGCCGAACCCTTGGCTCTTCATCGGCGTGTGGATTTTGGGCGGACTCTACGCGCTGCTCGGCGCGGTCTCTCTGGCAGAGTTGGGCACGATGATGCCGCGCTCCGGCGGGCAGTACGTCTTCGCCCGACGCGCGCTCGGCGATTACGCGGGCTTCATCGTCGGTTGGAGCGACTGGCTCTCGACGTGCGGCACGACCGCCGCCGTCTCGCTCGTCGTCGGCGAATATCTCGGCGTGCTTATCCCTGCGCTCGCCGGTCGTGAAGTTTCCGTCGCGCTCGCAGTGACGCTTTTGTTCGCCGCCCTGCAATGGCGCGGCATCGAGTGGGGCAGCCGCATGCAGAACGTGACGAGCTTGCTCAAGGCGCTGGCCTTCGTCGCGCTCGTCGTCGCGTGCTTCGCGCTCGGCGGCAGCACACAGTCTGCGGCGGCGACAGTTGACGCGCCCCGACTCGCCACGCCGACCGGACTTCTCTTCATGCTCGCGTTGATGAAGGCGCTGCAAGCGGTCGTCTATACTTATGACGGTTGGGAGGGCGTGCTTTATTTTTCCGAAGAGGTGCGCGAGCCGGCGCGCGACATTCCGCGCTCGCTCTTCGGCGGCGTGTTGTCCATCATCGGCATCTACCTGCTCGTCAATCTCGCGCTCATCTACGTGCTGCCCGTCACGCAACTGGTCGGCAAGGAACTCGCCGTCGGCGCGGCGGCGCAGATCGTCTTTGGTAATTACGGCGACGCGATGATTCGCGCGCTGACCATCGTCTCGCTCCTGAGCGGCATCAACGCTTATCACCTCATCGCGTCGCGCGTGCTTTACGCCATGAGCCGCGACGGACTCTTCTCGAAGCACGTCGTCAAAGTTAATCGAGGCGGGACGCCGACCAACGCGCTTTTCGTCAGCACAACGGTCGCCGTTCTCTTCATCATCGGCAGCCGCACCTTCTCGAAAATCATAGACGCGCTCGCCTTCTTCTTCGTCGCCAATTACACGATGTCTTTCATCTCCGTCTTCGTGCTGCGCCGTCGCGAGCCCGACGCGCCGCGCCCCTATCGCGCATGGGGCTATCCCTTCACGACGCTGTTAACGCTCGTTATCTCTATCCTCTTTCTCTGCGGCGCGGTCGCCAGCGACATCGCGGGCGGGACGCAGGGCAGCGTCAACGCGCTCATCATGCTCGCGCTCAGTTATCCGGTCTTCTTGCTGCTCAAACGAATTTCCGACGGCGCGGCGCACGTAGGTTAACTCACGCCTTTTGCGCTTGTGCGTCCTTCTGAAGTATCAGCACAATCCATCATTTCAAAGGTCAGTTCGCCCCGGATTCGGGGACGGCGCGCGGTGCGTGTACAATGAACGTCGAGTTCAAATTATCAACGAGGAAGGACACACGGGGAGCCGCGCACGACGCACACGTTAAAGTGCGTTCGTGCGGTTCAGTCGCATGATTCTCACTCCATCACTGGCATTTCTGTTCGGGCTGACACGACGACGCGCGGCGGACGCGCGCGACGAGTTGCCGATTCGCGAAGAGTTGTACAGCGTCGAGCGTCTGGAGCATTACGCCGTCACGCTCGCCACGAAACATCAAGTGTCGGGCACGCCCAGACGCGGGCGGCGCTTGTTGCCGCGTCTCGAAGACAACGGGCGCGAGTTGCTCGCTGCCTATCGCTCGCTGGCCGAGGCCATCCGCGACGAGCACGCCATCTCGCCCGCCGCCGAATGGCTCGTTGATAATTTCCACATCGTCGAAGAGCAACTGCGCGAAATCCGCGAAGACCTTCCCACCGGCTACTACAAGGAATTGCCGAAACTTGAGAGCGGCCAGATGGCCGGCTATCCACGCATCTACGCGCTCACGCTCGACCTCATCGCGCACACCGACAGCCAACTTGACACGGACACTCTGAGACGTTTCATCCGCGCCTACCAGAGCGTCGCGACGCTGACCATCGGCGAGTTGTGGGCAATCGCGATTAGCTTGCGCCTCGCGCTCGTCGAAAATTTGCGACGGCTCGCCACGCGCATCGTCGCCGCGCGTGAGGAGCGCGAGCAGGCGGACGCGCTCGCCGACCGTTTGCTCGACATCGCGTCGCGCCAGCCCGACGAACTCGTCCCCTTGCTCGAAGGTCGTCTCGGCAAGCGCGAGGATTTGGATCGCGCCTTCATTGTGCAGTTGACGCAACGCCTGCGCGATCAAGACCCCGCGCTCGCGCCCGTCTTCGACTGGTTAGAAGGACAGTTGAAGCGACGCGAACAGACGACCGAGCAGATCGTTCACCTCGAACATCAACGGCAGGCCGCCGCGCAGGTCACGGTCGGCAACATCATCACCTCGATGCGCCTCCTTTCGACGCTCGACTGGCGCGACTTCTTCGAGGAAGTGAGCCTCGTTGACCCCATCCTGGCGCAAGACCCTGCGGGCATCTACGAGCGGATGAACTTCGCCACGCGCGACCGTTATCGCCACGTCGTCGAGCGCATCAGCAAGCGCACGCCCGCCACCGAAATCGAAGTCGCGCGCGAGGCCGTGCGTCTGGCCGCCGCATCACACGCGAAAGATACATCTGATGCCGGACGCTCGCACATCGGTTTTTATTTGATTGACGACGGGCAGGCGATGCTGGAAAAAACTTTCGGCTATCGCACGCGCGTGCGTGAAGGTCTGTATCGCTTCATCCTCAAACATCCGACGTTTTTTTATCTCGGCACGCTGGCGATGTTGACGACGCTCGTCGTCGCGTTGCTGGTCATCGCGGGATTTTACGCGGGCGGCGGGCTGTTCATGCTCGTCGCGCTCGCCGCTCTCTCGCTCATCCCGGCCAGCGACCTCGCCCTGAGCGTGCTTAACTGGGACGTGACGCACCTGCTCGGCCCGCGCCTGCTGCCTTCGATGGATGCGGACGAAGGTATCCCGTCGGACGCGCAGACTTTAGTCGTCGTGCCCACGCTGTTCACGAGCGCGGAGAGCATCGCGGAGTTGCTCGAAAAAATCGAAGTCCACTATCTCGCCAATCAGGATGAGAATCTACGCTTCGCGCTGCTCGGCGACTTCGCGGACGCCGCGCAAGAGGAGATGCCCGCAGACACCTCGCTGCTGGAAGCGGCCTTTGCCGGCATCGAAGAGTTGAACGCCAGACACGCGGACGAAGCGGGCGCGCGACGCTTTCATCTTTTTACGCGGCGTCGTGTGTGGAACGAGAGCGAAGAAAGTTGGATGGGTTGGGAGCGCAAGCGCGGCAAGCTCGAAGAGTTCAACCGCCTGCTGCGCGGTGCGCGTGACACGACCTTCAACGTCGCGACGGCGGACGCCGCGCTGCTCGCGAAAATCCGCTACGTCATCACGCTCGACTCCGACACGCAACTGCCGAGAGATGCCGCGCGTCGTCTCGTCGCCGTCGCGAGTCATCCGCTCAATCGCCCGCAGTTCGACACGCAGACGGGGCGCGTCGTGCGCGGTTACGGCATCCTGCAACCGCGCGTCAGCGTCACGCTTGAGAGCGCTTCGCGCACGCGCTTCGCGCGAGTCTTTTCCGGCAACACGGGGGTTGATCCGTACACGACCGCCGCCTCGGACGTGTATCAAGACCTCTTCGGCGAGGGCAGTTTCACGGGCAAGGGACTCTACGACGTGGACGCCTTCATGCGCGCACTCAAAGGGCGCGTGCCGGACAACTCGCTGCTCAGTCACGACCTCTTCGAGGGACTCTACGCGCGCGCCGGACTCGTCACGGACATCGAACTGCTCGACGATTATCCCGCGCACTACGACACCTTCGCGCAACGCCAGCATCGCTGGACGCGCGGCGACTGGCAGATCGCGCGCTGGCTGTTTCGGAGCGTGCCGGACGCGCGCGGGCGCAAGACGCGCAACCGCCTGCCGCTCATCGCGCGCTGGAAAATTTTCGACAATCTACGCCGCAGCCTCGTCGCGCCCGCGATTTTGCTCTGGCTCGCCGCCGCATGGACGATTCTGCCCGGCTCGCCCGCGCTCTGGACGCTCTTCGTCGTCCTCACGCTGGCCTTTCCCATCTACGCGCACGTCACGACGAGCTTGCTGCTGCATCCGCGCGGCATTCCGTGGTCGAGCAATTTCTGGAGCATGTGGGGCGATGTAGTGACGAACACGACGCAGGTCGCGTTGAGCGTCACCTACATCGCGCATCAATCGTATCTGATGGTTGACGCCGTCGCGCGCACGTTTTGGCGCAAGCTCATCTCGCGCCGACACCTGCTCGAATGGACGACCGCCGCGCAGGCCGAGCGCGGCAGCACGCACGACCGCTCTACGGTCGCGCGCTTCATGTGGCCTGCCGTCGCGCTCGCCCTCTTGATCTCGATTTTCATTCTGCTCATGCGCCCATCATCGCTCATTGTGGCCGCGCCGTTTTTGCTGGCGTGGGCGTTCTCGCCGCTCATCGCGTACAGGGTCAGTCGCCGTCTCGCTCCGTCGCGGCAGATGCTTGAGCCGGCTGACGCGCGCGCTTTGCGTCTCGTCGCCAGACGGACGTGGCGTTTCTTCGAGAACTTCGTCGGCGCGGAAGACCACTGGCTGCCGCCCGATAATTTTCAGGAAGACCCGCGCCCCGTCGTCGCGCATCGCACGTCGCCGACGAACATGGGGCTGCTGTTGCTCTCGACTATCGCCGCGCACGACTTCGGACACGTCGCGACGCTCGAACTCGTCGAACGTCTCGAACTGACTTTCGCAACTCTCGACGCGCTGCCGAAATTCAACGGACATTTTTTCAACTGGTACGACACGCAAGCCGCCGCGCCGCTTGAGCCGCGCTACATCTCGACCGTTGACAGCGGCAATCTCGCCGGGCATCTGCTCGCCGTCAAACAGGCGTGCCTCGAACTGCCCGCAGGAGTTTTGTTCGACCGTCGCACGCTCGACGGCCTCGCCGATGCGGTCGCATTGATGCGCGAAGAAGCCGCGCTGCTCGGCACGATGCGCCAGCGCACGGAGGTCGTCACGGTCAAGCATCTGCGCGGAGAGTTGGAAGCGTGCGCCGCGCTCGTCGCAGGCGAGCCGCCGGAAACTTTCAGCGAGTGGCTGAAAATTTTCAACAAACTGACGCATCACGCGCTCGTTATCGAAGACATCGTCGGCGCGCTCGCGCACGAGCATGGCGCGGAGAATTTCGTGGAGTTGCGTTTCTGGCTCGATGCGCTCCGGCGACAGTCTCAGAATCTGACGCGCGACTTGCACGCGCTCGCACACGAAAGTTTCACGCTCGCCGCTTTGCTCGCGCCGCACATTCAATTTTGTTCCGCCGATACGCGCGCGCGTTGGGAAGAGACGGCGCGCGAGTTGAACCGCGTCGCCACGCCCGCGCGCATCTCGGAGCGTTGCGTGGATGCGCTGGCGCAAATCTCTCTCATGCGCGGCGAGATCGCGCGCGACGCGGCGGCGACAATCGCGACGGCGAACGCGGCGGAACATGCCGGGGCCGTCGCCGCGCTCGACGTGCTGCAACGCAGTCTCGAAGAAGCGTCGGGCGCGTCGGGCAAGCTGCTCGAACGCACGAACGAACTGGCGCGCGCATCTGAGAAACTTTTCGACGAGATGGATTTCAAGTTCCTGTTCGACGCGGAACGCAAAGTCTTCGCCATCGGCTACAACGTCAACGCCGCGCGCAACGATAATTCTTATTACGATTTGCTCGCGTCCGAGTCGCGCCTCGCATCGTTTATCGCCATCGCCAAGGGCGACGTGCCGCAGGAGCACTGGTTTCGTCTCGGTCGCCAGTTGACGCCGGTGGACGGCGGTCGCGCGCTCATCTCTTGGACGGCGACGATGTTCGAGTACCTCATGCCGCTACTCGTGATGCGCGATTACGAGCGGACGCTGCTCCATCAAACTTACGCCGCCGTCGTCTCGCGGCAAATCGAGTACGGCGGCGAGCGGCGCGTGCCGTGGGGCATCTCGGAGGCGGCCTACAACGCGCGCGATTTGCAACTCACTTACCAGTACGGCCCGTTCGGCGTGCCCGGCCTCGGCTTGAAACGCGGTCTGTCGGAAGACCTCGTCATCGCGCCCTACGCCACGATGCTCGCCGCGATGGTCGCGCCGCAACGCGCCTTTGAGAATTTGCGACGGCTGGAGCGCGAAGGCGCGCTCGCGCGTTACGGCTTTTACGAGGCGATTGATTACACGCCGGATCGCCTGCCGGAGAATCAGGAGCGCGCGCTCATTCGCGCCTTCATGGCGCACCATCAGGGCATGAGCCTCGTCGCGCTCGACAACCTGCTCAACCGCGATGCCATGCAGCGACGCTTTCACGCCGAGCCGCTCGTGCAGGCCACCGAACTGCTCTTGCAGGAACGCATCCCGCGCGGCGCACCGGCGGCGCACCCGCGCGCGGAAGAAGTTTTGTCAGGCCGCGTCGTCCGCACGCTGACGGGCTTCGTGACGCGCGTCTATGATGCGCCGAACTTGCCGACGCCGCGCACGCAACTGCTCTCGAACGGCGCTTACACGGTGATGTTGACGACCGCCGGCGCGGGCTACTCGACGTGTCGCGGACTTGCCGTCACGCGCTGGCGCGAGGACGTGACGCGCGACAACTACGGCTCGTTCATTTACCTGCGCGACGTGCGAAGCGGCGCGGTCTGGTCAACCGGCTACCAGCCCGTGCGCCGTCGCGCGAAGAATTACGAGGCGGCTTTCTCCGAAGATAAGGTCGTCTTTAGACAGAGCGACGCCGGTATCATCACGCAGACCGAGATCGTCGTCTCGCCCGAAGACGATGCGGAGGTGCGTCGCGTCTCGCTGACCAACGAATCAACGCGCGTGCGTGAAATCGAAGTCACGAGCTATGCGGAAGTCGTGCTGACTGCGCCCGCCGCAGACGCCGCGCATCCGGCCTTCAGCAATCTCTTCATCGAGACCGAATTCATCGCGGCGGAAAATGCGCTCATCGCGCGCCGCCGCCCGCGCTCAAGCAAGGACGCGCCCGTCTATGGCGTCCACGTCGTCATCGCCGACGGCGAACGCATCGGCGCGATTCAGTACGAGACAGACCGCAGCCGTTTTCTCGGGCGCGGCCACACGCCCGCCGACCCGGTCGCCGTCATGGAAGACCGCCCGCTCTCGAACACGGTGGGTGCGGTGCTCGACCCGGTCTTCTCTCTGCGCGAGCGCGTCCGGCTGCAACCGGGGCAGACCGTGCGCCTGACTTACACGACGGCGCTGGCGAGCACGCGCGAACAGGCTCTGCTGCTCGCGGACAAATATCACGACCCGTCGAGCTTCGAGCGCGAGGCGCGACTCGCGTGGACGCAGGCGCAAGTTGAGATGCGCCACCACAACATCAGCGCGGAAGAAGCGCACCTCTTTCAGCGTCTCGCCGGTCGCGTTCTTTATTCCGATCCGAGCCTGCGCCCGCGCCCGCGCGTCCTCGCGATGAACACGAAAGCGCAGTCGGGGCTGTGGCCTTACGGCATCAGCGGCGACTTGCCCATCGTGCTGGCGCGCATCAACACGACGGAGGATTTGAAAGTCGTGCGCCAACTGTTGCGCGGGCATGGCTATTTGCGTCTCAAGGGTCTGGCGATTGACCTCGTCATTCTTAACGACCATCCGCCGAGCTACATACAGGAGTTGCAGGAAGAGTTGCAATCGCTCGTGCGTTCGTCGAGCGCGCAGGCTTTGCAGGACAAGCCGGGCGGCATCTACCTGCGTCGCACAGACACGATGCCGGAGGCCGACCGCATCCTGCTGCACGCCGTCGCGCGTGTCGTCATCGTCGCCGAACGCGGCACGCTCGAAGAACAACTCGTGCGCCGCACGACCGAAGAAGAAATGCCTTTGCCGTTTGTACCGCGCGCGCCTTCGCGCACATATCCAGAGCCGCCGCTCGTCGCTCCCGAACTCGCGTTCTTCAACGGCCTCGGCGGGTTCAGCCACGGCGGGCGCGAGTACGTGACCGTGCTCGGCGAAGGACAATGGACGCCCGCGCCTTGGACGAACGTCGTCGCTAACGAACACGACTTCGGCTTTCAAGTGACGGAGACCGGTGCGGGTTATACGTGGTCAACTAACAGCCGCGAGAATCGCCTGACGCCGTGGTCGAACGATGCCGTCAGCGATCCGCCCGGCGAATGCATTTACATCCGAGATGAAGAGACCGGCACAATCTGGACGCCGACGCCTCTGCCCATCCGCGAGGCCGAGCCTTACGTCGTCCGGCACGGTCAGGGCTACACCGTCTTCGAGCACACGAGCCACGGCATCTCGCAAGAGTTGCTGCTCTTCGTCCCGCTCGATTCATCCGTCAAAATCTCGATGCTGCGTCTGCGTAACCGGACTGACAGGCGGCGCATGTTGTCTGTCACGAGCTACAGCGAACTCGTGCTCGGCGTGGCGCGCGGCGCGTCCGCGCCCTACATCATCACGAAGATTGACGAGAAGACGGGCGCGATTTTCGCGCGCAACCCTTACAACAACGAGTTCGCGGAGCGCGTCGCGTTCTGTGACGTGAGCGTCGAGAAACGCGACGCGACCTGCGACCGCAAAGAGTTCGTCGGGCGCAACGGCACGCTGGCGCGTCCCTCTGCACTGCGCCGCGCCAATCTCGCAGGACGCAGCGGCGCGGGACTCGACCCCTGCGCGGCCTTGCAAGTAACCATCGAGCTTGCGCCGGGCGAGGGACGCGAAATCTTTTTCCTCTTCGGTGAGGAAGAGAGCGAAGCGAAGGCGCGCGAAGCACTGGCGCGCTTCCGTAGCTCGCAAGATGTCGGCGAAGCGTTCGAGCGAGTCATCGCGCGCTGGGACGAGATGCTTGAGACATTGCAGGTGCGGACGCCCGACGCGGCGATGGACACGATGCTGAATCGCTGGCTGCTCTGCCAGACGCTCGCGTGTCGCGTCTGGGCGCGCTCGGCCTTTTATCAATCGGGCGGAGCCTACGGTTTTCGAGATCAGTTGCAGGACGTGATGGCGGCCATCTACGCGCGCCCCGACATCGCGCGCGCGCAAATCCTGCTCGCCACCGCGCACCAGTTCAAAGAAGGCGACGTGCAACACTGGTGGCATCCGCCGACGAGTCGCGGCGTCCGCACGCGCTTCTCCGATGACCTGTTGTGGCTGCCTTACGTCGCGAGCTTTTACGCGCGTGTGACCGGCGACGTGAGCGTCTTCGATGAAGTCGTCCCGTTCCTCGACGCGCCGCTTTTGGTTGAAGGCGAGGACGAGTCTTACACGCAGCCCAACGTCTCGACGGAGACGGCCACGCTCTATGAACACTGCGCGCGCGCGCTTGATCGCAGTTTGAAGACGGGCGCGCACGGGTTGCCTCTGATGGGTTCGGGCGACTGGAACGACGGCATGAACCGCGTCGGCAACGAAGGGCGTGGCGAGAGCGTGTGGGTCGGTTGGTTTCTGCACAATACGCTCTCGCAGTTCACGCCGTACTGCGACGCGCGCGGCGAAGCGGCACGCGCAGAGAGTTATCGCGCGCACGTCGAGAAGTTGAAGGCGTCGCTCGAAGCCGAAGCATGGGACGGCGGCTGGTATCGTCGTGCCTACTTCGACGACGGCACGGCACTCGGCTCGTCTGAGAACGAAGAGTGCCGCATTGATTCCATCGCGCAGACGTGGGGCATCATCTCCGGCGCAGCCGACCCGCAACGCGCGCACCGCGCGATGGCCGCCGTCGAGGAATATCTCATCCGGCGCGGTGATGGTCTCGTCATTTTGTTCACGCCGCCCTTCGATCACAGCCCGCTCGATCCCGGTTACATCAAAGGCTATGTTCCCGGCGTGCGCGAGAACGGCGGGCAATATACGCACGCCGCGCTGTGGGTCTTAATCGCCTACGCGCTCATCGGCGACGGCGACCGCGCGGGCGAACTCTTCGCGCTCCTGAATCCGATCAATCATGCTTCGACGCGCGCTGGCCTGCACAAATACAAAGTTGAGCCTTACGTCGCCGTGGCGGATGTCTATGCGGTCTGGCCGCACACGGGGCGCGGCGGTTGGACTTGGTACACGGGCTCGGCCAGTTGGATGTATCGCGCGGGGCTGGAATTCATCCTCGGCTTCCACTTGCGCGGCGAGACGCTGGTGATTGACCCGTGCATCCCGCGCGGCTGGCGCGACTATGAAATCACCTACCGGCACAAGAGTGCGCGCTATCACATCCGCGTCGAGAATCCGCAGGGCTTGAGTCGCGGTGTCGTGCTCGTCGAGGTGGACGGCGCGGCGCAAACGTCAGGAAAAATCCCGCTCGCCGACGACGGCGCGAGCCATGAAGTGCGCGTCGTGCTCGGCGAATTGATGACGACGTTGGAAGTTAAGCAAGAGGCTGAAGCCAGGCAGACGTGAGAGTTGAACGCGCTCGTGGAAGTCGTCCGCGTTTGGAAGATGTTGAGAGGTATGTCGGCGAAGCCTTGCAACTTTGTATCATTGTAGTGCATCATACTTGCCAGTTACTCCTTCTCTCGCGCGTCAACGGTGATGCGCTCCCCGTGCTAAAGCTTAAGCCGGCGGCGTTATGGATGGTTCGAGAGTAGGCTGATTTCAACTTCAGAAGCCGCTCTTTTGAGCACCCGAACGCGAGCCTTCGCTGCCACCGTTACACCGAAGCCAACTTTGATTCGAAGCTTCTCTTTAAAGCTCCCAAGAGGGGAGAGGTACATACTCATGTCAATGAAACTTTACGTCGGTAATCTCGCTTTCCAAACCACGAGCGAAGATTTGCAGCAACTTTTCGCACAGGCTGGAACGGTCGAGTCGGCTTCGGTCGTCGAAGACCGCGACACGGGTCGCTCGCGCGGCTTCGGCTTCGTCGAAATGTCTTCCAAGGAAGAAGGCGAGGCTGCCATCGCGCAGTTTAACGGTAAGGAAGTCGGCGGACGCGCGCTGACCGTCAATGAAGCCAAGCCGCGTGAAAATCGCAGCGGTGGCGGCGGCGGCGGTCGTGGCGGTTACGGCGGCGGCGGCGGCAATCGCGGCGGCGGTGGCGGCTACGGCGGCGGCGGTGGCAACCGTGGCGGCGGCGGCGGCGGCGGAAGCCGCGAGCCGCGCTGGTAAGAACGTCCAAGACGGACGACCGGCGACCCTTCAAGAAAGCGCCCCCGGCCATGAAACAAAAACAGCCGGGGGCGCTTTCCGGCATTTACACAAAGACGCCGTAGCTGAACTAGACAGCGGCGGCGCACACAAAGGAACTCAATGGAATTTTCTGAACTGGGATTGCAGCCCGCGCTTGTGCGCGTGTGCGAATCCCTCGGGTACAAAGAACCCACACCGATTCAAAGACAGGCGATCCCTGTCGTGTTGAGCGGCTCCGATTTGATCGGCTGTGCTGAGACCGGCACAGGGAAGACAGCCGCGTTTCTTCTTCCAACAATTCAAAGAATGTCTGAGACACCGCGCCCCGGCGTACGCGTGCTCGTCCTCGCGCCGACGCGCGAACTTGCGACACAGATTGACGCCAGTTACAAAGAACTCGCCCCGAAGAAGTCGCCGCGTTGCGTGTGCGTCATCGGCGGCGCGGGACTCTCACGCCAGAGCGAAGAACTGAGGCGCGGCGCGGGCGTCGTCGTCGCCACACCGGGTCGCCTGCTCGACCACTTAGAGCGCGGCACGCTCAATCTCGCGCACGTCGAAGTCCTCGTCCTCGATGAAGCTGACCGCATGTTCGACATGGGCTTTTGGCCCGCCATCCGTAGAGTGCTGGCTGTGCTTCCGAAGACCAGACAGACTTTGCTCTTTTCGGCGACGATGTCTTCGGCCATCGAAGACCTCGCGCGCTCGACGATGCGCTCACCGAAAGTTATCGAAGTGAGCCAGCGCGGGCACGCCCCTATCACCGTCGAGCAGACCGTCTATCCGGTCGCGATGGAATCGAAGACGGCGCTCTTGCTTGACTTGCTTGAGCGCGAGCGTTTCGAGCGCGTGCTGGTTTTCACACGCACCAGACGCGGGGCTGAACGTCTCTCGCACATTCTCGAAGCGCGCGAGCACAAGGTGAATCGCATTCATGCCGACCGCACGCAACCGCAACGCGAAGCTGCTTTGCGCGGCTTCAAAAACGGCATGACGCGCGTCCTTGTCGCCACAGACATCGCCGCACGTGGCATTGATGTGGATTCCGTCTCGCACGTTATCAACTACGACGTGCCCTCCGCGCCGGAAGACTACGTGCATCGCATCGGTCGCACGGGTCGCGCCGGCAAAATCGGACGCGCCATCACGCTCGTCACGCCGGCAGAGGAGCCTGCTTTGCGCGGCATCGAACGCTTGACGGGTCAGGCGGTCGAGCGCGTTTTGCTTCCGACCTTCGGCGGCACGCAGGTCGCGAGATCGCTCGCGCCATCGAAGATCGCCGCCTCGCGCGTCGGGCGACGCTCGTTCCGCCCGCGTCGTTCGAGATAACGAACAATCGCGATTGTTGAAAAAGGCCGTCTCTTCATCGAGGCGGCCTTTTCTTTTTTTGAAATTCAATAGAGCGGTTTGCGAATGAGTGCGACATGAGAGAAAGAATGTTCACCACAGAGGACACAGAGAGACACAGAGAAAAGAGCGAGGTTTGATTGCCTCTCTCTGGTCTGCCTCTGTGCCCCTCCGTGTCCTCTGTGGTTAATCTCCGGTCACATTCATTTGCAACCCGCAGTAGGGCGGCTTCCACGCGCATGAAAGTGACGCGCATCAGCATCGTTAAGCGATTGAGCGACGCGGGCCGGCAAAGAAATCAACGTAACAATGAAGCGCGCATAGCACGCTGCCGATGAGCGCGGCGAGATATAGTTGATGTGCGAGCGCAAGCAGCGTGAAGAAGAACACGATGCTGACGCCGACTAACCGCGCAGGTGCGTGAGAGGCGAGAGGCCGGCGGAACACACTGAAGACGAGCAGGCCGGTCAGGAACCATCCGGCGAAGTTCGTGGCCGGAATGTTGTAGTAAATTCCAGCGCCCTGCCAGCGCCAGTAGTCGAGACGATGCGCAGCGAGCGGGTCAATGATGAGGTCAATCGCCGTCAACCAGAGCGCGGCGAATATCGCCTCGAACCACGCGGGCAGTTGGAGACGCGCCATCATCTCCCGCACGTAAGCGACGAGCGTGACCCACGCTGACGCCATCACGAGCGGCACGCCGAGCAGTTTCAAGCCCAGCGTGTCGGTGTAAACGTAGCGTCCGAACGGAACTCCGAAACGGACGCCGGTAGCTTCGACGAGGAAACCGCAGAGCGCGATGCAGGCAATCGTCGCCAACTCTCGCCGTCCGCGCGCGCTGATGAACACGATGAGTCCGGCGAGCAGTAGAAACAGCGCGGCGAGCCAGCCTTGATCTGCGCGCACGCCCCCAAACAAGACATGACTGGCGACGCCGCCGACCCACAACACGATGTAAACAAGCACGCACGCAGAGAGCAGTATGCGTCTTAGTTGCCGCCAACGTCGCTGCCATGATGAAGACGCCGCTGTCGTCGTCGCCGTCGTCGCCGCCGACTTTGTCGTGCGAGTGTCGCTGCGGCGTCGTGCCGGTCTCGCTTCTCGCGTCTCTGCGTCGCTCAGTGTTCGTACCTCTCGATCATCTCACACGTAATTTGCGCGGACATCAGCACGGTGGGCGTTCCGCCGCCGGGATGCGTGCTGCCACCGACGTAATAGAGGCCGCCGAAGCGCGCGTCTTTGTTTGGTGGACGTAGAAACGCGCGACGCCAGCCGTGCGAGTGCGTGCCGTAAATCGCCCCGCCCGGCATCAAATAGTCGCGTGCGATGCGGCGCGGCGTCCACACGTCCGAGACGGCAACGTCTGACTCGATGCCGGGGAAGCCGCCCCGCTTCAACTGCGCGAAGATGCGCGCGCGTGCCTGCGCCGTCTGCTCCGCAGACCAGTTGTCGTCTTCGGCGGGCGCGTTTGCCATCACGAAGAGAGTTTCGCCCCCTCCGGGCGCGAGCGTGCGGTCGGTGCGGCTCGGCGCGGAGACATAAACGGTCGGCTCGTCTGGAAAGCGTCGCTCGTCGAAAAGCTGCGCGAACTCGCGCCGGTAGTCGGGCGAGAAATAGACTGTGTGATGCGCGAGTTGCTTTAACTCACGACGGATGCCGAGCAAGAGAACGAAGCCGGAGAGCGAGCGCGCCAACGCCGGTTGCTGTTTGCCTGTCGTCCCCAATAATCCGCGCGCGAGCGAAGCGTCGCCGTTCATCACTACCACATCGGCGGACAGTCGCGTGCCGTCGGCGCGCCTCACGCCATGAACTTTGTGTTCGTCGTGCTCGATCTGTTCGACGCAGGCGTTCGCCAGCAAAGTGACTTTCAACTCTCGCGCCAGCGCGCAGATGCTTTCGACGAGTTGATAGAGTCCGCCGCGTACATGCCAGCCGCCGAAGGCGTATTCGATGTACGGAATGACGGCGAGCGTGGCTGGCGAACTGTAGGGCGAAGAGCCGACGTAGGTCGGATAGCGGTCGAACATTTGTCGGAGCTGCGGGCTGCGAAAAAAATGCTCGACCGTGCGATGGTAATTGCCCCACGCATGTTTGAACGGCATGAATCGGAGCATGGCCTTGAACGCGCGGAGGTCGGGCGGATCAAAGGGACGGCGGCGTAAGAATGTCTCGCGCGAGAGAGCGAAGAGACGCGCTCCGAGTTCCATGAAACGCATGAAGCCGTCAACGTCGCGCGGCTCGATCTGTCGGATGGTCGCCAGCCAGTCGGGAAGGTTCGTCGTGTAGGTGAAGCGCGTGCCGTCGCTGAAGACGTAATCGGCGAGCGGCGCGACGGGAACGAGTTCAACGTGTTCCTGCAACTTGCTGCCCGCCGCCGCGAAGAGTTCTTCAAAAATCCACGGCATCGTGATGAGCGACGGGCCGGTGTCGAAGCGAAAGCCGTCTCGCTCCCAAACATTCATCTTGCCGCCGAACGCGCCTCCCTGTTCGCAGACCGTGATGCGCCAACCTCCGGCGGCGAGCCTGAGCGCGGTCGCCAGCCCGCCCAAACCGCCGCCGATGATGATGGCTGATTTTTGTTTCATGCGTCGCAATAATTCATCTCGTCTTGCTACTCGGTCGCGCGCGTCAACTCTTCTTTTGACAACTCTGCGCGCGCATGGTCGTCAGCATGATAATGCCGCCCCTTCCACTCGACGCCGCGCCCCGTTTTGCATTTCCACCACGAAGAAATTCCGAGCGCGAGAAGAATCATCTCGCCCAGCGGATGCAGCAGCACAGACCACCACGGATGACCGAATCGCCATGCCAGCACCGCACGCATGGCAAGCACGCAGAGGGCGAGTGTGAAGATCAGCAACGACGCGCCCGCGTGCATGTTGGTGACGGCGAACGGCAGCAGGATGAACGGCAGCAGGCAGAGCGTGAAGTGCAGCAGGATAAACATCCAGAAACTCCGCTCGCGTCGAAAGGCCGGGAAAAAGTTCTTCTGAAAGCCGCGCCAGATTTCCTTGAATGAACTGTACATGCGAACGCTCAACACGTCCTGACCGTCGAGGCACAGACTACGCTCGCCGCACGCGCGCCAGCTTTGCGCGAGCCGCACGTCCTCAAAAATCTCCGCGCGAACGAGCGCGTGACCGCCCGTCTGTTCGTACACATCGCGGCGCGTGAGAATGCAGGAGCCATGCGCGAGTCCGAGCGATGCGTCGAGCGGTCGCTTGAACGCGAGCGGCGCGGGGTAGAGCGTGAAGACAACGAAGTTGAGCAGAGGCATCAACGCGCGCTCCCAGAATCCGACGAGTTCGAGCGCAGGCCAGCAAGAGAGAAACGTGACCTCGCGCGTCTCTGCTTCCGCCACGATGTGCGATGCTGCCGACGCACTCAGCCGCGCATCGGCGTCGAGAAACAGCAGCCAGTCGCCACGCGCTTCCGCCGCGAGACGCGCGCAGGCGAAAGTCTTGCCGCACCAGCCGGCGGGTAATTTTGACGACGCCACGCCGCGCACGCGCGCATCTCTGCGAGCGTAGCCGGCGATGATGCGCGCCGTGTCGTCCGTCGAGTGATCGTCGTAGATGAGAATTTCGCGGACGACATCGCTCGTCTGCGCGAGCGCGTGTTCGAGGCACAGCGCAAGATTCGTCTCTTCGTCGCGCGCGGGGATTAGTATCGAGACGCTCGTGCGCGCCTGTGCCTGCTGCTGCTGTCGCCCGTCAGCCATCACGCGCGGCCAGCACAGCGCATTCCAGAGCGTCACGCCGAGCAACGCAATGACAGGCAGGAGGAATGTGGCGAGAAGAATGCTCATGAAACTGGACACGCCCGTTCGCGTTGAGCGGCGACTGTCCTCAACTCGCCGCGCGACTGCTCAGGGCGATGGATGAAGCCGGCGCGTCATTTGAAATTTCATTTACTTTCACTCTTTCAAGACACAGGCGTGCGGCGTCGGCAAGTAAACGTGTCTCGGTACGCGCGCCGAATCTTTCGACGAGCCTCGACGAGCCGCGCGCGACGAGCCGCGCGGCGATTTGTCGCGCCGCGCTCACGCCGTAAGCGGTGACGGCGGTCGCGCGTGCGTGGCGCGCGTCCTGTCCGGCGGGTTTGCCCGTTAAATCGCTGTCGCATGAATCGTCCAGCAGGTCGTCGCAAATTTGATAAGCCCTGCCGAAGCATTCGCCGAACTCGACGAGCGCGCGCAGGTCTTCATCTTTCGCGCCGCAGGCGAGCGCGCCGGCGATCATCATCAGGCGCATGAGCGCGACGGTTTTCAAGTCGCGACTCTCCAACTGGCTCACATCATCTTCGCCGGACGCGCGCGTCAGCAGGTCAACGACTTGCCCGCCGATCATGCCGTTTGCTCCAACCGAGCGCGCCGCTTCCGCGATGAGCGACTCGACCGCGCCCGTTTTTTTGCACGCGCCCGCCGCCTGTGCCAGCAGCGCGTAAGATTGATTGAGCAGCGCGACGGCGGCGAGCGTGGCGACGCCCTCGCCATAGGCGAGATGCAGCGCGCGACGATTGCGACGCAGGTGCGCGTCGTCCATCGAAGGCAAATCGTCGAGGATGAGAGAACTGCTGTGCAAAAATTCGACGGCGCACATCACATCCAACCCGCCCGCGCGCGGCACGCCGACGAGATCGCAGGCGAGCAGCGCGAGCACCGGACGCAGGCGTTTGCCGCCGGGAAAGACCGCGTAGGCGAGCGCGTCGTTGAGAGAACGCGCTGCCGGCAGAGAAGTCAGCGGCAGGCGCGCGCGCAGTGCGTCTTCAATCTCGCGCCTCTGGCCGGCGATGTATGTGGATAACTGTTCGCTCAAAACTTGTATGTCCTCTCCCGTTCATTCCACCGTTATTTTTTCGCGCTCGTGTGCGTCGCGCTCGTCTCGAAGATGATGCGGCTGATTTGTGCGGTCGCTTCCGCGAACGGCAAGTGCCCCGCCTCTTCGAGTTGATAGACGCGCGCGTGCAGCAGCGTGGCTTGCAGCATCGCGATTGATTTTTTAACTGCGCCGAAAGATTTCTCGCCACGCACGAGATCAACATCCGCGCGCACGTCCGCGAATTGTTCCACGCCGCCCATCTCGGCGAAGAGCGTGAGATAACGGCGCGCGTGCTCGTGGTTCGTCGTCGCAAACGAAGCGGTCAGGTCGGCGTCGCCCTCGCGTCGTGTGGAGAGCGCCTGATTCGTCAGCCAGCGTCCGAAGCTATTGGCGAACGTCGCTTGATAAGCGCGTCGCCCGAAATTTTCGCCCACGAAGAGACGAAAGTAGCGCGGCAGATAAGCGAACGGGTCAACCATCACGACGCGCTCGATTATTTCGGGCAGGCGTTGCGCCGCGAGCAGCCCGAAGATCGCGCCGCCGCAATGACCGATGATCGTCACGCGCTCCGGCACTTCGCCGTCGTCATCATCGCCGCTTCGTTGTGCGACGAGTTGCGAGATGGTGGCGACGATATTGTCAACAATGGCCTTCATGCTCCACTCGCGCGGAGGCGTCGAACACCCACAGCCGGGCAGGTCTGCGGCGTAGAGCGCGGCGGCGGCGGGAACATGCGAGGCGAGCGGCGCGAAGACCGTGTGGTCGCCGCCCCAACCGTGCAGTCCGAGAAAGATTCTCGCGCCCGTGCCGTGCGTCTCACAGAACATGCGACGCAATCCTCTCCGCCACGAGTTTGCCGCCGAGCACGACCATCGGCATTCCTGTGCCCGGCGTCGTGCTCGCGCCGACGTAGTACAGACCTTCAACTTCGGACGAAAAATTCTTTGGACGAAACGGCCCGATTTGACGGAGCGTGTGCGCCGCGCCGAAGGCCGAGCCGTCGTAGAGTCCAAAGCGTCGCCGCCACTCGACGGGCGTGTAAATTTCTTCGACGCAAAAACGTTCCGGCGCGATTTCAACGTCGTGGCGCGCGAGCGTTTGGAGTACCTGGCTTTTTATCTTTCGCACTTCATCATTCCAATCAACATCCGGCATCTCGCTGATGAGCGGCGTCGGCGCAAGCACGAAGAGCGTGGTGTCGCCCTCCGGCGCGAGCGTATCGTCGGTGGCCGAAGGGACGCTCGTATAAAAAGGCAGGTCGCGGGGCACGCGCTTGAATTTGAAGAGATCGTCGAACGCCGCGCGATTGTCTGCCGGCAGAAAAATCGTGTGGTGGCCGAGATTTTCGATTTTTCCGCGCACGCCCCAGTAGAAAGTTACGACGCCCGGCGTCATGGCGGTTTGCTTCGCACGTTGACGAGCGCGCGCGGCATGTCCGTTTTCTGTTGCGAGCAACTCGGTGTCAGTCGTCGGCACGTCAACATTCGAGACGACAAGCGCGCACGCGCGAAAAGTTTCGTCCGCGAGTTCGACGCCTGTGACGCGCCCTTCGTGCGTGCGAATTTTTTTAACCGGGCTGCTCGTGTGAATCTCAATGCCGAGTTCGCGCGCGAGTTGCTCGATGCCCTCGACCAGACCGTAAATGCCACGCTTCGGCAGCCACAGGCCGTAAGCCATTTCGCCGTAAGCGAGAATCGTGAACATGCCGGGCAAACTGTATGGCGAGCCGCCGAGATACATCGCATAAGAGCCGAGCGCCTCGCGCAGGTAACGACTCTTGAAGAAGCGTCGAAGCTCGCCATCGAGCGTGCGATGAATGCTAGTGCGCCACATCTCGACGGGATTGAGCGCGCCGAGCCATTTCAACGGATTGTCCACGTTGCGCGTGACGAGCTTGTCGAAGGCGAGACGGTATTTCGTCTCAGCGTCGCGCATGAAAGCGAAGACGCGCGGACTCGAACCCGGCTCCAGACGCTCGCACTCGCCGAGAAAAAGCCGGAGGTCGCTCGAAAGTTCGAGGCTCGCCCCGTCGCTCCAACGAAACGTAATCGAGGGAGCGACGGGCAGCAGTTGCACGTAGTCGCGCAAGTCGCGCCCGGCGGCGGCGAAGAGTTGCTCGAAGACCCAGGGGTAGTTCAGGAGCGATGGGCCGGTGTCGAAGCGGAAGCCTTCGCGCTCGATAACATTTGCCCGCCCGCCCACGCGCTCGTTCGCTTCGTGAATGGACACGTCGAAGCCCGCGAGCCGGAGATGAACGCCAGCGCTTAAGCCTCCCAGTCCGCCGCCGATGATGACGACTTGTCTGTCCGTGCCGCGTTTCATTTATCTGTCCGTTTAGAGTGACGCCTTCAGGCGTGCTGTCTTGCGTGTTCGCACTCGCAAATTTTTGCTCTTCGCACGCGCGCGCTCAACGAAGCAGGTAGGCGAGCGGGATGCGCCAGTATTTGCTCGGCGGGAGCGCCTGCAATTTCTCCTTGAGCGGCACGCTTTCGCGATGGCGGATGCCGCGCGCGCTGGCGGCGATGCGGTCGTTCAAGCGTCCGTAAACCTTGATGCAAGCCTCAATCGCGAGGCGACAGTCGGGCGCGAATGCGTCGAGTCCGGCCTCTGCGCTGGCGTACAAATCTGCGGCGTGTGCGGCCATCCGGCGCAGCACGCGCGCGAGCGGCTCAGGTTGTCGCGCGTCGTTTGTATTCAAATTTTCGATGCCTTCGGAGCGCAATACATCGAGCGGCAGATAGATGCGCCCGCGCGTTTCATCTTCGCTCACGTCGCGCAGAAAATTCGTCAGTTGCAGCGCGACACCGAGATCGCGCGCGCTCTTCATGGCGCGTGTGAAATCTTTGTCGGAGCGCGCGCCATAGACGTAAGCCAGAAAGTATCCGACGACGACCGCGCTGCCGTAGATGTAATTTTCAATCAAGTCATCCATCGTCTCGAAAGGACGCGGATTCACGTCGAGTCGCATGGCGTCGAGGAACGAGCGATAAAATTCCGCGGGAATGCCGCGCGCGCGCGCGACTTTCGTAAATCCCGCGAGGAAACAGGGAATTCCGGCGCGCAACGTGTCGGCTAAAGACGGCGCGCGCAATCCGACTTCGTAAAAACTTTGCCATTCATCCAGCACGCGCAGGCGTTCGGCGGGCGCGAGCGGGAACGTGTCCACGACTTCATCCGGGTAACGCACGGCGGCGTAGATGGCCTCGACTTCTTCGCGTTTAGCGGCGGGCAGAAAGCGGCTGACGATAAAAAAACTCGTCGTGTAGGCGCGCATCACGCGGCGTGACTCGACGTTGAGGACGTGCCACACTTCAGCTTCCGAGCGTGCGCGCAACGCCCGCGTTCGTGTCCGCGATTCAAGGGCGTCCCACTCTTGCTGTCCCCAGACTTTCGCGGGCTGTGTGTTGTTGCTGTCAGGTGAAAGCATCAAGTTCTCAATCATCCGAGTTTATTCCGTATGCTCGGCGGCGAATTTTGCAAGCTGGCGGAAATTGTCTGCGTGCAGATTGGCGGGGAAGCGTTGTCGAATCTCCGCGCCCGAAAAACCCGCGCCGCCAAGCACGATGAGCGTGTGCGACTGATGCGCGGCCTTGCGGAAAGCTTCGTACTCGCGCGCGGCGCGATCCAGATTGTTGAGAATCGTCGAGGCGATGCAGACGAGTTGCGGATGGTATCTCTCAATCAATTCGGCGAGCGCGGAGAACGGCGTGCTCGCGCCGAGTTCGACGATTGACCATCCGGCGGCCTCCAGCGTCAGCGCGGCAATATGCACGGGCAATTCGTGAAAGTCTTCCTCCGAGTTGCAACAGATTGCCAGCCGCTCATTCGTCATCATCGAGGGCAGAGCCAACGCCGCGCGCAGCGCACGCAACGCCGCGATGGCCGTCTGCGTCGCGATGTGTTCCTGCGCGACGGAAAGCTCGCCGCGCCGCCAGAGGTCTCCGATTTTTCTTAACGGCGGAAGCAGGACGGCGTCGGCTATCTCTGCGACGCCGTAACCGTGCAGGTGCAGATTGACGAGCAGCGCGGCGGCCTCTTCGTCGCGCGCGCCGAGCAGCGCATCGTACATTTCTGCGATGAGCGCGGCAGCATTGCCGTCGTCTCCTTCCTCGAATGTGACGACGCCTGATGCCACGTGCGCGGCGGTCGCGGCGGTGTGTCTGGGGCGCGCGCGCGGTGTTTCTTCTCCGTGTCCGGCGCGGCGGAAGGCAGCCACATCGGCGGGACGAAAACGCCTGTGCCCGCCGGCAGTTTTCTCCGCCGACAACAGCCCGCCATCAGCCCAGCGTTTGACTGACGCCTCGCTGACGCCGAGCAGCCGCGCGACTTCCTTGCTGGTCAGTTTTGTGCTGCGAAGTGTATTCTTCATCAGTTGTTTATGAAAGACGCAGAGTGTAGCAGAGTCAGGAAGATGTGCAAACTAAAATTCGGTCAAATCGAGCATCACATTGACAAAGCAAGGCTTGATATAAGTTTGAAGAGATAGTAATCTGACTCAAAATCATCAAATCGTTCAGAGCGTCCAATGGTTTTTGTCACTTTAAGAAGCGGTGCAGGGTAACATCGTGGTCGTGCGGCGGGCTGTGAAAAGGGCTAGATGATGCGGGAACAAATCATCATTGTGGATAGCGAAGACCAAGAGCTTGGCGTCGGCGAAAAGATGCAGACGCATCGCGCGGGCGCACTGCACAGGGCGTTCTCCATCTTCGTCTTCGACTCTGAGCGGCGACTCTTACTCCAGAGACGCGCGCGGACGAAATATCATTCGGCGGGGCTGTGGTCGAACACTTGCTGCGGGCATCCGCGCCCCGGCGAGACGACGCTGGCGGCGGCGCATCGCAGGCTGCGTGAAGAGATGAATTTTGATTGCGAGTTGCAGGAGGCGTTCGGCTTCGTCTATCGCGCGGAACTGGAAGGCGATTTGATCGAGCATGAATACGACCACGTCTTCGTCGGTGAGTTCGATGGCGAGCCGTCGCCTGACCCGTCGGAGGCCGAAGAGTGGAGTCGGGTGAGCATGTCCGAGTTGCGGCGCGGCTTGCGCGAGCGACCGGAAGAGTACAGCTACTGGCTGCGCGTCGCGATTAACGAGCAGGGTTGGCAGAGTCTCAACCGCATCGCGGGCGTGGAATAATTTTGGACTCCGAACATAACCATCGTCTCACATCGGTTATGTCCAACAAAAGATCATGCCGGACAGTCTGACTCGAAAATCATTGATGCGCGGTCTGTCGCATCTCGTCAAAGTTGATGCAGACCTCGCACGCATCCACGCAGAGTACGGGACGCCGCCAATGTGGGAGCGCGCGCCGGGCTTCGCCACGCTCGTTCACATCATCCTCGAACAGCAAGTTTCGCTGGCCTCCGCGCGCGCGACATACGAGCGATTGGTTGCGCTTGCCGCTCCTCCCGCGCCGCTCGCGCCGGAAAGTTTTCTCGCGCTCGATGATGAGACGCTCCGGCGCGTTGGCTTCAGTCGGCAGAAGACAGCTTACTGTCGCAATCTCGCGCGGGCTGTGCTCGAAGGCGAACTCGATTTGCGCGCGTTGGAAGAGATGAGCGACGAAGTTGTGTGCGAGCATCTGACGAGCGTCAAAGGCATCGGCAGATGGACGGCGGAGATTTATCTGTTGATGGTCTTGCGAAGGCGGGATGTATGGCCGGCGGGCGATCTCGCGCTGGCTCTCGCGGCGCAATGTGTGAAGAACTTGCCGCAGCGTCCGACGCCGGACGAGTTGCGCGTGTTGAGCATGGCGTGGCAACCGTGGCGAGCCGTCGCCGCGCGCCTGTTGTGGAATTATTACCTCAATGCTCCGAAGAAAACGACAACAAAATAAGGGAAGACGTTGATGGAAGCGAGCGACGACGGCGGCGGCACAATCTTAATCGTCGAGGACGACGAGAAGACAGCGACGCTGGTAGCGATCTATCTTGAGCGCGCGGGATTCAAGACGCTCGTCGCGCACGACGGCGCGCAGGCTTTGAAGATGGCGCGTCGTTACGAGTTTATCTTTGCGATTCTTGATTTGATGCTGCCCGAAATTGACGGCTGGGAAGTTTGCCGCGAGCTACGGCGCACGTCCGACATACCGATTTTGATTCTGACGGCGCGCAAGGAAGAAGTTGACCGTATCTCCGGGTTGATGCTGGGCGCGGACGATTACGTCGTCAAGCCTTTTAGTCCGGGCGAGTTGGTCGCGCGTGTCAAAGCGATTTTGCGGCGCGCGCGGTCGAACGCTCCGAAGGCGGAAGTTGCGCTGGCTCATGGAAAATTAAGTCTGAACCCTGAGAAGCGCAGAGTGATGTTGGACGGCCAGCAGATTTCGCTGACGCCATCGGAATTCAAACTGCTCAAGGTCTTGATGTCCGCGCCCGGCAGAGTCTTTCTGCGCGGAGAGCTTGTGCATCAACTCTACCCGCGCGGCGAAGCGGTCGTTGATCGCGTCGTTGACGTGCATATCGGAAACCTCCGGCAGAAAATCGAGGACGAGCCGTCGAACCCGCAGTACGTTTTGACCGTGCGCGGCGTCGGCTATCAGTTCGCGGACGACGGGCAGTGACAAAAAACATCAGGTGAACAAATTGAGAAGCCGTCTATTGTGGAAGTTGCTGGGAATCATTCTGCTGGTGATTGCGGTCGTCGTCTCCGTGTTGTGGATGGCGATTGATTTGCTGGCGGCGCAAGCCTTCGTCCTGTTGATGCAAAGATACGGCGTCACTTCGCCGGACGTGCATAGACTATTTCTCAGCGTCGCGCACTGGTATCTCATCTGGGCCAGCTTGTTCGGCGTCGCGCTCGCGATTGGTCTCGGCTCGCTGTTGACTTTCCGAGTGTTGAGGCCGCTCTCGCAGATGATGCTCGTGAGCAGAAATATCGCGCACGGCGATTACACTTCGCGCGTCGTTGTTTCTTCGCACGATGAAATCGGCGAACTGGCGTCATCGTTCAATCGCATGGCGGACAGCTTGCAAAGAATCGAGCAACTGCGAAAGAGCATGGTCGTTGACATCGCGCACGAGTTGCGCGTGCCGCTGACGAACATGCGCGGGTATCTCGAAGGCTTGAAGGATGGAGTGTTGCCGCCGTCGGCGCAGAATTTCGAGGTGCTGCACGAAGAGACTCTGCGGCTCTCGGCGCTGGCGGAAAATCTTTTACAGTTGAGCGAGGCCGACGCCGCGAGATTGAACCTGCACGCGCGCCGCGTCCGCCTGCATGAATTGATCGCGCAGAATCTCAGCTTGTTCGAGCCGCAATTCGCCGCCAAGAAAATCAGCGTCGGCACACTGTTCCGGCACGAAGCGGGTGATGTCTCGGCTGACCCGGACAAGCTTTCACAAGTCGTGCACAACCTGCTCCAGAACGCTCTGCGCTACACGCCGCAGGGCGGGAGCGTGCGCGTCGAAACTGAACGCGAGTCGGGCGGCGGCGTCAGGATGAGCGTCGTCAACACCGGCGAAGGCATCAACGCGGAAGACTTGCCGTTCATCTTCGAGCGATTTTTCCGCGCCGAGAAATCACGCTCGCGCGAGCACGGCGGCGCAGGCATCGGCCTCGCCATCGTCAAAGAACTGGTCGAGGCGCACGGCGGAAAAGTGTCAGCGGAGAGTTCTCAAGCGGAGACGCGCGTCTCGTTTGAGCTGCCCGCTTAAAGCCGGACAATCTTTTATTCACCTCGCTTAATCTTTATCCAATCTTTATTTAAGACGAACGCCGATCTGTTATCCTGTCATTCTTAAATTCAAGAATGACGAATCGGCAAAGCGCGTTTGATCGCCGGTAAATCGCTCCGCCTCACACGCTCGCGCGAAACGGCGATTCTGTGACAGGAATTCTGAAGCCGTCGTCGCCGGTCGCGGTCTTTCTCGATAATTTTCGATTCCTCGTCAGGTTCTTTATTCTTCAACGAACGTGTGACACCGCACGGAAGTCGTGGAGCTTAAATCTTAAGGTGAGTGGCCGGGGAAACATTGGAGTGATCTGCTTATGATGCGTCTGGACTTGAGTCTGGTGGAAGTGTTCTGCTGCGTCTATGAGGAAGGCGGCTTCTCCAAGGCAGCCGAGAAACTGCGTATCTCACAGCCGACGATCAGCGGCCACATCAAGAATCTGGAAGAGTATCTCGGCACTAAACTTTTCGACCGCCTGCCGCGACAGGTCGTGCCGACGCACGCCGGGCAGTTACTCTACCGGCACGGCTGCGCCATCATCAAAGAGAGAGAAGCCGCGCTCCATGATTTGAGGAAATTTCTTCATCGCATGGAAGGCTCGCTCGTCATCTCGGCCAGCGCGTTCGGCGAATACGTCCTGCCGCCGATCATCGCCTCTTTCCGTGAACGCTTTCCCGCCGTCAAAGTCGAGTTGAAAATCTCCGAGCCGAAAGACGTGTGTGACGATGTGCTCAACGATGAGGCGGAACTCGGTTTCACCTGCGCCAAGATTGACGCCGTCGGCCTCGAATTTCGCCGCATGACTTCCGGCGAGTTGGCGCTCGTCACTCCCAACAACGACGAGTGGCGTCGCGTGCGGGCAATCACGCTCGAACATCTCGCCGAGAAACAATTCCTGTCGCGCGAAGCCGGATCGGGCTTGAGACAAGTCGTTGAACAGAAACTCGGGCGCACGCTCGACGAGTTCAACGTGGTCGGAAGCTTCGGATCAAACAGCGCGATCACGCAGGCCGTCAAAACCGGCATGGGCGTCTCCGTCCTGCCGCTCTTGTCGTTGAAGACGGAGATCGCCGAAGGAAAACTCAAAACCGTGCGGCTCGACGGCGCTGCGCCGCTCCTCTTCGATTTTCACGCCGTACTCAATCGCAAACGCACGCTCTCGCCGATCTCGGAAGTATTTCTCGAATGCGCTCTGGATGCTTCGGGAGGACGTAAAGCCGCTTCACAAGTCGCCGCGCATTGAGAGTGTGGCGCGCATCCCGTCCCCGCAATTCTCGATAGCTGCGCCCTTCGCGCATCGGAATTATGTATTGGATTTCCCGCGCCGCTTGTCAGTAAACTGCTCCCCAGCATCAACCCGAAAAATTTATCTTCAAGCAGACTGTCGGGCTGGATTCCCCTGTCACACTCCAGCTTAACAATATCCTCGCTGCTCTAACCCCAATTTCTGATGATGCAAAATCAGACTTCGATGAAGTGCGGACACCGTGCTTGAACCGTCAGCGGTAAAAACAGTCGTCGAGAAACTTGCACGCGGAAACTGCCCAAGCCGGACGCGATTCAAGAGAAAGAGTTAGGAAAACCTGGTTAAGGGAGAACAAAGATGAGCCAGCGCGTGAAACAAATCGTCAACTCGTGTGTCGTCATCGCTTGTGCGCTGCTGAGTGCAGCATCGTGCGGAACTCCGCCCGGCAGTAGCGGCACCGCGAACAGCGAGCCGCTCGTCAAGACCGAGCCGGCCAAGCCGCCGAGCGATAAAGGCGATCAGGTCGTGACGGGCGGAGACCTCGCGTTTCTGAGCGATGCCGCGCCGGGTGGCTTGGCCGAAGTCGAACTCGGACAATTGGCCGCGAAGCAAGCGACGAGCGCCGGGGTCAGACAGTTTGCAGAACGCATGGTCGCCGACCACACGAAGGCGGGCGCGGATTTGAAGGCGCTCGCGCAGCAAAAGAAAGTGATGCTGCCAATGGAAGCGAACCCGAAGGACAAACAGGAAATGGACAAGCTCTCGAAACTGAAGGGCGCGGACTTTGATCGAGAGTACGTGACGGCGATGGTCGCGGCTCACGAAAGGGATGTGAAGGCGTTCGAGTCTGAAGCCAATGGAGCGGTGGATGCGGATGTCAAGGCGTTCGCAGCGAAGACTCTGCCGACGCTCAAAGAACATCTGCGAATGATCAATGATCTAGCGGGCAAGATGGGCGCGCCACCGAAACCCTGAGACGTAGCGAAATCCTGAGACGTAAATCGAGAAGCCGAGCGGCGGCGCATTCAACATTTGATGCAGTGCATTTAACAGAGTTGATAAGGAGACGCAAAAATGGCTACCACCATGGAACATCTGGAGAGAGGCGACGCGGGTTTTAACCTTGAAGTAATCGGCGCGGCAGTGATCCGTTACGGGCTGGTCATCATCCTGCTCTGGGTCGGCGCGCTCAAATTCACGGCCTACGAGGCAGAGGGCATTCAACCTCTGGTCGCGCACAGTCCTTTCATGTCCTGGGCGTATTCGGTGATGAGCGTGCAAAGTTTCGCCATCCTCATCGGCCTCGTCGAAATTACGCTAGGGATTCTCATCGCCCTGCGCGCGTTCGCGCCGAAGCTCTCGGCCATCGGCAGCATCGGGGCGATTTTCATGTTTCTCATCACGCTCAGTTTCGCGCTCACGACGCCGGGCGTGTGGCAGCCAAATTACGGCTTCCCGTTCCCCTCGCCGATGCCGGGACAATTTCTGGCGAAGGATTTACTGCTGCTCGGCGCGGCCATCTGGACGGCTGGCGAAGCCTTGCGCGCCGCCCGCCTGCGTCGAGTTTGAAAACCGCTCGTGACATGAGCTGAAAACGCGCGTGATTGCTTCGGGATAATTTCCTGACATCGTGCCTCCGAAAAACTATTGAGCGCTTCATTCGCGAGCGTGTCTGTGGTGGACACAGGCGCGATGAAATGCGCGCATCGAAGTCGAGTTATTAAGGAGAAGCAAGCGATGGGTGATAAGAGACGTAAAGGCCGGCGGCAGGAAACCGACGTGTTGAAGGGTTTGGTCGCGGGTCTCGTCGGGGGGCTGGTCGCGTCGTGGGCGATGAACGGGTTTCAGGCTTTATCGAGCAAGGTGTCTGAAGAAATTGAAAAGATGCAGGACGATGGATCGGCGCGCCAGAGCAAGAAGAAAGAAGAGGATGGAGGCGATGACGCGACGGTCAAGGCAGCGTCGGCGATTTCCGAAGGCGTCTTCGATCACAAGCTGACGAAGAAAGAAAAAAAGGTCGCGGGGCCGGCAGTTCACTTCGCCTTCGGGTCGGCGACGGGCGCATTCTACGGCGCGCTCGCGGAAGTCGCGCCGCTCGTCAGCACGGGCGCGGGTCTGCCCTTTGGCGCGATCTTCTGGTTGGCTGCGGACGAGGCGGCAGTGCCCGCGCTCGGCCTCTCGAAGCCGCCGACGGAATACCCTCTCTCGACGCACGCCAACGCGCTCGCATCGCACTTTGTCTATGGCCTGACGACCGATCTCGTCCGTCGCGTCGTGCGTCGCGCGCTGTGAAGCGACAGTCGTTGCGGCATGAACGTGAGCGACAACAAGCGACACGTTAAGTCGCCGACTCAAACAGCTTGAGAGCTTGAACTGTCGAAGTTTTAACGATGCCTCATCCTTCATCCGCGCTTTCCCTGACACGCACGAATTTCCCAATAGTCTTTGTATTTTGTTATCGGAATTATGTATTGGACTTGAGCGCTGCCGCTCGTTAGTATCCATCTCACGTTAACCCCTTAAAATTCGATACGCTTCCCCTATTCGTAGGCCTCCTTAACGATACTCGCCGCGCTGTGTTCAGCAGGTAAATTGCCACAGGCGTTGATTATTTGATGAACGGGAAATGCCTTGAACGAAGGTGGAAGGAAAGCAGCGTACACAAGAAAACGGTTGCGTCTGTCCGCACGCCGGCGCGCTCCGAATCCGTCTCGACGAATGAGCGGGAATGAATATTCGCTCCGACAAACTGAAGAATGAATAAGGAGAAGAAAGATGATACGCCCTGGAAAAAATAAGATCACATTGGCCGCGCTCGCCATCACGGTGGCGCTCGCCATTCAACTCATGCCGCCGACGCGCATCAACGCTTCCGACCACATTGACTCGCCTTCAATCGCGCAGGATCGCGGCTCAGACATCGCGGACATGTGGGCGTTTCTCGACCCGAACGATAACTCGAAGGTCGTGCTGATTTTGAGCACGCAAGGGTTCATCGTCTCGGGCGAGCATTTCGGAATGCCTATCTTCGATCACAACATCCGCTACCGTTTCGAGATTGAGAACACGGGCGACGCCAAGCCGGACGCTTACGTTGATGTTCTCTACTCGAAGGGTCTCGGTCGCCAGATGCCGCAAACGGCGTCTATCGAGTTGCCGGGCGGCAAGAAGTTCTCCGCGCCGACCACCATCGCCACGCAGGAGTACAAAGCGCCCGAGTTCGTCGTCACCACCGACCCGGCGACCGGAGTGCAGTTCTTCGCCGGTTGCGCCGACGACCCGTTTTTCCTCGACGACACGGGCGCGAACCGCACAGTCGCCTCCGCGATTATGAATCCGGGACATCCCAACACTGCGCTCCTCGGCGAGCGCGGCGGGCGCGACACCTACGCGGGCTTGAACACGCTCATCACCGCCGTCAGCATCCCTGCGGACATGCTGCGCGGCAAGGCCGGGAACGTGATCGGCATCAACGGCGTGACGCAACGCCGCAAGACGCAACGCATTAAGGAAGACGGCTCGGTCGAGGGCGACGGCGACTGGGTGACGGTTGACCGCGAAGGCGGCCCGCTCGTCAACAACGGATTGGTTCCCGCGCCGCGCAAGGACGAATACAACGCCGCCTCGACGGAGGACGACGCGAAGGGCAAATTCAAAGACGACATCGTCAAGTCTCTGAAAGCCTTCAACACTGATGACGCGCACATCGCCATGCTCGCGAAAGCGGCGGTGGAGAAGGGCGACATCCTGCGCCTCGACTTAAGCGTGCCGAACAAGGGTTCGGGCGGAGGCACCAACCGCGACGGCGGCTTCGGCAAGATGGGCGGGCGACGCTTGCAGGACGACGTGGTGGACATGGTCTTCACCATCATCAACAACGGCAAGCCATTGAGCGACAAGGTGGACGGTAACGAGGTGGCGTTCCGCGACCGCTTCCCGTTCGTCGCCGACCCGGCGCAACCATTCCCTCCGGGCAAGAACCCGGACGACCGCACGAGACAGTAACCTCAACACATAAGCCGGGCGGGGGCGTACACCGCCCGGCAATCTTTCAAATCACACAGCGCGAGTGCGGGGCGGCGGAGAAAGATTCACTGCGCTGCATCTTCGTGCCGTCGCCCCGTATCCGCATTTGAATTCAGGCAACTATGCAACGGCAAATCATCAGGTGGACGGCGCTCACGCTGCTGCTGGCTGGCGCGACCTTGACGGCGAGCGGTTGCGGCGACATCTGGTCGGCGCGCGAGACATCATCCCGTGCCGCCGGCACGACGCCTGCCGTGCCCGCCGCCATTACGCTCGACAGCGACGAACAGGCGGTCGAGGCGACGATTCGTTTTCTGGAAGCGCGCGTCAAGAGCGACCCGGAAGATTTCTCCGCTTATAACAAACTCGCGGGCTATTACTTGCAGCGCGTGCGCGAGACGGGCAACGTGCAGTATCTGGACTTGGCTGCGCGTGCGGCGCGCGCGTCACTCGCGTCCGTCCCCGTCGTGCGTAACACGGGTGGGTTGGCGGCGCTGGCGGGGGTCGAATTCGCCTCGCACGATTTCGCCGACGCGCGCGATCACGCACGACAGTTAATCGAGCTTGAGCCGGGCAAAGCTTATCCATACGGGACGCTCGGCGACGCGCTGCTTGAGCTGGGCGATTACGACGGCGCGGCGGACGCCTATCACACGATGGAGCGCAAGGCCGGCGGCATCAACGAAGGAACAGAGACGCGGCAGGCCAAACTCGCGACGCTGCGCGGCGACAACGCGGGCGCGCGGCGACATCTCGTCAACGCGCTCGCGCTCGCGCTCGACCTGCCCTCGCCGCCGCGCGAGACTGTCGCGTGGTGTCGCTGGCAATTAGGTGAGACGGCTTTCGCTTCCGGTGACTACGAGACAGCGGAGCGGCATTATCGTGATGCCCTGACAACCTTCCCTGATTACTATCGCGCCGTCGCTTCGTTGGGGCGCGTGCGCGCCGCGCGTGGTGATCTGCCGGGCGCTATCGCGCAGTATGAGCGCGCGACGAAACTTCTGCCCGATCCAAATTTCGTCGCCGCGCTCGGCGATCTCTACAAACTTGCGGGTCGCGAGAGGGAAGCCGCCGCGCAGTATGAATTGGTCGAGCAGATCGGACATCTCAGCGCGTTGAACGGCGCGCTCTACAACCGTCAACTCGCGCTTTTTTATGCCGACCACGACTTGAAACCTGCGGAGGCTTACACGCAGGCCGCGCGTGAGTATGAAGTGCGGCGCGACATCTACGGCGCGGACGCGGTCGCATGGACGGCGCTCAAGGCGGGCAAACTCGACGAAGCGCAACAAGCGATGAAAGAAGCGTTGCGGCTCAACACGCAGGACGCGCGGCTGCTGTATCACGCCGCGATGATCGCGCGTGCGGCGGGCGACGAGACGACGGCGCGCGACGATCTGCGCCGCGCTCTCGCGCTCAACGCGCAGTTTGATCCGCTGCAAGCCGCCAACGCCAGAAACGCGCTGGCGGCGGAACTCAAGACCGATCAATCTCCGACCGCTCGCGCGCCGATGGATGTCGCGCCGCAGGATTCGACGCGCTAATACAGAAGACGTGTGCAGAGGCGGTCACGGTAAATCTCAATCTCAAACTCAGTCCGGCGAACACGGCTTCGCGACGGACGGCGGTTAAGGAATAAATTATGAATCACTTCTCCCTCTCGCGTGATTATTACCTTCGAGTCATTTTCGCATCTTGTTTCATCCTGCTGATGATTCCGTTGGCAGCCAACGCGCAAGCTCCCAAGCCGCCGCGCGTCGGTGGGCACGTCGGCGTCGTGTTTCCCATCGTGACGCGAGACGACGGCAGAACCATCACCATCGCTGACGACTTCGTGGTCGGTTTTCCCGTCGGCATCACGATCAGAAACAGCAGCCCGTTCTCGTTCGACTTCGAGTTCATCCCGACGATCAACCGCTCGCCGAGACAAGACGTGACGCTCACCGTGCATCCGGGAATCATCTATAGCTTCAAGAAAAACTACGCCGTGGGTCTGCGCGCGGCGTTCGACATCGGCGCGGACGCATACGGCTTCACTCCGCTCGTCCAGCGCAGTTGGAAGATCAAGGGCGACACCAAGTTTTTCATCGAGGCGGATTTCCCCGTGCGCTTTCGGCAGCAACCCGACGGACGCAGAACAAAGTCCGGCGCGTTCGGCGCGCATTTCGGCGTCGCGTTCTAGTCGTTTAGAATAGGCGCGCGCACTAATGTAAATTGACGGAGGGACACGACGATGATGAGCGAGAAAATCGAGAAGACCGATGAAGAGTGGCGACGCGAGTTGACGCCGGAACAGTATTACGTCACCAGACAGAAGGGGACGGAGAAACCTTTCACGGGCGAATATTGGGACAACCACGAAGCGGGAATTTACTACTGCGCCGACTGCGGGCAGAAATTATTCGGCTCCGACACGAAGTACGATTCGGGCTGCGGGTGGCCGAGTTTCTACGCTCCGGCAGATGCAGAAGGCGTCCAGACAGAGCGGGACACGAGCCACGGCATGATTCGCACGGAAGTGAAATGCAGCCGTTGCGACGCGCATCTCGGACACATCTTCGACGACGGCCCCAAGCCGACGGGTCAGCGTTACTGCATCAACTCCGCATCTCTCAAATTCGAGCAGAAGCCCTGAGATGGCGTCGCGCGTTGCCAGTGCATGGCGCGCGAGGTTTTTCATACACGACTCCTCTGCGTCATCGTTCGCGGCGACGATTCAAGGTACAGTATCCGCATGTCTCTTCAGTATCTGAAAGAAGCTCTGGCGGAAGGCGACAACGAAAAGTTAATCAGATACGTGCGCCTGCATCTCGGCGACGGCAACGAGGCGGCGGGACGCAAAGAAATTGACAAGGCGTGGATTGAAGCGCTCAAGTTGTTGCTCGATGTGCCTGAGACAGACCGCGAATTCATCTTCAAAACTTTAGCCGAAAAAGAACCCGCCACGCTCGCGCATCTTTATTTTCACCTGCACTTCTACTTCGTCAAACGCTCAGGAGAATGGATACATGACGGCCAACTCTGACCACACGCCGCCATCAACGCCGCCGCCGCAACTGCGCCCCGACCTCTGGACGACGATCAACGAGCGTTATCCGGGCGCGATGATTCATAAGGATGACTTCGTCCCGCTCGCGCGCCTCGACAAACCATTATCAAAAGCGCGTCTGATGTTCGTCAGTTCCGCCGGCGTGCAGCCCGTAGGGACGATGCTGTTCGATGTCGTCCATCCGGTCGGCGACTATAGTTTTCGCCGCGTGCCTTCCGCGTCGAAGCCTGCGGAGTTAGAGATACATCAAATCAAGTATCCGACGAACGGCGCGGCGCGCGACCTCAACGTTATCTTTCCCATCGAGCGTTTGCAGGAACTCGCATCGGAAGGCATCGTCGGCGCGTTGACCGGGAACTTCATTTCGTTCATCGGTTATCAAATGGATCCGCCGACCTTCGAGCGCACGCTGGCCGAAAAAATCGCCGACGCGGTCGTGGAGGAACAAGCGGACGCAGTGCTGCTGTCGCCCGCTTGACCGATATGACACCAGTCCGTCGCGCTCGTGCAGCGCGCTATTGAGCGTAGAGGAATCCCGACCGTCTCCATCACCGTCGCACTGGACATAACGGAGCATTGCAAACCGCCGCGCGCCGTCTTCGTGCCGTTTATGATGGGGCATCACTTCGGCGTGCCGTTCCATCGCGAGTTGCAGAGACGCATCATTCTCGAAGCCTTAAACTTTCTCGCCGACGCGCAAGAGAGCGGCGAAGTGCGTCGCCTCCCCATGACATGGGCGCAGGCGCGGCAGGAAGGCAAGCGGATTGAAGAAGCGTCGAAGTGAAAGTCTCGCGAGCCTCTTAATCAAGTGTCTTCCAAAATCTCTTCACCGAAACATGCTGGCCTTCAACGCCGGGAGTTGATAAAAGAGAGACATGCCGGAATCAATCACCGTGGGCATCGTTCAGGCCAGCCCTGTCTTTCTGAATCTGGAAGCCAGTCTCGCCAAAGCCATCGAGCAGATCGAGCGTGCGGCGTCGCAGGGCGCGCAACTCGTTACGCTGGGAGAGACGTGGCTGCCCGGTTACCCGGCGTGGCTCGACTACTGTCCAGACGCGGCGTTGTGGAATCATCCGCCGACGAAAGAAGTCTTCGCGCGGATGCGCCAGAACAGCGTCGTTGTACACGGCAAAGAAACGAAGAGGCTCGGCGAAGTCGCCGCCGATCTCGGCGTGGTGATCGTTATCGGCGTCAACGAGAAGGTCGAGAGCGGCCCCGGCAATGGAACGCTCTACAACTCTCTGCTCACCTTCGATGCGGACGGGCGACTCGTCAATCATCATCGCAAGCTCGTTCCCACTTACACCGAGCGGATGGTCTGGGGACAGGGCGACGGCGTCGGCCTCGTTGCAACGGAGACACGCGCGGGGCGCGTCGGCGGCCTCATCTGCTGGGAGCATTGGATGCCTCTGGCGCGACAAGCCCTGCATGTGTCGGGCGAGCACATCCACGTCGCAGTCTGGCCGACGGTGCATGAGATGCATCAGGTGGCGAGCCGTCATTATGCGTTCGAGGCGAGATGCTTCGTGCTGGCGGCGGGTCTCATCATGCGCGCCGGAGACTTGCCCTCTGAATTATCGAGACCAACGGGGATGGACGATCAAACCGACACGCTGCTGCTGCGTGGCGGAAGCGCGATCATCGCGCCGGACGGACGCTACCTCGCCGGGCCGTCGTTCGACGAAGAGACTATCCTGACCGCCACGCTCGACTTCAACGAGATTGACCGCGAGAAGATGACGCTCGACGTGGCGGGTCATTATCATCGCCCGGACGTGTTTGATTTGCATGTTCGCAAAGCCCCGCGCGCGGAGCAGTGAAACCTTAAATGATGAAGCCGCTATTGAGATGAAGCGCGACTATCTTGCACATCTAGTCACACATTCGGGCGTGTAATAGTGAAGGTTTATTCGACGCGCTGAAAAGATTGACAGATAAATATGCGCGGGCTTAAAGTGTGGCTAGTTTCAAGCAGAAGAAGGTGGCGGCAAAATTGAATGACCTTTTCAGCGAGGGTTCATTCAAATACGGAGCGCCCCGACTCACTCCGCATCAAAGCGACGCTGAACTCTCTGTTGACGTACATCCCTCGTTATTTATTTTGGGGCTAGAGTAGTTAAAGCGGGTATTTTCGCAGCAGCTTCAACAACTCA